>CAVZMQ010000012.1:0-177256 GCA_963776365.1 Candidatus Acidiferrales bacterium | reverse complement strand
TGTTTGCCTCTCAAACGTACCCAGAGGCGCCAACCTGGCGGGATTCAGGATGCTTTGCTCACAATACCTGTGGGAAATGAATACCGCACCACTGGGGAAACCCCTCGCCAGAGTGACGTAAGGGCTGAATTGTCAGAACGCAAGCTTTAGAGCCAGCTGGATAACACGGGGGTTGACAGCAGTGCTGGTGATAACGCCAAACGTCGGTGAGGTGAAGTTGGTATCGGGATTGGCAAACTGGGGATGATTCAGTGCATTAAAGAAATCGGCACGAAATTGAACGCTACTTTTCTCTATCGGCCAATTGGCGATTATGGTTTTTGAAAGTGAGAGATCCAGGTTTGCTTGACCGGGACCGTCCACAATTCCGGTCCCGCTGTTGCCAAACGCCGTCCCGATGCCATCCGCACCAATAATTGGCGGAGTCGTAAAGCAGGAGGCATTGAAATAGTTGTTGAGTTTAGACCCGATCGGCCCCCGTGAGACAAATTGGTTCTTGTTGCACGTACCGGTCAGCTCTGCCCGATCTTCGCTGATCCCAAACACGTTATTGGCATTGGTATCCGCAATGGTGAGCGCACTACCAGATTGAATCGTGACTACCGCAGCGACCTCCCAACCTCCGAAGAAAGGACGTTCAAACCCATGGGAGGGCCCAGGGAGGGTCCAAGTTTCACTGAACACAAATCGGTGCGTGCGATCAAAACTGGCTCGGCCCCATCTTTGACCTGGAGAGTTTTGGTCTCCGAGCGTCAGCGCATTATTTGCCGACGTGGAGTTAATATCGGCGCCATCGGTGTCCAGAGTCTTCGAGAAGGTGTAGGAGGCGAGGAACTGAAGGCCATGCCCCAACCGCTTCGTTAGGCTCGTTTCCAGGCCGTTGTACCAGGAACTGCCCTCCGATTCCGTTTCGCGAAGAGAGTCGGGGCGTATCCCAGGAATGGGAACCCGCAATCCGATGTTAGCCAATGTGTTTGAGGTCACGCCATTGATCGGGTGGCTTGGAGATGCATCAAGCGCCTGATTCAGCGAACGGAAGCGCTGCAGGTGTGTTCCCCGGGCACCCACATATCCGACTTCTAACAGCCAACCTTGCTTTACTTCAACCTGGGTGTTCAATGAGAACTGTTGGACCATTGCTGGCCGAAAGTTGGGGGCTAGAGCATTGACCGAGGACTCCGTAGTCGGAGAATAGGCTGGAAACATTGGAAAGGACTCCGGAGTGGGGAATGGCTGTGCGAAGGGTGCTTGAAACGTCGCAGCCGCGTTCGTCAGTCCGGTGTTAATTCGGCTCAAGGCAAAAGGTGCAGCGAGCACGGATAGTGTAGAGGTCTGGCCGGTTGGCCGAGAATAGTAGATGCCGTACCCTCCTCGCAGCACCAGCCGATTTGTCTTCGGCAAGACTTGCCACGCAAAGCCTATTCGGGGAGCAATCGTGTTTTGTCCCTCGCCATAATTTCCAAAGGTGTTGTTTACGCGCGTCACTCCCGGCGGAACAGTGGCCGGAAAGTTAGAGGCTACGATGTAGCCATCAAGACTTCCACTCGGTGGTGGACTTGCATCCGCCTTGTTGACATCGAAACTCGAGTTCCTGCCGAGGTCGTCGCCGAATTGTCCCACTCGTTCGTAACGCAACCCAAGATTCAGGGTCAACGACCGCCTAATCCGATAGTCATCCTGTACAAATCCCGAGGCTTCCCACACTCTAAAGTCACGATTCAATAGGCCAAAGCCATCAAGGGATTCAAAAACATTACTAAAGTCGGTGCCGTTGCTACTTCCATCTAGGCCAAGTAGAAAATCCGGCCAGCTGAGAAACTGCACAAACGAACCATACCCAGCGAAGTCAAGATTATCTTGCAATCGGGTAAGCGAGCCTCCGAATTTCAGGGCATGGGAACCCTTGATAAAACTAAGAACATCGTTGAAGACGAAGCTATTTTGCGTATAAGTTCGAGGAAGTACGCTGGCCATGCTGACGGAACCCAGAATATTCAGGCTGGGCAGTTCGTTATTTTCATTCATGTCGCTTTCCGATACGCCGACATCAGACCACTTGAACGGGGCATCGGCAGACATTCCGGCACTTGTCCTAACGAATCCAATCCTTGCCTGATTAAGGAACGCATTACTCAGTACGTATGTATGTGCAAGAGAAAAAACAACGAACTCGGAATTGCCCGGACTGTCGAACCCGCGAATGTTACCCACTGGGTTCAAGGCGCCGCCCGGGAAAGTAACCAACTGATTGCTTTCTGCGATGAAGAATCGCGCGGCTACTTGGCTCCTGGGCGAAATCACGTAATCGAGATTCCCTAATCCCTGATTTTCCACGAACTCGCAAGGTTCGGTGAAGACGGAAAAGCCGCTGCTTGCAAAGGGCTTCGAGGGGTCAACCGTTTGAGGCGTCGGAATCAGAAAACTGCCGTCGGGCAGTTTGAAATTCAAGAGCGCCAGAGCAACGGGGTTGATATTCGAGGCGTCGGGTGCAATCGCGACGCCCCCTAATGCACCCTTCATGCCGCCAAATAGCTTCCCAAGCGCCGCCGCAGATCTGTCATTGGTGAGCGGTGGTTCGCTCAAGCTAGCGGTGCAAGCAGTCAAGGCTTGACCAGAAGCGGTTCCGTTAACCTGTCGGGTTCCCTGATAAGAGCCAAAGAAAAGCAATTTGTCCTTTTTTATCGGTCCACCGAGCGCAAATCCGAACTGGTTCTGCTTGAGGTTCGGCCGTTGTTGGCCGGTCACGTTCAAAAAGAAATCGTTTGCATTGAGAACATCGTTTCGGAAGAACTCAAAAATTGTCCCGTGGTACTGGTTGGTTCCTGTCTTCGTGATCACGCTGACATTGGCGCCCACAGCGCGGCCGAACGCTGCATCGTAGAGTCCGGTTTGCACCTTGAACTCTTCCAGTGTGTCGGGATTGGGAATGGGGATCCCCCCGCTGATTGAGCCTGAACCCTGCACGTCACTGACGCTAATTCCGTCTAATTGCCAGTTATTGTCGTAGGAGCGCGCTCCATGCACGAAAATCCCATCATTGGACTTCCTAATTTGTGAAAGTGCTGTTCCCCCAGTCCCAAGCTCTCCTGCATTGTAAACACCGATGGTTACCCCAGGAGACAGTCCTGCCAGTTGCGCGAAATTCCTCGTCGCCAATGGTAAACCGCTGATCGTGTCTTGATTAGCAATTCTTCCGAGCGCCGATGTGTCTAGTTGAACCATCAGTGGCTGAGAGGAAACCTGCGTCTGTTCGACACGGGTTGCGAGCTCAAGATGAAGTTCGAGCCGAAGCATTTCGGCGACGTGAACATGAATATCCCGTTGACTCACGGATTTGAAGTCAACCTTGCTTGCCTGCAACTCATAAGTCCCAGGCCGCAGCAGGAAGAATCCAAATCGGCCATCGTTGTCCGAGGTGGCGGACCTCGCTTCAGATCCATCCTCTATCGTGAGATGAAGGGAGACGCCCGGCAGAACTGCCCCGGAAGGGTCCAGGGTGAAGCCGGTCAATGCTCCGGTGGAGGCTGTCTGACTGGAAGTTTCTCTGGAAGACATTAGGGCAACAGTCAAGGCCAGCAGCAAAAAAGGACGCCAGTGGCTACGGTATAGCGGATGGCGCTCATGCAAGCCGTTGCTCATACAGGACTTTCGGAGCGCAATTTATTGAGTGCGCGGACGTGTTATCAGTCGGAAAAGTCTCCTGACTTTTCTCGGTTGGGCGGTGGGGCCAAGAAAGTAACGCTATCCAATTCTATAATCAAGTAAAATTCCAACGAGAATCGTCGTGCGGCGGGTACCAGTCCCCCAGCTGCTACTTTTGTCAGTAATTTAAATATCAGCTTATCTGCAGGACTTGAATCCATTCCGCCATCAGAGTAGTCTCACCTACAGCTGGAGATCTTCGTCCTGACAGTCGTATACGTTTAAAATATGGCATCGCCGTCAGATGATCGTCGGCCCAAACCTGCAAAACAAGGCCTGGGAGGAACACCTCACCTTTGGGTTGTGCTTGCGACTCTCGCTGCCATTTTCCTGTCACACCCGATTGGAGCGGAACCCACGAAGGAAATCCGGCGGATTCTGATTCTGAATGAAGTGGACACTTCCTATCCCGCGATCGCGATCATCAATGAGGGAATCCAAGCTGCGCTGAATGATTCGCCCTATCACCTTGAATTCTATTCCGAGTATATGGATACGGTGTTGTTTCCTGATCCGGCCGAACAGCAGGAGTTTCGCGATTTCTACCTTCATAGATATCAGAATCGCAAGCCAGACGTGATTATCACGGTCGGGCCATCCCCGCTCAAACTTATGCAAGAGGTTCACCAGAGAGCGTTTCCCGGCGTTCCGATCGTTTTTAGCCTGCCTCTCGGAATCTTGACGGGCGCTCCCGCGCTAGATTCTGACTTTACGGGGGTCGCCAATGATATGGCTCCGGCGAAGACTCTGGAAGCAGCATTGCGGCTCCAGCCCGGCACAGAGCACGTGGTTGTGGCAGGGGGCGTATCGGATATCGACAGACAGCAGGTAGCCACCGTGAAGGCGGAACTGAAAGCATTCACGGACCATCTCGACATTACCTATATGACGGATCTGGCTATGCCTGATCTGCTTGAGCGTTTGAGGCACCTGCCACCTCACACTCTCGTTCTGTTCACCTCAGTATCGCTGGATACGGCAGGGACCCAGTTCAAATCAAGCGAAACAGGTCCGATGGTCGCTGCCGCAGCGAATGCGCCGGTTTTTGGCTTGTTCGATGTTTACATAAATCATGGAGAGGTGGGGGGCTATCTTTCGAGCCTTAGAGAGCAAGGGAAGGTTGCGGGAGCCATGGCGCTGAGGCTGCTCAGTGGCGCAAAGCCGCAGGACATACCTAGGATAAGTGGCGTAAAAACCTACATGTTCGATTGGCGAGCTCTAAAGCGCTGGGGACTAAGGGAAAGTGATCTTCCTCCCGGGAGCGTCGTGCTGTTCCGCGAAATTTCAGTTTGGGAACGCACTAAAGCGATCTGGATCAGTGGACTACTGATAATTCTCGCCTTGTCTCTCCTTGCCACTTACCTGCTGTACAGCCGAGCCGAACTGAAGAAGTCGCGAGACACCCAGGTGCAACTCAGCGGCCACCTAATCAAGGCGCAGGAGAAGGAGCGAAGCAGACTGGCATCAGAGCTACACGATGATTTTAGCCAACGCGTGGCACTGCTTGCATTCGGATTGCAGAATACTGCGCGAAACACTTCCTGATTCACCAGATGGGTTGAAACAGACGCTCGACGAGTTCAGGCAGTCAGTTTGTGAGCTTGGTGACGATCTTCATACCTTATCCCATCGATTGCATTCATCCACACTGGACGCTTTGGGGCTCGTCGCCGGGTTAAGGTCTTTGTGTAGAGAGTTTGGTGCGAAGCAAGGGATCGAAGTCGATTTCGCATCTGAGGATATTCCACGCAGCCTTAGGCCGGAAGTTTCTTTATGTCTGTTTCGCATCGTCCAGGAAGGACTTCAGAATTTGAAGAAACACAGCGGTACTAAAAGGGCTCAATTGAGTTTGCGCCATAAAGGCGACAAATTATTCCTTTCTTTGTGCGACCAGGGTATGGGATTCGATGCGAACACGCTGGAAAAACCTGGGCTGGGCATTCTCAGCATGCAAGGACGCGCACGCCTCTTAGGCGGAGAATTCGAGATTCATTCGAGGCCCGGCGAAGGAACGCGAATTGAAGTCTGGATACCTCTCGAGCCAGTCGCAGATCCATTGAATGTTTGAGTTTGCGTGACTCCGGGTAATGGCAATGAGACGCTTTGGCTTTTCAGGTATTGGTGAACTTGAAGCCGTTTGAGCTAAATTGCTCACCACGAAGAACCGCATCCACGGCAAGCAGTAATTCGCGTCTGGCATCTGTCTTGCGAACGTAACCCAACGCGCCCGTGCCCAAAGCTGCTCGCACGATTTCCGGGTCTTTGTTCTGACTTAGGAAGATAATCTTGGAGTTGGGAGAGAGTTGTCGTATCTGCTGGGCGGCTTCGATTCCATTCAGTTTCGGGAGACCGATGTCCAGCAGAATTAAGTCCGGCTTCAGCGCTTCAGCCTTTTGAACGGCTTCTGACCCATCAGACGCTTCAGCGATGACCTGCCATTCTGGGCGCGACTGAAGCAGCAAACGGACTTGGCCTAGCCAATCCTCGAAATCGTCAACTAGGAGAGTGCGAACCGATGACAACGGTTGTTGCCCCCGTTTCTGTGCATATGAAAACAGGCCGCACGCAGATTAGTTACTGATCCTGCAATTTTACTGCGCCCGGACACCATCGTCAGTGACCACGGGCACACAAATGGACTGCTGCCCGCGAATCGGCGGCTCTCAAATCCTGGTAACGGCATATCCTCTAACGAGGCCGGCCGTTGTCAAGAGGGTTTTTCATCTTTTCTTACCTACTTGAGTCTTTGGTCTTCTCCCTCAGGCACACCCGTAGGCTTGCGCCAGAGCGCTCTGTTTCTCGACTGATCGTTTCCCCGTCGATCTCTGATCCGTGTCCACCCTACGCGCTCAGCCCCGTGTCACTTCATCACTTCGGTGTTGCCCACCAAACATCTCTTCGATCATCATCGACCATGATGAGTTATTCGAACTCCCTGGCTATCCAGAGAGGGCGGGTAGCCTAATCAATCGGCCGGTGACTATTCGCACCATTCGCCGTTTCTGGCATCCCCGCACAGGCTGCACCACTTTGCTGCTTCTGCCCGCGACGACAGAACTCTTCATAATCAATCTCGTCCCGCAACATGATCCATAGCCGGATCCCGAGCTTCCGTGCCACCGCCACACGTGCTTTCCCCAGACCTTTCTGGACCAATTTGCGGCGATAAAAACGCTTCAACTCCGGATCGCGGCGTACCGCGTGGGCACCCGCTTCACCCCAGAGAAACCGCAACAGCGGATTGCCTTGTTTGGTCACTCCACCGAGCCGCTGCCGTTCTCCACTGGAGTATTCCCGCGGGATGATTCCCACATAACTGGCCAGCGCCTTGCCATCCACGAACCGCCTCGGATCGCCCAGGAATACGTCGGTTGCTAGTGCTGTGACCGGCCCTACTCCCGGATGCGTCATCAGCAGTCGTGCTCGGGAACGTTGGCCCGCTTGCTCGGCGACTTGCTTCGTCAGGTTTTCGACTTCCTCTTCCATCTTCCGGTACAGAGCCTGCAACGCGCTTCGCCGATAGGAGGCATGGGGTAGCAACGGCAAGAATGCGATCTTGGCTTGCCCGTCATAGCTCCACAGACCAGGACCTCGTCGTAATCCATTCGCTAAGGCAATGGCCTGCAGTGCGTTTTGTATCCGCGTCCGGATCTTCACCCACTGATGCCGGTGCAGGAGCAGTGCCCGTAGATCCAGCAGTTCCTTGGTTGGCAGCCAGATCGCCGGAAAACGGTTCTCCACCAGCAGCTTCAGAATCAAATCCGCGTCGCGCCGGTCATGTTTCTGTTTCCGAGGCTCTGCCGCTCGAATCGTGGCCGGATGGCCGACTCGGCATTCGATCCCCAACTCCTCCATCAGGTTCAGAAACCACTGCATCGACCCGGTGGCTTCGATGCCGACGAGCACCGGGCGCAGAAGCTTGGAATAAAACTCCCGCACGTTGTTGCCCTCGTGCATCAGCGTCAGATTCACCATCTCTCCCGTCGTCGTATCCAGCATCGCTAACGTTTGCTGGCGAGCGTGCAAATCACATCCTATAATTCGCATTCGGCCTCCTTCGGTCCGAGCGCTGTTAGGGTGAACACCGAAACAGTGTACTCGGGCCGTCGTGAGGCCGACCTCGTTATGACATCAATCGACGAAGTGGGTAATGGTACGGGATGTCCCTGCTGGCCCGTGCCAAACTCCGCTGGTAGGTGCTATAAAATCGGGAAGTGCTCCCCCGCATCCATCCAATGCGCTTACGTATCGCCAAGCCCTTCAACGACCCTGACTACATCTTCGAATTGAAACACGATGGCTTCCGCGCTCTCGCTTATGTCGAAGAGGGAACGTGCCGACTGGTCAGCCGCAACAGCAACTTGTTCAAATCGTTCGAAGCGTTGAAGCAATCGTTAGGCAAGCTTCGGGTTCAAAACGCGATCTTGGACGGCGAGATTATTTGTATCGACGGGAATGGCATCAGCCAGTTCAACCAGCTTTTCTCCCGACAGGGCACGCCAGTCTTCTACGCATTCGACCTGTTGTGGATCGATGGCGAGGATTTGCGCAGCTTAGGACTTGTCGAGCGCAAACAGCGTCTGCACGCACTCATCAAGAAAAGTCGCCGCAAAGAAATCATTTTCGCTCAGCATGTCGAAACTCAGGGTGTGGCGTTCTTCGAGGAGATTTGCGCTCGGAATTTGGAAGGCATCGTTGCAAAGCGTAAACGCGGCGTCTATAAAAGCAATGGTACGGGCTGGCTTAAAATTAAGAATCCGAAGTATTCTCAGGCAGTCGGAAGACACGATTTGTTCAACTGGAAGCGCAAATGAGCTTTGACGTCGGCGGTCAGCCGCAAACGATGCATCTCTTCATCAAAATCTTATTCGGAGTGGTCGGATTGGCGTTTAGCGTCTTCTACGCGTGGAAGGCCGTGGCAATTCTTGTGGACACCGAGAATGAGTTCATTAAGCGGAAGATGAGCCTCCCGTCTTGGAGGTTTCACCAACTATGGCTTAACTTCATTGGCAGTGCGGTTGGATGGGCTGCCGCCTATTACTATGTTTTCCATCGACTGCTACCGATTGGCTGCTATTCGTTCAAGATTGATGACACCGTCCCAATCTTGATTGCGTTGTTGGGTATTACCGGACTCTTGCCATACACATTGAGCAGGGTGACGTCCGTCAAATAGGCAGCTTAAGGCAAATTTGCCTAAAGCCGGGGCAAAGGACAAGTACCCGCCATCCGGTATGGGCACAGTCGTTTTAAGCACATGCCTGGCTCCTCCCTTGAGGAGTTGTGATTTTGGTCTTAAAAAGAAGAGAAGCCACTGCTGCGAAGGCGTTTTTGCTTTATAGTACCCTCGTCGCCACATGAAAGTTCACTTAACGCCCCCAAGTCCCTCGAACTCTGAGTGGCTTACACGAAAACGCCTCATTGACTCGATGCTGACGGCATCGGGATGGAAAGTAGCACCCTTCGTTCACGGGAAACCGTTGTCGGCGCAGCACTGCTTTGCCATCGAGGAATATCCGACGGCAGCAGGTCCCGCGGATTATGCGCTTTGCGCCGATGGCCAGATAATCGGAATTGTTGAAGCGAAGAAGCTGTCATTGGGTCCCCAAAACGTCCTCATCCAGGCTGAAAGGTATTCAAGAGGCCTTGAACACACCGAAAATCGCTTCGGCGAATTTGCCGTTCCATTTCTCTATTCGACCAATGGAGATGTGATCTGGCATCACGATATTCGCCACGATCTTAATCGCTCCCGACAGATCGCTGGTTTCCACACCGCCGAAGCGCTTAGCGAAATGTTGCAGCGTGATTCTGATGAATCATTGCGGCATCTACAGGCTCAGCCGAACAAGAGCGTAAGGCTGCGGCCCTACCAACGAGAGGCAAACGACGCCATAGAGAAAGCTATCGTGGACCGTAAGCGAGCCATGTTGGTAGCGATGGCGACCGGCACGGGCAAAACGTTCACCATGGTGAACGAAATCTACCGGCTGATGAAGTCAGGTGTGGCCAAACGCATTCTCTTTTTGGTCGATCGTCGTTCTCTTGCTGCCCAGGCTGTTCGAGCCTTCGCCTCATTCGAAGCCGATCACGGATTGAAGTTCGACAAGGTCTACGAACTATACAGTCAGAGATTTCAAAAAGAGGATTTTGGGGATGAAGAAAAGTTCGACCCCAAAGTGCTCCCGTCTTCGTATCTGCTTTCTCCCAAACCAGGGAACGCTTTCGTTTATATCTCCACGATCCAGCGAATGACGATCAACTTGTTTGGTCGCGAAGCGGTGTGGGGCGGGGAAGAAGAAATTGAGGATGAAGCGGAAAAGATCGACATCCCGATTCACGCGTTCGATCTGATCGTTGCCGACGAATGCCACCGCGGCTACACCTCGTCCGAAGCAGCGATCTGGCGGAAGACTCTTGACCACTTCGACGCCATCAAAATCGGCCTGACCGCAACGCCTGCCGCGCACACCACTTCCTATTTCAAAGACATCGTCTACCGCTACGAATACGAGCGAGCCGTACGCGAAGGCTTTCTCGTCGATTACGACGTCGTGAAGATCAAATCCGACGTGCGCATGAAAGGGCATCTTCCTCAAGGAAGGCGAGGAAGTCGGCGTCGTCGACTCCGGAGACCGGCGCGAAGCAGCATGGATGTACTGGAAGACGAACGGCAATTCGACACGCACCGCAGTCGAGCACGACATCACGTCGCCTGACTCCAACCGGAAAATTCTGGAGGAAATTAAGGAATACGCGCTTGAGCACGAAGAACAATACGGACGATTTCCCAAGACTCTGATTTTTGCCGTCAACGACCTGCCGCACACCTCGCACGCCGATCAATTCGTGACATTGCGCGCGATGTCTTCGGGCGGGGTGATTCCTTCGTGCAGAAAATCACCGGCACGCCACCGTGGATCGGCCTCTTGCAGCGTATCCGCGAGTTCCGCAACCGGCCGAACCCGGCATCGTCGTCATCGGTGGACATGATGTCCACCGGCGTGGACATCCCGGACCTCGAGTTATCGTCTTCCTCCGCCCCGTAAATCGCGCATCTTGTTTGAACAGATGCTCGGTCGCGGTACCCGCAAGGGCGAGAAGTTCACCGACAAGTCGCACTTCGTCGTCTTCGACTGCTTCGACGGCACGTTGCTCGAGTACTTCCGGCACGCAACATCTATCACAGCAGAACCGCCCGATCCCAGCCAATCGCACGATTGCACGAAATCATCGAGGATATCTGGGCCAACCGCGATCGCGATTACAACATTCGATGTCTCACCAAGCGTCTCCTTCGCGTCGAGAAGGAAATGCACGGAGACGCTCGAAAAGACTTTGCTGTTTACTTACCGGAGGGTGACGTCGGAGCGTTCGCAAAGGACCTCTACGGCAGCTTGAAAAATGACTTCACTGGGGCCATGTGGCTACTGAGGAATGCCGACTTTCAGCGACTGCTTTTGGAGTATCAGACGAAAATCCAGAGTGTTCTTCGTGTCACATACAACGGAGGACCGGTTTCATCCGAGTGGCTGATTAGAGGATTGGATGGTAAGGAGTACAAACCAGAGGATTACCTTGTTGCATTTTCTGAATACGTGAAATCGCATGTTTCCGATGTTCAGGCAATCGGCGTCCTGCTGAAACACCCGAGGATGGAATCCCGAGGTTCTGAAAGGTCTTCGCGACAAACTGGCCGCTACGCCTCAGCGATTCACGCAAGAGAATCTTCAGCGCGCCCACGAAATTCGGCATAAGAAGCCGATGGCAGATATAATCTCGATGGTGAAGCATGCAGCGAACCAGCAGAGTCCGTTGCTGAACGCCGCGGAGCGCGTGGACGGGCATTCAAGCAGATCATCAAGGGACACACATTCAGTCCGCAGCAACTGAAATGGCTGGAGCGCATCCGCATCCACCTACAAGAAAACCTTTCGATCGACCAAGAAGATTTCGAGACATCAGCCTGTGTTTGCCGATGTCGGCGGCTGGGGCAACGCCTCAAAGGTCTTTCAAGGCCGGCTGCCAATTCTTATAAGAGAAATTAACGGAGCCATCGCGGCATGAGTGACATCGTTCAAAAACTTTGGGGATTCTGCCACACCCTTCGCCATGATGGCGTGGACTATGGCGACTACATCGAGCAGCTGACCTATCTGTTGTTCCTGAAAATGGCAGATGAAAAGGCGGTCGCGATTCCGAAGGGCTGCGATTGGGACACTCTGAAAGCTCTCTCGGGCACCGCGCTCACCGACCGCTACAGTGAATTGCTCCGTAAGCTTCGTGAATCTGAAGGACTCCTGGGCGCGATATTCACTCAGGCGACCTCCGCTTCAACAACCCCGTAAACCTCCGGCGACTGATCGACATGATTGATGAAGAGGAGTGGTCAGCCCTTGATGTCGATGTGAAGGGAGCAGCCTTCGAAGGGCTTCTGGAAAAAGCCGCGAGCGAAGGAAAGAAGGGCGCCGGCCAATACTTCACACCGCGACCGCTGATCAAATCGATCTGCCGTGTCATGAAACCCGACCCACGAGGTAAACAAGGCTTCACGATCGCGGATCCGGCTTGTGGAACAGGTGGCTTTCTCGTTTGTTCCTATGAATGGTTGGTGGATGTCAGCAAGGGAGTGTTCGACCGGTCGGATGCTCGTCGAATCCGCACAGCCACCTATTACGGGCAAGAGTTGGTTCCGCGGCCACGCCGGCTCGCCCTCATGAATCTATATCTGCACGGTGTTGAGCCCCACATCTATTTGGGTGACACTCTCTACGAACCAGACCGCGGGGAGCGCTACGACGTGGTCCTTACGAATCCACCTTTCGGAACGAAAGGTGCGAATCAGGCTCCGGACCGTGATGACTTCACTATCGAGACCAGTAATAAGCAGCTCAATTTTCTCCAACACGTAATGAACACGCTCAAGCTTGGCGGACGCGCCGCGATGGTTCTGCCGGACAATTGTTTTTTCGAAAGTAAAGCAGGTGAAGTATTTGAAATCCTGATGCAGGATTGCAATTTGCATACCATCTTGCGCTTGCCCCGCGGTACGTTTACTCCTTACAGCCAAGGCATTAAGGCGAACGTTATCTTTTTTCAGAAGGGTCGCCCAACAGAGGCGGTCTGGATCTTCGATGGCCGTTCAAATGTTCCGGGCATCACAAAGAAGGACCGCCCGCTCACAGAGGAGCATTTCAAAGAGTTCGAAGAGTGCTGGGGCAAAGATCCAAACGGTCTGAGCAAACGCACCGACACTGGCGAGACTGGCAGATTCCGAAAATTCTCTCTAAGCGAAATCAAGGAACGCGATTACAAGCTCGATGTCACCTGGCTCAAAGATGAATCACTGGAAGAGAACGGCGAACTGCCCGATCCCGAGGATCTCGCCGCAGAAGCTATTACCGAACTCGAAGCCGTAGTGGACGACCTCCGCGAAATTGTCGCACTCGTGGAAAAAGAAGAGGGCGTTGAGAAATGAATTCTGATCTTCCCCAAGGATGGTCGTCGGTCGAACTTAAGGACCATGTTTATATTGCCGGGCGAATTGGCTGGCGCGGCCTAAAAAGTTCTGAATATAGCAAAACTGGACCTCGCTTCTTGGCGGTAAAGAACATTGCACAGAATGGGAAAGTTGACTTTACGGAGACCGACCACATTTCTCAAGAACGATACGACGAATCGCCAGAAATCCAGCTCCTGGCCGACGACATTCTCTTAACGAAAGATGGGACCATTGGAAAAGTAGGAATGATCGACTCTCTTCCAGGCGCAACCACGGTCAATTCCTCGATTCTGGTAGTCCGGCCCGAAAACGAACTGCTAAACAAAAGATACCTATTCCACTTTCTCCGCGGACCTCAGTTTCAAGCTATCGCTCACGAGCGAATAACCGGCTCAGCCATTCCGCACTTGTTCCAGAAGGACATCAAGAAATTGAGGGCTCTCGTTCCTCCGGTCGCCGAGCAGCAGCGAATTGTGGAGAAGCTTGAGAAGCTGTTGGACCAAGTGGACACCTGCCAGCGACGGCTGGTGAAAATTTCCGGGCTGCTCAAACGTTTCCGACAATCTGTCCTAGCTGCCGCCTGCTCCGGCCGCCTCACAGCCGATTGGCGGGAGGAGAACTGCGCGAAGGAAACGGAGAGTGCGGAAGATTTGCCAAATGGATGGTTTCCGTCAACCGTTGGTGACGTTCTTGAAGGCCTCAAATACGGAACGGCATCGAAGTGCGGCTACGAACAGCGCGGAGTGCCGGTGCTCAGGATTCCGAACGTAGTCAGCGGACAGATTGACCACACAGACCTTAAATTTGCAGAGTTACCGGCGAAGGAATTCAGCCAGCTGCAGCTGACGCCGGGTGACATTCTCTTGATTCGCTCGAACGGAAGCGTGTCACTTGTTGGGAGGTCCGCCATAGTCAGCCAAGAGCAAAAAGGCTTTGCCTACGCTGGCTACCTAATTCGGCTTCGCCCAAATCGACTGAAAGTTGCGCCAGAATTTCTCAATCTCGTTTTGGCCAGCTACGACGTTCGACTCCAAATTGAACTGAAGGCGCGTTCGACGAGCGGCGTGAACAACATCAATAGCGAGGAAGTTCAAGCTTTGCGTTTGCTTCTCCCTTCCCTACCCGAGCAAAACGAAATTGTTCGCAGGGTGGAGAGCTTATTCACGCTGGCCGACCGGATTGAAGCGCGATTTCTTGAGGGGCGCAAGCGGGTGGACAGCATTACCCAGGCCATTCTTGCCAAGGCATTTCGTGGTGAGCTGGTGCCAACCGAGTTTGAACTTGCCAAGGCCGAGGGGCGCTCTTTCGAGTCTGCAGAGGAACTCCTCGATCGAATTAAGCGAAATGGACAAATTAAGGAAGGCGAGAAGAAGTTGAAGCCGCGTCGTGCGCCATCTGCATACGGAGGATAACGCAAGAAGTGAAACACGATGTCAGCAAACGAGTTAACCGAGATCGGAGGACTTGAACCACAGATTCGGAATATGAAAAGGAAATGACATCGCTTTCTCGAGGAGGACTGTGGCAAAGCGACAACCATTCCAAAAAGCCAAGCGCATCTATTCAATCACACTCGTCGGAAAAGTGACGGATCCCCGCGTCTATCAGATCGAGATCACCGGTGACGACAAGCACAGGTTCCGCGTGGGAATCACACCTACGCAAAACGCTCGTCACGGCGTCAAAACAGACATCCGAGAGTGGTGCGAACAGCACTTCGACCGGTTGCCTAAAGATGGCGGACTGATTGTGATTGACCTAGACGAGGTTCGGAAGAAGTAATCGAAAATGAAAATCGCCACAATAGCAGCAAAACTCCGCGGGAGGGTCGCCGAACTCGACGCCGTCATACCCTCGATCCTCTCCACAGCTTTTCGCGGTGAACTTTAAGAGTCTCTCAAATATGAAGCTCATAACCAAGATCGAGATCAAGGGCTTTCGATCCATCCGAAATGCGGAACTTTCGGGCGTCGAAGATTTCACAGCTTTCGCCGGTCTTAATAACTCCGGCAAGTCAAATTTCTTGCGAGCCCTGAACGCCTTTTTCAATGGCTACACCGATCCCAACAAGGAGCTGGATGTTGACGAAGACTACTTTCGACCCGACCTCAAGTTCAAGAAGGCGAAACGAATTCGAGTGTCGGTGACTTTCTCTCTTCCAGACGGCTTCAGGTTCCGGAGGGGTTTAGAAAGTGTTGAGGCTTTATTGTTTGAACGGCGTTTTACGATCGCAAAGGAATGGCGCAGGAAGGAACCGTTGCCGACGTACTTCTTAAACGACGAAAAGCTCGACCTGGAAAATAGACAAAGAATTGATCAATTCCTTCAATTGGTTAACTTTCGTTACATTCCAAATCGAGTCTTGCCTACCGAAGTAATTCGGGGAGAGCACCGAAATCTACGGGATGTGCTGGTGCGACGCCTCGGTAGAAGGGCACTCGGCCAAGAGGAGACCTTTGCAGCATTACGGGATACTTCCCAGAATATGATTCGTGAATTGGTAAAACGACTGAAAGAAGCAACCCCTGACATTGGGGATGTTCGACTCGCCACACCCGCTTCCTGGGTCGACATGATTTTCACGTTTGGTTATCGACTCGGTAGGGACGACGTAGAGATAGATGACGTATCACAAGGATCAGGCATACAGAGCCTCCTTATGCTAGAGACGCTCTACCTGATTGATCGAGACTACTTTCAGAAATTCGGCTGGCGGCAGGCTGCGGTCTGGGCGGTAGAGGAGCCTGAATCCTCACTGCATGCCTCGCTCGAAGCGAGAGTTGCTTCCTACCTTTCGAGCATTGCCTCGGACCCCACGAGCCGGTTGCAGGTCTTATGCACGACGCACTCAGACCTCATGATTCAATATGCAGATAAGGCCGTTGTTGTAGAGAAAAATGGCTGGGAAACCGTGTGCAACCCGGAATCCAACCCTCGCGCGGCAATGGAAATAGTTTCCCGCACGGGCATTTCGCGATGGGTGCATCCTATCCTTTACCACCCCTTGGACCTCCTGATTTTAGTGGAAGGAAAGTTTGATGCGGCCTTCTTAGAAGAGGCATTTAAGCTGATCCGGCCGACCCAGAAAGTTGAGGTATCCTACCTGGAGAAACTAGAAGACGGTGGCGGGACTGGTGGCGTTGACGAGGTTTTTCGATATGTTAAGTCGAATGTTGCGGCAATAAAATCCCGCCGACCAGAAGCTCCGGTGATCGTAGTCCTAGATTGGGATGCAGCTAACAGGGCGGATCGATTTCGACGCCTTTTCACAGAGATAGATCCAGCTAAAGTTCTTGTTTGGCCCGAAACGGCGTTCAATCCAATTCTTGGTAACAGTTTCAAAGGAATCGAAAGACATTTTTCGGACCGGATCATTCAGGAGGGAGAAACACGTGGGGTGACGGTGTTCAGGTCGCCGGCGGGAGTCTGCTCGATAGAGCGAGATAACTACGGCCAAGCAAAGCAGACCTTTCACGAAATTGTTAAGCAGGGCCTTCAGGTTACAGATCTGGCATACGCGAGAGCTTTCGTAGAAGAGATCTTGAGAACAGCAGGCGCAATCTAGTGACCCTCCCGGAGGTTGGTCCTTCACCAGAGCCTAATGGGGGCCCAGACGCGCATGACAAATGCCGGGGCAGCGTTTCCGGCAGCATTGCATCGAACGGCACAAACTCGCCGAATCAGAATGGTTGGTTCGATGACTTGAGCAAAGTTCGCGAGTGATCGTTTTTCGACGAGAGCGGCCGCAGCGGTCCAACGAGTTCCCTCGCGAGAGGGCGCTTGGTCACACGGAGGGCTCGAAGAGCTTCCCCGGCTTTCGGGCCCTTCGTGTTGTATGTTTCGGCAGGGCTGTACCGTTGGGCGGGATCGGTCTTCAGGCCAATGCGGGTAAGCTGGAAGGGTGAAGGATCAAGGTCAAGCAGAAGAAATCGCAGAACAACTCACCCAGTCGATTCGTTTCAGATCCTGGCGAAAGAAGTACGGTGATGGCGGGGCAAGCTGGGGGAGCCATTTCCCCTGTTTCAAAAGCAGGCCGCCTAAAATTGTACCGATTTGTACCGAGACTATCCCTTTCGTCCATTCTGCCTCTTTTGTCCCCTAACAAAATCAGTAGGTTGCACGCCGTCAACATGCAGCTTGAGTTCGACTTCCACACGCCTCCGCCATTCTTTCTATTTTTTTGTCTTTTTGAAGTTCTTCCGAGAGTTGGAGCCCTCCATAAGCCTCTACGGGCTGACCACGACGATGCGCTCCTCCACAAAATGCGATCTTGCCTTCGTTCGTCCTAGCCTTGCCCTGCATACTCCGAGCTACTTTTCGAATTATCGTTTACCAACATTTGCCATGCGCCGCGACCGTTAACTCATGCTCACATCGCATCGAGCAACTCGCAGGACTGTTTATAAGCGCATAACACTGCTCCAGATAGTTTCTGGTGTCACATGGCGATCGCCTACTGTAGGGAAAGGGCACGATCACGTCAGATCGTCCAATCCTCATCGCGAAATAAGGCGGTCTTATGTACCAACTTGCTTTAGTAGGGTCGCTTATCGGAATCCTTCTAGCGTTCTTCTTCGTAAGGCTGAGGAAAACTTCTAAACGCAAAACTAGATGGATGCCTGACATTCGGCGAGTAATTTAAATCGCTGTTGGCCCAATTGATCCGCCGCCTCACCGAACTCGATTCGTCAGGTGCATCTTCTGGCAGTGCTCCCTGCTGCCCGCAAGCATGCGATGCCCGAATACGACATTTACTTGTGAGGCCGGCACGTTCTTGTCGCCATCGCAATTCAAAGGCCATTCGTCAGCTTTCATGTCCGAGTCCTTCATCGCCGAATAATCCGTCGGGCACATGAATACCTCGTCCACCCTATACCCTTCGTCCGATTTTTCTATCAGTGGGGCGGCCTGTTTCCGATACTCGGGGAAGGCTGGGTCGGCAGGCAGTGCGTCCCAATTCCTTTTCGCTTCTTGCTGGCTCGGATGAGCCACAAGGTAGACGAATGTGTTCGCCCGGGCGGGATCAGGGTACCCAGTAGCCGACAACTTTCAGGTCGTGCTTGATGGTTCGCTTTGAAACGTCTGGGAAGATCGACTCGGGCATCCCTCAAACTGACTGAACTGCCACCGTGATTCGCCGGACCGGATGCCAGAACCACTTCCATCTTCTTTGGCCTGGTCTCGACCACCTAGCGCATCTGCAGGCAGCGTTTCCGAGATTGGAGCCATCGGACCCCGCCCAGCAATTAAATACGAAACACCTGGCCGACCACGCTAGAGACACACGAAAGGCGCGTACTTAGTGAAGAACCAGCCGTAGGGAGCTTAATGGTAATTCCTAATTCGCGAAACTAATCCGGATCTCGTCCGCCACCTTCAGCGCCTGCTCAATACACGTCCCAATCGCTGGCCCGTGCAAATAATTCCCCACCAGATGCAAGCCAGGGTACCCCGCGCACAGCTTCTCCACTTTTTTCAGACGCGCGCAATGGCCCAAATTGTATTGCGGGAGGGCCCGCGGCCACACGGTCACATTCGAAAACACCGGCTGATTCCGAAGCGAAAGAACCGGCGCGATTTCCTGATGGACCAGTGCCACCAATTCTTCCGGGGATTTCTGCACGATCTCGGGATTAGTTGCGCCGCCCACGAAGCTGGTCAGCAGCGCATATCCCTCTGGCGCGCGCCCGGGGAATAGCGATGAATTCCACACGCTCCCCAGCGCATTCAAGCCAGACGAGCGCGGAATCAGAAAACCAAATCCCGCCAGGCTATGCCGGACATCTGCCTTTCGGTAGCCCAACGAAATCACCGCAACCGCAGCGTAGTCGATGCTACTCAATAGTGACCCGATTTCAGGATTAAGCCCGGCGAGCACCCGGCCGGCCCCAAGCGGCGAATTCGCCAGCACCAGTCGTTCCGCTTCAATATGCTCTTTCCCCCGCGGCGTGCGGACCGTCATACGAAAACGAGGAGCTTTGGCTTCATGTCCGCAATCGATCCTACTGACTGCTGTCACTTCCGAATCGCACACCAATCGATCGTCCAATTTCTTTGCCAGCGCCCGGATTAACGTCTCGTTGCCCTCGCGGAACGTCTGCAGTGTAGCCTTCTCCCGCGGTGTATTCCCGCGCTTCGCCTTGCGCTCTTTCATTACCGCAAATGCTCCGCGGATCAAGCTGCCTCGGGCTGTTTCTGCTTCATGCAGAATCGGAAACGCCGCACGCAGGCTCAGTTTTTCTGGATCACCCGCGTAAATACCAGAAACGAATGGCCCCAACAGCCGCTCCAGGAAAATTGGAGAGAGTTTTCGCCGTGCAAAATCGCCGACCGATTCATCACGCTCCGGCGGCCGGCTTGAGCCCAAAAGATCGCGCAGAACCGCCCAGCGCGTGCCGCCGCTAAAAAATGACGAAGCAATCAACACCGGCCCCATGGGCACATTCTGTAGCCTACCGTCGATGAGCACGAACCGCGGCGCCTTCGAATCCGCCAGAAGGCGCTGATCCAAAATCCCGAGATCGCTGCATATGGAGGTCACGCTCGCATTACCGCTGAAACTTTGCGGCCCGCATTCGATCAAAAATCCTTCGCGCAGCTCCGATTGGATAACGCCGCCGGGCCGAGGCCCAGCTTCCAGCACCAGTGTGGAGATTCCCGATTTTTGCAGTGCATAGCCGGTCGTCAGCCCGGAAATGCCCGCGCCCACAACAAGTGCCTGGACCTGGCTGGACATGCGCACGACCTCGGGGTTTACAGAGTCTTTGAAAATAACGGGCGGGAAGCCAACTGCTGTTTTTCCAGATAAGGATCAAACACCATCGCGAGGTTACGGATAAAAATCCGTCCCAGCCACGCCGTGCGGATCTCTTTATCGTTGATCACCACTAGCCCGTCTTCCTGCGGCATGTTCAGCCGTTCCAATTCTGGAGCGAAGTATTCGTCGAAGTTTATACCGAATTGGCTTGAAATCTCGTCCTTGACAATCACCGTATGGCACAGCAGCCTGCTGATGATTTCGCGGCGGATAATGTCGTCCTGCGAGAGGCGATAACCTCGCATGGTCGCGATGCCTCGCTGGTTGACCGCGCTCTCCCAATTGGGAATGTCGCGGTGATTCTGCGCATACACGTCCTGAATCCCGCTGATCGCCGTGATCCCCATGCCGTACAGGTCCGCTCCCGCCTTCGTCGTGTACCCCTGAAAATTCCGATGTAGCGTGCGGTTGCGCTGGGACACCGCCAGCTCATCATTTTCTTTCGAGAAGTGGTCCATCCCGATATACAAATAACCCGCTTCCAGAAATTTCAGCAGCCCGTTCCGGAAAATGTCGAACTTCTGCATCCCCTCCGGAAGAAACTTCACAAACGATCCTTGTTGCTTTTTCAACCATGGAACGTGCGCGTAGCTGAACATGGCAATCCGGTCCGGCGACAGTCCCACAATCTGTTCGACAGTGTGCGCGAAACTCTCCCCGGTCTGATACGGCAATCCGTAAATCAGGTCCACATTAATGCTGTCAAACCCGAGTTCCCGTGCGTTTCTGATAATCTCCCACGTGGCTTCATAGGTCTGCACGCGGTGTACCGCTTTTTGCACCTCGGGCTTGAAATCCTGAATACCCATCGACAGACGGTTGAATCCCATGCGCCGCAGAGTTTCCAGGTGCCCAGTGGTCGTAACTCGCGGATCGATCTCCACTCCAATTTCGGCATCGGGCGCAAATATGAAGCGCTCGCGCGTGTATGTGAACAGTTCTTCGATTTGTTCCGGCGAAAGATAAGTGGGCGTGCCCCCACCCCAGTGGAATTGCGTCACTTGCCGCTTACGCGAAACGCCTTTCGAAATGCGGTCAATTTCCTTCTTCAACGTCGCCAGATACGGCGGCGTCACACTCTTGTCTTTCTGGATGATGACGTTGCACGCGCAAAACAGGCACAGGCTCTCGCAGAAGGGAAGATGCATGTACAACGAAACTGGAGATCCTCTGCGATCGGCATCCTCAATCGCCGCCTCATACTCCTTCGGCCCGAACGTATCCGTCCACACCGGCGCCGTTGGATAGCTTGTGTACCGCGGCCCGGGCCGGTTGTAGCGGTTCACGAACTCTTCGCCCACCGACAACTCTCGTTGCATCTCCCGGAGGCTTGGATTCATGCTTGGCACGGCAATGTCCTCCTGTCGCGCTCAGGCGCGTGCGGGTACCACGGGCTTGGCGGCCGGGAACGTGGCTTGTTGTCCCGTGGTGATAAACAGCTGAGCATTTTCCACAGGCGTGTGCTGCAGGATGCCGTGGCCCAAGTTCAAAATGTGGCCATGGCCGCCCAACTCAGCCACAGTCTCCAAAGTCGACTCGCGAATCTTCTCTTGGGGCCCAAACAAGATGGCCGGATCGAGATTCCCCTGCAGCGCCACGCTCGCCCCAGCCAAGGAGCGGATTTCACTCAAAGAAACGCGCCAATCCACGCTCAGCACATCAGCGCCAGCCTTCAGAATCGCCGACAACAGGTGATGCGAGGCCTTCGTGTAATAAATGATGGGTACCGCCTGCCCAAGTCCGGAAATCACTTGCTGCACCGCAGGCAACGCGAATTCAGTGTAGTCCGGCAAAGCAAGCTCACCACACCAGGTGTCAAAAATCTGAACAGCACTGACGCCCGCCGCAATTTGCCCCTTCAGATAAAGAATCGTGGCCATCGCAGTCTTCTGCAACAGCTCCCGAAACACCTTCGGCTGTTCATATAGGAAATTCTTTACGGTCGCGAATCCTTCTTTCGTCCGCCCCTCCACCATGTAACTCGCCAACGTCCAAGGCGACGCCGCAAAACCAAGCACCGGAACTTCCGGCCCCGCATATTTTACCGTGCGCCGCAGCGCCTCCATCAGAAACCCACTCTCTCTTTCCGGGTCGAAAATGCGAAGCTTCTTCACATCCGCTTCCGAGCGTACCGGTTCCGGAAGATTCGGCCCCTTATCCTCAAGCTCCAAAGGCAGCCCCATTGCTTCCGCCGCAATCAGAATGTCTGAAAAAATGATGATCGCGTCCACGCCCAGACGCCGGAATGGCTGTATCGAGACTTCCATCGCCAAGTCCGGTGTCTTGCACACCTCCAAAAACGAGTGTTTCGCACGGATCTCACGGTATTCTGGCAGGTACCGGCCAGCCTGGCGCATCATCCACACCGGCAGTCTCGGCACCGGCTGGCAACGACACGCTCGTAGAAACAACTCTTTCCGTGTCAGATTCAGTCCCTGAAAGGTCATAAGGGTACAAGCAGGATAGCAAATCGCCCAAATTCCTGCCTGTGCGCTATCTCACTGACAGCATAGGGCCAGCTAGGAGATGAAGAATTCATCAGGGAGAGTCTTTTGTTCTATCCGACGCCCCAACTGGCAGGCCGGAGAATGGGCGTTGCTGGCGGTGGCACCGCACACAGCGCGAAACCAGCGACTGCGGTATACTCGCCCCATAAACGCGCATCCTGGGGCAAGGCACCCTATCGTACCTCCCAGATCGGTGTGGAAATAGCCGATGACTAACACTTTTGTAATCATCACCGTTTTGGCTTACCTGGCCAGCATGGGCCTCTATATCCGCTTCCTCAATACCGGCAAAGAAACCACCGGACAGGTGGCTACCACCCTGATGTTTCTCGGATTAGTGGCCCATTACCTGGCTCTGCTCATGCGTGCCAAGGGCACCCATACGGTTCCTTATCACGATTTGCAAGGTTCGATGTCGTTATTTGGCTGGCTCCTCGCTGTCACCTATTTGTGTCTCGAGATTTACCATCGCCAGCGGACCGTTGGAGCGTTCGTTCTGCCCGTCATTCTCGCATTCTTCTTCACCGCCTACCTCGTCCCGGATCATCCAAGCCCACCCAGCACTCCACATGGCGTGGTCTTTGCCCTTCATGTCACTTTGAGCATTCTGGCCTATGCGGCATTCGCCCTTTCCTGTGTCTTGAGTCTCATGTATCTCGCCGAGGAACGTGTCTTAAAGGTTCGCAAATTAACCGACGTCGTCTGGCGCTTGCCGCCTCTCGAACTCCTGGAGCGTATGAGTCACACCAGTGTTCTTCTCGGGTTGATCACCATTGCCGTCGGGACGGCCCTGGGATTCCTAGTCGTTGACCGGCAGCCCGGCAATCCAGCGTACTTCGATCCCAAATATGTGGTGACCCTAATCGTCCTAGGACTCTACCTGGCCTATTTTCAGCTGGCCCGCACGTCCGCTTGGCGGGGAGCCAGGGCCTCCAAGCTTTGCGTGTTTAATTTCGTGCTGGTGGTTTTGAGTTTTACCGTCGTGAACCTCTATTTTTCTCAGCACCACCGCTATTTTTAGGAGCGCGCGAAACTCGCAATGGAAATTGTTCTTGTTGGCCTGAATTTCCGCACGGCGCCCATCGAGGTGCGGGAAAGGGTGTCTTTTTCGCAGGATCAGGCCCTGCGTGCCTCCGAAGAGCTGCGCACCAGCGGCATACTCGAAGAAACCCTCGTTCTGTCGACCTGCAATCGCAGTGAAGTCTATGGAGTGAATCCCAATGGGAAACGCGAATCCGCGGGCGCGCTCTCGCAGTACCTGTGCAAGTTTCATGAACTCAAGCCCGAGTTGCTGAATCCTTCGCTTTACCACCACTACGATCATGACGTAGTCCGCCATTTGTTTCGCGTTTCAGCAGGATTGGAGTCCATGCTCTTGGGCGAAGCGGAAATTCTGGGGCAAGTCCGGGAAGCCTATTTACGCGCCCACGATGGACATGCCACCGGCCCAGTGCTAAACCGCTTGTTTCAGGCTGCGCTGGAAATCGGCAAGCGCGTCCGCGCGGAAACCGAATTGGGTACGCGGCCCATGGGCGTAGCCTCTGCGGGAATGAAATTGGCCGAGCGCATCTTCGGCAAATTGGACAAACGCAGCGCCCTAGTGCTCGGCGCGGGCACCATCAGTGAGCAGGTCGTTTCTCAATTGCGCGACCGCGATATCGGCCGCTTGTATGTCACCAATCGCTCGCGCGAAAAAGCCGCCGAGTTTGCCCAGCTATACAACGGCCAGGTGATCGATTGGGGCGAATGGGATGGCGCGCTGAAACTCCCGGACGTAATTGTGTCTGCGGTGGGCGTGCAGGAACCGTTCTTGACGAAGCCCTTGATCGAAAAAGCCATGGCTGCTCGCGGCAATCGCGCTCTCTTCCTTATGGACTTGGGCATGCCCCGCAACATCGCTCCGGCGGTCGGTGAACTCTACAACACCTACCTCTACACCATGGAGGATTTATCCGAGATTGTTCAGCAGAATAAAGATGCGCGCCAAAGCGAAGTTCCAAAAGCCGAAGCCTTGATCGAAGAGCACGTGGGAAAATTCATTTCCTGGCAAGCCAGCGTGGAATTGATTGGTGTGCTGGATACCTTGCGTGCCAATCTGAAAGAACGTCGCGCCGCCTTTATGAAAGAAAAATTGAACGGCATGGAGCGTTGGAGCGCCGAAGATCGCGAACACTTGGGAAATATGATGGACGAACTCATCGAACGGATCTTGATTGTTCCGGCCGAACGTTTGCGCGCGGAAAAAGAGTTTCGCAAGAAGATCCTGAGCCTGGAAGCCATTCGCGAATTGTACTTATCCGACCGGGAGAAGCCGTGAGGCACCTTCGCATCGGAAGCCGCGGAAGCATCTTGGCGCGATGGCAAGCGGAATTCGTCCGCAAGCAGTTGTTCCAGATTACCGGTGTTGAAGCGGAAATTGTCATCATCAAAACCTCCGGTGACAAGATGCAGCAGGCGCCCCTCACGCAAATCGGCGGGAAGGGAATCTTCATCAAGGAATTGGAAGAGGCCTTGCTCGACGAAAGCGTGGACCTGGCTGTGCACAGCGTAAAGGACATTCCCACAGAAACGCCGGGACGCCTATTTTTTCCTGCCGTTTGCCGTAGAGATGACGTTCGCGATTGCCTCGTTTCGAATAACGGAACTTTGCTGGCCAATTTGAAGCAGGGTGCCCGTGTCGGCACCAGCAGCCTGCGACGGCAAGCCCAACTCCGCCATTACCGCCCCGATCTCGATATCCGTGAGCTGCGCGGCAACGTCGACACACGCCTCCGCAAAGTAGAAGGCGGCGAATATGATGCGATTGTCCTGTCCAAAGCCGGACTGGACCGACTCGGCTGGAGTCAGAAAATTACCGAGCCGCTCTCCCCGGATATTTCTTTGCCCGCCGTGGGTCAAGGCGCCATCGCTATTGAATCGCGTGTGAAAGACCAGGAAGGCGCCGAAATTCTGGGCAAGTTGGATGACGAGGAAACCCGCACGGTCATCATTGCCGAACGCGCGCTGTTGGCCGCTCTCCAGGGAGGCTGCCAGGTGCCTCTGGGCGCCTGGGCCCGCATCGAACGCGCCGAATTGCTCATGGAAGCAGTGGTTTGCTCGGTCGACGGCGTTCAGTATGTGCGCCAGAAAGCCACCGCCCCGCCAAGCGAGGCCGCCGAATTGGGCCAACGCATGGCGCAACTTCTCATTGAAGGCGGCGCGCGCAATATTTTGGATGAGGTCAACCGCGCGCGTGGCTGACGAGTTCGCAAATGCGTTGCAGGGCAAGCGTGTGTTGGTAACCCGCGCGTTACAGCAGGCCGAATCCCTCGTTTCCGCCTTGCGAAATGCAGGTGCTGAGCCCGTCGTCGTTCCCATGCTCGCCTTCGCGCCGCCTGATGATCCGAATGTTGTGGATCAAGCGATCCGAGGAGCGTCGCATTGTGATTGGATGTTGCTCACCAGCCAGAATGCCTTGCGTGCCCTGCAAGAACGCGCGGAATCCATGGGAATCGATTTGGCAAAAATACTGACGAACGTCTCCATCGCCGCCGTGGGACCAGCCACCGCCGAGATTGCACGAAACGCCGCTCTGAAGGTCGATTATGTCGCGCTGAAACACCGTGGCGTCGAGTTGGCCGAGGAGTTAGGCTCCCAGCTTCGCGGCAAGCGCATCTTCTTGCCCCGCAGCGATCGTGCCAATCCGGAACTGGTACAAAAGCTGAACGAATTAGGCGCTCAGGTCAGCGAGATTGTCGCTTACAGAACCGTTCGCCCCGACGACCAGCTTGCCGCACAACTGCAACAAGTGATCCACCAGGGCGTGCATGCGGTCTTATTCTTCAGTCCTTCCGCCGTGCACCATCTGCGCGACGTTTTGGGACGCGAAAAATTCCACGAATTGTCCCGACGCTCCGTCTTTGTAGCTATTGGACCGATTACCGAAAAGGCGCTGCGCACCGCTAACGTCCAACGCATGCTGATGGCCCGGGACACCACGGTCGAAGCCGTGGTCGCGATTTTGGTTGATTATTTCACGGCGATGAAATCGCCAGCGGGAGCGAACTAGCGTGAGCTTTCCATCGCATCGGCCGCGCCGTTTGCGGCGTACGAAAAAATTGCGCAGCTTGGTTCGGGAACACCGGTTGCATCCGGCGGCATTGATCTATCCCATGTTCGTTTGTCCTGGCTCCAAAGTCCGTACTGAAATCAGCGCCATGCCCGGCATCTACCAGCAATCCGCGGATCAAATCGTCGAGGAATGCCGCGAAGTGGAATCCCTCGGCGTCTCCGGCGTAATCCTCTTCGGCTTGCCGGAAACCAAAGACTCGCGCGGCACAAGTTCGCTGGCGAACGACGGCGTGGTGCAGCGCGCCATCGAGGCTATCAAGACAGCAAAACTCGATTTGCTCGTGGTTACCGACGTGTGCCTCTGCGAGTACACCGACCACGGCCACTGCGGGGTAATCGGCCATGGCGAAGTCCTGAATGACGAAACCCTCGAAATCCTCAGCGATCAGGCCTTGTCGCATGCGCGCGCCGGCGCCGATCTCGTGGCTCCCTCAGACATGATGGACGGGCGCGTCGGCGCCGTCCGCAAGAAGCTCGATGCGAATCACTTCGAAAACATACCCATCATGGCCTATTCCGCCAAATATTGTTCCGGATTCTATGGCCCCTTCCGCGAAGCCGCCCAATCCGCGCCACAATTCGGCGATCGTCGCAGCTACCAGATGGATCCCGCGAACAGCAACGAGGCCTTGAAAGAAGTAGCATTGGACTTGGAAGAAGGCGCGGACATTGTCATGGTCAAGCCCGCCCTCGCCTATCTCGATGTGATTCGCCGCGTCCGCGACAATGTCGAAGTCCCCGTGGCCGCCTATAACGTGAGCGGCGAGTATTCCATGGTCAAAGCGGCCGCTGCTAAGGGTTGGATCGATGAAAAGCGCATCGCGCTGGAGATCCTCTGCGGCATTCAAAGGGCCGGCGCCGAAATTATCCTTACCTATCACGCGAAAGATGCCGCGCGTTGGTTGAAGGACTAACCGTTGTCTTACGTTCAACCTACTCCCGATGCCTGTTTCTTGGAGCGGCCGGTTTTCTGGAGAGGCCAGCGGTTACTGCTTTTTCCCCAAGGTGCCGCTTTTGTTGCGCCGGTCTTCAGACCGGCTCTTGGATTTTTCGGCGTTTTGCGTTTCTCTTTAGTGGCCGGGTTTAGCCCAGGCCTAAACGCTCGGCAACGAACTGGGCTTTAGCCCCTGAACGCTTCGATTTTTCTCGATCTATTTTCGAGACATAATGTTTTCATCCAGGTGAAACGATGACCCAAGCAACACGCATAGTAACTCCCGACCGCAAGCGCTCACGGCAAATTTTTGAGCAGGCCGAAAAGGTCCTCGTCGGCGGCGTCAACAGTCCAGTTCGCGCCTTCCGCTCAGTGGGCGGCGAGCCCTTGATCATAGAAAAGGGCAGCGGCCAGCATCTTTACGACGCCGACGGCAACATGCTTCTCGATTACGTCTGCTCTTGGGGCGCCATGTTGCTCGGCCACGCGCATCCCGCGGTCACCGCCGCCATCACCGATCAGGCGCAAAGAGGCACCAGCTTTGGGGTCACCACCGAACTGGAGTTGGAACTGGCCACCTTGATTACGAAAGCGATTCCGTTCCTTGAAAAAATTCGTTTTGTCTCCAGCGGCACCGAAGCCACTATGAGCGCGGTTCGCCTGGCTCGCGGCGTCACCAAACGCGAACTCCTCGTCAAATTTGAAGGTGGCTATCACGGCCACGCCGACAGCTTCCTCTCCCAAGCCGGTTCCGGCCTCGCCACCTTAGGTATCGCGGAATGTCCTGGCGTCCCGCAAGCACTGGCGTCCTTGACATTGAACGTCCCATACAACGATTTGATAGCTGTGGAACGGCGCTTTGCCGAACACAAAGGCAAAATCGCTGCCGTCATCGTGGAACCGGTGGCTGCGAACATGGGCGTAGTGCTTCCCGAAGTGGGTTTCCTGAAAGGCTTGCGGGAAGTCACCAAAAAGAACGACGCTCTCCTGATCGTCGATGAAGTGATCACCGGGTTCCGCCTAAAAAATGGCTCCGCACAGGATGTCTTTGGCATCGAGGGCGATTTAACCACCATGGGCAAGATTATTGGTGGCGGCGTTCCCGTCGCCGCATATGCCGGCCGCGCGGAACTGATGGATCACGTTGCCCCGCTGGGGCCGGTATACCAGGCAGGCACGCTAGCCGGGAATCCCTTAGCTATGCGCGCGGGAATCGCCACGCTTAAAGAACTTAGTAAGCCGGGAATCTATGAGCACACTTACGAATTAGCGAAGAAACTGGTGGCTGGCCTGCGCAGCGCCCTCGCGGATGCGGGAGTTCCCGCGCAAGTCAATAGCATCGGCTCTCTCTCGACGATATTCTTCGCTCCGCGAGCGGTCACGAATTACGCCGACGCGAAGCGCTCCGATACGAAACTCTACGCACGCTTCTTCCGCGAAATGTTAAACCGCGGCATCTTTTTGGCGCCTTCCCAGTTCGAGGCAGCCTTTGTGTCCGCCGCCCATACCCCCGGCGATATCGACCGCACCATTCTCGCCGCCAACGATGCCCTAAAATCCATTTCCGCCCAATCCTCCCGCTAGCTCCGTGTCCGCACGATCTGAACCCGCCTTGCCTGTAGCGCCGCGCGTTCGGGCCCGCATGTTCCGTTTTCTTTTCAATTCGGTGGTCGCGTCGGCTTCCAGTCGGTTCCTCTCTCGTCTTCCCTTCATTTTACCCTCGGATTTGTGTCGGATTTGTGTCGCCCGGTTGCCAAAAGCCAATTCCTGCGGCAAACTGCGCCATTCGCGTTGCGATTGCATCTTGAGTAAGCACCGCGGGAGGACGGTTCGATGCATGAAGTAATGGAAGCTCACGAAGCTGGCGAGCATCATGACGATAACCCGATGTGATGCCGGTGGCTGTCACTCTATCGATTCTGGCCGTACTGGTGGCCATCGCCACGTTGCTGGGTCATCGCGCTAGCACCGAAGAAGTTATTCTCCAGTCCAAGGCGGCGGACCAATGGGAACTGTTTCAGGCCAGAAATATCCGTCTGCACGAAATGCAGAGCGTCGCCGACATGTTGGAAACCTTCACGCCAGTGGAAAAAGAAAAGGCCGCGGCCATGCGCGAAAAATACCTCTCCGAAGTCGAGCGTTACAACAAAGAAGAGGAAGAAGCCAGCCAGGAAGCCAAAAGCCTGGAAGCCGAACGCGACGTAGCAAGCAAGCGTGGCGACCGCTACGACGCAGGTGAAGTCATCCTGGAAATTGCCTTGATCGTCTGCTCCTTAACACTGCTCACCAAGAAACGAATATTCTGGATATCAGGTATCGCCATCGGCCTACTCGGCTTATTAGTCACCGCCAGCGGCTTTCTTCTCCGTTAGCAACTGTTGGGAACGCCTCCTGAGGCGGTCCGTCGGCTAAGGAGCACGGCAACCCAGTTCTGCCGCTTTCGTGCGTCGCACCCCAACCACTAAGCCACCGTCCCAGCCGCTCCCGCCGGAATTCTTCCTGTAGCGCCGCGCCTTCAGGCCGGTATTTTGGGGTTCTTCTCTCCCTAAAGGCCTCACGCCATTGATGGCGGCCGCGTCGTCCGCAGCAGCGTAATCTCGTCCTGAAGCTGCTGCATCCGCAAAAGCAATTCTCGGTGCCGCAACGCCTCCGTATCCGGCTTCTTGGCAATGAACGACAAGGTTCCACCCGGTTCCAGAACGCATTGATCCACCTCCGATAGTGAAGCAAAGCCCTGTTTCCGTGCAGCCGCCTCTAGTTGCGCCATGGTAATCAGTTCGCTCTTAAGGTGTTCCGGCCGTACCGTTCCATTCTCCATCAAAATATCGGCCTTGCCCTCCACCAATTCATCCAGGGTTTTGTGATTGTACAGAAAACGCACTACCAGGTAATTGATGGCCAACAGCGACGTCGCCCCGATCAATCCGCCAGAGACGGAATTATCCTCACCAATAATCGCGTTTTGCACCGTGTTCGATAGCGTCAGCAACACCACCAAATCAAATGGGTTCAACTGCACCAGCTCCCGTTTCCCCGAAAGCCGCAGCATCACCACCAGAAAGATGTACACGATGATCGGCCGAATGATTTTTTCCACAATGGGCAGAGAAACTACAAACATGTCTTTCCACATCTCGTGCATGGCGCGATTCCTCCAAAGAATGGCCAAAAACTACCTGCCGGCCGTAGCGTTCCCGAGAGAGTAGCACGCCCAGCCCATGCGGGCCGAGGGTGCGGGTGCGCCACCGCCTGTACCAAAGGACAGTCATGCTTAGGCAACCTCTCGCCTCGTCCCGATTTACCATGCGATTGAATTTCACTAATGTGAAGGAAGAGTTTTTCGGACTCGCACGACTGCTCGCGAATGCAGGATCACTTGAGGAGGCTTCCGAACGTCTCTCAGGCGGAACTTTGCACGCCCCGCCGGTGCGAAGCGCAGAACTCATGGCACAACGAAGCGTAAGTGAGCCCCCTATCTCTCTTGGGGCTCAACAACTTGGTATTTTGCTCGATTCCGCGAGCGAATTGATTGCCATCCTAGGCGCGGACGGTACCGTCCAGTTCGCCAACGCCACCTTTCAGAATGTTCTCGGCTACCGCCTCGAAGAACTGCTGGGGCGCAGCCTGCACGCTATCGTGCACGCTTACGATGTTTCGGCGATGCGCGCAAAGTTGAAGGAAGTTGCGCGCGCGAGCGGGTCGCGAGTGACCCAGCGTTGCCGGTTCCTCGGACGCGATGGTTCCTGGCGATGGATTGAATTTACCTGCCGCAACCGCCTCGACGATGCCGCCTTCGAAGGCATCCTGTTTCATGGCACGGATGTCAGCGGTTTACAGCGCATGGAATCAGAGCGCGCGGTGAACTCTGAAATCGTTCACGCCCTTAACGAAACTGCAAACCTCGACCAGCTCTTGACCCGCATCCACGGTTCCTTGAAACGCGTCTTGTCCGCCGAGAATTGTTTTGTGGCGCTGCACAACCCGGAAAACGACACCTTTTACTTCCCATTTCTCGTCGACGAGTTCGACACTGTGCCCCCTCCGCAAAAAGTGGGCCGGAGTTGCACCGCCTACGTCTTTCGAACCGGCCGTGCCAGCCTTATCCCGCAACGCGAGTTTGACCGCCTGGCGGCCACCGGCGAAGTGGAACTTGTGGGTTCGCCATCGCCGGCATGGCTCGGCGTTCCCTTGAAAACGCCCACCGCGACCATCGGCGTTCTAGTGGTACAGCATTATCAGAACGAAAACGCCTACGACCAACGCGATTTGGAATTCCTCGAATCGGTAGGCGGACATATCGCTCTGGCCATCGAGCGTCGACGCGCCGAAGACGAGCTGCGCAAAAATGAATCCATGTGGCGCCTGCTGTTTGAGCACAATCCCTTGCCCACTTGGTTGTACGAACTCGACACGCTGAAATTCCTTAAAGTCAATCAGGCGGCCGCGGTTCTCTACGGCTATACCGCCCAAGATTTTGAGCAAATGGGCGTCCTCGATATTCGACCCGAAGAGCAACGAGAGAAAGCGCTGAAGTATGTACGCGAAATGACCGCTGACTCCGAGGAGCACGAGTTTTGGCTGCATCGTGCGAAAGACGGCCGCACCTTCGAAGTCGAGATCATCTCTCACGAATTGAAATACGCCGGAAAGCGCGTGCGCCTAGTGGTGGCACAAGACATCAGCGAACGCCGCCAACTCGAAGGGCAACTCCGCCAGGCGCAAAAAATGGAAGCGGTAGGTCGTCTCGCGGGCGGCGTAGCCCATGACTTCAATAATTTGCTGATGGTCATCAAAGGCCACACCGAACTGCTACTCAACGCGCTTGAACCCGCCGAGCAGATCACCCGCAAAATCGAGCAGATTGACAAGTCCGCGGATCGCGCCGCGGCACTTACGCGCCAACTTCTGGCCTTCAGCCGCATGCAGGTCTTGCAACCGCAGATCATCAACTTGAATACCATCCTCGACGAGATGGGCAAACTGCTGCCGCGCCTCATTGGCGAAGACATCGAGCTGGTCATTCGAACCGACGACGACTTGGGCACCGTCCGTGCCGACGCTAGTCAAATGGAACAAGTAATTATGAACCTTGCCGTCAACGCCCGCGACGCCATGCCCAATGGCGGCAAACTCGTCATCGAAACCGCCAACGCGGAGTTAGATCACGGCTACCTGACCACTCATCCCTTGATGAAAGCCGGTCCTTATATCCAGTTGGTGGTTACCGACCGTGGTATCGGGATGGACGCGGAAACCCAAGCCCATATCTTCGAGCCATTTTTCACCACCAAGGAAAAGGGTAAAGGCACTGGCCTCGGCCTTGCCACCGTCTACGGCATCGTAAAACAGAGCGGCGGCTTCATCTGGGTCTACAGCGAACTCGGCAAAGGTACCTCCTTCAAGATTTATTTGCCACGCTTGGATCAGAGGGAAGAACACATCAATGTGAACCACGCCAACAAGGAATTACCCATGGGTTCGGAAACGGTGCTGCTTGCGGAAGACGAGCAAGATGTTCGGGAAATCGCGCGAGAATTTCTCGAATCCGGCGGCTACCGCGTCATCGAAGCGAGAGACGGCGCGGAAGCCATTCAATTGGCTGTCAAGCACCGTGGCAAGATTCAGTTGCTCGTCACGGACATGATCATGCCCGGCATGACTGGCCAGGAACTCGCAGTGCAACTCCAACAGGAGCACCCCGGACTGTGCGTGGTGTTTATGTCCGGCTACAGTGAACACGCCGCCACGGAAATGGCCAACGCCGATCCCTCTGTCCGCCTCATGACCAAGCCCTTCAGCCGCGCCGCCATCCTCCGCACCGTGGGCGAAATCCTCCACGGCACCGCGTAGAGCCGTGCCTTCAGGCCGGCAACTTGGGGTTTTCTCTTCCTTTCTCCTTCTATTTGCACCGACTTTCATGCCATTCCTGTGTGCGGAGCCGGGTGCTCACCCTCCTTTTTTGGAGCGGGCTATGATTGGTCGATCTACGCGTCTGATAGCGCCGGCTTCCAGCCAGCTCTTTCTCCCTGTCCGATATAGCGCTGACTTTCATGTCGGCTCCCGCACCGCTGCTCACCCCAACTTGGGATGCCTTCGATGCCAGTCCGTAAATTGCTGGTAGCTCCGACCAGCCTGCAGCACCGCCGCATCATCGCCGGCCCGGCCCACGAATTGCAGCCCTACAGGCAGCTTCTTCTCCGTGAATCCGCAAGGAACCGACAACGCTGGAAGCCCGCAAAGATTCCCAATCGCCCCGAGCGGGTCGGCGTAAGCCAGGTCCTTTGAAAGGTCAGTCGTAAGCGGGGTCGCTGCCACCGGCAGAGACGCCGCCGCAAGCACATCAAACTCTTCGAACAGATCCGCGATCTTCTCCTGCAAGATCTCTCGAATCCGCAGCGCGTGGTTGTAATCCGCTCCCGGCACCGTGAGATTTATATACCCACCCACTTTCCCCAGCGGGTCCGTCAATTCGCTCGTTTTGCCCGACCGCACAAAGTATCCAAAGGCCGACCCCGCCTCGCAAGAAAGCACGAGGCTGGCCGCGTCCTCCCATGGGCCCTCGGCCAGCGTGGCGTTCTTCACCGAAGCAAAATGATGCTGCAGAGACTTATGCGCTACGTCGATGACCCTCGCAACCGAAGCATCGACGTCCTTCTCTTGCCACGCGTTGGTTAGCCATCCAACGCGCAGCCCTCTCGCCTTCAGTTCCGCCGCCGGAGAAAATGTAAAGGCTGCCTTGTCGATCGCCAGCGTGCTGCGATCCAGGGGGTCGTGCCCGGCAATCGCCGCGAAGATCCGCGTACAATCTTCGGCACTTCGCGCCAGCGGCCCGATTTTGTCCATCGAATACGATAGCGCCATGGCGCCGTACCGGCTGACGCGCCCATACGTTGGGCGAAACCCACTGGCCCCACAGAACGCCGAAGGACAAATGATCGATCCCCACGTTTCTGTGCCAATCGCAAACCCCGCCAGACCCGCCGCTACAATTGCCCCGGACCCGGACGAAGAGCCGCACGCCCAACAGGACGTGTCCCAGGGATTATGGGTTTCGCCTTGCAGCGAAGCGGATGCATACATATAGCCGAAACCTCCGGCCAATTCAATCATGGCCGCTTTGCCCAATAGGATCGCGCCTGCATGATTCAAGTGATCAATGACCGTGGCGTTGTAGTCGAACACCTGGTCCGCAAATGGTTTTGCGCCCCACGTTGTCGGAATGCCTTTCACCGCAAGCAGGTCCTTGGCCGCATAGGGAATACCATGAAGCGGGCCACGGTAATGCCCACGATGAATTTCCCTTTCCGCAGCTTGTGCCTGTTCCCTGGCCAGAGTGTCTGTAATGCGCGCGTAAGCGTTGAGTTTCGGCCCAAGCTCTTGGCTGCGCTCCAGGTAACTCTCGGTGAGTTCCACCGGCGAAAGCTGCTTGGCCGCAATCTGTTTGGCCAGTTCTCCGACGGATAAGTAAAGAACGGATTCTTTTAGCATTCGCGATTCCGCTCAAGGTCTCTTCGCCGCTGTCGCTGATTGCGGCTTTTTCTGGTGCTCGACGAGTGGTTTCAGGTATAGCGCCGGCGCATTTCCATTCTGCAGAGGGAATTTCCGAATCTTCTCGAGGGTTGGCTGCAAATCGCTACACATCTTCTTGATATTCGCTTTTTGTGCGTTGTCCAATCGCTCGCCGTACAGGCTCAGAATTTGCTGATAACGAGACTCGACCTCACGTTGACCCTCCGGCGAAAGTTGCGACCCGACTTGTCCGCTCTGTGCCGGCGCTGTGGAAGGTGCTGCCGGAAGCATCGCCTCCGGAGCCATTGTTGCCGTAACCGACAGTACTGCGGCACGCCGCGCAAACTGCCGCCTCGAAAGCAAGGAGTCACTTTTCTTGTTCATGAGCAACCTCTGCGTGTGAAGTGATGGACGAAACAGCGAGGCTATCCAATCCAAACGGAGCCGTCAACTGGACCGAGGACTAGATGCCGCCCCCATTCTGTTCGTCACGATTTTTGTTCTCCCGTCGTTTTGCGGTAAACTGATTGCTCCCGCATTTCGCCTCTATCCAGCTGATACACTTTCCGACAAGTGAGGCATCTCACCGTTATGGGCGAATCCGATACCAACCACACATCGCCGGGTGCGCTTGATTGGGCCCACCCCATCGTCCGCGAATGGTTCCTCACCCGGCTGGGTATGCCCACGGAGCCCCAGGAGCAGGGCTGGCCGCACATTCTGCGCCGCACCACCACGCTCATCTCTGCGCCCACCGGTTCCGGCAAAACCCTCGCTGCTTTTTTGGCCTGCATCGATCGACTCGTTCGCCACGCCTTGAGCGGGGAATTGCAAGATCGCACAGAAGTACTTTACGTTTCGCCTTTGAAAGCGCTCAGCAACGACATTAAGGTCAATCTGGAAGTTCCTTTGGGAGAAATCCAGCAGTTAGCCATGGCCCGCGGCTTCCTGATGCCAGAGATTCGCGCCGCCGTCCGCACCGGCGACACTCTCATGCACGAGCGTCGCGCCATGCTGCAACGGCCTCCGCACATACTGGTCACCACGCCCGAATCCCTCTACATTTTGCTGACCGCCCAGAAAAGCCGCGAGATCCTGAGATCTGTGGACACCGTCATCGTCGACGAAATCCACGCGGTGGCTGACGACAAGCGTGGGTCACATCTTGCCCTCTCCTTGGAACGATTGGAAGCGCTTACCGATCGTCCACCGCTGCGCATCGGTTTGTCCGCGACACAAAAGCCCATCGAGACCATTGCGCATTTCCTCACCGGCCGCGGTCGCCCAGACCCGGTGATTGTGCAGATTGGCCATCAACGTCACGTAGACTTGGCCGTCGAAGTGCCCGGCAGCGAACTCGGCCCCGTTGCTACTCACGAGATGTGGGGTGAAATCTACGATCGCATCGCACAACTCGTGAAGCAGCACCGCGCCACCCTGGTCTTCGTCAACACCCGCCGCCTCGCCGAACGCGTCGCCCACCAAGTTGCCATACGCCTCGGCAACGATGCCGTCGCGACCCATCACGGCAGCCTTTCCCGAAAATTGCGCTTGGCTGCGGAAAAGAAACTCAAAGCCGGCGAAATTCAGGCGCTGGTTGCCACCGCCTCGCTGGAGCTGGGCATCGATATCGGCGCTGTCGATCTCGTTTGCCAGCTTGGCTCCACGCGCGCCATCGCCGTGGCTTGGCAACGCATCGGGCGAGCCGGTCACTGGCACGGCGCGATTCCCAAGGGACGCATCTTCGCCACCACCCGCGATGAATTGGTCGAAAGCGCAGCCCTGGTTCGCGCCATGCTCCAGGGTGACCTAGACAAAATTGAAATTCCCCAAGCCCCCATGGACGTCCTCGCTCAACAAATTGTTGCGATGTGCGCCTGCGAAGATTGGCTCGAAGACGATTTATTTGCCGCCATCCGCCGCGCTTACCCCTATCGCGAACTCCCCCGCGCCGAATTCGATTCCATCATCGAAATGCTTTCCGAAGGTATCAACGCGCGCCGTGGACGTTACGGCGCTTATGTGCTCCGCGATCGCGTCAACGGACGTCTCCATGGCCGCCGCGGCAGTCGCCTGACGGCGATCACCAACGGCGGCGCCATTCCAGACAATTCTCTCTACGCCGTGGTGGCCGAGCCCGAAGGAACCCTCGTGGGCACCGTCGACGAAGACTTCGCAGTCGAGAGTCTCGCCGGCGACATCATGCTGCTCGGCAACAGCTCCTGGCGCATTCGCCGCGTCTCCGCAGGCCGCGTAATCGTCGAAGACGCCAAGGGCGCTCCGCCGACTATCCCCTTCTGGCGTGGGGAAGCACCGGCGCGGACCGCGGAGCTTTCCGCCCAAGTAGCAGATTTGCGGGAGAAAGTTGGTGAATTGACCCGTGGTGTTGCCCCGGGATCCGATTTGCGCACTCTGCCGCAAGCACTCGAGGCCGTGGAATGGATGAAGAAGGAGTGTCGCCTGGACCAGGCCGGCGCGGAGCAGTTGATCGAACATCTCGTAGCCGGCCGCGCCATCCTGGGGGCCGTGCCTACGCAAGAAACGATTGTCGCCGAGCGCTTCTTCGATGAGAGTGGCGGCATGCAGTTGATTCTTCACGCCCCGTTCGGCGGCCGCATTAACAAAGCCTGGGGACTCGCGCTACGCAAACGCTTCTGCCGCTCCTTCAACTTAGAGCTGCAAGCCGCCGCCACCGACGACGGCATCAATATCGCCCTTTCCGGGCAACACAGCTTTCCACTGGCCGACGTCTTCCGTTTTCTGCATCCCGCTTCCTTGACCGATGTGCTCGAGCAAGCCGTGCTCGCTTCGCCAATCTTCACCGCCCGTTGGCGCTGGGATGCGCAGCGCGCCTTAATCCTGCAGCGGTTTCAGGGCGGCAAGAAAGTGCCGCCGCAAATCCAGCGCATGCGCGCCGACGATTTGCTCGCCTCTATATTTCCCGATGCCGCGGCCTGCCCGGAAAATCTAAATGCACAACCCCAGCTGCCCAATCATCCGCTGGTGAAAGAAGTGATGAAGGATGCCTTGACCGAGGCTATGGACGTCGAAGGGTTGAAGCTTGTCTTGGAGCGCGTTCTCAACGGGAGCATCCGGTGCATCGCGGTCGACACGCCCGTGCCTTCCCAGTTTTCGCACGAAATCCTGAATGCCAATCCGTTTGCATATCTCGATGACGCGCCCCTCGAAGAACGGCGCGCCCGCGCAGTGGAAATGCGGCGCATGTTGCCCGACACAGTCCTGTCCGAAATCGGTAAACTGGATGCGCAAGCCATCGCCGAAGTACGAGCTGAAGCGTGGCCAGACGTGCGCGACGCAGATGAACTCCACGACGTGCTGCAAACGCTGATCGCGATGCCAGTACTCGAAGCGCGTGCAGAGCAGCAAGGTGACCTGCTAACCGCCACGGTTCGCGATTCCATCACCAACTGGCAATCTTTCTTCGAACCATTAGCCTCGCAAAGCCGTGCTGTCTTAGTCTCGGTCTCCGGTCGCCGGTACTGGGTCGCAGCGGAACGCGCAAAGAGTTTCGCTCAAGTGTTTCCCGTGGTGCAATTCGCTGCCAAGATTGCGAATGTCGAAAGGGAAGGCCCCGCCCGCGAAGACGTACTGCGCCTGCTCGTAGCCGGCTGGATGGAACATTCCGGACCGGTGACCGCGCACTTGCTCGCTGTAATTCTCGGCCTGCCGCAATCCGACGTCGACGCGGCCCTGCTGCAAGTGGAAGGAAGCGGCGCGGTCCTGCGTGGCAACTTCACCGACCCTTCCACCCGAGAAACAGAGTGGTGCGGGCGCCGGCTCCTTGCCCGCATTCATCGCCTCACCCTGGGCCGTCTCCGCCGAGAAATCGAGCCTGTCACCTCCGCTCAGTTCATGCGCTGGCTCTTCCGCTGGCAGCGCGTAGCTCGCGGCACGCAGCCCAGCGGCGAGCGCGGCACCCTCGAAGTCTTACGACAGCTCCAGGGCTACGAAGCTCCCGCAAATTCATGGGAGCACCACATTCTCGCGCGCCGCGTAAGCAACTATGACCCCAAGACTCTCGACCAATTGTGCTTAAGTGGTGCCGTGGGCTGGGGTAGATTTTCCCCCCACCCCGCGATGGTCGCGCATTCCGCCGACAGGGGCCGCCGCGTCACCCCGAGCAGTGTTGCACCGATTACCTTCTTCGTACGCGAAGATGCCGACTGGCTTTCTTATGCACGCAAGGAATGGAACGGTGCAGAGCATCCGGGGCTAAGTCCCGCGGGCCGCGACGTGCTCCAATTCCTCAAGCAGCACGGTGCATCATTCTTCGCGGACATCGTCCGCGGCACCCGGAAGCTCAAGTCCGAAGTTGAAGCCGCATTGTGGGAACTGGTTGCTGTCGGCTTCATCACCGCCGACGGGTTCGACAATCTCCGCGCTCTCATCGATCCCAAACGCCGCGCCGGTCAGGGCAGCGGCAAAACGGCGCGTCCACGTGACAGCCTCGGCCGCTGGTCGCTGCTCTTTCCCAGTGAGCCCGGCGAGCACACCGCGCTAATAGAGGCCATTTGCTGGACGCTTTTGCACCGGTACGGCGTGGTCTTCCGCGAAGTCCTCACCCGCGAATCCATTTTGCCTCGTTGGCGCGAAGTCTTGATTACCCTGCGACGCTTGGAAGATCGCGGCGAAATTCGCGGCGGGAGGTTTGTCAGTGGTTTCCTCGGCGAACAATTCGCCTTGCCTGTCGCAGTAGAATCCTTAAGGGCGGGCCGCGCGGAGCCGGCAAGTGGGGAAATCGTTACTGTCTCCGCCGCCGACCCGCTCAACCTCGTAGGGATCATTGTCCCGGGCGAAAAGGTAGCTGCCAATTCCTGCCAATTTGTAAGTTTCCGGGACGGCGTAGTGGTAGAGGATCTGTCCCGCGCCCACGACTGGCTCGCCCACGCCGGCTGAATCCAGCCCCAACAGTATTCCTTCTTTTTGTAGCGACTGCCTTCTAAGGCGGTGCGACCCCGACGGTCAGGTTACGCCTTATCGTATTTGTCTTCCGCGTAGGGGCCAGCATTGCTGGACCTCATGTCCGCACAATTGCAAATGCCCTAGGCCTACTTCGTTTTTTTTCTTCTTCCCGCTGACGATCATGTCAGCATTAGCAACCGACTACTCGACTTGGGTTAAGGCGCGAACGTGCAGTTCTAGCGCCTGATTGTATTGTCGCTCGATCTGCAGTTCAGTTTGAAGCTTCTTCACCAGCAGTTCCAGACAGGAAATTTCTGCCCTCAGCTTGTGGATGTCCGAAGCTGTAGCAGCCGGGCGATGAGCCGGCGGAGCGTTCTGGGCTGGCGGTTGTGGCACAGCGGGGTTGCTCTGCTGCTGGAACGCATTCGCCAAAGCGCGCGGCCACGCCGAATCCGCCGGCCGGGGTTCTGCACGAACTACCGGGGAAACCACCGCCGGCGCGTGGGGAGCCGGCGCCGGCGAAGACGCGAACAGGCTGTCCAATGCTGCGGACGCCACCGGTTGCTCCAGGTGCAGCGGCTCAGCGGGTTTGGAGGCGTTCAAAAGATTCCGCACTCGTCCAATCAGTTCCTGCGGCTGAAACGGTTTGCGCACCAGTTCATCAGCCTGCACTGCCACCGCCCGGTCGGCCACGGACTTGTTCACCACTCCAGACATCAGAATCACAGGAGTTTTCCCAAACTGCGGGTTCTGCTTGATCTGGCTGCAAACCGAGTAGCCGTCCTGGTCCGGCATAATCACGTCGGTAATCACAATATCCGGGGGATGCTCGTCGAACTGGCTTAACGCGGATGTGGCGTCCGCGCAGGTAATCACGTGAATGTTCTCGCGCCGAAACGCAATCTTGATTACTTCGCGCATGGTTGCGCTGTCGTCGATGAAGTACACCGTCGGGACGGGTTTCGCTTCCGTGGCGCTCACCGGGGGCATGGAGATGGTTTCGCTCATGAGGCCTCCTTATCCGCCAGATCTGCCAGTGGATCAGACGCACCCGACTGGTCATGCGCGGCTTCGTCATATTCACGCATCGCATCAAGCATGAGATCGGTCGCCGAGCGCAACACCGTCCGCTGCGCCGTCGTCGCTCCATACACAAATTTGTACACGCCCGAACCCACTCTCACGCAACTCTTCAAAATGTCCAGCACCGCTTCGTCGCCAAACTGTGCTCCGCACTCCGCGTGCACGATTTCCCCAGCGTCAAAGAATAGGACCGCATCCGTTTCGCCCGCATTAATAGTCAACGCACCGGTCTGCCGCGCTTGTCCCAGCATCTGCATCACTCCCGTCAAATCGTGATGGGTAAGATTTCCGCTGAGACTGGTATCGGCTTGGCCGAGCATTTGCGTGGGCTGGAAGCCTTCCACCTTGCTGATGATAATGTTTTTTACGTGATTGGCGATGGTACCCGGCGACAAGTGACGATCGATATAGTCGTCACAGCCCGCCTGGAACGCTTCCATCAACGCGCCCTGAGAACCGTCGCCCGTCGCGATGATGGGAAGATTCCCATTTTTCGGATCGGCATGAATTATCTGCGCGATTTCCAGAGCGCCCATTTCCCGCATCTTCGTTGCGCATACAATCGCCGTCGGCGCGTCGTATTCCAGTGCCGTCAGCGCAAACGTCGCCTGCGTTGTCGTCGTCACCTCAAACCCCTCGCGTTTCAACGCGTCGCCAAGCCGTTTGGCGAACAGCACGTTACTGTCGATCAGCAAAATCCGCGCGGGTCTGCCGGGCACGATCATGCCTGCACCTCCGGCAATGCGGCTTCGGCTATGGCCAACGCGCGCGGCTCCGCTCCCGGTGTCAACGCGTACAGGTTCAGCACTTCGATCACTTCGCCTTCGTGGGAAATCCACGCAAACACGTGTGGCGAGTCCGAAGGTCCCGCGGGCGTCAAGTCCGCCTGAATCAACTCGCATTCACCGCTCACCGGAAGCGCGATCCAGTCCAGTCCTTGCTTCTGTCGCCTTGTCGCAATTAGGTAAAACCGCCGCTGCAGAATCTTCTTGCCGATCAGTTTCTCGGCGATGTCGCATACCGGCACCACCCGTCCTCGGCGAAGAATCACTCCATCAATTTCCGGCGTTTTATGCGCGAAACGAAAAATCCGGCTCGGCGCGGCCAATTCCGCAACCTGGTCCGCCGCCAACGCGAATCTCCGGTCCCCCAAACGCAGCAGCACGCACGAACACGTATCGAGTGGGTCCGTCCAGGTCATGCGTTCCATTCCGGTTGCGCCGGGCTTGCAGCCTCCGGCAAATGTGGTTGCGTAGTAATCGCATCCAGCAGTGCGATCTCTTCTTCGGTCAAAAATCCCGTCGCGTTCACTACCGGGATCACGTTTTGATCCAGCACCGTCAGCCCGCGATACCACGTCCGCTCGTCGTGGCAGAACGCCCCAGGCAGCGCTTGCAGCCGCGTCATCGTCGTCATCTTCTCGATGCCATCCACCAGCAATGCGATCCGCGATTTGCGCAGTAGAAAAATCAACGCCGATGGTGTCGGTCTCAATCCAAAATGCAACGGCGCGTTCACGACATATAGATTGCGTTCGCCCCGCCGGATCGCATGCCGCACTTTCGGCAAGCTCGTTTCGTTTACGTCTACTGCCGCCCCCGCCAGGCTATCCACGCTGCGTACTTCCTGCACCGAAGCCGACGAGATCGCGAACACCTGATTGCTCGCGCGAAACAGGATGATCTGTTCCGTCCGTGGCGCATGCGTCTTCTGCGGGGTCGCCAGGCGCATCAACGGGCTCCCACCGGCGCGGCCTTGCTCAGCCCCAGCACCCGCTTTTCAATTGCGGCATAAATCTCATCGATGCCCAGCACCTGATCTACCACCCCGGCTTTGATGGCCTCGGCAGGCATGCCAAAAATCACCGATGTCGCTTCGTCTTGCGCGACCACCATCCCGCCGGCATTCTTGATCGTCCGTGCGCCGCGCGCCCCGTCGCTGCCCATCCCCGTCAGAATTACCCCGATACTCATCGCCCCCGCGAACGACGCCAGCGATTCCATCGTCACATCAATATTCGGTAGATACCCTTCGATGCGCCCCGAAGCCGAATCCAGTTCCACTCGCCCCGTCGGCGTAATCCGCAAATGCTGCCCGCCCGGGCAGATATACAGTGTGCCCGGCTGAATCGCTTCGTTCAGCTCCGCTTCCTTCACCCGAATGCTCGTGAACTCCGTCAACTGCAAAGCGAATTGCGTGGTGAACGCCGGCGGCATGTGCTGCACCAGAATCACTGCCGCGGGAAAATCACGTGTGAACCCCGGTGCCAGACGCATCACCGTGGCCGGCCCGCCCGTGGACGCGCCAAGCACCACGATGGGGAACCGAATATCCGAAGCCTCTGCGCCCGTACCAGCCGCGGAGCGACTCGCCTGCGCCGTTGCTGCAATCGCGGGAGTAGCCGTCGGCTTGCTCTTCAGCGTTGCCTGAATCGTGTTGGCCAGCCGCGACGCCGTCCGCACCACCCGCACCTTTGCGGCCACCCGCACCTTGCGCAGCAGTTCTTCTTTCACGCTTTGCATATCCAGATCGATGCCTGCGCTCGGCTTGGTCACAAAATCAATCGCGCCTAGCTCCAGCGCCTTCAACGTACTCGCCGCGCCTTCTTTGCTCTCCGAGCTCACCACCACAATTGGGCGCGGATTGTTCGTCATGATCTGCGCAGTCGCCTGTAGCCCATCCATGTGCGGCATATTCAAATCCATGGTGATTACATCGGGTTTCAGCGATTCCGCCAGCGTGATCGCCTCGCGTCCATCCTTCGCGCGCCCTACCACCTGTAACTGGCTGTCGGCGTTAAAAATTGTCTCCAGCACTTTGCACATGAACGCAGAGTCGTCCACCACCAGTACGCGAAACTTTTTGGAGGCTGCGTTTACCATGGATCAGCCCACCGGCACGGTAGGTCGTGCCGCCTCGGTTCCAATCAGTTGCTCGATCGCTGCAAGTAACTGGTCTTCCTGTACCGGCTTGGTCAGAAACGCGGAAGCCCCTTCTTTCATCGCGCGGTCGCGATGCTTGGCGCCGGCGCGCGACGTTACCACCAGCACTGGAATGCGCTTCGTCGTCGGGCTCTGCCGCAGTTGCGCCATCAGTTCGTAACCCGTCATTCGCGGCATTTCCAAATCCGTGATCACCAGGTGACACCCGAATTGTCCAATCAACTCGGCGGCTTCCAGCCCATCCGCCGCCAGTTTCGCGCGATAACCGTTCTTCTCCAGCATCCGTGCCACGAATTTTCGCACGCTGATCGAATCGTCCGCCACCACAATCACCCGTTCCTGGTCCACCCGGTCGATCGCTTCCGTCGGAATCGTTCCGCGCGCCACTGCCGCGGAGCCCGGTGCAAACACACGCGCCGCGCTGGCATTCGCTTGCACCGGACGTCGTTCGTTCGGCTCGTTCGCCACCATGCGGTTCAAATCGATCAGCAAGATCAAACTGCCGTCCGGCGCAATCGTTGTGCCGGGGAACAGTTTCACCCGCCGTAGATACTCGCCCAGATTCTTGATAACGATTTCGTCCTTGCCCAGCACCTCTTCGACAACCAGCCCGACCTGCCGATTTCCGGCATTGGCCACCACCATCCGAAAATACCCATTGATCGGCTCCAGCGGCGGAAGCCCCAAATACGAGTCCAACCGAACCACCTCGGTCACAATGTCACGGACCTTAGTGAGCAGCTTCCCGCCCACATCCTCGATCTCGTCCGCGCGTAACCTGCGAATCTCCTCCACAACTGCCAGCGGCAGCGCGAAATGATTCGAACCGCAGCGCACGAACAGGGCCGGGGAAATAATCAGCGTCAACGGCACCTTCAACGTGAACTTCGTGCCTTGGCCTGTTTCGCTATGTACTTCAATTTCACCATTGAGGGCATTCAGGTTCGAACGCACCACATCCAACCCAACGCCCCGCCCCGCCAATTCCGTTTTCACCGTGGCCGTCGAAAATCCCGGATGGAACAGCATTTCCCGCAAATCGCGCTCCGTTAGCCGGTCGGCCGTTTCCGCCGAAACCAACCCGCAATCCATGGCCGCTTGGCGAACCCGCGGATAATCGATCCCGCGCCCGTCGTCTTCCACTTCAATGTAAATATGGTTGCCGCGATGATAAGCGCGCAGCATCACGCGACCCTGTCCTGCTTTCCCAACGCCTAGTCGCTCCGCCGGCGCCTCGATGCCATGCGCCACGGAATTACGCACAAGGTGCACCAGCGGGTCGGAAATCTGCTGAATAATGTTGTTGTCCAGCTCCGTCTCGCTGCCAGAAAAATCCAAATCCACATTCTTTTTCGAAGATTTCGCTGCATCCCGCACCGCGCGCGAGAGCAGGGAATACAGCGTGCCAATCGGCACCATGCGCGCCGCCGTGATTTCGTCCTGCAAATGGTGCGCCAGCTTTGTGAACTCGTCGATGTCTCCTTCCACCCGGTTCACGTAGCCCTCAAGCTGCGATAGCACTTCGTTCACATCCGCCGAGATTTCCGTCATCGACCGCGACAATATGTTGAAGTCGTCGTAGCGGTCCATTTCCAGTTCGCTGAACTCGTCCAGGAATCCGCCTTCCCCCGCCGCCGCGCTCGTCAGCAGCTTTTGCCGCTGATTGTTCGCCCATGGCATTCCGATCTGCGAACGAATGCGGTTGTACTCGTACTTTTCCTGGAATTCGTTGACCTTTCCCTGTAAGCGTTCTTTCGAGAAACTCAGAGTGTCGATCATCTTGTCCAGCTCGGCGACGCGCCCGACCATCTTGGTACGACTGATGACCAGCTCGCCGACGGTATTCATCATGCGGTCCAACCGGCCCAGCGCGATGCGTACCGATTTCGTGGCGGCACCTGCCTTCTGGATGGCCGCCGTGGCGGGCTTCGCCGCGACCTTCTCAGGAACTGTCTGTGCAACTGACGTTTCTTCGCTAACAACTGGCTGGCCAGTCGCCTCTTCTTCCGCTTCGGGCGGCGCGTATTGCGCGATGCGCCCGAGCAGGGAATCGACCCCGCCGCGCATCTCCACTTCGCCCGGCCACTCCCGTCGCAACGTTTTCCGCAGAATGTCCACGGACTCGAGGCAAACGTCCACAAGATCAGGTGAAGGCTCCAGCTCGTTGTCGCGCAACCGTCCAATTAGATCTTCCACGCGATGCGCAATGGCACCCAGGCGCCGCAGTCCAACCTGCGCAGCCGAACCCTTTACTGTGTGAATCGCGCGGAACAGCCGGTTGATTTCCTCAGGATTGTTGTTGCCTTCCAGCGACAGCAGGCAGTCGCTCACGATTTGCAGATGTTCTTCAGCTTCCGGCTGGAAAAACTCCAATATCTCGTGGGAAACGTTATCGTCGGACGGCAGCGCGTCGAAGTACGAGCCCGTTAGTCCTGTCTCGACGGGAACTGGCTTGAGTGCCGTCGGATCGATTTTCATCGCTGGTTCAGGTGGCAGAGGATCCTTCATACTCAGATTCAGCGGCGGCGGCTCTGGCGGAAACGCAAATCGGTATCTTTCCTTGAACGCCGAAATGTCTTCGCGATTCTCTTGCCCCGTATCCGCAATCTCGATGAGACTCGTTTCCAGCAACGATATCCCGTCAGACAGAAATTCTGTCAGTGGGCCGTGAAGATCGTCACCCAGCGGCGCATTCAATGCGTATTGGAAAACATGCGCCAGTTTCCCGGCAATTTCCGAGAACCGTGGAAATCCGTAGCTGGCCGACGTGCCCTTCAACGTGTGAGCGGCAATATACAGCCGCTCTAAGTCCTCATGCCGGGGCGCAATTTCTTGCAGCACTCCTACATACTCCCGCAAATATTGCAGGTGCTCCGAGGCTTCCTGGAGGAACAATTCGACGGCTTCGCGATCGGGCGTGTTCACGCGCGTCCCTCCGTCACCAACTCCGGCTTTTGCAACTCCTCCGCCGTTGGCTTGCGGTACATGATGCAGTCGCCCAGCACGATCGCCTGGAACTTCACCGGCATTTTCGAAATCGATTCCGAGTGCCCCAGAAACAAATACCCCCCGGGTTCCAGCGCATCATAGAAACGTTGCACTAGCGCTCGTCGCCGCTCTTCCGAGAAATAAATCAAGACATTCATGCAGAAAATCAGGTCCATGCGCCCAAGGTAAACGGGCGAAGCCAGGTTCACCTGCGTAAAGCTCACAATTTTGCGCAGTCGGGGCTTGACCTCGTGACCACCCGGAACCACTGAAAAATGGCTTGCGAGTTGCCGCCCGCTCACGCTAGCAATGCCCCGCCCTGAATAAATTCCGCGTTCCGCCGTTTTCAACGCCTGCCGGCCCACGTCCGTCGCCAGAATCTCCACCTCCCAAGCGTCCGCAAACGATAGCGTGTCCAGCACTGTGATCGCGATTGAATACGGCTCCTCGCCCGTCGAGCACCCCGCGCTCCAGATTCGCAGCGTCCGCGGATTCCTCCAGAACTTCTTCACGTGCAGTTCCGGCAACACGTGCTTTTCGAACGCCTCAAACACCGCCGGGTATCGGAAAAACGAAGTCTCCTGCGTCAGCAGCTTCTCTAACAACGACTCGTATTCGACATTGGTTTTTCGGGCGGCACGCAGCAACTCCGTCCCGCGAGCGAAGCCCCGTTCGCGCAGGTGCTCCCGCACACGCGTGGAGAAAAACCTCTCGCGCGACGCATCGAAATGTATCCCTGTCCGCTCTTCGATCAGCATGCGGATTTCGCTCAACTCGTGTTCACTCAATCCGTGTTCCGGGCCCTGGCGCTCACTCATGGTCATCCCGTTGTGCCCCCGCAAAGCAGGAGCGAATTTCACTCACCGCTAGCGAAGCGCGCCAACCGGTGTCATGCGATGATCCGTGTCCTCGGCCGAAGCGCCTTTCGCGTTGGCACGGAACTGGGCCAGAGCTTCATTGAGCTGGTCGGACAGTTTCACAAGTTGGCTGACTGTCGTGACGGTGCTGCGCGTGCCTTGTGAAGTCTGCCGCGTAATGTTGGAAATGATCTGCATGGCGTGGGCAACACCCTCGGTGCCGCGCACCTGTTGTTTGGATGCTAGAGAAATTTCCTGCACGAGCTCCGCGGACTGGCGCACCACGCTGGAAATCGCGTCCAGCGCACGGCCCGCCTGGTCGGCCAGCGTGGCGCCCGATTCCACTTCCTTGGTGCCGTCTTCCATAACCACAACCGCTTCGTTCGTTTCCGCCTGGATGGCCTTGATGAGCGCCGCGATATCCTTCGTCGCGCTGCGTGAGTGTTCCGCCAGCTTCCGTACTTCGTCGGCAACCACCGCGAAACCGCGGCCCGCTTCACCGGCGCGTGCCGCTTCGATCGCCGCGTTCAATGCCAGCAAATTTGTTTGCTCGGTGATGTCGTTAATCACGTTGATGATTTCCGAAATTTCCAGAGAGCGGTCGCCCAGCGATTTGATTTTCTTCGCGGTGGCCTGCACAGACGAACGGATCCGCTGCATACCGTCCAGGGTGTCGCGCACCGCGCGGTTGCCCTGCTCGGCCGCATCCAGAGCGCGGCGGGCCGCTTCCGCGCTGGCTTCCGCGTTGTTTGACACCTGTTTCATCGAGACCGTCAGTTCTTCTACCGCGCTCGACGTATTGGTGATTTCCTGGTCCTGCTGCGTAGCGCCGGCCTGCATTTCGTCAGCGGCCACCAGGATGTTGTTTGAGCACGTGGTCACTTCCATCGCGGCCTTGCGCACGCGCTCCAGGACTTTCGTGAAATTGTCCAACATATAGTTGATGGAGTCGGCCACGTTGCCTAGCGCGTCGTTGGTCACCTTGCCCCGCAGCGTCAAATCTCCGCGGGCCACCTGATTGATTACCGCCAGCAGGTCCGTGATGCTGCGTTGCAGTGACTCGCTGGCTTCCTGGTTCGAAGATGCCTTGGACACCTTCGCTACCGCACGGTTGAGATTGTCCGCGATGTAGCCAAACTCATCGTTAGACGAAACCTCCGCGCGCGCCTTGCCGTCTCCCGCGGCCAGCCGCTCCGAAAACGCCGCCAGCTCGTTCACCGGAGACAGAATGCTTCCCCCCAACCGCCACGCCAGAACTATGGTCATGGCCAACGCCACCACTCCCGGAACGATCAGCGCCGAAGCGTCGAATCCCGTGGAATTCGCCGCGGCTTGTCGTCCGGCGCTGTACGCCAGTCCGAGGACCACAAAGAGTGCGATGCCGTTGAAGATGATCAGCATCCAGATCGTGCTGCTGAGTCGCGATTTCATTACTTCCTCCCCAAACTCATTCGAAAAGTCATCAGATACTCGGTCCCGGATAAACTTCCAACAGCCGGCGCAGGTCGATTACCAGTGCCAGGCGGTCGTCGTGCCGCAACATCCCCACGCAATGCGGCACGTTTTCTGGAGCTTCTTCTAACAAATCTTCCGAATCCGTCACGGAATATGTCCCCACAACCTCGTCGGCAGCGATCCCAACGCGCAAATCATCGTGTTGCGCGTCTCCGCGCAACGACGCCACCACCACATGCTTCGGTAATAGCCCAGCCCGTCGCCCTTCCGTAAGCGCACTATCAATCAGAGGAACGATAGAGCCGCGCAAATTGAAAATTCCCAGCATGTAGCCGGGTGCCAGTGGGATCTTGGTCACCAGCGGCCACTCCACCACCTCTTCCACATCCAGGACCGGCAGACAAAAACGTTCCCGCCCGCTGCGAAATACAACAAACTGTGATTCCGGAGGGCGCTCACCCACCGGCGCCACGGCGTCCAGCAGTTCGCCCAGTTCCGCGTCGGGGGCGATCGGCGTCAGTTGAAAGTCTTCGCTCATTCCCAAGTGTCCTTCTGCTGCCTCACACAAATCGGCGTACCGCCCGTAGAAGTTCGTCCCGCGTGAACGGTTTGGTCACATAGCCATCCGCACCTTGTTGCTGTCCCCAGTAGCGGTCGCTCGCAGTGTCCTTCGAAGTCACTAAAATTACCGGTATGGCGTTGAACTTGATGTTCCCCTTCAACTCCCGGCAAACCTGAAATCCATTGCGCTCCGGCATTACAACGTCCAGAAGGATCACGTTAGGCTTCTCAACAGTGATCGCTTCTTCGACGCGTTTCGGATCGTTCAAGCCAACCGGCCAATAGCCCTCCGGCTCCAGAAGGCCTTGAATCAGCTTTACCTGCGCCGGCGAGTCGTCAACGATGAGTATTTTTTTCTGCACAAGCGTAGACTCCGCGTGGTTCTCCACGGTAGAAAAAAGCACGTCAGCGGCCAGCTTGATGGTTTCAGGGGGGACCGTGCCCATATTTTTAGGTGCCTGTAAACAAAGCGGATAGGTATCCACGCCCGCAGGTTACCGGCGCGGAAATAGTGTCGCTGCAGCCTCGTCTGTCTCAGCTTGAGAAGGTGTCTCAAGGTCCCGCATCTCTGAAGCTAGCGATGAGAATCGCTGCATGATTTCGTTGATTCGCAAAGCCATCGTGTGAATCGTCTTAATCTGTGCCAGCGATTGCGCGGAAAGTTCACCTGGCTCCAGCAGCAGCAACTCCGCGTTCCCCAGCAACGATGTCATCGCATTGTTGACGTTGTGCTTCATGTCCGTCATATATCGGCCGAGCACTGCGTCGCTCGCATTTTGCGCGGCGCGCTGTTCAGCCTGTTTCACCAGCCGCAAGGCCTCTGTTCTCCGCAAGGATTCCCCTGCCACCAACAGAACCACTTGCGTCCAATCCTCACGCACAGGAACGTGCAACAGCCGCGGATACCTTTTGCGCAGTTGCCCCAATTCCTTCGGATCCGAGGGAGCGCACAGAATCACTGCAGTACTTGCCGTAATCGACGATAGCAGTTCGGAAGGACGTTGCTTCTTCAGTGGGCCCACTACGATCAAATCGCAGACCACGGAATCGTCCGTTTTCCACAAATCGCTGGTTATCACAGAAAGGCCCGGCAACTGCCGCTCCGTTTGCCAGCAGGCCGACAGCAGACGCGCGAATTCCGCGTCATCGGTGAGAATCAGTGCGTTCGTCGTTCGCAAAGGAAGTCCACTCCCTGACTGTCTTCCGCCTGCCCCCAAAAGCACAGCAGGGAACTAAAGTTTTTCCGCTTCGTCCAACGCCGACAGCAGCCGCTTGGTGCTGATGCCCAAATTAACGGCCGCTTCAGTATCTTTGGCCTGCTTCGCTACTTCCACGCGCTCCTGCAAGCGGGACACTTCCATGCGTGCGATCGGCAGCACCCGATCCAGCGGCGTGGCCACGCCTTGCTCTTTCGCTTGTTCCATCGCCGCTGTCACTAGCGCGCGCGCCACCACCGCCCGCCGCAGATCTTCTGCGGCCGGCCCGTCCTCGCTCACAAACGCCGCCACTTCCCACGACGACATCAGTAATCGGGCCGCGCCGACACGCACCGTGGTCATCGAGCGCCCCCGCGAAGGCGGCGCAGAAATCAGTTGCTCCCACACCTGTTCCATGCAAGTTTCAAAATCGAGAGAAGGTTCGGTGCTTTCGGGCGACGCAGCGGGAGCCGCGGCTTTCTCGCCGCGCAATGCTGCCGTCACCGGGGCCGGTGCTGAATTCCCCGCGCCGCGCGCTGGGGCGCTCGCCGCGTGCACCGGACTGGCCTCGATCGGCTTCCCGATCACACGTTCCACCGTGCCCTCCACATCTGCTCGCAGCGACAATAACTTCTCAAAAGCCTGATTTACGCTGCGTTCGTTGTATTCCTTCTGGAATGGCTGTTTCCACTCATCCGCAATCTGCCGTACCTTTGCGATCGGCTCCGTCGACGATAGCCCGAATGCCTGGCAATTCACCGTCTTGGCCCCTGCGCTTTCCAGGTGATGGATGCCCGAGCGGATATAAATTAGGTCGGCATGCATCAATTCGATTAGTGTTCGTCGCAGTAAAAAATTGAACCGCACGAACGCGATCATCGCCGATGGATCATAAAACATCCCTCCGGCGCCTTCTTTCACGCGGCGTCCCTGCTCGATAAAACTTGTCTTCAAGATATCGCGGACGCTTTTGAAGCCGCGCAGCGCCACGATCATCTTTTCCAGCGGCTCGCACCAGCTTAGCGGTGTGCAGTCCACATCGCCCAGAACCGGTTTCATTACCTGCGCTGCGTCGGTCAGTTCGATCTGTTTGTGATAAATCTTCGCCGGAGCGCACAGTGCGAAATACTGCACCAGCAGGAAGTCAATTTTGTCCCGGTCGATCGTGGTCTTCGAAGGCTTGCGCAGGTGACGCATGATCAGCGCGCGCAAACCGCTCTCGCTCGCATTCAGCGTGGTGGTCTGGAGCAATTGACGCAACTGGTGCACATGCACCTGCCCGTCCATGGCATCCAGCCATACTTGCACCTGCTTCGCGAATTGCTCGTCTGCCTTTTCCTGCAGCACGCGCTTGTTCTGCGGGAAGGGAATTTCAATCTGCAGGTGTTTGGCAATCGCAAGATAGATGGGAAATACCGAGCGCGTTTCTTCCCATTGCGCCTGCCTCCCGCCTTCGGGCTTCGGGGGCGCCGACAAATTCAGGGTTGTAATCATTTTGTTCACGGGCAAACCATCCATTCGCAGGGACGATCCAGAAATCGCACGGCTACCGCTTTGCGTCCTTCGTGATACTGCAGCGCGATAACCGCCGCCTCCGCCGCACGTCCTCTTCCATCTCTTGCAATCCGGACTCGGTCATCAAACTCCAGCGCTAACTTCGACAAGAAAATTGCGCATTCTTCACTTCCGAATTCCACCACGGTGGCTTCCGGTGCGCGAACCACCCCGGAACGCAACATCATCACGCGTACCGGAATGCGCACCGCGGGAAGCTTGGGAAAAAATCGCGCCAACTGCTCCGCACAATCCCGTTCGTCTGCAATCAGTGTCATCCGCGAGTCCCCAGGGCCAGCGGGAACGCGCCGTCTACAGGCCAGAGGGCCGTCCTCGTGCACGTACACACGAAACGGACCCAGGGGCGCAATGTCCCAAGAAAGGAAAAGCACGCCACAAGCCAAAACGGCCCGCCCCGGCATCAGCCCTCAACGCATTGAACCTGCGTATCTTAGAAATTTCCCCTAGCTCATCCGGCTCAAAAATGTCTCAGCCTGAAACACTCCGTCTCACCTCGACCTCGACTTATCACCTCGGCCCCTGAGACGCGCGCACCACCTCCCAAACACGAGTTCCTTCTCGTGGTCCTGGCCACGAACTTAGATCATCAACCCCTGGTGGCGGGGTTGCTTCTGTCACATGGACCTTTAGCCGGCAGATGCGGACAAGCGCCGGCAATTCCTGCGAGTAGAACAGGAATGCTCGAAAACAACGCGTTCTACAATAAGTCGTGCCTATCGGGAATGGCGGCGAGAGGTCTGTCTCGCTCGCTACGTGTCACAAAGACTCCAGTTGGAGAGTCGTCCCGGTACGGAGCAGTTGCCCCGAGTCCACTTATTTCTATAAGGCGGGAGCGGCGTCGAGGCCGACGAGTTTCCGGAACTCCGGCTCGTCATGGAGACAAACAAGATCGGAATCTCTGGCGGCCCAATTCAGATTGCCATAACCCGAGGCAAACGCCTTTTTCAGCGTCGCCAGCGCTTCTGCCTTTCGAACCAGGACTCCGTACGTGCACGCGGCGTTGTACAGGGTGTTCCCGTCGTTGGGACGAAGAGCGACGGCCGTCTGCAGGTGCCGGATGCTTTCTTCCGCCTCCCCGAGGTAGGCCAGATTGGTCGCCAGCAAAATGCGGGCTCGCACGTCTTCTGGAACCAGTTCCAGTTGTTTTCGGAGCACCACGTTCATGCGGTCGCGGAGGCGTTCTGCTTCTTTCTTTCGACCCAGTCGTTCCGCGCAAACGTTAAACGGTATGTAAGTGTTGTAATCATCGCCGTTGCATTCGATGGCATCCTCGGCGATTTGTGCAGCCTCTTCGTACCTGCCGCTGGACAACAGCGCGCGCCCAAGTATGTTCCAGGACCCGTCACAATCGCGCTTGCGTTCAATCGCGCGGCGCGCCAGTAGCTCACATTCATCGTATTTCTTCTGTGCGTAGAAGAGTCGGGCCCTCGCGACCATCACCTCTGGCAGGTCCGGAGCCAGCGCCATCGCCCGATCGCATGCGGTCAGTCCGCGCGAGAGCCACTCGGTGCTCTGCTCGCGCAGTTCGTAGATGAGCCCACAGAGATGCGCGATCCCGGCATGCGCAAGAGCAAAGTTCCTGTCGAGCTTGATGGCCTGCTCGAACATCTGTAGCGCATAGTCCGTGTTTTCTCGCCGCGTGTAACTCCGGCCCCGCAGATAAAAGTCGTACGCCTGGGTATTTTCCGTGGGCTTGACGCCAATCGTTTTTTCTTCTTGCGGAGTCAGCGTGATGCGCAGCGCCTGCGCGATGGACCGGGCGATTTCGTCCTGAATTGCGAATACATCTTCCAGTTGGCGATCGTACCGTTCGGCCCACACGGAATGCCGCGTGGAACCTTCAACGAGCTGGGCGGTGATGCGCAGCCGGTTACCCGAGCGCCGAATAGTGCCCTCCAGCACGTACGTCGCACCCAGTTGGTGCCCAACCTGTGGTGCCGAAATCGCTTTGTCGCGAAACGCCAGCATTTCCGACCGCGGGAAAATCTGAAGCTGGGTAATCTTCGAGAGCTCGGTGATGATGTCTTCGGTCATGCCGTCTCGGAAGTATTCGTCCTCTTTCCCTCCGCCCTGATTCTCGAAATATAGTACCGCCACGGACTTCTTCGTCACCGCTCCGGCCGCCGGACTCGTCTGCGACGAGTCGCTTCTTTCAACGGCCGCGGGACGTCGGTTGGAGTCCAAATCGCGCTTCAGACGCTTTAGGTCTGCGCGCAGTTCGGCGGCAGTTTGATACCGCAAGTCGGTATCCTTCTCGAGCGCCTTGCTAAAAATGTTCTCCAAAGCCAGGGGCAACCGGGCATTTAACTTTGTTACCGGAGGCGGCGTCGCATGCAGGATGCCATCGAAAATCAGTGCAACGCTGGAACCTGAAAACGGAACCATGCCGGTGGCCATCTCATACAGCACCACGCCCAGCGAAAACAGGTCTGAACGCGGGCTCAACTCTTCACCCCGCGCCTGTTCCGGTGACATGTACGCCACCGTACCAATCGAACTGCCCGGACTCGTCAGCAATGCCTCGTCCGAAATATGCGTTTGCGTATGCAATGCCGTTTCGCTCAGCGCGTCCGGCAATTGCTCCCGCTGCGTTACCAATTTCGCCAGCCCAAAATCGAGAATCTTCGCCTGTCCCCGGTCCACCAGAAAAATGTTGGCTGGCTTGATATCCCGGTGCAGGATGCCCTTGGTGTGGGCGGCTTCCAACCCTTCGGCGATTTGAATGCCCACCTCCAGTAGTTCCGAGATGCTTATGGGCTTCCCCGAGATCCGGTGCTTCAGCGTCTGTCCCTCCAGCAGCTCCATCGCCATGAACGGACGCCCTTCGAATTCTCCAACATCGTATATCGTGCAGATGTTCGGATGATTGAGCGAGGAGGCGGCCCGCGCTTCCCGACGGAATCGCTCGATCGCCTGTACATCTTGGGAAATGTCATCGGGTAAGAACTTAAGGGCTACACTGCGGCCTAGGCGTGTGTCCTTGGCTTTGTAGACCACGCCCATTCCCCCGCCGCCAAGTTTCTCTAGGACGCTATAGTGAGAGATCGTACGACCAGCAAGAGAGGCAGTATCCGTCATCGGCCACGCAGTTTACCTCACCCCACAAGAGCACGCAAATCCATCGGATGCGCGGTGCACCTGTAGAAGTCCGAGGAGCCCTCAGTGATATACGGGAGCTCTGGACAGCATGGTAATTCCCCGCTCGCGAGGACATGTTAGTGTCCCGCCGCGTGCGCTTCCGCCTCCTGCGGTTCGGTCCTCTCGGCAACCCCGCGCGGCCCGATGTTATACCGTTTCAGTTTCCGATACAGCGTGGCACGACTGATCCCTAACATTTTCCCTGCCAGTGCTTTATCCCCATGCGCCTGTTCGAACACCCGCAGAATGGTCATCCGTTCCATCTCCGCCAGCGCCGTGGTGGACAGCGAAGACGCGTCCTGCACAGACAGTTCCTGCGCCATCGGTTGCTCCGTGCGTATCGCCGGCGGTAAATCCTGCACGTCTATGGTTTCGTGATCCCCCAGAGTTACCGCGCGCGCGATGCAGTTTTCCAGTTCACGTACATTCCCTGGCCAATCGTATTGCAGCAAGCTTTTCATCGCCGCAGCGGTCACCTGCAAATGCATCCCCGGCGTGTAGCGATTCAAAAAGTGGTGCACCAACATCGGAATGTCCGCGCGGCGCTCGCGCAGCGGTGGCAAGTGCACCGTGACCACGTTCAACCGGAAGTATAAATCCTTGCGGAAAGTTCCGGCGCGATACGCTGCTTCCAAATCCCGATTGGTGGCCGCAACCACGCGCACGTCCACATTAATCTTTTCGTTGCTGCCGACCGGCCGCACTTCTTTCTCTTGCAGCACGCGAAGCAACTTCGCTTGCATCTCCAACGGCAGCTCGCCAATCTCGTCCAGAAAAATCGTTCCTCCATTGGCCGCCTGAAACAGGCCCGCCTTGGTTTTCGTTGCGCCGGTGAACGCTCCCTTTTCGTACCCAAACAGTTCGCTCTCCATTAGAGTGGGCACCAGGGCCCCGCAATCCACGGCAACAAAATTCGATTTTGCCAATGGGCCTCGGAAATGAATCGCGCGTGCCACTAGTTCCTTGCCGGTCCCGCTTTCTCCGGAAATCAGCACCGGCGTCCGGGTGTCCTTCAATCGCGAAATCATCCGCAGTACGTCTTGCATGCCTGCGGACGACCCGATAATCCCGTCCAGATTTTCCTCCGTGCTCACTTTGTCCCGTAGAAACGCATTCTCGTTAACCAGCCGGACTTTTTCCGCCATGCGCTGCAGCAGCAAGCGCATTTTCTCCACGCGAAACGGCTTCTCGATGTAATCGTATGCGCCCAACTTCATGGCATCGACCGCGGACTCAATCGATCCGTGTCCGGTCATAATCGCCACTTCCGTGCGTGGCAGCACGCCCTTGATCTGCTTCAACAGTTCCACGCCCGACTGGTTGGGCAACTTAAAATCCGTGAGCACCACATCCGGCGGATCCGTCTCCAGCCTCGTGGCTGCCGTCTCCGCGCTTTCCGCCTCGTCGCAAACGAAACCCAGCGAACTGCCAATGGTCATGCACAGCCGACGGATGCTCTGCTCGTCGTCCACTACCAATAATTTGATTTTCAGATCGTCAGTCATGGCTTTAGGGCTTTCCGAAGGTTTTCTCCACGGTAGAAATCAGTTGCTGCACGCGGAAAGGCTTTTCAATGCAGGGCGTATGGCTGCTCCACAAAAGCGACTGTGTTTCACTGTTGGCCGTGTCCCCGCTGATCAAGATGATGCGCTCGCCGAGTTCTGGCCGGTTCTGCTGGATCCAGTGATGTACGTCGGCGCCATTCACGTCACCGGGCATGCGAATGTCAGAAATCACTCCGCCATACGTTTCCGTCGAGAGCTGCTGCAATCCTTCTGCACCGGTGGAAGCTTGCACCACACGATAGCCTTTGCGTTCCAAGGCGGTGCGCACAAACGCGCTCACCGCGGGCTCATCTTCAATCAACAGAATCGGCGCGAGGTTCGTCTTCGCGGCGTTCACCGTCCCACCTCTTTCGCGGACGCCGCGAGAGCCGTTTCTGTGGCGATGGGCAGGCGCACCACAAACGTGCTTCCGGTCTCCCGCTCATTATTCCAGCAAAGAATTTCTCCTCCATGAGCGCGCACGATGCCGTAGCAGATACTCAGCCCCAATCCTGTGCCTTTGCCTGCAGGCTTTGTGGTGAAGAACGGATCAAAAATGCGGTCCGGCTCGCGGACGCCGGTGCCGTTATCAATGAACGCCACCTCAATAAAATCCGTCGTCTGCCTCGTTCGAATACGAATCTTCCCGTGATTTCCAGATTCCTGGATCGCGTCGTAAGCGTTGTTCAGGATATTCAAAAATACCTGCTGCAGTTGCTGCGGATCGCCCATCGCCAACTGCAGATTTTCGTTGAACTCCTCTGTGACTTCCACGCCGTGACTGGAGAAATCGTAGCTGCGCAGCCGGATCGTCTGCCGCAAAATCGCGTTCACCTGCATGGGCTCCCGTTGTGCCGGCCGTTGCCGCGCAAAGCTAAGCAACCCCTGCACAATTTCCTTCGTGCGCTGCGTTTCGCGTAGAATAATCTGCAATTCCTCTCGCGCCGTCTCGGGAACCTGCGGATCCTCCAGGAGCAGATCGGTGAAACCCAGAATGGCCGCCAGCGGATTGTTCACTTCATGCGCCACCCCCGACACCAGCCGCCCAATCGTGGCCATTTTTTCCGCATGTGCCAATTTTGCCTGCAATAACACCGCGTCGGTAATGTCCGTCATCACCACCACGACGCTGTTCACTTGGTTTGATTCGTCTCGGCTGGGGCTCAAGCTTACCGAAAAGTGCCCCATCGAACCGTCAGTCCGCTTTACCCGCAATTCCAGATTCTCCACTTGGTGCCCATGTGCGGTAGTTTGTAGCGCCGCCTCAAAGTCTGGCCGCTGCGAATTCTCTACCAGTCCCACTAGCCGTTGCCCGATTAGTTCTTCCTGCCGGTACCCGGCTTCGAAACAGCGGCGGTTCGCGTAACTGATCAAACCCGCTGTGTCCAGCACCAGGATCATGCTTTGCGTGGTATTTAGGATCTTTTGGTTGAAATCACGCTCGCGCTGCAGTTGCGACTGGAACATTTTCTGCTCAGTCACATCCAGCATCAGCCCTCGAATTTGCACAATACGGCCCTGCGGGTCTCGCACCGCGCTGATATTCTGCAATGTGTGCAGCAAGCTCCCATCTTTCCGTCGCAGCAGTTCCTCATAGTTTCGCAAAGTGCTTTGCGCTGTAATTGTTCGAACCAATCGCTCCTTTGCCGCCCGCGTCGGGTAGAGGTGTGCACTTACGTCCGCCCGCAGCAGTTCTTCACGCGATTCGTAACCCAGCATGCGCACCATCGCATCATTTACATCGATAAATTGTCCCTCGGGCGTTGCAAAAAACAGCCCCTCCTGGATGTTATCGAACAGTTCCCGGTAACGTCGCTCCGCCTCACGCCGGTCACTAATATCCTTCAACACATGAATCGTGCGCCCTTCTTCTTCATTTGCTCCGCGCGTACGCGAAGTGGAGACCAGAAACGTGCGCCCTTGCCCTGTGGCGATGTATTCCTCGCGCGTCTCCGAGGTGTTCTGGCAAAAAGGGCAGGGAAGCGCACTGCCCGTTTCCGCGATGTGCCGCAAACTCCGCATCGCTTCTCCCACCAGGGCCACCGGCGGAATACCGATATGTGAGGCCAGCGATCGATTCGTGCGAACGATATTCCAGGACTGGTCGTGCACCACGATGTAATCGCTGATCGCGTCAATATCCTCCACCCACTGCTTCTTCGAACGCTCCAGTTGGGAAAATCGTCGAACCTTTTCCATTACCAACGCTGCGTAACTCGCCAGCGCCGCCAGCAATCTCCCGTCTTCTTCGGACATTTCCGGATTCGAGCGATGGAGACAAAGTGTGCCCATCAATTCGTGGTCGCTGGCATAAATCGGATGCAGTACGCAAAACGCATCACGCCCTTCGAAGCGCACCACCTCAAGACCAGGGCGGCGCACCCGGACTTTTCCAGCGAGCCAGTTCGACTGCTCCTCATTTACCGCAATGCTTCGCCGGTGCAACTCCACCCTATTCCCGTGAATTTCCCCTACCGCGCCCCAATCCGCTTTCAGCATCTCCGCGCCACGTGCGGCCAGGCTCGTAAGAAAGGTTGGCAATTCGCGGCAACGCGCGGCCTCCAGGGCCAGGTCCATGAACTCATGCGAAACGTCAACGGAAACAGGGCCCGATTGCGTGCGAGCACGGTTGCTCGCAGATCTCGGTTTCGGAAAAGACTGGCGTTCACGCATGGGGTGAATGGGTGCAGCGTGTCTCAAATTAAGATTTCTGCATATCCACGCTACTGAGCAATCTCAAACTGAGTCAACGCTCGTTGCAAAGTGTGACACGCACTCGTTACCTGTACCGTGGGCCAGTCACACCGGCAATTCTCAGCCTGAGACCTTCATCCGGTGTTGCGCCCGTCAAATGAGACACCGAGACTTGCTTCAAGCCCGCCAGGAAAATCCTACAAATCTCGCATCTCTCCCTGAATCAGACCATTACGAGCATTACCGAGGTTGCGGCTGCGTACCAAATCGTTTCAATACTACTGGCCCTCGACTTGCCTCCTCTGTGCTTGGCTTCGTATCCCGCCTTGGGAGGAGTAGTGTCAATGGGAGCTTCGTGGGGCAGTCGGTTTCTCGCTGCTGTCGGTTTGTTGGTTCTTACCGCTGCCGTGGCGTTTCCGCAGCAATTTAGCACCGAGGACAACAAGCGCAAGATCAAATCGAAAGTCAATCCGCAGTATTCCGACCTTGCTCGCCGGATGAATCTCACCGGCAAAGTGAAAATTGAAATGGTAATCGCGCCCGACGGCCGCGTGAAGAACGCGCGCGCCTTGGGCGGTCATCCAGTCCTGGTGCAATCTTGCATGGATGTGGTCAAGGACTGGAAGTTTGAGCCCGGACCGGAAGAAACAACCCAGATCATCGAGTTTGATTTTCATCCGTAACCGATGCTGCGGAGGTCGGGCGCTCTCAGTTTGTGCGGGGGGAAGTGGAGGAAGGGCGATGACGATCGGAAGGCAACTCTACAAAGGTTTCGGTGTAGTTCTCGCGATTTTGTTTCTGCTGCTCATAGTGGACCTGTTGGCACTGTGGAAGGCCCGCTCCGCGAGCAACGAAGCTGCGGTTACGCTCGAAAGTGTCCGTACGGCAGAAAACGTTCGTTACCAAATCATGAAGAACCGTCTGAACCTCAATAATTTCCTGTTGTCCGGCGATCCCCGCGATGAAGACAAAGTCAACCGCGGCTTCTCCGATTTGACGGACTTGATTAAACGCGGCCAGGCCCAGGCGACTGATGACATCCTGCGCACCGCCCTCATTCAGGTCGAAGGGACGGAGTCCAGTTGGGCGGACAATTTTGCCAAGCCGCTCCTTGCCAAGCGCCACCAGGTTGATTCCGGCGACGCTACCGTTTCTGACCTGCAGATCTTTTATTTGCAGAAGGATCCTGCTTCCTGGCTCGCTAAGTCCTCCCAAGTGCTGGATCAAGCGAATGCCGATATAGGCAAGGCGCTCCAGGAATCACAAGCCCTGGCCTCGCGCGCCAGTTTCCTTAGTGGGGTTGTCATCGTGGTTGGCACCTTTGGTGCGATTCTCATCGGCGGTCTGGGAGCCTACCGCACGGCAAAATCCATTACCGAACCATTACAACACCTGATTACCGTGGCGCGCGAAATCGGCGATTCCGGTGACCTCGATCAAAACATCGACATTCATCGCAACGACGAAATCGGTGCCTTAGCCACTACCTTCAACAACATGGTCGCGTACCTCAAGGAAATGGCCGCGGTTTCCATGGCCGTCGCCGAAGGCGACCTGACCATGGAAGTGACGCCGCGTTCAAAGCGTGACACCCTCGGCAACGCCTTCTTGCGTATGGCCCACGGCCTCCAGGAAATCGTTAAAGCCACGCGCGATGGCGCTTCTCAAGTTTCCGCCGGTTCCAACCAAGTAGCCGGCGCGGCCGATGAGTCTGCCAAAGTCAGTGTCCAGGCTTCGTCCGCCATCGAAGAAGTCACCAGCACCATGCACGAAATGAGCATCAACGTGCAAAACGTAGTGAAGAACACCCAGGTTCAGGCTTCCAGCGTTGCGGAGACCTCTGCCTCCATCGATCAAATGGTCACCTCGATCGAACGTGTCGCCGATACCGCCAAAGTGCTGCTCGATATTGCTAACCGTTCTCGCGAAGAGGTCGTGCTGGGTATCCAGACCATGGAGAAAACCACCGACGGCCTGAACCGCACAAACCGCGCCATTCAATCCTCCGCCGAAATCATCAATATCCTGGGCCATCGTGCCGACGATATCGGCAAGATCATCGAAGTCATTGATGATCTCGCCGAACAAACCAACTTGCTGGCACTGAACGCAGCCATCGAGGCAGCTCGCGCCGGGGAACACGGCCTCGGCTTTGCCGTGGTCGCCGACGAAGTGCGCAAGCTCGCCGAAAAATCCACCCAATCCACCAAAGAAATTGCCGACCTCATTCAGAGCATTCAGCGCGAAGCTCGCCAGGCCGTGGAGAATATGGAGCACAGCACGCGCATCGTCGAAGAAGGCCTCAGTCTTGGTAACGACCTAGGCGTGGCGCTGCACAAAATCTCCGACGTGGTTACCGAAGTCTACAAATTCTCCCAGGAAATTGGCGCGGCTACCAACGAGCAGTCCGCAGGCTCGTCGCAAATCGCCAAAGCTACCAACCGCCTCACCGAAATTACCCAGGAGATTAACTCCGCCGTTGAAGAGCAGGCGTCCGGTGCCCAAGCCGTGGTGCGGGCCATGGACAAGATGCGCGAACTGGTCCAGCAGTCTGCTTCCAGTTCCACCGAGCTATCCGCCGCAGCGGAACAGATGCTCAAGCTCTCGCGCAACTTGCTCGATAACATGGACCGTTTCGTCATCGATCGCGCTGGCCAGATGCGCCACCGTCGCGAAGGCGCCGCAACACGCCGCTCGGCTGCCCAGCGTGAGGCACATGAGTACGAGTTCGCGGAAGTGAGCCGTTCCTGACGGAGCACCAGCATGCAGAAAGACTGCCAACTCGTGGGTTTTCGTATCGGCGAAGAAACGTATGGAGTGCAGATCGGCTCTGTGCGCGAAATCGTGCGCGTTCCCGAAATCACGGCTGTTCCGAATGCACCTGAATTGATTGAAGGTGTCATTAACCTGCGCGGGAAAATCATCCCGGTGATGGATCTCCGGAAGCGTTTCGGAAACACCGCGGCCCAGCCGGACAAGAAGAACCGCATTCTGGTTGTGGATCTGGAAAATCGGCTGCTCGGGCTCATCGTTAGCTCGGCGTCCGAAGTTCTTAAGATTCCGCCATCCGAGATTGAACCTCCCGGCGCTGTGTTTGCCGAAGGCGAATCGAGTTATGTCACGGGAGTGGGCAAGCTCAAGGGGCGTTTGGTCATCCTCCTGGACATCGCCCGACTGCTTCGCCAACCGGAATACAAAAAACTGGAGGAGGCGGCGGAGCCAGTCGGCAGTGCCAGATAGAGCGGCGCCGAGGTTGCGGGGCGCTCTTGGCTTACCGAAAGGCCCTCATCACTAAGCATGGGAACGATCACTGCCCAGATTCAGTTGACGGAAGCGGAATTGAAGCTTCTGCAGACCCTGGTCTATCAGGAGTGCGGCATGTACTTTGACGAGCGCCGCAGCCACTTCCTCAAAGACCGCCTGCAACGCCGGCTGAAGGCCTGTAATCTGGAGTCCTTTTACAGCTATTACCGCCTACTCACCAGTCGCGAAGGCCGCAACGAACTGGCGCTGCTTCTCGAGAACCTCACCGTCAACGAAACTAGTTTCTTCCGCAATCGTCCGCAGCTCGAACTCCTTCAGAAATCCGTCCTCGAACAGATCCTTCACCACAAGCAGGAACGCCGCGACTGGACCCTCCGGGTCTGGAGTGCCGGTTGTTCCGCGGGACAAGAACCCTACTCCGTCGCAATTCTCATCTGCGATGCTCTCGCTTATTACTACCTCCGCAACCCCCTCCCATTCGATATGCCGTCCCCCAAGCCTTTAATCCCGCCGCCTTGGAAATTGGAAATCGTCGCATCCGACATCAGTTATGCCAGTCTGCGGTCCGGCCAGGAAGGTTTGTACACCGAAGTCCAAATGGAGCCGGTCGATTACACCACCCGCCTTCGCTATTTCGAGAAGTCCGGCGACAAATACGCCGTCAAGCCCCAGCTCCGTGAGCTCGTGCAGTTCGACTTTCACAATCTGAAAACCGAATTCTTGCCTCGCCGCAACGACATCATTCTTTGCCGCAACGTCATGATCTATTTCGACGAAGCCGAGCAGAAACGTCTGATCGAGAAGTTCTGGCATTGCTTGAATCCTGGTGGCTTCCTTTTTGTCGGCCACGCCGAAAGTCTCTTCGGCCTTACACAAAAGTTCCGCATGGTCCACGAAAATAATGGAACCGCTTACAAGCGCATCGAGGTGAACGGTTGAGCTTCTTGCCTGAGGATCGGGGAGCGGAACTCCGCGCGCTGTTCTTCGAAACAGCCGCCGAACTGCTGCAAGTCATCAATGACGCCGGTTTGCAGCTCGAAAAGCGCCCGGCCGACGAAGAACTCATTCGCAGTGTGCGCCGCGCTGTGCACACCCTCAAGGGAGACTCTGCGGCGTGCGGCTTTACCAAGCTGAGTGAAATCAGCCACGAACTGGAAGACATCCTCACTCTGCAGGTGGCGCAGGCGCACGGTGCCGCGGTGGCCGAAGTAGTTCTTTCCGCCGTAGATTTGTTCGAGAGTATGTTGGGCGCGTACCAGAAACAACTGGCACCGCCCCCGGTGGAGGCCTTTCGCACTCTGATTCATCGATTGTTGCAGGCTCCGATTTCCCGCCAGGCCGACGGAACGGTCTCGAGGATTCCCGCTAACTTCCGCTGGAACGAGTACGAAGGTCTCATGATTTCCGAGGCCGTATTGCGCGGCGAGGTTGTCTACAACGTCGCTCTGCGTATCGACCCGAACAGCTCCATGCGCGCCGCCGCGTTTCAGTTGGTGCGCAACGTTCTGCACGCCTGCGGGACGGTCATCGCCCTGCGGCCCGAAGACAACCTCGCGGCAGCTTCCGTGGAAATTGTAGAGGCCGCACTGGCCAGTACCCACCCCGTGGAACACATCGCCCATCGCTGCCGCATTCCCGCGGTGGTTTCTGATTTGCGCATCGAAGAAGCGGTTCAGGCCGATGGTGCCGAACACCAGATGCTTGGCGACCTCCTCGAAGCCCATGCCGCGCAGATCAATGCACAGGCTGAAAGCGGCCACGACGCGGCAAACGCGAAACAATCCGGTGGTGCCTCAGCGGTCGCCGCGGTGGCGGAGAGCTCGCTGCGCGTGGACGCGGCGCGTATCGAGGCGGTAATGAACCTCGTCGGTGAGCTGATTATCGGCAAATCCATGTTACACCGCACCCTTCTCGAATTTGACCGCAAACACGCCAAGGATCCCATCCGAGCGAAATTTGCAGAGGCCCTGGCATTTCAGTCGCGCGTCTTGGATGAACTCCACAAATGTGTTCTGAAAATCCGCATGGTGCCCGTCGAACAGTTGTTCCGCCGGTTCCCTCGCGTGGTGCGAGACGTGGCCAAGTTGTGCGGAAAAGATGTGGCCCTGGAGGTCACCGGTGAACACACCGACCTCGACAAGGGCATTCTGGATGCCCTCGCCGAACCGCTTACCCACATCGTGCGTAACGCGGTCGATCATGGCATCGAGCCCGCGGATGATAGGTTGGCCGCCGGTAAACCCGCCCGCGGCACCATTTCACTGAACGCCTTTCACCAGGGAACTCAGGTAGTCCTGGAAATCCACGACGACGGCCGCGGTGTTGATCTTGATCTCGTCCGCCAACACGCCGTCAGAAACGGTCTTGTGAAGGCCGACGACGCTCAACGAATGCTGGAACAGGACATCCTCAATCTCATTTTCGAGCCCGGCTTCAGCACTGCTGCCGAAATTACGGAAATCTCTGGCCGCGGCGTCGGTATGGACGTGGTGCGCACGGTGCTCGACCGCCTCAAGGGTACCGTTCAGATCTCCACCGTCAAAGGCAAAGGCACCACTATCCAGTTACGCATGCCCTTAACCCTCGCCAGCATTCAAACCTTGCTCTTCCGCGTCTCCGGCCGGCTATTCGCCGTTCCCCTCTCGGCTGTTGTCGAAATCACCCGCATCAGCGAGCAGGAGATTCACCGCGTCGATCAGCGTGAGGTTTTACGCCTCCGCGAACAGGTGCTTACGCTCGTGCGATTGAATGCGCTCAGCCACATTCACGCCGTGGAGAGCGTAGAAGGAAAAAAAGAGAAGAGCTTCGTTGTGGTCATCGGTCAGGCAGAGAGACGGTTCGGTTTGGTGGTCGACAGCATGGTGGGCGAGGAAGAACTGGTCATCAAGGCGCTGCCCGGCGAGATCGTCTCTAGCGATTTGGTGAGTGGCGCTTCCATCTTGGGCGACGGAACTGTGGTATTGATCCTCAACGTTCCGGCCATCCTTACTCGTTTGTCTCGGTCTTTACCCTTGGGAGCCATCGCATGAAAGAGCGGGTTCGCGTACTAGTTGTGGATGACTCCGCCTTGATGCGGAAGCTGATTCCGCTCATTCTCGAGCGCGACCCCGACATTGAAGTCGTCGGGACCGCCATGGACGGCACCTTTGTCTTGAAGAAGATCGCGGAATTGCAGCCCGACGTCGTGACCCTCGATCTGGAAATGCCCCGAATGGACGGCATCGAAACCCTCCGTACCATCATGAAGAATGCGCCCCTTCCTGTACTCGTGTTCAGCACCCATTCGAAGGAAGGCGCATACTCCACGTTCAAAGCCTTGGCGCTCGGCGCCATCGATTTCGTCGCCAAGCCGAAAGATGCCGCCGCCGGCAATCTGGACCCCGTGGCCCATCAGCTCGCCGAAAAGATCAAAGTCGCTAAGCGAGCAGGCGGCCCCAAGGCACTTCCGAAGTTAATGGAAACAGTAACGCCTGGGCCCAAAAGAATCCGCCCGCACGCTGCCGTGGCTCCCAATCGCATCATTGCCGTGGGAGTCTCTACCGGCGGCCCCAACGCCCTCCAATACGTTCTGTCTCAAGTCCCTGGTGATTTCCCGGCCAGCTTCGTTATCGTGCAGCACATGCCCGAAGGCTTCACCGATATGTTCGCACGGCGCCTAGATGAGTGTTGTGCATTGGAAGTTCAGGAAGCGAAATCGGGAGACCTGTTGCTTGCCGGCCGCGTCCTGATTTGCCCGGGTAATCGCCACATGATGGTGCGGCGCATGCCCCGCGGCGAGATGGTCGTGCTCTCCGACGGTCCCACGATCAACGGACACCGCCCTTCGGTCGATGTGCTTTTCCACTCCGTGGCGCAGGAATTCGCGCTGTCTGCTGTCGGCGTGATCATGACCGGTATGGGCGACGACGGTTCCGAAGGCTTGGGTGCCATCAAGGCCGCCGGTGGCGTCACCATCGCGCAAAGCGAAGACACTTGCGTTGTCGGTGGCATGCCTCGCGCCGCCATTGTGAAAGGATACGCCACCAAAGTCTTGCCTCTGGAAAGCCTAGCAGCTTATCTCGTCGGCCAGTATGGCGGCACTCAACACAGCGGCGACAAAACAGATTCTTCGGACAAAACCGAAAAGAACGAAAGGGTACCAGTTTCAACTCCGCGCGCCTAAAGCGGCATTCGGAGCAAAGGAGAAGGTTATGCAACAGTTTTCAGCGCTACTACGGAAAGACCAGCAACCCGTGCGCTATTTGGTGGTGGACGACTCCGTGTTCGCCAGAAAAAACTTGGTTAAAATGATCGAGATGTTCGGCGGCGAAGTGGCCGGTGAAGCTGGCGATGGACTCACCGCCATCGCCGAATACAACCGCAGCAAGCCTGACGTTGTCCTTATGGACATCACCATGCCCCAAATGGAGGGCATCGAGGCCGTCGAGCGCATCGTACGTCAGCATCCCGGCGCGCGCATCGTTATGGTTTCCTCTGTGGGCTACCAGGAAAACATCCTTGCCGCGCTGCAGAAGGGTGCGAAGCACTTTGTGCAGAAGCCCGTGAAGCCGGAAGTGCTGTACGAAATTCTTCGCTATGTTCTGGGAGACGATCCAAACGGTACAGGTGCGCCAGTGGCCCTTGCCGGGGAGCATCAGCTATGAGAATGGAACTGATCCAGCCGTTTATCAATGCAGCCGACGCCGTTTTCGCGGAATCACTGCAAGCGCCGACGAAAATCGTCGATTTGACCATGGACGAGAACACCTACCGCCGCAAGGGTGTGGCCGCGTTGATTAGCATAAAGGGCGACATCGAAGGGCGCGTCATTCTCGACCTGGCTCCCGAGGTTGCCATGCGCGTCGCAGGTCATCTCGCGGGCAGTCCCATGCCGGAGAGTGAGCAGGTCGTCTGCGAGACTGTCTGCGAATTAGCCAATATGGTCATCGGCAATTCTGTCACGCTCCTAAACGATCAAGGGTTTCGCTTCAAAGTGTTTCCGCCAGAAATTCACATGAGCGAGGAAGGCTTGGCAGGCAGCGCGGATACCGAAGCCATGGTCCTATGCATCGAGACGCCCTGCGGCGAAATTTTCCTCAACATTGCCATGCATTATCTGCATCGCCGGCGACGTGAGCAAACTGCCGTCCCAGCACTCGATTAAGAATTCCTCACGGTCCAGTCCGCAGGCAGGGTGCAGTTTCTGCACCCTGCTACCCCCCTCGTTGGCTGTGGCGCCGCGCCTTTAGCCCGCCATCTTGGGGTTATATTTGAACTTCCTCTTTGCTCCCGTGCAGCGCTCGATTTATGCCAGCGCTTCCCCGACCAAGAGGACTGCCATTTCGAACGGAGTCTGCGAAGTAAGGAAGCCCTCTTCTCTGCTTACTCTGTGCCTCTGCCTTATCCCTCTCCCCTAATCCGGCGGCCGCAAATAAGCTGCCCCATGCCGGAACAGCCCGGCCCGTGCTATAGGCGCCGAAAACACGATACGAATCGGCACGAAAATCGCTCCCGCCCCCGGCGTGTACGGCACCGCCACTTCCAGTCGCGTCCCTTCTGGATAATGATTGCGGCTCCGGAAACTTATTCCGCCCTTCGATAAGTCCTCGCACACCGCCACTTCTTCCTGGAATCCTCGTCGGCGAATGCACGCCAGCACCCGCGCCTTCACCCGCGTGCGATTTCGTCGCGGAATCACGCGTTCTTCCACCGCACTTCGCGAAGGTAGCGCCTCGTCTATCGGCACTTCCGATTGCGCCTCCACCCAGATGGAAGGGGAATCGCAATGCCGGCACAGCCGCGCCACGCATTTGCGAATCTCGAACGACTTCAATTCCATCTCGTTCAAATACACCACTTCGCGTCGCTGGCAAAAACTGCATTCCATTAAAAGTCGCGCTAATGCTTCCTCGGCTTTGTGTGGTGGCGGAAAATCGATGTCCCAGAAGTCGGCTCGGATATCCAGGATGGCGATCGCGTAAATAAAGCCGTCCGGCTCATGATCGATCTCCGCTACGATTCGTGCGCGCGCGCTTTTGCTTTGATCGCCTTCCAGCTTGCGCTCCAGGGTGATTTCCTGCCCCGCAAATAGCTTGTCCTGCAATCTCAGAACTCCGCCATTGCGGCTCACCAACAGTGTTTGTGCATTTTGCCGAGCGGTCATGCCCGACGAGCCTAACCACGATGCTTCCACCTGCATCTGCAGGCTAACCCGGTCGCTCTGACGAATGCCTTCGGCGATCATAAGTGAATCTCGAAATGGAGCTTACGGCTTTCTCAGGCTAGCATGTTCCCGACTCCCTAAGCCCTCCACCCAGACCGCTTTGTCGTACCCACTAATAGCCAACGGCGCCTAGCAACAGACGCTTTACCGATACGCAGCGTTTGCTACCGTCGCTGTTCCCTCATCCTCATGGCTGAGGCAAACTAAACCTATTGGGGGCCCATCGCCCGGGGCACTTTAGACGAAAGACGACACCCGATTTCCATGAATAAAGTGATCACGATGTCTGGCCGCGCTCCGGCCGCTACATCTCGTTTGAGCGGCGTCCGCGACCGCCGCTATACCATCCGCTATCCATTTGCCGCCGATGCCGAGTTGATTGACATGGAGACCGGCAAGCAGGTCACCGGCGTCACCTCCGATATTTCCCTCGGCGGTTGCTTTGTCTGCACCAGTAAGTCGCTTCCCCCCAATACTCGCGCGCGCCTAAGACTCACCCGCAAAAGCCAGGAGCTAGATACCCTTGTGGTTGTGCGAATCGTCAAACCGCGTGTCGGCCTCGGGCTCGAGTTCTTCGACCTCGAACCTCCCAATGACCGCATGCTGACAGCCTGGATTGAATCCCTTCGCCGCACCCGCTGATTAGAAAATTAAAAACTGGATTCGAACCGCATTCAAATCCAAAACCGTGCGCTCAATTGACGGGGTGTTCCAGCTACTCGTGTTTAGCGAGCTGCACTCGAGCTATAGTGGCCCCACGGAGGACTCACTTCTCCCGATCATCAAATTCCCGCATCCAGTCGCTACCCTTCAGCACTTCCCGAGGCCGTGTCCCGTCCGGTGGCCCAACAATGCCGTCCTTCTCCATCAAATCAATCAAGTGGGCAGCGCGTCCGTACCCGATGCGCAAACGCCGCTGCAGTGTCGAGGTCGATGCCCTTCCCATTTCGCAGCAGATCCGCACCGCGTCGTGGTACAACTCATCGTCCACTTCTTCATCCCCAGTGCTGCCCTCAGCATCCTCATAACTCCGCGCTGGCGCCTTCCCGCCTTTGGACGCAATTTCCTTTCCGTCTTCATCCTTAGGCGGCTCCAGCAACGCCTCGTTGTACTTCGCTTGTGCCTGCTCCCGCCAGAACTCGCACACGTTGGTAATCTCGTCCTCGCTCACCAATGGCCCATGGATTCGGTGCAGCCGCGCCGATCCCGCCGGCAAGTACAGCATGTCGCCCTTGCCCAACAGCGATTCCGATCCATTTGCATCCAGAATCGTTCGCGAGTCCACTTTGCTTGCCACCCGGAACGAGATACGGGCAGGGAAGTTCGCCTTGATCAATCCCGTAATCACGTCCACCGAAGGCCGTTGCGTCGCCAAAATCAAATGGATCCCCACCGCGCGCGCCATCTGCGCCAATCGCGTAATCGACTCTTCCACATTGTTGGTGTCCACCATCATTAAGTCCGCTAACTCATCGATGATGATCACCAGGTAGGGAAGTGGTTTGTGTTCGCTCTCCTCCACGTTTTCGAACAATGAGAGCGACTGCTGCTTCTGGAACGTCCGGTTATATTGATCGATATTCCGCACGCCCCGCTGCGCCAGCAATTTCAGCCGATTCTCCATCTCTCGCGTTGCATTCCGTAGCACGTTCGACGCCACCTTCGGATCCGTCACCACTGGCGCCAACAGGTGAGGGATGTCTCCGTACAAGCTCAACTCCAACCGTTTCGGGTCCACCAGCACCATCTTCACGTCGTCCGGCGTGGCCTTGTACAAAATGGACATCATCAGCGAATTGATAAAGACGCTCTTGCCCGTGCCTGTCGAACCCGCAATCAGCAAGTGCGGCATCGACGCCAGATCCGTCACTCGGATTCGCCCGTGCAAGTCGCGTCCCATCGCAAGCGTCAACTTGCTCGGCGAATTGGCAAACTCCGTTGCTTCGATAATCTCGCGCAGTGCAATTGTTTGCCGCCGGTCGTTGGGCACTTCGATCCCGATCGTCGATTTGCCGGGAATCCTCTCAATCAGAATCGATTCCGCCTGCAGCGCCAGGCACAAATCCTCCGTCAATCCAATAATGCGGCTGTACTTGATTCCCGCTTCCGGCTTGAATTCAAACGTAGTCACCACTGGGCCCGGATTGATTTGCGTTACGCGCCCTTCCACGCCAAACTCGTGGCATTTTGCTTCGATCGCGCGGGCCCGCATCTTCAATTCATCTTCGTCTAGCTTTTGCGAGCCCTCGCCTTCCCGAAGCAGTTGAACCGATGGCAACCGGTAATTTGTCGTCCCCTTGGCTTGCTTGGGCTCAACTTTTCTTGGCTTTTCCGGACGATCTGGGCCCAGCATCACCACCGGCGCCTTGTGTCCACTTTCTCTGCCGGCTTCCCGATCTTCGCTTGCCCTGAGCCAATGCGAAGGGAAAATGTCGCCCTTCTCTTCCAAATGAATCGTCTTCGGCGCTTCGGCGCTGTCGGCCTTCTCCCCTCGGCCCACAATCTGAGGTGCCACCGGCTTCCGCCCGCTCAGTTTGCGCTCCTGCACTTCGCGCCTCATCCGCTCTTCTTCCCGTTCCTCGCGCCATTCTTCCCAACGCGCCTTCGCCCGCTCCAAGATTCCGAGCTTCCCCATCTTCCCAAGCGGCCCCTTTGAGCTGCTTGCCCATGCGTGCGCCCCGCTGAAGCTAAAGCTGGTCGTCAGGAACAGCGCTACAATCAACAGTCCAAGCGCCACCAGCATCCCGCCCCAAAAGTTAAATCCGCTCTGCAATCCGTGCGAGACGGCTCCGCCCAGCAGTCCGCCCGCCGGGATCGCTCCACGCACATCCGGAAAACGAATCATCGATAGCAGGGAAGGGAGGGACAGCAGCAACAGCACATACCCCACAATGGTTGCCCACTGCGAATCTACCGGACGGCTACGCAACCACCGGTATCCCAGAATCCCAATCGCCACCGGCAACAGAAATGCCGCAAAGCCGAACACCTGGAAACTCAAGTCCGCCGTGTACGATCCCGCCGGCCCAATCCAGTTGCGCACGGGATTTTCGCTGATCGATGCTGCGCTCACATTAAAGGCCGGATCGTGCGGCGAATACGAAATCAGCGCCAGCGCCAGCAGCACTGCCACCAGAATGCACACAAATCCAATCAGCTCATTCAGCCGCTTATTCTCAGTTGGTGTCAGAAAGCGCACAAAAACTCTCCTCAGCGATGGCCGTGTGGCGGCGTTATCACGCCGTCCAGGCTGTTGGGGGGAAGGCTGATTGCACACGGACACGTGCTCGCATCCGCGGCGATTTCCTGGGGGACGCGGCGCTGTTGCGCCCCCCAGGGGAGGAACAGCGAAATCATACCACCCGCGGCACTCCACACAAGTCCATCTTCGCCCAAGTTTCCAAACCACCAAAACCCGTCATTCCGAACGCAGTCCTTGGAGCGAGAAATCCCTCTCGGATCCTTCCGTCTTGCCTACCAGAACAAGGAAGGAGGGACCTCAGATTTCTTCGGGGGTCGGAGCTTCAGATCCGACATTCAAGCAATGCTACAAACCGGCTTTAACCGCTGAGGAAGCCGAATCAGCGCGAAACTCCGTCGCGCCCTCACCCCAGCAACTTCGACGCAAAAAACAGGACCAAAATCCCCACAATAATCCGGTAAATGGCAAACGGTCCAAACCCGCGCTTCCTCACCCACGCCATAAACCACGCCACGCTGCCATACGCCACGATGAACGACACTACAAACCCAATCGCCAACACGATCCATCCGTGCGCATCAATGCTTGACACACCAATCGGATTCTCCGTCTTCGTTCCGTGAATCGACTTATATAAGGTATACAGCGTCGCCATAGCCATCGTGGGCATCGACAAAAAAAACGAAAACTCCAGCGCCGACGCGCGAGACATCCCCGCCACCTGCCCTGCCGCGATCGTCGACATCGACCGCGAGGTCCCCGGAAACACCGCCGACAAAATTTGGCACGCCCCGATCCACACCGCCTGTCCCAGGCTCATGGCCTCCATGTGCCACGTGTGAATCAAGCTTCCTGGCGCGCCCTCGCCCGCCGCCTCCCATTTCGCATTCCGCGCGTCCACAAACCACATCACAATCCCGCCCACCAGGAGGGCCCCACCCATGACGTACGGGTTCTCCAGGTTTTTCCCCACCACCTTCGTCAGTAAGAATGCCGGTATCGCTGTCACGACAAACGCGATCATCACCAGGCTCAACGGATGCGTCAGGATCGTCCGGTCGCCCCGTTCGCCCTGCGGAAAGGTCACCAGAAATTTCGCAATGCGATCACGAAAGTAAATCGGCAGGGTCAGAATCGCTCCCAACTGAATCACAATCGTGTACATCTTCCAGTACCCGCTGCCCAGATCCACATGCAACAGCGCCTCCGACAGCCGCAAATGCGCCGTCGAACTCACTGGAATAAACTCCGTCAATCCTTCCACAATCCCCAAAATCACACTTAACAAGTAATCGTTCACGCCCTATCTCCTGAATTTGTACCGTATCGTAGCGTAGGCTTTAGCCTGCGCTCTTGGGTTTGTAGCGCTGTGCTTTCAGGCCGACACCTTTGGTTTCTTTTCTGTTTCGGTGCCCGCCAGATGGTCTTGAGGGTGCCTCATCCTTTCTACGCCTTTCGCAGAAAGGGTGGGCTCTTACGATCCTACGTTACAAAATCTCTTCTCTTCGGTTTGGAGCGAAGGGCTTGTCACTGAACCTATTAGTCCTTTGCGGCACTCTCCCCCAATTTCTTCCTCATCTCGAACGCATCCACTTTTCCCAAATAGTACCTTTTCAAGATTGCTTCTGTACGATATCCATGATGTTCCCAGAACGCAATCCCCGCCTCGTTGTCCACTGCGGTTTCCAGCAGCACCGAGTGCACCTCGTGAAATCGAAAATGTCTCTCCATTTCCGCCAGCAGCAGCGATCCCAATCCTGTCCGCCGTTTGTCGGGCGCTACATCTAGCGTAATGATATGCGCCAGCGGTGGATTCTTCTCCGTCAGAATAAACCCCACAATATGTTTGCCTTCTTCTGCCACCAAGCAATCCGCCGTAGGGAGATTCAAAAAATACTGCAGCGACCATTTGCTGTACGAAATCCCGGTTACAAAGCACGACTGATCCAGCTTGTACAACGGGGCAAAGTCCCGCGCCTCATATTGTCGTATCGCCACGCCCGCCATGTTGCGGCCAATCCTACCACTTTGGAGTGCGGCGGCTCGCCGCCGCTTTCAAGACCGCAACCCACCCACTTAATCCCACGACTACTGACTCTTCCCCAACCCCAACGCCTTTAACGTCTCTTCATCCCCTACCCGCTTCCCATTCTTCGTCACCGTCACGCTAAATCCCCCCGCATAGTCCCACATCGTCCACCCAATCCCATACTTCTCCAAGGCCACTCGCACATCATGAATCCACTGTCCACGATCCTCCGGCGCTGCCGCTTCGCGATACACTCCAAACTCATTGCACGTCAGTGGCACATTCCACCGTTTTCCCCATTCTGCTACCACGCCAATTTCCGTGTCGATCCGCTGGGCATTCCACCGGTCCAAACCATACCGCACAATCGCCATCTGATTCACGGCGTCAGGCGCCTGCGACACCGCGCTCTGCACCTTCTCCGGTGTCGACGGGTACGGCAGCTTCGTCAAGTAGTGCTGAAAATTCGTGCTCCACGTCGCCCCTTGGTGCGTAAAAATGTGTGGATCATAGAAATGGAAGTTGTAAATGATGTTCGGGTCCTTCAGCGGTTCCAGAAACAACAACTCCGTAGTCGACGACCAGTTCGCCCCCGCCACAATAATTGTATGATTTGGGGCCCCTTCCCGAATCGCTCGTGCCAGTCGCGACTGCACACCCATCCAGCGGTAGCGATCCTTAAATTCCGGCTCATTCAAAATTTCGAAAAACACGCGCTCCGGGTCCAAATTCGAATAATGTCGCGCCAGAGCCCTCCAATAGTCCTCAAACTGTTCCACCGCTCCGTCGTCTACCGCCAATTTCGCCTTGAAGTCACTCTCCGGATGAATATCAATGATCACCGCCAGCCCCTGGTCCAGAATCATTTTCACCGCACCATCCACCATCGCCAGATAATCCGCCGGAATGCGGTCCGCCTGTCCTCGGCGGAACATCGGTTCCGCATTCAACGTAAAGCGCACGTGGTCAAATCCCATCTGCTTGATCAACGCCATATCCTGGGCCGTGTCGTACGTATCGAAATGTTCCTTCGTGTAGCCCGGCGCCATGTACGCCTGCGCGAACCAATGACTCAAATTGATCCCATGCTTTAAATGTTCCGCCCGGCGAAACGCCAATCCCGCACCCTGCGCTAGCAGGAGACTGCTCGCCATCAGCAGTACCCACACCACAATAATAAATCGGGCGGCCTTCTTAGCCGCTCGTAATATCCGAAACCTGTCTTCGCGCGCAGATATCATAAGGTCCAGCTAGTTTTTGGGCGTCGGAGTTTCAGCTCCGACATTAGATCACGGGCCAAAGCGGGGCTTTGGCCACTGAGGATCCGGCAGCCGCCCACGCAAGTGTACTTCGTCCATCCAGTCTTGTAGGGACGCCGTATTGCGGCGCCCCATTTCACGAGCGCCTTCACGTACTTGTCATCCTCAGGTTTTCGGGGCGCATCGTTCCGCGTGTTTTCATTACTGTGCCGTCCTAAGTTCGCCCGCAAATGCGGCTACATTGTGGATCGACCGCGGCCCGATGGCGCTTTCGCGATCTAGCGCCAGACGTGCGGCACATTTTCGCCCAGCCCGTAAGGGCTGGAAAAACGAAACACCAGAGCGCCGTAGGCGCAACACCACATCTCCTGATTCATCGCATTTTGAACGTGCTGTGGTCCTGAACGCGCCTCTCGCGCGAAGAATCCCAACCATTGCGTCTGGGCACGAATGCCCCGTGCGCACAAGCCCGCTGCCGGCTACCCGCTCTCCTACAGCTTCACGGTCACCGTCTTCACCTCGGTGTAATTCGCTAGCCCATATTCCCCAAGCTCGCGCCCGATCCCCGACTGTTTGAACCCGCCAAACGGCGCTGCCGCGTCGAACACGTCGTAGCAATTCACCCACACAGTCCCGGCTCGCACGCCATCGGCAATCAAGTATGCCTTGGTAATGTCCTTCGTCCAAACGGCCGCGGCCAAACCATACAGCGACTTGTTCGCCCGCTCCACCACCTCATTAATATCCTTAAACTTCAAAATCGACATCACCGGCCCGAAGATCTCTTCCTGTGCGATCTTCATGTTGTCCTGCACATCGGCAAACACGGTCGGCTCGATGAAATATCCTTTATCTCCGACCCGGTTTCCGCCAGCCAGCAATTTTGCCTTTTCCTGTTTCCCGCTCTCGATGTACCCCATCACCTTGTTAAACTGTTCCTGGTCCACCTGCGGGCCCTGCTCCGTATTCTTATCGAACGGATTTCCCACGGTCCTTTTCTTCGCTCGTTCCACACTCTTTGCCACGAACTCGTCGTACGCCTTCTCTTCCACAAACAGTCGCGAGCCCGCGCAGCAGCACTGCCCTTGATTAAAGAACAACGCAAAGTGCGCGCCTTCGATCGCCTGGTCCATGTCCGCATCCGCGAACACAATGTTCGGACTCTTCCCGCCCAGTTCCAGGGTCACCCGCTTCAGGTTCGATTCCGCCGAAGCTTTCATGATCAGGTGACCTACTTCTGTCGATCCCGTGAACGCCACCTTATCTACATCCATGTGCCGCGCCAGCGCCGCGCCCGCCGTCGGTCCATACCCCGGCAGCAGATTCACCACACCATCCGGGAAACCCGCTTCCAGGATCAATTCGCCCACGCGCAACGCGCTCAGCGGAGTCTGCTCCGCCGGCTTCATCACCACCGTGCACCCGGCTGCCAGCGCCGGACCCAATTTCCAAGCTTGCATCAGCAACGGAAAATTCCAGGGAATAATCTGACCCACCACGCCCACCGGCTCATGCTTCGTGTACGAAAAATACCGCCCCTGCACCGGGATCGTTTTCCCTTGAATCTTGTCCGCCCAGCCCGCGTAATACCGGTAGCACGCAATCGTCAGCGGCAGATCCGCCGCCAGCGCCACCTGATACGGCTTCCCGTTATCCAGCGATTCCAGTTCCGCCAGCTCTTCCTTATTCTTTTCAATCAAATCCGCCAGCTTGTTCATCAGCACGCCGCGCGCCGACGCGCTCAGCTTCTTCCGCCACGGGCCCTGATCAAACGCCGCTCGCGCTGCCACCACCGCCTTGTCCACATCCGCGGAATCCGCTTCCGCCACTTGCGTGATCACTTCCCCCGTCGACGGATTAATGGTCGGGAACGTTTTCCCCGAAGCCGCATCCACCCACTTCCCATTAATCAGTAGCTTCGTCGCATTCACCTTCACCTTAGGTTCAATCACGCTAGTTGCGGTAGCCATAATCAGTCTCCTCCCACGTGTAACGGCAGGCTTGCCTGCCGCAAGCAAGGGTCTTTAGACCCTTGCCTTTCTCGTCGCCGGGTTCGCACAGGCTACACCCCCGCCTCCCCAGAATCAACATTTCCGATGCTCTCCATTAGAGTTTCTGTAGCGCACCCTTCCAGTGGCGAGGCCCTTCTCTGCCTGCCCTTGGGTAGCTTCCCGCGGGTTGCTAGCGCCGGCATCCCTGCCGGCTCCCGGGTGGCCGTTTCTCCTGTAGGGGCGGCTTTACGCCGCCCTCTAGACCCGTCATTTCGAACGAAGTGAGAAATCTCTCTGCGCTTTTTCCATCCCCTCGCGGACGCCCACATGCCGGTTCTACGCATTTGCTCTTGTCTTCCAGTTCTCTATCATCGATTTTCCAAGCTGCCCGTGTGTCTTCCCGTTACCACCACCGCCATTACCATCGCCCCCCACAGCAGCAGCGCCGCCAAATACCACGTCGCCCCCGGCAAATGCCACCGGGCACCCTTCGCAATCGTCGCGGAAAACACCTGCGTAAACAGCAGCGGCCCCACCATCCCCGTCAACGCCCTCAGCGAATTCACTGCGCCCTGCAACTTCCCTTGGGACGTCGCATCCACCCTTTGCGACATCAACGACTGCATCGCCGGTCCCGCCACTCCCCACAACGCAATAAACGGTATCGCCGCCAATGCTCCCCACCCGCGCCACGCCAAACCGAATCCCACAAATCCCAACACGCCATAGAACAGTCCGCTCGTCAGACTGAATCGCTCCCCGAATTTCTTCACATACGGCCCCACCAGTCCGCCCGACACGATCGCTGCGCACACGCCCACGACCGCCAGCGACAATCCAATACTCCGCTGATCCCATCCGTATCGGTATTCCGTATAGAGCACCCACACGCTCTGCAACGCCTGGTGTGCCGTGTAGTACAAGATCACCACCAGCGACAAGCCCGCCAACTCCGGGTGTGATCGCAGCAGCGTCAACGATCCCAGCGGATTTGCCATGTGCCACGCCGTCTTCGCGCGTTTTTCTTTCGCGAGCGATTCCGGCAGCACAAACGCGCCATACAAAAAGTTCGCCAGGCTCAACGCTGCAGCTGCCCAGAATGGCGCCCGCAAATTATATTGACCCAACAAACCACCCACGGCCGGCCCCACCACGAATCCCACGCCAAACGCCGCACCCAGCAAGCCAAATCGTTTCGCGCGTTCCGCCGGCGCGGAAATATCCGTAATATACGCAAACGCGGTCGACACATTCGAAGCGGTAATCCCGCTAATCAATCGCCCCACAAACAGCCACTTCAACGACGGTGCCAACGCCATGAAGATGTAATCCAGCCCCAACCCCAAACACGAAATCAGAATCACCGGACGCCGCCCGAACCGGTCGCTCCACGCCCCCAGCACCGGCAAAAACAAAAACTGCATCAGGTTCCAGATCAGCCCGAAATACCCCACCATGTCCGACGCCCGTGCGATGTTCCCGCCCTCAAATGTCTTAATAAGGTCCGGCAACACCGGCGCAATAATCCCGAAGGCCAGAAAATCCAACATCACCGTCACAATAATGAAGGCCATCGCCGCGTGCGATCCGCCACTCGCACCAGCCGGGGAAGGGAACGGCTCATTCAGGGAAACTGTATTCTCCAAGTCCGCCATGCGCCTCAGATTGTGGCACAGGCACTCCTGCCTGTGCTCGGGGTCTTCCTGGGAACGCCGATCTCCCGATCGGCTCTTGGGTTGTCCTATGCTCCAGCATCCAGACGAGCGCGTTCGATTCTAGCCCATTTGCCCAACTAGGCTCGCCAGCGTCCAGCCGGCTCCTAACCTTTTCTTCACTAGGGCGGCTTTATGCCTCGCCTGTTTCTTTGAAGTGCGGCCGCTCTCCCCCGCCTTGGAGTCTCATCGATGAGCAAGTATTCAGAATCGATGCGCCGATCGCCTCTTCGTGCCCGCAAGATCAACCCGCTGGGCGAAAATAAAAAAGACCCCGTCATTCCGAACGGAGTCCGCGAAGTGAGGAATCTCTCCTTGATTACGATCTGGCGCTGAATATCCTGCTACATCACACTTCCAGAATCACCGGCAAAATCAGCGGCCGCTTCGACGTCTGCTTATTGATATACCTCTTCAAATCCACCCGAATCTTTTCCTTGATCACCGACCAATCCGCCCGCTCCTCCAGATTCGACGATTCCACCGTTCGCGACACCACATCCCGTGCCCCCGCTAGGAATTCGTTCCCGTTCTCGCTCATCAATCCCCGCGTCACGATCTCTGGCGCCGATTCCACCTGCCCGGTATGCTTATCGATCGCGATGATCGGAATGACCACCCCTTCCTCAGACAAGTGCTTCCGGTCGCGCACGACCAGTTCTTCAATCTCTTCCAGCGATCCTGAATCCACCAGCACTCGCCCCGCCGACACCGGATCCCGCCGGTACGCTCCATCCTCGGTGAACTCGATCACCTTGCCATTCTCCAACAACATAATTTCTTCGCTCACACACCCCAACTGGTGCGCCAACGCCGCGTGCCGGAACAAATGTCGGTACTCCCCGTGCACCGGGATAAAATATTTCGGCTTCACCAGCCGCAGCACCATCTTCTGTTCTTCCTGGCTCGCGTGCCCGCTCACGTGGATCGGCCCGTTGGCGTTGTCGTAGTACACCAGTGCCCGCCGCCGGAACATGTGATCCAGCATGCGGAAGATCGCCTTCTCATTTCCCGGAATGATTCTCGCCGACAAAATAATCGTGTCATTCTCGTCGATGGTTACCAGTCGGTGATTGTCCACCGCGATCCGCGACATCGACGACATCGGTTCTGCCTGCGATCCGCTCACCAGCAATAACAGTTTCTTCGGATCAAATCCTCTTATATCTTGCGGACGCACCACCATTCCGTCGGGTATACGCAACAATCCCAGGTCATGGGCAATCTCCACGTTGTCCACCATACTGCGGCCAACAAACGCGATTTTTCGTCCAACCCGTTCTCCAATATCAATCACCTGCTGAATGCGGTGTATCGACGACGCAAAACACGACAGCACCACCCGTCGCGGCGCCAATCGCGTCAGCTCTTCAATCCGCGGTACCACCACGCGTTCCGACGGCGTGAATCCCGGTCTCTCTACGTTTGTCGAATCGCTGAACAGCGCCAGCACGCCCTCGTTCCCGTATCTCGCGAACGCGTGCAGATCAAAGGGCGCCCCATCCACCGGTGTCTGATCGATCTTGAAATCACCCGTGTGAATGACCACCCCCAGCGGCGTTCGAATCGCCAGCGCTACGCAATCCACCGTGCTGTGCGTTACCGGGATGAACTCAATCTCATATGGCCCAATTTCCACCAGCCGGCCTGGAATCACTTCGAACAATTTCGCTGATTCCAGCAGCCCCGCCTCTTCCAGCCGCTTCTTCACCAGCGCCAGCGTGAACCGGGTCCCGTAGATCGGCACATTCAAGTCGCGCAATATATACGGCAGCGCCCCGATGTGGTCTTCGTGCCCGTGTGTCAGCACGATCGCCTTTATGTATTCACGATTCTGCTTCAGGTAGGTAATGTCCGGAATCACTAGGTCCACGCCCAGCAACTCCGACTCGGGGAACATCATTCCCGCATCCACCACAAGGATATCTTCCCCGTAGCGGAACACCATCATGTTCATTCCAAATTCGCCAAGTCCACCCAGCGGTATCGCAGTCAGCGTCTGTGTCGGCTTACTCACTGAATGTTTTTCTCCACTCTCGAATCTGAAATCGTATCACACTGCTGCTCCCGCCGCCGGACCGCGCCGCCCACGCTGCAATGAAGCCGTAGTACCGTGCCTTCAGGCCGGCATTCTCAGTTACCTTAGCCTTTCGAGTGTTGCGCGCCCAGCCCCCGGGACACCGAGCGCCGCATCGGCTCTGGGGTTTTCCCTTGACGTGTCTCGCGTCCCAACCAGGTTCCACTTGTAGGGCCCGGCTTACACCGCCTACCCACCTTTCCCGGGAACGCCAATCTCCTGATTGGCGTCTTCTGTGAACTGTCTTTCAACGCAACTTGTGCTGGCGGCCATTGCAGGCTCACGCATTCTTCCCACCAAAAAACAAATGCGCAATCGACACTAAAATTACCGCACCCACCGTCGCCGCCGCCAACGAAAACAAGAATGTATTCGCGTGTACAATCCCCAGCTTCGTGAAAATCCATCCCCCAATCACTGACCCAATCAACCCCAGCACGATATCCCCAATGCATCCAAACCCGCGCCCCCGCGCCAATTTCCCCGCCAACCATCCGGCAATCAATCCGATCATCAACCATCCGATCAACCCACGGTGCCACTCCTCCACGATCACCACTGTCTGCTGTGACAGCACCACCGCACTAATCGCCATCATCGCTCCTCCTCCGCTCAACCTACTTCATCCCCGTAACGATACCGTTGTCATCCTGAACCCGCGTTGGCGGGTAAAGGACCTCAATCCCTGCGTTTTGTCTCCCGTCCGGTAAGAAAACCCGTCATTCCAAACGGAGTCCACGAAGTGAAGAACCTCTTCGACTCCGACGGCGCCGTTCCACCCTGGTATTCTGAGAAAGGTCTTGGGCCCGATGATTTCTCACCAAGTTCTTTTCCGCCTTGTCGTTTATGCACGTGGACTCTTCGCGTAACGCTTTTCCTGTTTCCAGTTTTCCAATTCCTAATTTCTATTCCCACTTCCTCTTGCCACTCGCCACCTTTCACTCACCGCCTCTCACCGGCTCTTGCTGTGTCATACAATGTAAAGTCCCCAGACCCAACACCAAATCTCTGCAATGAATCCCCACCACCTCGCGGCCCGGAAACACTTTCGCCAAAGTATTCAGCGCCGCCCGATCATTGGCATCATTAAACGTCGGCACAATCACCAATTTATTCGCAATATAAAAATTCGCGTAACTCGCCGGCAATCTCTGCCCATCAAAATACGCCGGCCGCGGCATCGGCAAAGTCTCCACCTGTAGCGCCCGCCCATCCTGGTCCTTCATCTTCCTCAACCGCGCTAGATTCTCCTGCAGCAGTGCATAGTTCGCATCCTCGCGATCCTCCTCTACCACCGTTACCACCGTCGTCTCATTCACGAATCGCGCCAAATCGTCCACGTGCCCGTGCGTGTCATCTCCCGTAATGCCATTTCCTAACCACAACACATTCGTCACACCCAGATAATTCCGAAATACATCCGCGTAATCTTCTTTCGTGAATCCCAGATTCCGTTCCTGCACTTTGCTCTGCAAACATTCTTCCGTTGTCAATAGCGTCCCGCGCCCGTTAACGTCAATCGATCCGCCCTCCAACACCACCCGTCGTCCTCCGTGCATCGGCAAAAATATCCGACGCTTCAAGCGCGCATTCGCCCGCGTCACCGCCGCTGCATCCTTCTTATGATTCGCGTACTTCGCCCATCCATTAAACACAAAGTGGTTGTACGCCACTTCGCCCGCCGCGTTCTTCACGCCGATGGGGCCCGAATCTCGCATCCACCCGCGGTCCGTCGACACCCGAAAAAAGTCCACCCCCTCCAAACGAGCCCCGGCCTTCTGCAGAATTCCACGCGATCGTTTCTCCGCCGCGCCGTTCTCCACCAGCAAAAACACTCGTTCCACCTGTGACAGCAGTCGCACGATTTCCGCAAACGCCCACGGAATCGGCGCAAATTTGCCCGGCCAATCTGTTAGCTCATGCGGCCAGCTCAGCCATGTAGCCTCATGCCTCTCCCACTCCGCCGGCATTCTCCATCCAGCATCCCTGGTAGCGCCGGCATCCTGCCGGCTCTTGCCGTCGTGCACACGAGGAGCATTCTCCCGCGGCATTACCCTACCCCTATTCTTTGTCATAAGTGATGTGCGGTGTCTCCCGTAAACTCCGCGATCCTCAGCGAGCTTGCATAACTCTTTCCTTCTCCGCGCTCTCTGTGAACTCTGTGGTGAACTCTTTCTCTTAATCCTTTACTCCCTTCATTTTCCTTACTGAACTGAACTTCACCCCTTATCCATCCACCTCTCCAGAATTCCCCCGTACGCATCAATTCTGCGATCCCGGAAAAACGGCCAGTTCCTCCGCGTATCCTCGCTCTTCGCGGGTTCGCATTCCACCACCAGAATCTCCTCCTTGTCATTTGACGCTTCCTGCAGAATTTGCCCCGAGGGATCCGCCACAAATGAATTTCCCCAAAACGCAATCCCGGGATCGCCCTTTTCCGGGTTACCCTCGAACCCCACGCGATTCACTACCGCCACATACATGCCATTCGCTACCGCATGCGCTCGTTGGATGGTCTTCCACGAATCCAGTTGCGCTGCCCCAAACTGCGCCTTCTCGTGCGGATGCCACCCTATGCTTGTCGGATAGAAAATCACTTGCGCCCCTTTCATCGCCGTGATTCGCGACCCCTCCGGATACCACTGGTCCCAGCAAATCTGCACGCCTATCCTGGCGTACTTGGTGTCGAAATTCAAAAACCCCAAGTCACCCGGCGTAAAATAGAATTTCTCGTAATACAGCGGATCATCCGGAATGTGCATCTTGCGGTATTTCCCCAGATAAGTTCCATCCGCGTCCAGAACCGCGCAGGTATTGTGATACACGCCCGCCGCCCGCCGCTCGAACAGCGACACCACTAGCGCCACTTTCTTTTCTTTCGCCACCGCGCTCAATCGTTCCGTCGTCGGCCCCGGCACTGGCTCCGCCAGGTTAAACAACTCCGCATCTTCCGTCCTGCAAAAATATTCCCCGGCGAACAATTCATGCAGGCAAATCACCTGCGCTCCGCGGATGGCCGCCTCGCGGATATTCTCTTCCGCCAGCGTCAAATTCTCTTCCCTATTTGTGGTGCATTTCATCTGCACCAAACCCACAGTAAACTTGTTCGCCATTCACTCTTCCTCGCTGTTTAGATGTATCGGAGTTTATTTGATGTATCTGAACGGTCCTCATCCACAAAACCAAGTAGTGTATGTCATCCCGAAGGCCGCGCCACCGCGGCCTCAAGGACCTCGACCGCCGCGTCCTGGCAAAATCTTCCGTCGTCGCGACTCGCCACTGAATTGTACGTTCCTTCTTTCTATGTTTGTACTATCAATTCCTTTCGCATTACAATCCATTCGCAAGACCAGAAGTCGGACTGCATTCATTACCATCCGTTCATCTTTTGTCGGGTTTGCGTTCTGAGGTGGTCCGTTGTGTAGCATTATCTCGGTTGCCGCAACGCACGCGAGTTTTTGTGTATGATGCCACCGTCCGTTGCTAAGGAGTCATGCGCATGGCGAAATCCTCAAAAACTGTGACCGGCCGTGTCCTTCACGATCCCGTCAAGGATAAACTCCGTCCCATATTTCCTCTGGATCTTTCAAAGATCAAGACCATCGACGATCTCGTCCGCGCGATGGGTGACACCGCCTACACCGCCCGCCAGATCGGCGATGCCGCCGACGTCCTGGAAGCCATGGCCCGCGACAAAGACTGTTTCGTCGTCATGACCCTCGCCGGTGCTCTCACCGTAGGTAAAATGGGTTTGGTCTTCTGCGATCTCATCGAATCCGGCATCGTCAAAGCCATCGTCTCCACCGGCGCGCTCATGGCTCACGGCCTGGTCGAGGCCACCGGTCTCTCCCACTTCCGTTACGATCCCTCAAAAATGGATGACAAGGAACTCTTCGAGGCCGGCTACAATCGCGTCTACGATTCCCTCGAACCCGAAACGAATCTCGATCACGTCGAGGAAGTGGTTGACGGCATTCTCGACAAATGGGATCCCCACGAGGTGGTTTGCAGTTGGAAGCTTCACAAGCGCGTCGGGGAGTTTCTCAAGAGGAGCTCCAAGGGCCGCGGCATTCTCAAATCCGCTTTCGAGCACAACGTTCCCGTCTTCGTCCCCGCCTTCTCCGACTCCGAACTCGGCCTCGACTTCGCTCTCAATCAGTACGCCCGAAAAAAAGACAAGCGTCCCACGTTGCGCTTCGACCCCTTCGAAGATTTTGAGGCGTTCGCGAACACCATGATGGCTACCAAAAAAATGGGCATCTTCACCATCGGCGGTGGCGTCCCGCGCAATTGGTCCCAGCAATTCGGCGTCTACGCCGAACTCATGGCCCGTCGTGGCTACGAACAGCTGCCCCTAAAGCGCTACCATTACGGTCTGCGCATTTGCCCCGAGCCCGTCCATTGGGGCGGGCTTTCCGGCAGCACCTACACCGAAGCTGTCTCCTGGGGCAAGTTTGTTCCCCCCGAAGAAGGCGGCCGATTCGCCGAAGTCCTGGAAGACGCAACGGTCGCGCTGCCATTGGTCGTCGGTGCCGTCCTCCAACGCATCGGCTACCTAAAAAAGTAGCGCTCACAAAGTAAAGCGACCTGTGATTCCGAACGAAGGTTCGATTCAGCTTCCAGCGACCCCGCGGGATTTGTTCCATCCCCTTTCCCTCCTCTATCTCCTATCTCCTAAATTTCCTTTACCTCATTTCTTCGACTTGCGTTAAACTCGCCCACCCGAGAGGTTCCTTCCATGCCACATTCCGCCGCCGAATCCAACTCTCTCTATGACGTTCACCCGGGTGTTGCCATAGTCCAAAAATGGATTGCCGAACTCAAACCTAAAACCGGCCGCACTCTCGAAGAGTGGCTCGCTCTCGTCAAAAAAGAAGGTCCGAAAGGTCACGCTGCTCTCCGCGCCTGGCTCAGATCTAAACACAACCTCGGCAACAACTCTGCCTGGTGGATTGCCGAACGCGCCGAAGGCAAAGGTGGGGCAGAAGATTCTCCCGAAATGTATCTGGCAACCGCTGCGCGATACGTCAAAGATCAATATGCTGGCAAGAAATCCGCATTGCGCCCCATCTACGAAGAGCTTCTCCGGCTTACCAAATCTCTTGGCCCCGACGTCAAAGCCTGTCCTTGCAAAACCATGGTTCCCCTCTATCGCAATCACGTCTTTGCCCAAATCAAGCCCACCACGAACTTTCGCGTCGATTTCGGCCTCTGCTTCAGCACCTACAAAGGCAAACTCCCCAAGCGCCTCGTCGACACCGGCGGCCTCGCCAAAAAAGATCGCATTACCCATCGCATCGAACTCACCCACCCAACCCAAATCGACGCCGACCTGCAAAAATGGTTACGCGCTGCTTACCACCTCGACGCCTAATTCTTCCGGTAAACACAACCATACACGTCATTTCGAGTGGAGTCCCCGAAGTGAGGAATCTCTATTGGATCGCAACCTCCACAGACCAATCGCGATTCTGATTTCGTGCTACATTCTTTTTCCCGATTTCTCATCTCATCGAGGTCACATGCTTTCCTTCCGTTTTGCTTTCGCCGTTCTCGTGTCTCTCTGTTTCGCCGCTCTTCCAATTTCACATCAAAAGGACACCACCATGACTCAACAGCAACACGCAAGCGGTCCCTTCGACGTCAAACTTACTCCACTCGACCCCGCCTTTAAACCTGACGATAGCTCCATGGGCCGCTTGTCCATCGACAAACAATTTCACGGCGACCTCGAAGCTACCGGCAAAGGCGAAATGCTCTTCGCCGGAAATCCAAATACCTCCGGCGGCTACGTCGCGATGGAGCGTCTGTCCGGTACGCTCCACGGCCGTCAAGGCGCCTTCTACCTCCAACATAACGCCACCATGACCAACGGCACTCCGCAATTGAACATTATCGTCGTGCCTGGCACCGCCACGGGTGAGCTCCAGGGCCTGACCGGCACCATGAACATCATCATCAAAGACGGTAAGCACTCCTACGACTTCACCTACTCGTTGCCCTACCCGTAATTGCGTCTGGACTTTCCCCGGGAACGCCGATCTCCGCATCGGCTTGCGTCGCTGCTCGTCCTGGTAGCGGCGGGCCTTTCAGGCCGGCATCTTGGTTTCTCCGCCTAGGGATGCGATTTCAGATTCTCAACGGGTGCCCCCGTGCTTCGGTATGCCCCACTTGTGGGGGCGGCCTTCTGGGGCGGCCGCCGAGTCGGTCACGCGGGCAGTTTGCAAGAACTAGCCTATCGTAAAAGAAAAAAGGCGCCCCGATCATCTCGAAGCGCCCAGTTCTTAACTTAAAACACTGATATGGAATGACCTGTCAAGTGCAATCTCCTGTTTTTTTCTTTTCTTCCTCTCTTCCCCTGTGATCCTTCCTTGTGAGGCAGCGCAAGTCGCGGTCGAGGCGGCTATTGCGACGGTTGATCACTCTGATATTCGCGGGTCGAAACCGCATAATCGTGATCCGTCGGGAGCTGCCTCGGACTAAAGGCGCGGGTTCGGTCCGCAGACCTACCGCATAGAGTTTTCGAGGATTCTCCTTTCCATGCGCCTCTCGACCGCTACTCACGCTGCCTCCTGGAAAATTCTTGCTGCATAAAAAACTCACCTCATGCCGCCCGCCGTTCGGGTTCCTTCTGTGCTGCCTCTACTTTTACCCCAATGGCCCAGATAAAACCCAATAGCTCACGCCCGATCGCGGTCACAACCTTCCCTTTTTCCTTTCCTCGTGCCGTCAGCTTCCGATAACGCGCATGCAACCGATGCTGCGCTTTCCAGGCGATCTCTCGCACTTCTTCGCTGACCAACTCTTGCCGCTTGCGTAAAGCTGCACCTACGTTTGGCCGGTGGCGGTACGCCCAGGCGGCCTCCACGACCACGCGCCGTACGTGCGCATTCCCGGTCTTAGTGATGCCCCCTCGCCGGCTACTTTCTCCACTGGAATGTTCGCTCGCGACGATCCCGCCGTAGCCCATCAACTCCCGAGCCCCTGGGAATCGCGATATTTCTCCCAGTTCCGCCACGATCGTCACCGCCGCGACTTGAGCCAACCCCCGCAGGGCTTGCAATCCCTCGATCACCGCACGCATCTTCGGTGTTGTCGACTTCACTGCTTCATCGATGGCCTGGTCCAGCCGTGTGATGCGGGTTTCTGCGTGCTCCACCTCGTGTAAGTAATCCAATAAGGTGGCTTCCTGCGCCGCTTGTTCGAAGTGGACTTCCTTTTTTACCCACGCCATGTAATTCAATGTCCAAGGCTTCACACCGCTTGCCGGCCGCCTCCCGTGCCGCAAGAGAAACTTGCTTAGCCGGTGTTTCGCCCGCAACTGATCTTTCTTAGCCGCCTCCCGGGCTCGTACCAGATCTCGCAAGGCCTCCTGGGCCGCATCCGGTACCCACACCGCCGTCAACTCTCCGGCCCGATAATTCCGCGCCAGCTTTACCGCATCGCGTCGATCAGTCTTCACCCGCTCGCCCGATTTCACCGGTACCAGCGTTGGGGCCACTACTTCGCACTTCGCCCCCAGTGCCGTCAGCTGCCAGTACACGACATAACCTGTTGGGCCCGCCTCATAGCAGAAACACAGCTGCTCCACAGGTCCCAGTTTCTTGACCAGCTTCCGAATCGACTCCTCCCGATTCGGAATGACCCCGAGCGTTCTCACCTCCCCGTCCTGCTCGGCAACCGCCACCGCAATCGTTTCGGCATGGACATCCAAACCAACAAATTTTATTCTTTTCATCGACCGGCTCCTTCGCTTGTGGCTCTGTACTGCTTGTCTTCCGATTCGCAGCATAACCCACGACTGCGAATCGGAGCCGGTCATTCCATTGTGACTAAATCAATGGCTGAAAGCTATTTCAATCGTCGTCCGCGTGCAACACCGCTGCCGTCAGCACTGTGGTCCACAATCCGCGCTTATCTCCCACCGCCGATTGCGTAATATTCATCGTGCGCACGATCTTATTCGAAATCCGGTACACTTCCTTCTTCTCGTCCCAAGACAAATCCGGATCGAACTCGACATTCAATGTCGTCGCCAGCATTTCCGCGGCGAGCTCTTCCGCGTACTCGCCCGCCACTTCTTCCGTCTCTCCAAATGAATGGTGCTCGCTCAAGTACCCATACATCGGCCGCTCGCTCGGCAGCGCCAGCCCGATGCTCGCCGCAATCAGCCGGTGCGGCTCTTTCGTCGAATTCTCGCTCATCACGGTGAACGCCACTTGTCCCGGTCGGATCAGCTTCAAGCCTTCGCTTCGCGAAATCAGCCTGCAGTTTGGCGGAAAAATAGAACTCACCCGCACAATATTACACGCGGCGATGCCGGCGTTCCGCAGTGCCAACTCGAAGCTTGAAAGCCTCTCGCGATGTTTCCCCACGCCTTTGGTCAGGAAAATTTTCTTCGCTACGAACGCCATTGTGCTGGATCACCATCCCAGTGAATTTGTGTTCACGCAAATTCTTCTGCGCCATTGGAAAAGTAACAATCTTGTCTCCCACTGTCAATGCAGTTACCCGTGTCTGGAGTGCGGCGACTTGACGCCGCTTTTGCGGTCGAGCGATTCTCCCAAAACAATCGCTGATGATCATGACGAAAGTTTTCGACTGTAGGCGGGTGGCTAATGGCTCCAAATTTCCGGGTCCCAACTCCCGACTTCCAACTTCCAACTGTTCTCACTCTCCCGCCAAATGATTCACCAATTTACCCAACGGCCGGCATATCGTCAGTACTTTCCCCAAATCATCCGAGGTAAAGTCCGCGCCCGCCGCAATTGCCGTTTCGCCTTTCCGGCTCACCTGCATCACTCCCACTACTTTCCCGTCGTGCAATATTGGCGCGCTGATAATCTTATGAATCGATTCGCCGGAAGTTGTTGCCGCCTTTACCCCCTCAAATACCGTCGCGTGCCGCACTGCCGAGAAATTGTTGTTAATTTCCGGCCGGCTCTCGCGGACTGTGCGCGCCGCCAGCGCCGAATTGCTTGTCAACGGCACGAATCCTACATTCTTCAGCGCCACCGGCACCAGAAAGTGCAAATGCCTCCAACGGTTCGAAACTGCCAGGATCGCTACCTCGTCTACCTTCACCCGCAGTTCCTTCGCGATCTTTTCTGCCAACTCCGGCATAGATAGCGCCGCTCCGCCCACGGAATCACCTTCCAGCGTGCTTGCCAGCTTCTCAAGTTCGGACACCAAGCTCGTCGCCATTTGTGGCTTTATCTCCGTGCCCGCAGGAAGGGTATTGCGGGTGCACTCCATAACCTTATTCCCATGTTCAGCCCTTCTCCCTTCTCTCGCAACGTTTTTCCCCATCCCTGTGCCGTTCCTGTGCCCTCCAACGGCTCTTGAGCATCTATAGCATCAGCCTTACCATGTTTCCGCAACCCTCAATCTTCGCCGGAGAGGGCCTGGCAACAAAGCGTAACGTCCGCGTAGATGTGCTAGATTCAGTCGCTCCGGAAAGGGAAACCTACGATGAAAATCACTGCGCTGATTGCTCGTATTCTACTGGGGCTCACCTTCACTGTTTTCGGCGCCAATGGCCTGCACCCGTTCTTGCCCCAGCCGCCGCTGCCTGACGGATTGGCACGCCAATACATCACCGCGCTGGCCCAATCTCACTACACTGTGGTTATCTTTACCGTCCAACTCATCGGCGGCATCCTTTTGCTGGTGAATCGCTACGTTCCCTTCGCCCTCACGATTCTCGGCCCGGTTCTCGTCAATATTCTGTGCTTTCACGTCTTCCTGTTGCATCAGGGGTTGCCACTGGCTCTAGTCGCCACAACTCTCTGGTTCATCCTCGTTTATTACTACCGCCGTTCCTTCGCCACTCTCTTCGAACAAAGCCCGAGTGCGCCTTAACCAAAAACGACACCGTCATTCCGAGCATATGTGAGTGGACGTGCGGCCTGCTCTTTGATCAATGTGTCTTGCCCATACCCTGCACTCCGCCCAGGGGAAGGGAAGCGCGAATCTTCGCATATCCCGGCTTGATTACCGTGTAAATCAGGTCGCAGCGCCGGTCGTACGGTAAAAAAGCGCTCTTCATCGCGTTAATCGTAATCTTTTCGAAGTCGTCCAGTGTCAGTCTGAAAGTCTCCGCGGCCGCCTCAAATTCTTTCGTCATGGAGGTGTCGCTCATTAGCCGATTGTCCGTATTTAACGTCACACGGAACTTCTCCTGGTAGAAAATCTTGAACGGGTGCTCCGCCAGGCTCGCTGCCGCTCCGGTATGCACATTGCTAATTAAGCAAATTTCCAACGGTATTCGTTTGTCCAATACGTATTGCGCCAGGTCTCCCAGCACCGCCTTGCCGTTGGCGATGGCAATGTCGTCCACCAATCGGGTTCCATGACCGATGCGGTGTGCTCCGCAATACTGGATCGCCTGCCAGATCGATTCCTTCCCAAAGCCCTCTCCCGCGTGGATCGTAATGTTGAAATTCTCGCGCTGAATATAATGAAACGCGTCCACATGCTTCTTCGGGGGAAAGCCTCCTTCTTCACCGGCCAGGTCGAAGCCCACCACACCCCGTCCCCGGAAATCCACCGCCAGTTCCGCCATCTCCAGCGAAACATCCATGTTCCGCATCGCGCAAATAATCAAACCAGATGGAACTCCGAAGGCTCGTCGCCCTTCTTCCAGTCCTTTCAGTACCGCCGAAATTACTTGCTGGTGTGTCAATCCACCCCGGGTGTGAAACAGTGGCGCGAACCGCGTCTCGAAGTACACCACGCCATCCCTGCTCAGATCCTCCACCTGCTCGAACGCGACTCTCTCCAGCGATTCCTCCGTTTGCATCACCGCAATCGTATGTGCAAACCCTTCCAAATACTTCGGTAAGCTGCCTTGATTTGCGCCCTGATGAAACCACCGTCGTAATTCTTCCGGATCCTTGCTCGGTAGTTGGTCATACTTCGCCTTTGCTGCCAATTCCACGATTGTCTTTGGCCGCAGGACCCCGTCCAGGTGTTCGTGCAAAAGAACCTTCGGAACTGTCAACAGGACGTCGCGATTCAGTTGCATGGCCGCCTCCGGGCTCTGCGCTCGTTTTGCTTGCACGACCATACGGCATGGCGCAGTTCCGCTCATCCTCGCCGCTCGTGATTCTGTTTCCTAACTAGGCCTGTGAAGTTTTTTTGTCCGCTTACAGGCCGGTCATTTTCTCCAGTCGCTCTGGATACCGATCCCCGTGCACCGTGATCTTCGATGCCGCACTTTCGATTTCCCGCAAATCATCGGCCGTGAGCTCGACCTCGACTGCTCCGATATTCTCCTGCAAACGAGACAACTTCGTGGTTCCTGGAATCGGCACAATCCACGGCTTTTGCCCAAGCAGCCAAGCCAACGCGATCTGCGCGGGCGTCGTTTTTTTCTTCGTGGCAATCTGTGCAAGTAAATCCACCATCGCCTGATTCGCTTTACGTGCCTCTCGCGTGAAGCGCGGGATCGTGCTGCGGAAATCGGAGCTGCCCAGCTCGGTGTTTTCGTCCATCTTCCCCGTAAGAAATCCTTTGCCCAGTGGGCTGTACGGAACGAATCCAATCCCCAATTTCTCCAGCATCGGCAAAACTTCTGCTTCCGGCCTTCTCCACCACAGCGAGTATTCGCTTTGCACCGCAGTCACCGGCTGCACCGCATGCGCGCGTCTGATCGTGTTCGCACCGGCTTCTGACATCCCGAAATGTCGCACCTTGCCTTCCTGAATCAACTCCTTCACCGCGCCAGCCACCTCCTCGATGGGCACGTTCGGATCAACGCGGTGCTGGTAGTACAGATCGATTACATCGGTCTTCAATCGTTTGAGTGACCCTACGACGGCCTGCTTGATGTGCTCGGGCTTGCTATTCGGTCCTGCCGCTCCCGGCCGATTGTCGCTTCCGCTCAGGTCGAACCCGAACTTGGTGGCGATCACCACGTTGTTGCGGTACGGTGCGAGCGCTTCACCCAAAAGCTCTTCGTTCAAAAACGGGCCGTACACTTCCGCCGTGTCAAAGAATGTGATCCCGCGGTCCACCGCCGCATGGAGAAGCTCGGTCATCTCCTTCGCATCCTTGGGCGGACCGTAGGAAAAACTCATTCCCATGCACCCGAGCCCAATGGCCGAAACTTCCAGATTGCTCTTTCCCAGTTTGCGCTTTTGCATAGTGCTCCTAGCTTCGTCACCACCGCGCTTTGCCAAGCTGCCGATGGGACGTCGGTGGTCTCAAGACTACTAGCCGAACGCGCTTGAGCGGTATCCGCTTCTGCCGAATGATTGCCTACTCTTGTCGGATGCTCGGGTCGCCAGGGACGCTACTTCCGACCGAAGAGAGCGATCTTTCGATTCTGGGAATCGCCGTGTTCCTTGGGGTCTTGCTGGGCGCCGTAATCAGATTCCCGATCGGAGGGCTCAAGATTGCGTTGGGCACGAGTGTCGGAACTCTCCTCGCAGCCGTGATGATCGGGTGGATGCGCTCGGTTCGGCTCTGATTTGGAAGGTTCCCCGATGCCGCAATCCTGTTCATCCGGTCCATCGGGCATGCTGGGTTATTCAGGCACGGCAGCGTTTGGCCACATTTTCCTGACTACGTGGGGCACGATCATCGTCTCCTTGATGACCTAGACGGAGTTGTCGCAGTAATGGCCAGCCGATCGCTCCCGCTCCGGTTGTGGGGCCATTCGTTTGCGCAAGGAGTTCGAACGGGGACACTTCTAGATTGCCGGATTGTTTCGCTCCATCGCACTATCCGCCGTAACAGGCGGGACGGGCGTGAAAACCGATTCCGTTTTTGGGTGGGGCGTAAACACCTTTCTCCGGCTTTAAGACCATCGGTCCCGACAATCTGATCTTTGCAGGATCATCGGGATGGCGGTTCGGTTTAAGTTGCGCGACCTGCGCTTTACAGTGCAGACTGGAGACAAACGGTACCATCAGGAAACACTGATATGGAATGACCTGTCAAGTGCAATCTCCTGTTTTTTTCTTTTCTTCCTCTCTTCCCCTGTGATCCTTCCTTGTGAGGCAGCGCAAGTCGCGGTCGAGGCGGCTATTGCGACGGTTGATCACTCTGATATTCGCGGGTCGAAACCGCATAATCGTGATCCGTCGGGAGCTGCCTCGGACTAAAGGCGCGGGTTCGGTCCGCAGACCTACCGCATAGAGTTTTCGAGGATTCTCCTTTCCATGCGCCTCTCGACCGCTACTCACGCTGCCTCCTGGAAAATTCTTGCTGCATAAAAAACTCACCTCATGCCGCCCGCCGTTCGGGTTCCTTCTGTGCTGCCTCTACTTTTACCCCAATGGCCCAGATAAAACCCAATAGCTCACGCCCGATCGCGGTCACAACCTTCCCTTTTTCCTTTCCTCGTGCCGTCAGCTTCCGATAACGCGCATGCAACCGATGCTGCGCTTTCCAGGCGATCTCTCGCACTTCTTCGCTGACCAACTCTTGCCGCTTGCGTAAAGCTGCACCTACGTTTGGCCGGTGGCGGTACGCCCAGGCGGCCTCCACGACCACGCGCCGTACGTGCGCATTCCCGGTCTTAGTGATGCCCCCTCGCCGGCTACTTTCTCCACTGGAATGTTCGCTCGCGACGATCCCGCCGTAGCCCATCAACTCCCGAGTTCTTCATGACCGTCAACGGCCGGTCAGCACGCACCATGAAAATGAGTTAGGTTAAGTCCTGCGCAGAACGACAGACGAGGTTGTCACTGGCTGGCGCGCTTGAGCCCGTTCCCGAGTTGAACCCGGATGCCGCGAGGAAACACACACTATCGCCCTCGTCCGAGGAGCATGAGAGAGAGATTCTGCATTTGATGTCGGTATCCTCTGTCTTCTGCGCCTCAGAGGAGGGACTAATGGAAGTTGTCTATCGTCGTTGCAGTGGGGTCGACGTTCACAAGGAAAGCATCTCGGTATGTGTTTTGCTGATGGAAGAGGAAGGGGGCAAAAAGCAAATCCGCCGGTTTGGCACGATGACCAGAGACTTGCTGGAGTTGCGCCTGTGGCTGCAACAACTCGGTGTGACCCACGTGGCCATGGAGTCGACAGGTGTTTACTGGAAGCCCGTGTGGAATCTATTAGAGGGGCAGTTCGAACTCCTGCTGGTCAATGCGCAACACATCAAGCAAGTACCTGGACGAAAGACCGATATCCGAGATTGCGAGTGGATTGCAGATCTGCTCCAGCATGGCCTTCTGCGTGGAAGTTATGTACCCAAGCAAGAACAACGAGATCTGCGCGACCTGACCCGCTATCGGGTGAGGCTCAACGAGGACAAGACTAGGCTAGCGAATCGAATCCAGAAGATGTTGGAAGACGCCAATATCAAGCTGGCTTCGGTAGCCACCGATGTGCTGGGAGCTTCCGGACGCACGATGTTGCAAGCCATCGCAGCCGGAGAAGACGATCCTGAAAAGCTAGCCCAAATGGCGCGCAAAGGACTGCGCAAAAAGCTGCCGCAATTACGATTGGCGCTGCAAGGCCGGATCCGCGATCATCATCGTTTCCTCCTCCGCCAACTTCTCGAGGAACTGAGGTTTACCGAAGAGAAGATCAACGAACTCGATCAGCGCATTCAGCAGTGTATGCTCCCACACCATCATGCCATCTCATTGTGGACATCAATGCCTGGCATCCGCATGACAACCGCCTGGAGCTTGGTGGCCGAAATTGGCACCAATCCAGAACAGTTTCCTCAAGGTAGCAACTTGGCTTCTTGGGCCGGGATGTGCCCTGGCAACAATGAAAGCGCCGGCAGGCGCAAGAGCGGCAAGACACGCAGAGGGAATCGCTGGCTTCGCCGAGCTTTGAACCAGGCAGCCTGGGCCGCCGCTCGCACCAAGAATACTTATCTTGCTGCGCGCTTCCACCGCTTAGCGGCGAGACGCGGAAGCAAGCGAGCCATCGTTGCCATTGGGCACAAGATTCTTGTCTTGGCCCACTATATGCTCCAACACAACACTCCATTTCGCGAACTCGGCGCCGAATACTACCAACGGCTTCGTACACCGAGTCTTTCCCAATCCCTTGTCCGTCGCTTACAACGCCTCGGCTTCCAAGTCACCCTAACACCCACTCAACAGGTAGGTTGAGCAGCTGCGACGAAGTATTTTCGAGAGAGCCCCTGGGAATCGCGATATTTCTCCCAGTTCCGCCACGATCGTCACCGCCGCGACTTGAGCCAACCCCCGCAGGGCTTGCAATCCCTCGATCACCGCACGCATCTTCGGTGTTGTCGACTTCACTGCTTCATCGATGGCCTGGTCCAGCCGTGTGATGCGGGTTTCTGCGTGCTCCACCTCGTGTAAGTAATCCAATAAGGTGGCTTCCTGCGCCGCTTGTTCGAAGTGGACTTCCTTTTTTACCCACGCCATGTAATTCAATGTCCAAGGCTTCACACCGCTTGCCGGCCGCCTCCCGTGCCGCAAGAGAAACTTGCTTAGCCGGTGTTTCGCCCGCAACTGATCTTTCTTAGCCGCCTCCCGGGCTCGTACCAGATCTCGCAAGGCCTCCTGGGCCGCATCCGGTACCCACACCGCCGTCAACTCTCCGGCCCGATAATTCCGCGCCAGCTTTACCGCATCGCGTCGATCAGTCTTCACCCGCTCGCCCGATTTCACCGGTACCAGCGTTGGGGCCACTACTTCGCACTTCGCCCCCAGTGCCGTCAGCTGCCAGTACACGACATAACCTGTTGGGCCCGCCTCATAGCAGAAACACAGCTGCTCCACAGGTCCCAGTTTCTTGACCAGCTTCCGAATCGACTCCTCCCGATTCGGAATGACCCCGAGCGTTCTCACCTCCCCGTCCTGCTCGGCAACCGCCACCGCAATCGTTTCGGCATGGACATCCAAACCAACAAATTTTATTCTTTTCATCGACCGGCTCCTTCGCTTGTGGCTCTGTACTGCTTGTCTTCCGATTCGCAGCATAACCCACGACTGCGAATCGGAGCCGGTCATTCCATTGTGACTAAACCAGTATTCCCCAACGGGTAACCGCGAGGTAGGTCCGTGCAGAACAACTTTTTTGTGTGCCGAGTGCTGCGCCCGCTCATCTTTGTCACTTTGTATTTTGGGCTCTGAGCGAGAATTTGTAGAGGCCCAATAAGAGAGCGGGTTTCCGAGATGGGGCTGTTCGGCTAGACTCGGGGGAATGCGCGACAACGAATTCACGAGAATCCTAGATTGGCCGGGTTACCGAGTCTTTCGGCACGAAATCGATGAAACAGCCAAGACGTTGCGTTTATGGGTGAGACGAAAACGGGGCAACCGCAAACTGATCTGTTCGGGATGCGGAAGGAAGTTTAGCGACGCCCATGATTATTACCAGCGCGAGGTGCGTGACTTGCCGTGGAGGAAGTATCGGACCACGGTGATCATCGAACTATACCGGGTGTGCTGTCCCGAGTGCGGAGTGAGGATCGAGAAGGTTCCGCAACTGCCGGGCAAAGCGCCGTTCAGCAAAGACTTTGAGGATGCGGTGGGATTAGCGTGCGAAAGCGCATCGGTTCGCCAGGTGGCTAGGCAGTTCGGACTGGTTGCCAGCACGGTGCGAGCGATCGATCTGCGGTATCTGCAGCGCTGGAATGCGACGCGTCGCAAGGATCGCTTAGAGCAGATGGGTGTGGACGAGATCTACTTCGGCAAGCAGATGAAGTTCATCACTGTGGTTAGCAACTTGGAGACCGGCGAGCCTTTGTGGTTCGGGCAGGATCGCAAGCAGGAAACGCTCGATGAGTTTTTTCGAACGCAACTGAAGGAAAGCCAGCGGAAGCGTATGGCGGCAGCTTGCGTGGATATGTGGCGACCATTTACCAACAGCATTGAACAATGGGCCCCGAACTGCCGCATCATCTACGACAAGTTCCACATTCTGCAGCATGCCAACAAAGCCATCGATGAAGTGCGCCGAGCGGAGTTCTTCCGCAAAGGTGGGCGCATGCGCGGTGTCGTGAAGGGCAAACGCTGGCTGCTGCTGACTCGCTGGATGAATCTGGACAGCCAAAGACGTCAGCAGTTAAACGAGCTATTCGCCCTCAACCGGCGGGTGATGAAAGCCTACTTTCTAAAAGAAAGTCTGGAGCGGTTATGGACCTACCACTATGAAGGAGCCATGCTGCGCTATCTGCAAAGTTGGATCGATCAACTGCGCTGGCAACGGTTGGAACCTTTTCAAAAGCTTGCTTTCATGCTGCTGGATCATCTCGACGGCATCCTCAACTACTGCCGCACCAAAGTACCTTTCGGAGTGGTGGAAGCCATCAACGGCAACATCAAAACCCTGCTTCGAAGGGGCCGTGGCTACAAGAATCTCGGCTATTTGTTGCTCAAGGCCCAACGCATGGCGGTCACCAAGACCGAATTCATCGTTCTTCAGAAAGCCGCCTAAAATGCGCGTCTCTACGAATTCTCGTGCAGAACCGTATTTTGTTACCTCTGCCCTTCTGCCTTCGTCGGGTGCCGCGGCTCAGAACACAAGACCCGGTCAGTTCGCGACAAGCGAAGCCCCGATAACATTCTGGAACCGCGACATTGCCGTGCAACGTGCAACTCTCGCCGGAGCCACACCCGAGGAGCGGGCTGAACGCGCATCGGAAAAACTGGCGCAACTCCCGTTAAGCGCTTCCGCGGACGATATCGCAACCAGGCCCGTAAAGGTCGACAATCAAGATGGGATCGGATTCCTATTCAACGGCAATTTCCTATTCTTTCTGGGGACAGCCGATTTGGACGAGGAATCTGGCGAGAAGCTGGAGCAAGCTTCTGATTCCGCCATGCGAAACCTCAGAGAAGCCCTGCAGGCGCGCATCGCGGAACAATCCTGGCCCGTGATTCGCGGTGGCCTACTATACACGCTGATCGGCTTGGTAGTGAGAGGGCCTAGGGTCGGCTGTGAGACTAGATGCTCGAGGCACACAGCGCCTAACAAATCAGCTGAGACTCGCTCTCGAACCAATGTCCCGCGAACTCGACCCTCACCGAATCTCCAGGATGGAGCGGACTCGATTCGGGACACTCCCGCTGTTTGTGGATCACCGCGTTTTGAGGACGGTGTACGCACTGCAACCAATGGCCTACCAAGCGGAATGAACGCCGAGTTTTGCTTGTTGGATTCCCAGCTTGGTTCCACTTTTTTTGGACTCTTCATGCAGGTTGATGGCAAGGAGCGCTGGTCCCAGGCTGGCGCAGCACCACATGACTCCGAGCGTGCCAAAGACGTAGCAAATCGCGTCCGCTACCGGGATGGGCCCGATGAGCAACTCTCCGCGTCTCATTGGGAAGAGACAGTCCTCGAATTGCTTCGCTAGCCGTTCCCATCGCCGTGATTCCGTCCGTGACCCCCGGACAGCAGCCCGGCCGCCTACCCTGGGTCCAGCTTCAAGATGGCAGCCACTGCATAGGACATAAGAAGCCTGATCACCGGAAGGTCCCAAGCACAGCCCACCGAGAACCATCTCCCTTGAGACCATGAAAAAAACTGGGTCCAACCGAATAACCTATTCCGAAAAGAAACAGTAGGAAGAACATCGACTTTTATTTGGTAAACAACTTTTCTAGCCGATTCCGTGCGACATCCCTTCGCAACTTTTCGATCCGGGAAGACCGACGAAGTGCCTTCCAAACCAGCGGAGCCAAGACATAAGCCATCGGCCGGAATCAGGCATTCAGCGCGGGAAGAGATTTCAGCAGAGCGGAGACGCCATTCCATAAGATTTGTACGCCGATGCAGAGCAGCAGAAACGAGGAGAGGCGCATGATAACGCTCATGCCTGTGGCGCCCAGCGCTTTGGCGAGCCGATCAGCGAAGCTGTAGCAGAGAAAGATGCTGGCGGCGATCAGCACCGAGCCAACAAGGGCTCCGATGATCGCATAGAGCAAGGGCAGGCCGCGGTGCGGCCCGTTGGCACCGAGCGTGATGGCCACGGAAATGGTCCCGGGACCGACGGTGAGAGGGAGGGTGAGGGGGTAGAAAGCCTTCCGAGACAAACCGCTCAGTTCCACACTTCGACTTACCTCCTGACGAGAGACGCTTTCCTCATCGTTATCGTTCAGCATGGCCCAGGCTGCAGAAATGACTACGAGTCCGCCACCTACTTGCACAACCGGCAGCGATATGCCGAAGAACGCCAGAATGTACGTCCCGATCAGATAGGAGACGATGAGCAGGATGAATCCATTCATGGCTATGCGACGAGAAAGAAGTCTACGGTCTTCCTCAGAGTAATAGTGGGTGAGTGATAGAAAAATCGGAGCTCCGCCGAGAGGGTTTACGACGGGAAAGAGCGTCGTAAGAATGAGCAGCATGGTTTTGATGAGCTGGACCATGGAAAGATTGCCAGGCGGTTTGCGACGTTAGACAAACCGAGCGAAAGCCATGGCGGTAACCCACTGGCAAAAGCCTCAGGCTTTCGGTAGCCCTACAGCTGTAGATGGTACGAAGCAGGCTTTCATCGGAGTACTAGGGTTTTCCCTAACGGACATGGGATTGATCTCGGTCAAGTCCTAAATGTCGCGGCGGTTGTCATGCTAGGGATTTCCCCAGTTGCGTGGGGACCTGGTTACGTCTAAAAAAGTTGGGAAAGAATTTGCGATAGGCGATTGATCAGCTGCGCGGGTGAATCGTCAGGGCGGATCGCAAAGAGATGGCTCCTTCCGAAAAGGGAGGAGCCATTCTTTGTTGTGTGCCTCTTCACAACGTGATGGACGGTTCAAGGATCGAAAGGAGAAAGAACAGCATGTATAACAAGCGAATGAGAATCGTAGTGGGCTTGCTGGCGGTATGCTTTGTGGCACTGGTCTCGGCTTATGCACAGGGCGAAAAGACAAAAGTCAAGGGGCTGATCACCGCTCGTACCGGCGACACGATCGTCCTCAAGACTACCGACGGAAGTACGATGACCGTTACTCTCGATGACGACACCAAGGTGCAGCAGCCGAAGGGGCTGGGCATTCGCAAAAAACAAATGTCTGCTGCTGTGCTGATTCCCGGCCTTAAGATTTCGGTTGCCGGCACAAGCCAGGATGACACGCACGTCCTTGCCAAATCCATTACCTTCGATGGAGACGATTTAGAAACGGCCGAGATGATCCAGGCGGGTCTAAGTCCCACCGAACAGAAAGTAGCCGCCAATCAGCGGAACATTGAAGAAAACGAGCAGAACATCGCGGCGAACAAGCAAAATATCGCTTCCAACAAGGCGACCATTAACGCTAACGCCGCGGAAGCCGCGGAAGCCAGCAAGCGCTTCTCGGAATTGAGCGATTACGACACCAAGGCTCAACTGGATGTCCACTTCGCCAGCGGCAGCAGCGACATCTCCGAAGCGGATCAAGAGGCGCTGAAGAAATTAGCCGGGAATGCCGTCAACCTCACGGGGTACATCATTCAGGTGAAGGGCTTCGCCGATTCCAGCGGCAACGCGGCAATGAACCAGAATCTGAGCATGGAGCGCGCACAGAACGTAATCGCCTTCTTGCTTCAGAGCTGTAACGTGCCGGTGCGCCACATTGTGGCGCCAGGCGCCATGGGTGAAGCGGCACCAGTAGCCTCGAACGAGACCGCGGCCGGACGCGCAGAAAACCGCCGCGTTGAGGTCAAGGTCCTGCTGAACAAAGGGCTAGCCGGTGACTAAGACTCACTCTTATTTCTTTCTCCTGTGGGGTTCAAATCCTTAGTCATCTCCTGGTAAGCGCCAACTGCGTCTCTGACGCGTCGCCAGTGCCAAAAACTCGTCTAGAGTTCTCTGCTTTGTCGGTGTGGTGCGGGATTTCGGTCGCTGTTGCTGCAACGCGTGAAGCGGCTGATGGGTATTCCGGCCAGTGGCCCGATCACCGCGCTGACCTGGGCGCTGCAAATCGGCGAGGTGCAGCGGTTCTCTTCGATTAAGAAAGTGATCAGCTGTGATCAGCTGCTGCGGTCTGTGTGGTGTTGAAAAGAGTTCCGGCAACACCGTGCAACGCACGCCGCTATCGAAGCAGCGCAACAAACATCTGCAAACGACACTGATCGAAGCGGCCAAGATGGCCCGGCGCTACAGCCCAACGCTGCGCTGGTGTACGACCGCGAGAAGCAAAAGACGGAACTCCTGGCAAACTGTAGGGTCACTTGTATTACCGATGATCTGACCGAAAAAGGGGCCGCCATCTTCCCGCCCAAAAGTCGACAGCGGCCCGAATGTGGACGATAAGAAAGTCACGTCCGAGTCCAGAATTTATCGCCTTCCGTGCTGCGCTTCTACTAGGGCTTTCCCCAGTTATTTGTAATCCGCGCTAGTTACAAGGCTCAGCACCTCCAGACTATGTGAGAAACCTTGCAGGAATACTTATTCAGTCTTCTTTTTCGCATTGGCCGCCTGAGGCCCATTTGGACCTTGTACGATCTCGAATTCGACTGTGTCTCCTTCCTTCAAGGTCCGGTATCCATCGCCTAAAATTGCCAAGTAATGAAGAAAAACGTCCGGACCATCATTCCGTCCGATGAAGCCGTATCCGGTCGCATCGTTAAACCATTTCACTTTACCAATCATCTTGCGCTGCTCCTTAGCATTGTCCGGGTTGGTATGAGGCCGGGCGGCCGAATCCTGGGCAGATCAGTTGGGGAGAAGCACGCCCTCGACTAACATCGCCAGTGCCTCATCCAAAGTGAGGCCGGAATCCAGCAAAGGCTGTACGTAGAGTTGGTAAAAGTCCTTCACATAGTCTTTCGTTCCGGAAAAGACATAGGCGAGCTTTTGCAATTTCAAGTCCGCGTCATTGTCGATTAACTCGTCGAGGTGTTCGCGGATATACTTGGACACGCCCTTGCGAATCTTGCGGTCTTTCATTTTCCTCTACTCTCGTGCTCTTTCTGCGCGAAGGAAGCTCTGTAATTGCAGCAGTAAAATCGTCTCACGCGAAACTGAGCACGTCGTTGCCCCTGAGCAGCTTTGAACTTGCTCCAGCGCAATCACGTGAAACAGGACGGAAACTGAACTGTGAACACACGCCAGTGCGAAACATCCAGGCGATGTAATACATGGCTTGCAGGGGGAACACCCTTGCTGTCTTTGAATCAGCCTCCCTCGAGCTATGCATTCCCAAACGGATTGGGAGTCAGGGTGCCGCTCCAGGTTTTCCGTCCTGTCTCCAAAAACAAGAATGGCCCCTTCCTCGCTGAAAGCCATCTCTTTGCGAGTTCCACCCGAACGATTCACCTGCTCAGCGAATTGCTTACCGCAAATTCGTTTGCAACTTTTTGGATTGAGCCAGCTCCCCCGACATACAACTGGGGAATCCCGTCCTTCCGAACTCGGGCTGCTGTCGGCTTCTGGGCGGAGAAGATGGCCGCCCCTTCGTTAGAATGTCGCCGCAGAGAAGTTCAAAAAGGCCAAACAAAAAGCCCCAAACAAGCAGAAGGAGAAATCGATTATGCCAGTCAAGAAATCCGAAGGAACTATTTGTGACCATTCTGAGCCAGGTGCGACAAGGCACGGAGCGTTCGGCAACAATCTACAAGGAACTGGGCGAATTGGCCCAGAATCCCGAAATACAAGAGGCCCTCGAAGCACGGGCTTTCGTGTCTCAGCAAAGCCTGGCTAAGCTGGACGAAGCGTTCAAAATCATAGGAGAGAAACCGGTGAACCCCAGCGGACGGCTGCATGATGTCTTTGTCGAGGACTTTCGCAAAGAGCTTGCGGAGATCCAGTCGCCGGAGGCAAGGCGACTCTTCGTGCTGGCAAAGGCCAATCACTTGATCCACATGCGTACGGCGGAATACGTCACTCTGGTCGCTGCCGCCGATCTTTCCGGGCACCATGGCGTCGGCGTGTTGCTCGAGAGCTGCCTCGCCGACCATTTGGCCTTCGTCGAAAGGACGAAGCGTTTGATTCATCACGTCATCGAAGCAAAGCTGGCGGCGAGAGCTTCAAGCTGAGCCGCTCAATTGGCGAACAACGAAGATAGTGCGCATGGTCCTGTCTCGTAGAAGAGGCGGGGCCAACGCGCGCGCTCGCGTCGAAACGCAAAGCGCGGTCAGTGTTTTTCTTGGCTCATGAAACAAAGATGTTCGCCCGCGTTTACGGAATCGCGGGTTGCTTCATGGTAACTGATTTTTCGAGCCGTTTTGACGTTAACGAATCTGCATAGATGCAGGTGAGGAACAAAATTTGCCACGAAAATATATTCAGCGACCCGCAAGCTTCCGTCTAGACGCTTAATGTCGCACTGGCCATGCCTCTCCGTTCGTCCTATGAATGGCGCACCACTACCGTCAAAATTGGCCATTTGACCAATCGGAATAAATGCGTCGGTGTTGAACATCCTCATGTTCGTTTCCGATACTCCGAATAGCTCCAGGGCTTTCTGATTTGCGGCCACAAAACGGCAGCCAACGTCGGTCACGACAATGGGATCAAGAGAGCTTGCGAGCAAATTCCGCAAATCATTCTCTCTTGCGCGAAGTGCCTCACGCAGCCTCCGCGGTTTCTCGGCAACAGTCCTTCCCAGTTTCATGAGCTTGGTCTGTTCCTGCCGAAGAAATGCCGTCATGTGTTCTAACGCGGCAGATACCTGCGATGTATATTTGGTGATTTCCATAACACGGCTCGCTGCAAAACCGCCGATTTAAAGCAGACAACAACCTGCTGCGCTTATCTTTTTAGACATGGCCGCACTCGCGCACAACTGGGGGAATCCCTAGTAGCAACAGAATCAAGCCTCGTTATAGATTCCTCGCATCGGACGACTCTCGGATCGCCCGTAGTGGGGCCGCAAAGGATCTTCTCGTACCAAGGCCAGAGCGGCCCAACCTCCATTCGTTAGTTCGTACAACCCATGGACCTCCGCACAGATAGAGTGTCTCCTTAACCAAGCAGCCTGCGGAGGTAAGTATGGCCCGATTCATGGCGATGGATTAGACGAACCGAGATGTTTCGTTAGGAGATCCGCGATGAACCGCCAAAGAGGAATTGTATTCTGCGGCGCGGTGATCGTCGCCGCTGTCACCCTTTTCACTGCGAATGCACAAACTGCTCCATTTTCAAAGGCTCAAGTCGCGGACCGGATTCGAAAAGTGGAAGACGGCGTGGACGAATTTGACAAATATCTAGAGAACCGTGGGGACGACGCCAAGAGCCAGGCGGACTCGGCACAGAGTAGCGGAGCGACAACGCGCCGTCAGCGTTCCAGCTCAGCGAACACACAAGCCCGGGGGGATCAAGCGAAGCAGACGAAGGACGATCTCGAGGATGCCATGGACGATCTGAATCGCACCACGAACCGCCTGCGCCGCAAGTTCGATCCCACACCAAATTATCTGGAGACCAAGGCGCAAATGGAACAGGTTATGGACAGCGCGCGCCGCGTCAACCAGGTCATGGTTAAGGGGAATTATGGCACTCAGGCGCAACGATACTGGGCTGCCTTGCGCGCAAATATTAATGATCTAGCGCGCTGTTACAATTTAACGCCCATGGGCGCATAGGTACGTTTCCTGGCCGGTTCTAATACTCGCACAAACCGGACACCTCGGCTCACTCTTGCACCATGGCTTGCGCGGAGGGATTCGGCGATTGAGTGCTGTAGACACTGACGATCGGATTTTGGCGCCAAGGCTCTTTGTAATACCAAAGCTCAACGGTTTCGACAGAGCGTTCGCCGAGGAGGCGCCGATGACGTAGCTACTTCCCCGGGTAAAATCCGGTTGCAGACGACCAGTTCCCGGGAAGTACCTTCATCGAAGTGCATGACGAGGCGATCACAAAACAAGAGCCTCGCCACTGACCCGCAATTGAATCGTGGGAGCGTGAACATCACAACGGGTGATCTGGATTCGCCAATAATCCTGACTTCCCGAATGAAGCCGCCGATTCCGAGATTAGTTGGCAGAAGCAGAAGCCATCCCAAAGCGCGGTGGAAGGGTACAACTGAGTTCTAGGAACCCAGAGGCTAAGTGCGGCAACACCAAACAGATGAACGCGAAGGGCTGAGCAACTTAGGGTGACGTCGAACGCACTTCTTCGTCGGGCACCGGTTACGTCTGTTTCTGGAGCTTTTGGCCGTTGCAAGAGCTTTTCCACATGCTCATTTTTTAGTGGCCTTACGGACTTGACCGATGCTATTAGTTTGCGGCGCCTTTGGTTTTGAAAAGCACTGGGATGACCTCAAGTTGTTGAAGCATTCCCAGGGTGTCCCAATTCGCCCACCCTTCCACAATTTTCCCTCCGGCTAATCGGTTAATCGTTATACCGGATACGGTAATGCTCGTCCCCGTTGGGGCGATACCGCTAAGTGGTCCGCGATGAGTGCCATGGCTGGACCAACGATAGGTCACAGTATTGCCCTCTGCGATCATGTCCTCGATGGTAAACTTCAAGTCGGGAAACGCGACGCGGTATAGGTTTACGCGCTTCTTTTCGCTTTCCGGGCCCAACCCAAACTCGGGCGTCGCGTTGTCGTGATGTGAGTAGTTTGCGGAAATCAGTTGGTCCGCGACGGACGAGTTACCCTTGTTCCAAACTTCCTCGACAAAACGGCGAACGATTGCTTTGTTTTCTTCTGACATTGTCTGGTCCTCCTGTGCCATGAAACTGCGAGGTTCACGGGTCTACGACTCGAAGGTCGGGCCGGCCTGCGATCAGGCTACGTGCTTCAGTGATGAGCTGTAAGACAGTGCCTAACCTTGGAACGAGCTTTTGGCCTCGGAGCGGCAAAATTTTGGGCGATTATGTTCTTTGGCGTTCCTGGAGTCAACTCGAACTAAAACCAACAAAACCAACCCTCCGACTAAAGCGCTTCCAAGGATAAGCAGCTCATAGGGCGCACATGAATGGTTAGCAACAACACACTACAACTTTGGCCCCCGCTCCGAGCTGTCTGCATTTCGCAATCAAAATACACATGATGGATTCAGTTGAGGTTGTGAGTTGGATTACTCGAATGCGTGTATGAGTCTTCACAAGCGGTGTGAGCAGCCCAGGAAAGGTGTCGATTGAGACCACCGCTGTAGAACGGATAATGGGAGTTCGTAAGAGAACTGAAGAGTCATAGCGGAAAGCAATGCAGCCTTCCCCCTGGTCTACGGCGTGAACACCGTCCTGCGAAGCACCTGATTTCTGAGCTCTCGGTGCCTAGGGATTCCCCCAGTGGAGCGGCTGGAATCCCGACCTTAGACTTCAAGGAGAATTCGGCTGGGCAGGAGTGCTAGGTATGAAAGTCGGCCACAGGCCCCTGCGAGCGGTAACGCCGATATGAGGAAAAACTGAGCGGGGAGCGCGCTGAAGCGGTGGTCGGTTACCTGTATCCACCAGTGCGACGTGCCGGTGCGGCATGTCGGGGCGCCGGGTGCGATGGGCGCATCCCAACCAGCGGCATCGAATGAAACCAAGGAGGGGCGGGCCGAGAACCGTCGTGTTGAAGTCAAGGTTCTGTTGAACAAAGGTCTCTCTGGTGCTTAAGCGGATCACGACGAAAATGGTGTAGGCAAACCCCCCGCCATAGCTGGATGCCAGGTGCCAAAGGTATGGTTGCTGCACTCCCGCCTCATGCTTTGAGGAGGCTCACGATGAAAGTAAGCCCTCGGGTGTTGACTATTGCTCTTACGCTTACCATATTCGTCGCGGCGAATTTGGGAGTGGGGCAAACAAACTCAAGCAAAAACGCACCTAAACCGTCGAAAGAAGGAACCAGCAGTCAAGACATCGGAAAATCCTACTCGAAGTTGCAGCCTGAGCAAAAACGTCTGGTCGACGACTACGTTAGCCATTATAACCAGACCACCGGAAGCAAGGTTGTGCCGCAAGAAGCGTATGATAACGCCCGGCTGTCCGTTCGAACGACGTTTGACGCAGTGACTCACGCCCTCTTGAAAGCGAAGCTGACGGACCTTCACGGGAAGGATCTTGGCTGTGCGATTGATCTCGTGGATGCCGTTGAGGAAGTGATGGGCGAGGAATCCGCTGCAGGTGGTGACCGCCAATTCCGCGTCTACGTTTATCTTAAGTCAAACGCGGTGGACATCCTCACGAGGAGCCAGGAGTTCTTTCGCGATCGCGACAACACCATCTATCACAAAGGTTTTCCTATCTGCTACCGCCTTAAGAATGGACCCCCTTCTATCCAGTTTTCGATTTCTCGCGACAGCAAAATGGCAGACGTTGACGTGGATTACCGCTCTTCAGGTTTTCCGAAGGGCCTGGTCAACGGGCACCTCACAGCTTCCAACTCGGACGTGCGTGCGGGGAACAATCTGGATAAACACGACGAAAGATGGGCCGGGTTGAACGGTTGGTGGCGCGAAGTGTTCGGACTTTTCGGAAGTGGAGGAAAGCCGCCGAAAGAGGAGGCAACGGAGCGCCTGGGTCACATTCCGGTGAATCCCGCCGTGAAAGGCGACCAAGGCATCGACAAAAGCGCGCACGATTTTCTGAAGAGTTGGGTGGTAGACAAACAACCAAATCTCGCCGTCGCGTATTTTTCACGTCGCAGCTACCCGTGTTTGGAGGAGATGACCCACAAGAACGGAAAGGCGATAGCGCCGGGCATGATCAGGCTGGGCGTGCTCATGGCAATGAGCAAATTCACCACAACCACGGCTACCGTGGGGTCCGTTGGAGACGTGTTCGAGCCTGCCGATCAATGGTTGCAGGAATTGAAAGAGGCGAAAAACGCGTTCGCTTCAGAGTTTCGCTTGGTAAGCGTGCCATCGGACATAGGGGCGGATGTGGAGTGCGTGGCCGTGCTGAGTGATCAAACCGGAAAGCGTCCGAAAGAGAAGTACTACGGGACGGCGTTCAGGGAGAAGCAGGACGGTAGCGCCCACAAGATGATGTCGCTACTCTGGGCGCAGGAAGGAGGATACTGGAAGATTATAGCCATCCGCATCGAAGACAGCAGCGATGCAGGGATTCTCCCAAAGGAGGCTCTGGTCAACGCCCCCGCAGACGAAGAGCCGAAGTCCATTTCCGGGGATCCGGGCGCCGTGAAAGCCATCACCCAGTTCTATCAGACGTGGGTTGTGAAGCGAGATAGCGCTGAGGCTTCCAAGTTTGCGTCGCAGCGATCGTATCCGTGCTTGCGTGCCCCTTCTGCAGGGGAGAAGAGTCTGCCGCGGGCAACACAGATAAGGTCGGCCCTGGACCGGGTGCTGCAGAGAGTTGGGCCAGCGGAAAATCTCTCCACCTTGATGTCGAGTGTGCAACCGGTGAACGACCTGCTACGACCGGTAGAGCAGGAGTACTCAGAGGCATTCGCGATCATGGCTGTACCTGATCAGAACGCGGACAGTTTCTTGTGCCAAAACCGGCATCTGCCGAAAACCACGCAGGAGTTGAAGCCGGAGGAAGCGAAGTACGGGGCATACTACTTGTCCGCGAGTCGACTGAATTTCGGTGAGGAGCAGTCACCAGCGCTTCTCTTGCTGTGGACCAAAGAGAAACCGGGATGGCAAGTAGTTGCGTGGGCGGTAGAGGTTCCGTAGAAAGGTAAAACAAGACTAATCTGCCCTGTGGATTTCGCCGCGCTCCTTCATTTCGCTAGAGAGGCTCTTGGGCATGGGAACAAGCGATACGGACTTATCTGAGGGGGTCGCCGATGAACATGACGACGAGTATTCGACAGATCGATGGCGTCACGATCGTGGACATCAGCGGACGCATTGTATTTGGCAAAGAGAGCGCATCTCTGCGCGAAGTGATTCATCATCTGCTGAGTGACGGCCACAAACAGATTGTGCTCAATCTTGGCGCTGTCGATTATATCGACACCACCGGTCTGGGTTTGCTCGTCGGTTCCTTGACGACTGTGCGCAAACGGGGTGCAGAACTGAAACTTTTCAACCTCCAGGAGAAGGTCGCCGCCGTAATGCAAACCACAAACCTGTATACCGTGTTCGACATCGCAGAGGGCGAAACTGCCGCAGTGGCGTCTTTGGGTCGATTCTTGGTGGCGAAGAGAGGCTAACATTTTGTGGCTGCGACGATGCAATTGAACTCGCGCCAAAAGGCCCGAGATATCGCGTGCCACTAAAAACAAAAGCCGTAGTGCAAGCTGTCGCAATCAACGCACCGATATGGTCGAATGGCAAGCAGGCGAGTCAGCTTTGATAGCCCCCTGCGCTTCTCCCTGAAGACCGCTCCGCGACAGTAAGGACATCTCCTGTGTCGGTGCGTTGTGAAAGTTGACAGCAGTCTCGCTGGGGTGCGTCCTCTATCGAAGAGGAACACCTCTTGTTGCATAATCAAGGCCGAATCACCTTCATCACTCGCAATCGCTTCTTCAGCAATTCCCTGGCAAAATCACGCAAAAGCAGATTCGGTTCATTCGACCCAGCGTGTGCCTCGATCTCCTCCTGCGCTTTACGCACCAAGGCAATCAACTCCGCATCCGAAACCCTCTGGTCAACCTCCACCTCATCCTGCATCATTGCCGCCTCGTACATATGCATAGGTCCATTGACGCAGAAGACACGCCCGCCTTAGAGAACCCTGGTTACCTTCTCCTAGCCGCCCTCCCCCGTGATCCCGCACCTACGCTTTGTTAAGATCGTCGTCCTTGTAGTACTTCGTACCCTGCAGGGTCAACTGCAGTGCGAGACCATTCTTGGTGATCTGGTAGGCCCATACCCCTGGGGCAATTTCAGCCGCTCCCGAATAAGCCCCGCCCTTCTCACCAGCCTTGGCCGCAGCGTCCGCTTGCCCCGAACCGGACCAGCCGGAGTCCAGAAATTGTGCCAGCGCCTTCTCGTTCTCGAAGACGAACACCACGACATAGTCTTTCACTCCCATGCCCACACCGACACCAGCCGAACCCATCTTCATGAAGGTTTCTTGCTTGGTCTTGTTGTTGACGGCCAGTCCCGAACCACGTGCCGTGCTCAACAGCAATACGTTCACCCCCATGTTGTCGAAAACGGCGTATCCCGCCGCTTTCTGGATTGCTGCTTGGGAAGTGGGTTCCAGCTTGTACAAATCCTGCAAGGCCTCGGCTGCCATCTTGCGGGTTTTCTGCCTTTTTTCCTCATTGTCATCCGTGGCCATGCACATAACTGCCGACAGCATCGTTATGGCGAGCATCGACGCGATTATCTTAGCTTTCATCGGAATCCTCCCTTACCGAAGTTCAGCGGGCGAGGTACTGAGGTTGTTGTTCACTGATGACTCAGCCAACAACCGGAGGTTTACATGTAGGCTGACGGCCGATAGAGGGCAACTAGGGAAATCCCTAAAAGTTACGAAGTGGCATTCTCACTTACCTGAAATCTCTGGCAGGGGGATTCAAACTCGGGTCAAGACGGTGGGCCTCCGAGAATTCCGCTTGGGCAGCCTTTGCGTCGTCCAGGCGCAACAAGGCCATCGCCAAATTGTAATGCGCGTGAGCGACGTCGGGTTTCAGCCGGATGGCTTCACGATAGCTTTCGGCTGCACCCTGATACATCCCTTTGCTGAATAGAGCGGTACCAAGGTTGAATCGCACGTTCGGGTCGTCCGGTTTTAGCACTACCAGTTTTTGATAAGTGGCAATCGCTTCATCTAATTTATTGGTGGCTAACTGGCTTGCCGCAAGCCCTACAAGCGCCTCTGGGTAATCTGGCTTTTGCACCAATGCCTTTTGATAGTTCTCAACAGCCTTCGCGAACTCTTTTTGCGAATAATATGCGTTTCCCAAGCTGTACAAGGCATGAAAATCATCCGGCCTCAGAGCCAGGCAGCGTTCGAACGAACCGATCGCGTGGCCAGTCTTTCCCTGCTCGATCTGCGATAAACCCAAGAATAAGGCGACGTCGGGTTGCTTCTGCTCCAGTGTCAAACTCTTCTGAAAGGCCTCCTCAGCCTGATGGTAGCGTTTCGACGCGTAGTAAAGGTGTCCCAGTTGAGCCCAGGTACGCGGTTCGTTCGGATGCTTGGAAGCAAGCTTGTGGTACGCGGCAATTGCTTCATTCGTTTGCCCAGCCTGGTTCAGCGCATGTGCGTAATTCTCGAGCACGTCTGGCAGGTTTGGCTGAAGGTTATGAGCCTTTCGGAAGTAAGTCGCGGCTTCCGCAGCCTTACTTTGCGTCATCAGCGCTAAGCCAAGATTATTCAGCGCATCGGCATTCTTGGGGTTTAGCTGTATAGCCTTGCGAAATGCACTAATGGACTCGTCTGTTTTGCCGATGCCCAGAAGTGCGGCGCCCAGGCCGTTGTGCGCCTCGGGAAAGTCTGGGTGAATCTCAATCGCTTTGCGATAGGCAATCGCCGATTCTTCGAACTTCTTTTGGTGCAAAAGAGCGAGTCCCTTATCGTAGTGTGTCGTTGCATCCTGGGGAGCAAGTTTCAAAGCCTTGTCGAAATCTCTGAGAGCTTCGTCGTCTTTGCCGGTCGCGTCGAGTGCCTTTCCCAGGTTGTCGAGCGCTTCTGGGAATTCAGGTTGTCGTTGCAAAGCCTCGCGAAATAATCGGATCGACTCTTCATATTCTTTCTTTCTGAAATGTTCCACACCGTCGTCATTGAGTTTCTCTGCCTCGAGTGACACGACTCTGTCAGACTGTGCCGCCGCTTCGCCGGCCCCGTCTAGCGCTAAGGAACGCGTGGCGACTACGCAGATCAACAGAAAACGCCAGATGCTGCTGGATTCCGACGTTGCCAGTTTCATGGAACTAATTTATCCCTCATCTTCGTGTATTCGGACAAGGCCATCAACCCCTAATGGACCACGCCCTCGGTGCAAAACAAATTGACTCGAATTATGGACAACATTCGTTTGATAGCCATGGGGCCACTTTTGGCCGCCGACCCAAACACCCGACACGACTCGCGGACCTTCTTAAGGCCGAACTTCCCCGAGTTTTGTCCTCCATTGAGGAAAATCCCTGGAGTTGTTGCTGCCAACTACGCCGGCAATTAACTGGATGTATTCCCTGGCTTCGAATACAAGCTGACCAGTCGCGCCACCAGAACCGCAAGGAAGAGTTGACCACCAACACCTTCGACGATTGCGATACCGCGCGCCACGTCCGCTCGTGGCACGATATCGCCATACCCAAGCGTTGCCAGCGTCACGAAGCTGAAGTAGATTGCGCTGGCTTGGGAAAACTCGCCCGTGAAGGAAAACGTACCCGGCTTCATCTCTTCAAGGATCCAATAGCAGAGACCGAAGTAAATGCCGGCAAGTAAATAAGCGCTGAGAGCTGCGTACAGATGCTCTGCGTCAACCTCCGTCGCGCCGATTGCGAAGCGCAATGCAGCTACAGCAGCAAGCAGTCCAATAAGCGTCCAGATCCCGAGGGTCATCTCCGATAGCACGCGATGATCAAGCCACGCTGTGACCATTCGCGCTAGCCAGACAACAACGATGGCCACCAGCAGATAAGGCCGATTTCTCACAGCGCCAACTGGCGATATTGCCGCGAGCAGGCATGCGGCGAGCAATGTCTCGATCAGCGTTCCATTGAACTTTAGGGCGCTCAAAATCGGTGCTGTCACCATGGTTACAAGCAGGATGTAGAACAAGACCGTATACCGATGATTCCAATATGTGCGCCCATGGCCACGCAAGTCGCCGGTTACGTCATTGGCCGGACCGCCCTCTTTCTGCTGCATGATCACGTTTCCTCAGCGGCAGTCGGACTCTGATCAAGCCAAGCTAAGAACAGCTTATAGCCTACCGACAGAACGATTGCGCCGACGAACAAGCCGACGAGGCCCAATGCAACGAATCCGCCAATCGCCCCCAGGAACACCACGGCCATTGGAACCGCGACTCCTCGCCCCAGCAGGAGCGGCTTCAGGAAATTATCCATCAGGCCAACCGCAGCACACCAAATCAGGAAAATAATTGCCTTGGTGACGCTCGAGATCGCGAACATGTAAAGCACCGCCGGTATCAGCACGAGCACGCCTACCTGTAGTACAGCGGCGATTAGAAACGTTATCGCCCACAAACCCGCGCCAGGCAGTCCTGCTACCAGGAAACCAACTCCCGCGAGAACCGATTGGATCACTGCGACGCCAAGAATCCCGCTGGTAACGCTGCGGATCGTCGCCCCAATCAGTTGCTGGTACTCGAGCCCCTTGTCTCCGAAAACGCGTCTGCACAAAGAGCCTGTCACTTCGTATGCGGCCTCTGCGTTCGCCAGGAGCACTCCAGCCACCACTAGGGAAAGGGCGAATTGCAGTACGGTGAGGCCAAGTCCGGCGGAGACAGAAAGCAGCCCAGGCACCGCCGCTTTAATTTGGGGCGCAAAACCTCTAACGGCTTCGCTTAGGTCTCTGGATGCCCGGATCCACAAATTGTTCAAGGGCGCCCCGATGATCGGCCAGGTTTGGACGCCCCCAGGAGGAGGTGGCACAATTGAACCTCCTTCCTTGAAGTGGGCCGCAAGGGTCTGGATACCCTCGACGAGTGTTCCCGCGAGCAATACCACTGGAACAATCAGCAAAGCCAGAAGTAGAACCGTGAAAAGGGTAGCGGTCACCACGCCTCGCCCGCCAAGCGCTCGCTTCAGCTTTTGGAAGCCCGGGTAAGCAGCAACCGCAACGATGATGCCCCAAGCGAGCAGGGGAATGAAGGGGCGCAGGAACAGCAGGCAGGTGGTGGCGAGCAGAATCGCCAGGCCGATATGGATGGCGATTTCGAGTGCGAGGTTTAGCTGGGTCCGGTCGTAGGCGAGTTTGGCAAATGTCACAGTAGAGTCCTCCTACTTGTTGAAACCGACTGCAGGGTTGTGCTTTCGAGGACGCGGCCATGCAACTGCGAAAACTCCATCCTGCCATTAGTTATGGGAATGGCGCTATGAAACGAAGCAATCCGAACGCGAAACATGTTTGGCATGGACTCCCCTGCGCCCGAGCGTCAACTGCGGTGGGGTTACGTCTTGATCGGAAATTTGCCCAAACAGCTTCCGACCGAGAAGAAGAAAAGCTGCCGAGAGTGCGATGGCCACGATTTTAGGATAGTTTCTCAGTGGTTTTCTCCCCGCCTATCCAGCACATAAAGTGGCGGTCACCGAATGCTCGGACACGCAGGCCTTTGGGAAACCCATCAGGCAACGGAATCCAACCAGGTCCTGTTCCTTTCGCCCTTCCCAGCCTCCGGTGACCACTCGGGAGAATCGACTAAGATCGCCTGCCGAGCAATTAGGGGTTTCCCTAGGGGTTTCTAGGCGGTTTCTTGCTGACAAATCGGGCTACAACGAATATGATACGGCTTGCTTGCAGTCGTTTGCTGGGTCACCCGGATCCCCTCGTCCTTAGCCGCACGCACTAGTCAGACCCCAACGAAGCTGCGAACGCCTTTCGCTGACCGCCCAGGAAGGACACATATGGAAATCGTGTCTGCACGCAGGACCGGTCCGCGCCTGTTAATCTCGGATGACCATGCCATGTTCGCCGAAACATTGCGGGTCTATCTGGAAAAGACATTTACCGTAGTCGGGGTCGTCACGGATGGTCGTGCCATGATTGTGGAAGCCATGCGACTCCGACCAGATGTGATTGTTGTAGATGTCGGTATGCCGCTGTTGAATGGCCTCGATGCGGCGCGGAAAATCAAAGAACAAGTTCCCAACATCAGATTTGTCTTCCTGACGATGCGGGACGACCCAAACCTTGCCGCCGCCGCACTGGAACTCGGCCCAATCGGGTTTGTGCTAAAGCATTCGGCCGGACCGGAGCTTTTGAAGGCCATCGACCTTGTCTTGCATGGCAAGCCCTACTTAACACCCAAGCTGAGAGCGGAAGACTGGGTCGCGTCCAAGGTCAGGGCGCGGCAATACTCGAAGGACATGACTCCGCGGCAAAAGGAAGTTGTTCAGTTGCTAGCTGAGGGACGATCGATCAAGGAGATTGCAGATATTCTAGCGTTAAGCGAAAAAACAGTGGAATTCCACAAACATCAGATCCGGACATTGTTCAACCTTCATAGCACAGCCGACCTCGTCTTGTTTGCGGTGAAGCGAGGATTAGTCTCGATTAATCCTGATGTCTAAAAATATCTAAGCATAACCACAAACAACGCCGCCCACTTTACGAACAAGATTAGGGGAAAGCTCGCAATCCCGCGGAAGTGTTGAAATGTTGCTAGGGATTTCCCCAGTTGTTGGGAACAACTACAAAGCCTAACAAAGATATACAGGTCACACGGGCGCGGCTGGTCCAACCTCCCACCGTGAATGACAGAACAGGACTCGGGGGCCTGACCGGCTTCCCCAATACCCCGAGTCCTGCCCCCACTGGCAAGATTCTTCGCCGCTTCTTGGGACTACGGGAAAATGTCACGCGGTGTCTTTCACCGCGCCATTTTTCTGCGTGACCGTGGCAGCAGCCTGAACGCGGCATATTTACGCGGAGTCACGAAAACTCAAACATTCAATGGATCTGCGACAGGCTGGAGAGGTACCCAGACCTCAATTCGCGTTCCTTCGCCAGGCCTCGAATGAATCTCGAATTCTCCGCCTAAGAGGCGTGCGCGTCCTTGCATGCTGAGAATGCCCAGCCCAGGTTTTTCCAGCGTGTTCGCATCGAATCCTATACCCTGGTCGCACAAAGAAAGGAATAATTTGTCGCCTTTATGGTGCAAACTCAATTGAGCCCTTTTAGCACCACTGTGTTTCTTCAAATTCTGAAGTCCTTCCTGGGCGATGCGAAACAGACATAAAGCTACTTCCGGCCTAACGCTGCGCGGAACATCCTCAGATGCGAAATCGACGTCGATCCCTTGCCGGCCACCAAATTCTCGACACAGAGACCTTAACCCGGCGACGAGCCCCAAAGCGTCCAGTGTGGATGAATGCAATCGATGGGATAAGGTATGAAGATCGTCACCAAGCTCACAAACTGACTGCCTGAACTCGTCGAGCGTCTGTTTCAACCCATCTGGTGAATCAGGAAGTGTTTCCGCAGTATTCTGCAATCCGAATGCAAGCAGTGCCACGCGTTGGCTAAAATCATCGTGTAGCTCTGATGCCAGTCTGCTTCGCTCCTTCTCCTGCGCTTTGATTAGGTGGCCGCTGAGTTGCACCTGGGTGTCTCGGGACTTCTTCAGTTCCGCTCGGCTGTACTGCAGGTAAGTGGCAAGAAGAGACAAGGCGAGAATTATGAGTAGTCCACTGATCCAGATCCGTTTGGTGCGTTCCCATACCGACAATTCGCGGAAAATCACTACGCTGCCGGGCGGAAGGTCACTTTCCTTGAATCCCCACCGATGTAGAGCCCGCCAATCGAACATATAGACGTCACTGTTCCTCACTACGGGGATTTGCTGCGGTTTCACCCCGTCGAGAATCCTCACCGCCATCGCAGCAGCGACCTTACCATCTGCAGCCCAACTCACCACATCGCCGCCAACCGAACCATTGCCGATATCCACGTCATCCGTGACAAAGACGGGGGCATTCGCAGCGTCGATAACCATAGGGGCAGACTGGGATGCGTCAATAAAGTGTGCTCCCGCAGCATCCTCCATAATGGACGTATGATAGACAATCGTCTTGCTCGGCAACCGCCTCAGTCGTTCAAGGAGCGCGGTCATGTCCAGGTTCGTGAGATATGTGAACTCGAACTGCGACTCGTACTTACGCAAACTTTCCTTGGTCAGGGCCTCAAGGCTCCGGTCAAACGCTCCGATACCACCCACGACAACCACGTGCTTGGTGTCGGGTTGCAAGTGCAGCGCCGCGACCAGGGTCATTTCTGGCTGTGCCACCCCCCAAACACCGGTAAAGTGAGAGTCGGGTTCCAGCTGGTCTAACATCTCCTTTGTAGTGCCGCAGAAGATAACCGGAGTGTTCGGAAATGACTTTTCATGCGATTCCACCATAAACTTCAGAGACGCAGGTCCGACAGTAATGATCAGGTCTGGTTGGCGGTCTGCATACTTGCGAATGTACCACTCACGGAACCTGTGCTGGGACGCGTTATCTGGAAACAAACTCGCTTCAAGATTCTCGTTATAGAGTTCGACCTGGTATGGAGAAATCGCTAGACCAGCGACGATCTCCCGATCGAGAGCCGCAATTCCTGGCGACGAAATAGAACTGAAGTCATTGAAAATGAGGACGCGCCGGACTCCCTTGGTTTGCTGAGCTCCAATCGATGGGGGAAAGAGAAAAGCCGCAAGGAGGACTAGCGCCAGGACAAACCTTACCCCTCCTGGCTTCTCTCGAGGACAATGGCCAGAATCGCGCCAACTACGGTGTCTAAATTCATCCGACAAGCTGTGCTCCGCTGGAGCCGACACCAAAAAACCTGCAAGGCGATTTTCAATGAAGCAAGTCTAACACTTCTAACACTAACGTCACCTGGAGAGTATGGTTGCTGATTCACGGTCCGGTAACCAGGAATATAACGCTAGCGGGAACTCCGAGCCTGGGATAGCATTCGCATGGTTTAAAGTGCTAGTTCCTCGCGCGAGTGGCAAGACTCGGGAATAGTCTTCCCCACTGCTGTCGTCTGGGGACCCCGATGAGTCAGGGTTCGCAAATCAGGCGCCATAGGCAGCGCCGCATCGTGTCGGCAGGCCTAATGGCCATTGCAACGCTGCTTTGTACTTGTTTACATGGGCAAACAACCTCCACCGGTGCACTGGTTGGGGTGGTGTTAGACCCATCCGGTGCCGAGTTGCCTGGCGTGGTCTTACGCCTAAACCATCGCGAAACTGGCCTCACCGAAACCGCAACTTCCGACGAGCATGGAAGGTTCAGTTTTCTTTTCTTACCCCCCGGCACATATCAACTACAGGCAAGCAAAGCCGATTTCGATTCTCTGAATCTCACCGAGCTGCACGTCTCTCTCACCGAAACACTGCGACTTGAGCTGCGCCTGCGACTCGCAGCACATTTCGAGCATGCATTGGTCTCCTCCCAGCCGGAAATGGTTCAAACCGACAGCGCAGCTTTGGGAAGAGTGGTTAATGAAAGCTCAGTCCGCGAGCTACCGCTAGTGACAAGAAACTTCGCGCAAATAACCGGGCTTTCTCCTGGTGTAGCTGTCGGAGTGTACAACGCCGGAGAGCTCGGGCTCGGCGGGACCGCGCTATCTCAGATCGCCCAATCCAATGACGGGATCTTCGTGCACGGATCTCGCTCCTATGACAACAACTTTCAGATGGACGGGATAAGTGTCAGTGACGTACAGGGGAGTGCTGCAGGGAGCGGAGGAATTCCTATACCTAACCCCGACAGCATACAGGAGTTCAAAGTACAGACGGGACTCTACGATGCGGGTTTTGGACGTTACGCGGGTGCCAACGTCAGCTTGATCACAAAAACGGGCGGGAACGATTTCCATGGCACAGTCTTTGAGTTCTTCCGGAACGAGGTTCTCAATGCAAACGATTTTTTCCTCAACCGAGCCGAGCAGCCACGCCCCGCCCTCAAAGAGAACCAGTTTGGGTTTGCGTTTGGCGGGCCGATAAAGAAGGAGAAATTGCTTTTCTTTGCCTCGTATCAAGGAACGCGCCAGATTAATGGGGCTGCCGCTGGTCAGTCGAGAATTGCCTGCACCGCCAGCTTAAGCGAGCCGCCCTTAACCAACGATAGGTCTTCAGCGGCGCTCGGGAGGCTGTTTGGCGGTATGACAGGCGCTTTGGGAGGAGTTGCAATCAAAGCCGATGGTTCCAATATTAACCCGGTGGCTTTGAATTTGTTAAATCTCAAGCTTCCCGATGGATCTTTCTTGATTCGGACTCCGCAAACGGTAGATAACACAAAACCATTCGCACAGCAGGGTTTTTCGGTTTTTGCGGAACCCTGTCATTTCAACGAAAATCAGTTTTTGACTAACGCTGATTACCTCACAAGTGCTAACAGCAAGATCTCCGCTCGCTTCTTTCTTGCTGACGATGAGGAGACAATTACGTTTCCCGGGAATGGGCTCAACCCGGCGGGTAACATACCCGGATTCCCGAGTCCAAGCGATTCTGGGTTCAGAACTCTCTCCCTCGCCCATACCTATACTTTCCGCAACGGCTGGCTCAACGAGGCAAAGTTTGGCTACGTCCGAACCAGGACCAGCACGGAAGCGCAAACCCCGTTCAACTGGTCAGACGTTGGAGTTGCCGAAGGAGAGATGAACTATAACAACGAGCTTCCCAGCTTGAATATAGCCGGTTCCATCAGTTTCGCCTCTGGATTCCCGCGCGCCATAACTCAAAACAGTTTTGTCTTTAGTGATGGTCTTAGTTTTGTCCACGGAGCTCACACCCTCCGACTGGGTGGATCGATAACCAGATTTCAAGACAATATTGACATAATAGGACTCGGGTCATTCGTGCAGTTTCTCAGTTGGCCGGATTTTCTGCTTGGCCTGAATGCGGAGAGCAACGGTACGGAATTCAGCAATGTTTTTGCGTCGTTTGATGACTTCGGGTTGACCTATCGAGCGTACCGGGCGTGGGAAGGTGCAGCATTCGCACAGGACGACTACAGAGTCGACAAGTCTTTAACCCTCAATATTGGCTTGCGATATGAGCGCATCGGCCAGTTCGGAGACAAGCTGGGCAGAAACTCCAGCTTCGATCTTAGCAAGGCCGATGCAAACCCCCCGCCGGGCGGAAGCCTCGCGGGTTATATTGTCGCTTCCAACTTCTCTGGTACGCTTCCGCCCGGCGTCACTCGGGTGAACAATCCGTTTGGAAACTATGCCGAGGGACAAAATACGATAGCTCCACGAATCGGGTTTGCTTGGCGGTTGTTGCCCAGTTCAAGCGCGTTGGTACTCAGGGGAGGTTACGGTATTTATTACTCCCAGCCAACCGGTCAAGCGTTTTATCAAAACGTATTCGGCGCGCCGTATTCTGACTTCCGATTGAACAGTGGTCAGTCAAATGCCGGTGCGACGTTCCAATCTCCTTTCGCGCAGCCTTTTCCTACTCCGGAGTCCTTCCCTATGTTCCCCGCCTACTCACCGACTAGCGCTACGACCATTTACGGTGTCGCTCCTGGCTTTCGACCTACGATGGTTCAGCAATATTCATTAAACGTTCAGACTGAGTTCCATGAGGGTTGGTTGCTGGAAGTCGGGTACGTAGGGACCCGTGGAATACACTTGGTACGCCAACGTTCCCTCAATCAAGCCCTATCAGCCTCTGTTAGCAATCCAATAAGGGGGGTGACGACAGACACGGTCGCAAATATCTCTCTGCGAGTTCCGGTGCTCGGAGTGCCTCCGGATTCTCTCGTTGAAATGGAATCCGAGGGCAATTCCTGGTACAACGGGCTTGAAGTCAGTCTGACGAAGCAGTTAAGCCACGGCCTGCAACTCCTCGCTTCCTACACTTTCTCAAAGACGCTGGACACGGATGGCGCCGACATTAACTCGACGTCGTCAGGAAATGCGCTGACATTAGGCGACCAAGACTCACCAAGCCAGCGGTGGGGAAGGGCGAGCTTTGATCGCACCCATCGATTCGTTTTTAGTGCAACATGGAGTCTCCCCAGCCCGTCAGCCGGACTCGAACGGGTAGTTCTAGGAGGTTGGGACGTCGCTGCGGTAGGTACGATTCAATCTGGCAGCGCTCTCACCATCTCCGACACCAATGCCAATAACGTGTTTGGCATCAGCGAAGATCGAGCGCAGCTGAGGGGCACCTGCAACAAGAGCCAATTTGTCTCACAAGGCCCGATCGGGTCTAAACTCAACAACTATTTCAACGCTTCCTGCTTTACAACTCCGCTCGTGATTGGTGCTGACGGAATCGGAACGGGATTTGGCAATAGCGCGACCGGAATTGTAGACGGTCCCGGACAAGCAAACCTGGATCTCGCACTTTCAAAAACGGTAATCGTCAATTGGCCGATAGAGAAAAGTAGCGTCCAATTTCGTGCCGAGTTCTTTAATGCGCTGAATCATCCCCAGTTTGCCAATCCCGATACCAACTTCACCTCTCCGACGTTTGGCGTCATCAGCAGCACGGCTGTCAATCCTCGTGTTATCCAACTGGCGCTAAAGCTTGCGTTCTGACAATCCTGCCTATGACTTCCCCGCTATCGGCAATCCGACAGTCAGTCCCGCTGCGAGCAGTCCGATCTGATTTTGCTGCTACTAGGGGTTCTCCCAGTTGTTTGAGAATGCGGCCAAGTCTAAAAGGTAGGCACAGGTCACGCTCGGGCGGTTAGTACAGCCCACTGTGTGGAACACACGGCAGGGCCTGCGGTCCACCACCCCCTCTTAGGACTGTCTAAATGAAACCGTTTCTAACACTCCTCGGTGCTCTGTTTCTAAGTGCAATGGTCGCCGCCGCCGGCCCCAAACCGCAGTCAGGCAACGTTATTTCGCACACTTCTGTCGCGTGTGGCACCAAGAAATCCAAAAAACAGGACATCGATCTGCTGTGCCAGCAGTACGTCGTGCGCTCCGGCACCACCGATTTCACCATTCGTCAGCCGAAGCCCTCCGAACAGGTCATCATTCCGCTAAACGCACAAATCGAGTTCAAGCTCGACAAGAATAAAATGAAGTTTAAGGTCGACGGAAAATCGTTGGAATTCACGGTCATTTCTCAGGCCGCTGCGTCTGCCGCTGCACCAGCCTCTTCCGTTCCCGATCGCCAGTAGCTTGCACCAGTCGTCACAAAGAGAGAAGTGGCTTAGCAGTGCAACCAGCCCATTACAAACCAGTACGTGCCGTTCAGCATACCTCCGACAAAAACGGGTTTAGGACATACTCTTGCCCGTTTTTGGCTTCGGACGGGGGTGCTGCGGTTGTCGCCGAGCACACGTAGAAACGTGGCGAATCGATACTGCAGAAAGACGTGCGGTAAGCAGGCCGGCAATCAGGCTACTGCGCTCCTGGGCGCCAGCTATCCTTAGGGGTTTTCCTAGTTGTGGTGCGGTCGAGTAGAACCTAGCATCGTGTTCGGAAAGATGGTCTCGATTTCAGAGCAGATGTTTCCGACGCTGTGTCCACCATCGGTCAGGATTAACGACGCGTGTCAGGAGTTGAGATCGCTGTAATTTTTTTGAATATTTGGGCTGCGCTTGGAGCGTTGGAGGTGTAACCATGATGTGGCGTCAATCTCGTCGGCTGAGGCTATTTGGGCTTCTTTGTCTCCCTGTGGCATGCTTTGGCCAAACTACTCCTGATTCAAGGACGGAGTCGCATCCTCTCAACGTATACGCCCCGCCTTGCGTTTCCCAGGTTAAGCAGTACATCCCCGTTAGTTGTCAACTTACACCCACAGGCGGAGTGCAACCATATAGCTATTCTTTTACCGGAGGTTTCCCAACGGGTGTGTCTATGTCCACGGGTTTGGGCGGTGGTTTGATCCATGGCGCCCCCACCGGGATAACTGGCGTGCAAGCCACAGTGACCGTAACAGACGCGAGAGGCGCGATCGCAGCAACTTCGTTCATGATCACGCCGGCAGGGTTAACCGGTTCCGGCCCCTGCGGGAATGCCGTCTGCGTCACCGCAGCCGGTTACGCCATCAAAACGGCTGGAGGTTACACGATCACAACGTCAGGCAGGGTGCAGATGACGGCCATGACCTATTGGAGTGATGGCACGAGCCTCGAGGTAACTTCCATAGCGACCTGGGCTTGCACTCCGAGTCCGGATTGCGGTTCGGTATCACCGTACGGCGTTTATACGGCTGGAAAGTCCCCCTCCACCTACCATGTGACCGCAACCTTCTCCGGAGTGACGAATGACGGCGGGTCGGGAGTTGCGGTCACTGCGGCTACAATCCAAGCCCACACCAAAGAGAACGAACGGGTCGCAAATTCCGGCGAGGTGATGAGGGAAGTCCTGCAGCTGCGCAGTGGCATTCCCGCGTCGGTGCTACAGAAAGCAGAATGCGTCATCGTTATCCCTTCGACTCTGAAGTTCGCTGCTGGAGTTGGTGGAAGCTACGGGCGTGGAGTAATGACTTGTCGAGGAGAGCCCGACTTTCAAGGACCGTGGGGGGCTCCGTCAATGATCGCGCTCGGGGGAGGCAGCTTTGGTTTTCAGGTCGGCGGGCAGGCCACGGACTTTGTTCTTCTGCTGATGAATGACCGTGCTGCCACCAGCATTCTCAAGAGCAAAGTGAAACTCGGCGCTACGGCGTCAGCTGCCGGCGGGCCCGTTGGACGTGAAGCAACTGCCGCCACGGATGCATTCCTACGCGCACAAATACTTTCGTACGCGCACGCTCGCGGACTCTTTGCTGGGGTGTCGCTTGACGGCTCCACGCTGCGGCCCGACAAAAGGGCGAATCAAAAGCTTTATGGAAAACCCATGGATGCGAAAGCAATTGTTCTCCAGGGTGAAGTTTCGCCGCCATCGTCGGCCCTGGAACTGCTGTCGATACTGAACAGCAAGTCGCCCAGCAACTTGTCGGCTGGTAAGTCAACGCAAGGAAGATAAATGGATTGAAGCTGGAGGGTCGGCCTAAATTCTTAAACACGATTTTGGACAGGATCTTCTTCCTGGCATCAAGGCGATTCTCGATGGCGGACAGTTTGTCAGCCGTAGCTTGCGCCCTCGGCGATGACCCGGCTTCTGACCTGTCTTTTTTCCTGAGAGCCTGTCAGAGCCACAGAGCCGCACGGTGTGGGCTACTTAGTGGCCAGCGACTCGAAGAAACAACCTCTCGGGAGAACGCACAAGAATTTTGCCCCGTTTCTTGCGGATGACCCCATCTCGCTCCCAGCTGCTGATCATGCGGCTGGTCGTGTAAGGAGTGATGTCCGCCGAGTTGGCAAGTTCTTCGTTTGTTACGTCGATCTCGATGAAGCCGGAAGTTTTCTCGCCAATGTTTTCTGCTAGCCCAAAAAGCACGTGGGCGAGTCTTTCCTGAGCGGTCTGGGACACCAATGCACCGTGAGCCGCGACGTACCAACGAAAGTAATCTGTAGCAATAAGGAGCGTGTTTTCCAGAAGCTGCGGGAACCGACACGCGAGGGCACGGATCTTGGGGCGATCCCAAACGAGAACAATGCTGTCCCTGACGGCTTCCGTGCTCGCGATATAAGAAGAAGGTTGGGATAGAAGCGTTGTCGCCCCAAAGACATCCCCCGGACGAATCCACATTAGAATGACTTTCTTGCCATTGGGAGTCTCAAAAAAATAACGAGCTCGGCCCTCCCACATCAACAGAAAATGATCGGCAGGCTCCCCTTGGAACGTTATAACGGACTTGGCTGGAAATCGGCAGGATCTTGCGGCCGCTAGAATCAAGTCGATTTCGCCAGCTTGCAACCCGTACAGCCATTCCACGTTCCGGTGAAGCTGTGCGGCCCCGAATCGCGGCGCGGCCATACTTCCTCCATTTTGCCGAGTCAAACTTGATAATCTACCAAAATGTGCGGTCAAACGCCTCTAGGGATTTTCCCAGGGGTGTGCGACCTGTAGGGGGAAGATTGCGTGATGGCGTGGTTTTTGGCACAATACTGAGTATATGTAGTCACTCAGTATTGGAGGTGTTACATGCCAGAGCCCCTGAGTTCTTTGGAAGTCCAACGATCCAAGATTCTGCAGCAATTCCTAAGTTTGGGTGATTTGCGCCCCGGTTCCATTTCTGCCGTTGTTCATCGCTGCGGTAAGTCCTACTGTCATTGTGCCAAGCCCAAAGATCCCGGGCACGAACCGCAGATTCGTGTCCTGCGCAAGGTGCACGGCAAATCTGTAGCGGAGACGCTTTCCAGCCCAGCTGCGTTCCGCAAAGCGCAGGAGGAGGTTTCCGAATTCCACCGCTTTCAGGAGCTCAGTAGCGAGCTCGTGACTATCAATGAAAAGATCTGCCGCCTGCGACCCTTGGAGCAGGAAGCCGGGGGCTGGACAGCAGAGGAAAAAAAACGGCTGCTGCGATCCATCAGGAAGTCGCGCGGGAAATAGATGCCCTGCTGCGCGTGATTTTCACCGCACGTCGCAAGACCGGCGCAATGGACCTGGAAGCGGTGGAGATGGCCTTGCGCACCGCCCTGCAGCAGGCCGGTGCCGCTGGTTTGAGCCAACTGCTCCGACAGGAGTCCCCGGCGGAGCCGCATGTACCTTGCTCTTGCGGAGGTCAGGCCCGCTACAAGGGGATGCGCACCAAGCCGCTGCTCACCGTGCTCGGCCGCGCGGAACTGCGGCGCGCTTATTACTGGTGCTCCCGCTGTCAGCAAGGACAATTCTCCACCGACGCGGCGCTGGATGTGGAGAACACCGGGCTCTCACCCGGGGTGCGCCGCATGTTGACGCTGGTGGGCAGTGAATGCTCTTCTTTCGAGCGCGGCCGCGAGCAGATGAAGCTGTTGGCCGGGCTGGAAGTTACGACCAAGGTGGTCGAACGGACCACGGAAAGCATCGGCGCGGATATCGCCCACCGCGAGCAGGACACCATCCAACAAGCCCGGCAACGGGAGTTGCCCATCGCCGTCGGCCAGGCGATCCCAGTGATGTATGTGCAGATGGATGGCACGGGTGTGCCTATGGTGAGCAAGGAACTGGAGGGGCGGAAGGGCAAAGGAAGCAACGGACGGGCGCACACGCGGGAGGTCAAGCTCGGTTGTGTCTTCACACAGACCAAGCGGGATGCCGAAGGCTGGCCCGTGCGAGACGAAGACAGCACCAGCTATACGGGAGCGATCGAAACGGTCGAAGAGTTCTCCCGCCGCCTGTACACCGAGGCCCAGCAGCGAGGCTGGGACCGGGCGCAGAAGAAAGTGGTCGTGGGAGACGGTGCGGAATGGATCTGGAACTTGGCCCAGGAACAGTTTCCGAGAGCCATCGAGATCGTGGATCTCTATCACGCCCGACAACACCTGTGGGATCTCAGCGGCAAGCTCCATCCGAGCGATGTGGCGGCCAAACGACGCTGGGTGATGAGTCAGCAGCATTTCTTGGATGACGGCAAGATCGAACTACTCGTGAATCGCCTGCGCGCCCAAGGCACAAAAAAGCCGGAACTGGCAGAGAACATCGCGACCGAGGCCAACTATTTCGAGAGCAATGCGGTGCGCATGCGTTACCCAAAGTTCCGCAAGCAGGGGTTGTTTGTCGGTTCAGGCGTAATCGAAGCGGGTTGCAAAACCCTCATCGCCACCCGGCTCAAACGCTCCGGAATGTTCTGGACCGTTCGCGGCGCCAATGCGGTCATCGCTGTCCGTTGCTGCCGTCACAGTCGTGAATTTGACGATTATTGGGAGTCCCGTCGGGCTTGATTGCCCTTTCCAGGTCGCGCACCCTTTTCCCAGTTGCGTGGAAGTGCGGTCCAAACCTGGGCTTCCTCAGCCATCACGATGGGAACAAGAGAAAGCAGCCTCACGCACAGCACTAGCCGCTCGGGATCATCGCTTGTGGCTATTCCCTCCGCGCAAGGGCAGCGGCCGGACAATTCTCTGACAACGGTTCATGCCATTAATCTGTTCATAACCTTTCTTGGTTGGGGTTGTGGTGGCGAACAGCAGACGGCGGTGATGAGTTGTTCGCGTGGAAGTGAATTGCACTCCAGGTTTGCACGAGCGCCAGTACAGCAGGGTTTAACCTCGAAATCAGAGCTACTAGGAATTTCCCTAGGTGCGGAAGAACTTGAGGCAGTGTTATTTTTCGGGCGTCGAGTCGGGCGGCAGTCAGCTGATAGACGATAAAACCGGCTCGATTGCATTCTCTGTCTAAACTCGCCTGAGCGTGGCGTCTTTGAAAACTGGTTCAGGCAAGTTAGGTAAAAGGAGAAGAGTTTATGAAGAGGTCCATCCTTCTGGCTGTCGCCCTGCTCATGGGCAGTGCTACAGCGACGGTGGCGCAAGACGTTCGCTACGATTACGACAAGGACAAAGATTTCTCGAAATATAAAACCTATAAGTGGGTGGCGGTCCAAGGAGCCGACCAGCCAGATGAGCTGACCGGCAAGCGCATAACCGCCGCCGTAGATGCTGAACTTGCCACCAAGGGGCTGACCAAGACCGACAGTGACACCGCCGATCTCTACCTTGCCTATCAGACAGCCATCGGCACTGAGAAGCAGTTCACGTCATACAACACAGGCTGGGGCTATGGTCCCGGCTGGGGCGGAGGCTGGTACGGATACAACGGCGGGATGAGTTCCACCACTACCTATGGCTCCACATCGACTGTTTATGTCGGTCAGCTGGATCTCAGTATGTACGACCCGACCAGCAAACAGCTTGTTTGGCGGGGAGTCGCCTCTAAAACCTTGGACCCCAAGGCTAAGCCAGAGAAGAAAGAAAAGAACATCGGCAAGGCTGTCCAGAAATTACTGAAGAATTTTCCACCCAAGCAAAAGTAACTTCCGCGGTGGTCTCGCTGCCGGGGTTGCTTTGATTGGGTAGTGACCCGCCGCTTCGCGTGGCGTCTTCTAAACGTTGAATATACCCATTCCTGGATGGACGACGTCGGGCCCATTAAGCTGCAGCAGGGCTTAAAGATCTCCGCTCAGGCAGTCGTCCGCATGGGAACCTGGTAGCTCGGCCACCCCTAATGGAACAGTTGATTTAATGGCTCCTTCCCAGCCCCCGCTTGCGCCATCTCGCGTTATCAGAGTTTCTGCGTACCTTCTGCATGGAGACTGGAGTACCACTAGGCAAATCCCTAGGTGATGACGGAAATATGCGTTGCTAGCGTCAAATGCAGCGAGGAACCGATTTGCCGACGGAAGGTCAAAGCCACGGATATCTCCTAACTACGAATTGGCTATTCCATTATCAGAAGGATTGGTTGCGGCCAGATCTAATCGCCGGCCTGACTGCGGCTGCGGTTGTCATCCCAAAGGCCATGGCCTATGCGACCATCGCCGGGTTGCCTGTTGAGGTAGGCCTATACACTGTTTTGGTCCCCATGGTGGTCTACGCCGTCATGGGTACCTCCCGCCCATTAAGCGTAAGCACCACCACGACCATTGCAGTTTTAACCGGAGCCGAACTCAGTGAAGTCGTGCCCAACGGAGATCCCTCGTCCTTGCTCAAGGCCACTGCCATGTTGGCCCTAATGGTCGGGGCCGCCCTCGTTCTTGCGTCTTTGCTGCGCCTGGGCTTTATTGCGAACTTTATTTCCGAACCGGTATTAGTTGGCTTCAAGGCGGGCATCGGTATCGTCATCGTGCTGGATCAGGTCCCCAAGATTCTCAGCGTTCATTTTCCCCGGGGCACTTTTTTCCATAACCTGCTCGCGATCGCCCGGGGTATTCCGGAAGCCTCCCTCCCCACGCTGGCCGTCGGTTTCATAATGATTGCGTTACTGGTGGGCATCGAGCATTTTATTCCACACGCCCCAGCGCCGCTTATTGCTGTGGCTGTGGGCATTCTGGGCGTGCGCCTATTGGGATTGCACTCCTACGGAGTGGAGTTAGTCGGCCGGATACCCCAAGGTCTCCCCTCGATCACCATTCCGGGATTTTCTCTCGCTAAGTCACTCTGGCCCGGCGCACTGGGCATTGCACTGATGAGTTTTACGGAAAGCATCGCCGCGGGGCGAGCCTTCGCCAACAGTGACGAACCACCACTTCACGCGAACCGCGAGTTGCTCGCCACGGGGCTGGCAAATGCCGGCGGCGCATTCTTTGGAGCTATGCCAGCCGGTGGCGGCACCACCCAGACCGCCGTGAACCGGCTTGCTGGGGCGCACAGTCAGTTCGCGGAGGTCGTAACAGCCGCGGCCGGCTTGGCCACCATTCTTCTACTCGCGCCAGTCCTGGCTCTGATGCCTCAGGCCACTCTCGCCGCCGTGGTCATCGTCTATTCCATCGGATTAATTCGACCAGCAGAATTCCAAGCGATCTTGGGTATCCGGCGCACAGAATTCATTTGGGCCCTTGCTGCGCTCGTTGGCGTTGTGCTACTCGGGACACTCAAAGGCATCATCGTCGCGATCATTATGTCTCTGGTAGCGCTGGCATCCCAGGTAGCCGATCCACCGCTATATGTGCTTGGGCGCAAGCCAGGAACGAATGTTTTCCGGCCACGTACACGCGAGCATCCCGAGGACGAAACCTATCCGGGGTTGTTATTGCTCCGCCTCGAGGGGCGCGTGTTCTTCGCCAACGCCGAGCACCTCGCACAGAAGATCCGGCTCTTGGTCGCCGAAGTACAACCCACGGTCGTTGCAATTGACCTTAGCGCCGTGCCCGATCTGGAATATACCGCCCTTAAAATGTTGACCCTAGGTGAGAAACGGCAACGCGAGCGCGGCGTCTCTCTTTGGCTCGTGGGACTGACTCCGGGCGTCCTGCAAATGGTTCAAAGGTCTCCTCTAGGCGCCGCGCTCGGGCGCGAAAGGATGCAATTCAGTCTTGAGCTGGCTGTAGCGCGATACTTGGAGCTGTCCGCGCGCGCTACCGTCACTGCATAAGCTTCCGGCAACTGTAACGGTGTATATATGATTTATAGCGCCAATTACTACAAGATTCCGGTTGCTTGGCAATGCTCCTGCACTGGCTGGTCGTTGGCCCCCTATGTGTTTTCTCTTGCTATCACCTTTGTTTTAACGTATACATGCGACCAACTTACCGGTTCGGAACTGAGAACGTGCAGCTGAACCACCTTAACCAACAGTCCTGGGCCTGTCCCCTCCGGATATATGGCCCCCGCATCCGTGTGGCGTGTATATCAGCGCTCCTACTACTCACACTCCCGATTTTGCTGCCCACTCTAGTTAGCGCGCAAACTTCACTCAAGAAGAATGTCCTGATTTTTAGTGAGGTGGGTTTGTCGCATTCCTTAACGAGCGTGATAACTCAGCAGGTTGTCAGCGGTGTACAAGAGAGCCCCAATCGAAACGTCGAGTTCTATTCTGAGAGTCTCGATCTATCTTCTTTTTCAATTCGACCCTTGCCGGAAGAGGCGCGAGCCTGGATCGATAAGAAGTACGGTGCGTATAAGTTGGACGCAATAGTAGCGGTGGGTCCAGGCGCCATCGACTTTCTCGCAAAGTATACTCAGTCTCTCTTCCTGGACGTTCCCATTGTCATTTCTGGCGCCAGCGCGGATCAAGTGGCTAATCCAAGGCTCGATTCCCGATTTACAGGAACCTGGCTCAAACTTGAACCCCGGAAAACTCTTGAACTGGCCTTGCGCCTTTTCCCGGACACGCGTCATGTATTCGTGGTAGGGGGTAGTTCATCGTTCGACAAGGCAGCCATGTCCTTGACGAAATCGGCATTCACTTCCTTTGATCGGAACGTAGAAATTGTCTATCTGACCGACATGGACATGGGCAATTTACTGAAGCAACTCCGGGAGCTACCTGGCCATTCCATCGAGTTTTATACTTCCTTCTTCCAGGATTCCTCTGGGAGCAAATTTGTCAATGCGACGACGGCACTCCCGGAAGTCGCAGCCGCCTCGAATGCACCGGATTTTGGCATGTCCGACACCTATATCGGACATGGGATTATTGGCGGGTACGTGATGCCATTTGAAAAGCAAGGGAAGATAACGGCTCAGATTGTTTCAGAGCTGCTGGATGGAAAAAAAGCCCAGGACATTCCGATTCAGACCATCCCTGGCGAGTACATGTTCGACTGGCATCAACTGCAAAGTTGGCGCATTCCGGAAAGCAAGCTCCCTGCTGGAAGTGTCATCATGTTTCGCGAACCCACCCTTTGGGAGCGCACCAGATGGATAGGGGTCACGGTAGTAGCGATTATCCTTGGCCTTTCCGCTTTGGTGGCCTACCTTCAGCACAGCCGAACGGAACTGAAGGTTGCCAGGGATAGTCAAATGCAGCTTAGTGGCATGCTGATCAATGCGGAGGAGAAAGAGCGCAGCCGGGTGGCTTCCGAACTTCACGATGACTTCAGCCAGAGAGTGGCGATACTGGCTTTGGGTTTGCAGAGTGCGGAGGAAGCAACGCCCGCTGCGTTCGATGATGTTCGTAAGCAATTGCGTGAGCTTTTGTATTCGACAATGCAGCTTGGCGATGATCTTCATACCTTGTCTCACCGGCTGCATTCATCCACCATCGAAAGCTTGGGACTTGTTCCCGCTCTCACCGCGCTGTGCAAGGAGTTCACGCTTCAGCATGGAGTCCGGGTCGACTTGACCGCGGACGAGGTTCCCCGGTCGATTGATCCTGATGCGGCACTTGGTGTCTTCCGAATCGTGCAGGAAGCCCTTCGGAATGTTAAGAAGTACAGCGGGGCGACCGAGGCGGAAGTGGACCTGCAACTGTCCGGCCAAAAGTTGGAAATCACCGTGCGCGACCAAGGTCGTGGATTCGATGTGGCGAACCTGCGCCGCACCGAAGGCCTTGGTATTCGAAGCATGGAACAGCGCGCGCGTCTATTGGGTGGAAAAGTCGAGATTCATTCCGAGCTTGGAAAGGGCACCGCGGTCGAGGCTTTCGTGCCGGTCAAGCCGGCGGCAAGGAAAGCATCGACTAGCAGCTAATGTGTGGAGGCAAACTCGCGGGGGCGGTACAATGCCGTGAATTGGGACAGCGCTAACGTGTGACGGTGTCACGGTTATCACAGCTTGCCCAAACGTATTTTGTTCCAGTAGTTTTGTTAGAAAACGCAAATCCGCCTACCCTCGTTGATATTTCCCAGTGCGGCCTCCCAGTCACCGCGCAGAAAGTGTCGCCGTATGGAACGTACCTCTATCGAACCACCCTCTTCGGACCAGTCCCGCCCCAGATTTTTGATCGCCGACGATCATGCGATCTTCTCTGAAGCCTTAAAGGCCTACTTAGAACGCAAGTACCTGGTGGTCGGTGTTGTGTCCGACGGCCGAGCCTTGATCGAAGCAGCTCTCAAGCTAAAGCCTGATGTCGTCATTGCCGACGTGGCCATGCCTGTCCTCAACGGACTCGACGCTGTGCGCAGGATCAAATCGCAGGCTCCCAACATGAAGTTTATTTTCGTCACCATGAGAGACGAAGCGAACTTAGCTGCCGCGGCTCTTGAGCTCGGGCCTGTCGGATTTGTCCTCAAGCAGGCCGCAGGTCCGGAACTGATGGCAGCGATTGATCATGTTTTGCATGGAGAGTCTTATTTGACTCGAAAATTGCGTGGTGAGGACTGGGTAACCTCGAAGGTTCGGGCTCGCCAGTTCAGCAGGGAGTTAACATCCCGCCAGAAGGATATCGTTCAGTTATTTGGCGAGGGAAGGGCAATTAAACAGATTGCGGAAATGCTCAACCTGAGTGAAAAAACGGTGGAATTCCACAAACATCACATCATGCAAGCCTTCAACCTCAAGAATAATGCGGAATTGATTTTGTTTGCACTGAAACAGGGTTTAATTTCGCTGGACCCAGAATTCCCTGGACAGGGACAAGCAGTTGGCAGTCGCGGATAAATCTACCCAAAACTCTCGATCACCGCCTAGGGATTCCCCCAGTGGTTTAGTACCTGCGCGACTGCTATTTTCAGTTCACCAGTGATGCAGTTTCCCTAGAACCTGCATCTGACGTGGATGCCTGATTGGTTTCGACGGAGGCGAACTTTGTGATTCGCCCACGCATATTCTTGGCCGATGATCACCCGGAGTTCTTGAACATCGAAGCGGCTTTCTTGAAGCCTCATTTTGAACTGATCGGCACGGCCTCTGATGGAGCTTCGCTGGTCTCGGAAGTTCTGCGTCTTAATCCCGACGTCGTTGTTGCCGACATCACCATGCCCACAATGAGCGGGATCGATGCGGTCCACAAACTTGTGCAGTCTGGCTCAACCGCCAAGTTTGTATTCCTTACCATGCATTCCGGTGAGGAATACATCCACGCTTGCCTGCACGAAGGCGCCCGTGGATTTGTCACGAAATCCCGAATGAAAGCCCACTTGATTCCCGCAATTAACGCGGTCCTCGAGGGTCTCCCCTATGTTGCGTCCTCCTCTTCAATTTGATTCCAAACCTGGTTTACCTACCCCAGGACTCGGTTAGGGGTTTCCCTAGTTGTCCCTTTAGCTGAATCAGCCTAAATGAATACCAGTGCGACGTTTAACCGGCCAAAATAGGGCGCAATGGCGGACCACCCATTTGGGGGAGGCGCGAGCGTATGTTACGAGCCAGCATGCCCAGAGCCATTAGCGGTTTCGAACGCCTTCTGCTCTTCTTCGGATTGCTGATGCTCTTTTTGTTCGCGGCCGTGCACGCCTATACGGTTGTTTACTCGCACGCGGCTATACGCGCATTCTGGGGAACGCAATCCTCTTCGGCGCGTGTCTCCACGGATTCGATTCACGGAAATTTCGCCATTCCTGATTTCCGTTTCTGGTCACAAAAACGCATCGAAGCTTATCAGGCCAGCCTGATCGCCCGTGTGCCCCGTCCTCTGGCGGTGCTTAGGATTTCCGCGATCAATCTCGAAGTGCCCGTGCTCGAAGGTACAGACGACTTGACACTGAATCGCGCGGTCGGACACATCGAAGGCACCGCCGCTCCTCGCGAAACCGGCAACATCGGTATCGCTGGACACCGCGATGGATTTTTCCGGGGGCTCAAGGATATTCATCTTGGCGACACCATCGATCTTTTCACTGAAACGGGAAACTCCCGTTATGTCGTGGACGAGATTGTCATTGTTTTACCGGACGACGTGTCTGTCCTGGCGCCGAGGTCCACGCCCGCTCTCACCCTTGTGACTTGTTACCCCTTTTACTTTGTTGGCAGTGCCCCCTTGCGATACATCGTGCACGCCACCATTTCCGATCCAAACAATCTTGCGAATTCTAGGCAATCACGCTCTCCAGCTGAGGAGCATGGAGGCCAAGAGTCGCACTGATGTCGGCTCTCAGCGCGTGTGGGTTCGAGAAATCTCAGCTCAATTCAATTCGGAGGATTACAGATGAAGTCGTTGAATACTCGGTTGGAAAAGGCCCTCGTATTGGCTGTCGGCACATTTTGCATCGTCTTTGTCACCTCTACACGGGCTCAGGTGCAAACGACAACGGCGACTACCCAACGTCAGTCGACCAAGGAAGTCACGGTCGAGCACGCGGAAGTCCTGGCTGTCGAAGGCAATGACCTGCTGCTCAAAATGGACGATGGCAGTATCCGCCATATTCCCAATGTTCCGGAAAGCGACAAAGTTGATGTTGATGGCAGGCAACTCGGGATCCACGATCTCAAGCCAGGCATGAAACTCCAGCATACCCTCACCGTCACCACCACCCCTCAGGTGGTTACCACCGTCCAAACTGTTACTGGAAAGGTTTGGCACGTCACACCACCTCTCTCGGTCATCCTAATATTGGAGGACGGTACCCATCAGTCCTTCAAGATCCCCAAAGGCCAGAAATTCAATGTCCAAGGCACCATGACCGATGCGTGGGCCCTGAAGAAGGGAATGATTGTTACGGCCACGAAGATTGTGGAGGTTCCAGAGACGGTAGTCGCTCATGAGCGAAAAATCACGGGAACGATGCCGCCTCCTCCACCAGCTCCTCCAGCCGACGTGCCTATCCTTGTTGTTGCGTCAGAACCGACTCCAACCACGACAGCCTCGGCCGAAGCTTCGGCCCCGGAGAAGCTCCCGAAGACCGCGAGCGAACTACCCTTGGTTGGCCTCGTAGGCCTTTTGTGCGTTTTCGCGTCGTTCGGAGTCAGGTTCCTTCGCGCAAACTTGGGCCTTTAGCGTTCCCTCCACCGAGGAGGAGTCAGTTTGCGGTGGGCTCCTCCTCACCCCTCGAGTTCGCACGTGCGGTGAATTATGGGAAGTCCAATCATGATGAAAAAAACCTTTGGCTACAAAGTGCTCGGGAAAATAGCAAAAAATGCCGTCGCCGTACTGTGCTCACTTCTCCTTTTGCAGGTTGGCGACGTTCCTGCGGCTCAAACGCAAGACCAAGCTGGCGGATCGGCCCAGCAAGAAGCTGCGGTAAAAATACCGCCGGACCAACTCGACTCCCTCGTCGCTCCGATCGCGTTATACCCGGACCCGATGCTGGCCCAGGTGCTCGCCGCTTCTACGTACCCGCTGGAGCTTGTTCAACTTCAGCAATGGCTGGAGAAAAACAAAAATTTGAAAGACAAGGCGCTCGTCGATGCTGTGCAGAAACAGCCGTGGGACGCAAGTGTCCAGGCCATGGCCGCTCTCCCCGATGTGGTCAAACGTTTGGCGGATGATATCCAGTGGACCACTGACCTGGGAAATGCCTTTCTGGCTCAGCAATCGGACGTGATGGATGCCGTCCAGCGCATGCGGAAAAAGGCCCAAGATACCGGCAACTTGAAATCGACGGAACAGCAGAAAGTTGAAACCAAAGTCGTGGAATCGAAGCAAGTCATCGTTGTTCAGCAGGCCAATCCCGAAGTGGTTTACGTCCCAACGTACAACCCTACCGTCGTGTACGGCCCGCCTGTCTACCCGTATCCTCCTGTTTATTATCCGCCTCCCGGATATTACGCCGCGGGCATGGCCATTTCCTTCGGAATCGGAGTCGCCATGGGAGCGGCTTGGGGAGGCGGTTGGGGATGGGGCGCGAGCTGGGGCGGCAACAATGACATAACCATTAACAACAATAACAATTTCAACCGCAATTCGAACATAAACGGCGGCAACCGCACTAACATAAATGGCGGCAACCGTGTCTCGACCCAACCGTCTCGGGGCGGCGCGGGCGGCAACAGCTGGCAACACAACCCTCAACATCGCGGTGGCACTCCTTACGGCAATAAAGCGACCGCCCAGAAATATGGCGGCACAACGCGGGGCGCGTCTGCTTCTGACCGTCAGGCCGGCGCGCGTCAAAACATTTCTCAGCAAGGAAACCGGCCTCAGGGAAGTACCCGCGATGTCTCGTCGCGTGGGTCAGAGCCTCGTGCGAACGACCGCAGTTCAGGCGGGGGGAATCGATCTTCCTCGGGCGGCGGTGGAGATCGCGTTGGTAATCGCAGCACATCCCCTAGTTCGAACGCGAGGTCCGGCGGCAACGCACTCGGTGGTAGCAGTGGCAGTGCGGCGCGCGCCAGCAGCTCCCGCGGCAGTTCCAGTATGGGCGGTTCTCGCGGTGGCGGTGGTGGTGGACGCCGGAGGTGATTCCATCATGAGGGAAAAACAGATGAGCTTGCAAATGACTGCGAAACTTCTAGGAATTACCCCGATGTTTTTGATTCCCTCCGTGCTGGCTCTGCTCATCCCGATGGCCTTGGCTTCCGGGCAACAGAGCAATCCATCGCAACTGACCTTCGCTACGCCTGAAAAAGCGGTCGACGCCCTCGTTCAGGCCTCCGAAACCTTCGATGTGCCGGCTTTGCGAAAGATTCTGGGCCCCGAGGGCGAGGATTTGATTTCTTCGGAAGATCCAGTCCGCGATAAGAGTATCGCGGTGGAATTTGCAGCCAAGGCACACGAGCACACTTCCATCCGCGTCGACCCCAAAAACGCGAATCGTGCTGCCCTGCTGGTCGGCAACGACAACTTTCCGCTCGCCATCCCGATCGTACATAAAAATGGCGCATGGCTCTTCGACACTCAGGCTGGTCGCAAAGAGATGCTTTACCGCCGTATCGGTGCCAACGAACTCGACGCCATCCAGATCTGCCGGGGATACGTGGAAGCGCAACACGAATACGCGATGACTAAACATGACGGCGCAGAAGTGAACCAGTATGCGCAGCGTGTTATCAGCACTCCCGGAACCCACGACGGTCTCGCCTGGCGCGACTCTGATGGAAGTCTTGGCGGACCCATTGGCGAAAATATCGCCGACGCTCTGCAGCAGGGGTACACCGATAAATCCAAGCCTTATCACGGTTACTTCTTCAAAATCCTAAAAGGGCAGGGGCCTGCTGCGCGGTTCGGCCAGATGGATTTTGTGGTGGAAGGCGCGATGATTGGAGGCTTCGCGCTAGCCGCTGCTCCCGCAGATTATCGCGTCACCGGAGTCAAAACCTTCATCGTCGGTTACGACGGCATCGTTTACCAGAAAGACTTGGGCCCAGACACCCTAAAGATCTTCAACGACATGGAGCTTTACAACCCTGATAAATCGTGGACTCCCACTGAAGGCAGTTGGCCGCCGGACGCTCTGGACGCTTCAGTCTCGGCGCAAAACTGAATTAGCGTGTAAGTACGATAGTTACACCACGAGCCTAGCCCTCCGGAGGCGAATCGAATGACCAAAGAACTTCTTTCCCGTGTGCCCGCTTGGCAGAATCATCCAGGCAAGTCTACCCAGTCACGCGTGGCCATGTGCGATCGAGCGATGTGCAGTCTCTTACACGGCGCCACACAACTTATCTGTATATCCTTGCTCGCCATCCTCGCGTTGGGGGGGTGCTCCTCCGCCGAAGAAAAACCCGCTCCTCCGCCTCCCGGCGTCACGATCACTCCAGTCGTACAAAAGGAAGTGCCCATCCATCAGGAATGGGTGGGAACAATGGTCGGCAATGTCGACGCGGAGATTCGTCCCAAAGTGGAAGGATTCTTGCTAGCCCGCCTCTACACCGAAGGCTCGTTCGTTCTGAAAGGTCAGCCGCTGTTCCAACTTGATAAGCGTCAGGCTCAGGCGGCCGTGGAACAGGCCATGGGAAATCTCGAACACGCCCGCGCTGCTCTTGCGCAAGCTCAAATTGATGTGCGTCGCTATACCCCGTTAGTTGCTGAGCGGGCCGTCAGTCAGGCAGAACTCGACAAAGCGCAGAGCTTTGAAAGAGCCGCCACCGCTGCGGTGGACGCCGATCAAGCAGTGTTGGACAACGCCAAATTAAATCTGCTTTGGACCACCGTTACTTCTCCAATCTCTGGAATTGCCGGCGTTGCCAAAGTGGCGATTGGGGATCTCATGACCCCCGTCACGGTCATGACGACCATCTCCAATGTCGACCCTATTTACGTTGACGTTAATATTGCCGAGCAAGATTACTTGAAATTCCAGCGCGAAAAACCAACCAGCGCTGGCAAAACGAACCTCGAACTGATCCTTGGAGACGGCAAAGTGTATCCGCACCAAGGCCGGGTCCTTTTCTTGAACCGCGAGGTGGATTCGCGAACTGGAACCATTCAGGTCCGCGGTGAGTTCCCCAATCCCGGAAATGTGCTTCGTCCGGGACAGTATGCACGCATCCGCGCCATTACCGAACTGCGCAAAGATGCGCTGCTGATCCCGCAGCGGGCGGTTTCCGAGTTGCAGGGCGTCTATCAGGTGGGAGTCGTGGGCGCAGACAACAAAGTCACCATCCGGACGGTAAAGCTCGGTCCCCTTTTCGGTGACATGTGGGTAGTCGAATCCGGCCTTCAGGCCGGCGACCAGGTTATCGTCGACGGCTTGCAACGTGCGCGAACCGGCGTCACCGTCGCACCGAAGCCTTATAACGACACTCAGGCCAACGCCGTGGTCGGTGGAAAGTAGCTATGTCTAAGTTTTTTATTAATCGCCCAAACGTCGCCATCGTGATCGCCATTCTCACGGTCATCAGCGGACTGGTAGCTATGGCCAAACTGCCCGTCGCGCAACTGCCGGATATCGTCCCGCCCCAGATTAACGTATCGGCCACCTACACCGGCGCGGACGCTCTGACCATTGAACAATCGGTAGCCACCCCTCTCGAACAGCAAATGAATGGCGTCGACAACATGCTCTACATGATGTCCACCAATGCCAACGATGGCACCATGACTCTCAAGGTTACCTACGATGTAGGCACGAACGTCGATATCGATCAGGTGAACACCCAGAATCGTGTCTCACAAGCCAGTCCCAATCTCCCCACCTCGGTCAATCAGTATGGTGTGACCGTCAAGAAATTGATGGGCCTGCCACTCCTCGTCCTTTCTCTCTACTCGCCCACCGGCGCTTACGCCGGGCAGTTCCTCGGCAACTACGCCACTATTAACGTCAACGACGCCCTCCTCCGCGTTCCCGGCGTCGGCCAGGTTACCAACTTCGGCGCCGCGGATTACGCCATGCGCGTATGGGTCAGGCCGGATCAATTAACTAAGCTCGGTATGACCGTTTCTGATCTCACGAATGCTGTCCAGCAACAAAGCGCGGTGAACCCCGCAGGTCAAATCGGTGCGGAGCCTGCCCCCAAAGGTCAGCAATTCACATACGCGGTCCGTGCCCCGGGACGGCTCATCAACGCGGAAGAGTTCGGCAACATCATTGTCCGCCAAAACCCAGACGGTTCGACGGTGAGACTTAAAGATGTCTCCCGCATCGAGCTAGGCTCACTGGTCTATCAACAGATTGGCCGGTTCAACGCAAAACCTGCCGTCATCATCTGCGTTTACCAAGCCCCCGGTTCCAACGCCTTGGCGGTTGCAAAACAAGTCAAAGCGCAGATGGAGGAACTGAAATCACGCTTCCCTGATGGTCTGGAGTACACCGTTTCCATGGATACGACTCTGCCCATTACGGAAGGGATGAAGGAGATTGTCACGACGCTGGTTGAGGCCATCGTCCTGGTCATCATTGTGGTTTTCCTGTTTCTCCAGAACTGGCGCGCCACCTTGATTCCTTTGTTGGCCGTGCCAGTTTCGCTGGTGGGAACCTTTGCCGTTTTTCCCATGCTGGGCTTTTCCATCAATACACTCTCTTTGTTTGGGCTCATCCTGGCCATTGGGCTCGTTGTGGACGACGCTATCGTGGTTGTCGAGGCCGTCGAACACCATATCGAACACGGCCTGTCGCCGAAGGACGCGACCTTCAAGGCCATGGAGGAAGTCACCGCACCGGTCATTGGTATTGCATTGATTCTTTCCTCGGTCTTTGTGCCCATGGCCGCTATGGGTGGCATCAAGGGATTGCTGAATCAGCAGTTCGCCGTGACCATCGCCATCTCCGTGCTGATCTCAGCCTTCAATGCGCTGACGCTTTCACCAGCGCTTTCTGCTCTCCTCTTGCGCCCCCGCAAGAAGTCCAGAGGTCCCCTCGGGAAGTTTTTCGACTGGTTTAACGTCTGGTTCGGAAGGATGACCGGCGGCTACGTAAGCTGGAGCGGTGTACTCATCCGGCGCTGGGGCATCGCTCTGCTACTCCTCTTGGGAATCTCGATCATCGCAGTCGGCATGGGCAAGAAACTCCCTGCCAGTTTTATCCCTGAAGAAGACCAGGGTTATGCCTTCCTCCAGATCCAATTGCCGGATGCCGCTTCTTTGCAGAGAACCGATGCGGTCATGCGCAAGATTGATGACATACTGGCGCATACTCACGGTGTCCAGAGTTTTAGCGGGATATCTGGTTTCAGTCTGCTCTCCAACACCTCTGCCTCCTACACTGGGTTCTATTTTCTACAGCTCGAGCCCTGGGAGGAGCGCCCCACGGACGAGCTGTCTGCGCAAGGGCTCATGCGCACGCTCAACCAAAAAATGGCAAAAGAAATCCCGGAGGCCATCGGTTTTGCCTTTGGGCCGCCAGCCATTCCTGGACTCGGCACCGCCGGTGGCTTCACGTTTATGTTGCAGGACCGCAGTGGTGGTTCCGTCACGCAACTTTCTGAAATGCTGGATAAGCTCTCTCTCGCCGCTCGAAAACGGCCGGAGATCGCCTCCATTGTCAGCACGTTTCGCCCGTCCGTACCGCAACTCTATGTGGAAGTCGATCAGGACCGCGTCCTGAAGCAAGGTCTGCAGTTCAGCGAGGTCTATCAGACGCTTCAGGCTTTCCTCGGCGGTACCTACGTGAACCAGTTCAATCGATTCGGCCGGCAGTGGAAGGTATACCTCCAGGCGGAACCCGAGTACCGCACTAGTGCCGATAAGATCAACAATTTTTTCGTTCGAAATTCAAAGGGCGACATGACGCCTCTCGCTTCTCTGGTCACCATCAAGCGAGTATCGGGCCCCGAATATACCAACCGCTTTAACCTTTACCGCAGTATCCAGATCAATGGCTCTCCTGCTCCCGGCTTTAGTTCCGGGCAAGCCATGGCTGCCATGGAGCAGGTGTCCAAGGAGGTCTTGCCCGCTGGATTCGGCTACGCCTGGAGCGACATGTCCTATCAGGAGAAGAAGGCCGAAGGTGGCCAAGCTATGGTCTTTGCCATGTCATTCATCTTCGTGTTCTTGATCCTCGTGGCCCTCTACGAAAGTTGGTCGTTGCCTTTCAGCGTCCTCCTGTCCGTTCCCGTCGCCGTTCTCGGAGCCTACGGCGGCCTGCTCTTGCGCAAGTTCGACAACAATGTCTTCGCCCAGATTGGGCTCATCATGCTCATTGGCTTAACCGCCAAAAACGCCATTTTGATCGTTGAGTTCGCCGTACTCGAACATTCGAAAGGAAAACAAATCGTTGAAGCTGCTCTGGAAGGGGCCCGTCTCCGTTTGCGCCCTATCTTAATGACCTCCTTCGCCTTTATTTTGGGCTGCGTTCCTCTTTGGACCGCCAAGGGCGCCGGTGCGATCGGCCGCAAGGTGTTGGGCAGTTCCGTGATTACGGGAATGAGCGCAGCCACGATCTTGGGAATCTTCCTGGTGCCTGTCTTATTTGTTGTCGTCGAACGTGTCGCCAAGAAGAAACCAAACGTAGAAGTGGCCCACCCGGCCGTCCTGGAGGGAGGCCACGACTGATGCGAAAAGTCATCGCCGTCCTTCTGCTCCCTTGCATCTTGTGTGGCTGCAATCTCGGGCCGAAGTACAAAAAGCCCACCTTTCAGCCCCCTTCGGGCTATTACACAGAACAGCAGGCATCCGCCACCTCCGCCGCCGATCTCGCGTGGTGGGAACTCTTCAAGGACCCTGTTTTGCAAGGCCTGCTGCGCGAGGCCTTCAATAACAACTATGACCTGCGGCTGGCCGTATCGCGTGTTGAGCAGGAGCGAGCACTCCTTGGCGTCACACGTTCGCAGTACTACCCGCAAGTGGGCTACGACGGTAATATTTCCGGACAGCAGTCTCCTTACATACCCAACCACACCTATTACTCCTACAGTTTCACCACCTTCTGGGAAATCGACCTCTTTGGTCGTATTCGTAAACTGAATGAAGCTCAGCGCGCCGTGTACTTTTCAACCGAGGAAGCTAGGCGAGACATTCGCCTCATGGTCATGTCCGATGTAGCCCAGGGCTATTTTCAATTGCGCGCTCTGGACGAGCAACTGGTGATCGCCCATGAAACCGTAAAGGGCTTTCAAGAGACTCTCGACATCTTCCAGCACAGGTTCCAAGGGGGTGCGGCTTCGGGCCTGGAAGTCACCCGCGCTCAGGCAGCTCTGTCTAACGTCGCCGCGGTGATACCCGATTTCGAGCGCCAGGTCGTGGCTCAGGAGAACGCCATCGATTTACTCCTCGGGCGCAATCCGGGGCCAATTGCCAGAGGCGTTTCGCTCGCCGAGCAGTACGACCCACCTCAAGTCCCCGCCGGGATACCCTCTACCTTGTTGGAACGGCGGCCGGACCTGCGCGAAGCCGAGCAGAACCTGATCGCCGCCAACGCCAACGTGGGAGTTGCGAAGGCAAATTTCTTTCCCACGATTTCTTTAAGCGGCCTATTGGGAGGCGTTAGCCCTCAACTCTCCGAACTCACCGCTGCTGGTAAGGCCTGGACACTGGCGGGCGACTTGGCGGGACCAATCTTTACTGGAGGTCGACTCAAAAACGAATACCGTGCTTCACTCGCTCAACGGGACCAGGCGAAAATCTCCTTCGAAAAAGCTGTGACTCAAGCCTTCGGTGAAGTTTCTACCTCACTTTCAGCACACGAGCTGTTAGCCCAGTCCTACCAGGAGCAACTGAAGTCCGCTGAGGCTTACCGCGAATCGGTTCGCCTCGCTACCGTTCGTTACGACAGTGGACTTTCCAATTATCTCGAAATCATCGACGCGCAGCTCGCAATGTATCCAGCCGAAAGCGCCACTGTCACTTACGATCTTGGCCGCAAAGTGGCCTTGATAAGTCTCTATCGTTCGCTCGGTGGCGGCTGGAATCTCACCGATTCGCAGTGGACCAGCACCGGCGGGACTTCCCCAGCCACGGTGCCACCGTCACCCTGAATGATTCTCGAGGGAGGAGCGCATTCCAATGGCCAAAAAAGACGCCTCAGACGAAGGCAAATCACTGAAGCGCAAAAAATACGACAAAGAGCTTCGCCGCCTTCAGGCTGAACTCTGCAGATTGCAGGACTGGGTCAAATACAAAGGATTACGAGGTATTGTGGTCTTCGAGGGTCGTGATGCCGCCGGCAAAGGCGGCACCATTCGGGCCATCACCGAGCGGGTTAGTCCTCGCGTCTTCCGTCTCGTTGCCCTTCCCGCCCCATCCGATCGCGAGAAAACTCAAATGTATATGCAACGCTATATGCGACACTTTCCTGCTGCCGGCGAGATCGTGATCTTCGACCGCAGTTGGTACAACCGCGCAGGCGTGGAGCACGTCATGGGCTTTTGCACGGAGGAACAATACCGTCAATTCCTCAAACTCTGCCCCACGGTGGAGAGATATATAACCGACGCCGGAATCATCCTAATCAAGTACTGGCTGGAAGTCGGTCAAGACGAGCAACAACGCCGCTTCGAAGTGCGTCTCAAGGATCCTCTCCGGCAGTGGAAGCTTAGCCCCATGGACCTCGAATCTTTTCGCCGCTGGTATGACTATTCCCGCGCCAGAGACCGCATGCTGGAGGCCACGGACTCCAAACACGCTCCATGGCACTTAGTCCGCTCCGACGACAAGCGTAAAGCCCGTCTGAATTGCATTTCCCATTTGCTCAGTTCCATTCCTTATAAGAAGGTTCCTCGCGAGAAAATTAGACTTCCCAAGCGCACGCAAAAGCACGGTTATAATGATCAGGCATCGATCAAGGGGCGTAGATTTGTTCCGGATATATATTGACCTAGGCAGTTTTCATCCTCGCTGGCCCGAAAGGCAGCCTATGAAATCGATCTGGGTCGCATCGGGGAACTACAGGAAGCGCTCTGTGCTCCTCTTCGTTGCGGTATTGCTCTCCTCATTTTTGTTTGCTTGGTGCTGCCTCTAAAATTTCCACGGACTTCGATCCCCATATCGATTTCTCGCAGCTCAAAACCTTTGCTTTTGTTGGCGGTGTCGAACAGCTTGTCAGGTTGCAACTGAATCCAGAGCAGCTTAACAATCAGATCCATCGAGCCGCCACCCGTGAACTGACAGGCAAAGGGCTTCGAGAGGTCAAGCCGGACAAGAATCCAGATTTGGTCGTGCGCTACTGGGCGAATAGCCAGAAGGATGTCGACGTGGCCAGCAGTGCCACCTGGGGTGTCTATGGGCCCTACTTCGGTTATCACTGGGGCTTCATCTACTACTCCATGGAGGCTTACACCAACCATCAAGGCATGCTCGCCATTGAACTCATTGACGCCAAAAACCGCGGCCTCGCGTGGCGCATGATTGCCAGTGTCAAGCTGATCCAGACGGGCCCCGACAAAATTTGGAAGACCGCCGATAGCAATATCAAAGACGCCTTCAAAACCTATCCGACTTCTCCCCAAGCCATCGAAGCAAAAAAGCAGCAGTGGGCCAAAGACGACTCCGCCAAAAACTCCTCCCCACCCTAGCCAACAACCTTCACATCTATTCCAGAACTCTCTTTCTCCTTCGATCGCGCATTTGGGGTTTCCCTAGTTGTTGAAATAGCTTCCCAGCGGTAAGGCAGAGAGGAACCGCGCGCGTAGCGGGATGTGCGCAGAATTGTCTAGATTCGCCTCGTCAATGGTTTAAAGCGCCACCTGCGTTGTCCCGCTGTTTCAGGCGGCTTCCGAGATTGCGCGCCGGCTCGGAAGTACTTTCCTTCGAGATTCCGATGGGAAACGTCCTGTTTACGTGAAAAAGAATGTAATCCTTCCAATAGGGATCTTCCTGGAACTTCTTGGTTCCGCCGAATACTTTCATGGCGACAATGGTGCCGGTCTTGGCGCCAGCCACCAGACCGGATGGACAGGAGTCATCGCTCGCACGCTAGACTCGTTCGCGCGTGTGACACCCGAAAAGGTGCTCGAGACTTCCAAGGATGACCTTGTCGCTCGGATGACTCGTGAACAAGTGGTTGGCGCCTAGCGCCTCCGCTCTCGCTCCAACTTATCCCGGTGCGGTCGGCGAGGGAGAAATAATTGCACTGGCTAGATAAACTCGCCAATGTTTTCGTCCTGATTCCGCCAAGCCGCCACCAAACATGGAGTCTCGTACCGGTCGCATGCCCGGGTTCGTCACGAATGAAGAGATCCTTAACTCTAGGTTAGGGATTTCCCTAGTTGTTGGGGTTCTTTACCGCTGCTAACAATCACACAAGTCCAAGTGAAACCGGCGGCGCAGCTCTCAACCCTCAGGAGAGGGCACTCATCTGCCGGTGGAAGCCGGTGAACGCAGGTGAGGAAGTCATGAATACTCCAGCAAAACGGGAAGTTCCTCGAGTCGACCAGTTCTTCATGGCCGAAGAAGGCAGGTTCGACCGCTGGCGCACCTTGCTCCAAGAATCGCGCCTGTGGGACAGGTCGCTCGCCCAGCAGGAGCCTAACAAGGGGCAGCACCAGGCAGCTGTAACCAACAGCTTCCAAGAATTGCGCCAGTGGGAAGATTTCTTTGCCTATCCGGGCCAACAATTAATGGCCGCGCTGGAGGAACGCATCTCTTCAGGCGATGCCACCGGTGCGGCTCGCTCCATTCAATCGATCGGCAACGCGCTGCTCACACATTCCTATCGCACCAACGTTGGCGAGTGGGAGAGTGAGGACGAGGCTTCCATCAACCTCGGCGAACGTGTGCCCGCTGCGGGCGCGGACGCCGCCGCACATCGGCCGTATTTCGAAGTGCTAGTCGTAAGTCCCGCACGCAGGACAGCGTGGCAGCAACTGGCGCAGGACCTGCGCAAACTACGGAGACCACAAGACAAATTTGTGTATGAGCCCGTGTTCGTATCTTCCTTTGAAGATGCCGTCCTTGCAACGATCTTGAACGGTAGCATTGAAGCGGTGATCGTTTACGAAGGCATATCGCTTCATTCATCCCACAACAGCCCAGTTTTGCGTGAGTTTCTCACCAGCCATCTGGCCGCCAGCGGCATGTCCCTAAGCTCCAACGATTACAGCATGGCGCTCGCCCAAGCACTGAAACACTTACGGCCCGAGCTCGACATCTACTTTCTCAGCGACCGCCAAGTTGAAACAGTGGCTGGCGATGTCAACGCAAATTTCCTACGGAGGGTTTTCTATCAGGTCGAAGAACCATTGGAACTCCATCTCAGCATTCTGGATGGTGTTGCCGACCGCTTCGATACCCCCTATTTCGACAACCTGCAGAAGTACGCCCAGCGTCCCATCGGAACATTTCACGCGCTTCCCATTGCCCGCGGCAAATCCATCTTCAAATCAAATTGGATTAGCGACATGGGCCAGTTCTACGGCGTCAACCTCTTCCTCGCGGAATCCTCCGCCACTACCGGCGGACTCGACAGCCTTCTAGAGCCGACCGGCAACATCAAAGTGGCCCAGGATAAGGCCGCTCGAGCCTTTGGCGCCGACCACGTTTTCTTCGTGACCAACGGAACTTCCACCTCCAATAAAATGGTGGAACAGGCTCTGCTGGGCCCCGGCGACATCGTCCTGGTTGACCGCAATTGCCACAAATCGCACCACTACGGCGCGGTCCTTTCCGGTGCTTATCCTCTATATGTCGAAGCGTATCCCCTTACGCAATATTCCATGTACGGGGCCGTACCTCTCCGAACCATTAAAAAAGCACTCCTTGATTTGAAGGCCGAAGGGCGCCTGGATCGCGCCCGCCTGCTGGTACTCACCAACTGCACCTTTGACGGACATATCTACAATCCCGAACGAGTTATGGAGGAATGCCTCGCCATCAAGCCCGACCTCATCTTTCTTTGGGATGAAGCGTGGTTTGGATTCGCCCGGTGGAGTCCCTTCTATCGCAGACGCACGGCCATGGGAGCCGCCGCCATCTTGGAAAGGAAATTCAAGGATCCCGCCTATCGCACTGCCTATCAGGAGCAGGAAAAGACGCTCGGAGCTGACCTAAAGGCCGACGAAAAAACACTGCTTGGCACTCGCCTCCTCGCAAACCCCGACAAAGTCCGTCTGCGCGTTTATCAAACCAATTCGACGCACAAATCCATGTCGTGCCTACGGCAAGGATCCATGGTGCTCGTGAAAGACCAGGACTACCACACCGTCGAGGAGCAATTCCACGAAGCGGTCTTCACCCACGCTTCCACCTCCCCCAACCTCCAAATCATTGCCACGCTGGATGTGGCACGGCGCCAAATGGAATTGGAAGGATACGAACTAGTGAATCGCGCTATCCAGTTGGCGCTCGACGTCCGCCGCGAGGTTAATTCCCATCCGCTTATCTCCAAATACTTCCGTGTGCTTGGTGCCGACGAGATGATCCCTGGGGAGTTTCGCAATTCGGGATTTGTGGACTATCTGACCCCGGGCGTCAACTGGGCCGCTGCCGTCAAGGCCCTTAGAGAAGACGAATTTGCACTTGACGTCACCCGCCTCACGCTCGTGTGCGGCTCGGCCGGATTTGACGGCACGCAATTCAAGAATCTGCTTGCTGCTGACTTCGACATTCAATTGAACAAAACCTCGCGCAATAGCGTCTTGCTTCAAACCAACATTAACAACACGCGCAGCGATATCGCTCAGCTCATCAAGGTGCTCGTCCAGATCTCTCAGGGAATCGAAAAGAAACTCGTCGATGGTGGAAAGCCCGCCAGGACGGCGTTTGAAGCGCGTGTGAAATCGCTGATGACCGATGTCCCGGACCTTCCCAACTTCAGTCGGTTCTTTGACCGGTTCCGCGAAAACCCATCGAGCAGGACCAGTGAAGGCGACATCCGTGCAGCATTTTTTGCCGCCTATCGCCAGGAACAGTGTGAGCACCTGAAGCTATCCAGCCCTGAAATCGATAAGCGCTTAAAGGAAGGCCCAGAGTTGGTTTCTGCCAACTTTGTCATTCCATATCCTCCCGGCTTTCCGATCATGGTGCCCGGTCAGGTCATTAATGCCCAGACCATTGAGTTCATGCGCAAGCTCGATGTGAAAGAAATTCACGGGTTTAGTGCGGCACTGGGCCTGAAGTTATTGAATCCGGCATTTCTGGAATCGGTGAATGTTCCTGCGAAGGAATCAATAACAAATGCGGCGAAGCACGGGAAGCCAAAGGCTGCGCGCGCCGCCCCGGGAGACTAAAGGACGACCAGGCCGTTTCTTCCCAGCGACTGGCTTGCCCCAACGAAATTCGAAGCAACGCTAATTTCAAATTGTCCAAGGAGGACAGGTATGGCCACTCCAGCAGTACGTCGTCGACTGTCGGTGACCCTCGAGCAACAACGGCAGCTCGAAAAGCTCAGTCCATTCGAGTTGAAAGACAAATTGATCCATTTGGCCAGTGAATCCGCTCGGCAGAGCACGGAAATCATGTTGAATGCCGGCCGCGGCAATCCCAACTGGGTTGCCACAACTCCCCGAGATGCTTTTTTCACTTTGGGTACATTTGCGATCCACGAATCGAAAAGGGTCTGGGACGAGCCCGACCTGGGCGGAATGCCGCAAAAGAGCGGGATAGCCAAGCGTTTCTCGGACTATTTGGCGGCGAATCCCAAGGCGCCAGGCGTGGGTCTGCTTCAGGCGGCCATGAAATATGCAGTCAACGAATTCAAGTTTAACGAAGACGCCTTCGTTCACGAGTTGGTCGACAGCATCATCGGCGACCAATACCCGTCCCCGGATCGCATGCTGGTCCACGCCGAGCGCGTCGTTCACGAATACCTCGCCAAAGAAATGTGCGGTGGCAAACCGCCGGCCGGCAAATTCGACGTCTTCGCCGTCGAGGGTGGCACTGCGGCCATGTGCTACATCTTCGATTCGCTGCTCGTGAACCACCTCCTACATCGCGGCGACAAAGTAGCTCTGGCTGTCCCGATGTTCACTCCCTACATCGAGGTCTGCCATCTCGACCGTTTCCATTTCGAAATCGTTGAAATCAATGCTAGCGAGCTTTCTCCTGCCGATGGCCGACACACTTGGCAATATCCCGATGCCGAGATTGACAAGCTTAAAGATCCCTCCATCAAGGCCCTGTTCTTTGTTAACCCAAGCAATCCCCCCTCTGTCGGCATGCGCCCAAGCTCCATCGAGCGATTGGCCACCCTGATCCGTAACCATCGTGCGGACCTGATCGTCGTCACCGATGACGTCTACGGCACCTTCGTGCCCGGTTTCCGCTCCTTGATGGCCGAAGTCCCACACAACACTATCGGTGTGTATTCGTTCTCGAAGTATTTCGGTTGCACTGGATGGCGCCTCGGTGTTGTTGCAATTCATGAGGACAACATCTTCGACAAAGCCATAGCCAAGCTGCCTGTGGGAATTCGCAGGGAATTGAATGTTCGCTATGGGCCTCTGACTTTGCATCCAGAAAACATCAAGTTCATCGATCGCATGGTCGCGGATAGCCGTTGCGTGGCCCTCAATCACACCGCCGGCCTCTCCTTGCCCCAGCAGGTTCAGATGACGTTGTTCTCTTTGTTTGCTCTGTTGGACAAGGATGACCGCTACAAGAAACTCACCAAGGAAATCGTACAACGCCGGTTGCAAGCCTTGTGGGCGGGCATGAATCTGCCGCTTCCTCCCGATTCTATGCGCGCAGATTACTACGCCACCCTCGACATCATGGTCTGGGCCGAAAAGATGCACGGGCCCGCGTTTGTCGAATTCCTCAAGAAGAACTACCACCCCTTTGATGTTCTCTTCGCGCTGGCGGAGAAATTCTCCACGGTACTCCTCAACGGCAGCGGCTTTGCCGGACCCGACTGGTCCGTGCGAGTGTCTCTGGCCAATCTGCCAGACGAGGCCTACTCCAAAATCGGCGAGCAACTCACGACGGTGGTGCAAGTCGCGGTGGATGCCTGGAAATCTCAGGTTCCTGCCTAAGGAGGTTCACAATGCTCATCTTCACTTGGTTTGCTGCGACCCTCCGACAGTATCCCGAGATCGCCATCTTCCTCACCCTGGCTCTCGGATACTACTTCGGTAAGTTCACATTCAGGGGTATCGGCCTCGGCTCGGTCACCGCTACTCTGCTGGCCGGCGTCTTGATCGGACAAATCGGCATCAGCATTTCTCAGCCGCTCAAGGCCACGGTCTTCCTGATGTTTTTGTTTGCGGTTGGCTACGGTGTCGGTCCGCAATTCGTTCGCGGTGTCGCCAAAGATGGTCTGCCGCAAGCGCTCTTCTCGGTAGTCCAATGTCTCTTCTGTCTGCTGATCCCCGTCGGGATTGCTAAATTCGCTGGCTACGATCTCGGCTATGCGGCAGGACTTTATTCCGGTTCCCAGACGATTTCCGCGGCCATGGGCCTCTCCACCGACGCCATCAATCGACTGGGGATGGCCGCCGCAGACACCAAGAAACTGCTCGACTCGATGCCCATCGCGTACGCCGTCACCTACATGTTCGGCACCGTTGGATCAGCGATCATCATCGCTCTAGTCTGCCCGGCTCTGATCCGCCTGGACCTCGTACGCGCCTGCAAAGACTACGAGGAAAAGTTTGGTGGCAAGAAAGAACTCGGCGGGGCTGGGTCGGCTTGGCACCGTTGGGAAACCCGCAGCTTCCGCGTGCAACCCGGTGGTAAAGTCGCTGGCCTGCGCGCTGACGAAGCCGAGGCCCTCGTCCCAGACGCGCGTGTCTTCATTCAGCGTGTTCGCCGCAACGGCACCGTCGAGGACGCCACCGCGGACACAGTACTGCGCGAAGGAGACATCGTCAGCGTGGCCGGCGCGCGCGAAGTCCTCGTGAAAGTCACAGGGGAAGGTGCAAGAGAGGTCGACGATCCCGAGTTGCTTAGCGTCCCCGTCGAGGGCGTCGATGCTTACGTTACCAACAAAGCCGTAGACGGCAAGACCTTGAGCGAACTCGCCCAACTCCCTAGCTCCCGCGGCGTTTTCCTGCGGAAGATCACTCGCGGCGCCACCGCCACTTCCATTCCCATCCTGCCCAATACCAAGATCTACCGTGGCGACATTCTCACCCTCGTCGGCCGCACCCAAGACACTGCTGCTACCGCCAAAATGCTTGGTGTCGCGGATCGCCCGACCGACGTGGCTGACGTGGCCTTCATCGGCGCAGGAATTGCCGTCGGCGCCTTGATTGGCGCGCTGGTGTGGAAAGTTCACGGCGTTCCACTCACATTATCCACCGCAGGCGGCGCGCTCATCGCCGGACTCGTCCTAGGATGGTTGCGTTCAACGCGTCCCTCCTTTGGCCGCATTCCTTCCCCCACCGTTTGGTTTATGAACTCGGTCGGTTTGAATATCTTCATCGCCATCGTCGGTATTTCTGCAGGCCCAGGATTCATCAATGGGCTCCGCACGCAGGGCATTAGTCTATTTCTTTGGGGAGCAGTTGCCACCACTTTGCCACTCATCCTCGGCTTGTACGTCGGCAAGTACATCTTTCGATTCCACGACGCAATTCTGCTCGGCATTCTCTCCGGAGCGCGCACCACCACTGCTTCCCTCGGCTTGGTCTGTGATCGCGCCCACAGCCAAATCCCCGCGCTTGGCTACACCGTAACCTACGCCGTCGGCAACACGCTGCTCACCATCTGGGGCATGGTGCTGATTCTCTTGCTGTCTTGACGAGACTCCTGAATTTATTCAGGGTCCCCCCTTTAGGGGACCCGGGGCAAAGGGATCGCTTATGGACTGGCTCTCTCACCTGTTTACGAAGTATCCCGAGATGAGTGTTTACCTCGCCATCGGTATCGGATACCTCATCGGTAAGCTGAAGGTCCATGGCGTCGGGTTGGGGGTTGTAACAGGATCGCTCCTCGGCGGAATCTTTATCGGGAATTTCTTTCATGTGGCGGTATCCGATCAGGCGAAATCCATATTGTTCCTCCTTTTCCTTTTTGGAATCGGATACTCCGTCGGCCCCAGTTTTTTTCGCAGCCTCAAGGGTGATGGTTGGCGATGGGCTGTGCTCGGTGTTTTTGTCCCGGTGATAGGCCTTCTAGCCGCTTACTCCGTGGCCAGATTCCTCCATCTCGACCCAGGCTATGCCGCTGGCCTGCTTTCCGGATCCCTCACCGAATCTCCCGCAATCGGCACGGCCAGCGAGGCTATTCGGACACTGTCTGTGTCTGCTGAACAAAAGGACCTCTGGGTGAGCCATATCGCTGTGGCTGACGCCATTTGCTACATCTTTGGCACCTTGGGCGTTATCTGGTGCTGCAGCAGCCTTGGCCCAAAACTTCTCCGCTTTGATCTCCGCACAGAATCAAAAAAAGTAGAAGAGAATCTGGGGATTCAGCCAGCCAAGCCCGGAGTTCAGTCCGCATGGCACTCTGTTGGCTGTCGCGCCTACCGAGTTCCACAAGCCGCCCCCATTGTTGGCAAGACTGTTGCAGAGGCCGAGGCATGCGTGTCTGGAGGACGCCTCTTTGTGGAAAGGATTCGCCGTAACGGCGAGATCTTTTCGCCACTCAGAAACACGATTCTGGAGCCAGGCGACACTTTAGCAGTTCTGGGACGCACAGAAATTCTGGTCAAAGTCCTCGGCCCAACTGCCAGTGAGGTCCCCGACTCCCAATTGCTTCAGATTCCCGTCGCCTCTTTCGACCTCTATGTGACTGGCAAGCGAATCGCGGGAAGAACTCTTCAGGACATTGCGGACAACCTCGACGAGGCTCACGGCGTTCTTCTCCGGGGGATTATGCGGGCAGACCAGGCGCTTCCGATCGGAACAGAAACCGTGATTGAACGTGGCGACACCTTGCAGGTCACGGGCTCGGAACTGGCAGTTCAACAACTGGCGCCTCTGATTGGTACCATCATACGGCCAACTCAAGAAAGCGATCTCTCGGTGCTCGGCCTCGCGGTATTCGCTGGAGTACTGCTGGGCGCAGTCATCGTCATCCCCATCGGCAACATGAGAATCTCTCTCGGCACAAGTGTCGGGACTCTCCTTGCGGGCTTAATCGTCGGATGGATCCGCTCCGTGCGCCCCTGGTTTGCCAGGTTCCCAGACGCGGCCATTCTCTTCATGAGATCGATCGGGTTGGCTGCTTTCGTAGCTATGGTCGGTCTGAAGGCTGGCCCGATTTTTGTAACTGCGGTACGTGACCATGGTTATGTTCTGTTCCTCGGAGGCATCGTGGTTACGTTGCTTCCTCTCATCGCTGGTCTTTACTTTGGCTATTACGTTCTCAAGATCAACCCTGCGCTCCTTGTTGGTGGGCTTGCCGGAGCGCAAACGATGATCGCCGGGGTGGCAGCCGCTCAGGAAAAATCGGACAGTTCGGTTGCGACCTTAGGTTACTCGTGCACCGCAGCCTTTGGCCACATCTTGCTGACCACGTGGGGAACCATCATCGTTTCCCTTATGACCTAGGCGAATTTGCCTTCGCCAAGGATAGATGAATTCGCCCAGCTGCCAGAGGAATTGCACGAACAACTCCTTCAGGAACCAGGAGGAACCGAATGAAAAACCAAAGACTTTATCTCTTTGCGGCCATTCTTCTATTGACAGCGATGGTGCCGGCAAAGGCTGCGCCCCAATCCCAATCTCAATCTCCCACCGACGAGACCCAAGCTCTTCGCAGACTTGTCGAGCAGATGCAGACGCAGATGGCTCAGATGCAGGCGGAAATCGATCAGCTCAAAGGCACAAATACACAGGCGCGGCCAACTCAAGCAACTCAGGCCGCAACCGCTCCTTCCACTGCTCCCCAACGCCAAAATGGCACGATTCAAACCGCGGAACCTCCTCTTGTCGGTACTACTTCTCCGCATGTTGGCGAAGCCACTGCCAATTATCGGGAGTTTTCTGAGGACACCGTGGCAGCCGCTCGCTTCAATAACGTTCCTCTGGACCCCAAGTACCACGGATTTTTTCAGTTACCCGGAACACAGACCATCCTGAAAATCGGCGGCTACTTTAAGACTGATTTCATCTACGATCTGAAGCCTGCCGGAAATACCGATTCGTTCATTCCGTCTTCGTTTCCCATCCCCCAAATAAGTAGCGTAAATAACACCACCGTTTCCATTCGTCCCACACGTCTGAGCCTGGACTTTAGGGTTCCCTATACACAGGTCGGAGAAGTCCGCTTTTATGTGGAAGCAGATTTTTTTGGAACGAATGCGACCACCCCGAGACTCCGTCACGCCTATGCCCAAGCCGGAAACTTCCTGATCGGGCAGACCTTCACAAATTTTATGGATCCGGACGCTTTCGCAGATACCCTGGACTTCCAGGGACCCAACGGCATGGTCAGCCTCCGAAATCCCCAATTTCGCTATGGATTCGCACTTACTTCCCATACGACTTTCTATGTTTCCGTTGAAAAGCCCAGTTCAGACATCATTTTCAAGACCGCGCAATTTAATGCTCAGCCGAACGCCCCGAGTCCCGACGGCGCAATCCGCTTGCGCCAGGAATTCGAACGCGGGCACTTTCAGGTTGCTGGATTATTTCGGTCCGTTGCTGCGTATCTGCCGGACGGGAGGACCGATTCCGTTTTTGGCTGGGGCGTAAACACCTCTCTTGGGTTAAACACCTTCGGTCGGGACAATCTGATCCTCGCTTTTGCCGGTGGGCACGGCATCTCCCGCTATATTCAGGACACCTCCGGCCTGGGGATTGATGCTGAGCCAGCTTCAGGTGTGAACACTCATTTGGTGGCGACTCCAGCTGTGGGAGTGGAGGCAGCCTACCAGCACTACTGGTTCAAGAGATTGCGCTCCAGCGCGATCTACTCTTACGCCGCGGTGAACGATACCGACTTGGCTGCCCCTACGTCGTACAACCACGCTACTTACACCGGCGCTAACCTGATCTGGAATCCCGGCGGCTCGCTCAACGTCGGCGCAGAGTTCTTGTATGGCTGGACGATGCTGCAGAACGGCCAATCGGCCAACGCTCCACGTATCCAGTTCAGCGCAAAATACAGCTTCGTCAAAGTGGATCCAGACCAGAAATAATCAATGTCGTCGAGGACCAGGCGCCGAAACGACCATCGGATTTACCGCAGGAGGACCACCTGCGCCGAAGTCCCTCTGGACGAAACCTTTGCATCCGTCCGGGATTGGACACCAAAATCGCTCTGAGCGGCCAGCGGTAGCCCCACAAGGCGCTAGATTCGCCGCCTCCAGTCGTGGGTTCGGGCCGATGCGAACTCAATGTCTTAAGGATTGCCACACCTAGGGAAATCCCCAGTTTCTTTTGAGGGTATCGTGAATTAGGCTTTCGCGTAGGAGAACCGAACATGAAGTCAATCTACCGTTGGATGAGAAGTGGCATCGTGCTCGCCTTAGGAACCTTTTGTATTATTTTTGTTCTGAGCACCCGAGCACAAGTAAAGACAACAACGAGTATACAACCAGGTCAGGGCAGCGAAGTAGTTCGGGTTGATCGTGGCGAGGTTCTCGCGGTAGAAGGCAACGATTTGATCGTGAGCATGGAAGATGGCTCGGTCCGACATTTTGAGAACATCCCGGAGAGCGCCAAGGTTACGGTCGATGGAAAACAGCTGGGAATTCACGATCTGAAGCCAGGCATGAAACTTCAGCGCACGATCACCACGACAACCACCCCTCACACCGTAACCACAATCCTTACGGTCACTGGTAAGGTCTGGCATGTCACTCCGCCACTCTCCGTGATCCTGACCCTGGAAAACGGAACGAATCAGTCGTTCAAGATCCCGAAGGATCAGAAATTCAACGTGAATGGAGAAATGGTAGACGCATTTGGCCTGAGGAAAGGGATGGTAGTCAGGGCGATAAAAATCGTAGAGGAGGCGCCCATGACGACCACGACAGAGCAAAAGAGTGTGACTGGCACGATGCCTACACCACCGCCAACTCTGCCGGCCGACACTCCTTTGCTGATTGCCCAGGGTGCGCCCACGGCTGCTCCGCCGGAGACTACGGAAGCGCCTGCGTCTTCGGGAGCCTCTTCCCCTGCGCCTACGGAAGCGCCTGCTGCTGCCACTACGGAACTGCCCGCTGCCCCTGTGAAAACGAATTCCACGACGGGAGGCTATCTCCCACTCATCGGTCTGGGAATACTGGGGCTGCTTATTGTTTTGGTCGTAGTAAGGTTCTCTCGCCGGAAGTCACACGCTTAAGATGGTTCGAGAAGCAGGATCCCCGTAATTTCAAGGTTCTTCCTGCCTCACAATGCTTTGAAGGTGGGGAGCTGTGTCGCACGGTATCACCAGACCTCGCGGGTGGTTCGGAATGTGGAAGCTTGGGTGACTCTGAGGCCTGCCCGAAAACCGTTAGCCACCACCTGCTACTGTAAACCGCTGATTCAAAGAGGTCGAAATTTGTAGGTCTGGGTGGACATGTTTCGGGCCTGATTAGAGAAGTAGCAGCCCGTTACCAAAGCAATTAAGCCGCTTTGGACCAGCATGGATGACATCGGAAACAGCCTCGGAAACTTAAGCAATCCCGGAACGGTCAGGAAAAACACACGCTACCGTTACTTTTGACACTAGGCAAGCTCTGCTCTTTGGACGAGCATGACGCATTGTTCAAAGAATTCTCCGGTCTGACCATTCGCGGGTGCGATTGCTCAATTCGAAAGGCAGGCGATTGTGGAGAGGGTAAAAGCAGGAATGCGGCGGGCGCGGCTCTGCGCACGGACTATCTTCCGAGCACAACGTCAATTCCAGAGAGCAGTAACTCCAGCTTTGGACGCGGGAGTTTCCCGGCCCGCTCCGTTAGCAGATCCTTGTCCACAGTGACGATTTGAGAAACGTTCGCTACGGAATCCTTGGGCAGCCCCGTGAGACGTGCCGAGAGGCGCACATTTCCTGGAGCCGCGCCCCATTTGAGATTGCTGGTCAGCGGGACACAGACAGTGGTAGCAAGAAGGCTCCCATTGAGTGGATCGCACTGCACCACAACCACTGGCCTTCGGAAACCAGGACCGGACCCCGTTGGAGCGGGCAGATCCGCCCACCAGATTTCGCCTTGGGAAATTACCATTCGCTTCGCTCTAGAACGCGCTGGGCCGCAGAGGAAACGAACACGTCCTTCGCAGCGCCCAACTCGGCACAAGCCCTGTTCATGTCCTCGGTAACGGTGTCTGGCGTGTGGCGGGCCAGATACTCCTTAAGGGCGTCGCTAAAAAGGCGACTACGGGACCTTTTGGTTCTGCGAGCCAGCCGCTCGGCCCCCTTGAAGACGTCTTCGGGAATAGAAACAGCAGTTTTCATACCCGTAGTATAACCTCACGGGTGACCCACTGGCAAGCTGGTCGCGCAGCAGGCCCAGCAGGCGCTATAAGCGAAACCAGAAACCCCACACGAAAAAGCCGCTCGGTCGTGTTGATCGCCGAGCGTTTACGGTCCCACAGCAAGAATCTAAGTTAAGGCGCATTGTATGAGCTACTTACGATCCTCATTATTGCCAAGGAGCGCAAATCGTACAATGAAAGCACTGGGAGACTCCGTGCTTCCAGTGAAAGATGCTTATGCCCTGTCCTTGGCCCACTCTGAGAATCAGGTGCTGGCGTTTTTCGATGCCGGTGCCATGGTGCGACGCTCGTTTGCACAATGGGGAAGTGCCTCCACCTCATATCGGTCAGCCTCAGGGTCGTAGCCTCGGAGGTCAACCACTTCGGAAACGTAACGCCTGCCCGGCCTCCGCTCCATCTGCACCAAGATGTTCAGAGAATCCGCAATATTTGTCTTAATCGCCCGGTAAGGTATGTCGATGCCGCTCTGCAGCACGCACGTCGTGAAGCGCGAAATCCCCTGAGCAGCAGAATTTGCGTGGATGGTCGAGATGGTTCCGCCGTGCCCGGTATTTAGGAGTTGAAGCAAGTCAAAAGCCTCTCCCCCACGAATCTCGCCGACAATGATGCGGTCTGGCCTATGACGCAGGGTTGCTTTCAGAAGATCGCGAATGGTTACTGCTGGCAAACCGTTGTGCTCACGACGGGCCTCAAACCGAAGCACATTCTCCTTTTGAATCTGTATCTCCGCCGTGTCCTCGATCAAGACCATGCGCTCGCGGTTGGGAATGAATTCCATCAATATGTTAGCCAGCGTGGTTTTCCCACTCGCCGTGCCCCCACAAATGAGGATGTTCTTACGCTGCACTACGAATTCCTCCAGCTGTTTTCCAACCTCTGGGGTGACAGTTCCTCTTTCAATGAGGTCGTTCATCCTAAACTTGTGGGAATTGAATTTTCGAATGGTCAGGGCGACGCCGTGGACGCTGCATGGCGGGATTACGGCGGCAACACGGCTACCATCAGGCAGGCGCGAGTCAAGGATGGGCTTGGCCTCTGAGATGTCATCGCCGAGGCGCCTAGCAATGTTTTTGACTGCCACGATAAGCGATTCAGGCGTGAGTCTGACTCCGGGAACTGCCTGAAGGTACCCAGCTTTCTCAATGAAGATCCTCTCCGGGCCGTTGACCATGATTTCGCTGATAGCGGGGTCCAGAATGAGATGCTGGATGGGCCGAAGGAACGGCAGGATAAGTTCGAATCCATGCATCAGAGTTGTCCGTCGGCGAGCTGGCGAAAGTAAGACTTGTTCACGTCGTTGAAATAGGGCTTCAGATAACAAAACATCGGTGGCAACGGGTCTAGACCGTCATAAGCCAACGTGATGGATTGCGCGTTCTTTAATTCTGCGAACGTCTTCATATCGAACCGGTAGTCACGCTGCTGGCTGTAGGTCTTGGACGTGCTGATGTGCGCCTTGTCGGCTAGTGGTTTGCCGGTGAGATAGCTGACCCTCGAATCGTGCCCGCTTTCCGAGATGTTGTAGTTGACCCGCCACTTATCGTCCTGGCCGCACAGTTCGCTGGCAATCTTGGCCGAGAAGTCGTCGGACAGCGATAGGAAGATCTTAGTTCGAAAGGTCTGCAGCAAGGCTCGCCACGTCTCTCCCGGTAGCGTTGTTTTCAATGAGCTGATGCTTTGTGTGGCCACGATCGGGACACACTTCGCTTGCCTGGACATCGACAGGAATTTCTCGTCCCCACTCGGCTCGTTTTCCCCGACCGTGGCAAAGTGTTGGTACTCGTCGCAGATAAAGACGATGGGCCGCCACGTGCTATGCGGCTTTGCGGCAATACCAGGGATTCGATTCAGGACCGCCCGCTGAAAGTCCATCTTGAGCATCACGCCGATGACCCGTGCTAATCCTGGGTTCATGCTTGCCGGAAAATTAAGTGCAACGATCTTGCCTTGCTCGAGCAGGGTTGCTATCGGAGGCAGTGGCTTGCGGCCAGACACAGAAGTTTGGGTTTCTTTATATAGTTCGACCGGCGGACAGAACGTCCGTTTCACACGGGGATTGTCGTCAAAGAGGGAGAGGAAAACGGAGATGCCTTCGATGATGGAGGTTTGCAACTTCTTGTCCAGGTTTTTCCAATCGCCGTTGTACCAGCGCTTGACGGCCTCCAATTGCTCCTTTTTGTCGGCGTCAACACTGGTCGACCCGTGGTCGTACTGGACAGTCGGCTGTACGGCTAGTTTCTGAAGGGCTTCTCTTGCTTCGGCAGAATCTGCCACGCGATATGTCAGACCAGTTTCATCGGCTTCGAGGCCGACCGCAGCAAGCTTCGGGGCATGTTGCTGGAAGAGGTCCCGCGAGACGCCGAGAAAGCATTTCCCGAGGATGGCCTGCTCGGCCTCTTTCAGCTTCCGTTCAAGGACCTCTTGGGAGATGGCCGACTCATAGACATCAAACAGGGTGACGTAGCCGAAGCCAACCTTATGCAGAATGATGATGAACTTGATGAGGTTGGTGTAGGCCTGTTGCCAGAACGGTTCCTTTCCCTTGCCGAAAAGGTTGTTTAATAAGGATGCGATTCCGTAGGCCAGCGCGTAACCGTCCAGGTCGTTATGGAGAGGGTTGTAGGCCCACTCGGAGTCCAGACTAATTTCAATGTAATCCTGCTCGCGACCTCGTTGCTTCAGAATCTCCCTGACCTTGTGGCAGAAGTCGCCTTTGACTTCAAGGACGAGTCCACTGGGCTTCGCATCGGGATCCGCTGCCCGATATCCCAGCAACTGATCGGTGAACGGATACATACAGCAACTGGTCTTGCCGCTGCCGACAGCGCCGATGATGATGATGCCGGTAAACAGCCCGCGTTCTGGGATGACGAGCCAACTGGGTTTCTCTGCGGGGATGGGGAGCCGTGGATTGTGAATCTCGCCTAACACTAGACTCAACCCGGTGCGTGCTTCTACAAGCGGATAAGGCGGCAGCGCCTGTGGCTTGCCAGGCCGATGAGGCCGCAACGCAAAGATGTACAACGCAGAGAACAAAAAGGAATACCCAATATAGGGTGTGGTGAACAGCATCACATGAAAGGAAGCCTTCAGCCCCGCATAGGTCCACGGATCTCGCAGCGCGATTAATCGAAGGAAGTATTCATTCCAATTCTGAGACGTTGGAGCCCCAGTCACCGGCCAAGGCATCTTGAAATACAACAGAGTGCCGGTCAGCATGGTCAGCAACATGGCGAGAAAGGCTCTCGAATTGAGAATGCGTTGGATCATGCTGCCGTCGGCGTTGTCCTTGTCGCGGTCCTGGAAGTCGGGCTTGTGGGTTGAGGAGTCTGAGCAATTGCAGTCGAGCCTGTATAGTTTTTTTCCAGCCACTCGTTGAACTCTTTGTCTCGCCGAAAGAGCCGTTTCAGCGATTCACCGATGATGTACTCGTGCGTAGCGCCTCCGAGGAAAGCCGCATAACGCTGAAGCATGGTGTGAGCTTCCTCGTCGGGACCTGCGGAGACTACCTTCTTCTCCTGTTTGGGTTCTACCTTTGGGATTAGAGCCATAGGTTGTTCTCCTCTTGCTGATCTGTTCCAAAGCTTCCGACCGCTTCTCTTGCAACTCTGTCGGCGACGGAGCGAGGAGATTTGCAGGACAACTGTCGCTTCAGAACAGTCCTTCGTTCGCGCAGCATCCTTTTGCGCCGCCTCCGATGTTGTCCCGCCTAGCTGTATCTCTTCGAATTCAAGACAGTTCATTCGTCAGGCTCCGGAAATCTCGATAGATCGGCTGCTGGAAATCTGAGCTAAACCGTTTTCGCTATCGTTCTCGGAACGGTTTTCCGTGCCCGTGCCGCGCGAGTCCGTAAACACGCTTAGTGATGAGCCGCATATCATCGTTCGAAAAACACCTTCCCTCAATGGATGGACTTGCTCCAAGCTTTTCGTTACTTCGGAATCTTCGATCGCTCCTTTGCACCAGTTCTCGTAGAGCTCTGCGAACTGGCGCGCGGCGTAATGGACCTGGGCTTCTTTCAGCAAAACCACATCCGCGCTCGCCACACGCTCCTTCGCTTCCCAGGCCTTGCGTATGCGAAAGTAATCCAAAAGGCCTGCGGGCTTGGTGCGATGGCTTGCACCGTTAAGCTGGTGATAAAACTCCGATTCCGCTGCCTGGAACAACCTGGGAGTTGGAGCCAGGTAGATGAATTGGAGCTTCGGAAGCGCATGGAACAACCGAAGATAGGCACGCAAATGCGTGCTAAAAGCTTCGAGTGAGATCGCTTCCGCTTCCACATAGGTAAAGGTGACGAGGGGCGGCGCGGAGCGACGATCCACAAACATCGGAAACCGGTCCACAAAATACCGCGGGGTAATATCCGCCGACCTTCTGGCCCGATACAGCTTCACGGGAAGGGTCTCTCTGGTCACCGCCAACTCTTTTTCGAAGAACGCAAGCTTTTCCGCCTCCGTCTCAAGGTAGCGGTGTTGCAGATGTCCCAGAACAAAGTCCAAAGCGACTAACCGCGTCTTGACGTAGTCCAGTTGGTGCTTCTTGCGTGTAGGCAGATTCTCTCGCTCCATAGCCTGGTACACCTTTCGCGCGAACAGGTGATAAACACGGCCGCCGGACCGGTACGCGTGATAGCTCGCGCGTTTCCGGTCCAGGAGCTTGCGAATGAACGCGTGCGACACCGAGCCGGATTCGGTTTGTGCGAAGCATTTGAACTGGCGATTTGTGAAGTAACCCGAATGGGTCGCAACGAGGAAAAGAAACTCGCTCTCGCGCTTCGTGTAGCCGAGAAGATGAAGCCCTTCGCGTTGGAATGGTGTCATGGTCATACGGACAGAACCTCTCGGACCATGCCCGTGTGGTGCAACGCACGACGCACCCAGCTCGCGTCACTGCTTCGCGCATAGATCTTGAAACCTGCGGCGGCCTTGCCCCGAATGCCTTCTTCTCTGTAGTTACGGGAGAGGAGCTCCAGGTTCTGTCTCTCGACCCCGCCATCCCGGTTTTCGAACTCGATCTGAATATCCGGGAGGTGGATGGTCGTGCCGTTGACCGTCAATCCGTGCTCTTCTGCTACTGCTTGGAGTAATCTCCTACGCGCGCCTTCAGGGAGCCGTTCTGCAGCTTCCTTGGCACGATTCACGGATTCCCTTAATTCGAAATCGAGCCTCACTCGTGTTGGTCTTCCACCTTTTTCGCGAATCTCCTGGGCGGCTTTCTCGTAGACCTTATAAAGGTCGGCGTCATGGTCGAGTTCCTTGAGTTTTACGAAGCCGTGATAGATCCTTTGCTCCTTTGGAACGCCGCTGGTCTTCCTGGCGATCTGGTGTCCTTCTGCAGTCAGCGTAACCAGCTTCCGGGCGCTTTTGTGTGCTCGGAAATGCGTCTTTTGTTCGATCAATCCTTGTGAGCGAAGGCTTTCGAGGTCGTACTTCAGACGAGCCTCGTTTCCACGATAGACGGATCGGGCCAAGTCCCGAACGTCTACCGTTCGAAACCTGCCGATGTCCTTCATGGCTGTGATCTCTGAGCTACGCAGAGAGTAGGTTCGGCCCCGATCATGGTACTGAGACCTGCGATCTTGCGACCGTTCTGGTAGGCTCGGATCGGGTCGCTCCGGTCGTTCGGGTAGGTTCGCCTGTCGGACATCCGTTGAGCCTCGACCAACGGAAGCACTCGCCCCGTCAGTCTCTTGCTGACGCTCTTCGCGCGGCCGTGCGACTTCCGACTCCCGGGCGTCGTCACGACGCAGAATGTCCCAGCGGCCCACGGTTACCGCCTCTCCGCAAGAAACGGCGGGAGGCCTTCCGGGCCTTCCGCTTGTAGCTGGTTGTCAAAATGGGAGAGTTTTCTGCCCGTGTCCTTGAGCAGGATTTTTCGGTTGATGGCCAGTGCTGCAGCAAAGAAGTTCAGTCCCAGCGCACCGACAAAGAGTGTCATGGTACTTCCACAGTGCGAGAAGAGAGCTAATCTGGCGGGCGCGAGGAATTCGAGCCGCTTCATAAGGCCAAGCAACATCAAAACCAACAGAGTCGTTGCGATGAACATGGAATTCCGAATCATTTGCTGAACGCCTCGTCTTCGTGGAAGTAGGTGATAGCGAGGCCTAAAGGATTCGTCAGAATCTCTTCGTTTGCGACGTGGTCCCGGAAGCTGAAGAGGAAGCTAGAAGTATAGAGCTTCCGTCTAGTGACGGAATGATTGACGGGTGAATATTCGATCTCGAAGAAATCGACGGTGGCTCTGTAGGGGGCCTTTTCCATGGGCTCGACGACAACCTGTTGCACGTCGATGTCGCGCTCGGGGGCCAGATTGTCGCTTAGAAAGGCTCTGATGACGCCCTTCTGTTTGAATTCGTGGATCGTGTCGCTGGCGAGCTTGCCATCGAGGAAATACATCGCCTGGCTAAAATCATCGTTGATGGTTGAGTGGTTCCGGCGGTAGTACAGCTGGCAAAACCGGGTAAGAAAATACCTGGTCTCTTTGAATTCAGGCTTGTAGGAGAGACCTTCATAGGCAACTGCCTGGGCTCGTCCAAGCTCATCAATGCGGACCACCAGGGGTTTGAAATTCTCAAGGGTTCGAACGACTTTCAGGTTCATCAGGACGAGTCCCAGGACAACGAGCGAAAGCAGGGCAACAGCGATCTTGAGGTAAACGCCCGTGACGATCGCGGAGGCGTATTGCTCCATATAAAGCTGTTTGGCTTCGTTGAAGGTGGCGTCGTTCTTCATACGCCGCCTGCCAGAGCCACTGCCACTCTGTCAAACAATGCGACGGAGGAAACGCCGGTCGTGCCGCTAAAGATATGGCTGGTGAGCGTGGGCACTTTGATGATGGCGTAGATCGCTGCAATGTAAGTCACAAGCAAGACGGGCGAAATCCGTAGTAAATCCGTGGCGGACATCAGACCGGTAACCTGGGCATGAATAATGCCATAGGTAAACTGGCTGACGATGTACAGCACGCCTGCGGCAACTACCTGATAAAAGGAATATTGGATGAAAGCCTTCAGCCAGCCCCAGAAGAGCCAATCCAGTTGTGGGACGATAAAAAAAGGAACAAATACGGGTCCAAGCAGGATGCAGAGTGCCGTTGCCACCACGCCAAAGGCGACGATAACGAGTGCGAGAGCTTCGGTCACGACAGCTCCGAGCCACAGCAGGGCGTATAGAAACGTCGCCATGGGCTGGGTAATCCCGGGCGCTTCCAAGTTGCTCAAAACATAATTGGTATCGTCCGCGATCCGCTGGGCATTCGCCTGACCGATCTGGTTCGACAGAAACGCGGCTTCGTCGGTAATAAGGTGATGGAAGTCGCGGCCAAAGCCGGGGATCGGCGCGTCGTAGTAATTCACCATGGCGAAACCGAAACTGATCATGAGAATCAGGCTAACAAAGTTCGCGAAATGGAATCCGCCGCGCTGCTCACCCGCCGCAAGCGCTGCCTTGATGCCATACCAGACCACCAAGATGGTGGCGAAGGCCCGGAAGAGGTTTTGTCCCATGCCATCGAAGATCCCGAGGTTTTGCTGCACGAGGGTATTGACCGCTTGAAGCACCGCATCAAAGAAGTTCATGGCATCTCCTTGGGTTCTCTCCTCCGGCATGGCCACTGTCAGGGCAGACGATAACTGCTGAGACTCTGCGTTAGGTTGCTGTTGAAGGGAGCTAGGTTTTCCGTAACTTGCTGCCGCATTTGGATGGCATAGTTGAGGTTGGCAGCGTCGGAATCTCGCCGCTGCTTTGCTTGCAAAACTTGCTGCTCAAGGGCGGCAAGCCGGAGATTGTTCGCATCCTGCAAGGTACGCAAGGTCAACACGTTTGAGGCGTTGATTTTGTTTAGCACGCTCACCTCGGTATTGAGAGCCGGATCAGCAGAGAGCGAGTCCTCGTCGAGATTTGCAATTTGCTGCTGCACGGTCTGGGCATTTCCGCGGATGTTACCTACAGTTGTCAGGGCTGAGACATTCGCACCATCTGTAAGTTCCAGTGACGCATAGGCAGATCGGAGATTGCCGGCGTCGATCGGATTAATGGCATTGAGGTCCGCCTGGCTGTATGTGAGCAGCGGGACTGTCGCTTGCTGATAGGCCGGGCTCACGCTCGGCGGCCCAGCCCCGTTTGCAGCACCTACCCATCCGGAGGTATTTCCGTAGAGGTCAGCGGCGGTAAAATTGCGCCATTGCGAGAATATTGCCCGATAACGGGCGGGCATGTTTTCGAGATTTCTCGCCATCTGGAGCGCAAGGTTGTATTGGTTCAAAACCTGTTGGTAGGTCTGTCGGAGCTGCGCAAGTTGCTGTACGAGCTGGTTGTAACGAAGGAGCGCATTGGCATAGTTCGTCGGGTCATAGACGATCCCACCGAATTGCGCATGAGAGACGGCGGGAAGTATCAGTATTGTGGCGACCAAAAATGTCGCCACTCCTTTCATTGGTAAGCGTTTCATTTGAGTGTTGCTCCTTTCTGAATCGGCCTTTCTCACTAGGGCGCCTAAGTCTTTTCATAGGTCTGGCTGCAAGGTGTGTTGCGCGTAGTCGGGTAACAGCAAATCTGCGGACAGGTAGACCTTCACCCGATTACCTTCACGAATCGTGACCGTGGGCAGGATATTTAAGAAACGATCGAGGATTTGCATCGAGGAATTGGCCAGACTTGCCCCGAAACCGGCGCGCGCCTGGTCAAACGGCGAATTGCTGAAGGCGTTGCCGGTTCCGGCTTCTGCGATCCCGCCTAGAATACCTATCGCGAGTGACGCCCCAAAGATCTGCAGATAGTGGTTGTTGACCTTGTCGCGGAGGGCTGTTTCACCAATCTGATTTAGCCCTTTGAACTCATCCAGGCCAACCGAAAAGCCATCGGGCATGATCATGCGGTGGAAAAACACAGCCAGGCGCTGTTGCCCCAGGGCTTCGACCTTTTTTGTTTCTCCCAGCAACTTCGTTCCCGCCGGTATCAAGATGTGTTGGCGGTCATGCGAGTAAACATCGTTGGTCACCAAACAATTCACGGGACCTGAGAATGTTCCGTTCAGACGATTGATGAGCAGCGTTTCGATGACCGTTCCCTCGATGACCACAAACCTCGTCCCGGCAGGCGACTCGAACGTGCCGGCCCCCTGTCCCGGTTGGCGTGAGGGTTCGGCAACGGGTGGATTGGATGCCGAGGCTTGGGTCACCAAACGATTCGCTTGCTCGAACTGGGCTCGCGCGTTGCGAAGTTGCCCATCGAGATCATTCGCAGCAGGCAAAGGTAGGTTGGGACGATTACCGGCGGAGTCGGTTACTCGCTGACCGGCAAGCTGTTCGCGTTCGGCCTCCTTTCTGGAGGTGAACGCGACGTTCGCTGCGAACAGGGAAAGGTACTGGCGCTTCTTCTTATCCTCTTGAACCGGGTCTGGAGGAGGTGGCTGCCCCTGTGTCGCGCCTCCGATCACACCTCCCGCTGCAGGTACGCTAGCTTCCGGGGACATGAGTTGGCTCCCCGGCGGGACATCCCCCGCGAGCCCTAATGCCTGAAGCCGTGCTAAGTCAGCAGCCGAGATAGGCTGACGCGTCGCCGCCTGCTCCTTTTGGATGGTTTGCTTGAAGTCCTGCACTGCAGCGGGATCGAGCGGGTGAACGGATGCCGTGGCCGTTGCACTGGCAGTCGGCTTAGGGGAGCGCTTGGTGCTACTGGTCAGCCACATAATGAGCACCATCATTACGGCAACACCCAGAATCACGAGCTGCTGAGTATTTCTGGGCAGAAGCCCCGCGGGTTTGGCAGCCTTGTTCTCAACCGTACCGCGCAATGGTGGGTTGGGTTCGGTTTGTTTGGGCTGTTCGGTTCGTTCTTGCATCGAAGTCTCCGGACTCGCTATGCCGCACCGTGTCGCGCGAAATTAAATTTTTTCTTCCCGACAGCCAGATAGCCCTGGTCCACAATCTTTGGAATGACGTACACCCCATTGGCCAGCTCGAAGTTAATAAGGTTGGGTTTGCCGTCCTTCAACTCGTAAATGGTTGGTTTTTCCTGGGCACTGCACTTGATGTAGGTGAATTTATCGTCGTGATAGATCGCCGAGACGGAAAAAGGCGGTCGGGCACCGTTCGCGTTGTACGTGTAATCGAACGCGAGCTTTCCTGCGTACTGCTCGCGATACTGGCTGATCTCCTTCTGTGCTCGTTCTTGCGCCGCTTGCACCTGCTGCGCCGCTTCTACACGGGCCGTGTCCACAGCCGTTTTGTATGCCTGGACTTCTGACGCTCGTGCCAGAGGCGCTGCCCCTAGAGCTCCCATGAGCGTCGATTCGTCCTTGCGTTCGACGAAGATCTTCAAGTCGGGCTCCGTTTTGGGATCGTTGCTAATTTCTGTCAACAGGAACGAATACACATGACCGGAGGAGGTGATCAGGTTGAGATTGCTGCGAATTCCTTGTTGGGCGGGATGGAGATAGCAGAGATTGTGGGCGCCGTTGATGATCCAAAATTCTTTATCGCCAGTCGTGGCGTCCAGAATCTCCTCACTCGCGGGCAGCACGATGAGGGTCGAGAACCGAATCTTTGCACGAACCGGGATGATGTCGGTCTCGGCGTATTTCACAGTTCTCGCGCCCGGATCGGCGAATACCGCAGGAATGCAACCAAGCACTACCAAAAAAGCGACTGCAATGGAGCGGATTCTAGAGAGCATCTGTTCCTCCTGATGGATTACCGTCACTCCCTGCCTCTCGCCAGAACCTCCAGCCCCTTTTCGAAACCGTGTTTGGCGAAGGCTTCGGCGCGTTTCCGGTTGTCAAAGGGGTCGTTCGTGTATAACCAATAGCTTTTTGCGTCTACTTCAAGGTTTGCGACCTTCGCGATCTCATGGTTTTTGATCAGAAATTGCCGCTTCGGGACCAGACCGGCAATAAGGCCGATTTCCGTTTCGTTCAGATGGAAGTGGTTCCGGTAGAGTTCCTGGTCCATGTCGGGGTTTGCAAGAAACATTTTTGTGGCGCAGGTTTCGATAATCACGTCCAAGATGTCCGACTTGCGCAACTCGTCGATGGATTGCGTGGACAGGATCATGGCGGCATTTTGCTTTCGCCACGTTTTCAGTGCCTCGACGATGTAGGCCTTGATGCGGGAATTGCGGAAGAACGTCCAGGCCTCATCGATGAAAAAGGCCTTGAAGATATGGGTGTGTTGCTTATTGGTGATGACCTGATTGGCGCGATGCAGGATGTAGAACAGCAACGGTTCAAGGATCTGCGGGTACTGGTCCATGCCCTGAAAGTCAAAACACTGGAACCGCGAAAAACTTACCGTGTCTTCTGCATTGTCGAACAGATACCCAAACTGTCCATCTGCCGTCCATTTCTGGAGTTTGGAGCCAAGGCTGCGCGGTAGCGTATTCGCGAGCACACCGAGGGTGCGCAGCTCAGGGTCAAGGCAATAGAGGTTTTCAATCTGCTGGTAAAGCTCGCGCTCCTCTTCCATGGAGAGCGGGTCGCTACCCTGGCCCTCGGCCAGGATTCGCACAAACAACGCAAGGAAGTCGAGGTTAGGCTTTGTTTTCGGTAAACAAAAGGGATTGATTTTGAATCCGGTGGTCTGCAGCCCGACTTCGACATACGTGCCTTCGAATAAGTGAGTCAGGCTTTCAAAGCTCCCGCCCAGGTCGAATATGAAGGTATAGGGATCGTATTTCTGCAGGTTGGTGATCAGGAAATTTAGAAGGAAACTTTTGCCCGCACCCGTTCGCCCGAGAATGACCGTGTGGGCGGTGTCCTTTGAATGGAGGTTGAGATAGTACGGTGTGCGATGATTGGTTTCAAGGACGGCCAAATACTCTTGTTTCAAATGACGGTTGGTTTTGTGGCCTGAGTGCAGGGTGAACAGGAACGAGGAGTCGGCATAATTGGTATTGAGGATCAGCATGGATCGAAGGTTGAAAGCGTAGTTTCCGGGCACAGTTGCAAGGTACGCATTGAACAGGTTGTATTTCTCCTCGTAAAGTTGCGCATCCTGGACGCTGAAGGCCTTGTAAAAATCAGCGCAGGCGCTCTCTACCTTGCGCAACTGCTCGTCGAAGATGACGACCGTTAGCGAGTAATTGCCGAAATAGTTCCCCTCGATTTCGAGTTCCTTAAGGGCGTCACCGAGATCGTGGATCTGCGCCTCCTTCGACTCGTCCACCAACACATCCTCGCGGCTCTGCGGTTGGTCTGATGTCGTGACATAGCTGGACCATGAGCGTTTTGTGTTGTGAAAATGTCGCCGCCGGGAATGGATATACCTGCGGCTCTTGGAAGGGTCCTGTTTCACCCACTCGCTGCAAATGTAGTAGTTGGCCTGAACCTCCATGAGCTTCTTGAGAATCAGCGGGAATGTCTGGGCCGACGGTTCCTTGAGTGTCAGCACTTTCACGTAGTAGTCGTCGAGTCGCAAAAACCCACGGTGGCATTCAAGATGGGATTCCGAGAGGAAGTAATCAAGGAAGGTGTCGTGCTTCAGCCGGGCGTTTTCAATCTTGAGTGGCGAGAAATTCAGAATCTGCTTTAACACCCGGAAAGCCTCGTCTTTGGGAAGCACCCGGCTCTCCACAAAATCACTCACCTGCAAGAGGAAGCTTCTGGCTTTCGCGAGAAGAGCAGTTTTTGCGCGTTCGAGCTCGCTATCGATCGAAAGGGCCTGCTTGCGGGTCGAAAGAAGTGCGAGCAGATCGGAGAAACCTTGGCGTGGTTCGGAGGATAGTTTGGTGAGACTCGAAGCAATGGACGATTCATAGCGAAATCCTTGAAAGAGGACCACGTAATAGATTTGGAGGGAATAGAGCGACTCGGCCTTTCCATCGAGAAATGCGATCCGATTCTGGATCGCCGCATTGACCACGGGATTGCTGTAGGTCTTGAAAGGAATGCTCTCGCGGTTTCGTTTGAACAGATACTGATACACGCGACATTTTTCGTCAAAGATGCGAAACGCGGCGGTAAGACGCCTGGTAAGGTTTTCGATGGTGTGGGTGTCGAGGCATTCATAATCGACGCCATTAATGCCCAGCACAATCCCCAGATCCCCGCTTTTGGTCAGAAAGATTTCTTCATCCACAAAACCAAGGAGGTTGATCTGAGAGCACAAGGCCGGTGCTTCGCGATAATCTTTGCTGATTTGCGCCAGTTTAAACATCGCGAATTCTCCGCACCTCGATGGGCTCGAATTTCATGGGGTCGTATTGCGCACGAATCTTGCTCGAATTGAGCAGGAAGCGAAGGATTTGCGGGTCTGTCTCGGTCGCCCGGCGGGCAAAGAGATAAAGAGCAAAAAACATTTCCAGTGCTCCTGCTAGGCTGTTGAAGAGATTGAATACCGAGGCGCCCATGACCAAAGCAAAGAAGAAAAGTTTGCGCTCTGCTCCCAGAATGGTTAGCGGACGATTGAGCGACCGGAACACAGGGTGATGTTGCATCGTCATACCTCAGACGCCGAACAGCCAAGTCATAAAGTTCGCCGCCAGCACAGCCATCCCGAGCCCAAAGACGATGCCGGCGAAAGTGCGTTTGCCTCCACCCTCGCCAAACGCAAACGTCAGGCCACCAATAACAATGGCTACCAGGGCCAGCCCCTTTGCGATCGTGCCAGTAAACGCCGTTTGCAGCACGGTGACCGCATTCTCCCAAGGAGAAGCGCCCTGGGCCTGGGCACTGCCGGACATCGCAAGGGTTATTCCGAGGATGAGCAAGGACTGGTAAATGGCATCTGTGAATGTCTTCTGGTGTTGACGTTTGAGCTTGCGCATGATCGTTTTAGACCTCCTCATTCGTTCGGTTTGATAATCCCAATGTGCGCGGGAATGTAGCGGGACGTTGCAAGTTCCGTCCAATACTTCGTACTCCGGGGCATATAGCCGCCATCTATGATCTGAGCGATTGGGGTCCGGTGAGATGATTTCTCTGGTTGTGGTTTCACACTTTTCCAAACAAAAAAGCGCCTCGGCGGTGAAGCCGAGGCGCTTCGAAAAACTTGGCCTATGCAGCCTGCTGTTGTGGCATCGCTTCCAGCGCATCCAGGATGCGGGAAGAAGTTGTTTGTACGAACTCTAGGCTGTCCCATTTCTATGTCCTTTCGGTGTATGAAGGTTGGCTCCTTCACACAGGAACAGGAGCCAAACCGGAATCGATTCACCGGAAGGACAAGCTCTTGTCTCTTGCGGCCGAAGCGGATGGCGATGTGCGTGACAGAAACGCTTTTCTCTGGCGCGTTCATGCGCTAGCAAAGGCCGCGCTAAAACAATTGGTTTTAGCCAATAGATGGGGGCTATTGGCGTCGGCAAGAAACGTATTGGACGCTGCGGAGAAGGTTGGTAGACCTTGTGGGAACACGAAAGTTGACGATCAGTACCGGAGTGAAACCGTCGAAACACTGAAAAACAGGACTGAGGCGCTCAAAGTGGCAGAGATCGCGAAGCTCCTGGGTTGCGCCGCAACACATCTATAGGATGGCGGCGACCGGTACCATTCCTTCCTGCCGCATTTCAGGGGCCGTGCGCTTCGATCCCGACGACGTCGCTGTGTGGCTCCAGTTGGCTGCCGCTCTCTGCGAAGGGCGCGGATTTGGACTCAACTTCGTGGTCTGTTGCCATTTTTCGGAACACTTCTTCCTGTGGAATGAGATAATTGGTGCAGGCGCAGGAGGTTTGCGATGGCTGCCGTCCCTCAAAGCGTAATTGTCCAAGATCCGGAACTCCACAGCGGTGAACCCGTCTTCCGTGGCACGCGCGTTCCTTCCAGACGCTGCTCGACTATCTAGAAGCCGGAGATACTTTGGATGAGTTCCTGGAGCAATACCCGGGAGTCAGGCCATCGCCGCATTAGAGGAAGCCAAAGCGCTGGTGCTGGCACACTTTGGAAGATGAGAATCCTGATTGATGAGTGCTCGCCTGCTGCTCTGCGGGGGACAGCACTGGGCTACCAGTGCGAAACAGTGAGACGCGCACCGTGGGCAGGGCGTTCCGGGCCCGCCTGCGGGATTCGCGCCGGATCAGTGGGCGACATGGGGCTTAGAACAGCACCATCTGCTTTTGCCCGTCCCACCCCTCCCGCAAGGGGTGAAACGTCTCCGCCACAAACTGCCTGAGCGATTTCAGAATCGGTGACAGCGGCTCTCCAAAATACGCCAGCACCGTGTTCGCCGTCAGGATCTCATCGCTAAACCTCCGAAACACCACATCGGCAGCAGTGAAACCCTCAGCAGCGGGCGTCGTCAGCGCGGCCACACCTTCTTGCGAGACCAACTCGATGGCCTCGGATTGCGTGGTCGCCTCGTGCAAGATCCGTGGCCGCACGCGAATAAGCGTGAAAAGCCTTTTCATGCTCTGGCCAAAACGCGGCTCGATGTCGCCGCGTGGTTGGATAAGGGGAAGTTCATGGAGGTCGGTAACCTCGATGTGCTTCTTCGTCGCCAGGGCGTGCTGTCTCGGTAGCGCGAGGATCAGACGGTCTCGGTGTAAAGCTTCAGAGCTAACACGCTCCTCCGACGGTGGCAGAATCACTAGACCCGCTTGAAGTCGCCCGTGCATGAGCCCATCGATATGTTCGGCAGTGTGTCCGCTCACTAATCGTACGTCCGCGGCTGGGTGCGCGTCCGCCAGATAACGCCGCACCTTATGAAGGATGCGCATGTCGATCAACGGCGAATAGCCTAAATTCCACGTTCCGCGGTGCTGTCCATGCGCCGTGCGCGCCTCCTGGATGGCTCGATCGGCGTGTAACAAGACGAGGCGCGCTTGCACCGCAAACGCTTCGCCCGAGGCGGTCAGGACCACCTGCTGTCCACCCCTGGTCCTCTCAAATAGTTTGAGACCAAGTTCTCGTTCGAGATCGCGGATCTGCGTGCTCAGCGTTGGCTGCGCCACATGTAGCCGCATCGCCGCCTGAGTAAAATTCAGCTCTTCGGCAAGCACAGCTACGTAGCGATGCAGCCGGAGCTCGATTCCCGGATACATGGCGGCCTTTCGGCGGGGACGATTGGTGTTCTGCTAGTCTCGAGTTCCCGGCGGGTCATCGGGAAGACAATATAGAAGGATATTATCGAAGATAAATGAAAGCCGCAACGTAGATTTTCTCGAAGGATTGCTTTGTCCCCGCCGGTACCTGATGGACTGAACCTGATAATTGCAAGAGCTAATTACGGTCATTGGGTTCGGGTGCGGCCTTCGCCGGGAACACGAAACGAATCGCTGGCCCGAAGTTCGCTGACGCGACGCACGATTTCAGCCGCTTTGTCTGCGTCGACACCAATGTCGCTAACGCCTTTGCCCACTTGACCATGGTTCCCAACGCTAGCTCACTGGCTAAGGCCGAGCACTGCACCTGGTCGAGGCCGGGCTCCAGCCAGGGATGCCGTCGGTGAGGATTTTACGAGAGAAGCATGCCACGATAAACATTTCCCAATATCGATAAGGGAATTCGTAGTTTAATGTCCACCGTGTAGTCCCGATGATGAAATTATACGTAGGTCTCGCTTTAAGAAAGAATTCACATGAGCGATAAAGATTTCGGACACAAAGAGGCTACGATTGCAGTCGGGTTCCACAGTTTGGCGGAACAGTTAGGACTCAAAGTCCCTCTGCCTGTGGTTCGTTCGGAAGTGGTGCAAGGCGCGCGAAAAACCACGGTGAGTGACGACCAGATACTGGAGCAGTACCCCAAGAGCTACCTCCCAACCGGGTTAATAGGAAATCTGCGCTTTGCGATGCGCTATGAACCCATCGACTTAGGGGTCCTCAACTCGGCATATTCTGCTCTCGACATTCGAGAATTGGAAGAGTGGATTCGTTCGGAACCGACCGGGATTTTCGCACGGCGAGCTTGGTATCTCTACGAACTCTTAACCCAAAAGACCCTGGACCTGCCAGACGTGGCTCCTTCCGGTTACGTTGATTTGCTTGACGAAGATTTGCACGTGACAGGAAGTGTGGTCCGGGCTCGACGACAGAGGGTGAATGACAACCTTCTGGGAAATCGCTTTTACTGCCCCCTAGTTCGGCGGACAGAAACGCTGAGGACCTTCCAAAAGCTCAACCTCGCGGAGGAGGCACAAAGCATAGCGGAAGAGTGCGATCCCGCGATCTTGGCTCGGGCGGTGCACTATCTGTTCACAAAGGAAACGAAGTCGTCGTTCGCCATCGAAGGAGAGGCGCCGAATAGGGATCGGAAGGCGCGCTTCGTCGCGGCTTTGGAAAGTGCCTCAAGGTTTGACGCAGGGAGCAAGGAAGCATTTGTGCGCCTCCAGAATTCCATTGTTGACACCCGATATGCGCAGAAGGATTGGCGCACAACCCAAAATTATGTTTCTCAGACACTTCCTGACTATAGCGAAGACGTTCACTTTGTGTGCCCCAAACCGGAAGACGTCCCATTGTTGATGGATTCTTGGATGAAGATGGAAGGTCGGCTGGCAAAAACCGATAAGATGGACCCTGTCGTCGCGGCCGCCGCTGCTGCCTTCGGGTTTGTTTTCGTCCATCCATTTGAAGATGGGAACGGTCGGATTCATCGTTTCCTGGTGCATCACATTCTTGCAAAGCTTGGGTTCACACCCAAGGGCCTTGTATTTCCGATTTCGGCGGCGATGCTTCGGAATCGAGCTGCGTACGATCAGGTACTGGAGGAATATTCTGGCTCGATCCTCCCGTTCATCAACTTTGAGGTCGATCCCGATGGTCATATGACGGTCAGAAATGTCACGGCACATTTGTATCGCTTCTTCGACGTGACTGTGCAAGCGGAGTACTTGTACCGGTGTATCCAAGAAACCATCAGAAAAGATCTGCGTGAGGAGATAGGGTTCCTAGCTGTATTCGACGGAGCGGTTCGGAGAGTGCTGGAGATTGTGGACATGCCGGACCGGCGAGCGTCTTTGCTCGTCCGGATGATCTTGCAAAATAAAGGAAGATTGTCTAAATCAAAAAGAACGTTGTTTGCTGAAGTAAGCGAGGACGAACTCCACAACATTGAAAGAGCCGTTTGGCAGCTGTGGCAGGAAGGGCACGCGAAAACCGGAGCTGCGCACGAAGGCTAAGATCTTGGGCTGCTAGCGTAGACAGATGCCAAGCCATAGTTGCGAAGGCAGATTTCAAGCGCCTCGGAGAATAATAATGAACTTGATGAGGTTCGTATAGGACTGCTGCCAGAACGGTTCCTTGCCCTAACCAAGATAGGTTGTTAGATAAGCATGCGATTCCGTAAACCAATGGGTAGCCGTCCAGTTCGTTATGAAGAGGGGTTGAAAGTACTCGGAGTCCGGGCTGATTTCGATGTAGTCTTCCTCGCGGCCTTGTTTTTCGCACGCCATCCGATGGGAATGGGGACCTTTCTCGGGGACAAACAATACTGACCTTACTGGTGATGACGAGCATGGTTGTTTCGGGCGTAGTGATGTCTACGCGTTGGCTCAACGGATCTTCTTCTACGCCGGAGTTTCGGTGCAGCGCAGCCGAATCCCATCTGATCCAGCGCGTCTGCCAAGGCGA
>CAVZMQ010000011.1:0-33004 GCA_963776365.1 Candidatus Acidiferrales bacterium | reverse complement strand
GAGCTTCTGCGAGTGCGGCGACCTTGCGAGCCTGCGTAATACCACCCACTCGATTAATCAACTGGATGTAGTCCAGGGCGCGAGCTTCCAGCAGATCCCGAAAACCGAAGAGCGTAAATTCATGTTCGCCACCTGCGATCGGAATTCGCGCATAGGATTTCAGCTCGGCGTAACCATGGAGATCATCTGGGATCACCGGCTCTTCCAGCCACCGGAGATCAAACGGCTCGAGCAAGGGCAGCATTCTTTTGGCGTAGTCGAGAGTCCAGCCCATATAGGCGTCGGCCATGAGATCGACTTCGTCGCCAATGCTCTCACGGACGGTTCGGATTAGATCTAGGTTGCGCCGCATGCCGCGAGCGCCGTCCGCGGGTCCCCATCCGAAGCGCAATTTCATGGCCGGATAGCCTTCCTCCTTGTAGCGCCTGGCTTCCGCCGCCAGTTCGCCCAGTTCCACAGCGTAGAGGCGGGACGCATAAACGGGAATGCGAGTTTTCGTCCTGCCTCCGAGTAATCGAAAGACAGGCTGTTTGGCGGATTTGCCAAGGAGGTCCCACAAGGCGATATCCAGCGCGCTGATGGCGACCATGCCGATCCCCTTGCGGCCGAACGCCATGGTCTTGCGATACATGTGTTGCCATAGACGCTCGAGATCCCAAGGGTCCTGGCCTATCAACAGAGGTTTTAGATAGAGATCGATAACCTGTTTTGCGGCTTGGGGGGCGAGAGCAGCATTGCCCAATCCAACGTGACCATCATCGGTGAAGACCTCGACCACCAGCCAGCCGTGAAACGTAAACGTGCGCATGGATGCCTCAGGCAACTCCATGAGATCCATCGGATTGGTGCAGAAATGCGGGGACAGGGGAGTGGTCTTGCCACGCCAGCGCAAAACCCGGGTACGGATCTCCGTGATTTTCATTAAAGCGCCTCGTACGTCAAGTCTTGCTGGAGTTTCAAAGGCGAGACGACCGGCACGGTGGCGAGAATAACCAGGAATGCCGTTATGTGCAGAGTTCCAGCGACAACAAAAACCGCGCCATATCCGAAACCGTGATCCAGGAGATATCCGGCCAGCTGTCCAAAAGCAATCCCACCCATAGCACCGCCGAAACCGACCAGCCCCGCAATGGATCCGACAACATTTGGAGGGAAGAGATCCGCAGGGAGAACCATGACAAGAGTCGACCAGGATTGCTGACCGAAATATGCCAGGCAGAAGATAGCAATGGTCCAGGACACACCGACGTAGGGAACCAGGATGACGATTGGCATGACGGCTGCGCTCACGCCGAGCGCCAACTTGCGCGCCAGACCTAGGGAAAATTGACGGCGCACCAGGTAGCTGGATGAAGATCCGCCCAACAAACAACCTACACCAGCGGCGGCGTGTGGCATCCAAGCGAACATGCCGACCGATTTAATGTCAAAGCCGCGAGTGTCATAAAGATACTTTGGAAGCCAGAAAAGGTAGAAAAACCAGGCCGCATCGCTGAGAAATTTCGCGGTTACCAATCCCCAGGTTTCGCGAATCTGAAGAAGGTGAGTCCAGGGGAGTCGCGTCGCACAGTCTGTGCCCAATGCTTCGTTCGCGCTCGGGTCGGCGCGTCTATCTGAAATCTCGGTCGGAGGGAAATAAGACCACCTCCACCAAGCAAGCCAGAGCAGACCGAGTGCACCGGTGAGCACGAAGATCCACCGCCAATTCGCGAAACCAAGAACGACCGCGATCAGAGGAGGAGCTATCACTGCTCCCACCGCTGTCCCTGCATTGACGATACCCATTGCCGTTGCACGTTCTTTGCTTGGAAACCATTCTGCGACTGCACGAGTGGCAGCAGGGAAACCGCCACCTTCGCCCATACCGAGCAGAAATCTGCTGATTGCCAACATAAGAAATCCGGTCGCCAGAGCGTGACTCGCACAGGCAAACGACCAGAACAGCATGATGACGGTAAGAGCAAGCCGCGTTCCTAGGAGGTCTACCAGTTTTCCGCCTCCCGCATACATGAAGGCGTAAGCGAATAAGAAGGCAGACTGCAGAGTGGAGAACTGTTCATTCGTGAGGGAAATGTCTCTGCTGATCGCTTTGACGGCGACGGGAAGAGTTTGGCGATCCAAGTAGCTGATGGCAATCGCAGCACTGATCAGGATGGCGATGCGCCAGCGCAATCTGGATTCCTCCTGTCCGAATCGTACGCAGCTGCGCGAAGGCCAAATTATACACATACGCGCGGCAAACGTTTACTCTATTTCCGGGTTCCGCTACAATCCCACGGGCCAGAAGATGCCAGAGGGAAATCGCTTAATGGGCTGCGCAGAGAGATATCGAATCGCCAAGACCAAGCTGGAAGAGTGCCCCGGAGAGTGCACCATCGATGAGTCTAAAGTGCAACCGACGTGAGGTCTTGAAAGCGATGGCCGCGGCCTCTACCGCCATAATCGTCCCACCAACCTTGATGGCAAACGAGGAGGACGAGCGTGCTGCTCGGCCATCGGTCGAGGTGGAAGTCACTCCTGTAAGTGCCCATACTTTCCGACTAAGCATTCTCCCAATCACCAAGAATGGACCAGTCGAAGCGATACCATTTGATGGCTCCCTTGTCCAAAAATCCTGGGGCGCTCCTAGTGTCAAGCTGCGGGAGGAGACGGAACAGGTGATTGTCGCAGGAGGTGTCCATCTCCAGATGACTCTCCATCCCGTCCGTGCCATGATCACGGACCAAAGTGGAAACCTCATCCAGAAGCTTGCTTGGGACGATGATGCTGGCAGGCTCACGTTTCTAGCCGGCAGTTCGCCACTGTTGGGTCTGGGGGAAGGTGGACCGCAATTCGATCGGCGGGGGTCTAGGGACCTCATGCGAACAGGGCAAGGAGGCTACCAGCTTGCCACCCACGGTGCGCGCGTCCCCGTTCCTTGGATTATCGGGACAACGGGATGGGCGATGTTCTTTCATCAACCTTTTGGCACTTTTGACCTTAGTGGACCGGAAGGAAAGTTTCAACGTGCGAGCGCTGCGACGGCACTTCCACTCGATCTGTTTTTCGTTGCTTCACCCGATCCCGCTGTGATTATGTCCGAATTTGCTCGCCTGACAGGCCACCCAGAGATGCCCCCGCTGTGGAGCTTCGGCTATCAACAATCGCACCGCACACTGGCCAGCCGGGAGGAGATACTCGGCGTCGCAAAGACCTTCCGCGAAAAACAACTGCCTTGTGACGCGCTTATCTACTTGAGCACGGGCTTTTGTCCGTCCGGCTGGAATACCGAGAATGGCTCGTTCGAGTGGAATTCTCGAGTCTTCCCTGATCCCAAGGAAATGATCGATGAGCTGCACAAAGAGAATTTTCACGTTGTGCTTCATTCCGTAATTCTGTCGGACAAACTTCGCGGTCCGGTGCACCATCCGTGCGAACTTTCGCGGTTCGATGAAGCAGAAGCTAGCTGCTACTGGGACGCACACCGCAAGGACTTTGCGATGGGGGTGGACGGTTGGTGGCCAGACGAGGGCGACCCGCTTGACGTTGCGTCACGGCTGGTGAGGAACCGAATGTACTGGGACGGGCCTCAGATTGATCGACCGAACGAGCGGCCTTATGCGTTGCACCGGAACGGCTATGCCGGCATGCAGAGATATGCATCCTTCCTTTGGTCGGGGGATGTCTATTCCACCTGGGAAACCTTGAAGACTCACATTCCCATCGCTCTAAATACGGGACTTACCGGCATTCCCTATTGGGGTACGGACATCGGAGGCTTTGTCCCGACGCCAGAATTCAGCGCCGAACTGTACGTGCGTTGGTTCCAGTTCGGCGCGTTTTGCCCACTGTTCCGTTGTCATGGCCGCGCTTGGAAACTACGGCTGCCCTGGGGGTGGAACACCGGCGAAACCGGTCCGACTGAGATCAATGGTTACAAAGGAGCTGCGCTTCCGGATTCCAGCCAGTTGCATGACGAGCGAGTGGAAAGCATCTGCCGGAAGTATCTTCAACTGCGATATCGGCTGCTCCCCTATCTATACAGTGCCGTACGGGAGTGTTCGACCACGGGGATGCCAATCATGCGCGCTCTGTGGTTGCACTTTCCCGACGATCCCAAGGCGGTCGCGTGCGCAGACGAATATTTGTGGGGTCGGAACTTGCTTGTCGCTCCTGTAGTTGAGAAGGGTGCGACGATACGCCAAGTCTATCTTCCTCGTGGAGTCTGGATCGACTTCTGGACTGGCGAACGCTTTGAGGGAGGCCGGGAGATCAGCCGGCCAGTGGACCTCGCGACCCTTCCACTCTACGTGCCCGCGGGATCGCTTCTGCCTCTCGGTCCGGTTAAGCAGTACGTGGGCGAGAAAGTCGACGAGCCACTTTCCCTCCATGTCTATCCCGGTGCCGATGCCTCCTTCTTGCTTTACGAAGACGACGGCACTTCCTTCAACTATCGTAAAGGGGAATGGATGGGGATCCAGTTGACTTGGAATGACATCAGTAGAACGCTCCACCTGCGACCGGCCGCCGGTTCGCGCATACTGCGACCAGTACCACGAGTCATGACCGTAAAGTTAGGTGAGACCACGCGGAGTGTTATGTTTGAGGGCAAGCCGACCCAAGCGTCGTTCTGAATTCGAGCATAAGGTTCGCTATCGGCGAGGACTCAAGTCTCTTGAAGTCGCAATCCGCAGGAAAAGAGTCAGCATCCCACCCGCCACAAGATTGGCTAGTAGCCAAACTAAACCGTTTGTGAATGAACCCGTACGTGTTACCAGGAAACCCAGTATGAAGGGACCAGCAAAGCCGCCGAGATTCCCGAGGGCATTAATCAAGCCGATGGAGGCTGCGGCTGCTGAGTCGCCAAGCGTGAGTGTAGGTAGTGCCCAGAAACATGGCTGAAACGCGTGAACACATGCAGCAAAAATGCTAAAGAATCCCAATTGCGTCCAGATGTGGGAACCCGAGCCCATGGCCAGCAACAGTGCAACAGCGCCGAGGAAGAGTGGGCCAGCCACATGCCAACGCCGCTCCTGCGTCCGGTCGGAATGCCAACTGTTCAGCAAGGTCGCAGACAGCGCCACAAGATAGGGAATTATCACCAGCAGTGTGACCGTCCCGGTGGCCAAGCCTGACGCTCGCTTCAGGATTGTGGGGAACCACATGGTGAATCCATAGAAGCCGGTATTGCCCGTAAAGTAGATTAAAGTCAGCAAGGCTACATCTCGCTGGCGAAGTGCTTGCCCGATCGTGTAAGACCGTACTGCGATCTTTTCCTTCCGTTCACGTTCTAATTCACAGGTGATCCACTCGCGCTCGCTTTCCGGAAGCCAGGCGGCGGCCTGGCTGGGCCTATCCGTAAGGTAGAAGAATGTCATTACCCCGAAAACCAGAGCGGGAATCCCCTCGAGAATAAATAACCAGCGCCAGCCTTCCAAGCCGTACCAATGAAGCTGCAAAATTCTTCCCGCAAGTGGTGAGCCCAACAAGTTTGCCAGCGGGAGCGCGGCCATGAAAGAAGCTACCGCTTTTGCGAGATCGCGACGCGTGAACCAATGCGTCAGATATACGATCACGCCGGGGAAAAAGCCGGCCTCGGCTGCTCCGAGCACAAATCTCATGATGTAAAACTGGCGAGAGGTGTGTACGAAGCCCACAAACACGGTGATGATTCCCCAGGAGATCATAATGCGGGCAATCCACAATCGTGCGCTCCATCGCTCAACGATGAGCGCCCCGGGGATTTCCAATAAAACATAGCCGACAAAGAAAATTCCCGCTCCCAGTCCGAACACCCGGTCACTAAATCCCAAGTCGTGGGACATTTCCAACGCCGCGTAAGCAACATTGACGCGGTCCAGAAAGGCGACGACATAGAGCAACCACAGGAAGGGGAGCAAACGAATCGCGACGCGGCGCCGGGCACTCTGCTCAATAGCCAACGCGGGCGAAAAGCTCATTCCAGTTCATCTACCGCAGATAGTTCTTGCACAATCGCATCGCCGACGTCATGAGTGCTGGCGTTACCTCCCAGATCTGGAGTACGCGTGTCGGACCGCTTCAGTACCGCTTCAAGTGCCTTCTCGACAGCCCGCGCTGCCTTGAGTTCTCCCAGGTGTTGCAACATCATCGCCCCAGACCAGATTTGCGCGATGGGATTGGCGATTCCTTTTCCCGTGATGTCTGGAGCCGACCCGTGCACGGGCTCAAACATGGAAGGGTATTCTCGTTCGGGATTCAGGTTTGCTGAAGGTGCCAAGCCCATAGAGCCGACGACCGCGGCACCGAGGTCCGACAAAATGTCCCCAAATAGATTGGACCCTACGACCACGTCAAACCAGTCGGGATGCTTAACAAAATGAGCGGTCAAAATATCAATGTGGTATTGATCGGCGCGGATATCGGGAAAATCCCGAGCAACCACCGAAAATCGTTCATCCCAGAACGGCATGGTGTGAATAATTCCGTTTGATTTTGTAGCTGACGTGACATGGCGTTTGCGGGTGCGTGCTAGATCGAAAGCGTACCGCATGATTCGGTCACATCCGAGCCGAGTAAACACCGTTTCCTGTAGCGCCATCTCGGCGTCGGTGTGGTGGTTGAGACGACCTCCTATTTCCGAGTACTCGCCTTCGTTGTTCTCGCGGACAATGCAAAAATCGATTTCCCCGGGCGGAAAGCCCTTGATTGGCGAATCGATGCCGCGAAGCAATCGCACCGGCCGCAGGTTGACGTATTGCTGGAAGTTCCGCCTTATGGGGATCAGCAGTCCCCACAGCGATACATGATCGGGAACACTCGGGCATCCCACGGCCCCAAGGTAGATGGCGTCAAAGCTGCGTAATTGCTCGAGTCCATCTGCGGGCATCATTCTCCCGGTCTTCAGATAGGTCTCACAGCTCCAATCAAAATGATGCCAGGAAAAACTACTCTCGTACCGCCGGCCTGCGGCTTCTAAAACACGAATGCCTTCGGGCACGACCTCGCGCCCGATTCCGTCCCCTTCAATGACCGCAATCCTGTAACGACTCACCGTAACTCCTAGAAGAGTCGGGCCGAATTCTCAAACATATCCGAAACCCTTGAAAGTAACGCGAGGCATCGAGATCATCTTCTGTCCTGCGCTTCCCGTCAAGCAAGACGATATCGTGAGATTACGTTTACCGATTGATTCTGCGCTATGATCGGCCAATCTCGGCAATCGCCGGCCGAATTTGTGACCGGAAAGGACAGCAGAATGCAAAAGTTGCGTAGCCAAGATTGGTTCGGACGACAGGGTCGTGATGGTTTTCTTTACCGGAGTTGGATGAAGAACCAGGGATGGCCGCACGACCTCTTCGATGGTCGACCGGTGATCGGGATCTGTAACACATGGTCAGAGCTCACACCGTGCAATGCTCATTTTCGAGAGCTCGCCGAATTTGTGAAGCGCGGTGTGTGGGAAGCGGGTGGTTTTCCGCTGGAATTCCCGGTCATGTCCTTGGGGGAGACGCAATTGCGTCCGACCGCTATGCTGTTCCGCAACCTTGCCAGCATGGATGTCGAGGAGTCGATTCGCGGCAACCCGATCGATGGAGTGGTCCTGCTTATGGGTTGCGACAAGACCACACCATCGTTGCTCATGGGAGCCGCTTCCTGCGACCTGCCCACCATTGGCCTTTCAGGTGGGCCCATGCTTTCTGGAAAATTCCACGGCCGCGATTTGGGATCAGGAACCGGCCTGTGGCAAATGACGGATCAGCTCCGAGCAGGCGAAATGAAAGTGGAGGAGTACTTTGAAGCAGAAAGTTGCATGCACCGTTCAAGGGGACATTGTATGACCATGGGTACTGCCTCAACCATGGCCAGCATGGTCGAAGCGCTGGGTATGAGTTTGCCCGGCAATGCGGCTATTCCGGCGGTCGATGCGCGCCGCAGCACCCTCGCGCAGATGACCGGCCGGCGCATCGTGCAGATGGTGCAAGAAAACCTTTGCATATCGCGCATCCTCACACGCGAGGCCTTTGAGAACGCCGTCCTGGCCAACGCCGCCATCGGCGGATCGACGAACGCGGTGATTCATCTGATAGCGATTGCAGGCCGTGTTGGTGCTCCGCTAGGTCTCGATGATTTCGATCGACTGGGATCCTCGCTGCCATGTCTCGTTGATATTCAGCCTGCTGGCAAATACCTCATGGAAGATTTCTTTTACGCGGGTGGACTACCAGTCGTTCTGCGTGAACTCGGAGAAGCCGGCGAACTGCGCCGGGAGGCGCTGACAGTAAATGGCCAACCTATTTGGAGGAACGTGGCCGATGCCCCTTGTTGGAATCGCGACGTGATCCGTCGTTTCTCTGGACCTTTCAAAGCAACCGCTGGAATTGCGGTGCTGCGCGGCAACCTAGCGCCGGATGGTGCGGTGATTAAACCGTCCGCAGCAAGTCCGCAGCTTATGCAGCATCGCGGGCGCGCAGTAGTATTTGAAACGATCGAAGAATTACACGCCCAAATAAACGACGAGATGTTGGACATCGACGAAACCTGCGTCATGGTCCTAAAGAATTGTGGCCCGCGGGGTTATCCGGGTATGGCCGAAGTCGGCAACATGCTGCTGCCCCCCAAGATGCTGCGGAGAGGGATAACAGATATGGTCCGCATCTCCGATGCCCGCATGAGTGGCACCGCCTATGGGACGGTGGTTTTGCACATCTCACCCGAAGCAGCTGCTGGTGGCCCGCTGGCCCTTGTGCGTTCGGGAGACATGGTCACACTCGACGTTCCCAAACGTCTGCTCCGCCTGGACGTCGATGATGAAACACTCGCTGAACGTCGGGCAATATGGACGCCGCCGCCTCTCCCGGATCGCGGATGGCTGAAGCTGTATGCCGAACACGTGCTCCAAGCGGACCAGGGGGCTGACCTCGATTTTCTTGTGGGACGCAGCGGTGCACGCGTGGCACGGGACTCGCATTGATCCCCAGAGTTGTGGACTGCCGAATAAAAATAAGGTGCTCTTCGAGATTCGGATCATCCATCAAGAGTCCGAGAACTCTGCGAGGTCCACAATAAGTCCGATTGTCGTTGGGAGCGCGAAGAATCCAGCGCTCGAGTGGGAGAGAAACCGCGCGCCATGGTGTCAACGGAAGGCCGTGGGTGGAAAACAATAAGTCTACTTGCAGATGCACATGGACGTAGAATTAGAGCAGTTCAGGCTTTGTGGCCGGCTCCGGTCTTTTGGGGCCGCCGAGAATTCGCTCGCGATTTTGTTGTTTGGCGACTAGGGCAAAGCGCCGTCGAGTTTCTAAGGACCAAACGCGTTTTGAGAACGTATTCGGTGCCTTCCGGTGCTGGGTTTTCTCTCTTCACTTCCTTGAGCAGGGCTTCAAATGCAAGCCGGGCCAATTCCGATTGAGACATTTGAACTGTGGTGAGCGGAGGAGTCAAGAATTCCGCCATACGAATATCGTCAAATCCGATTACCGACAAGTCCTGAGGCACCTGAATCCCTAGTTCGAAAGCCTCTCTCATAACGCCAATTGCGGTCATATCATTTGAGCAGAGAAGAGCTGTGGGGCGTTCGCGAAGCTGGGAAAGCTTTTGAAGGGCCAGCTTCCCTCCCTCTAGCCTATGGTTTCCTTCGACGATAAACTCGGGCCTCACCGACAAGCCGATCTCACGCGTTGACGCTTGAAATGCATCTCTGCGAGCAACCGCAGAGCGCAGTCTGAGCGGCCCAGTCACAAAGCCGATGTGTTCATGGCGCAACGCCGCCAAATGTTGAACGGCCTGACGAATCCCATCGGCGTAGTCGACACGAATGTTACTGATGCGCGGGGCCTTGGGCCCAATGTCGACGAACACCAAAGGTAAGTTTCGGAAACGGAGGTGATCCAACAAATAGTCTTCCATTCCAAACGTAAGAATGGCGACGCCGTCTACCCGACCCTCAATCATCCTGCGGACGGCGAGTTCCATACGTTTAGGGTCATGAATCGTTGAGGTTAGAAGAATTTCATAATGCTGTTCGACGGCCAGTGTTTCGAATGTCTGGACGATTTCTGGGAAAAAGGGATTTGTGATTTCCGATACGATCAATCCAAAAATACGGCTTCGTCCGGATACTAACGCGCGGGCTTGCCGGTTGGGGTAGTATCCGAGTTCTTCGATAGCCCTCCAAACGCGTTTGGCCAATTGGGCGTCTACGGTCGCCACTTGGTTGACCGTGCGCGACACAGTGGCAGTCGACACCTTGGCTCGTCTGGCGACGTCTCGAATGTCCACGGGTCCTCTTGCGACTCAGAAAACATTCCAAATTACAGTATACGCTATCTCAAGTTCTTTCCAACCGGGTGGCCGAGGGCAAATGCTGTCCCATGGGATGCAGCATGGAGAAAGGCCGCCGCTCCGTTCGGAAAGGCGGTCACATGAGGGCTCGAAAAGCCGCTTGCAATACCGGAAGTAGAATGGTAAACGTTTACTTGCTTCGCGTGAGAATCTCCAGGGTGTTCTGGGGGCGTCGAGGGGCCATTCATGGTTAGACCGCGTGCCACGCTCCTGGCGTTCGTCATGTTTCTGATTCTCTCCGCCCAGTTTCAGTAGAAAGCACGCTCACGGCAGCTACAAGCCGTAAAGGTCGAGGGTCCATGCTGCTATTAGACCTGCGTGAACAAGTGCTGGAAGCCAATCTGGACCTGGTGCGCAAAGGCTTGGTGCTATCGACGTTTGGCAATGTCAGCGGTGTAAACCGTGATAAAGGCTTGATCGTCATCAAACCAAGCGGCCTACCCTATGAAGAGATGAAGGCAGAGCACCTCGTTGTGACGGACATGCAGGGAAAAGTTATTGAAGGATCCTTGCGACCGTCCTCGGATCTTCCTACGCACGCAGTTCTGTATCGGTCGTTTCCCGCTATTGGCGGAATTGCTCACACCCATTCGGAGTACGCTACAGCCTGGGCGCAAGCTCGTAGGGCGATTCCATGCTTCGGGACGACGCACGCCGACTATTTTCATGGCTCGATTCCAGTGACTGAGGCCATGAGCGATGACGAGATCAACGGCCCGTACGAAGCGAATACCGGTGTTGCCATCCTCCGCACATTTGAAGGGCTAGATCCGATATCGATTCCGGCTGTCCTTGTGGCGAACCATGGACCGTTTGCGTGGGGCTCAGACGCGCGCAAAGCTGCCGAAAACGCCTGGATGCTCGAGGCCGCGGCGCGCATCGCCTACTTCACCGTTGGGATCAATCCACGTGCCAGCGGTATTGGCAAGACACTGCATGATCGTCATTTCTTGAGGAAGCATGGCAAGCAGGCCTATTACGGCCAAGTGAGGGACAAGAAATGACCCTGCTACTGACGTTTGGGGATGCTCCAAGGCTTGTCTATCTCTCTACCGTCGACTTGGTGATTATTATTTTCTATTTTGCTTTGGTGCTGGCCATCGGCTTCTATCTCAAAGAGCAGGCCAACACCGGCGAGGATTTTTTCATGGCCGGGCGGGAAATGACCGCGTGGATCGCCGGCCTCAGCTTTCTCTCCGCCAATCTTGGCTCGCTGGAATTGATGGGCTGGGCCGGCGCTTCCTACCAGTACGGCATTCTCGCCGCCCACTGGTATTGGATTGGCGCCATTCCCGCCATGCTCTTTCTCGCGCTGGTGATGATGCCGTTCTACTACATCAGCAAAACCCACTCCGTTCCCGGCTATCTCAAGCTGCGTTTCGGTGAGTCCAGCCGCGCCCTCTCTTCCATCAGCTTCGCGTTCATGACCGTGCTCATGAGCGGCATCAATATGTATTCCATGGCGCTGGTCCTCAAGATCGTCCTCGGCTGGAACATCAATTTCAGCATCCTAATCTCTTCCGTTACGGTCGCCATTTATGTGGCCCTCGGCGGCCTGCGTTCCGCCATCTTCAATGAAGTTCTACAGTTCATCCTGATCTGGGCCGGTGCTCTTCTCATTCCTATCCTCGGCCTCATCGAAGCGGGTGGCTGGAACGGACTCAAAGCCCGCATCGCCACCAACGCTTCCGCGGAGTACACCCACCTTTGGAGTACCCTCGGGCACTTCAATGATAATCCCATGGGCATTCACTGGACCGGCATTGTTTTCGGCCTGGGTGCCATCATTTCTATGGGCTACTGGACCACCGACTTCCTGGTCGTGCAGCGCGTGCTCTCCGCCAAAGACCTGCGCGCTGCCAAAATGGCCCCTATCATCGGCGCCGGTTTCAAGATGTTCGTTCCCTTTATCGTGATTCTTCCCGGTCTGCTGGGCCTTGCTCTTCTTCCCATGAAACTCATGCCCGAAGCGCAAGCCATCGCCACCGGCGGCCACAGCTACAACGAAGTTCTTCCGTTGATGCTGGCGCGCTACTGCGGACCCGGCCTTCTCGGCCTGGGCATCACCGCGCTCATCGCTGGCTTCATGTCCGGCATGGCCGGAAACGTCAGCGCCTTCACCACCGTTTGGACCTATGACATCTACCGCGCGCTTATCAAAAAGGATGCTTCCGACGCACACTACGTCAGCATGGGCCGCTGGTCTACGGTGGTCGGCGTGGCCATTTCCATCGGCACCGCCTACCTGGTTATGGATTTCAAAAGCATCATGGATTACGTGCAGGCGCTGTTCAGTTTCTTCATCGCGCCGCTTTTCGCCACTGTTCTGCTGGGCATGTTGTGGAAGCGCGCCACTCCTGCCGGCGGCTTTTGGGGTTTGCTTGCCGGCACCGCTTCGTCTGTCAGCATGTGGGCTTGGGTTAAAGTTGACCCGGCGGCTCTTCGCTACGTCGCCCTCTCTCCCTATGCGCGAGACATGGCGGAAAATATGTATCGCGCGCTGTGGTCCTGCATCATCTGCGCCCTGGTCACCGTCGCCGTCAGCTGGGCCACCACGCCCAAGCCCGAGGCGGAACTTAAGGGCCTGGTCTACGGCGTCACCGAAATTCCGTCCGAAGGTTATGTCTCCACGCTGCATCGCCCGTGGTTCTGGGCCGCAGTGGTTGGCGTAGTCTTCGTGGTCCTGCAAATCATTTTCTGGTGAGGCAACCATGAAGCGCGGCGGCTCCATATCCATCTGGTTCTTCATCGGAATCTCCCTGCTGGTGAACGGCGTGCTCATTTTCGGAGCGGGTCTGTACCAGCTCATTCACCCACCGCCGCAGCAACTGGTGCTGTTCCAATATCACGCCGGTGTGTGGTGGGGCGCGTTCCTCGCCGTTGCGGGAGCCGTCTATTGCTTTTACTACGCGCCCGGGAAAGGCCGCGTGTAGCGGGTTTATGCAGTGGCGGGTTTATCCCGCCGACGGTTGGCGTGGGACATGAGCGGCATAAAGCCGCTGCTACAGGAAAAGATTGGATGTTACGGAGCTGATCATGGCAAGCAAGAAGAAAATGACAATGGGGTTGATCGTTGGGAACCGCGGCTTCTTTCCGGATCATCTGGCGAAAACCGGCCGCGATGAAATGATGCAAACCTTGCAGAAAGCTGGTTTCGATGTTGTGGCTTTAACGCCCGAACAGAGCAAGCACGGTGCCGTCGAGACTCACGAAGAAGCCAAGCGCTGCGCCGAGTTGTTTCGCTCTAAAGCCGGCGTCATTGACGGCGTCATCGTCACCCTCCCCAATTTTGGCGACGAGCGCGCGATTGCCGACACGCTTCGCCTCGCCCGCCTCAATGTCCCCGTCCTCATCCAGGCCACGCCAGACACCCCCGCCCAGATGGCCATCACCCATCGCCGCGACAGCTTCTGCGGCAAAATGTCGGCCTGTAACAATCTCAAGCAATACGGCATCCCCTACTCCCTCACCACGCTGCACACGGAAACTCCCGATTCCCTCGAATTCGCGCGCGATCTGGAGTGGTTTGCCGCCATCTGCCGGGTCGTCAAGGGCCTGCGCAATCTTCGCATCGGTGCCCTCGGCGCGCGTCCCACCGCCTTCAACACCGTTCGCTACAGCGAAAAGCTTCTGGAAGCCAGCGGCATCTCCGTCGAAACTCTGGACCTCTCCGAAGTTCTCGGCCGCATCGGCCGCATGAAAGACGACGACGCCGCCGCGGTCAAAAAACTCCAGTCCATTCAGAAATACGTCTCCACCACGGACGTCCCCCATGCCGCGCTGCTCAAAATGGCCAAACTAGGCGCCGTCATCGACGACTGGATGAAAGCCACCGACCTGCAAATCAGCGCGGTCCAGTGTTGGACCTCTCTCGAAGAAAATCTTGGCATCGTTCCGTGCACGGTCATGAGTATGATGAGCGATTCGCTGCTCTCCAGCGCCTGCGAAGTCGATGTGTGCGGCGTCCTGGGTATGCACGCCCTGCAACTCGCCTCGGAAACACCCAGCGCGCTGCTCGACTGGAACAACAATTACGGCTCCGACCCTAACAAGGCCGTGTGCTTCCACTGCAGCAATCTTCCCAAACATTTTTTCCGCGATGTGAAAATGGATTACCAGGCCATCATCGCCGGCACCGTCGGCAAGGAAAACACCTTCGGCACCTGCTCCGGTCTCGTCAAATCCGGCTCCATGTGTTTCGCGCGCTTCTCCACCGACGACGCCCACGGCACTATCCGCGGCTATTCCGGCAGCGGCCGTTTCACCGATGACCCCCTGGAGACATTCGGCGGCGCCGGTGTCGTGGAGATCCCCGGCCTGCAAAAGCTGCTCCACTATATCTGCGAGAACGGTTTCGAACACCACGTCGCCGCCAACTTCTCCTCCGTGGCGCCCGCCCTCCACGAAGCCGCCACCCGTTACCTCGGCTGGCACATGTACGCCCATGTGGCCTAATAATCTAACGGGAAGGAGCGAGTGTAAATCCCATGGCCATCGTAGCTGGCGTTGATTTCGGGACATTGAGTGTTCGCGTTTCGATTGTGGACAGCGAACTGGGCCAGTTAGCAACGGCCTTAGCAGAATACCCGCTGCACCGCAAGCGGGAAGACCCGGAATACGCTACCCAGTCTCACGACGATCAGATGCGCGCATTGGCGGCTGCCACCCGCGAAGCGGTAGAAAAAGCGAATATCTCCGGCGATCAGGTGCAAGCGCTCGCAGTGGACACAACCGGCTCCTCGGTTATTCCTGTCGGGAAAAATCTACAGCCGCTCGATGACTATTATCTTTGGTGTGATCACCGGGCGAAAGCAGAGGCCGCAGAAATAACCGCAGCATCTCACCGTGAGGGACTGCAAGCGATCCAATGGTGTGGCGGAGTCTATTCGTCCGAGTGGGGCTTCTCGAAACTGTTGCATTGGCTGCGGCACAATCCAGGGAAGCGCGCCCAATTCGATTCCGCATTCGAACACTGCGATATGGCCGCGGCTACCCTCTGCGGGATTACTGATTCGCGAAAAGTTAAGCGCAGCGTTTGCGCCATGGGCCATAAGTGGCTGTGGAACCCGGAATTAGGTGGATTGCCTTCACAAGAGTTCCTTGTGAAAGTCGATCCCTTGTTTGCAGGGGTAAGAGAAAAACTTCAAGGTGAATATGTCACTTCTGATCATATTGCTGGCCAGCTGTCTCCTTTCTGGGCCGAAAAGCTAGGGTTGAAGGCAGGCATCCCTGTTCCCGTGGGAGCGTTCGACGCTCATTGGGACGCGATAGGAGCAGGCTGTCGGACCGACGACATGGTCAATGTGATCGGCACTTCGACCTGCATTATTGGCATCACTCCGGCGATCAACTTGGTTCCGGGAGTTTGCGGAGTTGTGCAGGGCAGCGTGCACCCGCAGCGAACCGGGATTGAAGCGGGACTTTCCGCGGTTGGTGACATATTTAACTCCATCGCCAAACGGGCTGGAACGGATGTGGCGACGCTGAGCGTGGGGCTTGAGAAGTATCGGGCGGGGCAAACCGGCCTTCTTCGGATGACCTGGGACAACGGAGATCGGACGGTTCTGGTAAATCCCAATTTACGCGGAATCACCCTTGGCTGGAATTTACAGAACGTCGCGCAGGACGAGTTGTTTGCTGCGATAGAAGGCACTGCGTTCCACACGCGAATTATTCTGGATCGAATGGCGGAACACGGCGTGGACATCAAACGCGTCATAAATGCCGGTGGCATTCCCCAGAAGAACAATGTGCTCAACCAAATCTATGCCAACGTGCTGGGAAGGCCAGTTCTAGTACCCAAGAAAAGCGTAATTAGCTTGGGCTCCGCGATTTTCGCGTTTCTGGCGGCAGGCACTTTCAAAACGGTAGACGAGGCCCAGGATAAAATTTGCCCAGAGCACGCGGTCTTCACACCGGAGCCAGCAGCTGAGAAGATTTACAACTCATTGTATGCGCTCTACAAAAAGCTCTATTTCGCCTTTGGGCAGCCGCAGGACGTAAGATTCGGCGATGTCCTGCCGACGCTGATCCACTTGGCTCACGATACAAAACCGGATCCATGAGCAAGTCGCGGAGCAAGATAGGCAAGCAGATCACCATATTTTGAGATTTCCTGGCCGGAAGGGTCCCACGTTAAGAACTCAGGAGGCTAGCATGTTAAATAGATCACAGATATCCCGCCGAGAATTTATGGGTTCGGCGATATCCACGGCAGCATGGAGTTCCCTACCATTGCAGAAGCTCATGGCCTTCCCGGAAGGGAGTGCTGCGAGTCCATTTGATCCCGATTGGAAGGATGAGGGCGTACTTTATGTGAATAATTCTCCGTACGCGAAACTTCACAACGTGCCGGTCCATGCTGTGACGATCACGCAAGGTTTTTGGGGAGTACGCCGAGAGATCAATGTCGACAAGAGCATGCCCTCGATGGAGAAATTGCTCGAAGCGAATGGGCGCATGAACAATTTCTTGCGACTGGTGGGGAAGAGCGATGCCCCACAGCGTGGCCCCGTTTTCTCGGACTCTGACGTCTACAAGTGGACCGAGGCGGTGGGGTTCGTGCTGCAGTCCGGCGATCGCCCGGAATTGCACGCGCAAGCCGACCAGATCATCAAGGAAGTAGTGGCCGTGCAAGAACCGAGCGGCTATCTGAACACGTACTACATCGAAAACCGCGCCAAGGATCGCATGACCCCAGAGGTACAACGATGGGGCCATGAGCTCTACAATCTCGGCCACATGATTCAGGGGGCGATCGCGTTCTACCGCGGGACCGGTGAGCGCACACTGCTAGATGCCAGTATTCGCTTCGTGGACGGCTATCTGCTGCCTAACTTCGGTCCGGGAGCCGACAAGAAACCCATCTTCTCAGGGCATCCCGAAATTGAGCTGGCACTAATTGAGCTATACCGCACGACCAGCGACAAGCGTTATCTAACACTGGCCGGTTATATTCTGCAGGGGGACGATCGAATCAAGGTACCGGAGCGCGGCTACGTCTATCACTTTTGCGGCATTCCTTTCACTTCTCGCACGCATCTCGAAGGCCACGCTGTACGGGCGATGTACGCGTGCTGTGGAGCCACAGACTACTACATGGAAACAGGTGACGAATCCTATCTGAAAACCCTGGACCTTCTTTGGAATGATCTTGTAACCAGCCAAATGTACGTGACCGGGGGAGTTGGAGCGCGCAGCCAGGGCGAAGCGTTTGGTGATTCCTACGAGCTGCCGAATTTCACCGCCTACGGGGAGAGCTGCGCGGCCATAGGTAATATGATGTGGAATTGGCGCATGCTGACAGCCACCGGTGATGCGAAATACGCTGATGTGATCGAGCGAGCGTTGTATAACGGAATCAATTCCGGGATGTCCCTCGACGGCACCCTCTATTGTTATCGTAATCCTTTGGCGTTCGATCCGTCAGGGGGCGACCACATTCGTAATCCATGGTATGACGTGACCTGCTGCCCTCCAAACCTCGAGCGCACTTTCGCTTCCTTGCCCGGCTACTTTTACAGCACCAGCAAGGATGGTCTGTACTTGCACCTGTACGACAATTCGCAACTTGATTGGCATCTGGAAGATGGGACCGGTGTCAAAGTGGTGCAAAAGACAAAATATCCATGGGATGGCGCCGTGGAAATTACGGTGACACCGGTGAAGCCAACGGAATTTACGTTTTATCTTCGAATTCCCGGGTGGTCCCCTGGTACGCAAGTCCAGGTCAACGGAAAACCTGTTTCAGGAGTGACGGCCGGCCAGTACCTCGCCGTGCGACGTAAGTGGGCATCGGGTGATGTCATCCACGTGAGTTTCAATATGGGGTCGCAGGTGATCGAAGCCAACGCTCGCGTGGTGGATGATTACGGACGCGTGGCCGTCCAGCGTGGCCCTTTGGTCTACTGTCTCGAACAACTGGATCAGCCGGAGGGCGTGCCGTTGTATGACATTTCTCTGGATTTGCGCCCAAAGGCCTCATCGCAGTTCCAGGAGGAATTCCAAAGCGATATGCTCGGCGGAATCGTGGTGCTAAGACATGTAGGGGCAGCCACCGAGAAATCCGCTTCCGGCGGCAAGCTCTATTATCCGTACACACCGAATCCGGCCCAATCTCGCGAAGTGGAGCTCAGATTCATCCCCTACTATGCTTGGGCGAATCGCGCTGCCACGCCGATGCAGGTTTGGACGCCGATTCTCCGAGCGTAATGAATCTCCGGCTAGGCTAGGACGGGTTGTGCTTCATCTGCGCTCTAGGCGTATTTCTTCGATCAAGAATACGGAACGGCAATTCGGATTAATGAGAAGGAGCGGAAGAGACCGAAGGGCTTTGCTCAGGTGGTTTGACAAATCTGGCAGCGTCGATTGGGATATTCTGGCGGACTTCCGTGATCCGGACGGTGGAAGTGTTTCCGGGCACAGAAACGGTGACGCGAAACGGGACTTGCACACCGTCGACATCACGGTACTCGGAGTAGTCGACTTGTGAGGGATTGACCCCCAGCGGCGAGTCAGAGAAACGCACCAGTCGCATAAGCAAGCCTGTCTGCTGATCTAAATAGAGCTTCGCAGCCGGACGGCCTTCCCGGAGACAAAATAGAACGTAGGTGTCGCGGTCACCTATTTTTTCTGGATACTCGACGCGCAAGTCCGGGAAGAGCTGTTGTATGTGCAAGGGGAATTGCAGATCGGCATCCATGCGTGCTGCTTCCAGATCGGCGCCGTGCATGACCCGCGGGGGACGCCCCGGGATGCTGATCCACCCTGCACGGCCATCGAAAGCAACGACGCTATCTCCTTCGGGAAGGTGACGAACCAGAGCCCGCTTATCCGGGGCTTGCGTGAAAACTTCGACACGCACTAATGTCCCGGAGGAATCGGTAACGCCGTTCTCTACGCGGCTCGTGATTTTCTGAATTGCGGAATTCCCGCCGAGCGCTTGGACATAGTTGTCGATCAGCTGACTGGCAGTCGGCAAACTTGCGGGAAGGGTAGGTATTTCGGAACTGGAAGGGCGAGCACCCGATTGCGTCTCAGAATCTATGATGGGAGTAGCGATCGGGCTAGGGGAGCCACGATGGCAAGAGTAACAAGTAACTTCGCGGCGCCCTTCGAAGCTATTCCCGTTCAGCCCAAACATCATTTGCATCATTGTGCGGGCGGTTTGCTTCGGCTTCTTGTCGTCTTTCTCGAAACTACCTTGGACATGACAGAAAGTGCATTCCACGCCGAGTGAGGAGGCCATGAACTGCATGGCAGGAATCAATTGGTCTGAGGGAATCCCCTTGAGCACTTGAATGTTTTTGAAAACCTGTTCAGTAGTTTTTTGCGCATCAACCGCCGGCCCACTTTTTCCGCTGTGATTATTACCAGGTCCTTCGCTCATTGCCATTTTAATTTTGACCGACAATTCGGCTGCTTCTCTAGATTGTCCCTGTTTCTCATACAATCCAATCAACGTGCTCGCCGCAGGCAGAAACAAGGGATCAAGAGCGATGGCGCGTTCCAGATGTGCAATCGCACGAGCGTCATCACCTTCCTGGATGTACGGCGAAGCGGCACTTGCCTCCGTGAGGGCGGAGTTTGGATCCAGCTGAAGAGCACGCTCGAATGCTAACGTGGCATCGGAAGTCTGTTTTCCGATGAGGAGTGCTTCTCCGATCCATTTGAAAAAATCAGGATCACTCGCAAATTGCTGTTGGACTTCTGTGAGAGCGCGATAACCTTGAATGATAAGAGGCGACCAATGCCGCTGCATGCCGACGTCGATCAAGGCGATTCCAAGATTCCGTTTTTGCAGATCAGGAGAGGGTTCGCGCCATGCGGCGATTCCGGCGTTCGAGGGAAGATCAGGCTGTGCTTCCGGGCGCCGTTGAATCCTGTGGTCCGTAAAGGCGGTATGGCCACCGTCCTTCGCGTTGCGGCGAGGCATGTGGCATGCTAGACAGTCGCTGTCCTTGGGGGGATGAGAAGCAGGGAAGTCGCTTGTGTGGCAAGCGAGGCATCGCGAACGGTAATACCCGATAGACGAGGGCATCTTTTCGTGAGGATTGTGACAGGTTGCACACCAAAGGCGGCCGCCGCTGTTCCGAGCGCAGGAACTCAAGGCCAGTTGTTCGACGTGGCTGATGACTTTTAATTCACCCGTGGCCGAACCCTCAGGAACCACATTTCGATAGATCGTATAGGTGTCTTCCAAAGGTTGACCGGGGATAAAATCGCTTAGCTTTTTCCCGGGATTGGCGACACGTGCGACGCCAAACAGGTGACACTGCTCGCAGATGCTATCGCGAGCTGCGCGTTCTAGCTTTGAGGGATTAACGATCGTTCCTGAACGTGGATCCGCCAGATGTCTCTGTGAAGGCCCGTGACAGCGTTCGCAGGTGATCGCTTCTGCGGCGAATATCGGTGGCCGATATTGATTCAAAGTGCCAGAGACATGCAGCGCGGATCCGGAATGGCATAGAACACATTCCTCGCTGACGGGGCGCGTAAAATCGGGGTCCGGCTGATTTTCGTAGCCAGGTGCGAGGTCGTAGGATTGGCGACTTTTGTAGTACGCGACCGGGGACTGGAAGAGGTGTCCACCGATATCAACGAGATAACCACTGGCGTGTTCGCCTGAGCCAATCACGTAGTCAACGCGGTAGTCAGCGTGGTCACCTCCATTCTCCCAACCCTGCCAAAACCCTGTCGGGGAGGAGTGCATCGTAATCTTCGTGCCGTGGGCGGTAACTGTGCCGTCCGGCTCTTTGCCAGCGCGTCGCAAGGCATGAGCCATGGCGGAGCGCGCATACCCTTGAACCTCCGCAGGATGGCAGAAAATACATCGATCTGCACCTGTGGGCTCGCTCAACTGCGGCAGCGGATTAGGGAGGATCTCGGGCTTTGCGGGGCTGGCGCCCGCAATTTGCGCTCGTGCCAAGGTAACCGAAGCTAGAAAGATGACCGCTTGAAAGAGGAGCAGCAAGACAGTCATGGGGGTCGCGTTGAAATATCGATGGAGCCGGTGGGAGGGCAACCCAAAACGAAGTGTTTGTTCCGTGTTCATGGCGTGATTAGGGGAGTTACGGGTTGAACCGCGAAGCCAGGCGTGAAGGGATACAAGGAATGACTGAATTTATGTGGCAGCTGTGGCATTGGTAACTCGTGCGACCACACCAGAAACGCGACCCCATCGGGTTAGTCGCGTCGGCGAGAGAGACCCTAGGCTACTACTGTTTGGTAGAGGCGGTAGGGTTCGTCTCCGATTGCCGCAAATGGACGAAAGGTTAGCTTTCCCGTGTCACCCTGAACAAGCCAATCTTCGGATGACGGAGAAGCCGGCGCAGCGGCTAGCAATTGCGCGCGCGAAAAGCTTGCGGGCAGAATCCCGACTCCAAAAAGTGCGAGCGGTCCACGAACCAAAGCCACCATCCGCGAGTCCTCGGCGTCCACAGGCTGCAAGCGAAGTGGCATGCCAATCTCATACTCCACACGGTCACTATTTTTCCAGGTTCGAGACAAGGCGAGGAATTTTCCTGGGGCAAGGTCGCCTTCCACACGTTTACCGTTGATGGAAATCCGCGTTTTAGAGTCTGCCCAGGCGGGAATTCGAATGTAGATGATGAAGTCTTCTGGACGCGCCATGTCCAGCTGAAGTTGAGTGGTGTTGGAGGCGGGATAGCTGGTTTGTTGTGTCAAAGTACATGGCGAGCCGTTTTGCATCCAGGTGACGCGCGAAGGAATGAAAAGGTTGACATAAAGGCCGTCCTTCGCCGGGTAGTAGGAACTTATGCCATAGTCGGCTGTCAGTTGCGGGAAAGTGCCGGAGCAGCAAGGCCATTTGTCCTTGTAATAGACCTTGTGGGCAGCATCGTTGTTGTAGTCGGAGTAGTAGAAACTAGTGCCGTCAGGAAGTATACGTTTTGCGCCAGCGACCGTGTTATACAGCACTTGTTCCATGCTATCCCCGTAACGAGAGTCACGGGTGACGCGCAATAAATACCGCGTGATCTTGAACTGCCCGTAGGCGCCGCAAGGAGTTTCGAAGCTGGAGCGGGTGCTGCCCAGGCTTGAGGCAAGCTGCCCTTTGCCCGGTACCACAAACGCTTCATTCGGTCCCCAACCCCCCGTGGCGTAGCTCTGTTCCTGAACCATGCGTAGACCGTTCGCCGCGGCGCGCAGATATTTTTCGTCGCCCAGCACCAGGTAAGCCTGCATCGCTGAACTGAGGGTATTTACGTGACTGTACGCATGCTTGCCGGGAAAGGCATTATGGTTTTCGGCCAGGGCATCGTAAAACTCATGGTAGATGAAACGTTCCCCCAGTTCCCGGTAGCGCTTGTCGCCGCTCCGCTGATAAGCGAGGAAAAAGTTCTCGGGCAATGTGTAGGTTTCGTCCCAGGTATAGGCGATGGATTTGTGAGGCCGCGCTTCCTGCTCGGCCCGGCTCAGGGCCTTTTCCGGCAAGTGCGGCAAGACCGCATCCGTGCTTCGCTTGAGCACATCTAGTGCTATCGGATCGGAGGCAAATTCATGGGCATCGATTAGACCACAACAAGTTTTGTCGAACGTGTAGCCGGGCAGCCGATAGTCGACGTAGAACTTCCCCGCTGGCTCCACAGTCTCTGAGAAGCCGTGCACGAGGCGTTGAACCTTTTCCTGAGTCGGTTTCGATCCCGTCACCGCATAGGCGCGGGCCAAACCTGAGAGGTATTGACCAAAGGAATGGCCGGCGATGAACGCATGAAAATTATCTTTTTCGTTGAAGTCGTCGCCATTGTCGTACCAGCCACCCATGTCAGGTCCAGGAGCGGGCAGCCCCTCGCGCTGCCGAAAGGGCTTGAGCATCCCATCTTCGTTGAGTTCAAGAAACAGTTTATGGTTCTGGTCAAACTGCAGTCGGAAGGGACCGTCGAGGAGTTGAACTTTGGAGTATCCGAACACTGAGAGAGGGGGCGAGATCGATGTTTCCGCCTTCTTGCGTGCCCAGGAGGGAAGGGAACCCATCGCCACCAGGCCCGCGGTCGAGGCCGCCGTCCCACGAAGAAATTGCCTCCTGGATTTGGTTTTCATGGCAAACCCTCCTGAGCGTGCTTAAGTGGGATCCATTGCCGCACGGTGCGAGTTGCCTGCTCAGCCGATTTCCAAGCGTGGTCACTTGAGCAAGCGTTTTCTCAACGAACCATGTATAGCGCGAGTGCGGCTCGGCGTCAAACCCAAGCTGTCACGAATTTGGCGGATGCAGTATCCTGTTCCTGCTGTGATTCTGGGTCTGGCGAAAACTTATTATGGTTCTAATTCGGATATTTGGTATCGCCATCGTCTTGCTGGTTTGTAACTCCCGCACTTATTCACAGGCCCCCCAGAATCAGATTGAGCCTATCAGTTCAGCGCTGCGTGCCGGGCAATTAGACAAAGCGGTGGAATTGAGTCGAGCGGCACTGAAGGAGTCGCCGAACAGTGCACAATTATGGACGCTACAGGGGATCGCCTTTACTCGCAAAGGTGACAGCAAGGACGCTTTGACGGCATTTCAACAAGCATTGAAGATTTCGCCGAATAATATCGCAGCGCTGGCGGGGGCGGCGCAGATTGAGTACCAGGCGGGAAACCCGGCCGCCATACCGTTGTTGAACCGACTGCTGGAATTGCGTCCAGCAGACCCCACTGCCAACGCCATGTTCGCTGTGATGCAGTACCAGCACGGAAATTGTGCCGCGGCGGTTCCGCATTTCGAGCAGGCAGGCCAACTGATCGATTCCCAACCAGATGCCTTACATGCTTATGCCACTTGCCTCATGAAGCTCAAGCGAATCGATGCTGCGGCTACCGCCTTGCAGAAAGCCGTCGCCCTGAATCCAGAGGATCCCAAGGAACGTCAGGTGCTCGCATCGGTCCAGTTGATGGCTCACAAGCCCAAAGACGCGCTTGCGACGCTGCAGCCACTCCTGGCTGAGCAGACTGTGGATTCAAGCACGCTGCAATTGGCGTCAAGAGCCTATGAAGATAACGGCGACACCCCCCAAGCGGTCAGCACCCTTAGGCAAGCTCTGTTGCTCGATCCGCGGAACATCAGCCTCTATCTGGATTTTGCCACCATTTGTTTTTCCCACGAATCGTTTCAGGTTGGTATTGACGTGCTCACCGAAGGATTGGTGTTACAGCCAAAAGCGGATGACCTGTACGTGGCACGCGGAGTTCTTTACGTACAGTTGGCCCAATATGACAAAGCAGAGATTGATTTCGAGAAGGCCTACGAGTTAAACCCGAATCAGTCGCTTAGTACTGCCGCCCAGGGATTGGCGGCGGTGCAGGCGAATGATCTCGATCACGCCTTGGTGTCCATTCAGGAAAAACTTAAGCGAAAACCCAATGACCCGCTCTTGTTGTACTTACAGGCAGATGTACTCTCGCAGAAAGGTGCGGATCCGGGCACGCCCGAGTTTCAGCTGGCCATGCGTTCGGCGCAGAAGTCGGTCGCCTTGCAGCCTACCCTTGCCTCCTCCCGGGCCGTCTTGGCTAAACTGTATATGCAGACGGGACAGTACCCGGAAGCGATCGAGCAGTGCCGGAAGGCCTTGAGCATCGATCCGAAGGATCAAACCGCCGTTTACCGCCTGATTCAGGCACTGCGGAAGACGGGACAGAAGAAAGAAATTCCCGAGCTACTTCAGCGCCTCGCGCAACTTCGTGAACAGGCAACCCAGGACGAACGGGAGCGGTACCGCTACAAACTCTTTGAAGACGAAACTCCAGCAAAACCGACAGAGCCGTAAAGCTTGGCCGGCTGTCGTTTTGCTTGGTAATTGAGAAAATGTTTACTTAGAACCGGACTGCGCCATAATGGCAAGTGAGATTACAATCAGGGAAGAGGAAATCGGTCGGAATGACTTGTTCGCGACGCACATTTATGCGGGTTTCTCTCGGATCCGCCATCTCACTAACGACCCAAAAAATGATGGGGCAAGGCATGGGGGGCCACACGGCTAAGCCCCTGGCCCGTCATGCGCCATCTGGCCGTCCTTTCAATGCGCACTTCGTCGACGTAGCGGCCGCTGCCGGACTACACGCACCGACGATCTACGGCGGTGACGAGATCAACAAATATATCCTGGAATCTGATGGCTGCGGTTGTGCGTTCATCGACTACGACAACGACGGATGGATGGATCTTTTTTTGCTCTCGGGCACACGGCTAGAGGGCCCTCCGCCCGAGGCAACCAACCGGCTGTACAAGAACAATCGTGACGGAACTTTCACCGATGTAACTGAGAGGGCAGGGTTGCATGCCGTTGGTTGGGCCGACGGTGTCTGTATTGCGGATTACAACAACGACGGTTTCGATGACATCTTTTGTACCTACTTTGGGCAAAACAAGTTGTTTCGAAATAATGGGGACGGTACCTTCACCGATGTCACAGAGGCCGCTGGTTTGCTGAACGACCAGCCGCGCTGGGGTGCGGGCTGCGCTTTCCTGGACTACAATCGGGACGGCCACCTGGATTTGTTTGTATCCAATTATGTCCGTTTCTCGTTCGAACACGCGCCAGTACCAGGGGCCAGCTCGAATTGCAATTTCAGAGGCGTTTCTGTTGAGTGCGGTCCACGAGGCCTTCCTACAGGGCGGCATTCTCTTTACAGAAACAACGGGGATGGAACGTTTACAGACGTCAGCCAACAGGCGGGCGTGGCGCAATTCACGCAGTGTTATGGAATGACGGTGATAGCAGCCGATCTCGACGAGGACGGTTGGCCGGATATATACGTTGCCTGTGATTCGACTCCCAGTCTGCTTTTCATGAACAACCACGACGGCACGTTCCGGGAAGAAGGTGTATTGCGAGGGGTGGCGCTCAGCGATGATGGCGAGGAGCAAGCGGGGATGGGAGTCGGTGTTGGCGACTACGATCTCGATGGACATCTGGATCTGTTCAAGACGCACTTCACGGACGACTCCTGCGTGCTTTACCACAACGACGGCAAAGGGAATTTCGACGATGTGACCCGGCAGGCTCGCGTGGGGGTGGAGACGCGCTATGTGTGCTGGGGAGCCGGAATCGTCGATCTCGATAACGACGGTTACCCGGATCTCTTTCTGGTTACAGGAAACGTTTATCCAGAAGTCGAGCGCAAACTTCCTCAATACCCTTACAAAACGCCACGAGCGGTTTTTCGCAACCTCGGAAATCAAACTTTTGAAGAACTCATCGAAGCAGCGGGTCCCGGCGTTGCGGCGGCGCACAGCAGCCGGGGTTGCGCGTTTGGCGATTTCGATAACGACGGCGATATTGACATTCTAATTATCAACATGCACGAGCCACCTTCGCTGTTGCGTAATGACATTCGCGGGAAGCCAAACTGGATTAAGGTGAAACTGGAAGGAGTTAAGTCCAATCGCAGCGCGATTGGCGCTCGGGTTCTCGCTCATTATGGCGGCAAAACGCAAGCTCAGAGCGTTCTGAGTCAAAGCAGTTTTTATTCTTGCAACGACCCCCGCTTGCATTTCGGCCTCGGAAATAACACTTCGGTTGACTTAGAGGTGCACTGGCCCAACGGAATTCACGAGTCCTTCAAGCACCTCCCGGTCAATCAACTGGTCACGCTGCGGGAGGGAGTGGGACCGGTCCCAAACCTGGGCTGGTCCAGAACCTGAGCACATAGATTCAGCCCATGGGGGCGGTTTGCTGGGCCCCCCTGCCCCGTAGTAGAAAACCATTAGAAATTGCTTGACAGCTGATTTTAAAAGGCCTATAAATCGGTTCAATTGAGAAAACGTTTACACGACATCGCTTCTGTAAATGTTTTGTTTAAGTATTAGGGGGTGAATCTAGATGATCGCGAAACGGTTTGTTGGATGGTCGCTTCGGCTGCTCTTCACTGTGTTGTTGGCCGCGGTGTCGACCTGGGCGCAATTCACTGCAAGCATCCAAGGGAATATTGCAGACCCCAGTGGCGCAGCGGTCACTCAAGCGAAGATTACAATAGAGAACCTCTCAAATCATATTACCGCGACGACTACCTCGGATAGCGACGGAGGCTACCGATTTATAAGCTTGGCTCCAGGCGCATACAAGATTTCCGTTGACGCGCCAGGCTTTGCCAAGACGGAGGCCAATTTTACTCTAGCCACGGACCAAAACCTGTATTTTCCTGTCAGCATCAAAGTCGGCTCAACGACAGAAACGGTTGAGGTCACCGCCGAAAACCCGCTTGTGAACACTTCTGAGACGCGAAATCAAATGACGCTCGAGACCCAAGAGTTGGGGGCCGTACCGCTTGCGGGACGCAATATGCTGTCGCTGACAACCCTGGCTCCAGGCGTCTCGGGATTAGGCCTGGCTGGCGGCCCGGGAGTTGCTTCGGGAACTCCTGGATCCAGCGTAAACAATTTTTCTACCGAGACAGCTGTCGACGTTAGCGCCAATGGTCAAGGAACGGTTGCGAATATGTGGATCATTGACGGTCTAGACGTTACCAGCAGCGTTCGCCAGGGAGTTTTGAATCTTGTCCCTAACCCTGACCTGGTCCAAGAATCCACAAATCAGGTTAATACGTACACGGCCGAATACGGGCATGGGAGTGGCCTACAGGTGGCCATGACCACGAAGTCAGGTGCGGATGAATTTCACGGTTTGGCGAGCGATTATTTTAACTACCAGCCGATGTTTGCGAAGTATTCTCTTCCTGGCTCAGACCATTCTTACAATCCATTCCATAGCAACAACCTCTCAGGGACCATCGGTGGTCCCATTATTCCTCATCACCAATTTTTCTTCTTCTTTGGCATCGAAGCATTGCGCTCTTCTGCTTCCACGGGTAATTCGACGGTGACATTTCCGGATCCTGCGTTTGCCTCCTGGGCTCAGACCAACTATCCGAATACTTTTGGAACCAAGATTCTGACCACCTATGTGCCCGCTCGCGTGGGCGTCAGCGGGGTGCTAAGTACCGCGAATACCATTTTCCCGGGCACTTGCGGTACTCCGGCAACCAACAACCTGCCTTGTTCTACCCCGATGGTTGACAGCGGTACTTTCAATTCCGCCAACATCATCAATGGCACTCAGTATTTCGTGCGCGTGGACAAGTATTTTAAGAAAGACCGCATTTACGGCAGTTTCTTCCGTACACTTCAGTCCAACCCGGCGCCCAATGTTATCCCGCAATTTTCAACTACCAACAACTATTGGCAGCGCGCCTTGCAGGTCGACTGGACACATACTTTTAGCCCGAATACGTTGAATGAAGTGATTTTTGCGCAGAATCGAATCGAGGGAAAACTCGGCGAGACTGGTGACTTCACGATTCCCGGCATCAGCGTAACTGGACAAAGCGTGGGGTACGGGGTCGGCTTCGCCCAAGGCGATTTTATCCAACACAACTACCACTGGCGTGACGTCTTGACTCACGTCCAGGGCGCTCACGTTATTAAAGTTGGCTACGAAGGTTGGTACGGCGATGACGTGGAACCGTTCCAGGGGCCATGGTCGCATCCATCGTTCAGCTTCAACAACTTGTTGGCGCTGGCACAAGACTCGCCGCTTACCGAAGGCGGAGTGATGTACAACCCCATAACCGGCCAACAGCAACTGTGGTCTTGGGACGCGGCTTCCAAAACATGGGGCATCTTTGTCGAGGACACCTGGAAAGCGCGGCGTAATCTCACCTTAACGTTGGGCTTCCGTTTCGACAATCAGGGAAACCCATATTCCAAGTCACCCACGACGGTCTTTGGTAACTTCTACCTGGGCACAGGATCCACTTTCGAGGACCAGGTTGCCAACGGCTATGCGCATCCGACGCACAACGCCTTGCTTCGAACGCCCCTGGCCGCTACTCCGCGAATTGGTGCCGCCTGGGATGTTAACGGGAAGCAAGACTGGGTAGTGCGCGGTGGATTTGGAATGTTCTCCAATTGGCTCACGCCCGCCAACATTCAGGAAGAATTCCGTGGCAATCCCCCGGGACTGATCCTTCCCACCTTTTACGCGGCGAATGCACCGGGTAACCAACCAGTTTTCGTCCAAGGCACCAGCAGCACGCCACCCTTTGGATTCACATTCCCACAACTGGCCGGAACGGCCTTGTGTCCCACAGCGCCTTGTCTGGATTCCGCCGGGGGAATCCTAGGTGCAGGCTTAGGGATCGGGGGAATCACTCCGACGATCCTGTCGCCCACCGCATACATTTGGTCCGGCACGCTGGAGCATCGAATTGGTAGCCACCTTGTTGCTGCAGTGCTGTACAGTGGGTCCCATACTTCCAACCTGGTCGGAAACGGTAACGCTGGAGGTATCGTCTCTTACGGCGTTGACATCAACCAACTGCCTGGTGCTCTGATCGGAGAGCCAGCCGGTTCGGCTCCGAATCGACCTAATCCGAGTTTTGGCCAAATCGCTTATACCCAGAACAATCGTTATGCCAATTACGAGGGTGTGACAGTTGACCTTAGAGCCAGAGCAAGGCGTGGGTTCTTTGATGTTTCTTACACGCGCTCTTCCTCCAAAGACGATGCGGCCAATTATCCGCTCGCAGTGAATCCTTCTCAATTCTATGGACCTTCGCCTTGGGATGTTCCCAACCGTTTTTCGGCAACTTTCAACTACGAACAGCCGGGTCTGCACGGTGGTGCTGGGTTTGTGGGGCACGTGACTAGCGGGTGGGGCTTAAGCGGCACAAGCATTTACCAGACCGGATACCCATTCACGGTCTCCACGTCAGCGGCTTACAACGGCGCGGCCTATGTTGTTGGTGCAGACGCACATACAGCCAGCACAGGCGATTACCTAGCCGACGGAGATAACTTCAGTTATCCAAATGTTACTGGCTATCAGCAGGGAACGTCGCGAAACGCCTTCACGAACACCGGGGCTTTCAGCGCTGGGCAATTCACTGTGCCTGTTGCGGGCACAAATGGCAACGAGAAGACGGGGCAATTCCGTGATCCTGCCTTTATCGAAACTGACTTAACCCTTTACAAGAACACGCACATAACCGAGAGGCTGATTTTCCAGTTCCGGTTTGAGTTTTACAACGTGTTTAATCACGCCAATTTCCTGACAATCCAGAACAATCTGTCCCAAGGCAACTTTGGATTCGCCAACTCCCAGAGTCTGCCAAGATGGTGGCAGATTGGCGGGAAGCTATACTTCTAGCCTGATTTAGACTTACACAAAGTGTGGGACCACCGTTAACACCCCAAGCGGTGGTCCCCTAGGGCCTTATCGGGAATTTATGAATTTATTCAGGCCGGAGACTCGATCTGAGCCAATTGTTGCTGTTTTCTCAAGGCAGAGCATTTTTAGCTTGGCGGCATGCCGATAGTAGGCGTAAGCAGAGTGGAAACGTGACTGAGGCGGGCCGGTGAGCTAAAAATGTTTTGGACTAAACCGCTGCAAGGTGTGTGCGCTATGGGTTTTGCTTGATAAGTGGGACGCGACGTAGAGGGGATAGGCGGGTCGGTAAGTGGGGAGACGAGCATGCTGGGTTGCAGTGCGGTGTCTTCTGCGGGAACTTGCGAGGCAAGACGCGGGATGCTTGGCTGTCTGCGGGGTGATCTGAACGGCAACAAAGCACAGCACTCCGTTGGCTCGAGAGTGTCGAGCTCGTGGGGAGAGCAATTTGGATTCGTTTACGGTCGCTCATGAAGTGTTTTGGATGGTCGGTGAAGAGCGAACTTGGGGCAGCGCCTTGACCGCGATCATGCGACCTCGATGACAAACGGGACATTCCCGAAGAGAGCGGCCCGTGAGCCTCTCGTATCGATCACGATAATCCTCTTGAATCGTGGGCTCAGCAGAGCCTTCCTTGGGAGAAGCCATGCCGAGAAGTTGGCGGCAATGCTGCAACTTCTCCTTGCGGTGTCGATTGCCGAGGAACCCGTAGTAGCGAATGCGGTGGAACCCACTCGGTAGCACGTGGAGCAAAAATCGCCGGATGAACTCGTCTGCCGTGAGGGGCATGGTTTTCTGCTGATTGTTGTCGCGGTAGTCTCGCCATTTAAATTTCACTTGGCCATCTTCGATGTCGACGATCCGATGATTGGAAATGGCTACGCGATGGGTGTAGCGGCCGACATAGTCCACCACTTGCTGTGGCCCGGCGAAAGGTGGCTTGGCGTAGACGACCCATTCCACGTCTCGCACCAAATCGAGATGACGATTGAAAGCCTGCGGATCTTGGAGCGCCTGAAGCGAAGTGAAGAACCGCAACTTGCCGGCGTCGAAGGCCTCCTGCAGATACTGCAGGAACAATCGGCGGAACAGCCGAGAGAGCACCTTTACTGGTAAGAAAAAGTTGGGGCGGCAGGAGATCCACCTGGCACCATCGAGTGAAATCCCGCCGCCTGGAACGACACAATGCAGATGAGGATGGAAAAACAGGTTCTGTCCCCAACTGTGCAGTATGGCGAAAAAACCGATCTCGGCGCCCAGATGTTGGGGATCGGCGGCGATGGTCGACAAGGTCTCGGCCGTGGCGCGGAAGAGAATGCCGTAGAGCAGATCTTTGTTCTGGTAAGCGATGGCCGCGATCGGTTCGGGAAGGGTGAAGACGACATGAAAATAGTGCGTGTCGAGAACTTCGGACGTTCGTTTTTCAACCCACTCGGCACGTGCGAGTGACTGACATTTTGGGCAATGACGATCCCCGCAGCTGTCGTAGCAGGGCCGCTCGTGATTGCAGCAGTCGCAGCGCTCGAGATGACCGCCGAGAGCTGCGGTGCGACACACCTCGATCGCGGTCATGACGCGCCGTTGAGCGGGGAATAGCGACGCAGCATGCTGCTCACGATAAGCTTCACCGTAGCGGCGGAAGATGTCCGCCACTTCCAGTTTCGGGCGATCCAAGGGGCCCGGCGGTTAGAGGTGTTGCGACGGAGTAGACTGGACCTCCATCGAAACAGGGCGGGGCAGCAAATCTAGTGGGCTCGATGTCGAGCACACTTTGCTGGTCGCGATGTGCAGATATTTTGCGGTGGTCTCCAGGCTGCGATGGCCGAGTAAGAGTTGAATCTGGCGAATGTCGGTGCCCCATTCCAGCAAGTGACATGCAAAGGCATGGCGCATGGAATGCGGTGTGATCGGTTTAGGAATTTCGGAAATGCGGCGGGCTTTCCGACACATCGCCGCAACCGAAGTCGTGGTTATGTGTTGGTCCGGGATGCCACCTGGAAAGAGCCAGTGCCCAGGCCTTTCCACTCGCCACCAGGCTCGCAGGATCTCTAACAGTTTCGGTGAGAGCATTACGTAACGATCTTTCAGTCCTTTCCCTTGCTCGACACGCAAGACCATGCGCTGGCTGTCGATCGCCGGGAGTGTGAGAGCAACGGCTTCGGAGATGCGCAAGCCGGCGGCGTAGCAGGTGGTTAAGACGGCGCGGTGCTTCCTCATGGCGACACAGTCAAGAAATCGAAGGACTTCCTCTGGGCTGAGGATGATAGGCAGTTTTTTAGGCACCTTGGGAGCCGGGATCATGTCGGCCATACACCAGTTCTTTTTGAGGGTCACCCGATAGAGGAAGCGAAGCGCGGAGGTGGCAACGCTGATCGAAACTACCCCCAGCTTCCTTTCGTTGGTCAGATAGACCTGATAGGCACGAATCTGTTCCGGACCCAACAACTCTGGTGACTTGTTGAAGTAGCGGGCAAAGCCCGTGACTTCTCGGGCGTAGGAGGCTTGTGTTACAGGCGAAAAGTTTCGGACCTGCATATCCTTGA
>CAVZMQ010000010.1:0-63485 GCA_963776365.1 Candidatus Acidiferrales bacterium | reverse complement strand
CAAATGGTAATGAAGAATCGGAAGGACACTCTGTATTGGTTTCCGAAAGCTAAATGATGGTTGCTCCGCTTGCCGTACCGCAAGCCACTGGAAAAGCGGCTCAGGAAGCATGGCATGGCGGAGGTTAGAAAGTTGTGAGGGAGTTATTGGTAGCGAGGGGGAGACTGCCGCCACGGGGGTTGTGGCGGATTTGGAATATGTGAAAAAGGGGCAGAGGCGGTCGAGCTGCCCCCTTGAACGTTACTCCTCGAAGGCAAACATCCTACCACTAAGGAGGTGTCTGCAGGTAGCGGTTCGCAACGGCTCGCGAATCGGGACTACCGGTAATGGGTCGCCGCCCTGGGCGTAATTCCAGCTCGGTAACTAGAGAGGTATAACCAACCCAAGACCCAGGATGGCTTGGGCCTGCGGCGCAGCCTGGATGCATCTCACTTCAAAACAACCCGAAACCGCGGTTACAACAGTTAACGCCAAGATCAATCTGAAACGGTCGATGGACATTGCTCATTCCCAACAAAGCGTTGATCGGGTGCATGGCTTCAGTTTCCGATGGTGTTCACACCTGTTGTTGACTCAAGCCAATCACCGCAAGGCCTTTAGCAGGTCACTGAGCACGACGGCTAAGGGCACTTGCGCCAGGATCATGGGCATCGCGGGAATCACTATGGCAGCCGCCAAGGTATAAAGCGAACCCTTATCTGCCAGGAAGACGTTCATGCTTTCAATTTTCTCGTATGCGCGGCCATAATCGGCGAGGGTGCTGCTCTCGGGGGCCTGGAGAAATTCAGTTTCATGCCCGGCACGATACAGAATCCACTTTTCGTGGAACTCTGTGCTGTGGAGCTGGCCGAGGATCCCATATTGCAGAATTCCTTTGCGACGAATTTCCGCCAGACGAGGCGCAAAAAACGCCAGAGGCCCCATCGCCACCAGCGCGATGAGAACAACAAGGACAATCGCGGATAATTTGAAGTTCATGAGGTGCGCACCGTGGCGCAGCATATCGTTGCGCCAGGTGGCCGCGATTACAGCGGTCGTGCTGAACGCAATGGGCGCAAAAGCCGATGATGTCAGACCGAGGAAACCCAACCCACCGTGCTCGTCGGGATGAGTGGCCACCAGCTTCAAATTGCACTTGGACAATTTGAATGCGAAATAGGTCCAGAGCAGCCATTTCCAAAGCGCGAGGCCAAGCAGAAACTGGAAAATGGAGGTGCTAACCACAACGGCGTACCAGCCTGCCGCAGTTAAGTGCACCTCGCCGCCGGACAAACGCCCGAGCCAGGGAGTGGTGTCCACTAAACCTCGGTACGATGCCACGGTATGACCTATCAGTAGCAGCAAGATTGCGATCTCGGGCAGAAGAGAATCGCGCACGCGAATCAGCTTAGCGATAACCCCATCGATGTGCGCCAGGTCCGGAGCGTCCAGAAGCCCGGCTTGGCGGATATGCGCCATGACCGCACGAAAGCGCGATTCCATCAGCACTTCGCCGACCAGCAATGCGGGAACGGCAAGGAGCATGCGAGCGTGCAGACGGTATTCTCGTATCAGGGAGACCAGACCTTCGGGGTTCAACAGTGCAGTGATCACAAACAGCGGCAGCCAGCCAACGGCAAGCAGAAATGCAACGCGCCGGCCAAGGTTCCATTGGTTCGGGCGGATCAGCCCAATCGCATTCTGGAATCGATAGAACGGGCCTCCCCGGACGAGAGAAACCTCGCCAGTTGCTGAAGTGTCGGGGGTTTCTTTTTTGGGGTCCATATAACGGTCCGTCCTTCTCGACACGCTCCATTCTATCCCGGTAAGAGAATTATGGAAGCGTAGGACGATCCCTAAGACTGAGGAGCCTCAGCTCAGCACGCGCCTGTTGGTTCTTTTCGTACGATTACATCTCAAAGAAATGGGCAATCTTTTTTCCGGCTTCTTCGGTGTAATACACCGTCACTTTGGCACCTTTTTCTGTCCCAGCTCCAACAGCCTTGCCCATATCTTTCCCGGCGTCGTCGGTGTACTCGAAAGTCTTCTCTGTTCCATCTGCGGTCTTCACGACCACGGTTTTTGTGCCATCATCCACCTCTATTATCGTGCCCTTGGTGACTTTTACGCTGTCCTTGTCGATTTTGCCGATCTCTACTTCGGTTTCGTCAAGTACTTTGCCGGTGGTGCGTGCGACGACTTCCGTGCCTCCTTTGAGATCAAGACCTTCTTTCGTTCCCTTATGTCGTTTGGCCAGTTACTTTGATGGTGTGTTCCGTGCCGTCGGCGGTCCTGAGCGACACAAGTAGCGAAACAGTGGTCAGGCCATCGAAGCGATTCGATGTTCGAAAGATATATTCGATTTTGACCGTTGATTTTGCGCCTCGCGCATGTCATGGCGCAAAATGAAGATCTTCTCACTACAAATTCCACTACATTTCGCATTCTGTGAAAAAGAAAGGGTCGCTCGATCTAGAGCAACCCTCTTACTTTCTTAAATTTGAATGGCGCGCCGGGGGGACTCGAACTCCCGACCTTCTGGTTCGTAGTTTTAGGGTCCAAAATTCCATCTCGTTCCTTTGTTGTCACTTGCCGACGCCTCCGAACAGCGTGTCCCTCCGGTGTGGCCACCATGAAGTGGTCCTTGGTCAGCCGAGAATATCCCTCTTCTCCGCTTATCATGAGGTCGCCGCTACGGTACTGCGCACTGACCTTGCCTGCAAGGTCTTCAAACTCAAGGGATGGCGTTCCGGAAGAGTCCATCAACAACTTCGCTCGGGCTTTTCCGGATGAGAAGTGACCCGCCCGGCGGTGTGAGGAATCCGCCGACGGACCCGCAAAGCAATTAGTGGTTCGGCATCGAGGCCGTGGAGTTGTGACGTGCAGGCGCGGTAGAATCGCCTGTGCTATGCCCCCTATAGCCGAGCCCGTTCAGATCCTGCACGAAACCTTCGCCCGAGTTATGCACGCAACGTCCGTTGTTTCTAACTTCAGAAATACGTTACTCGCAGTTTCGTCCGACGCCGACAAGCATCTCAATTCTAGGCTAACAGACTTGATTCGGGATTTGTTTGAAGCTCCGGAGTGGAAAGGGCTGCCCATCGACCCGACCGCGCCTAGATCGACGAAGAAGCCCGATTATGCAGCGTTGGCTAAACTCGGCGCAAAAGCGATGCTTGACACCACTTATGCTCAGGTCAATGCTGCAACGCTGATTTTCTACCATTCGATCCTCGACGGAGTGGTTTTCGACTGTTTGCGTGTAACAGCTCTTCGAGCGCCTAGCGATTGGGAAAAGGAACTGTCGGGCATGCAAGTCGGATTGCTCGAAGCGCGCGATCAAACCTACGAACAACTCCTCCGGGCTAAAATCTACAAACGATTAGCCGAACTTGAGCGCGAGGCGCTGCTTACAAAAGTCGGCAAGCTTTTTGCTCGCTGCAAGCCCGAACCTAAATGGTCTCCGATGCACGGCTATGCGTATGACGAGACGCGGATAAAACAATTCGATGACCAGAGGCACGAGATTGTTCACGGGACCGCAATCGGCAAACCCCTCGCGGTCTTCCCGGTCACTGACGAGAGCCTTTTCTACCTCTTGCGAACGGGCATGTTTTTTGTTGGGCTCATCAACATGCGGTACGGGATACAAATCGACCCTCAGCTGTGGAGCGAGGCAGCCCAAGGCATGGCATGAACTCTTAAGGCTGCGACATAATTCTCGGCCCTGGCAGCGACGAGAATTCGGTTTTTGCCGCCCAGCGATTCCTTGCACTGCAGGGGCTGACCCTCACGCCGCGACCTCTCAAGGGTTCCTTACCGCGGGTGAGTTGGTCGGTGCTTACTTTCATCCATTAACCAACGACCCAGTTATTCCAGGAAAGTGGTCGGCCACAATGCCTCGACCAACCCATCGTAGCAAGCTGGTAGCACGACACGGAATTCGTAAGAGCCAACTTCTAGCCGCTCTTCAAATCGCCTTTGTTTTATTGGGTATTATGGCGCGCCCGGGGGGACTCGAACTCCCGACCTTCTGGTTCGTAGCCAGACGCTCTATCCAACTGAGCTACGGGCGCGTCGCGATTTTAATATCGTAACATAACGGGCCCGAAGGCTTCCAGACGGTTGCGGGGCTTCAACCAGGACTGGACGCACCCTCGAATGATTTGCACAAGCAGCTTGGCGACACCGCGGGCCTAGGCGTGGGGAAAATCGGGAGCGGATTCGCGGAGAAAACTTTTGCCGTGGGCTTCGGCGCCCCGCCACAGCAGGATGGCGAGCACGAGGATGGTGACGGTTTCGAATCCGGCGAGCGCCCAACGATAACCGAACTGTCCGCGCAAGGCGTACTGCAAGGAATTGGTGGGCGAGGCGAGCAGGATGCCGATCTGGTAGGTCAATCCGGGCATCAAGCCGCGCGCGGCGTCTGCCGCCAGTTCATTCAAGTGCACGGGGATGACGCCCCAGGCGCCTTGCACTCCCATTTGCAGGAGCACGGGCGCGATCAGGAAGGCGGCGGTGCCGTCCCCAAAGGCCCACAGCGGAATGACCAGCAGGCACAAAGCCAGCGCCGCCAACATGCCCATACGCCGTCCTAATTTCTGCGAAAGCTGCCCGAAGATGACCGCGCCGACAATCGCGCCGCAATTGTAGAGCATGGCGATGTTGGCGACCTGCGACTGACTGAGTTTGTGCACCGCTTTCAGAAAATCGGGATACAAATCCTGAGTGCCGTGGGAGAGAAACATCATGAAGGTCATGAGCATGACGAGGTAGGCGAAGCGTTTCCAGTGCGAGGCGACGACGCGCAGAACTTGCATGACGCTTTCGGCGCGGTGCTGGGCCCAAGCCTCGGACTCCGGAACTTTGGAGCAGATGTACAGCGCGATTAAGGCGGGCAGGGCGCCGAGCCAGAACATCCAACGCCATCCGAGAGCGGGCAATACAAAGCGCGCGGCAACTGACGCGAGCAGGTAGCCCATGGGATATCCGCCCTGCAAAATGCCGCTGAGGATGCCTCGCCAGCGCGTGGGCGCGGCTTCCATCGCCAACGAAGCGCCGACGCCCCATTCGCCGCCCATGCCGATTCCAAACAGCGCGCGCAACAGGAAAAACACGGTGTAGTTGGGAGCGAAACCGCACAGCACTTCGACCACGGAGAAAAAGATGACCGTGGCCATGAGCGGAAGGCGGCGGCCGTAACGGTCAGAAAGCAGACCGAAGAGCAGAGCGCCGACGGGCCGGAGGGCGAGGGTGGCGACGGTGGTGAGGACGATGGCTTGCTTGGTGACGCCGAATTGGCGCGCGAGCGCGTCGTACAAGAAGACGATTACGAAGAAATCGAAGGCGTCGAGGGTCCAGCAAAGGAACCCTGCCAGCAGAGCGTAGTGCTTCGCCGGTTTGCGAGGAAGAGGACCGGGCATCAGGAAAACAGAAACGGGAGGATTGGCGGGTTTGGGTTCATGGAACCGCTACAATGCCACAGTTTCAGTGGAAAATGAATGACGTTAGGCCTTCGCGCCTTCGAAGTGCGCTTCGATCTCTTCGAGAGTTTTGCCCTTGGTTTCCGGGAGGAAGAAGGCCGCGGTGACGAAGTAGACTACGGTGCAGGCGGCAAACACATAAAACATGGTGGCATACCCGTAGCGGCCGACGGTGGGCAGAAAAATGGCGGCGAAGGTGGTGGAAACGGCCTGGTTCAGCAGCAGCGCGATGCTCATGCCGTTGGAGCGAATGCGCGTGGGCATAAGCTCGGAAAGAGCCAGCCAGACACAAACGCCAGGGCCGGCAGCGTAAAAGGCCACGAAAACGTAGAGCATCAAGGCCACCAGCCAACCGTTTTGCGCGCTGGGCATGGGGGTAATCCAGGCATTGTCGATGGTCAAGGGAGCGTGGCGTGCGGCGTCGAGATCCCCAAAGGGATTGGAGAAGAAGGCCACGACTTTGTTCGCGGGAAGAGTGGTATCGCGATTAATGTCCACGGGCTTTGCGCCCACGTCGTCGGAGCGCACCACCTTGGAGGCAGCGCGAAAATCGCCATAAGAATAGATGATGCTGAGGGAGGTCGCTGCCGGAGTGGCTCCGTTGCTCTTCTGCAGTTCCTGGGCGGTGTTACTGTCGAAGGGAAGCGACAATTTCTGGTCCGGGGTGACCAGCGCCTGCACCGCATCGCGAGCATCCATGCGGTACTTCTCGGTGCGATGGAACAAGAGCGCGGTGCAGACCAACGCGACGATGACCCCCGCGCTACCCAATGAGAGGAGGAACTTCCTGCCTTTGCGGTCCACGAGCATCACGCCGACCATGGTGAACAGGAAATTCATGATGGTGAAAATGACGTAGCCCCAATGCGCCTGGACATCGGACAGGCCACTCTGCAACAGGATGTTGGTGTTGAAGCCGATGATGGAATTGATGCCGGTGGCGGTATTACAAGCAAGAATCACGCAAGCGAGCACAAAGGGGATCACATATTTGCGACGAAGCAGCGATTCTCTTATCTTGCCGCCCAAGGAGCCCTTGGCCTCCGCGGACGAGATTTCCTCCATCTCTCGCAGTTCCGAGTGTGCCTGTTCGGTGGTGCGCGAACGCAGCAACGCATTCAACGCGGCTTCTTTTTTGCCTCGGCGGAACAGCCATCGGGGTGACTCCGCCACGAGAAAACCTCCAATCACAAACAGGATGCCTGCGGGCAGGGACACCCAGAAGATGCTGCGCCAGGCGTGGTCTTTAAATATGAATATTTTTTCTGGATCGCCGAGTTTGGCCACTTCGTCGACACGGATACTGAAGTACATTCCCACCAGTGCCGCCGACACAATTCCGAGTGTCAGCAGCCACTGAAACATCGCAGTTCCCTTCCCGCGATTGGCGGCAGACAGGCATTCCGCCAGGTACAAAGGAACCACCACGCCGATCAATCCCGCACTGATGCCCTGCAGCAGGCGGCCGAGCACCAGCGGGCTGTATCCCTGCGCCAGCGCAATCACCGGAATACTTACGACGAACATCAGGCCGCTGAGGATCATCAGCCACTTGCGGCCCATCCAGTCCGCGAGAAGTCCGGCGAAGAGTGTGGAAATGACGCTACCGAGGAGCACCGCGGCAACGACGATGGAGAGTTGCCCGGCGTTCAGCTTGGAGGTGGCCTCCAAATACGGTAAGGCACCCGCGATGATGCCGACGTCGACGCCGTAGAGCAATCCGCCCAGACCGGCCACCAGCAAAAGAAAGCGGTTGTATCCGGTCTTGCTATCCAACAATACGGCCGTGCCTGCCGCCATAGGTCCGCCTTCGCTCGGATTCTAAGTTGAGCCTGTGATGGTTGCGTGTGCGACGGAGCATCCGCTTGCGCGGGGCAATTTTCCGCTCGCACGCCGCGAGATGCGCGCACCAAGTCCACACTCTTCCCTGTTTGCAATGCGTGAATCGAGGCCAGTTTCCCTCGGCTTTCGAGGGTAAGTCAAAGACTTTCTAACGATTTAACGTACTGGAGCGCTCCGTGCGGATGGTCTATCGGGATCGAATGGGAACAAAGTCATCCCACGGGCGGGGAAAAATCCGTTAGGTTCAGAAACGTGGAGTCAACCTTTTCTACTAATTGGCCATTCTCTTCTGTTTTGGCCTTCACGCTTTTCCATTCCGGGTCGTCCTGGAAGGCCTTCCAGTTGGTGGCCGCGGCTTCGCGGCTGGGATGCTCGAGAATGTAAATGAAGGTGCTGCTTTTCGCGGGTTCGTCGAGGGCGGTCCAATAGGCAACGCTCTTCATTCCATGGTTGGCAAAAAGCTTCATGGTGTGGTCCCGGAAGCGGGCGACCAGGGCGTCTAATTTTCCGGGGACCGCGTGATAAATGCGCAGTTCGTACACCACAGTTGATCCTCCCGCCGCGCCACGGTGGGCGCTCTCCCCGGTTGGCAAACTCTCATGCGCTACGGAAGCGAACGATTGCATCGCTTCTGCTACCTCGGAGGGCGCCAGCACCGCCAAGGGCGCGGCCATCAGCAAAGTTCGTCTGTTCATTCCGCGAATTTTATCAGATTCGTTGGCAGCCGACGACTTGTCCGGAACTGAACGTGGGCGGCGAGTGGGGTTGGCTAAGGTGTTGGAAGGAACCGTCCCTCAGCCCCGCCTTCATCACAGACTTCTGGGCGCGCCACGACACCCTATTTCATCCGAATGCGCTTCCCGAGCTCGCGGCGGTGCGATTGAAGTGGGCGGAAGTGGAGAGAGAACAAATTGAGTTCGTAAATGGAGTAACTAACGAATCGTTGGGAAGGATCCTTCCCCTTTCGCACCACACAAATCAGTCTGGCGTACCTGATGCAACATGTGGCGAACCATTTCACGAACCATCGGGGTTAAGTGGCACTGATGATACGGCAGCTTGGCGCTGAGCCGCTGGCAACGGACTTCGCGATGTTTTCGATGGAAGGCCGGGGCGCGCGAGCGGATGTGCGGTAGTGTACTCAAAGAAGATTGGCCATTCGTTGGACCGTGGCTGGCACGGTTTGCAGAGAGGCCGAAGCGAATCCGGCGGATCGTGCATGCTGGTGGCAAAGGTTATAAGAATTATGTTTACTATCGAACAAATCAACGAGCTGCACGCCCGGCTCGGTAGCGCGAAGACGTTCCGGGAGTATGTGCTGGCGCTGAAGGCGCTGGGCGTGGAACGATACGATTCCCACCTGGCCGACGGCCATTCGGAGTATTTCGGGGGCGGCCACCGGGTGGTCTCCGCGCCCGTGCACGAAGTGCTTGCCGTGGCTGAAACTAGTGAGCACGAGACGTTCGTTCAGCACCTGCGTCGGCACGAGCGGCGCGAGACGAGTTATCTAGAGATGTCCCGGGGCTTGGCGTAGAGCGGGATCGAGAAGTGGACGGTGGACACAAGCGGGATGACTAAGACGTTCTACGATAAGAGCGGTAGAGAGATGCTGGCCGAGCTGATCAAGTGGGCCTCGGTCCGAGATGCAGCGACTGGGTATCCGCCGACCTTTTCATTTAGTCACAATGGAATGACCGGCTCCGATTCGCAGTCGTGGGTTATGCTGCGAATCGGAAGACAAGCAGTACAGAGCCACAAGCGAAGGAGCCGGTCGATGAAAAGAATAAAATTTGTTGGTTTGGATGTCCATGCCGAAACGATTGCGGTGGCGGTTGCCGAGCAGGACGGGGAGGTGAGAACGCTCGGGGTCATTCCGAATCGGGAGGAGTCGATTCGGAAGCTGGTCAAGAAACTGGGACCTGTGGAGCAGCTGTGTTTCTGCTATGAGGCGGGCCCAACAGGTTATGTCGTGTACTGGCAGCTGACGGCACTGGGGGCGAAGTGCGAAGTAGTGGCCCCAACGCTGGTACCGGTGAAATCGGGCGAGCGGGTGAAGACTGATCGACGCGATGCGGTAAAGCTGGCGCGGAATTATCGGGCCGGAGAGTTGACGGCGGTGTGGGTACCGGATGCGGCCCAGGAGGCCTTGCGAGATCTGGTACGAGCCCGGGAGGCGGCTAAGAAAGATCAGTTGCGGGCGAAACACCGGCTAAGCAAGTTTCTCTTGCGGCACGGGAGGCGGCCGGCAAGCGGTGTGAAGCCTTGGACATTGAATTACATGGCGTGGGTAAAAAAGGAAGTCCACTTCGAACAAGCGGCGCAGGAAGCCACCTTATTGGATTACTTACACGAGGTGGAGCACGCAGAAACCCGCATCACACGGCTGGACCAGGCCATCGATGAAGCAGTGAAGTCGACAACACCGAAGATGCGTGCGGTGATCGAGGGATTGCAAGCCCTGCGGGGGTTGGCTCAAGTCGCGGCGGTGACGATCGTGGCGGAACTGGGAGAAATATCGCGATTCCCAGGGGCTCGGGAGTTGATGGGCTACGGCGGGATCGTCGCGAGCGAACATTCCAGTGGAGAAAGTAGCCGGCGAGGGGGCATCACTAAGACCGGGAATGCGCACGTACGGCGCGTGGTCGTGGAGGCCGCCTGGGCGTACCGCCACCGGCCAAACGTAGGTGCAGCTTTACGCAAGCGGCAAGAGTTGGTCAGCGAAGAAGTGCGAGAGATCGCCTGGAAAGCGCAGCATCGGTTGCATGCGCGTTATCGGAAGCTGACGGCACGAGGAAAGGAAAAAGGGAAGGTTGTGACCGCGATCGGGCGTGAGCTATTGGGTTTTATCTGGGCCATTGGGGTAAAAGTAGAGGCAGCACAGAAGGAACCCGAACGGCGGGCGGCATGAGGTGAGTTTTTTATGCAGCAAGAATTTTCCAGGAGGCAGCGTGAGTAGCGGTCGAGAGGCGCATGGAAAGGAGAATCCTCGAAAACTCTATGCGGTAGGTCTGCGGACCGAACCCGCGCCTTTAGTCCGAGGCAGCTCCCGACGGATCACGATTATGCGGTTTCGACCCGCGAATATCAGAGTGATCAACCGTCGCAATAGCCGCCTCGACCGCGACTTGCGCTGCCTCACAAGGAAGGATCACAGGGGAAGAGAGGAAGAAAAGAAAAAAACAGGAGATTGCACTTGACAGGTCATTCCATATCAGAGTATTGATGCGAGCCGGTATTGTTCATCGCTGACGTGTTCCATCCAGGTCACCACTTGGCCGTCAAGCTTTTCCTGAATGGCAATGTGGGTCATCGCTGTGGCAGGGGTGGCCCCGTGCCAGTGCTTCTCGCCGGGCGGAAACCACACTACGTCACCGGGCCGGATTTCCTCAATTGGCCCGCCTTCGCGCTGCGCCCATCCGGAGCCGGCTGTGACGATAAGGGTCTGACCGAGCGGATGCGTGTGCCATGCGGTCCTAGCGCCGGGCTCAAAAGACACGCTGGCACCTTGAACGAGTGCCGGATCGGGGGCTTGAAACAGCGGATCGATACGGACCGCGCCGGTGAACCACTCGGAGGGTCCTTTTAGGGACGGTTGCGAGCCAATTCTTTTGATTTCCATGATTGGAATCGTATCCCAAGAAACAGAACCGCGGAAAGAGCATGCAGGTCGAAAAAAATCCCTTTGGCAACTCAGGGTAGTCTAAGTCGCTTGCCTTCGTTGACGACCACCTGCCTACGCTGTCCCCGATAGCTGTAATCGACTTTCAAGCTTTTGTCCGCGCCTTTGTTGGGGTCCCCGCCCATATTGGAATTGGTGACCATTATATCCAGCGTATTGTTCTGAATCATCCTCTGCAGGCGCCGGGTTACGTCGTTCCCCGCTCCCCCTTTACCGTAGACCGCTTTAATGATTTGCAGATTGCCGACTTGTGCCTGCACAAGCGTGGTGGAAACCAGTGCCGCAACGAGTAATAAAGCAAATATTGGTAAAGCCAAACGAACTAAGCGCATCTCTGTGTCCTTTCAAACACGCCTTCTGATCCACGTGGCCGTTGAAGAATACGGTTCCCGACGATAATTGAATGATGAGGAAAATAACCGAGAGTCAGAGACCGGGCTATTGTCAATAATGACAGGCCAGGCAAAAGCAAACTCAGTCGTGATGCACTGCGCCAATTCTTCTGTCTATGCGGGATGGGGTTTCATTTGCCTGCTTGAATCCAAGAGTACGGTGGCGCTCCCCCGGTTGCCGCAAGCTCACAACAACTTCACTCCCAAATGGCGTGGTGAATGCTCTTATTCGGCTTTGCCTATGCCGCCTGGATTGAACTTTGGCGGCCCGAATGGACCAGGAGGCCGTGAGCCCAATTGTCCCGCACCGCCGCCACCACAACCTGAAATCTGGACGCAGGCGAACACCAGAGCGGAAAGAAATGCCGGGGAAGTATGGTGATGCACACGGACTCCTTACATGCTGCTTTTTTGGATCACCTGCCTTTTGGACGCGAATGTCTGATCGTAGTTTCGCTCGCACGTAACGGTGCGCTCCGACCTCGAATTGTGGGAACTCCTGATAAAGTTGGGTTACCGGAAAATGGCTGCTAGGACGAGCTTTGGCGGAGGCATACCGCGTAGGAGAGCACATTGCCGTCGACAATGCGGACTATCGCGTTGGAGGGCTTGCACCGGGAAGCGAAAGAAAACACCCAGTTCCGCCCGGGAAGAGCGAACTTCGTCCGCTGGGCTGGTTCACAAATCGATTACGACATCGCTCGTCGGGTGTGAACAGCAGACGAGAAGGTTGCCATCGGCGGGCTTGTCGAGTGGTTCCGGACCGTAGACGACCGCCCCTGAAACCAAACCACTCTCACAGTTGTGACAAACACCGGTTCGACACGCCCAACGGACCGGGACATCACACGCCTCGGCCATTTCTAGGATGCTGCCGTAGCGCGACGCGTCCCAGTGCGCGGAAATGCCACTGCGTGCGAACGATACCGAGGGGCCAGTAGTTACCTCGTTGCCAGGCGGATGCGGAGTTCGCGTCGCTGCGCCGACCACTCCGGGGGTCATGGATTCTCCGCCGTTGAAGATCTCGATATGAACGCGGTCTGGCGCCCCACCTAAGGCCGTGAGCGCCTGCCTCATGTCCGCCATGAATCGGGTTGGCCCACAAAGGTAGATATCAGCGTCTAGTGGCAGCCCGAGTTGATCCAAAACCGATCGCGAGAAGCGACCCGCGGCGTTGAAATCCTCACCCGTTTTGTCGATGGCGTGCGGCCTGGTGTAACAGACGTAGCTGCGCCCGTTCGCTAGCGCGCGTATGAGTAGGCGCACTTCGCCTGCAAACGGATGATGCTGCCCATCACGGGCTGTGTGCAGCCAGATGATGTGGCGTGTAGAGCGTTCCGCCGCGAGTGCGTGCAGCATCGACAGAACGGGTGTGGCGCCGATCCCGGCACTGAGCAGCACGATCGGGCGCTCTCCCGGCTGTAGAACAAAACTTCCGCGCGGGGAGCTGACGTCGAGGCGGTTGCCTACACGGAGATGTTCGCGCAGGTACCTTCCAGCCGCTCCATTGGACTCGATCTTGACGCTAATGCGATAACGCTCCGTGGAGAGCGGACCCGAGAGCGAGTAGCTGCGAAAAAACGCCGGGCCGGCGGCGGTGGGCTTAAGACGCACAACAACGTACTGACCTGGGAGAGCCATGGCCAGCTGGTGACCGTCAGCGCTCTGCATGGCAAAGGAGAGAACGTCCGCGGACTCGCGATCGATTGAGGTCACCACGAGCGACTGAAATCCTGGCGAGGCCGCATGGGCCACGGCGGCAGGCGCCAGTCCCGCGTTTCCCGTTTCCGGCCCGGTTTGCCGACTCAGGAGCAGCGCTTCAAACGAGCGACGCCATCCGTGCGAAAGCGCTTCGATGCGCAACGCGCGCTCCAGACGATCGCGTGGGTGATCAGGCAAATAGAGGAGCGCGTTGATCTCAGCGACGGTCATGCGCTCTCGCGCCTCCTGTCCCACCTTCACGATTTCTTCGCCGGCAGCCACCTCACCTTCATGGAGAACACGGAAATAGAAGCCCGGCCGGCCGCTCGATGTGAGCAATGAAGCCATGCGGGGTTCGTTCATGCGAATGCCGACGCGGAAGCATGTGACGCGGGGTTGCGTGACCTCGAAAAGTGCAGTGCCGATCTGAAAGCGATCGCCGATGCAGACGGCGTCATCCGCCAGCCCGTCGATTGTAAAGTTCTCGCCGAACTGCCCGTAAACGAAATCGCTTCTGTTCAGTTGCTCCTGCCAGTAGCGATACGATTCCATCTGATAAACGAAGACGGCGCGGTGCTCACCTCCGTGTCCGGCCAGGTCGCCTTGAGCGTCTCCCTCGAGATTCAACCGGCCGACGCGACAGTGACCCGTCACTGGATTCTTCCAGACGCCGGTATGTACAGTGCGATCTTTCCACACGATGTCGCGTGGAAACCCGACGTTCACGGAGAGAAGTCGAGGCATGTCTTAGGGAGCGCTCCCGCACCGTTTGGTCAATTAAAATAGTGACTCACTTAGCCGTGGCGCCCTTGCGGTCTGGCTCTCGAGGGATGAAACCGGGAAGACCTGTTTCGACGACTTTGTTGAATCGATAGCGCGTGGTGATTCCTTTGATCGCTTCCATGGCATTTTCCGGAAGGGGCGACACGTCAAGGCTTGCGCGGATGTGATCCGCGCTGGTCGAAGTTGTAAGGACGGCGGTGCCGCGCTGGAGTGCCCAGGCAATACAAACCTGAGCGGCGGTCTTGCCTACTGCGGCGGCGACTTTCTTGATGACATCATCTTCGAGCAGTTTCGGCTCGAAGGAGTGGCCCAGCACGGCGAACGCCAAAAAGACGATCCCGGCTTCTCTGCAAGACTCAAGCAGCTCCCATTGCGGAAGATAGGGATGCGCCTCGACCTGCACAACTGCAGGCCGGATTCTGGCAGATCGATTGATTTCTGCGATGTGTGCAAGTTCGACATCGGACAAGCCGATGGCGCGACACTTGCCTTCGTCGACGAGGCGCTCCATTGCGGCCCAGGTCTCGGGCAATGTCACGCCATGGTCGTAGATGGTTTTGCCATGTTCATCTGTGGGATCCTGATCGTCGCCCGGTCGAAAGGCAAAAGGTGTGTGCATGAGGTAGAGGTCAACATAGTTGAGCCGAAGCTTTCTGAGGCTAGCCTCGAAGGCAGGTTTGACACGCTCAGGACGGTGATTGTTGTTCCAGAGCTTTGTAGCGATGAAGAGATCGTCGCGGCGCAGGTTTCCTTCTCGCTGCACGGCTTGTATCGCTTCGCCGACCGCCTGTTCATTTCGATAACGCTCCGAGCAATCGAATTGGCGAAAGCCAGCTTGTAAAGCAGCCGTAGTTGCTCGTAAGGTATCGCCAAGATCGGGGATCAAGGTGCCGAAACCGAGGGCAGGAATGCTTTTGCCGTTATTCATGGGGATTTTTCTGTAACGAAGTTCGTTCTGTTCAGTCATTGTTCCTCCTAGGTATCGAGCCATCTTGTCCCACTCGTCGATGCGCAGGGTTTGGTTGCGTAGAGTAGCACTGGCTGGTGGTCCGAAGGTCGCTATGCCCCCGCTGGTGCGTTAGATGTGCTTGTTCTAAAGGCGGCTATGTAAATTTTCCGCTATCTGGAAGACCCATTGTCTGAGACCACTTCGGTAAGAGAGGTGCTCCCATCGGGCTAGGTGCGACCCATTGAATCCGCCGCATTAATGGACTCTCCGCTACTGGGACGCGCCCGGTTGGGAAAATCGTGGGCAAGAGCTTGGGCCATTGCGCAAGTCTTATGTATGTTCTGATGTTCCTCACACAATGGCGCTCGTCCAGTTCGAACACACGATTCATACGAGGAGGTCTCCGGTTAGCAAACTACCGCAACCATTCTAAGATGTACCGAAAGAACTATGAGGCACCCAGATTTGTGCGGTATGGGAAAGTCGAGAAACCGGACATCCACGGGCCCGGGACACGTAGAACTTCAGTCGATGTACATCCATCTGATGATGGGGGGTTAAGACGGGTGATCGAGACTGGCAAGAAAAACCCGGCTCGCTGGGGGCAACGAGCCGGGGTGGGGGTACCGCCTGAGGGGGGCCGCAGGGAACTTGGTTAATTTAGTGGGTGGCGACCACGCTGTGCGTCGCTAACATACAAATTTTTTGTAATTCTTCGTACGTAAAGAAACATTCTTCTTCGTCGCCGGCGCGTTCCACGTGACCGATGCCGCTCTCCTGGGAAATGCGGGAAAGCTCGTCCTCTGACAAACCGAGCAAATACGACGCACGTGCTTGTGTTACGTATTTCGGAATCTGATTGTCCATGGTGCCTCCCTCAAGCCGGAATGAGAGCCAGGCCATCGCGCTCTACGGTGACAATCATGTTCTTGTAGATGTCGATGTCCCAGCCTTCACCGATCCTCATACGAACGGTGTCACCACCTTCTTTGAGGAGCTTGCCGCGCAACGGAACCTGGATGTCGCCAAGTGCCACCTGCAGAACCACCGCCTGCCCCAGCCACACGTTATAGCCCGTTTGCATGTCCGCCCCTCGAGAAGAATGTTGGTGAGTAGCGAGTGCTAGTTTGGCGGCCCGGTACAACGCCCACAATGGTACAGGGAGGGTACCAGGGTAGTATTTCGGTACTGTCTGCACTCTGTTTCTATTCTTTTACAAGTATTTGCGCGAAGTACCTTGGTACTCCGTTTTCGGGACGCCTGTCCCATCGTTCCGGCTTTGGCTGGTCTGAGAAAGTTGTGGGGTGGCACACAACATCTATGCCCGATTCTTACCGCTCGACGAACCGAACCTCCTGCGGCCTGGCATTGGGTTGGCGCTGGGCGGGGGGTTCGCGCGAGGGTATGCGCATCTCGGGGTGTTGCGGACGCTGGAAGAGCAGCAGATCCCGATCTCGTGCATCAGCGGGAGCAGCATCGGAAGCATTCTAGGAGCGGCGTATGCTAGTGGAGTGCCGCTGGAACGGATCGTGGAAAAATGCGCGGAGATCCGGTTCCGCGACTTCGCGCGCTGGCGGGTCTCGCGTTTTGGTTTGGCCAGCAATGACCGGCTTGGCGCGCTGGTGCAACGCTTCTTTGACTCTCGTCAATTCGAAGACCTGCAGATCCCGACGGCGATTGTGGCTACGGATCTAGGCACGGGCGATCCCGTGGTGTTCAAGCAAGGAAATTTATCTGACGCGATACGGGCAAGCTGTGCATTCCCGGGACTGTTCGAGCCGATACAGATTGGCACGCGTTGGCTGGCGGATGGCGGGCTGGTGGCTCCGGTGCCGACACGGGCCGCGCGTGAGCTGGGAGCGCAAATCGTGCTGGGCATTTCCGTGGGATTGCATGACGGGCAACGGGGAGCGCCGAGCAACATTTTCCAGGTAGTGAGCCGGGCGCTGAGCGCAGCGCAGAAGCACCAACTGGAGAGTTGGGAGCGACATGCGGATCTGGTGTTACGGCCCGCGGTGCAGTCTTTAGCTTGGGACGATTTCGATCGCATCGACGAAGCCATCGAGGCAGGCGCCGCATCCACCCACGCGGCACTGCCGCAAATACGCAAGCTGCTGGGCAGCCAACGGGAAGAGGCCTTTGAGCCGGGGCGACAAGGCGAGTTCCTGTTCGCGCAAGCATTGCGATGATCAACGCGGCCAGGTTGCAGCCGGCGCTCGCCTACCTCCTGCTGCTGTGGGAGGAAAGTGGCGAGAATCTGGCGATCTTCTGTTACCTTATTATTCTGACGGCTTGGGCGCGTGCTGAGTTGTTTTGCTCGGCTACGCTAGCAGCCATACTCACGTCTGCGAGGCTTAAAACCGCTTGTTGGACTCGATCCTGCACTTTTTTCGTTCGCTCTACAGCACCGAAGGCCTCCGTGAGCTGCTCCGCTGGGGCGGAGCGCCGCTGGTCTGCCTCATCGTTTTCGTGGAAACTGGGCTGTTTGTAGGATTTTTTCTTCCCGGCGATTCCCTTCTAGTTACCGCGGGAATCTTCGCCGGGCAGAACGTGATCCCGCTGCGCTGGCTGCTGATTCCGGGAATCCTGTGCGCGATCCTGGGCGACCAATTGGGCTATTGGATTGGGCGGTCCACGGGTCCGGCGCTATATCGGCGGGAAGATTCGTTCTTTTTCCGGCGACGCCACCTGCAAAGAGCGCATGAGTTTTACGAGAAATATGGCGGGCGGGCGGTCATCTTGGCGCGTTTTGTGCCCATCGTGCGAACGTTCTGCCCTCCGGTGGCGGGCGCTGCGAAGATGAATTACTCCACGTATTTGTTCTACGACGTTTTCGGCGGAACGCTGTGGATCAGCAGCATGCTGCTGGGCGGCTATCTGGCAGGATCGCGGATTCCCAACATCGGGCAATATCTGCATTACATTATTGGGGCCATCATTCTTCTTTCGATCTTGCCACCGGTGATTAGCCTGCTGCGTTCGTGGCAAAGTGTGCGCGGTGCACGCGCGGGTGGCGCGACTCCCGCACCCGAAGCGGAAAGCAAGTAATCGTGGCCGACAGAATTCGAGCGATCATTTTTGATATTGGGCGAGTGCTGGTGCGGGTGGATATCCGGCAAGCGCAACAGAGCCTGGCGAAGAACTTGTCGCTTAGTCCTGAAGAGCTGTGGTCGGCCATTGAAAAGGACCCGCGGTGGCCGGACTGGCAGCAGGGCCGGATGTCGGCGCGCGACTGGCACCAGAATCTCTGCAACCGACTCGGATCGTCGCTGAGCTTCGAGGAGTTCACGAAGGCGTGGAATTCGGCCCTGGATCCCGAGCCCATTCATCCCGACAGCTTTTTCGAGAAGCTAGCAAAGTCGTACCGCCTGGCGCTGCTTTCGAACACCGATCCGATTCACGTGGCGCGCCTGGAAGAGAGCTACGGCTTCTTCCGGCATTTCCCCAAGTCCGCGCGGATCTATTCCTGTTCGGTGGGTGCGAGTAAGCCGAATCCGCTGATATTTCGCGAGGCGCTCCGAGCATTGAAAGTGAAGGCCAACGAGGCGGTGTATGTTGATGACATCGCCGCGTATGCAGACGCCGCCCGTTCGTTGGGCATGGTGGGCATTCAGTTCCGCGACGCGGCCCAGTTGCGCGAGGACCTGGCCGGGGTTGGCGTCCGCGTGTAGTGAGTTATAAGTTCTTAGTGATCAGTTTTCGGTCAGACTCGATGCGCGCGACCGGCATTTCTGGCGTTTCTGTGTTCGTACACTGCCGGTCTCGGCGTGATTGGGTATTGCCGGTACAGGTGGTATAGAACTAAGTAGGAATGGGATATACATATTCATCTGTGAGTAAAGATTGCTAGAACTAGTACCTGGCCTTGTTTTCCATAGGTTTCCACAACCACCTGTTCTACAGTAACTTACCGATGCCCGTGTACTGTCCCTCTGTCGGCACCCTGCGTGCACCTGTTTGCACATCGGATATGCGAAGGCAGCCGCTTCGAGCTGCCATTACGTCAAGCATTGACCCTTAAGGGGTGAGGAGAACAGTTTCAACATGGCAGACGAATACGTAGTGCAAGAAACGAAGAGCAGTCCTTCCTGGCAATTGCCCGCCATCATTATTCTGGCGTTGCTGGCGCTGGGCGGACTGGCATTCGGTTGGAGCAATTCGGGCAAAGTGGATGCGGCCAAACAGCAAGTTGCCGACCAGATGAAGACTCTCCAGCAGTCAGAACAGCAAGACATGACTGGCTTGAAAGATCGTCTGGCTGTGGCGGAAAAAGCAAACACCGACCTGCAGGGCGATCTGAAGGTGGTTACCGACAAACTGAAGATTACCCAGGGTCAACTGAAGAAGGCTCGGCAGGAAGCGGAAGCCAACAACACGCAGACCACGGAGATGGTGAAGAGCCTGGACACTTCGGTGCACAGCGAGTTGGCTACCAAGGCCACCACGGATGACGTGAAGGGCGTGGACACCAAGGTAACCAAGGTTAGCAGCGATCTGGAGAAGACCAACACGGACCTGAACATGGCCCGCAGCGAGTTGGGCACGCTGATTGCGCGCAACCATGATGAAATCGATGTGCTGCGCCGGCAAGGTGAGCGCGACTACATCGAATTCACGATCACGGGCAAGAACCAACCCCAGAAGGTCGGCAATGTGACCGTTGTGCTGAAGGGCACGAACGAGAAGAAGAATCGCTCCAACATTGTTTACACTGTTGAAGACAAGAACTACGAGGCGAAGAACGCGAACATCAACTCGCCGTTGTTCTTCTATCTCTCCGGGACGCACCAGCCCGAAGAGCTGGTAATCAATAAGGTGGGCAAGAACACCATCAGCGGCTACCTCAGCGTGCCCAAGGCGAACGGGCAGCAGCCCGCAACCGCAGCGGCAGCGACCAAGTCCGGCCGGTAACCTGCAGTTTTTTTACTACTTCAAAGCGGCGGGAGGGTTACACCTTCCGCCGTTTTCTTTTTCCCCGGCAACAATTCCGCTACAATGCCCTGCAGCCTTCGGAGTAAGTTTTGCCCCCATCCAATACTGTCGTTTTCTGCGCGATTGACGATCTGATCCCCGGTTCTGGGAAGCCATTAACGGGGTTTCCGGAGTTTCTGGATTCACTGCTGGAGGCAGGAATACCCTGCGTGTGGATCACCTCGCGAAATCGGCACCAACTGGATGCGGTGTACCGAAAACTGGGGCACGGCCAGCCGTTCATAGCTGAAGGCGGATCCGCTGTGTATCTGGCCGAGGATTATTTCCACCTGAAAGCGGCGCAGACCGTTCGGCTTGGGCGATTTACCGCGATACCGGTGGCGAAGCCGCTGCCGGCCTCCGCGCAAGCGCTGGAGCTGATGGCTGAAGAGACTGGCGTGACGGTGGTGCCGCTGAGTTCCCTATCGCCACGCGAGCTGGTGCAAAACACCGGACTCCGGCGTAACGAAGCCGACGCTACGCGCCAGCGGGATTTTGACGAGTTATTCTTCTTTGCAGGGGCATCGGATGAGGATATCCAACGATTCCAGAAGCAGGCAGTGCATCGCAAATTTGAGGTGCGCCCCCGCGGCGCATTTTGGTCGATCGCGGTAAATGCCAACCTGGCAAGTTGTGTTCGTGAACTGCGCAAACTTTATGACCGATCGTTTCACAAACCGGCGTTCTCCGTCGCACTCGCCAGCGCATCGGACCGCGCCGCGCTGTTTTCCAGCTGCGATCGAGCGATTCTGTTGACGGATCGCAGCGCTGGTGAGGAAAGTTCCCAGCGGCATGCGGGGCCCGCCCCGAAGCTCGTGCCCCTTTTCCAAGGGGACACTTGGGGCGAAGCGCTGGAGATTATCCAAAGCAGACACTTCTCGCAGAGGGAACCTTAGGTGCAAATGTGTGCTTTCTTTTGCACATCGACGCTGAGCAGACACCCTGCAAGAATGGGAAACTGGCAAAAAGGGCCGAAAAGCGTGGTACTGATGGTGCTATACTCCGGCTCTGGTCTTGGTCAGCGGATTGCGACATTCATTGTGACTGTTGGTTAACCCCACTTGGGAGGGCCCTTCACCATGGATTGGCTTCGCCGTGTGTTTCATATGCCCGCCACCGAAACGCAAACTGGTATCGTTTTGGCACTGTGCATCTTTGCGATGAGTGTGATGTCCATCGTGCTGGTTTGGCAGGCGCAAGTGATCGCCAAACAGAATGCCGTAATTCATATGTTCGAATCGCGGCTGGGAAGCTGAACGCGATTATTCTTTCGCTACCCGCGCCGTCGGTTCTATTTTCGCTGGCCACCCTTGTTCGCATGTACGTTGATGTTCCAAGTGGAAACTGAGATTGGAATTGGTTCTGGAAAATGAAAGGGCCCCTCTGAGGGGGCCCTTTTTCTTTTGGCTGTGTCGCGTGGTGAGCAGTGGATGGTGCTAACGGTTCACCGGCGACGCGCACCGCGAGTGCGGTGTGTTCAGAGTTGTTTCGCTTCTAAGCCCGGTGGAGTCATCGATCCTCCCGTCCGAAGCTCTCGGAGCTCACAGCTTGCTTGTACGCCCGGGTGTCGGAGGTTGCAAGAGGTTTTTTGCTTTATTTCACGGCGGAGGTATCGGGGTGGGAGGGAGAAGTGATAAGAATCGGAGGGATTACTTGATGAAAAGGCTCTCACGCAACTGGTCGCGGCCGACGAAGGACTTCATGGTGCGGAAACGGCCAAACAATTCCTGGATTTCGCGGTTCTGCAGCGGTTTCTGCGGCGGCAGAACGGGCTTGGCACTTAACACTTGCAACGTGTTTGTGTCCATCACACGATAGCGCTGGAAGCCGTCGGGCTTCTTGCTGTGGAACATGCCCAGAACCACGCCGCCCGGACGCAGCATCTCGCTCAATTGCCCCACCATCGGCCTTACCAGCGCGGGCTCCAGATAATCCAGCGAATCCCAGAGCAACAAGGCGTCAAACGATGCCGGACCGTACTGGAGATTTTCTTCCAGGAATTTTCTCGCAAGCGCGTCCGGAGTGCGGTCGGCATATTCCTCGGCGGTTAATGCCTGCTTGGGCTTGGCCAATTCCTGTGCTTGAAATTCGGACCAGTCGCGCAAAATATCGTCGGAAGTTACGCGGAAACCGCGTTCAATAAAAAAGTTAAGAGTGGTCTGCCAGGCGGGGCCCAAATCCAACAAGGTTCCGCGGCCTAAACCTTCCAGGTTCCACAAAAATTCTTTCAGACCGTTGGAAATCCGCGCGACCCCCTGCAATTCGGGTTCACGGTGGGCGCCTGTCGCGATCACGCTACTGTGGCTGTTGCCGTTGTTAGCATTTTTCCCGTGGACCAGCGCTCTGCCGTTCTCTCGCGGAGAGTGTCCACCCATGGCATTTCCCAACTTGTTCAACAGACCCATCGTCTAATCCGCCCCAGCCGTGGCCGCGTCGGTCGTGGTCTTCTCTTTCGCCGCGGTTTCCACGGCCTGGCCGGGTTCGCTTTTTTTGCCGCGGAGGGCCGGCTCATTCGCTACCGGCTTGGCGACAGGTTTCCCGGCTTCCACGGAGCCCCGCAACTCCGCACCATCTTCGATGGAAATTCGCTGGGATTTCAGGTCGCCGTGAACGCGAGCGGTATGCCAGATCTGGATACGTTCGTCGGCGGTGAACTTCCCTTCCGCCACTCCGCGCAGAACCAGTTCGCGCGCGGTGATGTCCGCCTTCACGGTTCCATTTGGACCGACGGTAAGTACGGAATTGGTTAGGGTGATCTGGCCATCGACGATACCGTCGATAAACAGATCCTCGGTTCCTACGACTTCACCCTTAATCTTGATGCCCTGGCTGACACACGCAGCAGCCTTGTGCGTCCCGAGGGGGAGAGGAGCGCCAGTTGGCGATTTTGTGGGTTGACCGGACAATTCCGGGGAGGTCTGCGGATTCGCTTCATCTTTGCGCCACATTAAGGACACCTCTGGCTGGCTTAGGTCTATTTCTACGTCGTTCGTGGCTGGAGTGCGACGCGACTTAGAATCTTTATGATATTAGAGCACTTATACGAAGTAAAGGGAACGGCTAATATATTTATACCGGGCGTGTGACGAACTTATACATAATTGCGGTGCTGCGGGAGGATCGACCAGCAAGGCCTGCTTTCCGGAACTCCCGTTACGGCTTCTAAGTTCCCACATGGCCACGGCCATAGCCGCCAGTTCCCTGGTGAACAGTTTGATGGATTTGCGCTTCTCCCACCAGCGTTCCGGGTCGAACTCGCCATCCCGGGCGCTGGCCACGCTAACGGCGGAGCCCGGAGGAAAGATTTTTCCGTAAATGTAGCGGACGCGACGGGTGTGATAGTTGGAGGTCACGATGACCACACTTTTCCAGTGGCGGTCGTTGACGAATTTGGCAAGGGCCTCGGCTTCTTCCAGGGTATCGTCGGCATCGTGGGTGAAGGGCACGATTTTATCTTTTGGCACGCCGCGCTCGACTAAATCATGCTCCATCAACTCGACGATGCCCGCGTTCGGACGCAGCCTTCGCCCGCTGACGACGACTACTGGCGCCACGCCTTGCCGGAAGAGTTCGGCCGCGTGGGTGGAGCGATCGGCATAAAAATTATCGTCGCCCAAGACCAGAATGACGTCCGCGTGCCCCGCCGGTTCATCGATTACCCAGGATTCGGCGGTGAACCGCATGATGGGATGGCGGGCAAAATAGACCACGGCGCATAAAGCCACCAGAAAGAGCAGCACGATGAGGTTTACCACGATACCGCCGTGTTCGCCTCTGCGCTTCAATGGTTCCTCACGTATTGGGATCGATGGAGCGGAGCTGCTCAGCCGCTTGTTCCGGCAGTATGGCGTTGAAGTAAATTTCCTTGATGCTGTAGGACTTGCTGCGCTTTTCGACGATGGGCATGATTTCAATGTGCCAGTGGTAGTCTTCCGCCAGAGTTTTCCAGTAACCCGCCAGTTCGCCCTTTTTATTTCGTGTATTCGGTGAAGTGTGCACCACAAGGTGAAATGCGGGCGCAATCTTTTCCAATCTTCGCAGCACTCTGCCGAGGAGAGCAGCCAACTGGCGGCGATTGGAGCCGGGGCGAGCCTGTTCAAATAGATGATTATGTCGCCGGTGCATGACCCAAACCTCGAAAGGCACGCGGGAGGCGTAGGGGCACAGGGCGTAATAGTCGCCCTGGACGTCGACGATACGTTTGCCCTGCTTTTCGTCTTGGCGCACGATGTCGCAGAAGACGCAGCGTTCGCGCTCTTTGAACCATTCGTGGGCGGAGCTGAGTTCGTACTTGATGCGGCGTGGCACGAAGATGGTCGCGGTCACTTCGGAATGGGCGTGGGACCATTCTTCACCGGCCATGGTACCTTGATTCTTGAATACGCTGACATACTTGAAGCGCGGGTCCTTCTTTAAGTCGGCAATGCGCGATCCCCAGACCCAGAGCACGCGGTCGATTTCGTCGTCGTTCAATTGGGATAAGCGTTTGTCATGCTGCCGCGTTTCCACCACGACTTCGTGGGCGCCGAGGGGTCCCATCTTGTCGTAGATACCTTCGGCCGCACGCGCGGGATCACTTTCTACCTGGTATAGCGGGTTCGGATGCGGAATCACCCGCACCTGCCAGGTACCTTCGGGCGGCCAGGTCAGAATGTTTGGGGACTGTTCGACGACGCCGGAATCAAACGGGCACAGCAGTTCGCCATCTTCAATTTGCTCGCGCTGTCCGCTAACCACCCAACTTTGAGATACTGGATCCCGTCGGATTTCCATTGATTCGTTATCGTGTGTAACGCGTTGGGGTGGGGCCTTCTTCGAGCCGGTGGCGGTCCCAGATCGCGCCTTCCCGGCCATAATACGCCATCTCAAAATCTTGCGTTAGCTCCAAGGCGTCGGTGGGGCAGGCATCCTCGCAGAGTCCACAAAACATGCAGCGCGAAGTGTCGTAGGTGAAGAAGGTCAAAACCTTGCGCCGCGTGGCGTCATCCCGTTCCCAGCCCACGACGATCAAGTTTTCCGGGCATGCCAAGGCGCAAAGATTGCACGCGATGCACAGCGTTTCGCCGGTTTCAGGGTTCTTGTTCAGGCGCGGCGCCCCGCGGTAGCGTTCCGCGACCATGGGCCGCTCCAGCGGATACTGCTCGGTATAAATATTGCTGGGAAATTGCGTCCGGAAGGTGACGCCCATCCCTTTAAGAAAATCGGCCTGGAAGATGCGGGATACCAATTCTTTCATGTTCTCAGTCTCTGGCCACCCTTCCCGGTTGTCAAGGACTCCTGCACTTCCCGGCTTCAGCGGTTAGACTTTGCAGGCCACTTTCGGCCGAGTTCAGGCTTGCCATGCTATTCTCGTTCTCGCCGATGCCACAGGATGATCTCCAGTTCATGCAGATGGCTCTTGCCGAAGCGCAAGCCTCGGCGGAGGCCGGAGAGGTACCGATTGGAGCCATCCTTGTTCACCAGGGCGAGGTGCTGACGCGCGCAGGCAATCGCACCATTCGCGACAATGATCCCACAGCCCATGCAGAAATTGTGGTAATACGCGAAGCCGCGCGGCTGTTGGGCAATTACCGGCTGGCTGACACGACTATGTACGTCACGCTGGAGCCCTGCGCGATGTGCGCCGGCGCCATCATCCAGGCACGGATTCCCCGGGTTGTCTATGGCACGGATGATTCGAAAGGCGGCGCGTTCCGTTCGTGTTTCGAAATTCTGACTTCCGCGAAACTGAACCACCGCGTTGCGGTGACTGCCGGTGTACTAGCCGAGGAATGCGCTTCCTTGCTCCAGTCGTTCTTCTCCGCTCGCCGTTAGCCCCGGTGCTGATCTTTGTGGAATCCGTTGCACGCCGTAGCCCGCCGCCAGCAGCTTTGCTAAACTAGACTCAGCGACCACCGCGGAGAGGTGACTGAGTGGTTGAAAGTACTCGCCTCGAAAGCGAGCGTACCGGGAACGGTACCGTGGGTTCGAATCCCACCCTCTCCGCCAGAATTTCGTCTTTGTTTTCATCTAGTTCGCGGACTTTTTCTTTCCGTGTAGCAATTGCGTATCGAGTTTTTGCACAGGAGACGCGTTTTCTTCGAGCATGAGCGCCACTGGATCGCGGGCCCACGTGCGCTTCACCGCGGGCACGGCACTCGCTCCAATCCGATGATGGTGCCGGTAGCATCTTCGCTTCCGCTATTCCGGCCAGCAGGTCTTTGATCTCGCCTTCGGGGAGCAAGAATCTGTCGCGCTCGAGCTCGCCGCAAGACGTGAAGGATTCCACAAAGCGCTTTTTTGCCCAGGTATGCAGATCGGCTACGGAGTCGAAGTCTCGGAACACTCCGGCGGCTCTGGCGGCTTGGCGTACACGCTCAGAGAGTCTCGCAACGGCCCGATCAAAGGACCCGGGTATGTCGGGGTTCCAATAGCGGCGCCGAATGTCTAAGACCATCTCCCACGCTTCCTCAGCGGCTTCTGGTGTAGCTTTTTTCTCAGCACTCTCCAGAGGCTCAAGGATCTCCGACACTTTCGGGAAAAACTTGCACGTCCGCAGAGCCCGAGAAAAGAGGCGCTGCAATACATCAGCATCGATCTTTCCGAAACTCTCAATCCAGAGTGGGAGCCTCGGCGCAACATCTTCCTTGTGCTCGATACCGAAACGAAAGAGCCACTCCTTAATCAACCGTTCTGAGCCCGAGCGCTCGGGCGTTGTGGGTTGCAAGCTCAGTTCCAGTGAGGTTTCCATTGGTTACCTTTCGATTGCCGGCCCGTATCGGGCCGTCAGAAAATTTGTCGATGTTGGAACAGAAGTACGCGAGCGAATCGCCTTGCTTGACGGTGAATGCATCGGTTGAATCGAGGAAATTCCGCCAAAGCGCTTGCAAGCGCTCCAAGGAAACAGCCGCGACGTCCTGATTCCTGAGAAGGTTTTTCAGGCCCTTCTGATCTTTCCCTTGCCAGATGGGTTTTCGGCCGTGCTTGCACGTGAACGATTCGTAGGCAAACTGAAAAAACGGCTGGAAGCGGAGATCGGCGAGCGGCGCGGTTTTCGCCGCAGTGTTTTTTCTCTTTGTCTGTCTCTCTTCTCCTTCTCGGAAAGGGGCGTGCACTGCGCCGTCCTGTGCGCCCTGCTCTGCGCCGTGCTCTAGGCAGGACTCGTAAACAGGACTGCGCCAATCTGTTGTTTTCTCTGCGTTTAATCGCATTCCCCTGTAGGCGCCGAAAGTCACCTCAAACTTGTTGACCAAGATGGGATAGTTGCCGTGGCCGCGCCGTTTTGGGAAGCGTCTCACGTACCCCTTCTTTTCCAAGGATTCGAGTAAGTGACGCGCCTGACGGTCTGTGACATCGCCGGCACCGCAGATTGCGGCAAGGGCCTTCGCGGAACCCCACCAAATCCCAGTCGCCTTATCAGCAAGAGCCAAAATCAGATCGTGAGCGCCGTATTCCAGGAGCGTGAATCTTCCATCGCGCAGGTGCTCGACGGCTCCGCGACGCTTTTGCGTGTAGCCGTTCATCGGATTCTCGCGTCGCAGAGCGGGGGGCCAGCGAGTCGCGCGTCATTGCTACCGATGCCCGATCGCGGCGTTCGCGCCGACGAAACTTCTCCGCCAGTTGCGGCCTGTGGTAGACTGACAATCAATCCAACCCCCGAAAAACACAGCGCCGCTCTGCCTCACAGAGCCGGCGTCCGCATGGGAGCATCGCACTCAAATTGCAAAGCTGTAAGGGATGATCTGGAGGAGGGAAACCTTGTCCGGGGCGGATGAGGTTTGTTTCGGAAACTTTATCCGGGGTTGGTGGGGCTGTTGCGGAGCCAGCCGCGATATTTTCTCTGGTACCTCACGACCGTGTCGTATTCGTACTTGCCGGCAATCTGCCGCCGGGCGTCGATCAGAGCTCTACCTTTCGAAGTAAGTTCTTCCACCTTGCGGCCGATCTCAAACCACACACTCTGCTCGGCAGGTTTCTTGTCTGGACCGTGTTTCCGGGGCTTTGGCTCGGCGGCTGACCTAGCGCGCATCCGCTGAAAGACGCGATTCGCCAACCTAAGCACTTTCTGCGCCGGCTTCTTCGCCGCGATCTCTACAGCAATCTCGACGATCCACTCCGGACGTTCCTGGAGCTCTGCCTTCAGGTGAGTGATGAACAACAACAAAAGCCCAGGTGACGGAAGCTCCGGTGATGGCCTCAGCGAACCGCTGCGCAGATCGTCCATGTGCTGCGTGACCTGCTCGACTGTCGGAATCTGAGGTTGTTGCAACGCGATCCACTTATTCAGATCGAAAGCGAACCGCACAAACTGGAGCTGCTGCCTTCGGGGGGCTCCAATGTCCAAACCGAGGTTCTGAGCGCGTTTGTAGAAACCAATTCGTGACATGCCAGCACGTTTGGCAGCTTCGGTAACCGATAGACCAGACCCAAAGATCTCGTAGATTGTGCTGTCCGAAACTTTCCGTTGCTGCAAGCGAGGACTGTTCCCTTTTCCGCGTCGATTGCGAGACACTTTCGATCGTCTCTCAAACGTCCAGCCCCTTCGCCGGATTTCCGAGTAAGCCTCTCTCTGCTTCGGCGAAACCGGCGGATTTGCTGGGTCGAATCCCCAGTATCGACTGTACGCGCTCCAGCCTTCCGGTTTGATTGGGCAATGACGAATGTGGTGCGTCAGGTCGTCACCCATCCATCCACACGCCAGGTGAACGATCTTTTTATCGGGGCCGAAACCCAATGACTCGCCGCGATTCTCAGGAATTCGGAGGCGTTCGAGTTCTTCGCGGGAAACCTGCTGGCGCCTGGCCTCGCGCTGCTTCTTCGCTCTTTCCTTGAACTTGTCAGCGTTTTGCTGGTAGTACCCCTGATTGAAATGTGCGAGGCACAGCCTGTTGCTGTGGTGCGGCGCAGTGCAGCCACGTATGCGGCACCTGTCGTAAAGGCGCGGCCGCCCGGATCTTCCGGGTTTTACGTCGTAACCGAGTTTCTGGGCGCGTTTCCGGTAATTGGTTCGTGCCATGCCGGCGAGTGCGGCAGCTTCAGGCAGCGGCAGACCGCGCTCGGCGATCTCGCGGATTTTGCTGTCCGGTGGCGTTCGCAAGGTCAGACCTGCTTTCTTTTCCCCGGTTCGAGCCGGATTCTTTCACGAAGGGGTGGACGGGTCAACGCAAATATGATACTACAGGGGGCACGATGAAGGACTACTCGACGGCGACAGTTGCTTCCGAAGTCGGCATCAGCAAGGTCACCCTCAAGCGCTGGCTGATTGCCGGCAAGATAAGGGAGCCTCGGCGGGTCAAGCAGGGTGGTGTCGAGCTCCGTATCTGGACTGCTCGCGACGTAGAGAGGGTTCGAAGGTACAAGCTGGAAAACTATCGCAAAGGGCGAGGGCGAAAGCTAAAACCAAAGAGTTAGAGAAAGAAAGACGGGCCACCGCGTAGCGCAAACTACCCGGCAGCCCTAACCGTCGCAACCTGGTAAGAGGATGCAATGGCTGGTTCAAATTTATCGCACGAAATTCATCGCGTCGCAATCTACGCGAGGGTCAGCACAGCGAATCATAGCCAGGATGTTTCCTTGCAGACTCACGAGCTTCGTGAATACATCGAACGCCGGGGCTGGCAGTTGTCGGGCGAATATGTTGATGTGGGTGTGAGCGGTTCCAAGGAAAGGCGGCCTCAGCTGGACCGCCTGATGGCCGATGCACACAAACGACGAATAGACATAGTTGTGGTCTGGAAATGTGACCGCTTCGCTCGCTCCGTCTCTCACCTGCTTCGGGCGTTAGAGACATTCAAGGTGCTTGGAATCGATTTCGTCTCGTTGTCGGAGCAGATGGATACTTCGACGCCCGCCGGGAAGATGGTTTTCACTGTCCTCGGCGCAGTTGCAGAGCTCGAGCGTAGTCTGATTGCCGAACGTGTCCGGGCCGGTATTCGAAACGCGCGCGTTAAGGGGACGAGGCTTGGACGGCGGCAGAAGCCTTGGTCGATATCAGCCTTGAGATGCGAGATGACCAGCGCCAGGCCAGCCGTCGGCGAATGTGGAAAAGAGACGCTGCACACAGAGCCTTCCGTTACTCGTCTCATACTATTTGGACTTTGGAAGCGACCGAAAGGGTAAAAAGTAGGATTTATAAGCCCGACGTCTGGCGCGCCTCAAGCTCGATGATCCCGCGCTGTAGCGCGATGGTTACGGCATGTGTCCGATCATTGGCGCCCAACTTGGAAAGAATGTTGGAGATGTGGTTCTTGACCGTCGTTTCTTCGATGCAGAGCTTGTCCGCGATTTGCTTGTTCGCATTGCCTGCGCCAATCAAGCGGAGCACATCAATTTCGCGGGAAGTCAGCTCGTCGTCGGCAGCGTGTTCAGCCAGCTCCGCCGCAATCTCGGGCGGTATTCGCTTGCGCCCGGCATGGACCGTGCGGATCGCCTCCAGCAGTTCTGTGCGCACGTTTCCTTTCAGCAGGTATCCCCGCGCACCTGCTTTTATCGCGTGTAGGACCTGTACGTCACCGGCATAGGTCGAAAACACCAGAATCTTGGCATCAGGGAATTCGCTTCTAATGCGGCCGATCGCTTCCGTACCATTCACATTCGGCATTTGCAGATCCATCAGGGTCACATCGGGCCGGTGCCGTCGAAATTGTGCGATGGCCTCCTCCCCGTCGGAAGCCTCCGCTACCACTTCCATATCCGGCTGACCGTCGATTATGGTTGCGATGCCCTGACGCAAGAGAGGATGATCGTCAACCGTCATGATCCGAATCGTACTAGGACCGGCGCTCATAAATCCTCGTTTTCCGGAACAGCTTAAATCTACCCCCATCGCCGGATTTTTCATAGGCGACAGCGCCTGGAACTGTCAATCGAACTTCTGTCCCGGCACCTGCTTCGCTCCAGACATCCAATCGGGCTCCAATTCCCTCTGCGCGCTCATACAAACCACGCAGGCCCCAATGACCGGCGCGACCGCGATCTTGCAGCACTTGGGGATCGATCCCTTTTCCGTCATCTCGTACGATTAACACAAAAGCGTCGTCGTAGCGTAGTTCCGCCTCAATGCTCCGGGCATGTGCGTGGCGGTACGCATTTCGCAGCAACTCTCGTGCGATCCGATAGATCTCTTCCCTGATCATCGCCTGCTTCGCTCGTCGGGTGCCCTCTACAATCACTCGCAGAGTCGGGGCACTGTCTCCCCCGTTTTGTGAGGATGCCAGTTCGCGCCCGGTTGCCAGCAGCGTCTGTTCAAGGTTGCTTTCCTGGGATGACCCCGAACGTAGTTCCTGAATGGCGCTACGACCTTCCGCGATTGCTTGATCTGCCGAAATCAGCGCGCTTTCCAGAACTTCGTATGCTTTCTCGGGACGGTTCGGGAGCTGATTGAGAGCCCCCTGAAAACGAAACACCAACCCTTGAAAACTTTGCAGCAGCGTGTCGTGCAGATCGCGGGCGATGCGTGTGCGCTCGCCGACGCGCTCTTCCAAGCGCATGTTGAACTGCCCCGCCAGTTGCCGCAGCCGCAGTTGATACAGCGCCCACAGCAATGCCAGGAAAGCGGCCACGCACAACGCGCGGAACCAATTGGTCTGGTACCACGCCGGCGGAATTACAAAGTCCAGAGCCGCGCCTTCTTCGTTCCACACCCCGCTGTTGTTGCACGCGATCACCCGAAACTGGTAGGGACCCGGAGGAAGGTTCGAATACTGCACTTCGCGGTCATTGACCACCTCTCTCCAGTCGCGATCCTGTCCCTCCAATTTGTACTTGAAATGAACCTTCTCCGGCGCGGTGAGGCTGAGAGCGGTGTAGTCGATCTGCAGATCGCGAGTTCGCGCCGGCAGATGCACGTTCGAAGCTGCCGCTCCCGGCAAATTCTGCCAATACATCTTGTGGTCGGCTACGATTTGCTCGATGTGGACCGGCGGCGAGAGTTTGTTGAAAGCAAGATGATGGGGATCGACGACCTGAATACCTTCCCCCGTCAAAAACCACAATTTGCCATCAGTGGGCTTCGCGACGGGAGGATCATAGCCTGTCGAATTCTCGCGGAGCGTCACACCGTCCGCCGCATCCCAAACTGTGGTTGCAACCCTGCGATTCGGATCGGTGTTCCACGCATCCAATTCGGCGCGCGCGACGCGCACTAGGCCGCAGGCCGTATACAACCAAAACGAGCGATCGTTATCCTCTATCGACCAGTGAATCTTGTCGCACGGCAGACCATTCCTGCTTGTGAGTGTAGCGATGCGGCCGTCTTTAATCCGGCTAAGGCCACCATCGGTTGAGGCCCAGAGAGCCCCATCCCGATCGAGGTGGAGGCCGGAAACGTGTTTCTGACCCGGCCCATTGGCGGGTGTGTACGACGCACGGACCTGACCGTCCTTGAAATAAAGCACACCCCCTTCGGCCCAGAACGCGAGCCAAAGTCCCCCTCGCTCACGATCGAACAGTACGACCTTAGCTTGTTCATGATGTCCCAGCGCTGACCAGGGAAAATGTTCGACCAAATGTCCGTCCCGTAAGTGCGAGAGTCCCTCATTCCCTGAAAGCCAGAGGTTGCCTACCTTGTCCCCAGTGATGGAATACACTTCTTCGCTGGGTACGCCACGTACGGCCACAAACCTGCCGTTTTTGAAATCGGCCAGTCCATGACCCGTAGACACCCAGATGCGCCCTCCATCATCCTGGTACAGAGACTGCACCACATCCTCCGGCAGTCCATTTGCTTTGCGGAAAATTGCAGTTCGTCCATTTTTCCACTCAGTCAACCCGTTGTGAGTGGCAAACCAGATGCTCCCATCTGTGGCTGCGAGCACGGACGTACTGTAGTCGCTGGACAAACCTTGTTCGGCAGAAATTGTGGTGACGGCGAGCTCTCGAAACCGCTCCAGTCCTCTCGTTGTGCCGACCCAAATATTGCCTTCGCGATCCTCGAAGAGACTGCAGCTGATGTTGCCTGAGAGCCCGTCTGATTTCGTAAATACGTCTGTCCTGCCGTTGTGTATATGGATAAGCCCCCGCGCGTGGGTTCCGATCCAAAGACCTCCATCGCGGTCCCGGAGCAGTTTATTGGAATCGACATCACGGTCCGGAAGTAATCGATTCCGATTGGTTGCGTCTCGAATCGGATATGATTCGAGTTTGTCCCCGACGAGCTGCTTGAGTCCTCCGCCGCTCACGCCAACTAACAGCCGGCCATCGTCGGCTGTAATCAGGTCACCAATCCTCCGCGGTTCGGGTATCGCATAGCGCTTTGGAGGACCGGGCCTCCATCGCCAAAGCCCAGATTCGGCACCCACCCAAAGAACGCCTGAGCCGTCCTCACACAAACTCCAAACGAATGAACCGAAGGCGCCGTCGGCGCCGTAGCATTGCGCGTTTCCGTTTCGGATTGCGCAGAGCCGGCCTGTGGGAGTACCGGGTGGGCCGCCGAGGGTGCCGGCCCACACTGTTCCCTCCCGATCCTCAAGCATCGAGGTCACGAACCGCCTATCAAACTCCGGGTAACTGGTCAGCTTGTCCCCACTCCAGCTCACGAGGCCGTTAAACGTGCCAATCCAAAGGGTACCGTCGCGCGTGACCAGCAGACTGTAAGGCGCGGCGGGGAGGTGCTGACCCGCAGGTGGTTGCCAGGGGATACTGTGAATGCCATCAAAGCGAAACAAGCCGAATTCCGCGCCCAGCCAAAGATAGCCATCGGGCGTTTGAGCCATCGCAAAGATAGCGCCCAGGGATAGCCCGTCCCGGGCAGTCCACGCGGTGTGTCCATACTGGCTGATATCCGACGATGGATTGAGCGCGAACGCGGTTCGGCCGCAGATCAGAGCAGCGCACGCCAAGAGGAGCACACGGATGGGCACAGCCGATTTTGCTCTGCATCTTGCGCTCATTGGTCAGTAATCTTAGCGCGTTCTGGGATTAGATATGTGGGAAGCGAGGTCCCGGCAGGTCGCTCGAGTTCTCATCTCCTCGAACGCCGTATCTGGACCGTGGCCTCCAGATTAGAAGGGCGGTGGGAAAGGGGCCGTGAGCGGAAAGCCCACGAATCGGCGCTTTAAGCTGTAACAATTGACAATGGTGAGTTTTCGCGATCAGTGGGAAGAGTACAATGTCACAAACCTTTTCTTCGTTCGAGGAATACTTCGCTTCCTTCTAAGTCCTTGAAATTCCGATCGGCATTGTTTTCGATCTCCGCCGCCCCTAGGATCTGAATCTAATCTCTTGGGTCTACGACCAGCCGTCGGGGAGGCTAGTCAGAGGACGACGGTTTCCAAGAACTGATTGCAATCGCCTTCAGGTGAGTGTAAGCGCGTCAGGAGTTGACCTCCGCCGAACTATTCTCGGAGTTGCGATTCAAGGCGGAAAAGCATCAGCTCGGTGCACCAGTCGCTAGCGGATTCGGTCCTCGCCGCTCTGCAGTTATTTCAAGCCAACCACGGTGACCTCCAGTGTCATGATTCCCGTTGCTGCGGCCGTAATTCGGCCTAATGTTTATGGAATTCTCCCTGTTGACATTCCTCAGCGAGTTGTCAACTGGCGTTGCGGCGGCACGTGCCGATGTCCGCATCACTGACCTGAAAGTGCTGTTCTGGTTGCATCCATATACCGTGTCAGATATTCCCGGGGGATGGAGCGCATGTAGGGATTAACAAGCCACGCGAAAACGGCAGGAACCCTGCGGCTCAGAGCCAGAAATTCAACTTGCAGGTACACGCCTCCATCGCGCTCTATCCAGCGCGAATCGAGGTTGAGGCGCCACATGTAGCCGTGGTCCTTGCCAACCGGATACTCTCTTTCACTCGGCTTGCCCGGGTCCTGTAATTCGGCTATTCGAATGGAACGTGCCAAGCTGTAGTTCTTCGAGCTGTCCGGTATGCAATAGTCGATTTCGAACTCCGTGTCGTAGACGACGGAAACAATTGTGTGCCGGTAGAAACGATAGGTGACCCGAAAATGGTCCCCGTCACGGTTGAGGATCTTTGCATACTGCACGTCCGGTTTGTATAACTCGCCGTACCTCGAATAGTCCTGCGACAACTGGAGAACCTGCCGCGCGGTTACGCCAGGGATAAAGGCAATCGCGAACCAGTGATGAACAAGTCCACCGGGAACTTGCACGGGAGTTTCGTGTTCAGTCGTGGTTATCGGCTGGATGACCACCTCGCCACTTCGTAGTCGCAGTATCACTGCCGCTTTCTGTGCATCGGGGAGCCCGTCGATCTGGAGGAAGTGCCCAGGATCGTTGACCTCATTCTGCATCCGTGTCTCTGCGGTTTGCGCATACTCTTCGAAGGCTTGGGCAGTAGCCGGTTTCAGTTCCGAGCCGGATGTCCGGAAACACAAAACCAACCAGGTGAGCACAACAACGGCCAGTGATTTCTTGCGTGGGCTCGTGGAACGCATCCTGTCATGCATGACGACGATTTCCTTGTGCGAAACGCGACACCCCACTACAGAATTCCACATCTTGCGTACCAGTTCGCCATCGCACCGTTCTTTCAATCGGGGCAAGTGCTGGTGCCGAGTTTCAGCATTTCGTGGACGCAGCAAAACCATCGACTCACCGTGAACATCGGCGTCAATACGGAAAATCGGAACGGTAGCCATAAAACGCCCCTCCATAGAAGCCGCGCAGAACTGAGACCCGTTGCTCGCAAATCTCTTCCTGACCTTTTGCATCGCAGGTTGCTCGCCAAATGTGCAGAAGAGCAAGTCCTTGCCATGCAAGAACCTGAGGAGCTATAAGCCTTCGGACCGTGCCCGCATTGCGGCAGTGCCCTGGCAATGGTACTAACGGCGCTCAGCAAAGCGCATTAAGTACTAATGGCGCTGGGGCTTGGGCAAAGCTCGGTTTGGCAAACGGGCTGCACCATGTGTGGCGGAACGCTACAGCGAAGGCTAGGTGCACGATGAAAAAAACAGAAATCCAGGCAGAACTTCTGGCTGGTGCTGGGATTGATCAACCTGTTAGCCATGGTGTATCCAATGAGTTCTTACTTGCAGGCTGACGGCATGGATCAAGTTTTGTGGGTGTGTGTCCTCTTTGGAATTGGATTAGTTCTGGCGATCGTCGACACAGTCAGCATTGTGGTGTCCTATTCACAATGAGTGTTGCGGTTTTTCAATCTGCGCCGCTGAACTACGGCGATCTCAGTGTGGTTCAACAACAGCCGCGCGTACGCCAGGAACCGAAATATGAACTTGCCGATCAGGTTTCGCCTTGAATCGGGCCTATGAACTAGGCAAATGCCAGAGTAATCGAGAGAGGGTAATGGTCGGAAGCTGACACAGAACGATGGACCTCAGATTGGCCGGCGCGAATGGGTCCCCGCGTAAAGATCCAATCAATGATTCGTCCGTCCTGCAGGAACGAGTCCGGCGTTGTTGGCACGTGATGATTCGCGAGCGCATCCTGAAAATGAGCACGACTGATCGCGGCAGCAGCCTGCCCCCCGGTGACATCGAGATTGAAGTCCCCAGCGAGCAGGATGGGCGTGTCCGAGCTGTATCGCCGGGCATCTTCCAAGGTCTCCTCAAGCTGCGAGCCGCGCAACCCATCATCCCCTTTGCTTTCCAAGTGCAGGTTATAGGTGACGATTATTTTCCCCGCGATGTTTGCCTCGCTGACCAACGCCAAGCGTCCTCCGATTCTTTCTTGAAATGGGTCGATTTCCGGAAGAAACCAGCGCGGGCGCCAGAAATTAGACTGCTTCTGGAATCTGAGGATCCGCGAATTCGACAATGGCCAGCGAGAGAGTGTGGCCTGACCATGGTACGCGGGTGACCCGCGTGAGCCTTGGTTTAACTCCTGGAACTCTCGCCCAAACACATAGTTCAGCTGCAGTTTCTTCGATATTTGCCGCGCGATGTCGAGGTGGTGCGTCCGCCGGGCGTTGAGATCGGCTTCCTGCAGCAGGATCATATCGGCCTTTGCGCCGGCCAGGAACTCGATAACACGTTCGAGTTGCAGGCCACGATTAATGTTCCAGTTCACCACGCGAATAAAACTAGGCGGACAAAGCACCCAACGCGGGCCTGCAAAGTTGCCTGTTTCGATCTCCTGCGAGGTCATAGTCTGCTGCACCTTTGCGCTGCGGACAGATTCATAAGATTGAGCGCGCAAACAACAAAACGAATCTCCTCCACCCTTCGTCTAGATCGCAGATGCCAGTGCACGCTGATTTCCACTTTTTATCCGAGCGCCGACCCATTTACGGCAAGTGAGTGAATGGAATCTCGCTAGCGTACTTTCACAATTGGTCAGATGAATTGTGTCAGCCCTGAAAATAATCGGAAGGGGTGAACGAGCCTGTTTCAATATGTTCCATAATTCCGGGCCAAGGCTGTGGCGCTCACGCATTCACGCCTCCGTTTCTTTATGGCAGGCGAAGATACGACAGACGAACGCGTAGAAATGACTCGGTACGAGTACAAGGCAATGATCCAGACGAGATTCGCGCCGATCGCACTAGCAATAAAGGCAACGTGCATTATGTTCAGAACTGCGAACGCCAGAAGAGCATAGGGAAGGAAACAGCGACGGATAATAAACTCCGTCTGGCGCGCGATATACATCAGCGGGTTCCGTTTCTGTTTGTCCGCCTTCTTTTGCCACAGATCTAGGAACTTCTCGGGATGGCTGGATGCAAACCGATGCCGCGCTGAGCCGACCGCCAGGAAACTGGCCACTGCTCCAATGATCAACGCGCCGCCCCAGATGAAATAAGCTTCTGTTCCTCGGCTTCGGGTCAATCCGATGCTCATTCCCACAAAGATAAATAGGTAGTACAGGTAGTCGCAGATTGTCTCTAACCAGCAACCGAGCTTGCTTACTTGCAGCTTGAGGCGAGCGACCTCGCCGTCGCAACCGTCGAGGATGCTGGCCCAAACGGACAGAAGCGCACCCATCACGGTGTTCCAGTAGCCGCCCCGTGCGAAGAACACGCCAGCCATAAAACTAACGCCAAGGGTGAACAGAGTCACCATGTTCGGTGTAATCGGAAATTTGATGAGCTGTCGGCTGATTGGAATGGAGATCCTGCGATTCATGCGGGCAAAACGGCCATCCGTCGATTTCACCAACCATCGGTTAAGCTTTCGTTCCGCGATCAACCGGTCTCGTGGAGCGCTGACGGCCTGCCACAACTCGGCTTCAACCTCCTTGAAGACGACAGAATGTGAAGGTTTGAACCAAGCGTACAGTTCGACAGGTGTCTCGACGCACGCTGGGCACTTTCTGGCAATCTCGAGAGCGGCCCGACGAGAAAGAGCAGCGATACCCACGAACTGACCATGGGTCGTGAGAGCCATCGCTTCGCCCCGACCATCCCAGTCGCGGATCTTCTCGAAAAGGCAGGGGTGGTATGCCGCGCATGCCGACACAAGTAAGGTGCGATCCGAGTCTGCTGCAACCTGGCCAACCAGCCGAGGCAGTTGCTCACGCTCGCCGATTTCGAACCATTCTACCCTCTCGGGCAGGCGTCGTGTTCGCAATAACTCGCGCCGGATTACGATTCTGGCCAATCCGCTCGACGCCACAATGATCCGGCTCGCGTTAACACCCTGTGCTTGAAGAATTGCGCGGAGGATGATTGGTAGCGTTCCAACATGTGCGAGCTCTGGCGTGAAACCTCGTGTATCGTGGTAGTCGTCAGCCAATATTATTGCGGTAGTCGTTTCGGGGGCTGGTTCACAACTCGCGTTGGCGCGGGGTTCCTCGAGGGGCGCCGGACTGTCTTCGCGCGCTGGATCGGAGCCGTCACTCGTCTTGAGATGGCCGACAGACCTGGAGACCACATAGAAAGAAAGAACTCCCACAACGGTCCAGAATATGCCGCGCAGTCGACGGCAGAATCCTAAAGTCAGTCCGACGGTGCCGCTCAGTCCAAACAGAGTGGCGATCAGCATCGTACCACCCTCGTACACTCCGACATTGCCCGGAGTCAGCGACCCTGCAACGTTGATGAGTTTTGTGAAGGATTCCAGAATTAATGAACGCACCCAGGTGACGTTCTTCCCCATGAACAGCAGGATCAGGAAGACCTCGGTAATCGCGAGACCGTGGCACACGAAATTCAGAGTTACACTCCCCCAGAATGCGGATGGCCTTTCCCGGTGGAATTGCAGGAGCTGCTCTTCGACGGAGAATATCAACGATTCCTTACTTTGGACCCATCGTCCGACCCATGGCACGCGACCTAACGCACGTGCCGGCCCTGATAGGAGCGGCCACCCTTTTCTCACAGCCAATGCCGCTGCAAACACAACGCCCAAGAAACTAATCGCGAACAGCGCCGTATAGATACGCAACGCGTTTGAAAGCGAGAGCAACAGAAAACCTGCCGTAATTCCGCAGACCGTGACGATGGCACCACACGCAATGAACAAACCCCGGTCAAGGGTTACGGACAAGATCCTACTAGCAAGAGGTATCTCGGACCCAAGCAAAGTGACTCGCGTTGCCTCGCCAGCGACCACACCCGGAAAGCCGAGTTGACCGATGGCCTCGGATACCAGTCGCAATCCGAACATGCGCGAGAAGGGACAGTGCGCTTCGCTGGGAAGCGACAGGCGCCAAGCCCAAGCCTTAAGGACGTGCGACAACCCACCCAACCCAATCACTAACACCAGGCCCCACCCGACCAACCTCACGTTCTCCAACAACGCGCGGGGGCCTGCGTGAACAACCAAGTAGGCCAGCAGCGCGGCTCCTATACCGCCAAATAGGTACCGTAAGACCACGCGTGGCTCTGGGCGCGATCTAAACACTTGCCACCTCCTCCAGCAGGTGTGAGTAGTGCGGCGACAGTTGTACCTGAGCGAAGTCGAGCATTTCGGGAGTATCGATATCCTGCCAGATCGCATCCTCGATATCGTAGGCTCGCAGCTTCCTATTCGAGGCCATGTACTGCATGCCGTCAGACAGAGAACAATTGCCGTCCTTTATCACGGCATCGAGCGCATCGAAAACTGCTGGAGTGCACATAAACATTCCGGTGTCGACAGCATCGTAAACCTTAAGGTCCTTGCCAATACTGATGATGTGATCACCCATGCGCACCACCTTAGTGGCGTCGTCCAGATCAAAAATGCAGTCCAACTTGTGATCCACTCCGAGAATGGTTTCGTTGTTGGCCAACGGCTGTCGAAGCAGACATGCGGCAGTGTGCGACTCGAAGATGTGGTCCGACATCAGAAGTAGAAATGGCTGGTCGACAGCATATCTGGCCTTGAGCAGCGAGACGCCATTCTTTTTGTGGTATTCGGTATTTTCCACCCAGGTCACGGGCATAGTGCGCAGCGAGCTGCCTGCGAACCAGCGACGCACCATATGGCCCTGATGTCCTACCACGATTACAAAATGCTCGATCCCCGCTCGCTGAGCTCCAGACATGACGTGCTCAAGCAGAGGAATGCCTTCGAATCGTACGAGTGGCTTAGGAAGAAAACCCGACACGCTGTTCAGGCGGCTTCCCAGCCCTGCAGCAAGAATGACACCCGTGTTACTTGTTTGCATAATTTGCCTCAATCTGATCTGTCACTGATTTAGCGGATAGGGACGCCCCAGCAGCCGAATTCGGTTGATAATCGAAGTAGCTGATCGTGACCTCGGTCGTTCCAAAGATGCGTGCGTCGGTCACGCTTTCTGTCGAGAGGGGGAACCAAAAGGTGCCGGATTTGTGATACTGCTGCACGAAATGAACGCTGCAAGTCCAGAACGAAGGATTTTTTGCCGGTTTACCCTCGACTCGAACGACTGCAAAATCCTCGGCATCCACCCAGATGCGGCCCTCGAACAGGTATTTATCCTCGCGCTTCGGGACAACCTGAATGATGTAGGTAGGTCGAGCGTCCAGGGAATCCTTGCCGAGCATCTGGAAGCGATAATTCTCGGGAGTCAGGCTGGTGGTCGGACGAATCTGTGGCCGGGAGGTTTCCGTCTCGGATTCGAGCATCTTGCGTAGCACGCGCTTATTCGCGGAGCTCCAACCCTCTTCCGAGACAACTTCGAAATGTTTGGTGCCGTCGGGATCGCACTTGACGCTCACCAGCATTTCGGCGCGCTTATTCAAGCGTTCGTTTTCCAGAACGTAGCGCCTGCTCCCGGTGTAGCCGCCACCCAAAGTATCTCGTTGACTGTTAAGATCGATCAGCTTCGCGATGACTTCATCCGCATAGAGAAGGGGAGCTTCCTGTGCACGACAGATTGTTGTTGGTCCCAGGGCAAGGAATAGAATGGCGGCGGCTCGAATCCTCATAATTAGAACTCCAGAGTGAATTTCCCGCGGTATTCGCGCCACGCGTTATTGAAGAACCCACCAAAGCGAGCGCTCTCTTCGATGTTCTGTACATCGCGCGGATCGAAATGATTGAAAAGATTGAAGGCCGCGATACCAACTCGGGCTCTAATTCTCTTGTCACTGCCCACTGGTATCGAGACCGGCCGCGAAACTTGCAGGTCAAAGGATGAAAATTCTGGAAACCGGCGCGTGTTCCGTGGTCCGACGTATTCGCGAAACTCGTTTTGCACCGAGTAGGGAAATCCGGTGTGCAGATCGAACACGGGAGCAAACACGAGCTTCCATGGCGCCTGAAATTCGCCCGAAAACAGAAACCGGTTCGGAGCATCGAACGGCAGGCGTCCTTGTCCATCGGGTTGAATGACCGGCTTTGGAACGTTCCCGAAGAACTGAAAGAAGTCGTTCAGGTCTCCATACGCACGGGAGCGCACATAAGAGGCATTGATGAAGTGCTTGTGGAACTGGTAGCGCCCGCTTACTTGTAATTCCTTGTAGGACTGACCTCCATTGTTGGAAAGAGTGATCCGTCCGGTGCCGGCGCCGGTATCGACTGTGGAAACGACGAAATCGTCAGCGGTGGTGCGTTGCTCGTAACCCACCTGGAGCAGCAGTCCGCTGGACACTTTTTCGCTCAGTGCCAAATTCCAAGCCGTGCTCCGCGGGTTGCGAAGATCGCCGATAATCTGGTTGCTATAAGCGGTTGAGCTGGTCACCTGGCCCGCCGGGTTGAGAGCAAACACGGTCCGGTCTGGGAACCACTGGAAGGCTGGAATCATCAAGGGTACGCGGTCGTAGAACTCCCCGACTCCACCGCGCAGCATGGTTCGTCCGCTGCGGGTCAAAGCGAGTTGGAAGCCCAGACGTGGAGCGGCATGCGCCGAACTCGTTACCGTGTCACCGTCGAAGCGCAGCCCTGCATCCAAAAGCAGGCGTGGCGTAACGGTCCAACGATCCACTGCAAACCATGTGACTTCTTGCTGGGATACATAGGCCCCACCGCCGCCGGTGAAGGTGATTCGCTCAATTGGAGATCCGTTAGATCCTTGGATCTCGACAGGGGAAAACGATTGGAGACCGCTGTAACTGGAGTGCGCATATTCCAAACCGACGCGCCATTCGTGAGTTCCGAGAAAATGCCGCGGCGCAAATTGATACATTTCCTCCCAGTCGAAACGCGAAGCTCGGCGCGTCTGAGAGTTGAAGAAACCACCTTCTGTTGTCTCCACCAACAGTTGGTAAGGCCCGGAGCCGGCTGGAGTGATATCCACATCGAAGGTCTTGTAGCTGAACTGCGAAGTAAGAACACTTTCGTTTCCGGTAAGGTAGCGGTGTTGACCGTAAAGTTGGTATCCGCGCTGGTGGTAGTCCGATGTCGATGGTTGCGGCGTAAATGTGTTTAATCCTAGGTATTCGAGCTTCTGCGGATAAACCGCGGCGGAAAACGTCCCAGTCTGTTTCGGAGTTAGGTTGAAATCCAGTTGGGTGTACGAATTAAAGCTTGCGAGCGTCGTGTCCCGCTGAAATGGGGGAAGGCTGTTAACGGGAGTTCTAACGAATCGGTATTCCAGCGACTGCGTGAAGGCAATGTGATCGGCCCACAAGGGGCCGGTGCACGTTGTCCGAGGCGTGGCGGCACCAATACCGAACACCGTGTTGTCACGAACACGCGCGCGGGGAATGAAGTTGTGGATGGAACAATGCCACTTTTCGAAATCGCTGGTCTTCGTGTCCAATGTGGAAACTGCGCCGGTCAGCTTTCCATACTGGGGATCATAAGGATTCGAAATCACTTGGACGGAGGCTACAACGTCAATGGGCACGGCGATTCCTGGATTGCCAGTTGCGGGGTCGGTCGCGTTGGCGCTATTTACTAGCGCTCCGCTCTGCGTGCTCCGCGCTCCTTTCATGTTGATGCGCCCATCTGGGCCGCGCACCACTCCAGGAAGGGTCGGGAGAATACTCTCAGCCCGGTCATCGATGTTTGGCGCATTGCGGAGCGTGCTGGATGTGACGGTTCCAGAGGGGGAAGGTGAGGTTGCGGGGCTTTCTTCGGCAGATGTTACCGTGACGGAGTTCTGAACTGTTGCGGGCTTTAAGTCCAGCGAGATTTCAGCGACCTTGCCCATCTCAACCGTCAGGATCTGAGTTGCTGCTAGTCCCGGTGCCGCGACTTCAATGGTGTACGTCCCAGGCTGCACGTCAAGAAATTCGAATTTGCCGCCCTCGTTCGTTTCTGCCTCCACGACTGTCGTTCCCTTCAGCGTCACCTTTGCGTTTGCGATGTAGGACTGGCCCATGGAATCCTGAATAAAAGCTCTCCCTTGCACCTGTCCCTTGGCATCCGAGTTCTGCCCCGCAAGTAACTGCGCCGCAGACAGGCAAGCGGATAGGCAAAGGAACAGGATTCTTGACGGAACATGGGCACATCTCCCCTGGTTTAGCCCCCTAAGTTTCATAGCGTGCGAATGCATATTTCTAAATTCGCAAGCGAGCGACTCATGCATGCCCCCTGCGCCTCGCAACCATGGATCGTGTCCCGACTGATGCCGCCACAACGAACCACGTTCTTCCGATAACTGATTTCAAGTCCCCATTCGATCAGTAATGCTGCTGTCGATAATGCATTCGAGTGACCATCCGAATGCCCGACTCAGACTGTGCGCTCAAGTACACTTCCAGGAAGAACATAGTGAGGGTTCGGCAGATTTGTCGCGTCACGAGGGAGCCAGATTCTAGGCGTGCTGCCCGCATTCGGTCAGAGCAATCGGCAAATTGTGAGTCGCGGAAATCTCGTGCGGAATGCTGGTTCTAACGCTATGTGGTCGCTGCGACCAGAAATCACGCTGAGGGCAAGTCAACTTAGGCTTTTGGTCCAATGTCACATGCTCTCGATTGCATAACGGATCCAAATTTGGCAGCCGACTTGCGACTAGAGCTGATGTGAAGCGACCCACCATGGTCGCCAACGGAGAACAACAAATGCTTCGAGCGTCCGAGAGTGCGGCAGTTTCCGGTTTCCATGCTGGGAGAGGGCTTGTAGACGGCTGGGCACTCGACTTGGAACCTCCCGTCAAACGAAATGAAGTTCCGGCCGGGTCGCGTGTTGAGTCGTTGGAACTGAGCGCCATGGTTCCAGCAGTGCGCGAGCCGTTGATTCTGGTGTGGACTCTGCAACAGGAGTTCGGCGGAGACATCTGTGCGCGTGTGCGCCAGAAGTCTGCGAACGGCTTGATCTGATGTGAAAAGGAGGATCGATTAAGTCGTTCGTAACTCCACCTCCGTATCCGGGTGCCCCCCCACCCGGGTACGGCCCCTCACGACCACCAGAAAAGTTCAGGACTCCTCAAGCAATTTGCGAATCGCATGCCGTGGAACAGTGTCCGTCGTTCGCGAGAAACACGAAAGGCACGCTTCCTTTCCGTACATTCTCTTGCCGAATTCCCTTCGCCCGATGAACGCAAGATTCAAGGTTAAGCACAAAAATGGTTCCCTACCTCCAAGTAACGAAATTCGTAGAGCCCGATTTGTTGCCCCGATTCGTGCAATGCCCACATCGCGGCACCGAGAAACCTGGAGATATAGCGGATCTAAGTCAAGATCAGCGAGATAGCAGCAATAAAACTTGGCACACCGTGTGCCCCTATACGTTAAGTAAAGCGAGCGACGATGGTCGCTGAAGGAACAAGTATGCTTCGAGGGCAAGTCCTGAATCTGTTTCAGAAAACTCTCCACTCCACTTTCTTCGATGGCGTCGAATGTGACGCCATCGATCCCAAGTGCGCCTTTGTTGCTCTTGGCCATCTGGTAGGCTTCCTGGAGCATTTCCATCTTGCAGACGTGAACGTAGAGTCCCCAAAAGCGCCAAGTTGGTTCTGTCTTCGCCTTGACGTATATCCTCCTCCTCAGGTCTTGCAAACTAATGGGTGTTTTTATCATTCACCCTTGCCTTCCTTCTTGTTGGAGTTCTTGCACAACAGCAGGGCCTCTTCGCTCCACGGGCATTACCCCGCTTCACTGCTACTGCTGGCCCCTCCGTCACCCTCTCGCCGTCCACCGCCTTCCCGATGTCACCGGTTATACAGTTTTCCGTTCCGTGGTCTTTCTCCACGGGACGAGGAGGCCTTCTCTAGTTGCTTAACGCATCCTTGTCATCGTGCCGTCGCTATCGCCCCGCCAGAGCGTCTCGCCGCTTCAGTCAGTCTGCAACGATCCGTGCTGCCTTCACCCCCGAACAGTGAGTTCGGCCTCTGGACTTAAGGTTTTCGAGGTCACCTGTGCGTTCACTTTCGTTACCGCCCGATGACTTGCTCACCATCCCTTGGATGGCTTTGTCGATCGACTCCATGCGCTTCGTTTCCTCCGCGCATGCGATCCCAGCTACAGGGCTCTGACCTTTACCCTGGTGGGTCTACCTCCCACTGGATACATCAGCCTTCTCCTGGACATACTGTTCGGCTCCTTCCTTCCAAACCTATGGTCGTCATGCAACCACAGTGTACGGTCGAGGGAGCCGACATTGTTATGCAATCAAGTGAACGCCCCTTATTTCAATCGCTTCCGCCTTCTTTGGGAGTGTTGAAAGCTCTGGCTACTGGTACAAATCCTTGCTGTTTGCCACGTGCACTACCTTTAGCGGAAGTGGTGAAACAGATCCGGCCTCGCAAAAATGAGCAAGGAGCAATCTCTGGTGCGCCACAAAATGGGCACGCTGCCGCAAATACGGCAGTGCCACGTTGGCAGCCTGATCCCCAAAAGGATCATTCGGCACGTTATTTCAAGATGGATCAGTAAGTTCGGCTCCTTCAGCAAAACATGACGCTTTGGCCTTCGAATTGCGCCTCTCCTAAGCGTGAGGCGTTTGCCATGAGTGGAATGCAAAGCCAGAACCCAGCATCGGATTCTCCATCAAAGTTCTCAAGAGAACGTTCCCGTTCTTCCATCCTGGAAACTCCTCGATGCCCGGCCAGATTCAAACCATTGCCCATTCGGAATTGTCGAACCTTGGGTCCCGGCGCTCCCCAGCTCTGCGGAGCGTATTTGTGATTCGCTCGAGAGGACGCAACCTCGAATTAGTCAAGAGCCAAGGGATGAAGGTGAAGAGGGGTGTCATGGACATGAACACTTTCGATCGTGCGGCAAGGTTCTCAAGGCCTCCGTTGGGCAAGCAAATTCTAGTTTCCCTCATGTCGTTGGCTCTTTGCTTCGCGAGTTGCCCTCAGGACCTGTCCGCTCCTCAAAACGAGCAAACCCAGGCGACGTCGTCTTCCCCGCCGCCACACGCGCAACAAACTCCGGCGCAGTTGCATCAATTGGTAGCGCCGATTGCGCTCTATCCGGATTCGCTGGTGGCGCAGATCCTGGCGGCTTCCACATTTCCAGAACAGGTCGTCGAGGCCAACCGTTGGCTGCAAGCACATCCTGATTTGAAGGGCGATGCTTTGGGCCAAGCTGTGGACCCACAACCCTGGGACCCGAGCGTCAAGGCCCTTGTTGCTTTTCCATCCGTCCTGGGAAATATGGACAAGAACCTCGCCTGGATCTCATCTCTAGGCGACGCTTACTACAACCAGGAACAAGATGTAATGGATGCTGTACAGGCGATGCGCCAGCGGGCTCAAGAGGCCGGCAATTTGAAGACTACGCCACAGCAAACCGTAACGACGGAGGGTTCGACGATCGTCATTCAGCCAGCCAACCCCGAAGTCGTTTATGTCCCCGCCTACGATCCGTGGGTGGTTTATGGAGATCCCGTAGTGGCGTGGCCGGGGTGGTATCCGTATCCCGGAATCTGGTTTGACGGCCCTTTCCTTTCCTTCGGATTCGGCTTCGGAATCGGCTGGTTCGGCGGTTTTGGATGGGGCTGGGGTGGTTGGGGATGCGATTGGCATCATCACTACGTAACTCATGACCACGGCAGGTATTACTCAGGGAGCAGGACGTTTTACAACCGGAGTTCTTATTATCGTGGCGGGGGCGCACGCGGGGGATTTAACGCTCGCAACTCAGGGGATAGACCACCCAACGCCGGGCACGGAGGAGTTTATAACCATCCCGGCGAATCGACTCATCCTTTCGGCGGAAACACTGGCGCTGCTAGAGGATATGCCGCACCGCGCGGTCAGAGCGGGACCCGTTCGGGCGCCTTCAGTGGCTACGACCATGGCGGAGAGACAAGGGGCTTTTCTTCGCGCGGAAGCTCCAGCTTTGGCGGTGGAGGAGGCTTCCACGGCGGCGGTGGCGGGCATCGATAAGTGGGAATTTGTAAGGTTCGTGGCCGGCCACAAAATTTAGAGTTGGAGAAAAACATATGCGGCGGACGAAGCTGAACTTCGACAAATTTCATTGGCTCGATCTTTTCAAACTAGCCACAGTCAACATTCTTTTGACAGTGTGCTTAACCACTGGGTCCATCGCGCAACAGCTGAGCCAGAAGGCATTTCCCTCGCCGGAGGATGCGAGCAACGCGTTCTTTCTGGCAGCGCAAAGTAACGACGAAGAAGCGTTGCTTGATATCCTGGGACCAGAGGGGAAGCAAATCATCTCGTCGGGTGATGAAATTGAGGATGCCCAAAACCGCGCTAATTTCCTCCGGAAATATTGGGAAATGCACCGTCTGGTGAAAGAACCGGATGGAACGACGACCTTGTATATCGGCGCAGAGAATTGGCCCAGCCCCATACCGATAGTGAGTAGAGGTAGTTCATGGTATTTCGACACGGCGGCGGGCAAGAAAGAAATCCTGTACCGGCGAATTGGTCTGAATGAAATGTCGACCGTCCGCGTTTGCCAGGAGCTCGTGGCCGCGGAAAAGGAATATTACTCCACACAACACAACGAATACGCCCGGTACATCTTCAGTGAAGGAGAGCAACACAATGGCCTTTACTGGAAAGCTGCCGAGGGCGAGCCCCAGAGCCCCATCGGTCCCCTGGTGGCCTCGGCCATTACCGAGGGCTATGCCCCGGGCCGAGATAGCGCTCCGACTCCTTACCGTGGTTACTATTACCATCTACTGATGGGTCAGACGAAGAATGCTCCCGGCGGTGCGAAGAGCTATATCGTCAACGGCAAAATGACGAAGGGGTTCGCTTTCGTGGCGTTTCCAGCGGAATACAGATCCTCTGGTGTGATGACATTCATCGTAGGAGTGGATGGAGTGGTGTATCAGAAGGACCTCGGCAAGAAGACCGCGGTTCTCGCCAAAGCTATGAAGGAATTTGATCCCGATTCGCATTGGCAAAAGGCCGAGGACCAGCAAGAGCAGACTGCGGAGAAGCAAGAAACAAAGTAAAGAGGTGCCGGCTCACATCGGTTCGCATATGCCTGCTAGCTTTGTGCGCATGATAGTCCTGCGGAAGCTCGTTCAAATACGAACAAACGACGTTGCGCGCGTCTTGGGAGACTTCCGAGAAGCTTCAACTGAAGGATATCTAAGGCCGATTGTCACCCCAATGGAAAGTCGAACCTGGTCGAAGATAAGTTAAAAGCCATGCGCATTCTTCTCGTCAACTTGGCCGTGGAGTCCGTTCAAGCGGTGGAGCAGGCCCTGTTAGGTCATGGTTATGAAATCATCATAGTCAGCGGCCCGACGGTTGAAGAGGTTCTCACTGTTTCCCCGTATGTCTTGTTATCAGAACTACCGCAATCCGACCTCGGCTGCCGCGACTTGATCAGCCAAATCAAGGCAACTTCTGATCCGCGAACCCCTAGGATCGTGATGATTGTTCACGGCGGTGCGCTCGAGCGTGCTCGCGCCCTGGATTTGGGCACTGACGATGTTGTCTCCTTTCCGTTCGAGCCCTTGGAACTTGCGGCGAAAATCAGGACGCAGATTCGGGAGCGGCAGCCAGAGCTGCAGCTCGAAGCAAAATTGAAGGACGCATTGCAAAAAGAGCATTTGGCGGAGATGGCTGTAGAAGCTCTGACCGGCGGCACGAATTCCGTACGCCGCTTTTGGCTGATTCCGGCGATTTTTGGTCTCAGCGCGGCAGTGGTTCTGGCGGCACTCGCAACGGTTGTTTCGAACCGGCATAGCCGGAAGGACACGCTCCAACTCAAGGCGGAAGTTGCCCAGCTGAACTCCGGAATCCTGCAGCAGGGAGAACTCCTGCGCCGCGCGGCAGACGCTCGTGCTTCCCTGACGGCGAGCGGCGCACCGGGAACTCGCGAGTCATTGCAGACGCAAGCCGAAGAGATTCGCAAAAAGATTTCCGCCGACGGCGACGCCGATAGCGAATCCCTCAAGAAGCAGCTTCAGGAGACTCAGAATCGCTTGAGCCGCCTGGAGAATGAGGGCCGCGTCGCGGAAACGACAGTTCACACCTACGGACCCAGCATCTGCTTACTGCACGTGGTCGTGGAGTTTCGGGACAAAGATTCTGGAGAGGTAATTCGCATCTCCACAGACGCCACGGGTAAGCCGCTCGTGGACGACAAGGGCATGGTATCCCTCGAAACAGAGGGTACGGGTCCCCCTCTGCAAGTTGACGTCTTTGGCACCGGATTTCTCGTAGCAGGCGACGGACGTGTCCTCACGAATCATCACGTCGCTGAGCCTTGGTGGGGTAATGACGCAATGAAACCCCTGCTCGACCACGGCACTACCGCATTTGCCTCCTCTTATTCTGCGTATTTCCCTGGGATCTCTCAAGGCATCCCGGCCACCCTCGACAAGATTTCTTCGCACGCCGATTTGGCAACTCTCAAGCTACAGACTCCAGCACCGCCTCACACCGCAATCCTGGAGCTCGATGAGCGGAGCGAAGCCAGTGTTACCGGCGATCCGGTCGTCCTGATTGGCTACCCTGCGGGAGTCGAAGGCATCCTCGCACGCGCAGGAAGCGATGTCGCACGAAAAGTTGCGGACAACGCCCAGGGAGTGACCCAGATTGTTTCGCAGATGGCATCGCAACACCTCATTCGGCCAACGACGACCCAGGGGCATATTGGAGATGTCTTAGGGGACAAGATTGTTTACGATGCAGCGACAACCTCCGGCGGTTCTGGCGGACCGCTCTTCAATCGCAACGGCAAGGTAATTGGCGTGAACTTTGCCATTCTCAATGGCTTTGGCGGCGCGAACATGGCAATTCCTGCCCGTTACGCGGATGAACTGTTGAAGTAATTATCGATAAGAAAGAGAGAGATCGAATAACTCGATACATTCTCTTCTACGGACTGAGCGGGTCGAAGCCGAACAGTCGGCGTGACGACCCGCCGATTCCGCTGCAAAGCCGACAACTTCTTGGTCGCATTCAGTGCCTTTGTGATGCGAGCACCGAGGACTCGGCAGTGACCTTCACCCGCAACCACATTGCCGCGTTTCGGCCAAAGCTGAAAGCGTCCAACAGTCACAGACTACCCAGATTTCAAGGTTTTGAAATATTCGCCCGTTATCACAAACTATTCAGCGCGGCCAGGTTTTGCGTCAGTGTCGCCCCAATGTCTGCTTTGTGCAGTTTCTCAATCGCCGCCAAGTCCGCGGCGTGCGTGTCCGTTTTGTGATTCGTGCCCATGGCGCCTCGAGCGAAGTAGCCGATGCCGATGCCGAGGCCGAGGCCCGCAACAAAAACAAGAATGGCGGCGAGAGAATTAGGTCTCATACTGCCTGCCTCCTCGGCACTCATATTTGTCATAACCGAAAGGCGTCTCTCAACGTCGTACTCGAGCCGACGTGGTGATTTTTGGGTGTGGTATATCGAGGTCGGCATGAACACTACGGACTTTCAATTCCGCAGGATGGACACCTAGCCTTCGACTCATGACTTGGGCAGTTTCGCGAGCCGACTCAACCGTGGGGAATAGTCGGGCAGAGCTCAAGTCTTCGACCATGAGTGTCACGTCGTAACAGAATCTGGAGATGAATTGACCATGGTGCTCAACAACGTAGTGTTTCGTGAGCATTGGCAAGAAGCCTCCACTCGCCCTAACATGGCCGATTAGTTTAATCCAATCTCTCGAGCAAAGCTGTGACTCGCATCACGAATCGTCCTCTGGAAAAAGGTTTTCACCGCGTTGAGTCCGCTTTAGCTCGCGTGAATCAGAAGAACACGAATGGCGAGAATGGCGGGGATCAGGAGATTGCCCAGTTCCTATTTTCGCGGAAGGTTGTAAGTTCTGACAGTTCCCGGCGGCACTGGGAGGTTCTATGCTCGGTTAACTGCAACACACGGGAGGATCCGGATCTAGACACCCCCGAACCGGAAGAATCGCTTTCCTAACAATTCTTTCACCGGATCCTCTCCCCCTAACAACTCGGATAGCATCTTTCGCGGGCAGGTGCGTTACGATAAGGCTAATATCGTAGAACAGGAAGAGCGAGCAATGGCTACCCGGAGAGCTCTCGACCGTCTCAGAAGTGCAGAAGAGCGCATGAAGACTGCGGAGGAAAGGTTCCGTTCGTTCATCGAACGGTCTGAGCGGCAATACTCACCTCAAGAGAGGTCGGAGAACAAACGCTTGCTTGATGAACTCCGCCTGGCGATGGTCGAATACTCGGAAGCGTTTGAGCAGGCGGTGAGGTCATAGCTCCAGCGACGAGGCTGGCGTCGCCAGCCCCTTCAGATACCTGATGCTTGGCAGCGTCCAGCTCATTTATTATGTCTAATATTAAGCGGAGCTGAGCAGTCATGCCGTTCCTCACGAACCACGTCGTGCGCTACGACTTTTCGCTTTTGAGCGACTACGACCTCCACCTGTTCAACGAGGGCAACCACAATAGCCTCTATGACAAAATGGGCGCTCACTTGACTACCGTCGATGGCCAGCGCGGAACCTACTTTGCGGTGTGGGCTCCCGACGCGTATTCCGTCTCCGTCCTCGGCGAGTTCAACAGCTGGAACAAAGCCAGCCATGCCCTGCGCACGCGCGGCGGTTCCGGCATCTGGGAAGGATTCATTCCCGAGGTGGGCGCGGGCACGGCGTATAAGTACCACGTCGCGTCACGCTATCACGGGTACAGCATGGACAAGGCAGACCCGTACGCGTTCGAGAATGAGGTCCCGCCTCGGACTGCCTCCATCGTATGGGACTTAAGCTACGACTGGGGCGATGGCGAGTGGATGCACTTCCGCCAGCACCGCAACGGGCTCAACTGTCCCACCTCGATCTACGAAGTGCACCTGGGCTCATGGATGCGTGTGTGGGAAGAAGGCAATCGTTGGCTCACCTATCGTGAGCTCGCGCCCAAGCTGGCCGAGTACGCCAACCGCATGGGCTTCACGCACGTGCAATTCCTGCCGGTGATGGAGCATCCCTTCTACGGCTCGTGGGGATACCAGGTGACCGGCTTCTTCGCTCCCACCAGCCGCTACGGTACGCCACAGGACTTCATGTATCTGGTGGACCACCTGCACCAGCGCGGCGTGGGGGTGATTCTGGACTGGGTGCCATCACATTTCCCCAGCGACGCGCACGGGCTCGCCTACTTCGACGGCACTCATCTGTACGAGCACTCCGACCCGCGCCAGGGCTTCCATCCCGAATGGAGTTCGCACATCTTCAACTACGGACGCAACGAGGTGCGCAGTTTCCTGCTCTCCAGCGCGCTGTTCTGGTTGAACCGCTATCACGCCGACGGCCTGCGTGTGGACGCGGTTGCCTCCATGCTCTACCTCGACTACGCCCGCCAGCACGGCGAGTGGATCCCCAACAAGTATGGTGGAAACGAGAACTTGGAGGCCATCAGTTTCCTGCAGAAGCTGAATGCCGACGTGTATGGCTGCCACCCTGACGTGCAGACAATAGCGGAAGAGTCCACTGCATGGCCCATGGTTTCAAAGCCTACTGACGTGGGCGGGCTGGGCTTCGGTCTCAAGTGGGACATGGGATGGATGCACGACACGCTTAAGTATTTGTCGAAGGATCCCATCAATCGCCGTTTCCATCACAACCAACTCACCTTCCGCGGCCTTTATATGTTCACCGAGAATTACGTCCTGCCGCTCTCGCACGATGAGGTCGTCCACGGTAAGGGCGCCCTCATTGGAAAGATGTCGGGCGACGAGCATCAGCAGTTCGCCAACCTACGCCTGCTCTTCGGATATCAGTGGGCACAGCCGGGCAAGAAGCTGCTTTTCATGGGCGACGAGTTTGGCCAAAAGCGCGAGTGGTACCACGAGGGAGGCCTGGAGTGGTGGGTACTGCAGTTCCCCTGGCATTCCGGGTTGCAGAAGCTGGTGGCCGACCTAAACCGCGTCTACCGCGAAGAGTCGGCGCTATACGAGCGGGAGTTCGACCCCGCAACCTTCGAGTGGGTGGACCCAGACGACGCCGACTCCAGCATCTTGAGCTTTTTGCGCCGCGGCCACCGCGATGTGATTCTGGTGGTCGGCAATTTCACTCCCGTGCTGCGCAAGGACTACCGCGTCGGAGTGCCGGAAGGCGGATGGTGGCGCGAACTGCTCAACAGCGACGCCGAGATCTACGGCGGCGGCAACCAAGGCAACGCGGGCGGGGTGATGGCCGAAGCCGTCCCCGACCAGGGCCGTCCCTTCTCACTGAGACTCACCTTGCCACCGCTGGGAATCCTTTACCTCAAGCTCGAACGATGAATGCAGATAGATGGGCAAATCAGAAGTTGACCACCTGGGAATGCCAGGCACCCGGATTACTTCAGGTTGGCCGACGATACGCCCAAAATATCCTCTTGCTTTCCACAACCCCGTTTCTGGATGTGGGGTCGATTGAGGAGCCAGAGAGCCACTCTCTCCCTCGCCTCAATTGCACCGAGTTGTAACGCCACTGCGAGTGTGGGTGACCTTGTCTGGTCACTGCGAGTAGTCGGCCCGCGAGACGTTCACCTTGTGCATCATTTGGAACGGCGGAGACGCGCCCAAAAACATCTGATTCTGGGCACGGCAAGTAGCGAAAAACTGAGCGAGCGAAATCAATACATTGCGAAGCTAAGAACTTCGACGTTTTTGGGCCGATGAGGAGCTATGCGACCTTCATTGGTCACCCAGTGCTGTATCAAACCAAATCCTTTGATACGCGCGCACACTCAATCTCCTCGCACTGAAAACCCTCAACTTAGAGTCACGGTCAGAGGAGACCCTTTGATACAAGATAAGCTAGACAGGCCGGGCGCGTGTCGCCGTGGGCGTTGCCAGGATAGGCCGTCTGCGCGCACAGGGGCTTTCCTGAGCGAAGATCGCGACACAGGTAGGAGTAGCCGAGGGAAACGTCTACCGTCTGGCGCACGCATCCGCCAAAAACCCGATCGGAATCGCGCCCGTAAGTCCTTGTGCTCTAGCAGCCGATGTGATTTTGGCGCGGGATACGGGCTGAGAAGTGGCCATGAAATACTCATGGTAAATTATTAGAGAAAGGAGATCGCCGTGGTATCGAAAAAAGTGTGGGAGTTGTTTGGTCCGAAGCCGCCGACAGACGCGCCGGATAATTTTCCGTTCGAGTGGGCCAAGCCGGATCCGCGCATGGTGAAGGCGGCGCTCCTGATCTTGCATGCCCAGGTGAAAGCCGCCCGCGAAAAAGAAGCTGCCAAAAAAGCCAAAGCTACCAAAGGCAAGGCTACTCGCCGCCGCCGCGGCGGAGAAGAGCCTTCGTCCTGAGACTCTGCTGGTTGCGGTGATCTGCGTGGCACCCGGTCCGCGGCGCGTCAGATGCGTGATCGTGAAGATGCTGCCCCCGTAGGGTGAACGGAAGCGGCACTAGTACTCACTTGATTTCCGGTAACGCGACTTCCCGGGAGTTGACCCGAAATCGACGGGTCGGCCGGAGGGAATGCGGTTCCCATGAGTCTTTTTCATTGGTCTCCCCGTATTAGGTCAGTATCCAAGTCTCGGGGAGATTCCCCCCTCATAATGGGAAAAGGAATCCCGTACCTGGGCGGGAGCGCAACTCAGAACCTGTATTGTTTTTCCGTAGGAGGCTGACATGCACGACACAAAGGAGCGGTTGTCTCTATTCTGGATCTTCGCGTTATTAAACTACCTGTACGCGGACGTGCTTGCCCTGTTCGCTATTATTGGCTCGCAAGATCCAGCGCCGCATCTCCCACAATGGGCTCTGCTGGGTTCAGCGGTCTTGATGGAAATTCCCATCGCCATGATTCTGGCGTCTCGACTGCTTCCCTTTAGAGCGAACCGGCTGGCGAACATCATCGCGGGTAGCATTATGACCCTTGTGAACGGTTTCCTGACCTTCGTTCTGCCTCTGGCCAACGGTGACTGGCACGAGCATATGTTTCCGTCGTACATGTTCTTCGCGACGATCGAAACTGTATGCACCTCGGTCATCATCTGGCAGGCGTGGACTTGGTCAGCGTTGAAGCCAGCAGTTAGTTCGGAGCGGGCCGTCGGCAACCCGGAACTAGTCGCCTAGCTCAGTACGGTTTGGCTCGGAGGATAGCCAAATGAAGAAAAACCTCTTGCTAACGATCACGTCTCTGCTCTCGATCCTCTTCATGACGTTTCACCTGACCGACGACATCGTCCGCGGGTTCGAACAGGGGGGAGTCTCAAACCTAATCGCAGTGCCTATCTTGGTCGTTTGGCTTTACGGAGCGCTAGTGCTCGCTGGGCGACGATCGGGGTACGTCATAACCCTCCTCGGATCTCTCCTTGGGTTGCTTGTCCCCATTCTCCACATGACGGGGGCACATTTCGGCGAAATCGCCAAGTCCAGCGGAGCCTTCTTTTTCATCTGGACGATGATCGCGCTCGGCGTGACCGCGCTCATCTCCGTCATCCTCTCGGTGCGCGGACTGTGGAGCCTGCGACGGACAACTCCCACGCGGAGAGGTGTGCCTGATCGAGAAGAAAAAAGATGCGAAGATTCAAAAAAAGATGAAGAAACCTCTTGACACCGCCGACCTTGTTAGAGATTCGCGACTTACCGGGCACTCGGAATGCTGCCAGCAGCGCCGGGAACAATTTAGCGGATGCTGCGTATTGATGGTTATGTATTCACGCAAATATTCGTGCTGTCCTTCTCGCGCGATTGCTGTTTGCTTACTTGGTTTTGTCTTCTTGTTTCCTAGGGCGGCAATGGGCCAGAGTGCCGCAACTGATGAGGCTGTGCGGTCGATCATGAAGCAAGAAAACCTGTCGGCCATCAGTGTCACAATCACGCGCAACGGAAAGGTGGTCTACGAATCGGCCTATGGTTTTGCCGATAGGGAGAAAGGTCTGAAAGCGGCGCCGACGACTCCGTTCTATATAGCGTCGGTCAGCAAGGCGCTGACTGGAACCGCGTTAATACTGCTGGAGGCTCAGCACAAAATCGACCTTGATCGCTCGGTAAATGAGTACCTGCCTGGCGCAAAACTGTGGAGCCCAATGTGGGACGCAAATGCGGCCACAATTCGGCGTGTGGCGAATCATACAGGAGGGCTTACGACATACAGTCGCGACTGTGCGCCCAATAGTGACAATTGTAAGGCCTCCATTGAGACCGCTATCGCGCGCTATGGAATTTTATTCTGGCCGCCTGGCGATCATTTTGATTATTCGAATCTGGGGTATGGAGTTCTCGGAGTTGTCATTGCCAATGTGTCGCACAAATCGCTCGATGATTTCCTGAGTTCTGCACTTTTTCAACCGCTGCAAATGAAAGATTGCTATCTTCCGCTCGCGGGGCAACTGCACCCGGCATCGGGACGCAATTACGATCACGATCAAAATTTGACGCCGGTACTCGTCTCGGAGACACCTGCTGCTTCTGCGATCCGCTGCAGCACTCATGATCTGGCCGTACTTGGCTCTTTTGTTTTAGCCGACAAGATCCCCGGCCAACAGCAAATCTTGACTGAGGCACAACTCCGTGAGTTGGTCAGCTCAGTCTCCGCGAGTGGAGGCGAGCAATATAGCTTCGGCTGGAAACAAAACGAAATCAACGGCACCTTGGGAGTATTCGCCCAAGGAGGAACTTACGATTCATTCGCGCTTTTGCAGCTGATACCATCCGAACATATCGCGATCGCGGTTATCTCTAACACGGGAAGTGCTACGTTGATGTCCGACGTCATGGCTAAACTCGTGACACCGCTTTTTCCCAAAGGTCATTCCAGCATCTCCGGCGAGGCGAAAGGGAGTACCGCCCCCTCGGGACAAATGTCAGGACGCTGGAGTGGAGTTGTGAGGACTTGGAACGGTGACGTACCGATTCGTGCTGACATAACGCAGGCTCACGGAATCGAGATTACACTGGGAACTGGTAATGGGCCTGCCGAGCACTGCGAACAAGCGAACATCGATGGACTCCATTTTTACTGCGTTGTGCATGGCAACTTGGGGACTCCGGACGGCCCAACTCCGCCCTATCCAATCGAAATCGAGCTTTTTCTTCACGGAGAACGGTTGACTGGCGCAGCAGTAACTGACGGTTATCCGCAACTACCTTATTGGGCCGAATTGAACCGAGTTGCTCAGAATAATCGCTAGTTAAAACACTTAGAACTCCGACACGCTGTGTCCCGATTCGGCAACTCGGATCGTGTTGCTTAGTCCTGGTAAACGGCATTCTCGTCCACATGGAATCCGCCGCAAAATGCTGCCGGCGGGTGGCACACCCTTTGAGGAATCGATGTCAGGCATCGCTCCTTCATTTGACAGCAAACCACAGAAGCGAGGGTGGGCCACCCATCTCTTTTTCGGCTCGACCTCACTGGTCCATGGCCGGAGAGCGGGCGCTGGTTCAAGTTCATGACAGCACCTCCAGCACGGCGTCGCTGGGCTCCAGATCTTCCGCATTCGGCGGTACCACCGCCCCGGCTTCCAGCAGCGCACGGACCGTTTCCACGTAATCGCCAGTCTCGCGGTGCCAACCGTTTCCGGATCCGAAGATCGCCCATCCCAAGGCGGTACCCTTATACTCCTGCGATTCCATTTCCAGCGTCGGATGGAACCGCAGGATTTCCCGCGTCATCGCCGCATTGCCGTTGAATCCGGCCCAGTGCAGTGCCGTCGCTCCCATTTCTCCCGGCGCATCGACCGGCCAACCCGCCTGCAACATCAGCCGCACGGCTTCAGTGTTGTTTGTTTTGGCAGCGTCTGGCAGCTTTCGCTGGTCCGCCTCCAACAGCGTCTTCGCCGCGTCCGGATGCTTGGACAGAAATTTCTGAAACGCCGCTTCGTCGCCCAGTTCACATGCCAGCGCCAGCTTCAAGTCTTCCGGAGTGCGCTCCATCAGTAACTGGAAAACATCCTCATGACCGAAATCGCGCGCCACCGCGTGCGCGGTTCTGTTCGCTCCCAACATCCAGATATAAATGGTGCCGCCCGCGCGCGGATTCTGTTTCGGAAACCACTCCTCGGATACGTTCATGCGGATGCATTCCGGGTCATGATCCAGGTGCCGCCGCACCAGTTCCAGATCGCCCAGCGCTGCGGCCATCCTAATGTCCGTATGGCATCCACGTGACACCAGGTAGCGCGCCGCATCCTGGCGATCCCGCGGATAATGACGCTTATGCTCCACGCGCAGCATGTACTGCGCTGGCGTGGACTCGTGATCCACATCGCGCGCATCGATTTCTGCCCCGTTCGATAGCAGGAACTCCGCAACTCGATGCTGCGATTGAAGGCGCTGTTCCGGCGGAAGGCAATAGAAGAGGAACTGGACGCGGAATTGCGCTTTCACTTCGATCATCAAGTAGAGAGATTCGTGGAGAGCGGGATGCCGCTGGCGGAGGCGCAACGACGGGCTCGACTGGCGATTGGCGGCGAGGAACAGATCAAAGAAGAGTGCCGGGATGCGCGAGGCGTGCGTTTCCTTGAATCGCTGGCGCAGGACGTGCGCTATGGGCTTCGCGCGCTGCGCAAGTCGCCAGGATTCACGGTGGTGGCGATTGTGACGCTGATGCTGGGAATCGGCGTGAACGCCGCGCTGTTTACGATTGTGCATGGGGTGTTGCTGAACCCGCTGCCGTTTCCGCGGCCGGACCGGCTGGTTAGTTTGTGGGAAGAAAACATCATCGAGGCGTATGAGTACAACCCGGTGTCCGGAGGAGTGTTCACGGACTGGCAAACGCAGGCCAAGAGTTTCGAACAGATGGCGCTGATTGGCGAGGACACCGCAAACCTTTCCGGGGATGGCGGGGCGTTGCCAGAGTCGATTGGGATTCGGCAGTGTTCCTACAATTTATTTTCGTTGCTGGGCGTTCAGCCGGCCCTTGGACGTTTCTTCACCGAAGAAGACGACCGCCATGGCGCTACGCCGACGACGGTGCTGACCAACGGATTGTGGAAGCGGCGATACGGAAGCGAACCGTCGATTGTAGGGAAGACGATTCTGCTGGACGGGCAGAAATTCGCGGTGATCGGAATATTGCCAGCGTGGTTCGACTATCCGGACAAACGAGTGCAGTTGTGGGTGCCGGTGCGACTGGCGGTTTCCGAGATGGACATACGCAACTGGGGAAACCACCGGTTCTTCGTGACGGCGAGGCTGAAGGATGGCCTCAGCGTGGCCCGGGCTTCCAGAGAGCTGAATGGGATCCAGGAACGGAATCACGCGCAATTTCCAAAAGAGATGATGGGGAAGAACGCACAGGCGCTGTTGCTCTCTGACAATTTGGTGCGCGACGTGAAACAGCCGTTATACCTGCTGATGGGTGCGGTGTTGTGCGTGCTGCTGATCGCCTGCCTGAACGTAGCGAACCTGTTCATGGCGCGGGTGACCGCGCGACGTCGCGAGATTGCGGTGCGGTCGGCACTGGGAGGTAGCCGGTGGCGCATCGTTCAGGAGCAGGTGACGGAGAGCCTTCTGTTGACCCTGGCTGGTGGCGCGTTGGGGACGTTGCTGGCCTTGATAACGTTGCGCTGGTTGCTGTCTATGCAGGAGAACTTACCTCGCGCGGATTCCATCCATGTGGACGGGACGGCGCTGGGGTTCACATTGGCAATCACAGTGTTCTGTGGAATTTTCGCGGGCCTGCTGCCTGCGGTGGCGGCCACACGCCACGAGCTGTTCGGCTCGCTGAAGGAAGATTCGCGAACCATGTCGGGAGGCAGAAGCCGCGCGCGGCTGCGCAAGGTACTGCTGACCGCAGAAGTAGCGTTGACCGTGGTGCTGCTGATCGGGGGTGGGCTGCTGCTGCGGAGCTTCGCACAACTGCGCTCGGTGAACCTGGGCTGCCGAACGGACAACGTGCTGACGATGGGATTCACGTTACCGGAGACGCGGTATGCCACAGAGGCCCAGCGGGCGGAGTTTTTCGCGGAGTTGCTGCGGCAGGCCCGGGCAGTGCCGGGGGTGAGCGAAGCTTCGATTGTGTCAGTGCTGCCTGGGGCAGGGCATTTCGTCGACAACACGTTTGAGATCGAAGGCACCCCGCCGCTGCCACCGGGACAATTCCGCAACGCAGTGATTCGCGGGGCCGATCCGGATTATTTCGCAGCCATGCACATCCCGTTAAAACGCGGACGGATTTATTCGGAAGCGGATCGCCGGACCATGGACGACAACGCGATGGTGATTACCGAATCGATGGCCAAGGCGTTTTTCCCCAGGGAAGATCCGATCGGAAAGCGTGTGCGCATCGACTGGGAGCGGAACCCGAGGTTTGAGATTGTGGGCGTGGTGGGCGACGTGCTTTCGAACCTGGATTCTCCTCCGGAGCCTACCATGTATCTGCCGCTGAATTCGGGGCGGTTGGAGTATGGTTCGCTGGTGGCGCTGACGGACAGTGGCCACGACGTGAGCGCGCTGGCCCTGCCAATGCAGAAGCAGATTGCTACGACCGACCCGGACCTGGCGGTTTCCAACGTGCTCTCGATGGATGAGAGGATCGGAAAGTCGACGGAGCCGGCGAAATTCGATGCGCTGTTGGTGCTGCTGTTCGCAGCGCTGGGACTGGTGCTGGCGGGGGTGGGATTGTATGGGCTGCTGTCGTATCTGGTCACCGAACGCACGAACGAAATCGGAATCCGCATGGCGCTGGGCGCGCAACGAATCGAGGTCATGCGCATCATGTTGCTGGACGGACTGCGGCTAACCGGCGTTGGACTGATCCTCGGAATTTTTGCCGGCGGTTTGTGCGCGCAATTGATTCGCAGTTTGCTGTTTGGCGTGCAGCCGCTGGATGTCGGCGTTTTTGGGGTAGTGCCGCTGGTGGTGCTGGTGATCGCGGGAGCGGCGTGCACTTATCCCGCCTGGAGAGCGGCGCGAGTGGACCCCATAACCGCGCTGAGATGCGAATAGCGAAGGCAAAACCCACCCCCTTTGCAAAGCCGACCACGAAGCCGATTTTGGATACTAGCTTTTCCCAAAATGTCTCAGCCTTAAAGAAATCGGTATTCTGCTCGTTGTCCATGCCAGCAACCATAGCCGGGTCCCGATTAACGGCATTCACGTCAATGTGAAGTACTACTTCACTTCTCCGATTTTGCGACGAATCAGGAGTTATCAGGCGACCTGTAATCTCTGATACTGGATTGACATCAAAAAGTCAGGAGGTGCCCATGGACATTGAGGGCAGCGTTGCTCTTGTGACTGGGGCTAACCGTGGACTTGGAAAGGCCTATGTCGATGCCTTGCTTGCCGCAGGGGCCAAGAAAATATACGCAGGAGCTCGACAACCGCCGGGTGCGGCCGACTCTCGTGTGATACCTCTGAAACTCGATGTCACGTTGTCCGCAGATATCGAAGCAGCGAGGCAAAGGTGTGGCGACGTCAACATCCTCATCAATAATGCCGGCATCATGTTGAAAACAACGATGCTCTCCGAACAATCGGCCGAATCCATGCGCCGTGAAATGAACGTCAACGTGTTCGGAACGCTTGCAATGATCCAGGCGTTTGCTCCCATCCTCGCAAAAAACGGAGGAGGCGCGATTGCAAATATGCTCTCAGTCGTGAGTTGGTTCACATACCCATTCAACGCAACTTACTGTGCCTCTAAACACGCCGCCCTGGCGGTTACCGATGCTGCCCGCATTCAACTCAAGGCGCAAGGCACACAAGTTCTGGCCGTGTATGCAGGCTTCATCGATACGGATATGGCCTCCGAACTGGCAGGTGCGAATGAACCGAAGACGCCTCCCCGCCAGGTTGCTGAGCGAACGCTACAGGGAATCAGAGAGGGCGTCCACCACGTGCGCGCGGACGAGCGATCCGAAGAAACCTGGGATTCTGTTCGCAAGGATCCTGAGGGCTTAGAGAAATCAATGCAACAAGCTTGGGATAATCGTCAACAGTAAATTTCTAGATCCTGGTAAACGGCATTCGCGGAGAAGTGGACTCACCCGCGAAAGCTTGGCGCGACTGGAAGGCAGACCTTGAAGGGATTCAACCTGGCGACCGATTACGCCGATTCTCTCGTAGGAGTCGCAGCGCCTCTTCCACGCTGACGCCCGTTGGCACCGAGCAAACGCCCAGGCATTCCACGATACACGCATGGGCCGGAAATACTATCTCCACGATTTCCTCGCCGTCAACGTAGCGGTCCACTCTGTAGCCCCGCGCTTTTTCTGCGGACGCTGACACAACCTCAACCGAATATCGCGGAAGGTCGAAAACCATGCGCACATCCGGCGGCCGATTTGTTTTGCGCTCTTCTACCCGTTCCTTTTGTTTCAAAAGCATCCGGGCGGCGGCCCTCGATGACGGCGAACCCACTGGAAAATCTCCTGGCCGAGGGGCCGAATCTGTTGCGGGCAGAAATGGCGTTTTGCTTGAATTACGTGTCGTTTTTGACCTCCTGACTGTCCTTCGGTGTTGCGACTACAGTCTGTGTAAACCAACCCGGGAGCTGGCCATCGCGAGCGTACATTTCGAGTTCTTCCTGCCTCATGCGCTCGAACAATTCGTTTAAGTTGACTTGCTCGGTGCGGTCGATCCACTGCCCTTGCGCGTTGATTTTCGCGTAAGCCTGCACCGCTGTCACGACCGCCTGGGCTGTGACATCGACTTCCCCTACATGTTCAATGATTCGCTCTAGGGCAGCGCGCACGTTCCGCCTGCGCTTCTCGAAAAGCCCGAAGGCGTGCGCGTGTCGGTACACTGCGGTTCGGTCCTTGAGGCCAAACTCCTTGGAAATGACTTTGACACCGGTCCAATTGATAAATTCTCGTTCGATCTCCTCGCGACACTTGTGACCACAGACAGTGCAGTTCCGGCTGTGCCGTCCTAGCGAGATGGGCCTGGTTGGTTTTGGCTGCTTGCTCATAATTTTCGTGTACCCGCCGTGTACCTCGCTTCAGCCTAGACTTCGACTAAAAATGCTTTGATTCCGGCCGACGCGTTGAGAACCGCAGTAAGCGCACTGGCGATCTAACGGCATTGGTTTATTGAGGCATGAGCATACGGCGCGAAGCGGATGGGTTAGTGCAGACGTCTCCAGAACCGGATTTTGCCCCGGTGTATCGGCCGTGTATCGGATTTCGGCGCTTCTGCTGGTTTTGCTGGATTTGTGGAAACGTGGAATGAATAACTTACGTGGTTTCAATCCGTGGGGTGGGTTCGAATCCC
>CAVZMQ010000009.1:0-491182 GCA_963776365.1 Candidatus Acidiferrales bacterium | reverse complement strand
AGACGGTCTTAGCTGTCCTCCCATTAGAGCACCTAAGCAGCACCCGAAGCCAGGAGTACTTCAGCGACGGATTGACGGAAGAAATGATATCCCAGCTCAGCCAACTGAATCCGGAGAAGCTCGGAGTAATCGCGCGCACGTCGGCAATGCGCTATAAAGGGAGCGACAAGAGTGTACGGCGCATCAGTCAGGGGCTTGGAGTGGCGTTCCTGCTGGAAGGCAGCGTACGCCGTGCTGGTCGGCGAGTGCGCATCACGGCGCAGCTGATTCAGGTAAGCAATCAGACGCACGTTTGGGCGGAAAAGTACGAGTCGCGGAATCGGAGACATTCTGGCCATCCAAAGCGATGTGGCAACGGCAATCGCCAGCGAAATCCAGATCAAACTGGCGCCCCAAGCCGAAACCAGGCTAGAGCGTACCTCCACAGTCGAGCCACGGGCTTATGAAGCGTTTCTCCGCGGACGCTATCTCTGGAACCAGCGAACCGGGAAAGCGCTGGACGAAATTTTGCGGCAGTTCGAGAAATCGATTAAGCGCGATCCTGGATACGCACCTGCATATGCCGGTATGGCGGGTTTCGTACCTTTCCCTGCTGGACGATGCGTACCTGCCGACGCGAGCAGCGACGGCACAGGCGAGGCAATGGGCTGGGAAAGCCATCACCATCGACCGAGCATTCGCGGAACCGCACTCCTCGCTGGGGTACGCCCACTATCATGAATTCGAGTGGACAGAAGCGGAGCGAGAATTCCGGCGATCCATCGCGCTGAATCCTAACTATCCATCGGCACATTTTTACTATGCGCTTTACCTGGCGCAACGGGGCGCCACGAAGAAGCAGTGGCCGCAGCAAAGAAGGCTCTGGTGCTCGACCCGGTAAGTCTGGCAGTTCAAACCAATGTGGCGATTATCTATTACCGCACCGGGCGGTACGACCAGGCCATCGGAGAGGCTCATCGCGTGCTGGATATAGACGCCACCTATGCGCACGCACACTATGTCCTGGGCCGGGCGTACGTTCAAAAAGGAATGTACCGGGAAGCAATCCTGTCATCGCGAAGAGCAGTCGCCCTGGAAGGGCGCAACGTGCGTTATTTAGCGTCGCTGGCTTACATATACGGAGTCGCAGGAAAGCGCAGTAACGCGTGGGAGCTATCGTGGCAAGATTAAGCGCATCACGGTGCAACGGTATGTGCCGGCTTATACGGTGGCAATTTGCTGCGTGGGTCTCGGCAAGACGACGAGGGCCGCCTGGCCTGGCTCACGAGGGCCGCCGAAGAGTGTTCGGCGGAGTCACCGTTCGTCAATGTCGATCCAAGGCTGGCTGCATTGCGGCTAGAACCACACTTCCAGCAGATCCTGCGCAAATTGCGACTCAATGGATGAATGGTTATAAGGAAAGCGGGTTCAACCCCAGATTTGTTCGCTAACCGGAGAAGTCAAGAACTTTATACGGACGGTTATGCCGTTACCGGGACTTTGAGCCATAATTTCCGATTGGGTGCTACGTAACCAAGTATCTTGAAAGCAGATAGTGGAGCGACGATGAGAAAGGAATTGCTGCGATTCAACGGCGCTGTCGAGCGGCCATCCCGCCATCGATGCGTGGATTAAAGAGCATGCTGGTGAATTGGGGGCCATCGCGCATGAGTGGTTTGAGGTGATGCGAAAATGCGGGGACGAAGTCCGGGAACTTTTGCATGACGGCTGTCCGGTTGCCTGTTTGGGAAGTGCATCAGGGCCACTACATCAAGATGTTGGCAATAGACGTCAACGTGATTGGATTACACCGGCGAGCAGCACTGCCGGATCCGGCCCGCTTTTGCAGGGACCGGCAAGTTCATGCGCCATGTGAAGCTGAGACCGGGGACGGCCACAAACTCCGCAGCACTAAGCAAACTTATCGATACGGCATACTCAGATATAAAGGCGCGCGTCGAAAACGGCTAGCTCAGAGATACGCCTTGAAGTACTGATACGTATTTGGACGATCTCCCAGGACTTTGGCGATTGAAAAGCAAGAACTAGCTGACGTCTATCACGACCAGAGCGATGTCGTCCTGCTGAGAGTTCGAGGTCGGTTGCCAAGCGCGAATTTCGGTGAGCAGTTTATTTGTTAGCTCAGAAGGCGCGTACATCCGGCAGTCAAGAACAACCTCTTCGAGCTTAGTGCCACCGAATGGTTCGCCTTTGGCATTTTCGGATTCAATCACACCATCGGTGTAGAGAAGAAGGCGATCACCGGGGCTGATGGCAATATCGCACACGGGATACTCAGGTTGAGGCGTCACTCCGAAAACCAGACCGTTGCTTTCTATACGATGCAATGTTCCCGCGCGAGAAAGAAGTAGCGGGGGATGACCCGCCGCAGAGTAGCGCGCTGTGTAATTCTGGGTGTCAATGAACAAATACGCGGCGGTCACAAACTGATCCGGTGCTTGCCCGGAAAGCATGCGATTCAAACCCTGTAAAACACCTCCTGGGGAGTGAACACAGGGCAAGATGGACCGTACCGCCATTTTCATCATTGCCGCGACAAGTGCGGCAGGGACACCGTGTCCTGAGACGTCGGCTACCAAGATACCGACGCGGTTCTGATCGACGGGGATGAACTCATAAAAGTCGCCAGCTACGGCTGTCATCGGACGATAGGCGGCCGCAATACGCAGATTTCTTATTTCCGGACTGCCGCTTAGAAGAATCGAGATCTGTATCTCGTGAGCGATCATGAGTTCGTTTTTCAATCGACAGCAAGCGGCGCTCACTCTCAAAAATCATCTGCAGAGCGACATATCCAAACGAAAAGAGGAAGACGGCAAAACCCAACGAGTCCCAGATGGTCCAAGTGTGGCGGCCTAGTGATCCGAACGCGTTGCTATATAGGGCTTCCAAGGCGAAAACCAGGGTCCCCACAAGCAAAACCCTGCGGTCTGGTAGAACGAGAAACTTGTGCGCTAGTCGTGGCACTGCGACGACCGTTAAAAGCACAGAAAGAGAACATACGGCCAGGAGATCGTTGGAGGGATCCAATTTGTCGCCGTCGCCCGTAAAGAGGAAAAAGACCATCCCGGCGGAAGCTATCGCCAGACCGGCAAAGATTATGGACTAGAAGAAGAAACGCAGTTTGCCCGTGCTTAGCTCCAGCCAAGCGCGGGTAGCGACGACCAAGACTAGATATCCAAGTATTCCAGCGCTCACCTGAAACAGGTGAGGCAACCGAGCTACTGCAGCGAGAGGACCCATCAGGCGCGTGGCTCCGTACATTGCGCTCCAAATTCCCAGCCAGACAAGGACGCGTACACCGCTGCGGCGGCGCATCGCCGCGGTGACGCAGGCGGTGAATCCGAGAAACACAAAAACAGCCCCAGAAATGATGTCAGCAAGCTGGCCACGGAGCGTCGCTAATTGCTTGATCTTGCAGATGCGGTACCTCCAAACACCGCAAAGATATCAGAACAGAAGTTGTTACCCACACCTCATGCATCACAAGCGCCGAAAATAAAGTAAGTTCCGTGCCGATGCCGCAGCATTTGCCTCAGGTCCCGTTCCGCCGGTGACGGTACCCAGATGCGGGGAAAACGGTTCGAGCAGCAAGTCGAGAATATGTAGGGCATCGCGCGGGTCCGTCAGGCCCTTGCCGAGAGTAGCGAACAGCATGGAACAAAAGAGCTACATCTCTCGTAACTCCACTTACGGGAGCGCCTAACCGCAACCCTTCTGGTTCGTCTATGTCGATGGGTTCAGACCAGCTTTGGAGACACAAATGAATTGCTTGGGGATGAGAGCGCGAAGTGCTGTTGTGCTTGGGGCTATCGTTGTCGGTTTGCCTGTTTTTTCGCCGATGTGGCGGGCAAACAAGGCACCGGCGACACCCACCGAGGCAACAGTTCCGCAGCTGGAGAGAGACATTCCCGAACTAATGAAAAAAGACGGTGTGCCAGGGTTGGCGATTGCTGTGATTCGCGCCGGAAAGACAGCGTGGCTGCACGGCTTCGGGCTGAAAGAGGTAAAAACGGGCCAGGCGGTGACGGGGGAAACAGTTTTTGAAGCGGCTTCACTGAGTAAGCCGGTGTTTACCTATGGCGTGCTGAAACTAGTGGAGCAGGGGAAGCTGGGGTTGGACGTTCCGCTAACAACGTATTTGCCGAAGCCCTTTGTCGAGGGTGACGAGCGCCTTGCAAAAATTACGGCGCGGATCGTCCTAAGCCATCGAACCGGATTCCCGAACTGGCCAGCAGATGACGGTTCAGTCTCAATTTATTTCACGCCGGGAGAGCGGTTTAGCTACTCGGGCGAGGGCTATATCTACCTGCAACGCGTGGTCGAGAAAATCACCGCTAAACCACTCAACGAATATATGACACAAGCCGTGTTCACGCCGTTGGGCATGACCAGCAGCAGTTATGTCTGGCGGCCAGACTTTGATGCACTAACCGCTACGGGTCACGACTCAGACGCGAAGCCGACCGAATTGTGGAAACCAACAGAGGCGGGAGCCGCTTCGACGCTGAACACAACAGCCAAGGACTACGCGCTATTTGTTGAGGCGATTCTCAATGGGAAGGGGCTCAAGCCGGCGACTCTGCGCGAGATGGAAACGCCGGAAATCGCACTCGATTCGGAGTGCAGGATTTGCATCAAGCACGAGCCGAAGCAGTTATCGAGGAATCTATTTTGGGGATTGGGATGGGGCATTGAGCGCAAAGATGGAACCGATGTGCTTTGGCATTGGGGAGACAACGGCTCATTCAAGGGGTTCGTTATGGCAGATCCGAAAACGAAGTCAGGTGTGGTGATGTTCGCAAACAGTGAAAAGGGACTGGAGGTCGCGAAGCCGGTGGTAGACGAGGTGATGGGTAGGGGCTCGCTGGCCTTCGAATGGCTCAAATAAGAAAGCCGTTGCGCCCTCTTCTTTCTCAACGGCTGCATAGAAGTAAGCCCGACGTTTGTCTACCGCGAGTTTCCCCAACTCCTTAGGTCTTTAGTTGTCTCTTCAGAGGCAGAACTTCTCCGAAATTCCTCAACTCCCGATTTCACTAGGTCCCGTTAGGTCGCCTTACCGGAGAATCAAGTTGGTCCATTACCGAACCACCCGGTTTAGTTATTCATGTCGCCCGGGCATGCTGGGATACGATGAACACATGCCAAAGGCAGTTGTTGCAATCGGCGGCGGAATCATTAGAACAGAGGGGACCGCTCCCATTGATCGAGAGATCATCCGCCTTTCGGGCAGGAGGAATCCCAAACTGCTTTTTATTCCAACCGCGAGTTCAGATTCCGAACGATATTGGAAGCACGTCCAGGAATATTTTGGCGCATTCCTAAAATGTAAAACCGATGCCCTGTTCCTTATCAAAGAACAACCTTCAGAACAACAGATCAGAAAGAAGATCCTATCGGCAGACATGATCTACGTCGGCGGCGGAAATACTCTGCTGATGATGCGCCTTTGGCGGCGTCTGGGCGTCGATAAACTTCTTAAATCGGCCTACGAGAACGGAACTGTCCTTTCTGGCATTAGCGCGGGGTCGATCTGTTGGTTTGATTCCGGACACTCCGATTCCATGTCTTTTTACAACCCACGAAAATGGAAATACATAAATGTAAGGGGTCTGGGGCTCATACGGGGAATACATTGTCCCCACTACAACAGTATGACCCGCGGAATCCCTCGCAGAAAACACTTCCGAGACATGATTCGGAAGACCGGGGGCATCGGCATCGCGATTGAGAACAACTGCGCAATAGAGTTTATAGACGGCCGGTTCTACAAGGTAATCAGCTCCAAAAGCTACTCACGGGCATACAAAGTCTATAAGACTGGTGGCGAGGTGATTGCCGAACAAATACGCCAGGAGAGACAACTCGCGCCCGTCGAGTGCCTCGAACAGCGATCCGGATCGCTGTCTGGCAAACGGTCTTAGTGCCTGGTTTGTTCTCCAAATCGGAAACACAGGTACTGGACCCGACGCAAAAATCAACTTCGGCGATTATGCCGTTTCACAAGGCTTGGCCGCCTCCATACACGAAATCCCAGGCAAGACTCAGGCGAAGAACCCATTTTTCTAGTTGTTTTGGTGTGGTAATTCCAAAATGATTGCCCGGCAGAAATTGAAAATCTGAACTCACAGGACAGAGGGCAATAGTCGCGCCTCCGATTATCCCGCCATTCCGGACAATGATGTGCATCACAAACATAAAAATCCAAAACTATTCAAAAGGAGGACGCCATGACCCAATCCAGTGCTACACAGCGAGGCAGCGAACTGAGCAATCTCGACCGCATGTTACAACGCAATAAAGAATTTGCTGCTCGGCAGTCTGCTGAGGGCACACTTATGCCTTCCCTTCCGCGGGCGTTGCCCAATGTAAAGGCGGTCATCATCGGTTGCGCTGACATGCGTGTCGATCCGGCTCATGTCCTTGGAATTAAACCGGGCGAGGCCGTCGTGTTGCGCAATATCGGCGGTCGAATCAACCCGGGGTTGTTGGAGCAGTTAGGTCTACTCGGGCGAATCGGTGTGGTTGCCGGAGAGATTCCTGGAGGCGGCGGGGAGTTTCACCTCGTCGTGCTTCAACACACCGATTGCGGCATTACTCGCCTTGTCGGCGACACCGACATGCTGACGCACTATTTTCAAATACAGGAAGCGGAACTCAAGACAAAAGCGGTCAATGACCCTCGGGCGGCAGTCGCTTTCGACGTTGCTGAGCTCCGGGCGATCCCCGCATTGCCTGGCGCTTGGCGTATATCAGGCCTCGTGTATGACGTGGCGACCGGGCTTGTTGATATCGTCGTACCGCCAGCGCCGATTCGTACTTCGCAAAACCCTTGATTCACGCCTTTCTATCGGGTCATGGAGGATTTTATGAGCAACAAACATCTCCCACGGCTCTTCGCACAAGCGCTAAACGAAAAACGGGTTGAACTCTTTGACGAGTTCATCCACCCGGAGTACAACAACCACAACGCATACGTACAGCCGGGCCCGGCGGGCGTTAAAGCATTCTTTCGGCACTACCTCGACGCATTTCCCGACACGAAAGTTGTAATGGAGGACGTGATCGAAGAGGGCGATCGCATAAGCGCCCGCTTCACCTACAACGGAACCTTTAGCAAGCCGTTCATGGGCTATCGGCCCAACAGTGCTTCGATTCAAATGCGAAGCATCGATATCTGGCGCGTCAAAGACGGGAAGTTCGTAGAACACTGGGACGAACTCAACCTACTGGAAGTATTCCAGAAGCTCGGGGCTGCGACGGTGCGAAAGCCGGAGGAACAATGAACCATCTCATATGGGCGGTTTCTCTGGTCGGCATCCTAAGCACGGCTGTGGTTTTCGGCACGGACATGTTCTATTTGACTGTGGGCCGGCCCGCTCTAATCAGCCCGGATGGACGCGAGGTAGCATCGGGAAGTTATGAATTGGGCAAAGCACTCACGCACGAGTCCGAAACACCCGATTCCGGAATGGCCGCTGCCAAGCCCATTATCGGCTTCGTTCAATTTGTCCCGATTTGAAGGCCCCATTGGTTTTGACGTCGCGCATTTTTCCAGAGGTTTCACCGTTATGCAAACTCAGCGAGACTCAGCGATTTCGCATCATACCGTGTAGTTGATTAACAGGCAGGCCTGAACATCGGCTGCATTACGGGTGCGGGGTTGCCGCCGCGGGTGCGGCGCCCATGCTCGTCCATTGCGCGTCCGTTAAATTCCATCCGCCACCCAGCGAGCGGTAAAGGTCCACAAGCGCCAGCTTGCGCCCCAGGTCATAGTTCACCGTGGCGCTCTCTGCCGGGTACATTTGGATCTGCGCATCGATAATGTCGAGGTAGCTCGAAAGCCCGCTGTCATATCGAATGGTCGACAGCCGAACCGATTCGCGATAGGCTTCCACGGAAGTGACCTGCTCCCGGTAAGCCCGCGCGAGTTGGTCGTGCGCGGAAAGCGATGTGGACACCTCACCAAATGCCTGCGTTACCGCCTTCTCGAACGAAATCCGGGCCTGGTCTCGTTGCGCAATCGCCGCGTAATACTGATTCTTTAAGCGCCCGCCGGTGAAGATCGGTCCCGCAAGATCACCGGCGATGCTCCATGCTTTACCCGCTCCGGTGAGTTCCGATAATTGCGGGCTGATCCCACCAAACAATCCGGAGAGCGAAATGGTCGGGAAAAAATTCGCCTTGGCCACCCCGATATTCGCGTTCGCTGCAATCAGGTTCTGCTCGGCTTCCCTAAGGTCCGGCCGCCTCTCCAGAAGCGATGCCGGCAGACCGGCAGGAACATCCGGGGGATCATATTGGTCGATAAGCGCGGCACCCCGCGCAATGGGACCGGGATTGCGCCCCAAAAGCAAATCCAGCGCATTCCCCTGGGCCACAATTTGCCGCTCCAGGTCCGGGATCACCGCCGCAACATTCGAAAGCGCGGCCTGCGCGCGAGATGTCTCCAGTGCCGAGGCCGCGCCACCTTCCAACCGGTGTTGAAAAATATCCAGCGTATCCTGGAAGCTTTTGACCGTCCGTTTCGCAATTTCCAACTGCGCGTCCAGCGCCCGCAGCCCAAAGTAGCCTTGCGCCACTTGCGCCATGATCAACAGGCGCACGTCGCGCCGCGCCTCTTCGCTGGAGAAATACACAGCCTTCTGCGCTTCCGTCATCTTCCGAATGCGGCCGAATAGATCGATTTCCCAGAAACTGGTGAAGCTATACGAATAGTACGTGTGATTTGGAACCATAACGGATTGCTGGCCGGAAATATTTCCATCGTAGCCAATCTGCGGGTAAAACTGCGAACGGGTCACGCCCAGCAGCGCGCGCTGCTGTTCCACTTGCGCCACCGCCAACTGCAAATCGTAGTTCTTCTCCAGCGCCTCGCGGATCAGGCTCTGCAGCACCGGATCCTTGAACAAATCCCACCACGCCAGGTCCGCTGTCGAAATCTGCCTCGCCTGTTCTTCGGTGTAAAACGTGGCAGGCGCTTGAACCACCGGCCGTTTATACTTGGGCCCCATGGTGCAGCCAGCCAAGAGCAGCGGAAGAAGCGCGACTGTGACGATTCGTCTCATCAGTCGTGACCTCCTTCCAGCGCCGCATGATCCGGGACGTTCACAACTTCCTTTTTTTCTTTCTCGACGATCCGTTCCACCACCACAAACAGAACGGGAACCAGGAAGACGCCCAGCACCGTCGCCGCGGCCATCCCCGTAATCACCGAACTTCCCAGCACCCGCCGTCCGATGGCACCTGCGCCTTTCGCCGTCCAGAGCGGTACACAACCGAGGATGAAGGCAAACGAGGTCATCAGAATGGGTCGCAATCGCAGGCGCGCCCCTTCCAGAGCCGCGTCCACCAGTGCTCTCCCTTTGCTGTGCTCCAACACCGCAAACTCCACAATCAGAATGGCGTTCTTGGCGGTCAGTCCGATCAGCATCACCAAACCGATCTGCGCAAACACGTTGTTATCGAACTTCCGCAATATCAATCCACCAAACGCGCCCAGAACCGCCACAGGCACTGACAGCAGCACGCTGAATGGCAGCGACCAACTCTCGTAAAGCGCGGCCAGAATCAGGAAGACGAAGACGAAGGACATGCCGAAGACCATCGCCTGCCCGCCTTCGGCCTTCTTTTCCTGGAAGGACATGTCGCTCCACGCATAACCAAAGCCCGCAGGCAGCGTTTCATTCGCCACCTGCTCCATCGCCGCCATCGCTTGTCCGGAACTGTAACCGGGCGCCGGCGAGCCGTTGATCTGAATACTACGGAACAAATTGAAACGATTCGTATACTCGGGACCGGACACTCGTTTGATCGTCACCAGCGAAGCCAGCGGCGTCATATCTCCCTTCGAGTTGCGCACGTAAAAATTATTGATTTTATCGGCGCTGGTCCGGTACTCCGGCTCCGCTTGCAGGTACACCTTCCATTGCCGTCCAAAGCGATTGAACTGGTTCACATACGCGCCACCGAGAAAGGCCTGCAGCGTCTGGTATACCTCGCCGAATTGCAGTCCTTGCTTCAGCACCCGGTCCTGGTCCACTTCCACATAAAGCTGTGGAACTGCGGGCCGGAACGTGGATACCAACGAAGCGATCTCTGGCCGCTTTCTCACCGCCGCGTTCAGCTTGTCCAGCATGTCCGCCAGTTGTTGGACCGTCCCGCCACTGCGGTCCTGCAGCATGAACGTAAACCCGCCCGCCGTGCCGAGTCCCGGAATCGCCGGTGGCCCGAAGGCAAACCCTATCGCTTCCGGAATGGCCTTCCGCATTTTCCCGTTCAACGTCTGCATGATCGCATTCGCGGACAGTTCCGGACTGTGCCGCTCGTCCCAGGGGTCGAGTGCAATGAAGTAGAACCCGCTGTATGTGGAAGACGTGCCGGACAATAAGCTGAAACCCGCGATGGCGTCGTAACTGTGTACGCCCTTCGTATGCGCCAGGATGTCATCGACCCTGTGCAAAACGGCATCCGTGCGCTGCAATGCGGCGGCGTCCGGCAGTTGCACTTGGATAAACGCGTACCCTTGATCTTCTTCGGGAATGAAGCTGGTCGGCAGACTCTTGCCCATCATTACGGCGACAACGGCAATCCCCACCAACAGCAGCATCGAGAAAACCCAGCGCCGAATCAGCACACTGCTCCAGTTCACGTAGCCGCCGGTCATCTTGGTAAATCCTCGATTGAACAAATCGAAAAACTTCCCCAACGGACCTCGCGACTTTTTGCGTGGCCTCAGCAACAGAGCCGAAAGTGCCGGCGATAGCGTCAGCGCGTTGAACGCCGAGATCAGCACCGAAATCGCAATGGTTATGGCGAACTGCTGGTTCAGCAGCCCTTTAATTCCACCCAGTGCCGCCATCGGGATAAACACTGCGGACAGGATCAACGCGATTCCGATGACCGGCCCAGTTACTTCCTCCATGGCCTTGACGGTCGCGTCTCTTGGAGATAATCCATGCTCGATGTGATGTTCGACGGCCTCGACGACCACGATCGCGTCATCGACCACCAGGCCGATGGCGAGGATCAGGCCGAACAAGGACAGCGTGTTGATCGAAAATCCCAACATCGGAAACACCGCGAACGTTCCGATCAGCGACACCGGAACGGCAAGCAGCGGAATCAGTGTGGCTCGCCAGTTCTGCAGGAACAGGAACACCACGATCAGCACCAGGACAATCGCCTCCCCCAACGTGGTCACGATTTCCTTCATGCCTTCCGTAATCGGCAGCGTGGTATCCAGGGAAACTACGTAGTTCAAGTCCTCAGGGAATCGCGACTTTAACTCCTCCATCTGCTTCTTGACTTCATTCGCAACCGCCAGAGCATTGGAACCGGGCGCCTGATAAACGCATACAATCACAGCAGGTTTTCCGTTGTAACGGGCGACTTGTGCATAATTCAGCGCCCCCAATTCGATCCGGGAAACGTCTTTCAGGCGCACCGTGGACCCGTCCGGATTCTGCCGCACGATGATGTTCCCAAACTCTTCCGCATTGGCTAATCGGCCCGGCGCACGTACCGCATACGTGAATTGTTGCCCAGCCGGAGCAGGCTCCGCGCCAATCTGTCCTGCGGGATTCACCGCGCTTTGCTGCTGGACGGCGCTCATCAGGTCCGTCACTGTCATGCCAAGTTTTGTCAATTGGTCTGGCTTCACCCAGATGCGCATGGCATAATCCGCGGCGCCGAAATTGGTGACTTGCCCAACGCCCGGCACGCGTAGCAACGCATCGTTGATGTTGATGGTGGCGTAGTTCCCCAGAAATTGGCCGTTGAACGTGCCTTTAGGCGAATATACGGACAACACCAATAACGGCAGGCCCATCAGTTTTTTCACCGTGACGCCGTATTGGTTCACTGACGTCGGGAGATTCGGGCTCGCCTGCGAAACGCGGTTCTGCGTGTTGACCTGGTCGATGTCGACGTTGGTTCCGATGTCATACGTCACCTTTAGACTCATGGTGCCGTCGTTCGCGTTGGTGGACATCATGTACAACATGTTGTCCACGCCGTTCATCTGCTGCTCCAGCGGTGTGGCTACTGACTGTTCGATCGTGAGCGCGTCCGCTCCCGTATAAACGGCAGCCACGCTGATCTGGGGAGGCACGATGTCCGGGAGTTGCGCGATCGGCAGTCGCGTCATTGCCACCACTCCGCCGATGACCGTGAGAATAGAAATCACGATCGCGACGATCGGGCGATTAATGAAAAATTTGGCCATGGTTACTTCCCGCCGCCCACGGAGTTCGCCTGCGTGTCTTTGTAGGCCGTTGTCGTGACCGTCATGCCCGTTTTCACCCGCTGCAACCCATCGACGATCACCGTGGCTCCGGGCTCCAGGCCAGACTCCACAATCCACATGTCCCCAAATTGCGGTCCCAGCTTCACATTTTCGATCGTTACTTTGTGATCGGATCCAACCACTCCCACCTGGTAAATGCCCTGCAATTCAGAAACGCACTGCTGAGGAATCAGCAGCGCGCCCTTGCGCACCTCGGTAACCGCGCGTACGCGCGCGTATTGTCCGGGACGCAGCACGTTGCCCGGATTTGGATATTCTGCGCGCACCTGAATGGTTCCAGTTCGTGTATCTACTTCGCGATTGAAAAAGAGTACCTTGCCGGGGTGCGGATACATCGTGCCGTCTCCCAGGATGAGTTGTACGGAGGTGCGGCTGGATTGTTTCAATTTGTCCCGTTGGAACCGAAGATAATCCTGCTCCGCGATATTCACGTCGACATAAATCGGATTGACGCTAGACACCGTAGTCATCACCGTCGTAGGCGTGATCAGGTCCCCGATAGCGACCTTCGCCGTGCCCGCGATGCCAGCGATGGGGGATGTCACCGTAGTCCAGCCGAAATTCAGCTTGGCATTATCCAGAACCGCCTGATCGGCAGCCACCGAAGCCGTCGCGGCTCTCTCAGAACTCTCCGCTTTATCCAGTTCGGCCTGACTTACCGCCCGCTGCGCCACCAGCGGCCTATAGCGCTTCACGTCAATCTGCGTTTGCGTCAATGCGGCCTGCGCACGCTCCAGATTTCCGGTGGCCTGTTCCACGGCCGCCTGTGCTTGGCGTTTATCGAGCTGGAACATAGCCTGGCCCTTGTTAACAAACGAGCCTTCGGTGTACAACCGGCTGAGTAAGAACCCGTCTACCTTTGGCCGGATGTCCGCGTCGATATTTCCAGCCATTGTTCCGACCCACTCCTGCTGAATGGGCACGTCTCTCTGCACCACGTGTGTGACCGTGACTCCCGGCGGCGGGGGCGGCGGCGCTTCCTGCTTGGAAGAGGTGCACGCGAAGCAAACGATGACTGCGAGGACCATTGTGCCTGCCAGTTCAAACACCGCTAAACCCAGGCGCGATCCTTCCCGCTGAACCGATTCGGCTTCAATGGACGAATTTAAAGAATCTGGCGGCTGACAACCTTTGCTCATTGCTTCGTCTCCGGGTGTGACTGCGGCGGCGCGGAATTCTACACACTTTGTCCTGATCGAAACACGGAGCGGCGTGGGATTCAGGCCCTAAGGCGTCTGCAGTTTGTGCTTCGAATCTGACTTTAGCGCTATCTATTTACACTTAAAACAATCGTGCTGTCCATAGTTAAACGAATCCATAGTTAAACGAATCCAGGGAATATGAGAACGAGCGCGCACGCTCCCGGGCCACCGCCCAGATCATTGAACGCGCAGTGAGATTTTACGGTGTGACCGTGACTTCTCCTCCTGTGTACGGCACTATCTTGTCCACTTTCTCCGTCAGCCCGCCCCCGAGACCATGGCTTTCGCTGACAAACACCACGCGGAAAGTTCGCTTTTGCAGCATCCCGGGAAACGATCCCACTCGTTCGCCGATGGTGAGCACACGATTGCTGTCGTCCCACGAGAGCGGAATAACGGCATGAGCCCCGTTCTCGTAATCGTAATTGTCGTTTTCATCTTCGTATAAAATAAAACTCCCGTTCGCACCTCGGTACACCCGCAATTCGATAGGATCTACTGGTTTTTCGGCGGCGTATTCGATATCCGGCCCGAGCGGCAAAATGGATCCCGCGCGCACATATAATGGCAAGCGATTGAGCGGAGCGGGCGCTCGAACGGCCTTACCACCTTGAACCAAAGCGCCACTCCAAAAGTCATACCACTCGCCCTCTGGTAAATACACGTGGCGCGACGTGGCTCCGGGTTCAACGACAGGATTTACCATCAGGCCGGGGCCAAACAGGAATTGATCGCTAATATTTTGCGCACGTACATCGTTGCGAAAGTCCATCACCAGCGGCCGCATCAACGTGTACCCCTCGTGGGTGACTTTCCACGCCGTCGAATAGATGTAGGGCATCAACCGGTATCGCAACTGATCATACTCGGTGAGTATAGTCTGGGCTTCCGGACCATAAGACCAAATCTCATTCTGATTGGTGGTGCGCGTTCCGTGCGCGCGAAATATCGGGCTAAATACTCCAAACTGGAACCAGCGAACATACAATTCGCGATACTTCGGATCGTCCGGATTCGCCGCAACGAATCCTCCAATGTCTGTGGTCCAGTAAGGAATTCCCGAAACCGACAGGTTCAGCCCTGCTGGAATCTGCCGCCGAAACGTCTCCCAGTTGGGATCGATATCTCCGGACCACACCGTTACCGAATTTCGCTGGATCCCGGCATATCCGGAGCGTGACAAAATAAACACACGTTTTTGATCCGAAGCGGCTCGCTGGCCTTGATAAACCGCCGAGGTCGTGAGCAACGGAAACTCATTGGCGTACCGCGCGCCATTGCCTACCGCGACCTTGTGGTCGACCAGGAGGTTCGTCTCCATGCCTTCGGTTTCAGGCTCGGTCGTATCCAGCCACCAGGCGTCCACTCCAATTTTGAATAGCGCGTCGTTCATCAGCTTCCAGTAATACTTCCGTGCCTCTGGATTGAACGCGTCATACAGCGCCTGTCCCTCGGGATGAAACCCTCCCACTATTGTTTTGGCGATGAAGAATCCCTGCTTGTCCATCGCGTCGTAGGTGGCGGAACCGGGCCGGAAATACGGCCACACCGAAACCATCAAGTGAACATGGTTCTTGTGAAGTTCCTCCACCATCGCCTTGGGATCAGGATAGTTTTTGTTGAACACCGGTTCGCCCATGGTGTTCCACCAAAACCAGTCCTGGACGATGTTGTCGAGCGGGATATGCAAGCTCCGGTATTTTCCCACAATCGTTTCCAACTCTTGTTGCGAGTCGTATCGGTTTTTGCATTGCCAGTAGCCATAGGCCCATTTGCCAAACAGCGGAGCCTCTCCAGTCAGTTCGCGATAATCTGCAACGATCTTGTCGAACTCCGGCCCATAGAAGAAATAGTAGTCGATGGAATCCGCCACTTCGGAACTGATATACAACGCGTGAACAAAACGGTTGTTGAAGCGGCTGCGCGAACCATTGTTCCAGAAGATTCCGTAGCCGTTGCTGGACAGCAGCATCGGCACAGAAATGTTGGTATTGTCCTGGGAAATATCCACGGATTCGCCGCGATAATTCAAAACGCCCGCTTGGTGTTGTCCCAACCCATAGAACGCCTCCTGCGAATCCCACATGGCCGTGAATCGCTCGGAGTGATAGGTTTTTTCCCCATTCACTTCTGTGGGCGCCAACGTACGCGAATTTTCTTGGGTCAGTTTGTGCCCGGCGCTGTCGTAGAAGGTAATCACGCTATCCACGCGAGTGATCTCAAGCTTCAGGTTCGCCGTAGTCAGCACGACGGTTTTCGGGTCGTCTGTATGCAGAGAGAACTCCGCCTTCGGCCAACTCGTCTTCGTCACGAGAAAATCGATGCGTTTGGGAATATCGCGTTCCAGAGAATACGTGACGTGCACAATCGAGTCCGTGCACACCGCGAATCGCAAATACCCATTCTCGAGAACAAGCACCGCACCATCCGGCTGCGCTTCCACACTTTTCACCGGATTCAGCGGAAACCATTGGGCGGCGACAGGAAAGCTGCACAGGAGACCGAATAAACACGAAACCACCACAAAACACCACGAACGCGGGCGCATGGCGCGAAGCATCACTCTTCCTTGTCCCTAATAAACGACGGGACTCGTTGGATTCAATGGATCCTGCGAGACTGCAGACTCAGCTTACTGCCGTCAGGAGAGGAATACAAAGGGGAGGTCAAAAAGGATTTACGCTCACGCGGCAGGCCGCTCCGCGCGAGCCGCCAGCATGCCCCGATATCGCGACGTTGTTCCGAACTTTCCTGTCAAATGGGCCCGTCGGATTCTTCGGCTCAGCATGCGCAGGATGTCCGATCGCTCTTTCCGAATACAGATTTCCTCGGGAGAAAGCCCTGGCTCCACGAACTCGGCTCTCCACGTAACAGCCTCTTCGGATACCAAAGGATCAAGCGATACCGTCTGGCGACTGACCCCTTTGCGGTAGTTTCCTCTCGAAGTGTTCCGCACAATGCTGTGCAGCCAGGTGGCGAAGGAAGCGCGCCCTTCAAACTGAAGCAATCTCCGAAACGCCAAAAGCATTCCATCCTGCAGCGCGTCTTCCGAGTCCTCGCGATTATTCAGCATTTTTCTCGCAGACTTTTTTAGCCTCGGTAGACACGATGCGAATAGCTCGTTAATCTCCGCCTCGGTCATGTGCGCAGGCAGACAGCGGCGGGACTCCTTGTTCATTTCAGAATTGCTCGTCAATGGATTCCCCTTTGGCCCTCACCGGGTCAGGTCTATGGCACGCTGACGCAAGTCGGCCTCCATTTCTGAATCCGCACCCTTCCCTGAATTTCATTGAGTTTTCGATGAATAATACCCGCTGCCCTGTTCGGTTTCTTCACAACAACTGCTCGGTTTCTGCACACCCCATAAAGTTCGCGCCAGCGGGCCACGGTAAATCTGTTTCTATGTGTGCCGTAAATCAGGCTTTAGAACGCTCCATAGCTCGGGCTTTTTTGGAAGGCCGTGTGCTCCTCGTATCGTCGGAATGTCCTCATCAGTGAATATCGCTATCGGTGGCCTGCTCCGTCAGCCTCAGGCTCACACCGCGCCTTCACGCTGCACTTCGTTTTTGCCTGCCCTCAAACCAAAGGCAAACCAGGGATGCACTCGAATTACACCCCAATGGAAGATGCATCCCTGGCCATCCCCACCAATGTGCCTCCTGTTCTAGGCCCGTGGCAACCAGGCGACAGGTCCGACGGATGTTCAACGACGGGATCGGCCGTTCGACGCGCAACTGGGCTGCGCTCCGCTATCATTCGAAACTTGTTATGATGTCCCGATAGCAACGGGGAGAGAGGCGGCACTCTGTCCAAATTCTCGCTTTCAAGGATGAGTTTTCGCTGGCAAGTGAGCCTTCTCGGTACGCTTGTCGTGGTTTTGGCTCTAGCGGTTTTGTTTGCCATCGTAGCCACCCTCCGGTACACAAAATCCGCCGTCCTCAGCTCGGAAAGTAAGCGCCTGAGCGAAGCTACCAGAAGTCTCGCTCAGGAATACGAAGATCGAGCGGATTCGGCTCTGCGAAACGGCCAGAAGCCTCCTCTGGATAATCCTGAACTGCCTGCTTCTCGCGAAGTAATGACCCTGGTCAGCCGCATTGTTTTTCAGAACATGGAGGGAGTCGGCGGAGGTTTCTATTCCTCATCCTCCGACAACTTGGTCGGCGATTATTATCCAAGCGGTCAAGCGTCTCTCGGCGGCGAAAATCGCGATATCCCCAATTCCGAGTATCATATCGTTCTGCAAACCACTCGCCGTGCAGCAACGGCGCGCGAACATGTGGACGAGGTCACCGCTGGGTCTTCGGGTTTTGTTCTTGTCAGCGCCGTTCCCATTCGCGAAGGTTATTCGGTGGTCGGGAGCGCTTGGGCCATCAAACGACTCTCCGACGTCCCCGGCGCGAATCGTTTCCGCGCCTATTTGATTACCGCGGGATTAGCAGCGGCGGCGCTGGCCAGCGTGCTTCTGACTCTGCTGGTTATCCGCAATCTCCAGGGCGGCGTGCGCAAAATCGAGAGTGGGCTACAGACCCTGGAAGGCAATCTAGCGTCCAGGCTTACCACCACGGACGAACCTGCGGAGATTCAATCCATCGTGCAGGCGATCAATCGCCTGGGTTCCACCTTGAAAGAAAAAATCGCCTACGAAAAACAAATTGAAGGGCAGCTCCGCCATTCCGAGCGCCTGGCCAGTCTCGGCCGGTTGGTGGCCGGCGTCGCTCACGAAGTGCGCAACCCGCTTGCTACCATTCGCCTTCGTGTACAAATGTGTAGCCGTGCCGCGGCGGATCCTAAGATTAAGGAATCCTGCTCCATCGCGCTTCAGGAAATCGAGCGAATGAACGGCATCGTGAATCGGCTTCTCAATTTTGCGCGGCCTATCCAGCTGGAGCTGGAGCCCGTCGACCTTCGTAATCTGGTGCGCGAACGCATACGGTCGTTTGAAGAATCCGCCTTGGGTCATCACATCCAGTTGATGACCAATCTTCCGAACCATAATTATTTGACTCTCGTGGATAAGGATCGTATGGCCCAAGTCTTCGATAACATCATCCAAAACGCACTAGAAGCCATGTCTGACCAGGGCGGAACACTTTCGGTGACTCTTGCATCTGAGATGATGAGGGATGAAAAGAGCACGGGAGTGTCTGTGGTATTTCAAGACACAGGCAAGGGCATGCCGCCAACCATCGTCGGCCACGTCTTCGATCCGTTTTTCACCACCAAGCCCTCCGGCACGGGCTTAGGCTTATCTATTTCTCACGAGCTCGTCCGTGCCCACGGCGGCGACATTCAGATCGAGAGTGTGGAAGGTCACGGCACAAACGTCAGGGTTACAATTCCGGCTTCGCTTGCCTTATAGGAGGCGGGCTCACTTCACTGCGCACATGGCCACGACCATCCTCATCATTGACGATGAAGCGAACCTGCGCAAAACACTGGCTGAGATTCTTCGCGCTCGTGGCTATTCCATCCTGGAAGCCGACGATGGTTCTTCCGCCATCGATTTGATGCGCAGTACCTTACCCGATCTGATTTTCAGCGATTGGCGAATGCCAAAAGTCGACGGCGAACAGCTCTTGCAATATCTGCACAGCCATCCTCAATTGGCTTCCGTCCCTGTGATCGTGATGACCGCTTACGGCTCCAGCCATAGCGCCATCGAGGCTATGCGGCTCGGCGCATATGATTTCATTACCAAGCCGTTTGATCTCGACGAGATTGTCGTAACCGCCGAACGCGCCTTGGGCCACTCTTCGTTGAATCGCGAAGTTTTGCGCCTCCATTCCATATCCGCGCCAGGCCAACCCCCGCACACCGGTCGACTCATCGGCTCCAGCGGCCCCATGCTGGACGTTTTCATCATGGTCGGTAAAGTGGCGGGAACCGATTCGACGGTCTTGATCTGCGGCGAATCCGGCACTGGAAAGGAATTGGTGGCGGAAGCGATTCATAACTATAGCCAGCGAAAGAATAAGCCCTTCGTGGTGGTGAACTGTGCGGCCTTGCCGGAGTCCCTGCTGGAGACCGAACTGTTCGGTCACGAACGTGGCGCGTTCACCGGTGCCGTTGGGCGTAAAACAGGCCGTTTCGAAATGGCCGAGGGTGGCACCATCTTTCTCGACGAAATCGGCGAGCTTTCTCCAAGTCTTCAATCCAAGCTGCTGCGTGTTCTTCAGGAGCGTTCCTTCGAGCGTGTAGGCGGCACCGAGACCATCTCTGGCAACTTCCGCGTGCTGGCCGCCACCAACCGTGATCTTGAAGCTTCCGTACGCGAAAAAGTCTTCCGCGAGGATTTGTATTACCGCCTCAATGTTGTCTGCGTTCAGATTCCTTCGTTACGCGAGCGCCGCTCCGATATTGTTCCTTTAGCGGAACATTTCCTGCGCCAGTACAGCGAGAAGAACGGCTTTGGAACCGTTGGCTTCTCCGACGAGGCCATCCTGATGCTGCAGAACTACTCTTATCCGGGCAACGTGCGCGAACTTGAAAACATGGTGGAGCGCGCCGTGCTCATGGCTCGCGGACGCGTCATCATGCCCGAACATTTTCCGGCCAAGACCTACGGCCACATCAATGGCGAGTCCAAGCAGTTTGAAATCGATCTACTCGACCTACCCTTTCACAAATCCGTCGCCGAGCTCGAAAAACGCCTCCTTACTCGCGCGCTCCGCGAAGCCGCTGGCAACAAATCGGAAGCGGCCAACCATCTTCAGATTAACCGTCGTTTGCTCTACAACAAGATCGAGGAACATAAAATTGAGGAGTGAAAGGGGAATTCCTACATGCACACGGTGGTCATGAAGCGTATTGTCATCATCGGCGATAGCACTGTCGAATATCGCCTCTTGAAGGAAATCCTCGCTCTTGGCGCTACTGGTTACACCTGCTACGGGGTGCATGGCGAAGGGGAGCGCGGCGTGCGCCCACGCCACGCCGAACCCGGCAATACAAAGATTGAAATCATCACCACTCCCGAAGTCGCCCAGAACATTCTGGAGCATGTCGCCAGAACTTACTTCGACGAGTACGCCATGATCGCGTTCATCGACGATGTGGAGGTGCTTCGGGCAGAGAAGTTCGCACCGCACATCGTATCCCAGCGCAAAAAGTAGCTGAGGGTGCCCCCAACTCATCCGCGGCCCTGCGCTTTCGCCGGCGTTTCCTGTGCTTTTTGTTTACAGTGGTTGTTCCCGTTTATCACAGTTCTCCCTCAACATCGCGGCTTCCCTTTGTTCCGCAATTATATCCGGCGTTTTATTCGAGATTTATACCACTTGCCTCCACCTCCGGTGGCATGTGCCTTGCTCCAGTGAGAAAGCTGGAAGTGTCCGGAGCCCGCTGGGGTTTCTTCCGTAGGCAGTCCTTGCTGCTTGTTTTTCCGGGCTCCAACGGGAGGGTCAATGTTCGCCTGGAAATTGTTGTCGGCTGCTACGTTTGTCGTGTGTTCAGCGTCAGCCCTGTTCGCGCAATCCGAGTACGGACGTTACGAAGTCACCCCGTTCTTCGGCACTCGCTTTGGCGGGAACATTGATCTCAGTCAACAGGGCAATTCCAATGTCGACTATCTCAAAATAAAAAGTAGCATCGACTACGGCATCCTGGCCGACGTCAGTTTCTGGCGGAATTTCGCCGGACTAGGCTTTTCTCACTACGGCACCACCACTTCCGTCAACGGCCAATCCCCGTTGGGATTCAGTAACCGCTTTGCCTACAATCTGGGTGGCGGCGTGAAATATTACTTCAGCGGACACTGGGGCATCCGCGCGGAACTACGTTGGTCGCCCTCACATACCACCTCTGGCGTGGCCGAATACTGCGATCCATTTTTTGGCTGCGCTCCCACCACCGTGGCCAACAAAGCGGAACAGGGCCAGGCCAACACATCGGATTGATCTTTCGTTTTTAACAACCACCGGCCATGCTGTTCTTGTGGGAACTTGCCTCCATGGCTGGCCCCCACATAGATACGCCCGGCACGGAAATTGCTTACTGGACCTATAGGCTCCAGGAAACGCCGCGCGCTCTTGGCAGGAGTACGTTATGCGATCTCCTTTCTGCTCCGCCTCTTGCTTATTTATAGAACTCTTATTACTTGGCCCCTACTGCGAGGCAGCTCAGCACGCTGCGCCGTCTGGCACTGTAAATTATTTCGAAGGAGAGGCTCATCTCGGATCCCAGCCATTGAGTCCTGGTTCAATCGGCACTGCGGAAGTCGATCCGGGTCAAACGATTACGACAGGCAACGGTAAGGTTGAATTACTGCTGATGCCCGGTGTGTTTTTGCGCTTGGGCGAATCCAGTTCGGTCACCATGATTGCCGTCAGCCTCGCCTCCACGCGTCTCTCCCTCAATCACGGAGAAGCCTTTGTGGAAGTGGCTGAAATACACCCCGAAACGGATTTACGGATTCAAATAGACGGAATCTACGCGGAATTGGAGAAACCTGGTCTTTACAATTTCAATGCAAATCTCCGTGTCATCCGGGTCCTCGATGGTCAAGCACTTGTGTACGACGTCGATAAGACGGTCACCCTTAGAAGCGGCCACATGGTGAATTTGGCGTCTGCGCCATTGAAAGCACAAAAATTCGATATGAAGGAGCTGGAGGGTGAGGAACTTTATCGCTGGACCAGTCTCCGTTCCGCATACCTGGCCGAGGCCAATGCCGACTACGCCCCGAAATATATGTATGGCGGCTTTGGTTGGTTTGGAGACGGCTGGTATTGGGACCCGTGGTTTGACGCCTACACGTTTCTACCGAGCGACGGCGTTTTCTATAGCCCGTTTGGGTGGGGTTTCTATTCTCCTTTCTGTGTTTACACTGCTCCATTCTTCTGGGGTTCTCACTATTACCATCACTTCAATCCCAATTATACGGGCCGCTGGGGCAACGAGGCGCATTACGGCTTGCCCATGAATTACGGGCGTGGGGTTCATTACGCATCGAGCTTCAGCGCCCACGGCAGTTCAAGGTTCGGAAAATGGGGCGGATTCCGCGGCAATCGCTCGCACGGGTTCAAAGGCACCTTCCACAGCAGCGGCGGCTTTCACGGGTTCGGCAGCATCGGTCATGCAGGGGGCGGCGGTGGCGGCCACAAATAACGCCTCGTTTGCCGTTCCCGTCCGAGGATATGGCCGCCCAGCAAAAATAAACTGCCGCGTTTCAATCAACGCGCAACAGCAATCCATCTCCATTTCGCAGGTCCACTTTCTGCGTTTCCGAGACCAGTACGATGGTCCCGTTGGGCTCGGTTCGGCCGGCGTGCGCAATCTTCAAGTTTTCGATTCCATACACTCCACACGCATCGCTGGAGAATACCCACAAGGCCTGCGGATGGTTGTTTCCGTCGACCGCGCCTCGGCAGCCTTTGCTTTCATTCGCACGAACCTGACCTAGCACCCCGTAGCCGGTGAACTTCCCAATCACTTTGTAATCGTCATCGGAGCTGGCCACCGGACCACGCAGACCAAAAACGGAGTCTCCGCCGATCTGCATGGTCGGCAACCATGCATAAGGCGTGCCCTGCTCCGGAGCTTCAGTCGGAACTTGCGCGTCGAGCACTGTCATGAAGCCCGCGATGGCCCGCAAATCCGTGACAATCGGAACCCACTGGCCGTCCATTTGTACTCTGTCGAACACCATCGATATCTTCGTGCCGTTTCCATTCGCAGCCGGCGTCACCTCGGCGATACGTCCTTCGACCGTTGAGCCTTTCTTGATTTTCGAACCATGGGGCAGTAGCACCTCCTGAGCGATCTTTCCCCGCAACTTCTCCCCCGCCTTGCACTTGTTAAAAGAGAACGGAGTACGCAGGATCACGGGCAGCAGCGTGCCCGCCGGAATTTTGTCTCCGGCAGAAGCTTGCACATTGGTTTGCACCTGAGAACTCTGCAATCGGCACGGTATTGCCCCTAGCAGCAAAATTCCCGAAAAAAGAGCAACTCCTCCTGCCAGTCGGAGCAACCAAGGTTTTGCGCCTGTACGATCCATATCTACCTCCTCATTTACGCCAATCCGAAGGCGATCACAAGCGAAGGTATATAGGCAATTGGCGTTCCATCACTTTGCTACCACCATGCGGAGGCAACGCTCTTCGATGATCTCTTCAATTTGAAGCACTCCTGACAGGACCGGTCCCCCATTCTACTTGGGACCCACACCTACCCGAACGAACAGGTTGCCCTTCAAGCACCCCGGCAACCCGCGCTAAGTCGCCCCCGCGCACCACCGATACAATTGAAGACAGGTAAGCTATTTGCCACGGTGCAACTTCTTTGCCTGGCTGGGGTTTCACCGTTTAGCTGGTGCACAAATCGTAAAAAAAGACTCACCCTATTCTGTAGCGCAACAGCTTTCGTGCAACTGCAACACAAGGGGAACCTCATGATGATCCGCCTGAAAATCGCTGGTTTGCTGCTGTTCCTGGCTATCGCCGCGTTGGCAATGCCCCTCGCATCGCCGGCGCAGATCGCCGTAGGTGTTTCGATTCATATTGGTCCGCCCGTATTGCCTGTCTATGCTCAGCCAATCTGCCCTGGCGCAGGATACATCTGGACTCCCGGCTACTGGGCCTATGGACCCGATGGCTACTTCTGGGTGCCTGGCACTTGGGTCCTCGCCCCCACACCCGGCTATCTATGGACTCCGGGTTATTGGGGTTGGGCTGGCGGCGTCTATGTTTGGCACGGCGGTTATTGGGGACCGCACGTCGGCTACTATGGCGGCATTAACTACGGCTTCGGCTACGGCGGTGTTGGCTTCGTCGGGGGCGAGTGGCGCGGCGGCGTGTTCCATTACAACACTGCGGTCACCAACGTGAACACCACCATCATTCACAACACTTACGTGAACAACACCGTAATCAACAGAACGGTCGTGAATAATAATGTCAGCTACAACGGCGGCACTGGCGGCACCACGGCTCGGCCCACCGCTTCCGAACGCGAGGCCTTGAACGAACATCACATTCAGCCGACATCGCTTCAGACACAGCACGAGCAAATGGCTCGCAACGATCACACCATGCTCGCCTCTGTCAATCATGGCCGCCCGGCTATCGCGGCCACTGCGCATCCCGGAGTGTTCAAAGGCCAAGGCGTCGTCGCGGCCCATGCTGCGAACGTAAGCGAGAACCGGCCCGGTTCCAATTCCAACGCCCACATGGATCGGCCACCCAGCGCCCGAAACAACGAAAACTATTCCCACAACATGGACCGCCCGCAGACGGCCACGCACACCGAGAACGCCCATACGAATTCGTACCAGAACAATTCGAATCACCCCGACAACCAGCAGGCGAATACTCAACACCAGAACAACAACAATCATCCCAATAATCAACATCCACAGCCGGAGCATCAGAACCACCCGCCGGAACACGAGCACCAGGGTGGAGGCCACGGCCGGTAACGACATCCCCTCAGGAGCAGAATTAAAATGCAAAGGCCGGAGCATTGCTCTGGCCTTTGCATTTGCGCAAGCGTGAAATGATGTCCGCCGCTCTTACCTTCCGCTCCACCACACAATGGTTACTCCAACGCACACCACCGCAATCCCCAGCCAGCGGTTCCGGCTGATACGTTCCCCCAGGAACGCTCTCGCTCCAAAGGCTCCCGCGGCATAGCTGAGCGCACTCACCGGCACCACGAAACTCACGTCTCGAAACGATAAAATTGCCAGCAAGGAAAAAAAGCCCACGCTCATCATCGCTACGCCAACCCACATCCAAGGCAATTGCAGCCCTCGCCAGACGAAACCCACAATCGATTTCGGACGAAAGTCGTGAACTTCCCCCATGCTCCGCATCGCCCGGCTGACGCACAATTCCCCACCCGTTCCCGACGCGATAATCAGGAAGAACAAAATGAAGGTTCGCACGTTCACTGGACTCCATGCGCGCGCGGCGATGTGCGCCCCACGATAAATACGCCAGTGCAAATCACCATCACCCCCAACCAGCGCAACGGTGTTACCAGTTCTCCCAACACGAAGTGACTGAGAATGGCCACGGTGGCATAGGAAAGCGATGTGGATGGCTGCACGTAACTGTAATCCGCCCAGCTCAGAATCAGCATGTACGCCACGAAAAACGTCAACAAGGAGCCGATGCCCAGCCAGATGTACCCGTTCGAAACAACCTTCGCCAGCACCGGCAATAAATCCTGCGCTCTCCAGGTCGCCGCTGAGCCCACGCCCTTCATGCCTTTCCCCAGCAACACGCTGCCAAGTGGCGCAAAAATAGCGATCACAAGAACGGCCAAATAGGTCTTCAGGTGAAGTCCAGGTTTGTCTGTCATGATTTGTCAAAGCGCCGGGCGGCCAACCGGCTTGGGTATGATCCTCTCTGCGGGCTTCCACAATTAATGTTACTCTATGGACCAAGCTCCTCCAAGTTACGCTCCCGGAGGTTGCCCGTGATTTGCTCCAACTTATCAAGCAAAGTTGCGCTGAATTGGGCAGTCATTGAGGTTGCAACAGATCCCGGCACTTCGCTGACGGAGCACCCGGCCTGCGCTGGCGAATTGACCACAAACTTGAGGTTCCGCCATCGTGAGGATTGAGCATTACGTGCTGCTCGGCGTTGCGGCTATCCCCTTCATTTATTATTTTCTGGCGCTCTTCAGCACCCTGAAATTCTTCTCCCGTCCTGCTCTGCTGCCCTCCAAAACCGCTCCTTTTACTCCTCCCATCAGCTGCCTGAAGCCGCTCCGTGGGCTCGACGATGATGCCTACGAGAACTTCGCTAGTTTCTGCCGCCAGGATTACCCGGAATATGAAATTTTGTTTTGCGTCGACGCGGATGATCCCGCCGTGGCCGTGTTGACGAAACTGACGCAGGACTATCCCGATACGCGCATTCGCCTGATCTACGGTCCAGATCACGAAGCCATCAACGATAAGGTGGCGCGCCTCGATCGCTTATCCAAAGAAGCCCGCTACGACGTTTGGGTCCTCGCGGATTGCGACGTGCGCGTCAAGCCCGATTACTTGCGCTCCGTCGTGGCCCCTCTCCAGGACCACAAAACCGGCGCGGTCACTTGTTTTTACGGCGCCGCCCAGGCCTCCACGTTCACCGAGAAACTGCAGGAACTCGGCATGATGTGCGATTTTTTCCCCGGGATTCTGGTGGCCTGGCTTCTCGACGGCGTCAAATTCGGTTTTGGTCAGACCATCGTCACCACCCGCCAACATGTTCAAGAATTCGGCGGATTCAAATCCATCGAGAATCGCCCCGCGGATGATTTGCTGGTCTGTCGCTCCATTGCCGAGGCCGGCTACAACGTCGAATTGCTCCGTTATGTGGTGGGTACCACGCCTGATTACAGCTCCATGAAGGATCTGCTGTACAAGCGCACGCGCTGGATGACCGTCATGCGCCACATGCGACCCTGGGGACACCTCGGCCTCGTTTTCACCTTTGGTTTGCCGTGGTCCCTGCTGGCGATTATCCTCGTTCCTTCCCTGGTCACCGTCGCGTGCTACCTGGGCGGCTATCTTCTGGTTCGCGTGTTGCTCACCTGGCTTGTCGGCGTCTACGGACTGAAGCAGCCAGGACTGTGGGCGAAAATGCCGCTCATTCCCTTATGGGACGCTACCGCTTTCCTGATCTGGCTGGTCAGCTTCACGCGCAGAACCATCCGCTGGCGCGGCATCGATTACACGCTGCAAAACGGCATGCTCACGCTGCCCGGATCACCACGTGCCCAGAAGGTATCGCCTCAGCCGGGGACGTAAGCAGTTGGCTGTGTCCGCTACTTCGCATTTCGCGCCTTGCTCACGGTTACGCCCGCTTCGTCGGTCGGGACGGCAACCGACGTTCTCGCCGGCATGGCCACCTGAACGCGCCGTTCGTTGCGCGGTTCGCGCCAGTTTACTTGCGGCAGCATTAGCGCGGGATCGGCATGGTCGCGATACTTCACCGCAATATTCACCAGCGAATCCAGCAAAGACTCCGACAGGTTGTGCGGCTGCAGGCCTAGATCAAGGAGCTTGGAATGTTTCGCATTGTAATAATGCTGCTCGGATTCCACGCGCGGATCCGGAATGTGATCGATTTCCACATTCAGTCCCAGCTCCTTCCCCGCGTGTTGTACTTTTTGCGCCAGGTCCAGCACCGAAAAGTGCTCGGTGAACTGGTTGTACACTCGGCACTCGCCGCGACCCGCCGGATTCTGACACGCCAATTCCACGCAACGCACAGTGTCGCGAATGTCCAGAAAGCCCCGCGTCTGCCCGCCCTTTCCGTACACGGTCAGTGGCTGTCCAATCGCCGCTTGTACGCAGAATCGATTCAAAACCGTCCCGAACACATCGTCGTAATCAAACCGATTGATGAGCGCTTCGTCCAGCGCCACCTCATCGGTCATGGTTCCATACACCACCCCTTGATTCAGGTCCGTTGCGCGCAGGCCCCAAATCTTGCAGGTGAACATCATGTTGTGGCTGTCGTGCACTTTGGACAAGTGATAGAACGATCCCGGCTGCTTCGGATACGGCAGCACGTCCTTGCGCCCATTGTGCTCGATGGTGATGTAGCCCTCTTCGATATCGATGTTCGGCGTACCATACTCACCCATGGTGCCCAGCTTCACCAGGTGGCAATCGGGGAGCAACTCCCGCATCGCGAACAGCACGTTCAGCGTGCCCACCACGTTGTTTACCTGCGTGAACACCGCGTGCTTCCGGTCAATCATCGAGTAGGGGGCGGAGCGCTGTTCGGCAAAGTGAACAATCGCTTCGGGCCCAAAGCTCTTCAGGGTACCGGACAAAAAATCGTAATCCGTGACGTCCCCGATGTACATCTCGATGGTTTTCCCAGTCAGTCGGGTCCACGCGCGCAGTCGGTCGCTCAACGGCTGGATGGGAGTGAGGGTTTGCGCGCTCAGTTCGTGATCCCATTGCCGCCTTATAAAGTTATCTATAATCGCGACGCTATGCCCTTTGGCCGATAGATATAACGCCGTGGCCCAGCCGCAATATCCGTCTCCACCCAACACCGCAATTTTCATAGTCTCCCCTTAATTGTGTAGCTCATCTGTTCTCCAGGCCCGGCTGCTCTGTCACCACACCCCATTTCCCGGACGATAAAGATTGGTTCCCGACGGCGGAATATTGGTTGGACGTTCCATACGCCTCCCAGGCTTCAGCAATCTTGCGAAGGTCGCGTCCTTTTGTCAATCTCGCCTGCACTATTACACTAGGCCAATTCCGCGACCTGTGGTTCCTATGATAGAACTGCTGTATGCTCACCCCTTGGTTCGGCGAGTTTATGGGCACCCTCGTGCTCATTTTGCTCGGTGATGGAGTGGTCGCTGCCGTCCTGCTCAAGAAATCCAAAGCTGAGAATTCCGGTTGGATGGTCATCACCGCCGGCTGGGCTTTCGCGGTCATGTGCGGTGTCTTCACGGCCATAGCTTGCGGCAGTCCGGAAGCGCATATCAACCCCGCCGTGACTCTCGCGTTTGCCGTTCGCTCTGGCAATTACTCTCACCTGCTTCCTTTCGCCTTGGCCCAGATAGCCGGTGCGATGGTGGGCGCCATGCTTGTCTGGCTGCACTACTTCCCTCACTGGCGCGAAACCTCCGACCCCTCCCTTAAGCTTGCGGTATTTAGTACCTCTCCTGCAATTCGGAATGCACCCGCAAATCTTCTGAGTGAATTCATCGGCACCTTTGTCCTGGTCCTCGTGGTCGGCGCCATTTTCTCAAAGAGAGTTTCCGCGCTCGCGCCCGTCGGCGGACTCGGGCCCTATCTCGTCGCCAGCCTCGTATGGGGTATCGGCCTTTCTCTGGGTGGCACCACCGGCTACGCCATTAATCCAGCACGTGATCTCGGTCCGCGCATCGCGCATTCGGTACTTCCCATTCCCGGCAAAGGTGTCTCCGATTGGAACTACAGTTACATCCCGGTGGTCGGCCCTTTGGCTGGCGGAGCACTCGCGGGATGGCTCATCAAGTTTCTGGTGTTTTAAGGAGCCTGCCGCATGCCTGCTTATTTGGCAGCACTCGATCAAGGCACCACCAGTACGCGCTTCATTGTCTTCGATCGCTCCGGCAGAATCGTTGCTTCCGCGCAGCAAGAACACGAACAGATCTACCCCGCCCCCGGTTGGGTGGAACACGATCCCGACGAAATCTGGCGCCGCACTCAAGACGTGATTCGTAGGGCCATGCAGGAGCAGATCCTCCAGCCCGGCGATCTGGCCGCAATGGGCATAACCAATCAGCGCGAAACTGTAATTCTGTGGGCAAAAAAGACGGGGCGTCCAATTTGCAACGCGATCGTCTGGCAGGATACGCGCGTCGACACGATGGTCGCCGGTTTCGCTCGCGACGGCGGCATCGATCGCTTTCGCGTCAAAACCGGCCTGCCCCTCTCCACCTATTTCAGTGCACTCAAAATTCGTTGGATCCTCCAGAACATCCGCGATGCCCGCAGAAAAGCGGACTCGGGTGAACTTCTCTGCGGCACCGTGGATACCTATCTGCTTTGGCAGCTCACCGGCGGTACCCAGGGTGGCGTGCATCTTACCGACGTCACCAATGCCAGCCGCACACAACTCCTGGACCTCTCCACTCTCCAGTGGGACTCGGAGATTCTGGCTGCCTTTGAGATCCCGGAAAACGTTCTGCCCCGCATTGTCTCCAGCAGTGAAATCTATGGCGAGGCAAAACTCGATGCCATTGCTGGCGTGAAAATAGCGGGTGTTCTTGGCGATCAGCAAGCTGCCTTGTTCGGTCAGACCTGCTTTCAACCGGGTGAGGCCAAGAACACCTACGGGACGGGCTGCTTTCTGCTGATGAACACGGGCGAGCGCCCGGTTCCTTCCTCCTGCGGCCTGCTCACTACCGTGGCCTACAAGCTCGGTTCAGCAAAAGCGGCCTACGCACTGGAAGGCAGCATCGCCATTACCGGCGCGCTCGTTCAGTGGTTGCGCGATAATTTGGGCTTGATTCAGAAAAGCTCCGATATTGAGGATCTTGCCCGCTCCGTCCGCGATAATGGCGGTGTTTACTTCGTTCCCGCATTCTCGGGCCTGTATGCCCCGTACTGGCGCTCCGATGCGCGCGGCATCATTGCCGGACTCACGCGTTTCGCCAACAAAGGTCACCTCGCTCGCGCTGTTCTGGAAGCTACCGCCTACCAAACCCGTGAGGTACTCGAAGCCATGGAGAAGGACTCGCAGATTCAATTGTTCTCGCTTCGCACCGATGGTGGTATGGTCGAGAATAATTTCTTGATGCAATTCCAGGCGGATATCTTGAACATTCCGGTGCTGCGGGCCGCCATCAAAGAGACCACTGCGTTGGGCGCGGCCTATGCCGCAGGGCTGGCCGTCGGCTACTATTCCGACCTTCGCGATTTGCGCCAGAACTGGGCCGCGGATCAGACTTGGGAACCACACATGGACGAAGCGCATCGCGAATCCATTTATCGCCAGTGGAAAAAGGCGGTCACCCGCTCGTTCGATTGGGTTGAGTGACTCCCGAAGCTCACGGTAGACAGTGCTGCGCCCCTAGTTCGCGCGATTACAAATCCCGAGAACCCTTATCCTTCTCCTCCATTGTCCTTGCATTCCACTTTCTGCGATACTCTCCCGGGGTCACTTATGACCAATAAGGTAAAATGGGGCATTCTTAGCGCTGCCTCGATTGCGCATCGCCGCGTTCTTCCCGCCATGCTGCAGTGCGAGCACGCGGAAATTACGGGCATCGCCTCGCGCTCGCTGGAGAAGGCCAAACTCGTGGCTAGCCAATTCTCCATCCCAAAAGTCTACGGGTCCTACGAAGAGCTTTTTGACGATCCGGAGATCGAAGCCATCTACAATCCACTCCCCAATCATCTGCACGTGGACTGGTCAATTCGCGCCGCCAGTCGCGGCAAACATGTGCTCGTCGAAAAGCCAGTGAGCCGCGATGTAGCCGAAGCACGACGCCTGCTCCAAGCCCGCGATAAATACCACGTCAAGATTGGCGAGGCCTTTATGGTCCGCACCCATCCACAATGGCTGCGCACCGCGGAACTTGTCCACACCGGCCGGATCGGCAAATTGCGTTCGGCTCTTGGTTACTTCAGCTATTTCAACGTTGATCCGGAGAACAGCCGGAATATTACAGACCACGCCGGTGGCGCGCTTATGGACATCGGCTGCTATCCCATCAAGACTTCGCGGTTCGTCTTCTGCGAAGAACCGGTTCGCGTTTTCGCGTGCATCGAACGCGATCCCAGTTTCAAAACCGACCGCCTCACCTCTGCGATCCTCGAGTTTCCTACTGGCCAATCTGTTTTCACTGTTTCCACGCAAGTCGTTTACTACCAGAAAATGCAATTCTTCGGCGATGCCGGCCGCATCGATGTGGAGATTCCCTATAACGCCCCAACCGACAAACCCACACGCATCTTCATCGACGACGGCAAAGATCTCTACGCCAATGCCAGCGCCGTGATGGAAGCCTTCCCTGTCTGCAACCAGTTCACCATTCAAGCGGATCTATTCTCCAAGGCCATTCGCCAAAATGGTGACGTCCCGAATCCCCTGGAAGACGCTATCTGCAACATGGCCGTGATTGATGCGCTGTTCCGCTCCGCGGAATCCGGCAAGTGGGAAACTCCCGAACGCCTGTGATCCCAAGAATCTGACCCCACTAATGAAAAAGGCGCCAGGATAATCCTGGCGTCGTAAGCCTACAACAAGTCACGAGTCACGATTCACCAGTCACGAATCATTTCCGCTAGTCGTAGTACTCCTGCCCCAGGTGCGTGATCAAATCCTCGCCCTGCATCCAGCGCAACGTGTTCTTCAGCTTCATCAACTGAATAAACAAATCATGCTCGGGATAGAGCTGCGGCGCGGTCATTGGCGATTTGAAGTAAAAACTCAGCCATTCCTGGATGCCGCGCATGCCTGCGCGCTGCGCCAGGTCCAGGAACAACACCAGATCCAGCACGATCGGAGCGGCTAGAATCGAATCCCGGCACAAGAAGTCCACTTTGATCTGCATCGGGTAGCCCAGCCAGCCAAAAATGTCGATATTGTCCCAGCCTTCTTTATTATCGCCGCGCGGCGGGTAGTAGTTGATGCGCACCTTGTGGTGAATGGTCTTGTATAACTCCGGGTACAGATGCGGCTGCAAAATGAATTCTAGCGCGCCCAGCTTGGATTCTTCCTTGGTCTTGAACGATCCGGGATCTTCCAGCACTTCCCCGTCCCGATTCCCCAGAATATTCGTGGAGAACCACCCATTCAATCCGAGCATGCGAGCCTTGAACGCCGGTGCGAGCACAGTCTTCAGCAAAGTCTGCCCAGTCTTAAAATCCTTCCCGCCGATGGCCACCTTGTGTTTCTGAGCCAGTTCCTGCATCGCTGGAATGTCCACAGTCAGGTTCGGTGCGCCATTGCCATAGGCGATGCCACTCGTAATTGCCGCCCAGGCATACAACATCGAAGGCGCAATCGCGGGATGATTCTCCTTCATGGCCCTTTCGAACGATTCCGCGGTTTCGTGCACCTCGTGTTGTTTCATGAATACTTCGGTCGAGCCGCACCACAACATCACCATCCGCGAACATCCGTGCTTCTTTTTGAACTTCGCGACGTCGTCTTTGATTTGCAGCGCGATGTCGTACTTGTTTTTGCCCTTCTTCACATTCTTGCCGTCCAGCATCTTCACGTATTCGCGATCAAACGCCGCAGGCATGGGCTTAATCTTCGACAAGAACTGTTTGACCGCCGCCAGATGATGCGCATCCAGTACGCCCGCTTTCGCGGCCGCATCGTAAGAACTCTCCGGGAAAATGTCCCATCCGCCAAAAACCATGTCTTCCAGTTTCGCCAGTTTCACAAATTCCTTTATCTTCGGCGAACGTCCCTCCGTGCGCTTGCCCAACCGAATCGTACCCATCTGCGTCAGCGATCCCACCGGGACGGCTTTCTTCTGGCGCACCAACTCCACCCCGGCCATAAACGTTGTGGCCACCGCTCCCATTCCCGGCAACAGCACTCCCAGCTTCCCTCTTGGCGGAGCAATACTGTTTGGCTTTTCCATGAATTCCTCAGTTTTCTAGTGTTGAACCTACACAGGGCACAGCAGTTCACCGCTGATACTGTATCCCAAACCATTAATCTTGCGGGAAGCGTCAACGATATGCAAACGAAAACCGGCCTTTTCACCTGCCTCAGCTCGCCATTTTGGCTTACTTCGCTGTGGTTTCCTTGCCGACCAGGTCGACTTCCATATTCACTACAGGCTTTACTTTCAGCAGCCAGTTGCTGGGGTCCTTGATCCCCCATTCGATATAAGGGACATCGAACTTTGCGGTTCCCTTCCAGGAATCGCCCGCCAATTCTGCGTGCACCAAAGCTACGATCTCGTGCTCGCCGCCGTGCAACGACATCACGCCCCGAAGCTTCACGTCAGAGCTTCCATCACGCGCCACTCTTCCCTCGATCTGCGTAGGGCGGAAGATCGCATCCGGATATTTCTGCGTCTGCAAAATCTCCTTGTGCATGCGTTCGTCCCGCGAGCTGTTGCCAGACTCCCCGCTGGTTGCGTACACGGCCACTTCCCCGCTGGCTTTGCCTGTGTCCGGATCGAAGCGCACAGCCGAACCCTGCTTCAGGGCAAACGTTCCGTGAACCGTGTGCAGCGTGGTGTCTACGGTATAGTGAACCTTGCTCTGCGCCGCGTCCACCAGCAGCGTCACTTCCGGTAAAGCCGATGGTGCGGCTTGCGGCCTGGGGGGAGCTGCCGTCGCCGAAAGAAGTAACGCAATTCCCAGGATGCCTGTGCCCACACCTACCATCGATTTCCAGCTCGATATCCGCATCTCAGTTCCTCTCTCCCATAGCCAGAAATTGCCAGCCCACTTGCGCGCTGGTGGCCAGCACATCGCTTGTTGTGGCGTGGCCCACATGAATGGCCAGCAAGCGAGAAAACAATTGCGGGTTGCGCTGAAGTGCTCGCAACGCGCGGGAACGTAACGCGTCGTAGCGTCCCAATTGCAGCAGCAGTCGTCCCATCCACCGCGGGCGTCGCCCCAGTTCCCGGTGTTTTCGTTCGTAACTAACAAGGTCGTCGCGTTCCATCGCTTCGGCGAGCGCGCTCGCCTGGCCGAACGCCAGCCGTAAGCCTTCCCCCGTGATCGCGTCGACGCCACCCGATGCGTCGCCCACCAGCGCTACATTCCCCCGCCAAACGCGGGCCAGCGACTGCATGGCCGTCACCGCTCCACGTTCGCGGCTGCACAATTCCGCACCCGCCAGACGCTGGCGAAGTTGCGGCACCACCTGCAACACTCGCTCGAACTCCGCGTCCTCCATCGTTTCACCCATGGTCACGACACAAACTTCCTCGCGGGCGACCGGCGTCACGTAAGCCTGCACCCGGTGCCCCCAGTAAACCTCCATGAATTCCGACCATGGACACACGCGGTAATGCCTGCGGCTGGCCATGCGCTGGCCGTTGCTCACAGGGGAATCCAGGTCAGCCCACCGGCGCACTCGCGATTGGCTCCCATCCGCACCAATCATCCAACGAGTCTTGACCCCGCCGCCGGTCAGTTGCACCGTCCGTTTGTCCAGTCCGATGACGGGCGTTTTCCAGAGCAGCTGTACGCCGCCCCGCTCCGCTCCGTCGATTAACGCTTGGTGGAGCAGCGTCCGTCGAATCCCCGTCCCCCGGCCATTCGGAAATTCGGCGGCGACCTCGACATCCCCTTGAACAAATCCAATGCCGCGAAACCGATAGCCCTCTCCAGATGGAAGACAGACCCCCAATTCCCGCAGCGCCGCCTGCGTGTCCGGCATCAGCCCTTCACCGCAGGCCTTGTCTATCGGCGGTTCACCTCCATCCGCAACCGTGACAGAGAAACCCTTACGCCGGGCGGCGATTGCGGCCGCCAGTCCTGCTGGGCCTCCCCCAATGACAAATACGTCGGTCCTTTGCCGAACGAATGACACTCACCCCACCTTTCGTTATGCCAATTAGATATTTACTGCACGCTTGGCCAAAGCCAACGCTTCCGACCAGAACCCGGCCGATGTATCCGCGAGTTCTACCACACTACGAAGTGCCTGGACGAATTCGTCCAACTGCTCTTCACTGACCACCAAAGGCGGAGCGGCCTTCAGCACCATGAAATTGTTTCCACAAATCTGCGTCAGGATATTCTTCTCGCGGTACATTCGCATCACGATCACTTGCCCGAACATCGCCGGATGAATCCGGTGAAACGCCTCGTACAGGGCGCGCAGCGCTAGCTTCTGGGGCGGCTGGAACTCAATCCCGCTCAGCATTCCCATGCCGCGTACTTCTTTGACAATCTCGAAGGGCGCCAACATCTCTCGCAACTTTGCGCGGAATTCCTCTCCCATTTCCTTCCCGCGCGGCCCAAGATTCTCTCGTTCCAACACGTCCAGCGTGGCCAGTCCGGCTCTCATCGATAGACTGTTCTCGCTGAATGTGGAGGTGTGGACGATCGCTCGCTTCAATGAGGAATAAACGGAGCCGTACACTTTGTCCGTCATCAGCACTGCGGAAACCGGCATCAAGCCTCCACTCAGTGCTTTCGCGAGGATCACCACGTCCGGTTTCAGATCGAAGGGATGTGCCGCCAGGAACGTACCCGTGCGATACATGCCGGTCTGCACTTCATCCAGAATGAACAGCGTCCCCCGCGCTCGGCAAAGTTCCTGCGCCGCTTGCAAATACGCTTTCGAAGGCACGCGAATGCCGGCCTCGGCTTGCACCGGCTCGACGATGAACGCCGCGCACTTCTCCGAGGCTAGTGTGTTTTCGAGCGCCGCCAGATCGCCGAATGGCACCCCCGTGGTGTGCTGCAGCAGCGGTCCAAATCCTTCACGCCAGAATGGGTCGTTCATCAACGACAAAGCGCCGGCGGTTAGCCCGTGAAAGCTGTTCTTGGCATAAACGATCGCCGCCCGGCCAGTGGTCGCTCTCGCAAACTTGATAGCCGCCTCTACGCCCTCGCTTCCACTGCTGCCAAAATAAACCTTCGTCAATCCCCCGCCTGCCAGTTTGCAGAGGCGCTCGGCAAGCTCCCCGGCAATCGCCGGGACATGGCTTTGCAGCATCGCTGGACCACACTTGTCCAGCTCTTCCCTGAGGGCTTCCACGATGTAGGGGTGATTGTGGCCGGTGTTGTGGACGCAGTAGCCGGACAGATAATCGAGAATGCGCCGGCCGTCCGTGGTGAATAGCTCGCAGCCCGAACAATGCTCGTACTCCACGTTCATGTCCAGCAGATTGAGCAGCGCCACCCACTGCGGGTTTACATATTTCTCATAAGCCGAGCTAGTCGAACGCCCCGAAACAACTGCACCTTTTGTCGCCATGGCTCAATGGATGCGCTCCCCTCCTTCCGGGATGCTTCCCTTGTCTTTTCATTACAAAGTTCTTTTACTTCCGAAGCCGGTTTCCTTCGCAGGTGCCGGAGGGTCCACCAATGTCTACCCTAAGGTGCGAAGGGCTGGACCTATGTCCGCACCATCCCAGTCTCTATCGCCGCACTTCACCGACCGCGTCCAGGCTTCCAGGCACCGGCTAGACTCCTTATCATAACTACTTCTTATTTTCCCATGCGCTTCTATTAATTTGACTGATTCGAGCGCGTGTCCCATGCTGGTACTTCGCTGTCTGGGTTCCGGTGAGCTGAGGGTGTGGCTTTTGGTTCTGTCGGCCCCCCCGCTTGTCTTGCTGACTCAGAATTTTCAGTTCGTGCGCTCGAGATCGATTCCCGGAGGAATCTTTTCGTGACTGACAGTTCGCTGAAGCCTCGCAGTTCTGCCCTCACCGACGGAGCGCACCGCGCCCCAGCTCGCGCCATGCTCCGCGCCTCAGGCCTGAAGGACGACGATTTTCGCAAGCCGCTTATCGGTATCGCCAACACCTGGATTGAAATCGGTCCCTGCAACTACCATTTGCGTGAACTGGCGCAACACGTCCGCGATGGCATTCGCGCCGCAGGCGGCACCTCCCTGGAGTTCAACACCGTTTCGATTTCCGATGGCATCACCATGGGCACAGAAGGTATGCGTGCTTCCCTGATCAGCCGCGAAGTCATTGCCGATTCGATCGAGCTTGTCACCCGCGGCAATTTGCTCGACGGACTGATTGTTCTGGTGGGATGCGATAAGACCATTCCCGGCGGCGTAATGGCGCTTGCCCGGCTCAATATTCCTGGCCTGGTCCTGTACGGCGGTTCCATTGCTCCCGGCCAGTTCGAAGGTCACTCGGTCACGATTCAGGATGTTTTCGAGGCAGTGGGCGCCCATGCGCGCGGCAAAATGACCGATGCGCAGCTGCGGGAGCTAGAATGTGCGGCATGCCCCGGGGCAGGCGCCTGCGGCGGCCAATTCACCGCTAACACCATGGCGCTGGTGTGCGAATTCCTGGGCATCGCCCCCATGGGTTTGTCCAGCATTCCCGCGACAAACGAAGCCAAAGCACAGGCGGGGGCTATTGCCGGAGAGCTCACACTGGAGCTTCTCAAGCGAAACCTGACGCCATCCAAGATCATCACCAAAGCAGCGATCGAAAATGCCATTGCGGGGGTAGCGGCTACAGGTGGTTCCACCAATGCTGTGCTGCATCTGCTGGCCATCGCAAGGGAAACCGGTATTTCCCTTGCGATTGACGATTTCGACCGCATCAGTTCACATACGCCGATTCTCGCGGATCTCAAACCAGGAGGACGCTTTGTCGCAACCGACCTTTACGCAGCAGGCGGCACTTCGCTCGTCGCAAAGCGCATGCTTGAAGCAGGACTGCTCCACGGTGATTGCCTCACCGTCACCGGACGCACCCTCGCTCAAGAAGCTGGCCAAGCCAAAGAAACGCCAGGCCAGCAAGTCGTCCACACGAAAGCCAATCCGCTCAAATCGACCGGCGGCCTTGTAGTTCTGAAGGGTAATCTCGCCCCGGAAGGATGTGTGATCAAAGTTGCCGGGCATAACACCCTGAATTTCCGCGGGCCGGCGCGCGTTTTCGATGGCGAAGAAGCCGCGTTCACAGCCTTGGAAAATAACGGAATTAAGACTGGCGATGTGGTCGTGATTCGCTACGAAGGCCCCCGCGGCGGTCCGGGTATGCGCGAAATGCTGGCGGTCACCGCCGCGCTCGTTGGCGCGGGCCTCGGCGATTCCGTGGCGTTGCTCACCGATGGCCGCTTTTCCGGGGCCACGCACGGCTTGATGGCCGGCCACGTCGCGCCGGAAGCCGCCGTTGGAGGACCCATCGCCGTCATTCGCGACGGCGATACCGTCATTTTCGACATTCCCGATCGCACACTCAGTGTCGATCTGGCTGATGCGGAAATTCAGAAACGTCTTGCGTCCTGGAAGCCTCCAAAGCCGCGCTACGCCAACGGCGTGATGGCCAAGTATGCTTTGCTCGTTTCTTCGTCTTCACTCGGCGCCATCACTTCCGTACCTGCAAGCTTTTCTTCCGGCCTGGAGCCGGTTTCAACGGGGAGAACGCTATGAAGCTCACTGGTGCGCAAATTCTTTGCGAAACGCTCGAGCATCTCGGCGTACGCCACATTTTTGGCTACCCGGGCGGCGCGATTCTCCCGGTCTACGACGCGATTGGAAAATCGAAGTTGCACCACATCCTGGTTCGTCACGAACAGGGCGCTACCCACATGGCCGATGGCTATGCGCGCGCCACCGGCGGTGTGGGCGTGGCCATGGCCACCTCGGGACCCGGCGCAACCAACATGGTCACCGGCATTGCCACCGCGATGTTGGATTCCTCTCCGGTGGTCTGCATCACCGGCCAGGTCAGTAGCAAACTGCTTGGCTCCGACGCGTTCCAGGAAGTAGACATCACTGGCATCACCATGCCCATCACCAAGCACAATGTGGTGGTCTCCAAAGTCGAAGACATTGCGCGCACCGTTCGGGAGGCGTTCATCATCGCCAACTCCGGCCGCCCGGGACCGGTTCTGGTCGACATCACCAAAGATGCGCAACAGGCTACCGCGGATTTCGACTGGGATGCCGCTGCACCCAAGTTGCCCCCCAAACGCCACCGCAACAATCACGACCAACAGGAATTCGATCGCGCGGTAGAGTTGCTGAATTGCGCGAAACGCCCGGTGATTCTTGCCGGCCGCGGCATCATGCTTTCCGGCGCAATGCGCACCTTCGAAAAGTTCGTGCGCACCAGCAACATTCCCGTAGCCATGACGCTGCTCGGCATCGGATGCTTCCCCGCTACCGATCCCATGAATCTCGGCATGATGGGTATGCACGGCGAAGCGTGGGTCAATACTGCGATTCAAGAGGCCGACCTGCTGATTGCTGTGGGTATGCGCTTCGACGACCGCGTCACTGGCGATCTGCGCACTTACGCCAAAAACGCCCGCAAGATTCACATCGAGGTCGATCGCGCGGAAATCAACAAAAACGTCAAGGTAGACGCAGCCATCATTGGGGATGCTGGGGAAACGCTGGCCAATTTGCTTCCACACCTTCACGAGCGCGATCACAGCGCGTGGCTTGCCCACATCCAGGAACTGAAGGGCGATTCGGCGGTGCGCGACATCCAATCGCTTCCCGACAGTGGCCATCTTTATGCCGCCCACGTGATTAACGATCTTTGGAAGGTCACCGAGGGTAAGGCGATCGTGGTCACCGACGTGGGCCAGCATCAGATGTGGGAGGCTCAGTATTACCACCACAATCTGCCGCGTACATTGATTACCTCCGGTGGACTCGGCACCATGGGTTTCGCGTTGCCCGCCGCGATTGGCGCGAAATTCGCCAAACCAGACGCGGAAGTGTGGGTCGTGGTGGGCGATGGCGGCTTCCAAATGACTAGTTGCGAGCTCGCCACCATCGTTCAGGAAAAAATCAAGGTCAACATCGCTATCATCAACAACGGCTATTTGGGCATGGTGCGCCAGTGGCAGGAATTCTTCTACGACAAACGCTACGTGGCCACCCCGCTGGTTGCTCCGGATTTTGCCGCGCTCGCCAACGCCTTTGGCATTCGCGGAGAGCGCATCACCACCCGCAAGGAAGTGGTGCCAATGATCGAATCCGCGCGGGAATCGGGTCAGGCGGTGTTGCTGGATTTCCGTGTGGAGCAGGAAGATTCGGTGTACCCGATGGTTCCGGCGGGAGCGGCGTTGCACCAGATGATTCGCCGTCCCAACAATCCTTTGGTGGAAACCGCTTCGGAGCCATAATAGGACCAATGGTCGCCAACCAAGAATTGACCGTAATTCCTAGCGAGGCGTGTACCCTCCCGCCTAGCACTCGCAAAGCGAGGAATCTCTCTTCGATCGACACGCTCTTTGCGATCCAGAAAGCTTGAGGAACTTATGCAAACAATAGTCGCATACGTCGAAAACAAACCGGGCGTGCTCAATCGCGTGGCCTCGCTGACCCGGCGGTTGGCCATCAACATCGACTCGCTGACCGTAGGACCTACGGAGAACGAGGAAATCGCGCGCATGACCATTTGCGCGCATACCGACGAGAACGGTGCGCGGCGCCTGGAGGCCAGCCTCGAAAAGCTCGTGGATGTGTTGGTCGCGGAGAATATCTCGGAGCGCAGCATGTTGGAACGGGACCTGGCGCTGATTAAGGTCGCGGCTGATCAGCAGAATCGTCCGCACCTGATGGAGTTAATCAAAGTGTTTCGCGGTCGCGTTGTGGACGTGGCGCCAGAATCCCTGATCGTCGAGGTCTCCGGCACCGTGGACAAAATTGATGGGCTGCTCGAAGTACTTAGGCCCTTCGGCGTGCTGGAGATGGCCCGTACGGGCAGAATTGCGATGACTCGCGGAGGCGATCTTCTGCGGCCACCCTCGGCAGCCACCTCGGGCACCAAGGATAAGGACTCCGCCCCAGCATCGAGCTAGGCGCAGCGCTGTTCACTCTAAGTCAAAAAGGGCTCCGCCCCACTCAGCACCGGAACGCACGTTTGGGTTCAACCGATTTTTCGGCCGCAACCTACGAAAGGAACAACGAACGTAATGGCAAACCTCTACTACGATAAAGACGCGGACCTCTCACTGGTGCAGGCGAAAAAAATAGCGATCATTGGCTACGGTTCGCAGGGGCACGCGCACGCCCTGAATCTCCGCGATTCTGGGGTTTCCGTGGTGGTAGGCCTACCCGAAGGCAGCGCCTCGCGCACCAGGGCCGAAAAGGACGGACTCACCGTAAAGGCGCCCGCGGAAGCCGCTGCGTGGGCCGATGTGATCATGATCCTGGCCCCGGATACGCGCCAGCCGAAACTCTACAAAGAGGCTATCGAGCCACATCTCACACCCGGCAAAACCCTGATGTTTGCTCACGGGTTCAATATTCGCTTCGGCGCGATTCAGCCGCCGAAGCATGTGGACGTGAGCATGATCGCGCCCAAGGCCCCCGGCCATCGCGTGCGCGAAGTGTTTATCGAAGGCGGCGGCACTCCTGCGCTGCTGGCCGTGCATCAAGACGCGTCTGGCAAGGCCAAAGCGTTTGCCCTCGCTTATGCCAAGGGCCTAGGCACCACCCGCGCGGGCGTGCTGGAAACCACGTTCACGGAAGAGACTGAGACCGACTTGTTTGGCGAGCAAGCAGTGCTTTGCGGCGGCGTCAGCGAACTCATCAAGGCGGGCTTCGAGACCCTGGTGAACGCCGGGTATCAGCCGGAGGTGGCCTATTTCGAGTGCCTCCATGAATTGAAGCTCATCGTGGATCTCATCTATCGCGGTGGGCTAAGCTACATGCGCTATTCCGTAAGTGACACCGCCGAGCAGGGTGACTATCACGCCGGGCCGCGCATCGTCACGGCGCAAACGCGGGAAGCCATGAAAAAACTTTTGGCTGAGATTCGCGATGGCAGCTTTGCCAAAGCGTGGATCGAAGAAAACGAAAAGGGCTGTCCCAATTTCCTGGCAAAGCGCAAAGCGGAACAGCAGAACGCCATCGAGCAACTCGGCCCAAAACTCCGCGGCATGATGCCGTTCCTGAATCCCATCGTGGCGCCCGGCCTGGAAATATCAGCCGCCACCGCGAAGAAATAAACCAGTCTCAGTCGAGTTGCAAATCCTTCGTAGGGGCGTAGCATGCTGCGCCCCTAACGCCTCAAGCCCAAATAAGGACAGCAAGCCGCCTCATTCAACACAGGTACGTCGTGTAGGGACGGCCTTCTGCGGCCGGCCGCACCTTTTGGACCAACCCACCCCAAGTCCGCACGTTTTCTCCATCAAAGATCCCTCGCGCTGATGGCAACCTGCGTATGATGGAGTCGTGAAACAACGCGCCCGCCCAACGCTGCTCTTTCTGTTCTTCTCCTTGCTGTTCCTGTCCTCCCAGCCGCCGCAGGCGCAAACCGCAGCGACCACAAATACTTCGCTGTTCCCCGGGCCAAAACCTCCCGACGCCCCTGCAAACTGGAAGCAACTGGTGGGAATGTATGAATACAGCAGTTCCATTAACTCCTCAACGAAGTTGATTTTCCTAGAGGACGATCAGCACCTCTTCATGCAGCCTGAGGGCGTCGCGGGCAAGCGTGAAGAGATTCAGGAAATCGACGGCAATGTTTTGATCTCCGAGCCAGATGGGCGTGCCTGCTTGTATGGCGAAAAGCACAACGAAAGCGGGACCGTCACCTCCTTCTCGTATTTGATGGAGAATTTTGTTCGCATTGACGCGGGGTCGGATCCGGCGCATTTCTATCGGATCACACCGACGAAGCCGCTGTCGCAGTTGCGCGCGGCTGCGCTAGCGGCCAAGCCACCGCCCGAAGCTGGGCCATTCCGCAAGCCCGATTTGGTGGAGCTGGTGAAACTCGGTTCTGCGATCCATCTCGATATTCGTTATGCGCAATCAAACAATTTTCTTTCCACGCCGGTCTATACGCAGGCGCGAGCTTTCCTACAGCGGCCGGCAGCGGAAGCCCTGCTACGCATACTGCACAAGTTGCAGCCGCTGGGATACGGCTTGCTGATCCACGACGCCTACCGCCCCTGGTACGTAACGAAGATTTTCTGGGAGGTGACGCCCCCGGAGGATCACATTTTCGTTGCAGACCCACAAAGAGGCTCGCGCCATAACCGCGGCTGCGCGGTAGACCTCACCTTGTACAACCTACCCACCGGCGAGCCTGTCGAAATGCCCGGACTGTACGACGAAATGTCGCCGCGGTCATTTCCCAATTTTCCAGGGGGTACTTCCCTGCAGCGCTGGCATCGCGATTTATTGCGGCGCGCGATGGAATCGGAAGGATTTACGGTAAACGAAGAGGAGTGGTGGCACTTCGATTACAAGGATTGGAAGCAGTATCCGATCCTGAATGTGCCATTCGAAAAAATTGGCAATTAGCGATGTGCTGCAAGAGCGACTCGCCGCTTCCAACACCTCGCTCGGTATGACGGTATAGATCGTCTGCCTTGCCGCGTAAAGCGCAGCACTGTGACCCAATGTCGTAGCGTGGTCAGTGGGAGACGGAATGTGGCTCTGTCTGTCCAGTTGCGGATGGGGTGCGTGCCGAGTGGAACGTTGGGTCGATACGCACTTCTTTGGAGTGACGCGGCCCGAGAAAAAAAGTGTCGCAATTCGGGCACCAGTGCGGCCGTACATTCAGAATTTTGCAGACCACCTTCACGGAGAGGCCCGCGCGCCGGACGCGATAGGCTTCCGGACTCTTGCACACCGGGCAGGTCCTGGCCTTGGAGATCCGCTGGAATAACATACCGCCTCCCTCACGTGCGCATGTGACCGCGGGCGGGTTACGAGACCGGGGCGGGATGCCTATTGTGACGCAAATCACCCTGCTTTGGGTACAAAAATCGGAGTACGCTGGCGGTTTGGAAGCCGGCCTTCGATAACCAGCCCCAAAGGGGTAAGCCATGTGCTCGTGGATCCGTTTTAAGTTCCTGTGGGTGCTCGTGTTAGGGCTTAGTCTGTGGATCACAGCTCGAGCCAAATCTCCGCTGCTTGAGGACGCTAACAATGGTGCGCATCTCTGTGTATGTATGTCGGGGACTCCCTAACCATCCGGTTAATCGCGAATCCCACGACCGGCTGCAGCTGGGCACAGCCGGTACCCTCGGCGCTCACTGCACTCGATGTCGTCGCGCACGGAGAAGGACCGATTCCGGGTGGGCGCGGCACGCAGGTGCTCCTGGGTATCAGTCCTTTACCTTCAGAGCGACGGAGGCTGGCGATGCGACGCTCACGCTGCATTACCTCCGGCCCTTCGAGAGGAACACGCCACCGGCGGGACTTTTCAGGTGCCCGTTGCCATTGAGGTGCGACCTCGGGCAACTCTGAGCCCTAGAAGTAGTGAGTGAAAAGGAGATCGCCGCTCCACGTGGGGCGGAGCGGCGATCGTCAGGGGGAGTGAGGGCAGGCCGCGCCGCACTCTTCTCGGGGCTGGTGCCGAAAAGAGGCGGGAGATCAAGGACTCAACGGGGACAAAGGAGATGGCGCGGTGGATAAGGAGCAATCGGGAGCCCAACCTGACCACAGCCTGTGGAAAGCCAAATCATGCGGAAAAGCTGGAGTTAGTGAGGACCGCTGCCAGCTGAAACCACTGGAGTGTGCAAAGGAATTCCTCAGGATAGTCGAAACAGGTAAGTCCATTCACATTTTGGAGAAAGTGAGTGGGCAAACTTTGTTGGAAGAGTTACGCTGAACGGTTTGATATTGGGAGTCGCTCCGCCGAGGTGCGCTGGCATTCGAAACAACCAGGCACTCTCGAGATGTGCTTGGATTGTGCGGACGTGGGCGCGCAGCATGGCGCTCCTTTACGGGAAATTCGAGGCGGTCGGGAGATAAGGAGATGCGCAAAATGCGAGCGGCGTGGATGCGGGTGGCAATTTGCTCGGTCGTTGGTTGCGCCGGAGGGGCCTGGGGACAAAGTGAATTGCGCGTGGCCAACTTGCGGTGCGAATGGAAAGTGAATCCGGTGATCGACGCGGCGCGGCCTCGATTCAGTTGGGAGTTGTTGAGCGAAGGAAAAAATGTTTTGCAAACGAAATATGAGCTGCAGGTGGCGCGCTCGGAAGAACAGTTAGCAAAGGGAAAACTCGTCTGGGATAGCGGAGAAGTAAAGTCCGACGCGTCCGTGGGAGTGGAGTACGGGGGGCCGGCATTGCTGAGTGAGGGAATTTTTTTTTGGCGGGTAAAGGTTTGGGATAACTACGGCCATGTGAGTGGGTGGTCGAGCGAGACACGACGCGACGGTTCTTTGGAAGCCACGTCATTCCGAGCCGAGTCCGGGAAGCGCGGAATCTCTCTTGGTGCGGCGAGGTTCGAGACAGGGTTGTTGGACGCGAAGGACTGGAAGGCAGCTTGGCTTACACCAAATTTGCCGGAGGACGACACCAAGTCCAATCCGGCGCCATTGCTGCGGAAAGAATTCCGTGTCAACGCGAAGAAGAAGATCGCAAAGGCACGACTTTATGCCTCAGCGCAGGGATTGTACGAGATGCAGCTGAATGGCCGGCGCGTGGGAGATCAGTATTTCACGCCGGGGTGGACGGCCTACGATTTTCGCATTCAATACCAAACCTACGACGTGACGGATATGCTGAAGGGCGGAGTGAATTGTGTGGGAGCCCTGCTAGGGGATGGTTGGTTCCGCGGCCACATGGGATTTGAAGGAAAAAGAAATAATTATGGCCACAAGGTAGCTCTGCTGGCGCAATTGGTGGTTACCTACACGGATGGGACCCAGGAAATTGTAGCCAGCGATGCGAGTTGGAAGGCCTCAACCGGTGCGGTTTTAGTCTCGGATATCTACGATGGCGAAACTTATGACGCACGCTTAGAAAAGCCCGGCTGGAGCACCGCGGGATATGACGATAAAGAGTGGACTGGCGTGACGGCGCTCGATGCTCCAAGGGCGAAATTAGTGGCTGCAGCGGGCCCGCCGGTGGAGAAGATTGGAGAAGTGAAGGCGGTGAAGGTCCTGAAGACTCCGGCAGGAGACACGGTAGTCGACATGGGACAAAACATGGTGGGCTGGGTGAAGTTGCGGGTGACCGCTCCGGCGGGAACGACGATTACCTTGCGCCATGCCGAAGTCCTGGACAAGGCAGGGAATTTCTATACCGAGAATTTGCGCGGCGCGAAGCAGACGCTCCGCTACACCGCCAGCGGGAAGGGTGAAGAACTCTTTGAGCCGCACTTCACGTTTCAGGGATTTCGCTATGTGGCCGTGAGCGGCTGGCCCGGCGACGTAAAGCCCGAAGATTTTACGGGAGAAGTGGTGCACTCGGCGATTGAGGGAACGGGAACGTTCGAAACCTCCAGTTCGCTCCTGAATCAGCTCGAGCACAACATCATCTGGGGGCAAAAGGGGAATTTCCTGGATGTGCCCACGGATTGCCCGCAGCGGGATGAGCGATTGGGTTGGACCGGAGACGCGCAGATATTTTCACCGACTGCGTCATTCAATTTCTCGACGGTTACGTTTTACGAAAAGTGGCTGAAGGATTTGTCTTTGGATCAGCAGGATGATGGCGCGGTGCCGCATGTGATTCCTAATATTTTGTCGCACGCAACTAGGAAGGGAGATTCCGCGTCATCGGGCTGGGCGGATGTGTCCGTGGTGGTACCGTGGAATGTGTACCGGGCGTTTGGAGATACGCGAGTGCTGCAGGAGCAGTATCCCAGCATGAAGGCCTGGGTGGAGTACATGCGCAAGCAGGCCGGCGACAAATATCTGTACAACACCGGATTTACGTTTGGGGATTGGCTGGCATTTGCCACTACGGATTCGGATTACCCGGGCGCGACCACCGACAAGGATTTCATCCAGACGGCGTATTTTGCGCACTCCACGGAATTGCTGGCGAAGACTGCCACGGTTCTGGGCAAGACGGAGGACTCGGCGGATTATGCGGAGCTAGAAAAACAGATCAAGGCAGCGTTCCTTATGGAGTTTGTTACACCGAACGGTAGGTTGAGTTCGAACACCCAGACGGCGTACGTACTGGCGCTGACCTTTGATCTACTGCCGGAATCGATGCGGGCCGAGGCGGCGGAGCGATTGGCGGCAGACGTGCGGAAATTCGGACATCTCACCACGGGATTTTTGGGGGCCTCGGGGCTGAATTGGGCCCTCAGCGATTCCGGCCATTTGGATGAGGCATACTTGCTCTTGAACCGCACTCAGTACCCTTCGTGGTTGTACCCTGTGACCAAAGGCGCGACCACCATTTGGGAGCGCTGGGATGGAATTAAGCCCGACGGAACCGTTCAGGACCCGGGGATGAATTCCTTTAACCATTATGCCTATGGCGCGATTGGCGATTGGATGTACAGCGTGGTGGCGGGAATCGGTATTGATGAAGCACGGCCAGGTTATAAACATGTGGTGATCGCGCCTCGGCCGGGAGGTGGGTTGACTTACGCGAAAGCGTCCGTGCACAGCGTATATGGAAGAGTAGCAAGTGGGTGGGAGATTTCGAGTGGTCGATTTGTTCTAAACGTGGAGATACCAGCGAACGCTACGGCGACCGTTCGCTTGCCAAGCGGAAAGATGCAAGAGGTAGGATCCGGGATATGGGAATTCGAAGAGCAGGTGAAGTGAGGACAGAACGGGTTTAAGACGCAGTGAGTTGTTTGATTGGTGGTAAGGGGAGGAATGCGATGCGGAACTGGTCCAGGATGATTGTGGTAGCCGTGGTGATTCTGGGAGTGATGAGCTTTGGCGCTGGGGTGTGGGGCCCATTCGCCGCGCACGGCAGGCAGACAACGGCGCCCGCTCCGCCGCGGGATATCCCGCTGGCGGATCAAACCGAGCAGGGACGGCCATTACGGGTAGTGGTGGTGGGATTGGTGCACGGACACGCGGAAGGATTTTTTTCAGGTGCGGGAAAGCGCAAAGACATTGAGATCGTGGGTGTGCAGGAGTCGGACCGGGCGCTCTTTGATCGCTACGCGAAGAAGTACGGTCTCGACGCGAAGCTGTATCACGCGGATCTGGAGGAGATGCTGAAGTCGACCAAGCCGCAGGCCGTCTTGATTTATACCAGTACGTATGATCACCGAAAAGTGGTAGAGGCTTGCGCGAAGAATCGCATGAGCGCTGGCGGCATGGGTGCGCAGATCCCGGCAGCGGTGATGATGGAGAAGCCCTTGGCCGTGAGCGCAGAAGATGCCCACGCGATTGCCAAGGCGTCGCGCGACGCAGAAATGCCAGTGCTGGTGAACTATTTCACCACCTGGGAACCCAGCCGCCATGCTGCGTATGAAGAAGTGAAGGAGGGTGCGGCCGGCGAAGTGCGGAAGATCGTTTCGCACGACGGGCATGGAGGGCCGAAAGAAATCGGGGTGGGTCCGGAATTTCTGGGCTGGCTGACGGACCCGAAGTTAAATGGCGGTGGCGCGCTGTACGACTTTGGCTGCTACGGCGTGGACTTTATGACCTGGCTGATGGGCGGCGAGCGTCCTTTGACCGTCACCGCAGTGACCCTGCAGATCAAGCCGGAAGTGTATCCCAAGGTGGATGACGACGCGACCATCGTGCTGACCTACCCGAAGGCGGTGGGGATTGTGCAAGGGTCGTGGAATTGGCCCTTCGGGATGAGCGATGTGGAGATTTACGGCAAGACCGGCGAAGTGAAGACGCTCGGCCGGGATTCGTTGCTTTTGCGGAAGGCAGGAGAGCCGGCGGCGAAGACGGTGCAAGCGCCGGCGTTGATGGCGCCCGAGGACGATGAGCTGAAATACTTACGCGCGGTGGTGCTGGAAGGCCTGAAGCCGAGTGGGCAGTCGGCGTTGGGGATCAATGTGGTGGTAGCGGAAGTGATGGATGCCGCACGGGAGTCGTCCAAGAGTGGAAAAACGGTGATGATGAGCGAAATTAAGAAGTGAAGGAAACGAGGGGTGGAGGGAGCTTAGGAACTGCAGTGCGACTATCCGGGAGGATGAGAATGCGATTGAGTCGGTTGGCTGCATCCGTCGCGGTGACGATTGCGTTGATGGTCGGCGGGACATTGTGTTTGGCTCAGGAGAAGAAAATTACAGCGCGGGAAGTCGTGGCAGAGATACAGAAGCAGGTGGGCGTTCCCTGGCAGAAGGAAACAGTAGACACGTTTAAGGCCGGGAACCCGGACACCGTCGTGACGGGCATCGCGGTGACGATGATGGCAACGATGGATGTACTAGAACGCGCTTCGGCCCAGGGATTGAATTTTGTAATTACCCACGAGCCGACGTTCTATGCGCATCTAGATACACCTGAAGGGATGGACGCGAGCGATCCGGTGTGGGCCGAGAAGCGGGAGTTCATTGAGAAGCACGGCATGGTGGTGTGGCGTTTTCACGATCACTGGCATATGCGCAAGCCGGACGGGATCGAGGCAGGGATGGTGCACGCCTTGGGCTGGGAGAAATTCCAGACGCCCGACAATCAGTACTTGTTTGTGATGCCGGAGACCACGGTAAAGCAACTGGCGGAAGAAGTGGCCAACAAGCTGGGTTCTCCGATGCTGCGCGTGGTGGGCGCGCCGGAAATGAAAGTAACCAAGGTGGCCCTCAGTCCCGGAGCGGCGGGATTCGTACACGAGTCGCATGCGCTCGAACGCGATGACGTGCAGGTCTTGCTCGTGGGCGAGACGCGCGAATGGGAGACCGTGGAGTACGCGGCCGACGCGGTGACTGAGGGAAGGAAAAAGGCGCTCATTGTCATTGGGCATGTGCCTAGCGAGCAGGCAGGGATGGAAGAGTGTACGAAGTGGTTGCAAGGGTTTGTGAAGGGCGTGCCCGTCGAATTCGTTGCGGCCAAGGAGCCCTTCTGGGCGGTGCGCTAAAATAGACACAGAATAGTTTCGCGCGGGTGCCCTACCTTCGTTTTTTGAGGGTGGGGGTCTTGGGTCCTCGCATTTCCATTACTTCGTGGTTTTGTCTTTCACGGCTTTGATGGAAGTGAGATTGAGTACGGGACGCTGACCGGTTTCGATGCCGGTAACATTCGAGAGAATCCCCGTGGCCTTCACGGTTTTGGTGGCAAGCTCTTCGAGCTTTTTCGAATCGAGTGCGACCACCTCAATGGAAGAGACCTGCTTGCCGTGAACGTCGATCGGGGGATCGACTTCGATGGCCCAGCCGGAGGTTTCCGCGCCAATGGCCATGATGCGCGTCAGTTTGCCGCGAATCGTCAGTTTGTCGAATTTGTCTTGGGCCTGGGCCGCGGGCAAAAACAAGGTCACGAAACAGGCTAAATAGCAAGCAAAACGAGGGATGCGCATTGGGACCTCCTAGCGATGCGGAGAGAGTTTAGCAGGAAAGAAAAACGGTTCGCTACACGGGGCGACCATGAATCTCATGTAGGACCGCCTTCTGAGGCGGTCCACCGCACTCTCGAACAGAGTTCGCGAACGAAACGAGGGCTGCGTTGGCCTCGCCAAAATGAAATCCGTCGTCGTGAATCGCGCGATTCAGCTGGCGGGCTTCCACTTATCGAGGAAGTTCAGAATATCTTCGGGAGACATGGAGCGGACCGCTTCGAATTCGCCGCGTTTTTGGCTGAACAGCAGCTTGCCATCAGGGTCCAGGACAGCGATAGCAGGAACTCCTCGATCCAGCGGGATATCGTATTTCTTGGCGACGTCGGTGTTCCTGTCCATTTGGCCAACATCGATGTGCACAACGACAAACGACTTGTCCAGCGTGGGTGCAATTTCCGGCGAATGGAAAGCTTCATCCAGAACGTGGCAATCAAAGCACCAGTTCCCGCCAAACACCAGCAAAATCCGCCGCCGGGACGAGGTCGCGAGCTTCTCGGCATCGGCGATCTGCTGGTTGGGATCCTTGTTCGCGCTGTAGATCGGCTTGTCTTCCAGAGGCTGGCGCAACAGCGTCGGTGCCGAGTGTCGCGAGAAACTGACCAGCCACAGATTGTTTTGATGAGACCAGCCCTGCGCCACGTTCACGAATTGCTTCTTCTCGATGAAGCCGTTCTTGGTCACGAACGCGAGGCGCAGTATGAGGATGTGCAGGTCCGGACCGGGGTCGTGCTCTCCCACGACTTCCACGCCAATATCCGTTACACCCTTGGCGCGCCAGGAAGTCCAGAAATCGAGTTCGTCCTCCATAGAAATGGGACGATTGTCGGCGTCGGTAGTTTGGGGTTCGGGAGACTTGGTGTAAAACTCGGCGAGCGCGGCGGAATCCCCGGCCAGCACCGCTTGCCTGAATTTCTCGAATGGCGCGAACGAGGTGTAAGAGGCTTGGCGCGCGGCGATGTCCACACCAAACAGCAACACTAACAACAATAATAATGGGCGGCGCATAACGCAAAAAAGAATAACACGAACGTCTGGCGCAATGCGTGATGCCCCGCACAGCGGTTGCTCGTACGGGCGGCGTCACGCGTCTGACCTTCATACCGTCGACGCTCCTGTAGGGGTGGCTTCTCGCCCTGAGCTTCGAACGGTTACCTCGCCTGCCCATGGGAGCCTCCTGTAGGGGCGGCTTTACGCCGCCTGCCTTTCCCGACCGCCCGCGCGAATGGCCATGCTCGACGAATCTCTGGCACTCGATCGCGGTGCCACAGCCCAGGAATCGCCGTGCCACGCTGAGGCGGCCGGACCCGGGGTGGGCAGTTCCCATCCCGTGATAAACTGGGCGGGACCTTAAACGAGAGGAACAAGGACGTGGCGGACCAAAAAGACGAGGGATTCAAGGTAATTGACCGGCGGCCATTCACCGCCGAGGGCGAAATTCGCAAGGAAGTAGTCGAGGAGCAGGAGCGCGAGGCCCGGCGCGAAGAAGTGAAGGAAGCGAAAGCGGCGGCGGCGAACGCTCATGCGGAGGCTTCGAAACCGGCCGCGGACGCGCCAAAAAAGTTGCCCGCGTTCGAGAATTTGGTGCGCATGATGGGGAGTAATGCGGCCATGGTGCTGGGTGCGTATGCGGACCCCAATACCGGCCAGCCCATGATAGATCCAGACGCAGCGCGCGAGTTGATCGATATGCTGGATGCGCTGCAGCAGAAGACCAAGGGCAATTTGGCTCCCGAAGAAAATGACATGCTCGTAGACCTGCTGGGGAAGTTGAAGCTGACCTACCTCGAAGTGCAGAAGGCCATGGCGGCGGAAGTGGCAAAGGTGACTGCCCAGGCCAAGGGCGGGAAGAGGTAACGAAGCAGTCGCTTGCTAAGGAGTTCGAGACGGCGCGAAGCACTCGCGCCGTTTTTGTTTGGTAGAGCGCCATAACTCTGCGTTCGATCTGACTCAACGCTGCCGCGGAGTGGGTACAATAGGGAACAGGTAGATGGCCGGCGAGCCGATACGATTGGTGGTCCTGGGTTCAGGAACCTCGATGGGCGTTCCTACGCTGGGGTGTCATTGCGCGGTGTGTGACTCCACCGACCCGAAGGATAAAAGGCTGCGCCCCTCGATCCTGCTCTCTCGTGGTGGCCAGAACATGGTCATCGATACCACGCCGGATTTTCGTGCGCAGGCCTTGCGCGTGGGACTGGATCGATTGGACGCGGTGGTACTGACGCATTGCCACGCCGACCATATTTTGGGATTCGATGATTTGCGCCCCTACAATTTCCGGCAAAAGAGCGCGATTCCGGTGTATGCGACCGAGGACACCTTTGGCGTGATCCGGCGCGTGTTTTCCTATGTATTCGATACACGGCCAACGCTGAGCAGCATCCCTAGCGTGGAATTACGCGAGGTGGACGGGCCCTTTGTGCTGCTTGGGACTCCGTTTATTCCCGTGCCGCTCCTGCATGGAGAGATGGATGTGCTGGGATTCCGGTTTGGCAGGGCGGCGTATCTCACGGATTTCAGCCGCTTGCCGGAATCGAGCCTTCCTTTGCTGGAGGATCTTGACGATTTGATTCTCGACGCGCTGCGGGATGTTCCGCACCCGATGCACCAGACTGTGGAGCAGGCCTTGGCGTTGATCGATCGCGTGCGGCCCAAGCGCGCGTGGTTCACGCACATTGCGCACGATCTGCCCCATGAAGCGACCAACGAGCGGCTGCGCAAGGCGGGTTATCCGCAGGTACAGTTGGCGTATGACGGGCTGGAATTGCAGGTCGCCACGGAATCGCCTGCTGTCGAGCGTGCGGCTGCAACGCTCTCGGTGCACGTGCACGCGCCTACCGGCGGCATAAGTGTCTTTTACTCCGCGGCGGGTTGGGCGGACAAGTATGGCCAGAGCGGGCGCGGCAGCGTGATTGCCATTGGAACCTTCGATGGAATTCACATGGGGCACCAGAAGGTGCTGGAGTTCGTAATCACCCTGGCAAAAGAAACCGGCGCGGTGGCCACGGCATTAACGTTCGAGCCGCCGCCTGCGAAATTGCTGCGGCCCGAAACAGCCCCGCCGCGGATTTCCACCAATCAGCAGAGGATGGATTGGTTTGGCGTCGTGGGCATGGAAGCGGCGGTGGTGCTGCCGTTCACCAAGGAACTGGCGGCGCTTTCCGCCGAAGATTTTGTGCAAGAGATATTGGTGCGCCAATTGACCGGGCGCGCGGTCGTCGTGGGCGATAATTTCCGCTTCGGGAACAGAAAAGCGGGGGACGTGAAGTTTTTGCGCGAAATGGGCATGCATCTGGGCTTTGAAGTAGTGGTGCATACCCCGGTGATGCTGGATGGCATAGTTGTGTCCAGCACGTTGATTCGGAAATTGGTGCGCGAGGGCGATGTGCGCCACGCCGCTCGCTTACTGGGGCGGCCGTTTGAGCTGACGGGTGAGGTGGTGCCCGGGACCGGCATAGGGCGGAAGTTTTTGTTCCCCACACTGAATTTGCACCCGGAACAGGAACTGCTGCCTGCCTGGGGCGTGTACGTCACGCGGACGGTGCTGGAGGGGGAGGCGAGCAGTCATCGCAGCGTGACGAATATCGGCGTGCGGCCTACCTTCAATGGGTCGCGCCTCAGTGTGGAGACGCATTTACTCGATTACACCGGGAATTTCACACCGAAACGGATTGAGGTGCGCTTCTGGAAAAGATTGCGGGCGGAGAAGCAGTTTGGAACCGTAGACGAATTAAAGGAGCAGATCGGGAAGGATATTGCCGCTGCGAATAAGTTCTTCGCGCGGCTGCGCCGGGCTCGCAAGGTGGAGGCAGGCAGCCGGGAATTGTGAAATCGGCCCTAACCCGCGCAAATGCGATGCATCCTACCAGGAAAGGTCTGTTTTATCCTAAACCACGATCGCTTCCGCTACCGAGATCCAGGCGCCTCGATTCGTCATTCCGAGCGCACTCGTGGAAGCGCGGAATCTCTTTTTTGCTGTCAGCACTGACTGCGCCGACTTAACAAAATCCTCACGAACTTCTCAGGACTTTTCAGCATCCCGAAATTTAATTTTTAGAAGTGAGCAGGGTCTCCTGCGCTCAAGGAGATGCAACGATGTCACTGGGCGTTTTTATTGCGATATGCGTGCTGGCGCTGGATTTTCTGTTTTACGTTCTATTTCAGTGGACCTATGGGGATAAGCGGGGCGCGATGATGAAGAAAGTGGCCGAGCAGCGTCGGGCCCTGGAAGCCCAGGACCGGCGGCCATTGGGTTCCAGCACCGAGCAGAGACCCAGGCGCGTATTCGCAAGGTCCGGGCCAGGATGGGCTTGATCGTGGCGTAAATCCAACTTCCTGTTTGGAGACGAAAAGAACGGCTCGCGCACCCAACACCAAATGCCCGTTGTCATCCTGAGTGCGCCGTTCGCGCGAAGGATCTCAACCTCTCCGTCCAGCCATTTGTCCCAATCTAATCACTGAAAGCAACGTGCCCGTAGAGTCGTGGCGAGCCCCATCGCTATTTCTTTTCGGCAGCCAGGCAGTCGTTGCAGATGCCACCAACTTCTGTACGCGACACGGTCACCTGAATATCGCAATCCCGCGAAATTTGTTCCTTGAGCTGCTCGTACAGACGCGACTCGAACTCCCGCACCTTCCCGCAGCGCAGACAAGCAACATGGATGTGATCCCGAGGTCCGTGCGTTTCGTAATAGTGGCGGTCGCCGCGCAGGTGAAGCAGGTCCAGTTCATCGATTAGGCCCTGACGCTTCAGCAGATCGATCGTGCGATAAACCGTCACTAAGTGAACTTCAGGGTCGATTTTTTGCGCCCGCTCCAAGATCTGGTCAACGTCCAGATGCTGCTCCGCCGAATCCATTACCTGCAGAATGACGCAGCGCTGGCGCGTGAGGCGAATGCCACGCTGCCGCAGGGCGTCCTGCAGATGCCCGCTAGGCTCCGCGGCGTTAATGCGTTCGCCGGAGGAGACGCGCCGGGATGGAGTAGCAGTCATTGAACTCAGTCCTGAGCGGGTAGTTTAACAGGCCAAGCGGGAGATGGAAATTGTCGGGTATGGTGCAGGGTGCCTCGTTTTTTTGAGGATTGATGTTGGGGTTCGTGGTCAACCACACTTTCCCACACCTAGGAATGGTGCGTGACGATTCTCGCTACATCGTTGTAGGTAACGTACACGATCAGGAGCAGCAGAAAGACCAGCCCCACCTGAATAAAGCGCTCTTTGAACGCCAGGCTGAAATCGCGCCGGCGCAAACCTTCCAAAGACAGTAGCAGCACCTGGCCACCATCAAGAATCGGAATCGGAAGTATATTGAGAATGCCGAGATTCACGCTGATTAAGGCCATGAAGCCAATCACAGCATACGCACCTTGCGCGACCGCTTGCCCGGCCATGCGAGAAATGCCCACAACGCTCTGCAACTGCTTCACCGAAACACGCCCGCTGAGAAGCTTGCCGACCACATCCACAGTCTGCATGACCAGCGAAGCGGTCTGCACACCCGCGGCTTTGAACGATTCAATCGGACCAACACGCTGATACGTCAGCGTGATCTGCGGCAGCATGCCAATCTGATAATTTTCCTCGGAGCCGCCAGCAATTCCCTTCTGCGGTGTGACCGAAAGCGCAAGCTGCTGGCCCTTCCGCTCCACTTCAAGTTGAAGCGTTTTGCCGCCGGAATTGCGCACCATGTCCACGAACTGATCCCAATATTGAATGGGCTGGCCGTCCACCGAACGAACGACGTCCCCCTCATGCAAGCCCGCCCGATCCGCGGGCGTGTTGAGCGCGATCTCGCCAATGACCGGCGGAATCGGCGAATAGCCGAAGGTGCGCGCGTAAACATTCGTGCTGCTGGGAACGTCGACCTCCCGCGTGGCACCGTCGCGAGCAACGTTGAGCTTCAGAATGGTTCCCGGCGCAGCATTCAGAGAAAGGCCCTGGGCTTGTTCCCAAGTGGGGTTCTTGGTTCCGTTGATCGACAGAACCTTGTCGCCAACCTGCAGTCCGTTCGGGTTATTGGATTGCGCGGCGGGAAGCCCATTAATCACCAAGGGCTTCGAGAAGGCGTTGTCCGTGGGTAGGCCGACCGCAAGATAGTAAAAGCCGAGCAACAGCACAGGAAAAATCAGATTCACGGCGGGCCCGGCGATGGAAATGAGTGCACGCTGCCAGCGCTTTTTGGACATAAGCTCGTCGGGCGCCCCCGTGGGCTTTTGGTCGCCGGAATCGATTTCCGTAATGTCTTGCCCCGCCATCCGCACGTAGCCACCCAAGGGCAGGGCGCTGACGCGCCAGTCGGTGTCACCCCTCTTGAAGCCGAATAGGCGCGGGCCAAAGCCAATCGAGAAAACGTCGACGCGAACGCCAAAGAAGCGCGCGACTATGAAGTGTCCCCATTCGTGAACAAGAATGATCACGCCGAGAACTAAAATCATGCCAATTACGGTATTCATTCGAGCGAGTGACTCCGTCTAGATCAGTCAATCTATTTATTGTAGCAAATGCCGGTCTGCCCCAGGGCCGCGCCTGTGCCGGGCATGGCAAGCTCATCGGTTAGATGCATGCCAGCCCTCAAACGGTAGCGGTCGACCAAGCCAGACCCTTGGTAGGCACCGCCCTCGGGATCCCTCTTCGCTTGCACCAAGTCGAGGCCAAGCGGCTAAGAGAATCGCAAGCTATGCGTGGACGGACTGCCCTGCGAGCCGTGCTATGGCTTCCGCAGCTTGCTGACGCGCTTCGGCATCGCCAGCCAGGACCTCCGCGATCGACGTGAACGTGGTGCTCGGCGTTTTGGATAAAACCTCTTCAACGACCTCGGGGATGCCCAGAAACGGAAGCTTGCGGTCCAGGAACGCAGCCACCGCCACTTCGTCGGCCGCATTTAGGGCGCACGGCAGCGCGCCGCCTTTCTGCATGGCTTCCCGCGCCAGACCCAGGCACGGGAACCGGCGGGCGCTGGCTTTCTCGAAATCGAGGCGACGAAGCTCGGACCAGTCGAGTTGCACTTGTTGCGAGCGAACGCGGTCGGGATAGGTGAGCGCGTACTGGATGGGCATGCGCATGTCCGGCGGTGCCAGTTGCGCGAGCACCGCACCATCGACGAATTCGACGAAGGAGTGAATGACCGATTGTGGGTGAATGATCACGTCAATCTGCTCGGGACGCATATCAAACAGCCAACGCGCCTCGATGATTTCGAAACCTTTGTTCATCATGGTGGCGGAATCGATGGTGATGCGGTTGCCCATCTTCCAGTTGGGATGCGCGAGCGCCTGATCGATGGTGACGTTCGCGAGTTGCGCCAGAGGCGTTTTGCGGAAGGGCCCACCAGAAGCGGTCAGCACGATGCGGCGCACTTCGGGGTAAAGAGTGGTGTGATGTGTGACTCGTGATTCGTGGCCTGCAGGACCAGAACCTACCGGGTGAGGGGGCAAGAGCGCGGCATCGAAGCCAGCAGGAAAGGCTGCCGGAATAGAAAACTCGCCTTGCGTGGCAGGCAGGCGATTACGTTTACTGGCACGGAGACACTGGTGCACCGCGTTGTGTTCCGAATCGACAGGCAGCAATTCCCTGCCAGCTCTGGCAGAGGCGGCCATCACCAATTCGCCCGCCGCGACCAGCACTTCTTTGTTCGACAGGGCCACGGTGCGACCGAGTTTCACGGCCTCGTAAGTGGCTTCCAGACCCACCACTCCTACTGCGGCGGAGAGGACGATATCCGCCTTCGGATGGGTTGCGACGGCGAGCATGCCTTCACCGCCATGGTGGATTTCGGGAAGTTTGGCAAGCCCGTTTTCGCGCAGAAATCGCGACAGATCGTCAGCCAGTTGCGGCGTCGCGACCGAAACCACTTCCGGGTGGTGACGTTCAATTTGGGCAAGAAGCTCGGCCAGATTATTGCCCGCGGCCAGCGCCGTGATCTTGAATTGATCCGGAAGCGATTCCACAACGTTGATGGTCTGGCGGCCGATCGAGCCGGTGGAGCCGAGGATGGACAGAGTTTTCATCAAAAGTGACAGTTAAGGTTACAGGCTTGCGTCCACCAAAACTAAATAGTACCAGATGACAGGAATGGCGAGGATTAGGGCATCAATACGATCGAGAACGCCTCCGTGACCGGGAAGTAGCGCGCCAGAATCCTTTACCCCCGCGCTGCGCTTGCATGCCGATTCAAGCAGGTCGCCCATTTGCCCGGCGATGTTGCCGAGCGTAGCCATAGCCAGCAGATGCGGCACTGGGATCGGCAGCCAATAGTGGAACGCGTAGGCCACGATGAGCGAACCGATGATGCTGCCGATGGAGCCTTCCCACGTCTTCTTCGGCGAAATGTGGGGCGCGAGAGGATGTTTGCCGATAGCGCGGCCAACAAAATACGCCGTGGTATCCGCCGCCCAGGTGATGGCGAGAGCGAAGAGAAGCACGCGGGGGCCGTTGGGCGCATTTGCACCATGTAAACGGACGGCGAAAGAGAGTGGAAAAGCGATTAAGAGAACGGCGCTTGTAGAGATTCCCGCCGACGGCAAGGATTCCACGAGCGGACGACGAGTAAAAAGAGTGCGTGTGGCTAAACCCAAAACAAAAACAAAGAAAACGAATTGCATGCCCCTATCCCCACCCGTCATTTCGTAGCCTATTCCGCGGCGATTCATAGGTGTCCAATAGTTACCCGCCGCGATCCACTGAAAAAATATGAGGAAGAGAGAGCAGAAGATGGTCCAGAGACGATAGGCGCGCTGGCCGATGGCGTCACCCAGGAAAAAAAATTCACGCAGAGCTTGGATGGTGATGAGCGCGGTAGCGAGCGCCACGGCCCATGTAGGAGTGAAGAGCACGATGGCAATGACAATAGGAATAAGTACAAGTGCGGTGAGGACGCGCGTGCCGGTCATAGTGTCGGGAAGAAAGCATAGCAGATATCCAGAACAAGGGTTTGGCGACCAAACCTCCGCGACTAAACCCCGCTACGTCTCGCCGCACTCTGTAGGACGGCTTTACGCCGCCTGTCTTTCACTTACGCCTTTTCCTGCTTCCGAGCATCCACAGCCCGCCAGTCGAAAACAAACGACCCGGAGAACGGCCAATTGGGGTTCCTGGACCAGGCCAGCCCTGACGGGATTCTCCAAGACATACTCCATCGAATAAGACAAGTTCTCGGAATTGCGAATGACATGATCATGAAAACTCTTTTGCCACACATGGTGAAACCGGAAGCCACGCAGCAAGACCGTGGACTGGCCTTTAAATGCAGGAATCGCGGTGGGCAGTGGAGTGTTAGCAGTTAGGCCCACCAGGAGCAAGTGGCAATGATCCGCCACAAAGCAGTATTAAACGAAGGTCAGCGGGAGGCCGTCCGGGCGGGCGGCGCTATCGCGCCGTAACGGCGTTCGCGTTTTTGGTAGTCCAGCAATGCTTCCAGGAGCCGCGCGCGATTGAAATCGGGCCACAGCGTTTCCGTGACGAAAATCTCGGCGTAGGCGATTTGCCACAGCAGAAAATTCGAAACCCGCATTTCGCCCGAGGTCCGAATCAAAAGATCGGGATCGGGAAGGTCACCGGTATACAGATGGCGCGCTAGATCCTCTTCGGTGATGGGCTTAGGAAGCGCATGGCCGTTACCGTTCGCCTGCACCAGGCGCGCCGCCAGGATGGAGTTCATCGCATCCACAATTTCCGCGCGGCCCCCGTAGTTCAGTGCGATGTTCAGCACCATGCCGGTATTCTTCACAAGCGCTTCGGTAGCTTCGCGTGTGTCTGTTTGTACCACCTCGGGGAGCTCGTCTGCGCGCCCAAGAAAACGCATCCGGATATTATTTTTTTGCAACAGTGGCATTTCCTTGCGAATATATTCGCGCAGAAGTTGCATCAGGAATTCGATCTCAGCTTTGGGGCGCCGCCAATTCTCGACAGAGAATGCGTACAGGGTGAGTGCCTCGATGTGCAGCCGCGCACAGGTTTCGATGGCCATGCGTGCGGATTGCGTGCCGGCACGGTGTCCCGCAACGCGGGGCAGATGACGTTTCTGAGCCCAGCGGCCATTGCCGTCCATGATGATGGCGATGTGGCGCGGCAGTCTCGAGAAATCAAGGGATTCGAGAAGACGGGCCTCTTCGGCAGTAACAGGACCCAGCGTTTCCAGATGTGTGCGGGAGTGAGCCACGGTGCGCTTCCGGATAAATCCTCTTTACGGCGCAAAGTTAACACGGGAGGGGGGCTCAGCGCAATTACGAAGGTGGTGGCTACGGCCAGGAAGTAACGAAGAGTGGGTGGAGCATCCGCTCTAGCTTGGGATAACGCTTTTCTCAGACCGTCTTCTAAGTCGGCGGGTGGAAGGCTTGATAGAACGCTTGGAACACTAGAACCAGCGTCAGGACGATCATGGCAATCGCGGTTATCCATGCGACGAGATTGAACACGAGGCCGTTGGTGTGTTCGCCCATCAGGTCCTTACGGTTCACCAGCAACAGAATGAAGATTGTCACGATCGGCAGCCACACCCCGTTACCCACCTGGGAGAAGATAAAAATTTTCCAGAGCGGCGCGTTCGGCAGCAGCACGATGCCGCCGCCTACCACGATAAGAATGGTGTACAGCCAGTAGAACGCCGGGGCTTCGCGAAATTTATTGTCGAGGCCGGCTTCGAAACCGAGTCCTTCGCAAATGACGTGCGCGGTGGAGAGCGGAAGGATGGTAGCGGCAAACAGCGAGGCGTTGAGGAGGCCGAAAGCGAAGGTGAGCGCAGCCCACTTGCCTGCGAGAGGCACCAGGGCTTTGGCAGCTTCGGCGGCATCGGTGATATTGGTTTGGCCGTTGGCATGAAGCGTGGCCGCGGTACAAATGATGATGAAGAATACGATGACCATGCAGGAGATCGAGCCAAGCAATACATCCAGTTTCGCTTGGGGATACTGGCGCGGCCCGACTTTCTTTTCCACGAAGCCAGCCTGCAGATAAAAGAACTGCCACGGGGCGATGGTGGTGCCAATCAGCGCGGTCAGGGTGATCAGATAGCCGGTGTCAAAGTGAATGCTGGGCACCACCGTCATGCGCGCGGCCAGCAGCCAATCCGGTCGCGAGAGTAGCGCCGAAAACAGATAGGTGAGATAGAAGACGCACGCCACCAGGAAAACCACCTCCACCTGGCGGTAGCTCCCTTTTAACACCAGAATCCACACCAGCACTCCGGCAATCGGTACTGCAATGTATTTGCTTACGCCGAAAATTTGCATCGAGGCCGCCACGCCCGCGAATTCCGCGACCACATTGCCCAGATCCACCAGGAAGCCCACGATCATGACGAAGAACGTCGAGCGGAATCCAAATTCCTCACGAATAAGATCGGATAGGCCTTTCCCAGTGATCACGCCCAGACGGGCGCACATTTCCATGGTCACGTAGAGGGCAATCGTCATCGGCACCAGTGACCACAGCAATGTGTAGCCGTAAGCGGAGCCCGCTTGGGTGTACGTGGCGATGCCGCCGGCGTCGTTGTCCACGTTCGACGTGATGATCCCCGGGCCAATCACCGCCAGAAACAGAAAAACGCGGTGCCGCCATGCGTTACTGCGAGACAAGATGCGGAAGACAGAGCCGCGCAGACGGTCGATGTAGGCATTGAGCGAGGAGAGCGTCATGAAGGCAGCTGATAGCCGACAGATAGCAGTTCACAGCTTTGCAAACGACACAAAAAGAGCTTCATGACAGAGGCCACACAGCTCATAGAGGAGCGGACCAAGAAAAAGGGCGGAGCGCTGGTGGCGCAAGGCACGCCGAAAAGGCGGCAGCTAATCACCGCACGCCAAATAGGATGGGCCATGCTCGCGGGTCGCCTCGCAAAAGCGCCAACACGTCGGGGCTCAGGGCAAGATGTGCGGCCACGCTCCAGGGAATGCACCCCTGCTCTGTTCTCGCCACGCAGCGCTCCCCACTCGCCACTCGCCCTCATGCGCTCACCAGGCGGGAGACTACGTCATCCACAGTGATTACCCCAATGGGATGGTTCTTATCGTCGAGCACCGTGAGCATGCGCAGATTGTACTTGTCGAACAGTTCGAACACATCCTTTTCGTTAGAGTCCGAGGTGATGGAGACCAGCGGGTCGGTTTTCAGCTCGCGCATGAGCTGCTCAGGAGCGGCCAGGAGAATGCGCGCTATGGGCACGGTTCCGGCAAAATGGCCAAGCTTGTCGAGTAGCACGATGGTGTCGAGCTGCTCGAGGTTGAATTCCTGCTTGCGTAGCCACTCGAGTACTTCCTCGCGAGAGATGGACTCGCTGACAAATGCGAACTCCGTGTTCATCATACCGCCCGCGGTGGAACGGTCAAACGAGAGCAGTTCGCGGACGTCACTGGCTTCCTGGTTGGGCATTTCTTCAAGCAGCTCCTCCGAAGTCTCCTTCGGAAGTTCGGCAAGGAGATCGGCGGCGGCGTCCGGCGCCATTTCTTCAATGATGTCGGCGGCCTTTTCTGGGTCGAGTTTTTCGACGATTTGCGTGGTAAGGCGTTCGTCCAGTTCCGCTAGCACCGCCGCGGCGGTTTCCTCGTCGAGCGAGGCGATGATACCCTGGCGCTCCGCGGCCGAAAGTTCCTCCATCATTTCCGCGAGATCGGCAGGGTGCAGGTCTTCGAGCTTTTCGTGCGTAATGCGGAGCTTCACGCGACGAAGCGGGTCCGGCTCGATGAGATTCACGAATTCCCAGCGGATAGAACGCTGCGGGAGCTTGGACTGCAGCCTGCGCACAAGGCTGGACGGGGCGATGCCCTGGAGCAGCCGCCGGATCGCGCCCGGCACCCCCACATCAACTTGCGCAACGCGGAGTTCCACGTGTTCGTTGGTACGAAACTCGGAAAGGTCCACGTCGTTGACACGGACCACCTTGCGACCGGAGGTGTCGATGATTTGCTGGTCGAGCAGATCTTTTTGCACCGCCAGCCACGCTTCATTGGGCTGGTAGGCATCGAGAACCCGCTCGGTAACATTAAGGTCGATCCGCCCGGGGACGGCTTTGGACACTTGGTTGTACCTCGCCACAAGCGGCTGGAAGCGGCCCCGAGAAATCAGGAAGTGGGACACGCGATTGGGGGCGTCAGCGGGCTCGATGAAGAACTCCCGCACCCGTCCAACGTAATGCGATTGCGAGTCGTAGGCAGCGGCGCCCATTAGTTCCGTGGCATAGATCATCGCTTGGCGTATCTCCTTTCTGCCAGCAGGCGCGGCTGGCGGAATAGTGGTGCCGGTCTGGAGATCGATATCGGAGGCCCTAGAAACTGAGCACGAATGGGGCCATGCCCTCGCCTACGAAACCACCGCCAAGGCTGCCGCCCCCTAAAAACCAGGGGTATACCTCAAGAAGCCCTCGCCGCCCACACCCCCACAAAATAAAAAACCCGCGAACGGTGGAGCCCGGCGCGGGTAGACAAGTCCGAAAATGAAGAAAAGCTACCCGGCAGTGGGTCCTGTAGCGGCAAAGGCTCGGTAACGCCTCCCCTGTAAGGCATGGCCGAACGCACGCTGGACAAGAGGCATCGAAGCCGGGAAACCGACCGGCTCAGCGGACCCTTCACCTGCGCTCACGGCAGGCGAGAGGCGGACCGCCACCCTGGAGAAACTAGGGTGAGGCTCGAGTTCGCTGGACGCGCTCATCACAAAAATGGCACTCCAAATTTAGGAATAAACCTCGCTGCGCGGTATTGTCAAGAAGAAAGCGTTAGTGAACGGAAAAATCGTGGCGTTTCGGAGGAAGCGCGATTCCTCGCAGCGCTCGAGAACAATGGGACGTACGTAAGTGATTTCATCGGGCTAGCTCTACGGACACGCGGCAAATGAGTGCCAGACCCTACGCTGACGTCAGAGCGCTCACCTGGAACCGGGAAAGAGCATGTGCGAGGGTGGAAGGTTCTGCCGCTTGCAGTCATCTAAATACAGGACCAGATAGTTTTTCGTGATGAAGTCTCGGGCATGAAAGCCCAGCAGTGTGGCGGCTTGATCGATGGCCGCTGGCGGCCCTTCGAGCTCGACGAACGTACCTATCGGCGTTTCGTCGTAATCGATCAGAAGGCCCTTGGCCCATTGGTAGCGGGCGGGGAGTTTATAGGGCGTACGGAACTTTTCATAGCGGAACCAGCCGCGCATTCCCAACCCTTCGAAGATTTTCTGGAGCGTGGCCGCGTCGGGCAGCACAGTCTCGAGTTCTTCGCGGACTTTGTGCCGCCGGTCCAGGGGAGGCGCGGCGGGCCCGATGGCCAGTTGCTCGGGGGGAGATTTGAAGGTGAGCAAATAGCGTTCGGCAGGAGCCTTGCCGGTCTTCCTGGAAGCCTGACCGCGTGAAGCGGCCCCTCCCGAAGATTTTGCCGCCGATCCAGTCCGCCGAGGGCTGTTCCCGGGGGCGGGAGATTCGGTGCGGATGCGCAGAAGTTGGCCGTGCTTGGCCAGCCCTCCCTCGGGCGTATCGAACAGCAGATTATGCTCGTGCACCCGGGGCGAGACGGATTTGGCTCCCAGTTTCACAAGCGTGCGCAGGAACGATTTAGGATTACGAATCCTAAGCTTGATTTCGATTTCAGCAGGCATGGCCGTGAGAAGAGGATAGCAGATAAGGGTATCGCGCCGGACTACCCCGGCTCCTCCTCCCGATTTCCTCAGGATTGAGGATTGGGCCGCGAAGGCGGATAAGGTAGGATAAGCCCGATGGGGTTACCGCGGTGCAGGGGCGGAGGCGTTTCCTTGCTGGAGCCCGGGTTCAACCAGGACTCGCTGGTCGCAAGATCCGCTGATTCAGGGCCAAAGTCGCAGATTCCGACAATGTAAATGAATGAAGCGATTTGAAAATCGAGAGGGTAGGCTTTTCCTTAATAGCCTGGGGAACGGATATGGCGAGATTCTTGGACGAGGCCGGAGGCGGGCCCAGGAACATGAGAGGTGCAGCTGTGGGCAGCGCGGGCGGAACGGGCATGCAGGCACCATTGGCAGAACGGGAGCCGGTGGAGCATGTCATCCATCGGGACCGCCGCGTGGACCACTATGCATGGATGAAAAACAGGAAAGATCCGCGGGTGAGGGCTTATCTCGAAGCCGAAAACGTCTACTCCGATGCCGAAATGCGGGACACGGATCAGCTGCAGGAGAAGCTGTACCAGGAGATGCTCGGCAGGATTCAGCAAACGGATTTAAGCGTGCCTTATTTGCTGCGTGAGTATGAGTATTACACGCGAACGGAAGAGGGCCAGCAGTATCCGGTTTATTGCCGCAGGAAAGCGGCTGCGCTGGGAGCCAAGGAGGCCGCCGCACCGACTGCTCAGCCTGAAATGACGGGATTGGGTGGCGGCAAGCAGGATGACAAGTTGATGGCGGAGCTTCGCAAGGAGCTGCGCCGACAGTTCGGTGCGGGGGCCTCACAAGAGGAGACCGATAGAGAAGTAGACCGGGGGGCCACTCAGGTCACAGCCGAACCGCCAGAACCGGTTGCGCCACAGGAAGAAGAGGTGCTCCTCGATTTGAACGAACTCGCGGTCGGCCACACCTACATGGGATTGGGTATTTTCGAGGTGAGCGACGACAACCGCTGGCTGGCTTTTGCCACGGACCGCACCGGTTACCGCCAGTACATCTTGGAGGTAAAGAATCTGGAAACGGGTGCGCTCCTTCCCTTTCGCGCGGAGCGCGTGACCAGCGTCGCTTGGTCCGCCGACGGGCGCACTCTGTTCTATGTCACCGAAGATGAGGTAACCAAACGCTCGAACCAATTGTGGCGCCATAGCTTTAGACAGATTTCGGGCGATCAGGCTTTGCACGGAGAACCCGAGGCCACTTTCTACGAAACCGCTGATACGCTGCTGTTTGAAGAGAGGGATGAACGCTTCCGTATGGACGTGGAGAGGAGCCGCAGCAGAGCGTATTTGTTCTTGGTGATCAACAGTCACACAACCAGTGAGGTGCGCTATCTCCGTTCGAACGCCCCACAGAGCGAGTTTCGCTTGGTGGCGGAACGTGAGGATGATCATGAGTACTACCTCGACCACCATCCGGGAAGCGCAACGGATGCTGCTGGCGGAATATTCTTCATTCGAACCAACAGCGGCGGCAGAACCTACCGCCTGGTCACTGCGCCTGTCGAGAATCCGGGGCGCGCGCATTGGCACCAAGTAATAGGCAACCGCCCGGGGGTGATGCTGGCGGGTTTGGAAGCGTTTCGCAGCCATTTGGTCATAACGGAACGCGAAGATGGCTTGCCCCACTTGCGCATTGTGGATCTAACCCGGGAGGCAGGGAGCGCGCTGGAAGCTTCCCAGCGGCTGATCCTTTCCGAGCCAACCTATAATGCGATGTTGGGAACGAATCCGGAATTCGATACCGCGATTGTGCGCTTTCACTACGAGTCCATGGTCACGCCGCGTTCGGTGTACGACTACGAGGTGAACTCCGGCCGGTGGATCTTGCGCAAGCAGCAACCCGTACTGGGAGATTTTGACTCCGCGAACTACGTGAGCGAACGCCTGCACGCCAAGGCTCTCGACGGAACCCCGATTCCGATATCCCTGGTGCGCCGGAAGACCACCGTGCGCGACGGCAATGCGCCGCTGTTGCTCTACGGCTACGGAAGCTACGGATTATCGATGCCCGTGATCTTCAGTTCAAACCGGCTCAGTCTGCTGGATCGCGGAATGGTCTACGCCATTGCGCATATCCGCGGCGGCGGCGAGTTGGGAAAACCGTGGCACGACGCGGGGCGCATGCACCACAAGGTGAACACCTTCACCGATTTCATAGCCTGCGCCGATTTTTTGGTCGCGAAACGTTATACCTCGCCGGACCGCACCGTGATTGAAGGCGGGAGTGCCGGCGGGTTACTCATGGGCGCGGTGACCAATCTCGCGCCCCAAAAGTTTCGCGCGGTGGTGAGTCATGTGCCGTTTGTGGATGTGTTGAACACCATGCTTGACCCCACCCTGCCGCTTACCGTCGGGGAGTATGAGGAATGGGGCAATCCCGAAGTGGAAGCGGATTATTTCTACATGAAGGGGTATTGCCCATATACGAATGTAGAGCGCAAACCTTATCCGCGCATGCTGGTGAAAACCGCGTGGAATGACAGCCAGGTAATGTATTGGGAAGCCGCCAAATATGTGGCCAAGTTGCGGGTGATGAAGACGGATGCAAACACGTTGCTGCTGAAGACCAACATGGGTGCAGGACACGGGGGCGCGAGCGGGAGGTACGATTTCCTGCGCGAAATTGCCTTTGACTATGCCTTCATGCTGCGCCAGTTGGAATTGCAATGAGCACGGCCAAGAAGCAACCGGAGAAACTCTCTTCACGAACTGGAAACTGAGCACTAAGAACTGACCACTTTCGATGAGCGAAGCGACCACTCCATTAATGCAGCAGTACAACGCGGTGAAGGGACGCTACCCGCACGCGCTCTTGCTGTTTCGTTTAGGCGACTTTTACGAATTGTTTTATGAAGACGCCATGATCGCCTCCCGCGAGTTGCGCATAACCCTCACTTCGCGAAACCGCGAAAAGGGTCAGCCCATTCCCATGTGTGGGGTGCCCTATCACGCCGCGGATGGCTACATTGCCAAACTGATTCGCGCGGGATTCAAGGTAGCCATTTGTGAGCAGATGGAGCAGCCGGGACCAGGCAAAAAGCTCGTCCGCCGCGAAGTCTCCCGCGTGATTACTCCGGGAACGGCGACAGATGTTGCGGTCTTGGACGCGCGGGAAAATAATTTTTTGGCCGCGGTGGCCCAAGACAGCTCCGGCCGCAACGGCCAGGTCATTGGTTTGGCCCTGGTGGATTTGTCCACCGGGGAATTTCTGGCTACGCAGTTCGAAGGCGATGGCGCCGAAGAAGAGTTGCGCGATGAACTGCAATTGCTGCATCCCCGCGAGACTCTGCTTCCCCGCCCTCAACAACTATTTGAGACCGCCAAAAACACCCTGCTGGACGGCGCGGGCGGCGTGGAGAGCCGCCTGGAAGATTGGATTTTTCAGCGCGATTACGCGGAACGCATTTTGCGGGAACAGTTCGGCGTAGTAGAGCTGACGGGGTTTGGCTTGGACGCACACGTACAAGCGATGTGCGCGGCGGGCGCGGTGGTGCACTACTTGCGCGAGAATGCTGCGCGCGGCGACGACGCGCCGAGTGTGGAAGCGCTGCAGCATCTGGATCGCATTCGTTACTACGAACAGCAGGATGCCCTGGTGCTGGACCCGGTTTCCGTGAGGAATCTGGAACTGCTGGCGCCGATTTTCACGGAAGAGACCAAAACCAGCGGGCCGACCACGTTAATTGCGGCGCTGGATGCTGCGGTGACGGGCATGGGGGCGCGACTGCTACGGAATTGGATCTTGCGCCCATTGATTGACGTCCAGGCCATCGAAGCGCGACTGGACGCTGTCGACCATTTGCTGAAGCAGACCGTGGTTCGCGGCGAGATTCGCAAAGAATTGCGGGGAATCCAGGACCTGGAGCGATTGACCAGCCGTATCACGTTGGGGCAAGCAATGCCCCGGGAATTGGTGGCGCTCAGGAAGTCGCTGAACCAATTGCCGGTATTGCGGAATTTCGTCACACCGAAACCGACTGGCGGGAGCGAGGTCCTCCGGGAATTACACGACGAAATTGACGAGCTGGCAGATGTACGCGAGCTGCTGGAACGCGCGATTGCGGAGGATCCGCCGGCGTTGGCCACTGAACCGGGAGTGATTCGTGCGGGATATAACCCGGAGTTGGATGAGCTGCGCGATTTGAGCCAGCACAGCAAGACCATTATCGCGTCGATGGAGGATCGAGAGCGCAAGAGAACCAGCATTGGCTCGCTGAAGATTCGCTATAACCAAGTCTTTGGCTATTACATTGAAATTTCGAAACCGAATTTGCATCTGGCCCCAGCCGATTACGAGCGAAAGCAAACCCTGGTGAATGCGGAGCGCTTTACTTCAACGGAGTTGAAAGAGTACGAACGCAAAATCCTGGCTGCAGATGAGCGCATCGCGGAGATCGAACGCCAACTATACGTCGACGTGCGATCGACCATTGCGGGCAAGGCTTCACGGCTGCGACGAACGGCGGCGGCCATCGCAAAGCTCGATGTGCTGGCGGCATTCGCGAAGCTGGCCGCGGATCGTAACTATGTCCGGCCGGAGTTTAATGGCACGGGCGAACTGTTGATCATTGGCGGTCGCCACCCGGTGATTGAAGAATTACTGAAGCAAAAAGGCGAGCGCTTTGTCCCCAACGATTTGTGTTTCGAGCCGGGCCGCCAACAACTGCTCCTGATCACCGGGCCGAATATGGGCGGCAAGTCGACATACTTGCGGCAGACCGCCTTGATTGTTTTGATGGCCCAAATGGGCTGCTATGTGGCGGCGCGCCAGGCAAAATTGCCGATTACCGACCGGATTTTCACGCGGATTGGCGCCAGCGATAATCTGGCGCGAGGACGTTCCACGTTTTTGGTCGAGATGAGCGAGGTGGCGGGCATTTTGAATCACGCCACGCCATCGAGTTTGGTGCTGCTGGATGAAGTAGGACGCGGCACCGCGACCTTCGATGGGTTGTCCATTGCCTGGGCGGTGGTAGAGCATTTGCAAAAACAAACTCGCGCGCGAACTTTATTTGCAACGCACTATCACGAACTCACGGAGTTGGCAGAGCTGCTGCCCACAGTAAAGAATGTCCACGTCAGCGTGAAAGAAACGCCCAGCGAGATCATTTTCCTGCGCAAGGTGGAACCAGGGAGCGCCGACAAAAGTTACGGAATAGAAGTAGCTCGACTCGCGGGCCTGCCGCGGAGCGTGATCGAACGCGCGCGCGAAGTGCTGAAACGCCACGAGCAGAGCGAGCACGAATTGAGCGAAACGTTGACCCCGGGGGCGCGCAACGGGGGAAATGGAAATGGCGCGCAAGCAGTCCTGTTCACGGCACTGGACCGCGCGGTCATCGACAAACTGAAAGCCGCCGACCTGGACGAGTTAAAGCCCATCGAAGCACTCAACCTTCTCGCAGAGTTGAAAAAACAAATCTCATAGAGATGATACTTGTTCGTCAGCGACTGACTGGGGAGTGGCGCTGTAGAACTTCGAGATGGAGCCGGTCGCGCATGTTCCTTGCGAAGGACACGAGGAAGGTACCAAGGATCTCATTTTTTTGGTTCGCCAGCTTCACGGTCACCCGTTCTTGAGTATTGCCGCTCTCTCGCGACTCTATGGCTCGGATTTGATTCCACGGAGTGGTGACCCAGCGAAAGCGGCGGCGCACGTGGAGCCCTTCGGTAAGAAGTTCCATCCGCCAACCCCAGATACGGGTGGCATGCAAAGAGAATAAAAGCAGGGCGCCATACCAATGGGAAGTAAACCAGTGGTGGTCTGAGTGACGATCGAGGCCTCGAAAAAGTAAAAGCGCGCCCAGCGCCCAAATGAGAGGTTCCAGCTGTCCGCTCCAGGGGCGGCGAGAAATGTCGAAGCTGGTAATTTTCGCTCGGACAGCCTCGGGTTTTGGAGACCGAGGCAGCAGGCCAGCGTAAGCGCCGTCTTGGTCTTCGATTGCCTTGAAACCTAAATTAGCAAGTTGCTTAGCGATTTTCGCGGCGCGTTCTGGGGATTTCGCTTCAACCACCAACGCATGCGGTCCCCAGGCGGCAATGCTGATACCCGCAGTTCGGCAGAATTCGCAGGCCTGTTCCAACCACGGAGGTTCCTCCTCACGTGAAAACAGCGCCATGGAAAAAGTTTACCGGCGAAACGCGCGCGCGACGGATGACATATGAAGTTGGGGCTTGTGAAGAAAGTAACGGGGAATAAAGCCAAACAAATTGGACACGGTGGCGAGACAAAAGACCATGCCGTGGGTACAGGTGTGTTACAACGAGCGCATGAGGACACGGGGATGTTAGTGCTCGGGATGATGAGCGGCACTTCGGCGGATGGCATTGATGTGGCGCTGGCCGAGGTCAGTGGGGCGCCCCCAAAACTGCGGACGCGCCTGGTGGCGCACGCTTCGCGGCGCATGCCGGAGGTATTGCGCAAAGAAGTGCTGCGTATTGCAGAAGGTGCCGTGTCCACGCCGGGGGAAATCAGCCAACTCAATTTCAGATTAGGCATGGCGTTTGCCGACGCGGCAATAAGCTCGTGCAAGGAGTTCCGCGTCGCACTCGCGCGCGTGAAGGTGATCGGGAGTCACGGGCAGACTATCTTTCATCAGGGCAGACCCGTCTCATTCTTAGGAAGATCCACGGCATCCACGCTGCAGATTGGGGAGCCGGCGGTGATCGCGGCAGAGACGGGCGTCCCGACGGTGGGCGATTTTCGCGTTGCGGACATGGCGGTGGGAGGACAAGGCGCGCCGCTGGTGCCCTACGCCGATTATCTTTTATACGCGGACGAAAAATTGGGGCGCGTCGCGTTAAACCTGGGAGGAATTGGCAACTTGACCATATTGCCCGCCGCCGCTTCGCCGCGACAGGTTATGGCGTTCGACAGCGGTCCGGGGAATATGTTGATGGATGCGCTCGTGTGGCACTTCACGAAGAAGAAGCAAAGATTCGATCGCGGCGCGCGGCTGGCCCGTCAGGGCGTCACGAACGCCAAAGTGTTGAAAGAACTGCTGCGCGATCCATACTTGCGGTTGGGACCGCCCAAATCGACGGGGCGAGAATACTACGGGCGGGCGTATTTTCAGGAATTGTTGCGCATGAGCAAGAAATTCGGGGCCGGGCCGAACGATTTGATTCGCACGACCACCGAATTCACGGTGGCGTCGGTGGTCGACGCGCTGCGGCGATTCGTGTTGAAGAAGACCAAAGTGGCTCAATTGATTGTGTCCGGGGGCGGCGCCAAGAATCCCCTGATTATGGCGCAACTGACGGCGGCGTTGGCGCCGATGGAAGTGATGGCGTCTTCGAAGTTGGGAGTGCCCGAAGAAGCTAAAGAAGCGTACGCATTCGCGCTGTTGGCTTATGAGACCTGGCACCGCAGGACCGGGAACTTGCCGAGTGCCACCGGTGCGGAAAAAGCGGTGGTATTGGGAAAGGTTTGCTTCGCGTGAGCAGTACAAAAAAGAGTTCACCACAAGTCGCAGCGAGCGTCGCGGAGCTACCGGAGCAGATAAAGTGACCGGGCAATCGCGACCGTCTATTGCCAGCGTGGCTTTTTTGATCGTGCTGCTGTGCGGCTGTGGCGCCCCGAAGAGGGGCCCGGGCGATGTGGTGTTTGTGATCGAGTCCAACCCTGCCAACCTGGATCCGCGATACGCCACAGACGGCACAACGCAAAGGATTGATCGCCTGATCTTCGATGGACTGGTGGTGCGCGATACGCAAATGCGGCTGCATGGCGACTTGGCCGAATCGTGGGAGACGCCTGATGCACTCACCTATGTGTTTCATCTGCGGCGCGGGGTGAAATTCCACGATGGGCGCACACTGACTTCACGTGACGTCAAGGCGACGATCGACTACATGATGGACCCGGCGAATCGCTCCCCAAAACGCGGGTCGTTCAACATGATTTCATCAATCGACGCGCCCGACCCGGCCACGGTGATTTTTCACTTGAAGGAACCGTACGCGTCCTTCCTATGGAACCTGGAAAAAAGCGCGGTGGGCATTGTGCCGGCGGGATCAGGAACTGAGTTTGCCAACAAGCCAATCGGCACGGGGCCATTCCGGTTTGTGAGCCAGGCACAGGATGATGCGGTGGTACTCGAGAGAAGCCAGACTTTGGTGCCACAGGCACTCTTGCCTGCGCGATTTCCTGTGGCACCTTCCGATCTTCCTGGCACACCAACGCAGCGGGTGACGTTTCGCGTGGTGCCGGATGCCATCGTGCGAGCGCTGGAGCTGCGAAAGGGGTCGGCAGATGTGGAGATGAGTTCCCTTTCGCCGGACATGGTGCCGGTGCTGGCGAAACGACCGGAACTGCAGGTAAGCGAAGAGCCGGGGACAAACTTAGCGTATTTGGGCGTCAATTTCGAGGACCCCGTGCTCGCGAAGAAGGAAGTACGGCAGGCGCTGGCGTACGCGACAGACCGCGAATCGCTGGTGAACTATTTACTGCATGGGCAGGCCCGCATAGCCAGCGGCATTTTGCCGCCCAATCATTGGGCCTACGAAGGCAATGTGCGCAAGTATGACGATGATCCCGCGCAGGCGGAGCGCTTGCTGGATTCGGCGGGATTCCGCCGAGGCGCGGATGGCGTGCGGCTCCGGCTGGTGCTGAAGGTGTCGACGCAAGAGCAGGCGCGCTTGGTGGGCGCGGCTTTGCAGGATGAATGGCGGAAAGTTGGCGTTTCCCTGGAAGTACGGCCTCTCGAGTTAGCCACGTTGCTGTCCGATTTGGACAAGGGAAATTTTCAGTTGAGTTATTCCATCTGGGTCGGCGCGAATAACGATCCGGACATATTTGATTTGGTATTCTCGTCAAGGAAAATCCCGCCGAACGGAAGGAATCGCGGGCATTACCGGGATGCGCGCGTGGATGCGCTCATTGCGGGAATACGCGGCGAGATGGACCAGGAGAAGCGAAAGGCACTGTGCAGTGAAGTGCAAAAGATCGTCGCGGAGGAGTTGCCCTACGTGCCGCTCTGGTATGTGGATGTGGTGAGCGTGCATACCCGGAAACTGCAGGTCGAGTTGACGCCCACGGGGGACTTTGATTTCTTGAGCCGGCAAATGGAAATTGGAAAATAGAAATTCGGACAAATCCCGCTGGTAGCGGCGGCTTTACGCCGCCATCTTGGGTTTCCCGGAAACGCCGATTGGAATTTGTTCTACGTGGGCACGGCGTCGTCGCCGTCCAGGGCTTCGTGGATTAGATCGGTGGGAAAGGCCCCTTCGCGGCCGACGCACCAGTGATCGCCGCGTAACTCCACGATGGTGGACGGTTGCGCGTTAGCGGTATCGCCGGCATCAAGAATCAGCGGGATACGATCCCCTAGTTGACGAAAGACTTCTTCGCCGCTTTCACAAGTAGGCGAGCCGGAAAGATTTGCGCTGGTTCCCGTGAGCGGGACGCCCAGTTCGGCGATGAGATCGTTGACGATTTTGTGCTTGGGCCAGCGCAGCGCGATGCGCCGCGTATTGCCCGTGACCTTCAACGGGAGGCGATTCGAGGCGTCCACAACGATCGTCAGCGGTCCGGGCCAGCACGCTTGCGCCAGCCGGTAAAAATTGTCGGGAAGATCCTTAGCCAGCACCTGCGCGTAGATCAGGGAATTAATCAAAATGGGAAGAGCGCGATGCTCGGGGCGCCCTTTTACACGAAAAATCTCTTCGACCGAGGCTAGATTCACAGGATCGGCGGCCAGCGCGTACAGCGTGTCGGTCGGCACCGCGATAACGGCACCACGATTCAACCACCCGGCGGCATAGCGAATCATCCGCGGATCCGGATTCGCCGCACTCACCTTCAATATTTCAGCGGACAACGGAGGGCACCCTGTTCTGGAGCGGCGGCCCAGGAGCGATGCGCCGCTGAAGGGCAAAATACCACACGTGGGGATGCGAGGCAATGATGGTGGTGATTTTGGTGAGCCGTGGTTTCCAGCTCGTGAAAGCCAAAGCCGGCTATCACTTGGAATTTTAGGCTGACGATAACGTGAGTCGTCCGGAGGGCGGCCTAAAAGCGGGAGCCCGTCGACGCACTCCAAACCGGATGGGAAATTTGGTAGGCTCGCTGCAATGGTGAGGCCCTGAGATGAACACTGGACGAATCGAACGCACCAGTGCGCGCGGGAGTGCTCCCGGCGCAAACACAGAGGTGATCGCCAGCCGGGATAATCGCTGGCTGAAAGAATTCCGGGTGGCCTTGCGCGGCGGCGTGCCCACCGCGAATGGCGCGGTCGGCGTGGAGGGATTGCGATTGGTGGAGGAGGCGCTGAGTTCGCGCTGCCGCGTCGAGGCCGTACTGTTCAGCCAAAGCGGGGAGCGCTGGCGAGAACGGTTAGCCCCGTTGGTGGGGCGAGCGGACGTGGGATTCCCAGTTTTGCGAACGACGGACCGGTTGTTCGAGGGCATTGCGGATACCGAGCACCCTCAGGGAGTGGCGGCGTTGGTCCTGCCGCGAACACTGGCCATTGAGGAGGTAGTGTCGGCAGCAGGCACTTCCTGCGCGCCCCTGCTGGTGGTATTGGCGGGGGTGCAGGATCCCGGGAATGTGGGGACGATTGTGCGCACGGCGGCGGCGTTTGGCGCAACCGGCGTAGTCACCGCGGCGACGGGACAGAGTGGCACAGCGAGTCCCTTTGCACCGAAGGCGTTGCGGGCATCGGCGGGCGCTGCCTTGCATGTGCCGATTGTCGCCGGAATGCCGCTGGGCATTTTGTTGACTCAGTTAAAGCTCAACGGCATCCACACCGTGGCGGCCTGCGGGCATGATCAAGGCCTGGGATTGCTGGCGCCCTGGGAAGTGGCCTGGTGCGAGTCGGTGGCCTTGTTGGTTGGAAACGAGGGGGCGGGATTGCCCGAGGACGTTGTGCACGCGGCGGACAGACGGATTCACATACCCATGGCCACCAAGGTTGAATCGTTAAACGCGGGTGCCGCCGCTGCGGTGGTTTTGTATGAGGCCTATCGGCAAAGGAGCGCCCACGGAAACCAGAAAACAGAATAGCGGTATAAGTGGCGGGGTGATTCATGATAGAGAGCGTGGAGAAAAATGAACAGGGTAATAGTTGCCGGAGTGCTAGTGGTATTCAGTTGTTTGTTTGCGGGAACTGCGTGTGGCCAGGAAACTAGTGGCGCCGCGGGGACACGCGTACAGCCGAGCATGCCTGTGCCGCAGCAGTCGGTGATTATCGACACTGATGTTGGCGACGACATTGATGATGCGTTCGCGATTGCCTTGGCGCTGCGTAGTCCGGAGGTCAAGATTCTCGGCGTGACCACGGCGTGGGGAAACACGCAACTGCGTGCGCGACTCGCCTCTCGCTTTTTGCGCGAAACCGGGCATGACGATATTCCGGTCGCTGTCGGCATAGAAAAATATCCGGCCAAGGGCACGTTGACGTTTTCACAGGCGGCCTATGGCGAGCGCGAAGCAGTGGCAAAATGGCCGGGTGCGGTGGATTTCTTACTGCAGCAGATTCGCCAGCATCCCGGCGAAATCACCCTCATCGCGATAGGGCCGGAGACAAATTTAGGGGCAGCGATTGACAAAGATGCGGATACATTCCGAAAGCTCAAAAGGCTGGTCTTGATGGGCGGCTCCGTGTACCGCGGCTATGACGGCCTCGCCTATCCGATAGGTCCCGTGAAACCGATGCCGGAGTGGAATATTCTGTGCGACGTGCCAGCGGCACGAAAGGTATTTGCGTCGGGAGTGCCGTTGTACGTGATGCCCCTCGATTCGACCCAAATCAAGTTCCAGGAGTTGGAACGGGCGCGGCTGTTCAGCACAGGAACTGCGCTGACGGACGCCTTGACCACTCTGTATCACCAGTGGGCATACGGAACGAAACAGATCACGCCCACGATGTTCGACGCGGTGGCCGTGGGCTATGCGATCCAGCCGGAGTTGTGTCCCACGACCAAGATGCGACTGCAAGTAGAAGATGACGGCATGACCCGTCCAGTGAGCGGGGAAGCCAACGCAGAAGTATGTTTGACGTCGGATAGCGACAAGTTTTTGCAGTTTTACATGAAGAGAGTAGGACAGAAATATTGAAGACCGTGAGCGGGCGACCATGAAGGCGGAGCGGACAATTCAACCCTGGTGGTTGTGGGCCACCGTGATTCTATTCCCAATTCCGTTTAGCCCAGGGTGGCTAGGAACTATCTTTCTTTTGGCGTTTATTCTATTGGTCGCTCTGCTAGGCAGGATCAAATGTAGCCTCTGCGGAGGGGGTTCGCTTGACGGATGCTTCCGTAGAGCGGCGCATGGGATAGGCAAGAGTGCCTGTGCCACTTTAGGGGAAAGAATATAAGCTATGGGACTGTTTGCGGGAATGCCGGAGCCGGAAGCGGCGGCGGGCTTGCAGCCGTTGGCGGAGCGAATGCGTCCGCGCACCTTGGATGAATTCATAGGCCAGGAAAAGTTGCTAGGACCGAGCAAGCCGCTGCGAGTCCAAATCGAAGCCGACGATTTGAGTTCGATGCTCTTGTGGGGGCCCCCGGGGTGCGGTAAGACCACCTTGGCGCGGTTGATTGCGCGGCTGACCAAGAGTGAGTTCGTATCCTTCAGCGCGGTCCTCAGCGGAATCAAAGAGATTAAGGAAGTGATGGCCGAGGCGGAGCGGCGGTCGCGCAGCGGCATGCGCACGATTGTGTTCGTAGATGAAGTCCACCGGTTCAACAAGGCCCAGCAGGATGCGTTTTTGCCGTATGTGGAAGCAGGCCACATTTTGTTCATTGGGGCGACCACGGAGAATCCCTCCTTTGAAGTGATTTCGCCGCTGCTGTCGCGCACGAAGGTGTACGTCCTGGAATCGCTGACCACCCCGCAAATCGTGGAACTATTGAAGCGCGCACTGCAGGATAACCTGCGTGGTTTGGGCGCCGAGAATGTTTCCGCGAGCGAAGATGTATTGTTTCGCATGGCGTCCTTTGCCAACGGAGATGCGCGCGCCGCGTATAACACCCTAGAATTGTGCGTGAAGAGCGCGAAGGCTGGCCCAAACCGCGCGAAGACGATCAGTTCGGAGTTGTTGGAGGAGGTGCTGCAGCGCAAGATGCTGCGCTACGACAAGGCCGGCGAGGAACATTACAATCTAATATCCGCGCTGCATAAAAGTGTCAGGAATTCCGATCCCGATGCGGCGCTGTACTGGCTGGCGCGGATGATTGAAAGCGGCGAGGATCCCTTGTACTTGGCGCGACGCATGGTGCGCATGGCCAGCGAGGACATCGGGATGGCTGAGCCGGGCGCGTTGGCTGTAACTTTAGCAGCCAAGGAAGCATTCGATTTCCTAGGGGCCCCGGAAGGTCACCTGGCGTTGGCCCAAGCGGCGGTATACCTGTCGCTGGCGCCGAAATCGAATGCGGTCTATGTGGCCTATGGCGATGTGATGGAGGATGTCCGCAAGACAGAAGCGGACTCCGTGCCATTGCATCTGCGGAACGCTGTAACTGGCTTGATGAAAAACGTGGGCTACGGCCAAGGCTATAAATATGCCCACGATTTTGACGAGAAGGTCACCGAGATGCAGTGTCTGCCGGACAACCTTTCCGGACGCGAGTACTACAAACCTACAGATCAAGGATTTGAGGCGCGGCTCCGTGCGAGGATGGAGGAAATTGCGCGGATGAAGAAGAAAGTGGCGAGTGGATAGCCAGTGTAGAGGCGGCTTTACGCCGCCTGGGTTTCTGTTAGCAGTAGTCCGTCTCTAGCTCGGCTTCATCGTTCTTTCCATTCGTGCCGTTGGTCGGCAGATTCGCATTGAAGAACGGGGCGTGAGGAGATGAGGATGGGGATAACTAGAAGCAGGTGGGGCGCGCCAACTGCTGTACTTGTGGCAGCGGGTTGCGTTGTCGGGGCTTGCTGGACGGCGAAAGCGAACTCGGTCGCGGCGTCATCGAGTGTCAGTGACCCGCCGGCCAGTGCCGAGACGGTGGGGCGAGCGAAAGTGCTCGGGATCGCTTATGTGAAATTTAAGGTAACAGACTTAGAGAAGGCCCAAGCGTTTTATGGCAAGGAACTGGGGTTGGCCAGCGGCGGCGTTGTGAATGGCGGGTCCGTGCAAGTGCCGTTTTTTGCCGTGAGCCAGTATCAGCGGGTGGAGTTGGTGAAGACTTCACCAGGTACGGGCGGCTCGTACCTCGTGGAAACTGGATTGGCCACCGATGATGTGGCCAAGATGCGTGGCTATCTGACCGCGAAGGGCGTGCCCGCGGATCGGCTGGCGACGTGGCCCGACGGAACGAAGTGTTTCGAGACCGGCGATCCGGAAGGAAACAAGATTGTCTTTGTGGAGCAGAAGCGCAAGGGCGAGGAGAATGGCACAGAGGGCGCGATCAGCCATAAGTTGATTCACGTCGGAATCATCGTGCAGGATGCCGATGCCGAGAATAAGTTTTACGAAGATGTCCTAGGCTTCCATGTGTACTGGCATGGCGGGATGACCGGCGACGAGACGAATTGGATGGCCATGCAAGTGCCCGACGGGACGGATTGGATTGAATACATGCTGAGGATCGGACCCAACCCGGACAAACATACGCGCGGCGTGATGTATCACATCTCCTTGGGCGTGCCCAGCGTGGCTGCAGCGGCGAAAGAGTTGGAGGCTAGGGGCTATGGGGGATTCGAAGCTCCAAAAGTCGGGAAAGATGGGAAGTGGCAGCTGAATTTGTACGACCCGGATGACACGCGGGTGGAGTTGATGGAGTTTACGCCAGTGCAGAAGCCGTGCTGCGCGGAATTCACCGGTGTGCATCCCAAGCCGTGAGTTGGAAAATCGAAAATGGAAAATGGGGCTGAGGTGAAGTGTGAGGAACCTGGAACATGTTCGGTGATCGCCATCGCACTGGGATACCGCAAATCTTGAGCCAGCCAAACAGCACGCCCGTTTTTCGGGGCCTTTGGTGGACTCCGGTCTTGCTGGCTCTCCTGCTCGGTACTTCCCTGCCCTCTTTGCCACGTGCGGCTGCCCAGAATCTGGATAAGCCCGTCATGAACGTGGATGAGGAGGTAACCGCATTCGCCTACTCCCCCGACGGGCGCATCGTGTTTTCCGTGCGTAGAATGTTCAAGGCCAAGAAATACGATCTGCAACGCGACGACATTTTTATCGCGGAGCCGAACGGGAAGCGCCGGCGGATCCTGGAGGGCCAGAAATTCACGCACGGGGACAAGCCTTTCACCTACCAGGTGGAGTCGTTCACCTGGTCCCCCAACGGGCACATTGTGGCCGTGCAGTTGTTCACAACCACCGTGGATCCTGAAGACGAGCATCACGACGATGCTCGCGCCTTGCTGCTCCTCGACGATTCGGGTCGCGAATTACACCCGCGTGGATCCGATCCTCTGGTGATGGAAGCCGAACAGCCCATGTGGCTCCGCGACAATGGCACTCTGCTGTACTTGACCGAAGAAATTTCCACGCGCGAGTTGTTTTCCCTGCATTACCTGTACGTCTCCGGTGGCCCGGAAACAAAAGCGTTTGAGGGACGCACCTTTGCGTCGGCCGTGCGGATTCCCGGAAGCAATTCCGCCATTGCCATTGAGCGGGACCGCAATATGGAAGGTCCGCCGCGGATGCAAAAATTAGATTTGTTGGCGCAGGACAATAAGGAATTGGCTACCCTCGATGGATATTACGGCGGCCTCTCGATATCGCCCAGCGGCACCAAGGTGGCCTATTTTCTGGATCGCGAAGTACTCGAGGTTCGCGACCTGCAGGAGCCGGCCAAGGTGGCTCGCATGCGCGTGGGCTTGGGCGTGCTCCAATGGAACGCCGAGGAGAATCAGATTTATGTGAAACGCACCGTGGAGAAGAAGTCCGCGGATCTGGTGAGTTTCCCCGTTCCCAATCTGGTGGCGTTCCGCAGAGGGCAGGTGGTGCCAGTGTTGGAACCGGAGCCACGACAGTTGCTGCATGGCTTGGCCATCCGCGAGTATGGCTTGTCCGCGGATGGAAGATATTTGGCGGTGGTCTTACCAGGTAAGCGCAATCTGCAGGTCTTTGGATTTTGAAATAATCTCCCGGAATCCTGTAGAGCGGCTTTATGTCGCCCGCCTTTTCTTGTGTTCCACGAACAGGCAAGCGTCTTCTACCACCAAGAGGCCGGCGTTCTGTGCCTTCGTTGCCGCTTCTTCGTTCGTAATTCCCTGCTGAAACCACAGCGCCTTCGCGTGGATCGCGATGGCCGAATCGGCAATTTGCGCAACTTGGTCCGGGCGCCGGAACACGTCCACGATATCCACTGGCACCGGAACGTCTTCCAGGCGCGCATAACATTTTTCGCCTAGCACTTCAGTTTCATTCGGATTCACCGGAATGATTCTGTAGCCGGCCGATTGCAAGTACGACGCGACCTCATAGGAAGGTCGCCGCGGCTTGGAGGAAAGCCCGACAACGGCAATCGTTTTCGAGCTGCAGAGCAGCGCGGTGACAGGGTCGTCACTGCCGGGCGTCGTAGCTGCATTATGAAGGCGCATGACAATTGGATGCCTTAGAAATTCGTCAGGTACTGCAGAAGAATAGCAGAATGCACACCCGCCGTAAGAACCCACCCTGACACCTTTACGCGGTGCGGACCGGGCCGCTTCTGCGTAGCCCACAGCACCGTGGTGTCCATCTCGGCACAATTCCCGCATCCCCGTCATTCCGAGTGGAGTCTGCGAAGCGAGGAATCCCTTTCTTCGATCGTTACACCATCAGCAAACAGTCTTAGCGCGGGGTTAAGACCGAAGTGGGCTTGCTCGATGAACTGCGGAGGCGCAGTTGCGCGGAAGCCAACGCCATCAGCAACTTGGTATTTTCGGCTGGGCTGCCAACCGAGATGCGGATCGCTTCGGGGAAACCCATCCAACCCATCGGTCGCACAATCACGCCTTCATACAGCAATTCGTCGCAAAGCATTTTGGCGTTAGGCCCAACAGGCACGAAAAGAAAATTACATTCGCTGGGTACAGGTGAAAGCCCCAGACTGCGCAGTTCCGTGAATAACCGCCGGCGTTCGATGCGATTCGATTCCACGGAACGCCGCACATGTTTGTCATCGTCGAGAGCCGCGAGCGCGGCCGCCTGGCCAACGCTGGTCACATTAAACGGTGTGCGCAGCTTGTTCATCTCGGCGACTAGCGTAGGATGGCCGATGCCGTAGCCGATGCGCAGTCCAGCGAGGCCGTACACCTTCGAAAACGTACGCAAGGTCAGGATGTTGTTGTATTCGCTGAAAAGTTCGCGGGATTTCGGAAGGTCCGGGCGGGCTGCGTATTCGTGGTAAGCCTCATCGAGAACCACGAGAACGTCGCCCGGAACTTTCTTCAGGAACCCGGCAAACTCGTCGTGGCCAAACGCTGTACCGGTGGGATTGTTGGGATTGGCGATATAAATGATGCGGGTTTCCGCTGTCACCGCGGCGGCGATTGCATCCAGATCGAACGTGTAATCCTTCAAGGGGGTCTGGATGAGCCGCCCTCCACTGGCGCGAATGGCTATGGCAAAAAGCGCGAAGGAGCCCTCGCTGGTGATACCGTTCAGGCCGGGTCGCAGCAGCACCCGCGACGCGAGATCAATGATCTCGCTGGAGCCCAGCCCAACAAACACTTCTTCGGACCGCACATGATTGCGCGCAGCCAGCACCTCGCGCAGACGTTTGCTGCCTCCATCGGGATACCAGTTCGCTTCGCCAAGAGCGCGCCGCGCTGCTTCCATGGCCTTGGGAGAAGGCCCCAAGGGATTCTCGTTGGACGCCAGTTTAACTGCGTGAATCTTGAGGTCTTGTTCCACTTCTTCGACGGGCTTGCCGGGAACATAGGCCGGTAGACCCTGGATGTAATCTGGTATGAGTTCTTCGAGTGTGTGGGTCATGAGTTTATTTTATGCCTGCGATTAGCGTTTGTGTAGTAGGGAGACCGTGTAAATGAACAGTGGGTAACTCTCCGTGTGGAAGCGCCCGGGCCGGAGAGTAATGCTAGGATTTTGCACATGATTTCGAATCGATCTGTACCCACCAATTTATTGCTGCCCCATCTGGTGTACGCGGATGTGGACGAGGCGGCTGCGTGGCTGAGCCGGGTGTTTGGATTCACCGAGCATTACCGCCACGGGGGAAAACCGCCCAGCGGTCTGCAAATGCACTTGGGTGACGCGTGGATCATGCTGTCTCGCGCGCGTGAAGGGCGGGCAAGTCCAGCGCAGTGTGGAGCGTGGACCCAGAGTCTGACGATTTTTGTCGAGGATGTGGAGCAGCATTACGGAAGGGCGAACGCGGCCGGAGCAACCATTGTGGAAGCGTTGCACGAGACCGTGTACGGAGAGTTGCAATACGGGGCGACAGATTTAGAAGGTCACCACTGGTTGTTCTCCAGGCACGCCAAGGATGTGGACCCGGCAGATTGGGCAGCGCAGGTCGCGGGCAAATAGGCAAATTTATTTGCGTTGGAAACCTGTCGCGATGGCTTACGGCTTGGTAGCCCCCGGCATCTTGCTGGCTTCATTCGTGGGGCTCACTCTCCCGGAGGAGAAGCGAGATTTTTCAACCGCTGCACTTCTTTTTCCGTAAGAGGGCGAATCGTCCCGGGTGGAACATCCAGGGTCAGCGGGCCGAGTTGCACGCGCTTGATCTTTTCCACCAGAAAGCCTACGGCCTGAAACATGCGACGGATTTGCCGGTTGCGGCCTTCGATTAGAGTGACTTCATACCAGGGATTAGCGACGTCTTCCAGGAGCCGGATCTTCGTGGGGGAAAGTTTGACCCGGCGGCCATCGTCCAGCGCGATGGTGACGCCCTTGCGTAATTTCTGAATGGCGGGCTCGGTGGGCTTGCCGCTGATTTTGACCTGGTAGGTTTTAGGAATGTGCGACCCGGCTTTGGTGAGTTTTTGCGCCAGCTCGCCATCGTTGGTTAAGAGCAGAAGGCCTTCACTCGCGTAATCGAGGCGGCCAACCGGGTAGACGCGTTCGCGAAGGCTGCCGAGGAGCTGCATTACGGTGAGACGTCCTTCGGGATCACTGGTCGTAGTAACATAGCCTTTCGGCTTATTCAGCAAAAAATAAACGAAGCGTTGCGCGCGTTGCAGTGGCTTGCCGTCGACCGTAATCTTGTCGGTGGCTGGATCGGCCTTGTTGCCCAGTTCGGTGACCACTTCCCCATTTACGGTCACACGGCCGGCCAGGATGATCTCTTCGGCCTTGCGGCGAGAGGCTACACCGGCGGCAGCAAGGATTTTTTGCAGGCGCTCCATGGTGATCCGTTCTAAGCAGACCAGCTACCCGCTTCATAGGGACGCAGCACTGCTGCGTCCCAGCTTGAAAGGCCCCTCATCGCGACTTAGGTCTCGGTATTGGCTTCTTGGATTTGGCGAGGGCATCGGCTTCGCGACGCTCCATTAAGCGGTAACGCCCACGGGGAATCCCTTCAATCGAGAGGGTGCCCAGGCCAATGCGCATGACTTTTTCTACCGGATGATTTTCGCGGAACAGAATGTGTCGGAGTGGCTCAAGTTTGGGGCCGGACATTTGCAGTTGGTACCAGTAATTGGCGTGGTGCTTCCGCGTGGCTTCCGGCTGACGCACCGTTTTTAGCCGGACGCGCAGTTCTTTACCGATCCGCTCGAGATCGGCCAGCGTAAGCATCCCTTTGATCTTTATGTGATACGTCTGCTCCAGGTGATTCCAATTCTTGAGTAGTTGCGCGGCGAAGTCCCCATCGTTGGTTAGAAACACCAGCCCGGAAGCGGCGTATTCCAGATTGCCCACTGGATATACCCGCTCGGGAAAACCGCGCAGGAAATTGCGAAGCGTTTTCCGCCCTTCGGGGTCGGCAAGAGAAGAGACCACCTCGGGAGGTTTGTGAAGCATCAAGTACACTGGCCGCGGCGCCGAATCGCTGATCGCGCGGCCAGCCGCTTCGATTTTGTCGGTGGCCGGATCGGCCTTGGTGCCCAGTTCCGTGACGGTCTTGCCGTTCACGCGGACCTGGCCGGACAAGATCAATTGCTCGGCGTGACGCCGGGAAGCAATGCCGGCTCGGGCGATGATTTTTTGCAGGCGTTCAAGCATGTGGAAGCGAATAAGGATAACAGATAACAGCGAGCGACGAGTGACAGCAAGAAGCGGCCTAGTCGGCGGAGGTGGACTTGGCGTTTGGCGACGGAGGGTCTTCGTCGAGCGTTCCCGAAGGCATGCCCTCATCTGTGGCCTGCGCTTCATGCTCGCGTTCCGCTTCCGCGGCGCGTAGTTCTTCTCCCGCGTGATGAATGGCTTCGGAGATGGCGCTCGCCGACTCGGAAGCCGGCGTGCCGGCGTTGGCTACATCGGTCTCCGGGTGCAGTTCTGAAACTCGATCCTCTGTGATGTCGGAAGGAGTCGCGTCGTCGGACCCCAGCGCCTCGCGAGCGAGCGCTTCGAATTCCTTCAGGCTGGGCAGTTCGTCCAGATCGCTCAGCCCGAAGCGCATCAGAAATTCTTTTGAGGTTTTGTAGAGGATGGGGCGCCCGATGACCTCTTTGCGACCGGCGGTAGTGATGAGCTTTTTGTCTAGAAGCGTAGAGATGACGCCGGACGTGTTCACGCTGCGAATCTCCGAAATTTCGGGTGCGGTGACTGGCTGCTTGTACGCAATCACCGCAAGAGTCTCGAGCGCCGGCATCGACAGGCGCAGCGGCGGGCGCAAAGACTTGATGAATCGCCGGACCACGTCGTGGTGCTGCGGCTTGGTGTACATCTTGTAGCCGCCGGCCACCGCGCGCACTTCAATGCCGCGATCTTCGGCGGCATAAGAGCCGATGAGCTCGTCGAGTGCCGCCTTGACGGGAAGCTTGTCTTCCCCCAGTGCGACGGCCAACTGCTCGAGCGTGGCGGGCTCATCGGCGGCGTAAATGATGGCTTCCAGAGCGGCTTTGCGTTCAGAGTCGGTCATAAGCAGCTAACAGTTTACAGTTATCAGTCCACCGTGCAAAGCGGGGAGAAGCCGGGGTATCTGGCATCAACAATCGCATATCACAACCGCTTTGCTGGGTTTGTTTTCTCTTGAGGGTGTAGGGGCGGCTTTATGCCGCCTACTTTTTCACGTTGCGCGGCAATCCCTGGGTCATAAGGCTGTACACCGACTGTCGAAAAACGTCACTGGTATTCCGCATCAATGCGTAACGCGCCCGTATCGTCGAACGCGATGTCGAACGCCTTGGCTTTCTTGATGACGATTTCGCCGAACTGTTTTTCCTGGCTCAGCGCGATGGCCTGGAGTTTCACCATCTCGAGCACCGCCAGAAATGCCACGATCATAGCGTGACGCGACGGGCAAGCTTCAAAGAACTGGACCAGGCTGACGGAATTCGTGTCGCTCGAGAGGATTTGCCCACGAAGCTGCGCGATCATCTGCGCCACGGTGAACGTTTCGTGCTGCAGCTCGATACGCGTCACTTCTTTCTTGCGTTCCAGCACTTGCTGGAACACGCGCACTAAATCCACCAGCGACACCACCAATTCGCCCTCGGCACCTTCGTCGTTGTAAAGCGATTTGTCCGGCTTGGACCAGACATTCTCTTCAATCTGCTGCTTTTGATACAGCAATTGCGCGGCATTCTTGAATTTCTCGTGCTCTAGCAGCCGCTGTACCAACTCTTCTCGCGGGTCCGCCGCCTGCTCTTCCGGCGTGGCTAGCGGGTCCGGCGGGAGCAGCATTTTCGACTTGATGTAAATCAGCGTGGCCGCCATGTAAATGAATTCCGCGGAAACGTCCACATTCTGCACTTCAAGTTGGTGCAGATAGTCCAGGTATTGCGAGGTGATTTTCGAGATCTGGATGTCGTGAATGTTCATTTCCTGCTTTTTGATGAGATCCAGCAGGAGATCGAGGGGACCCTCGAAGATAGGGATTTGGATACGATAGGGCGAGGCCATGGGTGCTGATAGTTTACCGTCGACAGTTTACAGTGAATAGCCGAAAAACGGCAAAGCCCGGGCATGGAATCCTCCAGATGGCGCGGCCAGAAATGGTTCGGGAAGCGCCGCTTCGCCGACATTCTGCGACGGTATTTGGGCAGTGCTCCACCCGGCCACGGAATTTGCACCTTTCGATTCGAATAGCGCGGCCGCAACTTTCTGATTCCTCGCGTCATTCCCACCTTGAAACAAAAACCCTCTTATTCGAATATTTACAAAAGTGATTTAGTCGACGCGCCGACCAAACGTCGCACCTGAAATGCGCCTTGCGGCACGGCTTCGCAGTTCCCGGCAACATCTCCCTCTTTTAGGAGGTCGGAGCGAAAGCTACGACATAAGCTGCGTAGGGGCGCAGCACGCTGCACCCCATGTGCGCACGGTGCAAATCATTTGGGCTTCAGAGTCGATGTGAAAACGCGGGTTCTACGTCAGGGCACGGCTTCAGCCGCTGAGGCTGTTCTTGACACTTCTGACAGACGACGAACACGCGCCAGCCGAGGGAATGCCGCTATCCATTACCGATTTCGTCGCGTTTGCCGGACCAGTGAAAGATAGCCTCGCGAACGTGCGACATGGTCTGCTGCGCCGATTTCCGCGCGGTGGCAGAGCCTTCGTCCAGAATCTCCAGCACACGTTTTGGATTCTGCTCGTAGGTCAGGCGGCGTTCGCGCACCGGTGCAATCCACTTGATCAGGTTGTCAGCCATGGCGGCTTTGCATTCGATGCAGCCGATGCCCGCAGTTGTGCAACCTGTGCGAACCCATTCCAGGCGTCCAGGATCGCGCTCGGGCGTGGAAAACAGCTTGTGCCAATCGTAGACGGGGCAAACATCGGGATTGCCGGGATCGGTGCGCCTCTTGCGCGCCGGGTCCGTCACCATCACTTTCGTTTTCGCGCGAATGTCCGTATCCGATTCCGAAAGCATGATCGCATTGCCATACGACTTGGACATTTTTCGGCCATCGAGCCCGGGGATGCGCGGCGTCTTGGTTAGGAGGACATCGGGTTCCGATAACACTTCATTCTGTTTGAAAGATGCCTTCTCATTCCCCAGTTTCTCCAGAAAATTCGCAATTCCGATCTCAGCAGCCATGCTCCTGAAATGTGAAAGAAACCCCGTCGGAGCACTCATGATTTCATTCCGGTTCAGTCCTTTTAGGGGAGGCATTCTGTCTAGCACAGCTTCTGCACGCTTTCGATCCTTGAACAATCCTGCAAGGTCAACTTCTAATCCATAAAAGAGATTGAATCGCCTTACGAGTTCGCGGCTGAACTCGACGTGGGAGACTTGATCTTCGCCTACCGGCACAAATAAACCCTTGCCGGGCTCACTGTACATGACGATATCGGCGGTTTGCAGCGTGGGGTAACCAAGGAAGCCGTACGTGTGCAGATCCTTGTTGGTGATGTTTTCCAGTGCTTCTTTGTAAGTGGGGATGCGCTCGAGCCAGCCCAGCGGCGTAATCATCGAGAGCAGCAGGTGCAGTTCGGCGTGTTCGGGCACCAGCGATTGTAGAAAGATGACGGACTTTTGCGGATCGAGACCAGCCGCCAGGTAGTCGATAGTGATTTGCAACGAATTTTCCGCGATCGCGGAAGTATCCGCATAATCAGACGTCAGCGCGTGCCAGTCGGCCACGAAGTAGAAACATTCGTAATCGGGATTGGATTGCAGATTCACCCAGTTTTGCAGAGCGCCGAAATAGTGGCCAATGTGCAGGCGCCCGGTGGGCCGCATGCCGCTTAGGACGCGCTTTGTCGCGATCGTCAAGAAGTCAGGACCTCGGTCCGATGGAGTGGCATAGCTGAAACGGAAAGGATATCAGATATCGGACAGCAGTTATCAACGGGCTCAAGCCACTCTTCTCTGTGCTCTTTGTGCCTCTGTGGTGAGTCCTCTCTTGGTTATTCCGCTCACGTGGAAATTACTTCTTGGATTTGGACTTGGGTGTAGTTCGGGCGCGCTCGTACTTCAGCGATATCAATCCCTGCGAATAGGTTTTGTTTTCGAACGGCGAAAACTTTCGTTCCGGGAAGCCGCTGGGAAAAAGCGGGATGCCTTCACCGATAAGGGTGGGAATCACGCCCAGGTAGAGTTCATCGATCAGATCGTCTTTGAGGAATTCGCGGGCAAGTTCGCCTCCGCCCATGTGCCAGATGTTTTTGCCTTTTTGTTTGCGGAGTGCTGCGACAAACGATTTTGGCGATTCGTTTACGATGGTGACACCTGGTCGTTCGCCAGGAGGCATGGTGCGAGAGAAGACGTAGCAGGTCAGGCCATAATTGGAGAACTTGCCCCCGCTCATGCGCAGCCCGACTTCGTAGGTTTTGCGGCCCATCAGCGCGGTGTCGACGGTTTTGAAAAAAGGGCCCATGGAATAGTCCTTGGGCATGAAGAGGAAGTCGACGGAGCCATCAGGGCGAGCGATGTAGCCGTCGAGGGAGACGCCAAGGCCAAGAATGATACGCCGCATGGGAGCTAACAGATGACAGATATCAGTAAGCGAAGTCAAAAGCAAGTTGACGCAAGGGCGCACAATTACAGGAGAAGCGGAGGGCGGCCATGCGCTCCTGATCGCTGCTATCTGTTATCTCGAATTAAGGCCGCAACAAATCCCTCGCGATAATCGTCCGTTGGATCTCGCTGGTTCCCTCATAGATCGAAATTACCCGCGCGTCGCGATACATGCGTTCCACATCCGATTCTCGCGAATAGCCAAGCGAGCCATGGACTTGCACAGCTTTGTACACCACTCGATTGACCATTTCGCTGGCGTAAAGTTTGGCGCGCGACGCGGCGGAGCCCATCTTGGCGCCGGAATCTTTGAGGAACGCGGCTTGGTACAGGAGGCCGCGGGCGGCTTCGATTTCAGTGTGCATGTCCGCGAGCATCCACTGGATGGCCTGGAATTCCGCGATGGACTTGCCGAAGGCTTTGCGGGCACGCGCGTATTTCACGGATTCATCCAGTGCGCCTTGAGCCAATCCGACAGCCTGTGCGGCGATCCCGATTCGACCGCCATCGAGCGCGGAGAGCGCGATCTTCAGTCCCGCACCTTCGTCGCCGAGACGATTTTCTGCGGACACGACGCAGTCGTTTAGAAGCAGTTCGACTGAGGGCGAAGAGCGCTGGCCCATCTTGTCTTCGTGGCGGCCAATTTTCAGGCCGGGGGTGCTGGGTTCAACAAGGAACGCGGTGATTCCCTTCCCGGCTGCTGCCGGATCGGTTTTGGCGAAAATGATGTAAACCCCGGCCGCAGAACCGTTGGTGACCCAGGTTTTCGTGCCATTGAGTTTATAGTGATCGCTGCTGCGTACCGCGATGGATTGAATTCCTGCGGCGTCAGAGCCTGCGGCCGGCTCCGTGAGGCAGAAGGCGCCCAAGATTTCACTGGAGGCGAGTCGCCGGAGGTAACGCTCTTTTTGCTGCGTGGTACCGTGAGCGAGTAGCGGGAGTTGCACGGCGGAATTGGTAACCGCGATCGCCGTCGACATGGCCGCGTGCACTTTGGCGACTTCTTCGAGCATTAGCACGTACGAGATTGTGTCCAGGTCGGGCCCGCCCCACTCTTCGGGCATCAGCATGCCGCAACAACCGAGTGCCCCGAGTTTGCGGATAGCGTCGAGGGGAAAATGGTCAGTCCGCTCCCATTCCTTGACGTGCGGGCGAACCTCTGTGCGCATGAATTCGCGAACAGTGTCGCGGATGAGCAGTTGATGGTCGGAAGGCAAGAAATGCATGGCGGGGGTAAATTTTAGCATGCGTCAGTGGCGCGTGGTCGGTGGCAAGTGGCTAGCGAGAAGAAGGATTCACCACAAAGGGCACAGAGGAGCCACAGAGAGTATTGGCAGGCGATATCGCCAATCGAGGCGCCTCTCTACCTGAAACGTGGTTGGAAGCTCGGCGGATATCGACATTCGATGGGCTCAACTACTCATAGGTTGAACAGTTCGCGGAGACGTTTCGTCTGCTGGCGGCTTACCGGTATCTCGGATTGTTTTTTGTCGTCCATTTTCAGCATGAACGACGATTTGAACCAGGGCACCACTTCCTTGATGTGGTGAATATTCACCAAGTACGAGCGGTGCGGGCGCCAGAAAGATTCGAAGTCGAGGGCGTCGAGAAGTTCGTCGAGGGTACGGTAGTTGGAGGAGCCTTCGGCGTCTTTGGCGATGATGGTGATCAGGCCGCCTTCGATGGACGCGAAGATGAGATCGCGAGAATCGACGAGCAGCATGCGTTGCTGCGAGCGGATGAGCACTTTCGCGGGTTGCGAGCTGGCGGGCTTGGGAGCCGCGAGTTGATTAACGAGCTGCTCGAGACGCTCCGTTGGGCTGGTTTCGGACTCCATTTCGCGCTTTACTTTGTGGATGGCTTTGGACAAGCGCGCCTTGTCAAAGGGTTTTAAGACATAATCGACTGCGTTAACGTCGAAGGCTTGCACGGCATAATGATCGAAGGCCGTCGCGAATACCACGTGGGGAACTTTGAGTTTGCGTTCGACCAGTTTCTGCAGCACACCGAATCCGTCGAGGCCGGGCATCTGGACATCCAGGAAGACGAGGTCGGGCGTGTATTCTTTGATCAGATTGACGGCGTCTAAACCGTTTTTGCCGATAGCCAGCAAATTGATTTCCGGGAAGGCTTTGAGCAGGAAAGCGAGTTCGTCGCGGGCAGGCTTTTCGTCGTCGACGATAATCGTATTGATGGGCATGGACGGTGAACAGCTTGAGTATAACGCGGGGAAGAAGAAGGTGGCAGTGGGCAGTGGCGAGTGGCGAGAAGACGGAGGCGAACGGCGAGTGACGGGCGGAGAGGTGCGAGACGTTCAAGAGTGAAGAGTGCGGAAGGTGCGTCGGGGCCGCCTTCTGAGGCGGTCCGCCATGTAGGCGAAGAGGAGAGCGATGGCCAAGCAAAAAGCGAAAACACTCGGTAAGGCGAAGGTGCTGAAAAGCACGATGTTCCACCAGGGAAAAGTGTTCGGGATGCGGCGAGATGTGGTCCTCGAGCCAGGCGGGGTGAGAGCGGTGCGCGAGGTGATTACGCACCCGGGATCGGTCGTTATCCTGCCGATTTTTAAGGACGGACGAATCTTGATGATCCGGCAGTACCGCCATGCGGCGCGGCAATATCTATGGGAATTGGTAGCAGGGCGCATCGACAAAGGCGAATCCGTGAAAAAAGCAGCAGCCCGGGAGTTGAAGGAGGAAACCGGGTACGCCGCGAAACGCTATACTGAGCTTCTGGATGTGTTCCCGACACCGGGATTCCTGGAAGAACGGATGCACATCCTGCTGGCGAAGGGACTGACGGCGGGCGAAGCGCAGCCGGAGGCGGATGAGAAAATAATTTCCCATGCCTACACGGTGGACCAGTTGAAACGCATGATAAAGGGCGGAAAATTGCGGGATGGAAAGTCGATTGCTGGCATTCTGTACTACCTTACATTTCTTAGGTAAGGTTGCTCGCTCACCACGCCGGGCAAATTGCGTTCCTCTAACAGGACTTATCGTTAAAACGGTTTAGGCATGCATAAAAATGCACAGCCGAGGATTTTTTTAGTACAGGTGTATTGAAAATTGGAAAACCATTTTGATACACTCCGGGCAATTCGTGCTCATGGCGGCGATTGGTTTCTGAACCGCCCCAAGAGTAAGAGATAGTCACCTGCCAAAGGAGACACGAAGTGCAAGGAACTGTGAAATGGTTTAATAATTCGAAGGGATACGGATTCATAGGGAGGGACGACGGGCCCGATGTATTCGTACATTATTCAGCGATCGTCGGCGATGGCTACCGGACATTGCAGGAAGGAGATCCGGTAGAGTTTGAGATTGTGCAAGGCCCGAAAGGGCCCCAAGCGGCAAACGTATCCAAACCAACGTCCTGAAGAGTTTGGAATGAAACGACCGGCGGAGGCGAGAGTTTTCGCCGGTTATTTTTTATTCAGGCGTAAACTGATATTAGATATCGGATATCAGGCAATCCGCTAATTTCTATCGTTGTTCCCTGCCCGAATTGCCCGCGCCGAAAGCGTTATAATTCCCAGCTATGGACAACAAAACCGTTGCACGCATTTTGCGGGAAACCGCGCAATTGCTCGAGATTGATGGCGCGATTATTGGGCGCTATCGGACGTATGAAAAGGCGGCCGAGTTGATTGAGGCGCTGCCGCAGCCTGTCGAACAGATGGTGGCGACCCCGGAGAAATTGCTGGAGTTACCGGGTATCGGCCAAGGGATGGTCGAACACCTGACGGAGATTGTGAACACCGGCGACTACTCGCTGCGCCAGAAAATGTTGAAGAAATTTCCGCCAACGCTCCTGGAAGTTCTCACGCTGCAATCGCTGGGTCCCAAGAAAGTGCTGCTTTTGTGGAAGCAGTTCAAGTGCGCGACCGTGGCGGATGTCGAGAAACTGGCGCGCGAAGGAAAACTGCGGGATTTGGCGGGCTTTGGCGAGAAGAGCGAACAGAACATTCTCAAGGCTGTCGAGACGTTCAAAAAGGGCTCTGGACGGTTTTTAATTTCGGCGGTTGAAGCAGCTGCGGCGGAAATCACGGAGCACATCCAGAAGGCCTGCAAAGTAGTGGAAAGCGTAACCCCGGCGGGGTCGTTGCGGCGCGGGCGAGAAACCGTTGGTGATCTGGATTTGTTGGTGACCATGGCGGAGGAGAAGAAATCTAAGAGCCGGCAAGATGCCGGCGCCAGGCAGACCGTGATCGATGAGGTGGCGGAACACATCTTGAAGTATCCGCGGATCGAGCAGGTACTGGCACACGGGGAAAACAAGGTCAGTTTCACGCTATCCAGCGGATTGCAGGTGGACGTGCGCTTATTGGAAAAGGAGAACTTCGGAGCGGCGTTGCTCTATTTCACGGGATCGAAAGAGCACAACGTGCGGTTGCGCGGGCGCGCGAATGATATGGGCTGGACGTTGAATGAATACGAGATGGCGACTGTGGAAGTGGAAAGCCACAGTAAGAAAAGTGGAGACCCGCCATCGAAAAACGCAGATGGGGCGCTTGGGAAGAGTGCTGGCGCGAAGGTTGGTGTTTCGCTGGGAAGCAGGTTGAAGGCGGGGATCTCGAAAAAAAGCGACGGGGCAAAGAACGCCGAGAAGCCTCAGAGCGGACCGCCTCAGAAGGCGGTCCCTACAAAGCCCGAGAGCCGAGCGGCCGGCGCTACAAAGACTGCTGGCGGAGTAAGAGTGGCGGGGCGAACCGAAGAGGAGATTTACGAAACGTTGAAATTGCAATTTGTGCCGCCGGAATTGCGCGAGAATGCGGGAGAAATTGAAGCTGCGGAAAAGTACGCGCTGCCCACATTGGTGGAGCTGCGGGACATCAAGGGCGATCTGCAGATGCACACAACCGCCAGCGACGGGAAAAACTCCATTGAAGAGATGGCCGCAGCGGCGAAGGCGCTGGGCCACGAATACATCGCGATCACCGATCACTCCAAGGCCGTGACCGTGGCCAATGGCCTGGACGAGAAACGCGTGGCGGCGCACATCAAGAATCTGAAGGCGGCGGACGCGAAGGGATTAGGGATTCGCGTACTGGTAGGCTCGGAAGTGGATATTTTGAAGGACGGGAAACTGGATTATTCGGCCGAGATTCTGGCGCAATTGCAGGTGGTGGTGGGCTCGATCCATTCGTATTTCAACCTGGAGCGAGCGGAGATGACCGAGCGGATGCTGGCGGCGATCGAGAACCCGTACACCCAAATCATCGGGCATCCGACCGGACGGATTCTGCTGCGCCGCGACGAATTGCCCTACGACATGGAGAAGATTCTGGATGCTTGTGCGAAACATGGAGTGGCCATGGAGTGCAATTCCTATCCGGATCGTTTGGACCTGAAAGATGTGTACCTGCGGATGTGCAAGGAACGAGGCGTGAAGGTGGTGATTTCGACCGACGCGCATAGCACCGCGCATTTGGCGTTTATCCGCCACGGCGTGACCATGGCGCGGCGCGCGTGGCTGGAGAACAAGGATGTGCTAAATGCCTTGCCGGTGAGGGAGTTTTTAAAGGCGCTGAGAGGAAAAAAGAAGTAACGAGCGCAAGGGCGTGGTGGGCACGGGATTGGAGATAAGATCCATGGAGGGAGAGGAGTGGCAAGCCGCCGTACTGCAAAGGGAACATTTTGGGTACCGGCTGCGTTACTGGTTATAGGACCAACGACGGAGGTCCCAGGGAGACAGCATGAAGACAGCTGGTGGAATGCGTAGTTCGCGGGCGCTGGGTGGCAAATTGGCGGGGATAGCGCTGCTTGGCGCAGCGCTCGCGTTGGGCAGCGCGGTGAGCCTACGGGCCGAGGAGGTGGCCAAAACCTTCCCCGTGACGGGCCACGCGCGAGTACAGGTGCAAACCGACGATGGAGCCGTACGCGTCACCACCGGCGACATCAAGCAGGTGGAGATTCGTGTCGTGTACAGCGGCTACAAGCTGGACCGCGATTTGCGCGTAAGTACCGAGCAGAATGGCGACTCTGTGAACATTGTTGCGAAAACCATGGGCGGGAACTTCTGGAATTGGGGCGTGCGGCACAGCAGTTTGCGCGTGGAGGTTCACATGCCCAAGGATGCCGATTTGACCGTGCGCAGCGGCGATGGCTCAGTGGAGGCGGATTCCCTCAACGGAAATGTGGATGTGACCACCGGAGATGGGAGCATCACCGTCCAGGGCGCAAAGGGGAATATTCATTTTCATTCTGGCGACGGGCACATTGAAGCTCGCGGCTTGGATGGGACCGTGGATGCGTCGAGCGGCGACGGGCACATTAATCTGCAAGGCCGGTTTGACGGGTTGAACATCAAGACCGGAGACGGCAGCGTGACCGCGCGGGCCATGCCAGGATCGAAGGTGGCATCGGGCTGGAACATCCATACCGGGGATGGCAGCGTGGATTTGGAGGTGCCCGGCGACTTGCAGGCAAATGTCGACGCCAGCACCCACGACGGACACATCAGCATGGGATTGCCGGTGACCGTGGAAGGCACGTTCAGCTCCTCAAGCATTCACGGCAAGATGAATGGCGGAGGCGCGACCCTGTCGATCCGGACGGGCGACGGGTCAATTCATTTAAGCAAGACGTAGGAAGTCGTCAGCTCATCGTCGGCGTCTACAGTTTCCGAAAACCAGGCCACTTCGGGCGCGGTCACGGAACGGTGCGAGGAAAGGGCAAATGGAAAGAGAACCTTTCAGGCAGTGGTAAGGTCTCGGCGACACAGTGATTCCCTTTTCGTGCACTTCAGTGGAAGCAGGCCCCGCAAGTGGTTGAAATTACAGGCGGGCGAGAGTGGACCTTGCCTTGCTCCCAAGGATGGCAAGGAGAATCCGTGATCGTCATTGTTCTGACCATAGCGGTATTTACACTATTCGTGGTCTCGTTGACGAGTTCGTTCCTGGAGAACCGGCGACAGAAGTCGTAAGTCCATATCTTCCTGAATTGCTCCCCCGATAATCCATGAAGCATTAATCGCCGAGCTCTTGCGGCTGGCGAGCATTTGGTAGTGTGCACTGGAGAGCGGAGCTAGGAGACGAGCACTTTGGCGAGGGACCGCGCCACTCGAATGACGGAGACAAATTCCACATCTTGATGAAAGTCGCCGATGAAGAGGTGAACGATAAGCTGGCGGCGTACACGGCATCTGTGTGAAATCTGAGGGCGAGCGTGCGTTGATCGCGCCGGACCACGTCCCCCCTGGACCAGCCTGTCGATGGGAGTTCGAACGATTACCACGTAGGTGGAAACGACTGCATCAGAACTGGAAACGCAATTCTGCTCCGACAAGATACCGTAAGCGCCGGCAAGTTGGAGCGAGAAGCCAATGATGATCTTGAGGCGACCTTTGTACATGCGCCAGTACGAGGTCAACCGCAGACTCAGCGGCTGCGCAGGAGCGACTATCGCGGATTTGGCTGCCGTAGCAGAGTGGTCCATGGCGGAAATGGTCGAGCGTCTCCTGAAGAGATATCGGCAGAAACGTGCGAAAGGTTATTGTTCCAGCCTGGAACGCGGACGATGGTGTGGGGAGAACACCGGAATTGGAGGATAAGAGCCCGATCCAGGGCGCGTTCACGCCGTTGAGCAAGACAGTACCACCGCAGCAGGCCGAGCACGCCGCCGTTTCAGAGATAGCAAACGGTGTGGTAAAGTTTTTGGTTCGCCATCGCTCCGAGAATGTGCGGCTGGGTGTGCAGACGCTCTGCATTTGAGTTGCAAATCGAGAAAGCCGGATGGCCGCAGGGGAAGGTGGCGGCCACCAGAGAGACAGAAGAATGCCACGGGCTTACGCGCTCACTTTTGACTCTGAATGCGAAGCCCGCAGCATGTGCGTGGTGCCACAACTGGAGAAAGGCGGGCGGCGTAAAGCCGGGCCTGCAGAGGAAGATAGGTCGGGGGGAAACGGGATGAAGACTGCGTATAACGGGGTAGCGGTGCCGGCGGAAGGCAACGCGATTGGATATGCGAATGGAGTGCTGCAGGTGCCGGACAATCCGATCATTCCGTTCATCGAGGGTGATGGAACGGGGCGCGATATTTGGAAGGCATCGCGACGCGTGTTTGACGCGGCGGTGGAGAAAGCGTACGGCGGGAAGCGGCGTGTGGCGTGGTTTGAGGTGTTCGCGGGCGAGAAGGCGTTCAATACCCTCAAGCAGTGGTTGCCGGACGATACGGTAGATGCGGCGCGGGATTTTCGTGTATCGATCAAAGGGCCATTGACCACGCCCGTAGGCGGAGGGATTCGGTCGTTAAATGTGGCGTTACGGCAGATCCTAGATCTATACGCGTGCGTAAGGCCGGTGCGCTACTTCACCGGAGTTCCCTCCCCTGTGCGTGAGCCGGAAAAAATGGACGTGGTGATATTCCGGGAGAACACCGAGGACGTATACATTGGGATCGAATGGAAGAGCGGGACGCCCGAAGTGAAGAAGCTGCTGGATTTTCTGAATCACGAAATGTTGAAGGATGGCAAGAAACAGATTCGCTGGGATTCGGGTGTGGGCATCAAGCCGATCTCGCCAACGGGAACGAAGCGACTGGTGCGGCGAGCGATCCAATACGCGCTGGACAACGAGCGCCCGAGTGTGACCCTGGTGCATAAGGGAAACATTCAGAAATTCACGGAAGGTGCGTTTCGCGATTGGGGCTACGACCTGGCGCGGGAAGAATTCCGGGGACAGACGGTAACCGAGCGGGAGAGCTGGATTCTGGATAATGTGGATCGCAATCCGGGACTGAGCGTGGAACAGAACGCGGCGATGATTGAGCCGGGGTTGGAGGCGGCCACTGAGGATTTCAAAAAGACGGTCTATGCGGAAGTGAAGTTTGTCCTGGACGCGATTGGCGCGTCACACGGGAAAGGTCAGTGGAAGAAGAAGCTAATGATCAACGACCGCATTGCAGATTCGGTGTTTCAGCAGATGCTGCTGCGTCCAAATGAATATAGCGTGCTGGCCACACCGAACCTGAATGGCGATTATTTGAGCGATGCGTGCGCGGCGCAGGTAGGGGGACTAGGAATTGCGCCAGGGTCGAACATCGGCGATGGGTATGGGGTATTTGAGGCTACGCACGGGACAGCTCCGAAATATGCGGATAAGGATGTGATTAACCCGAGTTCGGTGATGCTGAGCGGGGCGATGATGTTTGAGTTTTTGGGATGGAACGAGGCGGGAAAACTGATTGAGAACGGGATTGCGAAGACGATCCAGCAGAAACGCGTGACCTACGACTTGGAACGCTTGATGACCGGCGGAACGAAGCTGGGGACCAGCGCCTTTGCTTCGGCAATTATCGAGAATATGTGAGAAGAGATGTCGGATATCAGCGATCAGATCAGCAAGCAACGAGTGATTCCCCGCCTGGCTCGGAATGACGGTCTTTTGTTGGTGCAAGTGTGGAGCAGCCAAGGCGGCTTAAAGCGGACCCTACAGATCGAATTTAGGATGTTGCAACTGAATAAGGAGAAGAGATGAGCCGGAAGAAAGTGACGGTAGTGGGTGGCGGGTTCGTGGGGTCGACGACGGCGCAGCGCATCGTGGATCTAGAGCTGGCGGACGTCGTGTTGACGGACATTCTGGACGGGCCACCGGCGGGAAAGGCTCTGGACATGGTGGAGAGCGCGCCGATTACAGGGACGGACTCGTTTGCCGCCGGTATTTCCACGGCGAATGGGGATTACAGCGCGACTGCGGGCAGCGACGTGGTGGTGATTACCGCGGGATTCCCACGGAAGCCGGGGATGAGCCGCGACGATTTGCTGAAGGCGAATTACGACGTGGTAAAGAGCGTGGTGGAATCGATCGTGAAGCACTCGCCCCACTGCATTCTGGTGATGGTTACGAATCCGCTGGACGCTATGGCACAGGCGGCCTTGAAGATCAGTGGATTGCCGAAGAACCGCGTGCTGGGAATGGCAGGCGTTCTAGATTCGGCGCGGATGAGCGCATTCGTGGCCATGGAATGTGGCGTTAGCGTGGAGAATGTGCACTCGTTTGTGCTGGGCGGGCACGGGGACGACATGGTACCGCTCCCGCGGTATTCGACGGTGGCGGGAATTCCGTTGCCGGATTTGTTGCCAGCCGAAAAAATTGAGGCGATTGTGACCCGCACACGCAAGGGCGGTGCGGAAATTGTGAATCTGTTGAAGACCGGGTCGGCGTATTACGCCCCATCGGCGGCCGCGGTGGAAATGGTGGAAGCAATTCTGAAAGATAAGAAAAAGATTCTGCCGTGCGCGGTGTATTTGGAAGGCGAGTACGGGATTCGCGGCTTGTTTGTGGGCGTGCCAGTAAAGTTGGGGGCCAGTGGCGCGGAGAAGATCATCGAGATAAAGTTGACGACTGAGGAGAATGCGGCGCTCCAGAAAAGCGCGGCGTCGGTCAAGGAATTGGTGACGGTGTTGGGCATTTAAATACGCTGACGCGCCCAGCCGCTCAGCAGAATTGCTGAATCCGTGTTGAGCGAATTGACAGGGTCGAAAGCGGCCTCTAAACTAAATAAATTGTGTGCCGGGGTAGCTCACCGGTAGAGCGCCGCCCTGAAAAGGCGGGCGTAGCCAGTTCGATTCTGGCCCCCGGCACCACTCAGTCGTGTAAGCGCTTCGTCCCCGAAGAAATCGATTTTACCGTTAGCCTTAAAGGCAATCTTTCCACCCTGTTGGACCCTTTCCAGGGTGAACTTTCCGACCTGCTCGGCCAGTAAGGCTCTGGCCTCATGAATCGCTGATGGGTTCGTCAGAAGGCCTCGAAGTTGCGTGAGGCGATCCACGGCGAAGGTCCGAAGCTCGTCGAGCTTTTCTCGCAACGAATCCGGTCCGGGTTCAACGAGTTTATCTGTGATGGCTCGGATTCTTGCTTCACGTTCTGCAATCGCCAACATAACGGTGGGTGATGCGGTCCCTGTCGCAATCGTTTCCACGAGGCGCTTCAGTTCAGCCTCGATCCGACGTTTCTCCGCGCCGAGCTCTTTCACTTCCGAGTTTAAGGCCTCGTGCCGCTGTCGCAATTCGTCCTGAAGCCCGCAGATGACATAATCGATGAATTCTTCACGAAGGACTCGCTCCTGCAGTCCGGCGATAAGACGTTCTTCCAATTCGTGCCGCTGGATCCTAAGACTGTTTTTGCAAACGCTGTCGCCCCTTTGTGCATGCAATGAACACCCGTACTCTGACCGCGATGTCTTTGCCCTTCCCCCAACTAAGGCGATACTGCCCCCACACTCTCCACACACGAGGAGGCCCGAAAACAAATAAACCTGCTTCGCGTGCCCATGGGTCAGACCGGTGCCCTGTACACCAGCGCCCCAGAGCTTTTGGGTGATCGCAAATCGCCGTTCAACCGCAGCAAACAGCTCAGCCGGCACAATTCGCAGATCCGGCGCGGGGGTCACAACCCACTCAGATTCCGGTCGGCGCCGATAGATTCGTTTGCCAGTTCCTGGCACGCGCACCTTGCGTTTCGTGTTCCAGATGATCTCGCCGATATATCTACGGTTTTTCAAGATGTGCCGCACCGAAGAAACGCACCACGATTGACTCACACGTCCCTTCTGCGGCTGTGGTGACTTCACTCCCTCACTATTCAATCGAAAAGCAATCCGCTTCAGAGACTGACCTTTTCCGTACATCTCGAACATTCTTCGGATCGTAGCAGCCTCAGCCTCGACGATCTCAAGTTTCACCCCGTCGACGTCGCGCACGCTCCGGTACCCGAACACCCGGCCGCCCGTGTGGTGCGCCTTGAGCGCGCAGCCTTGCATGCCGCGGTGCGTCTTTAGGCCAAGTTCACGGGAATATACGCCGTCGATCAGCCCGTGCACACCGAAAAGAATCTCAGCTTGGGAGCTGTCTGAGTCCACGCCCTGGGAAACGGCCACCAAGCGCACACCAGCGAACGTCAGGCGCTCGTATAGGTTGAGCGCATCGGCCAGTTTTCGTGTAAGCCTGGAAGTGTCGTCGATTAGGATGGCATCAAACGGTCGGCCGCTTTGTTCTGCGGAAGCAAGAAGTTTTTGAAGGCCTGTCCGCTCAGCGCTCGTGCCGCTAACTGCATGGTCAGCGTAGATGTGGTCCTCGAGAATGACCCATCCGTGCCGTTCTGCGTATTCGCGGCATTTCCGGGTCTGGTCTTCGATGGAAACGGCGGATTGACGGTCACTGCTGAAGCGGGCGTAGATGGCGCAGCGAAGGATCACGTTGTCACCTCGGCTGAGAGCCTATCGTTCTCTGGGAACTCTGCCACAGATAAGGGACGATTCGCAATTCGCTTCGCATCCCTATCCGCAAGCAACTCGCGCGCGAGTGTTGGAATGATCACTCTGTCGGCCCACTCCCGTAGTGCAGGATCAAGTTTTGCACCAAGTTTCTGTCGTTCAGTCACTCATCCCCGCTTACTTCTCCTTTTTGTATCCGCGGATTTCCCGGCGCCCACTTCCGGGTCGCGCGTTTGCTTCAAGCCGGCGCGAGCGGCCCACAAAATCAGATGTTCTGAAACATTTCAAATCGCGATTTGCCCTCCCAGTCACTTACTGCCCACCTCGAGGGATTTTCCGAACACGCAACCCTGGGGGTTTTACGGGGGATGGTTTGGAAGGGGGAAACCCCCTTCCATAAAAAGCAGTAATGGGTCGATCAGACGACCGCTCCTGCGAACGCAGAGCGGGTATCGAGCGCTCCCCTTATCGTGACCTGATGTCTGAAACTTCATATCGAAATACTTGTGCCCTTTCCGCGGTTCACGTCATCGACCGCCGGTGGTGCACCGCTCGTGCACACTCCGTGGTGCATCGTTCGTGCACCCTGCGTGGTGCACGGTGCTGCTGGAACTGTTTATCGGATTAACGGCAGCGCCGGAAGGAGGACTCTTGGCATGAGGACCGGTGCGTGCCCTAAGATGCCTAAGGAAGTCATAGTAAGCGTACTTCCACCGCTTCCCCTCGTAGTCGCTCTCGTCTAAGAAAGTACGGAATTCCTCCTTGATCTGGTCGTCGGACAGTCCAAATTTCCGTAAAGCCACGGTCTGATTCGGAAGGAGCTTAACCCGCTGCCCACTGATCGCGTGGAGCTCTCTCCCGAGGGAATCGCCTACCCCCTCCCAAGGGAAAGAGCTTTTCTTTACGCATTGACTTGGATGCCTTTTCGCCCACTCTTTGTGATCGACGACGTGGTACACGTTCGGTTTAAACTGTTCGACCCGCCAGAGCTCCAAAAATCCAACTTTGGCCAGCTCTTCGAGCGCACGCTGTATCGTGTTCCTGTGGACACCAAGGTACATCGCCACGTTTTCGGCGGATGCCGAAAACACACCGCTCTTTCTTGACAACTTCCTTGCCAAGGAGTAAACCGCTAGGGCGAGTCGCGAAGTCATCTGTTGCAAGTGCCACTCTGCCGAGCAGTGAAACGGGCTCTCGTCCCATACATAGTCTCTGCGTGAGGTGCTGAGTTCGATCGACGGGGTGCGCTTTGTTTCATTCATTGTGCCGAGCGCGAAGAACGCAGCTCCCCCCCGTTCCCTCATGTCTTGGGTGCACAGCCGCCCACAGGCGAGTTCCTTCAGCATGGCTTCAACCTCCCGACCTTCGTATAGGTCCCTCTGACGCATTCGGCTCGGGTCCTTGGCAAACTGACGGCATAGCTTCTGGATGTACGTGTGGCTCACTCCGAGCTGGCGCGCCACGACCCGGCCATATTCCTTTGTCGTTCCGGGACCGGTGTGGGTGTACCAACGCCATACGAGACGCTTGATGGCGTCCGATTCTTGACGACTTCTCCAAGGCCGCGGCGGATGCCAACGCGGGCTCTTCCGCGCCTTCACCAAGTTCCTGATCCTGGCGTCATAGGGGTCAGCGCGACACCATGGTTGGTGGCGCATAGGATCAATCTACAGACGATCGTCTACAAACTCGCCTCTCAGACGAGACAGTTATGACCATCGCGACGACCCGTTTACGCAGAATGATGACGTTGAGGTGGGACGTAGCCCCTAACGACGTCGTTTGGGTCAGGTGGGACCACGCACTGCTGAGAAAAGGAGATATCTCCATCCAGGATTTTTGGGAAATGCGGGAAGGTGACACCATCTCGATTACAAGCAATATCGACGACCTGCCTCCCTGGTTCGAGTTGCATCCCACCGAAGTGTGCGGCTATGCGGCGTGCTTGATGATAGAGAAAAAGCTAAAAGCCGGCTATAAGCCGACCGACAAAACAGACGGGCCCAACCTATGGAGGGCCGCCACTGGAGATCGGGTTGTTTGGGTGGGTGGGACGGGTTTACCGGAAGAAAACCCTGTTAAAGCCTTAGTGGAGTTCCAAACGTGTGCCTTGGTATACGGTGAACGCCTGATTCACACGGATGACCTTGTCTGGCTTATGTCATTCGGTGCGCCCCTTGAGCAACAGCTATCGGATGAGACTGCTGAACGCGTACGGAAGGGACTCAACGCTGTTAGGGCACTGGGACACCCCAGAGTGATGGGCGATATTGGATTCGGCTGGCGAATCGGCGACTAAGTTCATCAGTCTTGGCTTGCCTCCACCCCCTGGAACAGGTGAAGCAAGCGATTGCCCGGGCGAAGCGTCTGCTAGACAAGAAGCTCAAAGACATGCCCTCACCCAAGCGCATTCACTAGAATTGCGGTGTCTTGAGAAACTCGGCGCCGCTTTCGCGCTTCCTGCGTCATAGCTGTGCATTCGCGCCGGTCTGCTCTGAAAGAGCACCCGTGAACTTTTGATGTCCCTTTGTTCGACGAGCACCGTTGCAAGGATTTGAAGAATTGGAAAAGTCGCTTCGATTAGGTTGCAAATCGAGAGAAGCACGCACGACCGGCAAGATCTCTGCTGCTAGCCGGGTGACATTGGTCCAGGTGCTCGGCACGGTCTTTCGTGGCAAGTTCCACGAAGCGCTCAAGCTTGCCTTTCATGACGGCAAGCTCAACTTTCATGGAGACTTGAAACTCCTCGCTCAACCGAAAACCTTTGCGGCGTGGCTCAGACCACTGTTCCGAAAGGACTGGGTGGTCTACGCAAAACGTCCGTTCGGAGGCCCAGAGCATGTGCTCCGTTATCTGGGCCGTTACACCCATCGCGTAGCTATCTCCAACCATCGCCTGCTCTCGTTTGCTGACGGACAGGTCACGTTCCGTTGGCGCGATTCCGCCCACAATAACGAACAGAAGCCGCTGCCTCTATCACTCGATGAGTTCTTGCGCCGCTTCCTGCTGCATCTGCTCCCCCAAGGTTTCGTGCGCATCCGTAACTTCGGCTTCCTAGCCAATCGCAGACGTGCCACAACCTTGCCACTTTGCTTTCAGTTGCTCGGCTCGGAACCACAAGCCAAGCCAGAGGTAACCACCGCCAGTTCGAGCGATGCTTGGCTTTGCCCCAAGTGTGGTGGGCCGATGCTGGTCGTCGAAAGGCTTACAGCTGCGGAGATCCAGCTCCGTTCTCCACCGACCCAGGTTGCCGTCGCCGCATGAGACGTCGATCCACATCACGAAACTTTTGCGTGCTTGCGCTCGCTAACTCTCTTTGTGTCTTCCGGTCCAACCAATCCCTTTTCCCTACTCCCCGAGGCCATCCTTACCGCATCGCATTTAAGCTTTCAGCGACCCTTCTTCACTCCCTGTTGCGTGCTGTGCTTTTCTGCCTCTCCCCGGGACGCCGCCAAACCTACTCTTCCTCAATTGAATTTGCATAACACCCGCGTCCGCCGCAACCCGAGCGGCTTCCTTCAAGGCAAGTCGCTGTATCGAACGCGCGCAACCCCACCGTGCTCATGTGCGCATCCTGCCCACTCGCGCGTCCGATACAGCCCTAAGACTTATCAGGATTTGGCTTTCTGACGCGAAACAACTCGGCACTTCGTGCGTATATAGATTGGGGGTGTTCGGAAAGGGCGTCCTTTATGACCCGCAAGGTGGCACGATTCCCCGAAAGGAGTTTCATGAACAAAAGACTCGGTTTTGTGTTTGTTGCATTGATGGCAGTTCCCGTTGCTCTGCTCGGGCAGGAGAAACCACCGGCGTCGTCCGCTCCGCCCGCGAACCCGATTACCGCGAGCGAAAAAGGGTTTTACTCGTTTGTGAGCGGCGCGGTCGTCGGTGCGGCGCAGAAAATGCCGGAAGAAAACTACTCCTTCAAGCCGACACCGGAGGTTCGCACTTTTGGCCAGCTCGTTGGCCATGTGGCCGACGCTTCGTACATGTTCTGCTCGCAAGCCATAGGTGAAGCAAACCCAGCAAAGGACATCGAAAAAACGAAGACGTCAAAGGCGGACCTCGTGGCTGCGCTCAAGGACGGAGTGGCGTACTGCAACAAGGCATTCGACAGCATGACCGATGCAAAAGGCAGCCAGATGGTGAAATTCTTCAACCGCGACATAGCGAAGCTGACGTTGTTCTCGATCAATACGGCGCACACGGATGAGCACTATGGGAACATGGTGACCTATCTGCGACTGAAGGGGATCGTGCCACCGACAAGTGAAAACCAGTCCGCACAGCCACCGAAGTAAGAGGCTCGAACACCTAACTCAGCAAACCGCCATGTCCTGGTAAACGCAAACGCGGAAACCGTCCATGTTGGTACTGGGAGGAACTTGTCCGATTTCCCGACACGGGACTTAGTCCCCATCAAGTTGCTATTTGGGATCACTGGCCTACGATTTCGAGCGAGCAACAAATCTATCAACGCCTGCTCTAATTACCCAATTGCATGAGAGCGGCACGCAGCGGTGCGCCTGAGATCTTAATTAGCCTGCGGTACGGCGTGTACAACTCCAGGATCAAGAGGATCGCGCAAGATACGGAAAGCGCGGAGACTAACAAACTGGTGACCACCGTCCCATTGGTGGGGGCATACAGGCCGAAGCTGATGAAGAGGACAGTGAGCCACGAAACCAGGATGATAAGCATTGGCATTGATATCGAGGTGGATTGCAGTTCATAGATCAACACGCGCGTTTGTCGGATCTCCTTCAGAATGCTCAAAGCATCGGCTTGGAATGAACGTTGCCTGTCATCCTTCGGCGAGAGTCCCTGAATTTTGTCGTAGACAGATTCCACCTGCCGGGTTGATGCCAGCATTTCCCCGGGATTTGCAGATCTTTTCGACTCCATCCGATCGAGCACAGCCGCAACGGTACTGCGGAGCAGATCGCGTGCCTCCTTCGTCTCCGGGCCATAGAGCGCCAATGTTCGGTCCAGCAAGATGATCTTGGATGACGTTGCCGTTATCTCGCTGTTCAGCGCGTCGAACGAATTTTTTGCTGATGAGATCAGCAGGCCAAGAACAAGGGCAGTCATTGTGGCGACTAGCCCCATTGCGATCATTACGACACTTTTCGAGTCATCACTCAGGTGGTGCTGGGGCAAAAGCTTGCGAAGAAACATCCCGAGCAACGCGCCTCCGAACACGCATGCGAAGACAATCGAGCTGGTTGCGATGGAACTCATGGTAACTCCGTCTCTGGCTTCAACGGGGGTCGTAGAAAAAACCGCCGCAGCCAAGTTTACCGCTGAACTGCTAGCCTAAGCTTGCTTGTGTAAGAATGTATCCTCGAGGCCAAGGAATAAAACTATCAAATCTAGCGGGTAGTGCGCTCGGACAAACGATTTAGACAGGTTTTCGCTCAGTTAGTTGGGTCAGTGCCTGGTAAAACCAGGCACTGACAATTTATTGGCGTGGACTTAAACCACGCTCGGGAGCGGAGCACCGGTAGGAATTGAGAAAATCCAATAGCGATGCTGCGCCATGTTGGCACGAAAACGCGATCAATATCCCGCACGCGGGAGGCCTGTTGCAAGCATCGTTCTCTATCCGACATTTGAATCACAGTTTCTGGCGCAGGAGTTCTTCTATGTCGGCGATGCGGTCGCCGACGTCGTTGATCTTCTGCGCGACACCCTGAATTTCAGCGTGGGCGTGGCGATTGACCTCGAAGTCGAGTTCACTTCTCGTGCGGTCTTTATGGTCCTGACGGTTCTGGCTCATCATGATGACCGGTGCCTGGAAGGCAGCCAACATAGACAGAAAGAGATTCAGCAGAATGAACGGGTAGGGGTCCCAGGCCTTGCTGCCCATGACGATGTTGATGATGGTATAGATGACCGTGGCCGCGAAAAACAGAATGATGAAGGCCCAGGAGCCGCCAAATGCAGCGACTCCGTCAGCGATGCGCTCCCCGGTCGTGGTCTGCTCATCAATGATCTCGTTGGCTGGGCGCATGGAGCGGCCACGTGCCAGTTGGTGGGCGTTGTGTAATTGGCGGCCGAGAAACGCAAGGATGTCCATAACGGCATGTGGCTTCTGCTGGAACAGGGTCATGAAGTCATTGCGGTCAATCTCAATACAGGACGAGTCCAGGATGGCGTCGGCGTCCGCCTGATGTGGGGACTGTTCGAGCATGGAGGCGAGTCCGAAGAACTCGCCAGACTTGGGCTCGTGCAGCACGACCTCCTGATGGTCTTCGTCGAAGGCGAAAACTCGCACGCCGCCGGAGATTAGGACATAGGCGCGATCGGCGGGATCGCCCGTGCGAAAGATGTGTTGGCGGACCGCAAACTGTTTGAGATTGACCTGTCCGGCCAGCACCCGGAGTTCGTCGTCGTCCAAGTTAGAGAACAGAGGCACACCGCGGAGCTGATCTGGAGAACACGCCATGGAATTTCTCCTTTGAATCGGTTGATATATCGAATCGTCCGGTTATCTTAGGTTGCGTGCCAGAGACGAGTCAACGAATCCGCGGGGTTTGCGAGGCGAAACCAGCGTCAGAAATTGGTCGCTGCCTGACGTGCTAATCGGAAGGGGGCTACGTCCAAACGCCGAAACCGGAGAAGTGGAGGCTAGTTACCCAAATTGCCGGGCAACTTTTCGATTCCAAACAAAAAAAGGGGGCCCGGGTATTGCCACTATCCACCGGGCCCCCGAGGCGCGCCTATTTGCGCCCAGTCCGCGATACAAGTCGCGGCATCGCTTTCAACGAGCTACAACGGCCCAAAAAGTCAAGGCGATCAAAAGACCGACTAGGGTCACAAGTGTGATCGTGATCTCGATGCTGTGTGCACCCAACCTGTCGCGCGCCGAAACGAGTGCGCTGTGCACAGAAAAATGCTGAAAGTGTGGAACGTGAATTGGGTTGAGGCCTCTCATCGTGTCCTCCAAACGAGGCCGTCTGAACAGCCTGCTTCCAGCTCTTTCATCCCACCATGCGCGGGGCGTGTCAAGGGCCGTCATCACGAGAGCTGGAAAATAGAAGAGAAAGGGGCGATCACTCTAACGTAGAAACACTACTCCGAGAGTCAAAATCAATGGCGGTCAGGCAAAACTACAGCCTAGGTCTTAAACGGCGTTATCGCCGAAGTGGGTACTGGGACCCGCGTGGTGCTTTAATGGCTGTGCGCGGCGCCGATTTCTTACCTGTAACTCTTCTGGTCGAAGCCGACCGCGTCACCGGCGGCGCGAAGTTCTCCGAAACGTTTGGAAATGCGGGTTGGATTGGGGGCCCGTCACGAGGGACTCCGCTCAACGAGAGCGTCCGAATTGAAGCTCATCCATTGGCAAACAGGGGAGCCAGTAGTTTCTCTCCAGCCATCTTTTTCTTTTACCAGCAAATGATAGGAGCCGCTGTCGCAGTCCGGACCACAGACTGCGCCTACATAGGCGATGGCGTGAGTTCGGGAAGCGTCAAAACCGACTGCGGACACCTGATATACCGAAGTCTCGAAGAGCGGAGGAGGAGAGCCTTTTGCGTTTTGCGTCGGGGCCAGCGGTGTGTGTTTTCCTGCCAGATTCGTAAATTTGTAATTGAACTTCAGGTTAATTTTCTTTGTTAAGTTCCAGTTGTGTTTATTTTTCTCGCGAAAATCGGCGGCTGCAACAGCGAACTCAGTGGGAATTCTGCTACACAATTGAAAAGAGTCGGCGTTTATGCCCGAAGCGGTTAAGGGAGAAAGCAGAAATGGGGAAAGGAGAAAAGATGGGTCCACCTCCGAATGAGCGTGGCCCAGAAGGAAGGAAAGAACGGCGTAACCATCGGCATCGTCGTAATCGGCGGGCTTGGGGAGGTCGGGGGTTTTCTGGGCAAACAGAGTCACTGCGCAGAGAAAGCACAAGGCAACCAAGATAGAAACGCTTCGCCTCATGTTAAAAGCAAGGAATGCCACGATTCTCCTCTAACTCGGAATTTCCGATTTCAACTTTATCCTTGCGCAAAACCATATGCGTGCCGCCCTCTCGTGTCAACTGCTGGGGTCACAATCCTGACCGCCATGTTCATGCATGGCAGCTGGTCGCACATCTTGGGAAAAATGGTGTTCTTGTGAGCCTTTGGTCCGGAGATGGAAAACGCCATCAATCCCATAAGGCATTTGGCGCTCCATGCTGGCGCAGGTCGCGCTCAACCCCAGCTCGACGATTCCGAACCTGGGCGCAAGTGGAGCAATTGCCGCCGCGGGACAAGTCCCGATTAAACGCGCTTATCGGAGAAGTGGCTACTAGTACGAGGTGTCCCGTCAAGGCTCTAACGCTTCCCAACAGCGGCTGCGGACCGTTCGAGAACTGAGGTTGCCTCGCCGGCGTCCGCGACGCCGAAGAAGACCAAAGGCGCATTTGTAACTGGCTCCAAGCCACAATAAGCGTAGTTGATATTGATGTTCGCTTTCCCCAGACGGGACGCCAGCCTCGCTATTTCGCCCGGTCGATGCTGAATCTTAATTTGGACGATTTCTTTCTCCACATAGGTTAGCCTCTCGTTGTTCAGCACGGTCTTGGCGGTGTCTGGATTATCTACGATGAAGCGAGTTACGAATTTCTCACGGTTCGGGAAGGATTCAAGCGCGAGTATGTTGACGTCTTGGTCAGCGAGTGCTTGGCACACTTTTCCGAGGATGCTAGGGCGATTCTCCAGCAAGACGGTGAATTCTTTGGTGACTGGCATGGCGGAACCTCCTTTGCATGCACCTCGTCGCGAATGCGCGGCCACCGGGCCCCCGAGGCGCCCAATCGCGCCTCTCCCGCGACACGAGTCGCGGCATCTCCTTCAGCGAGCTACGACGGCCCAAAAAGCCAACACCATCAACACACCGAATAGGATCGTAAGTGCCATCGTAATCTCGATGCTGTGGTCAATCAACTTTTCGCGGGCGGACACAAGTGTGCTGCGCGCAAAAAAATGCTGAAACTGGGGGACATGAATTGAATGGAAGCGTTGCATAAAGTCCTCCAAACGAGCCGTCTGAAGAACCTCTTATTAAGTCATTGCTCCCACTTTGCGCGGGGCGCGTCAAGGGCCGCCATCACGATGACCACCGGAATCTCTGGGCGACTTTTCTAAAGTCACGCAAGACCAGCGCTAGGTCCCGATTAACGGCATTCCCGTCAATGTGAAGTTCTACTTTACTTTTCCGAGTTCCCGACATTACCGGCCAATCTCTGCCCGTTCTCATGGCATCTCGGATGATGGACGTCTTGTAGGGTGACCTGCACATCACGCACCAGGGCAGATCTCCAAAGAGCTGCGATTCTTTTTATCGACCTTTCCGCACCGCCTGAACTCAAAAGATGTTAGCCGGAAGCGGAGATCCTTCCACCTGAAACAAAAATCCGACTGAAAAGAATAACACTTCTCAGAAAAACCTCTTCTAAAAAAGAGATTGAAAATATTGGCCGGTAATAAACGACAAATCAGGAGTTACCATCACTTTTCACCTTAGATTGGGGTTGGGTCAAGGTGTTGAAGATCTGGCCAGGTGTGCGTGAATGTGGGCTCAGTCACGCGGACAGGTGACCTTCCGCATTGATGTTCGAGCTTCTCTGACTGAGCATTGCATTAGTATGGCCTCGATAATCAGTCCAGTCGTTCGATGGATGGCGCGTGGGACCGGGCTTCTCATCGCAGCAGGTTTCCTTACGTTTGTCGTAGGGGAGCCCGTCGGTTCTCTGCGGGTCATCCAATTTCGGGAGTGGGTGGGGATGGTGCTACTGGTTGGGTCCGTTGCGGGAATGCTGTTGGCTTGGAAGTGGGAGTTCCCGTCTGCGCTGATTTCATTGTTTGCGCTGGGGGCGTTTGCGGCAGTCGTCCACATGCATAACTACCTGGTCCTCGCCATAGCGGCAATTCCCAACATTTTGTTCCTTTTAGATTGGAAGCTGCGGCGCTCACATTCGGCGCAGATTTCCACGCCCTAGGTGCTTCAAGTGATTATAAGCAAGAACGTGGAGTAGTGGAAAGGCTTCCGGAGGTGATTGTCGTGAACAGCGAGAAAAGCATCGAGTTACTGAACAAGTCTGTGGCGGATGAGCTGGCGGCAATCCACCAGTACATGTACCTCCACTTCCACCTGGACGATCTAGGCTTCGCGCCCTTGGCGAAGCTGTTCAAGCGCACCGCGATCATGGAAATGGGCCACGTGGAAGCGCTGGCGGAGCGGATTCTCTTCCTGAAGGGCGACGTCCTGATGGCGGCAGCCGAACCGGTCAAGACCATCACAGACCCCGGAAAAATGCTAGCGAGGGCCATTGAAATGGAACAGGGGAGTGCCCGCGATTACAACGGTGCCGCGCAGACCTGCGGGGCCAACGCTGACGCCGTATCGAAGCAGCTTTTCGAGCGCCTGGTGGCCGACGAAGAGGGACACCAGAACGAATTTGAGCGGCAACTGGAAAACATCAAACGGTTCGGTCTGAACTATCTCGCACTGCAATCTTTTGGCGTCGCCACCGGAACCGAAGCGACGTAACGCCTTAGTCGAATACTTGACCTAGTTCCGCGCATCGGCGGTAAGCCCACGAGCCAGCCAAGAAGCTTGGGACGCTCGCGGGCCTCAAGTAGTCAAGAATCGCAGACCTGCAGCCAAGAGCCGCGCGCCACACGAAGGCCCGCTTACGGCTGGCCTTCGCCTAGTTGCTTTAGTTTCAGTTGGGCGTTGTCGCGAATTGCATCGCGGCGCGCCTGCTGATCGGTGGTGTCAAGCGTCAGGAGTTCGAGCGCTTTCTTGGCGTTCTGCCGTGCCAGCTCTTTTTGACCGTCCGCCAAATAGGCGTCGGAGAGGCTGTCATAGGCGTTGGGTGATTCCGGAAAAGCGGTGACGTTGAGCTTCATAATCTCCACTGCGTTCTTGATGTCGCCCGCTTGAAGATGCTCATAGCCCATGAGGTTAACGATCGTTTCCGGAAAAATCACTGCCTTGGGATCGCTCCGGCGGGCCTCGGCCAGCTTCCGGGCGACTTGTTCGACTCCGCCTGGCATCTCGATTTGATCTAGGATTTGCGCCGATTGCGAGGCCGATTCATTACTCTTGTTAGCCGGAGCCCGACCCGGCGTAGTGATCAGGGTGGTCACGTACCAATCTACGATCACACCCCGCAATTCAGGGTGAACTGCGAACATGTCGGCGCCGTGTCCTCCTGTGGTGTAGTGCACAAACTTCTTGCCAGGGTTGGAGGAGACACTGAAAAGCCAGGGCACGACCTCCACCGTGGGCCGGAATTCATCGTCGTCGGCCATAGCGAAGAGCGCGGGCAGCTGCGATTCCTGGCGGAGAAACTTACGCCCAGCCAGGTTGGTCCCTCCTGACAGCAGTACCAGCGATTTCACTTCTCCGGGATGACGGCGTGCAGTCTGGATGGAATTGTTTACGCCGCAACTCGCTCCCCCTACGCCGATCACATCTCGCGTGATGCCTTGCTGGGAGACCAGATACTGAAAGGCCGTGTCAATGTCGCCAGGCCATTTCTCCGCCTCCACCTGGGCGCCCTCCTGGGGCGTAAGTTTGTCAAATGGCGAGCCGCCGCTTTCGCCGAAGCCGCGCAGATCAAAGGTAAGCACGTTGATCCCCGCTGTCGCCAACTGCCCGGCCAGGTCGTCCCATACCTTCCGCTGCCGGTTGCACTGGTGCAACAGCAAGACGCCCGGGCCGGACTTGGCTGCGGCGAAGTAGGTTGCCTTGAGGATAGTCCCGTCGGAAGCCTTCAGGTCAATCACACGTGCCGCAGGTGCCTGCTGCGTTTTTGCACCGAGTATCAGCAGGGATGTAACCAGCAACAGCAGAACAAGGCGATGGCAAATCATGGGTCACCTCGCGCCCATTCTCCGCCTCGTATGAGTGACGGTCAAATGGTCAAATGGCTGCGGTCTTCCATGTTGTCGTCACTTCAAATCAGCAAACACTTGATTACCTTCTGGTCGGTTGCACGGAAGTTGGCACGAAACGGGGTTCGTGGAAGTAAGGAATGGTACGCAAGATTGGAAGGGAAGCTTAGAAGCAGGAGATATTTTAGCTGCCCAAAAACCTCCGTGTCTCTGGGCTTGCAACTCACACATTCTAGGAGATCGAGACTCACCAATTTACGCCGCCCAAAATCACATGTTTGGGGGAAACCCTCAGTCTCAAACGATCTGGTCAAATGCAATTCAATGCTCGGGTAGACCCGCGGCCGGCGTCACTCTCAACCCATCCAACTGAATGAGTACCTTTCGCCAAGCTTCCGGATCTTTCTTGGTTGCGAACCCTTTCCCGAGGTCCGCGTAATAGGCGAGAATGTCCCGACGCAAATCGTCCGAAATAGGTTTGCCGCTCGTCTTGCCCAGCAAATTCGCATAAGTCTCATCTGTAAGCCTGTAGACCCCGGGCCCGGTTAGTCCACCGGTGTCGAGGTTGTCGTTCGGCAATTGCAGCGTGCCCTCCTGTTGCGCAATGAGCAACAATCGATAATGGTCCAGCGTCTCGTTGAAACTGTGCATATAGATTTGCTCTACGGCCGGAGTGGGCGGGTGATATCCGAGGGCGCTGAACGGACCGATTCGCGGCACGAGGTACAAAGTGAACGCTTTGAACCGCGCGAAAAAATCGGGCTTCTCGTAAACGTCGCCCCACTCCTTGCGGTACCCGGAATTTGAAATGTTGTAAACGAATTTTGTTTTGGTCTCACTCGGATCGCCGTGCTGGATTTCTCGCCTCTTGAGGTGCCATGCCACCTTTGTCGTGCGCGGAATGACGGTGGAAACAGCGTGCCGATAGCTGCCAATTGCCAGATCGACGCGGAAAAAGATGCTCGACATATCGAGCGAGTATGTTCTTAAGAATGCTCTTTCGAGGAGCGCTTTCGAAACCTCAAAACCGATAAAGTCGTGGTAGGCCTTCGGCGCATAGTGCCCCTTGGCGACCTGATCCACATCGAAACCGAACTCTACCTTCATGTGCGCGGAGGGCTTGTCCTCATACGTCACCACCGGTCCGTACTTCTTTGCCAGTTGCGGATACGTCATCGCTACGGCTCGATTGGTTGCAATCGGATGACCCGAGTTGTCAGCGGCATAATGTGCGAGTGCGCCGAGCGCAAATGCGTATTCGTTCAGATCACTGGATTCTTCAATCAGCGCGAGAACAAAATCCCCACTTCGGACATAGTGCGTTAGATCACTAAAGAACGCGTTGCCGAAAGGGTAGTAGCCCATGTCCTGGATAATTGCGCCCCCGTACGCATACGCATGGGCCTCAAGCAGTTCCTCCGGTGTCGCGTTGGGGAACCGTTTCAAGAGCACTGGGACGATGCTCTCCTTCCACGCGGCGTCGATAATCGCTTCATGCGTCAGAACGGAGTAGCCGGAACAACTGGGGGGGCAGCATGTCCCCAAAATCAGTCCGAGAATGACAATGACAGATAGTGAGCAGGACTTGAATCGACGGTGAGTCAGCATCTAACCGATGATAGCAGGGGTTCTCACCAGCTGATTGACAAGTGCTTGGCAAATGCTGTTACCGGCGATGTGGAGTGCTAGAACTGGCCATATACGGTCACCCGACGCACCAGGCACCACCATTGGTTGACGCTGCCCAATCCTCAAGCTAAAGATGCGACACGGTGTTCTAGTCATTCGGTGAGTCTAGTCAGCTCCTCTTCTGGTTCTACATGGACAAGAACCTCTGCTACTTGCGGCATTGCTCTGCGAACTTCGTCTTCGACCTTGTGCGATAGCAAGTGTCCTTCGCGCACGGTTATTTCACCCTGGACCACAATGTGCAAGTCCACATAGAAACTGAATCCCATCTTGCGAACCAGACACTGGTCCAAGCCAATCACCCCTGGGACGTGTCCAGCTATCGCTCGAATTTCTGCTTCGGTGCTGTGGTGGGGAGCAATGTCAGCCAGTTCAAGAACCGCAGGTCGCAATTGCTTCCAAGCGTTATAAAGAACGACCAGGGAAGCCGGGTAGCTGCCCATCCGTCAGCCGCCTCCCATCCAGGCCCTCCGAGCAGCGCGATTGAAATGCCGACGAAAGCAAATCCTGATGTAAGGGCGTCACTTCTATGACGCCAAGCGTCGCTTTTGACAGCTTCGCTGCCTATGGAGTCGCCCACGGACGCAACGTGCCGGTACATCAGTTCTTTAATGATGAGTACACCCGCCAGCACAATCAGGGTGTAACGCGCGGGTGTGGCGGTCGGCGCTGTGATTTCACGAATGCCTCCATAAATGATGGCAAATGCCGCTGCGGTCAAACTCGCCGGGCTCGCTCACAAAAGAGGAGCGGGACAGAATGACTCCTTCGCAGGTCATCGACGAGCTAAAGAAGGGAAAGGAGCGCTTCCGCTCCGGAAAAATGGCTGCCAGGGATTATTTGGCGGAGAAGCGCGCCAGCGCGGCGGGCCAGTATCCGGCGGCGGTGATCCTGGGCTGCCTCGATTCCCGCGTCCCCGCAGAAATCGTTTTTGATACGGGAATCGGTGACACCTTTGTTGGCCGCGTCGCCGGCAACGTTGTCAACGATGACATGCTTGGAAGCATGGAGTTTGGCTGTGCTGTTTCCGGCGCGAAGCTCGTCCTCGTTCTGGGGCACACGGCCTGCGGAGCTGTCAAAGGGGCGATCGACGATGTTGTCCTCGGCAATCTCACGGGACTCCTGGCGCGGATCAAGCCCGCTATTCCCGCCACGAAGTTCGATGGTGAAAAGTCCAGCAAAAACGCGGCTTACGCGTGGATGCCGTCGCTCGGACAAACGTCGTCCTGACGCTTGCCGAAATCCGCCGGCGCAGCCCCATCCTCGAAGACCTCGAGAAAAAGGGCAGCATCATGATCGCCGGCGCCATGTACACCCTCTCGACAGGGATGGTGGACCTCGTCGCCTAGCCATGCAGCACGGAGAATGGACGCCTCGGTTCGTTGTATTCAGACTCTCCTCGCTGTCCCGACGTCCGGTTGTTGGAAATCGCAGCGGGTCTCGGATCAGTGGATGTGCCCAAAATCATCAGTTTGTGGGCATCTCAAACAGCGGACAACCGAGCGAGTGGAAACAGCGCGTTGCGAAGCCAATCGTTTGAAGTTTTTGGGCCGTCGTGGAGCGTAACGTGGTATTCATCGGTCTCTGTCGAGCGTCATGGCGCGAATGGGCAAAAAGACGGACCGCTGTATCAAACCAAATCCTTTGATACGAATGGCGGCATTCACAGTTTTCGACTGAAGAATAAGCACTTACGACCGTCAGATTCGGTGACCGTTTGATACGGCGATTCTGGTGGAATTCAAAGTTCAGACTGACCGAAATAACTCAGAGAGAGAGATTTTCAGGGCTTTAGCCAGTTTTTCTAAATTGACGAGAGAAACATTGCGTTCGCCGCGCTCAATTCCTCCAACGTAAGTTCGATCGAGACAGCAAAGATCCGCGAATTCCTCCTGTGACACCCCTAGCTTGGTGCGCCGACTGCGGAGGACTCTGCCGAACCGAATCCGAACGTCCATCATAAATGATTTTCATATTTGGTCCTTTGGTGTTGATGTGTCCACGGACGATGAGTATCATTCACTTTGTGTCGGTGCTGGCCTTCTAGAGTGCTATGCCGTCCAAAATCCTAATCTCGATCCTTGCCGTCCTACTGCTCGCGGAGAGTGCATACTTCCTATTGAACCGTCACCCGATCAACCGATTCAAACAAGTGGATGATGATGGATATGCCGCCTTCGATACAGCGACCGGGCAACTTTGCAGAACTTTACTGGAGAAGTCATACACAAAAGTTCTTCAATACTCTCCACCGGTTAGTAAGGCACCGAAAACTAATTCCGGGGATCCGATTCTTGACATGATCCAAAACGGTACGAGTGATGCGGGGGCAAGCGAGAAAGCACGGGTAGAGTTCTTCGAGGTCTTCCAGCTTGTGCGGACCTTCGCTAGGAGGTAAAAAATGCCGATCGAAATAGTCGGCGAAGTGGCCACGGATGGTCACGAGCGAATGTGATCAGCGCACCTGGTTCGGCCGACGTGATTCACGCATTCCTGTTGGTGGCAGCGCGAATGGGGACGGCAAATGAGCCAACAAAGACTCGACCGTTGGGCAATCGCGACTGCAGGACTTATGCCGAGTGGCCGGCGCGGAGGGGATTGTCGTAAGGTGCATGCCAAGGCATCTCACTGATCGCTTCCCGCACAGGAAGGAGCAGCCCAATGGAGAAGTTAAGCCAAAGCCCGTGGGCCAGCCAAGCGAAAGAGCACTGGCAGAAGTACCGTCCCAAAATGTACAAGGCGCTGCAGGAGAAGGGAACGCTGCACAAGCACCTGAACGCGGCAGTGGAGAGAACGGGGAACGAGTACTGCCAAGCCATCGAGAACGGCATGGAGCCCCACGAAGCGTGGGAGGCGGTGAGGGAGAATCACCTGTTCCTGCCGAGCGAGCAGGACCAGCCAAGTCTAGGCGAGGATCCAAACCCGCAACCCGACCCGAGCGCGCTGGCTTCGACTACCAGATCACGCCTCAAGATGAGATCGGGGCCGGTTCGGAAAGAACAAAGTATGCACGCAACGTTGAAGCAATCAAAACCCTCAGAACCATCCAAGCCGAAGGGCGTCCCACGACTCCCGAAGAGCAAAGTGAATTCGAGCTAAGGCGAACGTGTTCCTCCATCGCGGTACCCTCACTTCTTAATCCAGGACTTCCAAACGCACTGGGAATCCAGCTCGGGCATCATCCCAGTTCACTGAGCCGGGTTCACCGATTTTCCGCACATTGGCCAGCCATTTCACAATCAAGTTTCGTAATGCCAAGGAACAGCCCAGCTAGCAATTGCTTCACTCCCCATCTTCGTGGCTGACCATCCACATTCCTTCACGCAGTGAAGTGGCAGAATGTGTTTCTCGGCTTCCTCTAATGTGCCCGGTTTGGGCGTGCGTGACCATGCCGTAACTGGTTTATGGCATTTCTCGCAGCGGAACAGAAAAAGGAACAGGGTTTCATTTACGGGGGCTACGCTCATGCCCGGATGATACGCCGGGAATTGTGACCGGGAAAGCGGGTTGCGGCGTGGATGTCTTCGGATGGTCGGGCATCTTTTTGCACTCTCGGGTCGCCGACCCTGCTTACAGACGATGGGTGATTGTGGATTCCGATTCGCGACTACACAGGCAAATGGACAGAGAGGTCGCGACTTCCGACAACGAGCCTTGTGACTCGGAATAACGTCCGGGTCGCCCGTCATCCGTTCACATCACAACGTGGCCACGGGAGCGAACTACATCTCCGAGACGCTGCTAACGCAACCGGTGAAGCCGCTACAATGAAAGCCATGGCACTGAGAATCCCAGATGGGCTCGCGGTTAGTTGCCGCAAGACGCCGCGGCGTGTGGCATGGCTCGAACGCCTGCCCGATGTGTTGCGAGACTTGGAGCACAGATGGTCCCTGACGCTTGATGCACCGTTCGACAATGAGGTCAGTTGCGCCTACGTGGCGGCAGCGGTACGAGCAGATGCAACACGTGCGGTTCTGAAGATCGGCATGCCGCACATGGAAGGAGAGCACGAAATTCACGGGCTGCGCTTCTGGAACGGAGACCCCACTGTGCGACTACTCATGGCCGACGATGATCTGGGGGCTATGCTCTTAGAGCGTTGCGAGCCGGGGACGGTACTACGCGCGCTGCCGGATCGCGAGCAGGACGTGGTGATTTCAGGCTTGCTTCGCCGTCTTTGGCGTGCACCATCGGCACAGCATCCCTTTCGTCCTTTGTCTGCTTTGACGAAATATTGGAGTGACGAGACGCTGGCGCAAATCGAGCAGTGGCCCGATCCGGGACTAGTCCAGGAAGGTCTGCGTCTCTTTGCGGAGTTGCCACGCACGCAACCCACAGAGCTTTTGTTGGCTACCGACTTGCACGCAGGCAACGTTCTCCGTGCGGGACGTCAGCCCTGGCTCGTCATCGACCCAAAGCCCTTCGTCGGAGATCCAGCCTACGACGCGACGCAGCACCTCTTTAATTGTTCTGCGAGACTACAATCGGACCCAGACGCAACGATCCGGAGCTTTGCGGAACTGCTTGGCGTCGATCACGAACGTGTCCGGCTGTGGACGTTCGCTCGCGCAGCGGCGGAGCCGCGCGACGATTGGAGTAACGGCGACCGGATGGCATTCATTCGAGCAATTGCTCCGTGAGCTACACACACGAGCTAAGCCTTGCATTCGAGGCTGCCGCGAGGACCGATTCCTGGTTGGTCGGCTAACCTTACCTTGTCACTACTCACGCTTGCCCGTGACTCGCTCCCAATTTGCGCGCCTCGCGTTTGAGGCATTCCTGACGATGCTCCGATCCGATAAGATCTCCCGCATGGAACTCAAGGTCCTGTTTAGCGAAGATCCCGCATTTGTTATAAGGAGGGCTGACAAGTTCCTTTCGTCGGAACCAGTTCTGCATAGTCTGATTCTGTCGATTCTGCACTCCCGGGTCGCTCAGGGCGACCCAGGTCGGTATTGGATCGCATTGCACGGAGAGGAAGCCGTCGGCGTGGTAGTTCAGTCACCTCTGGAATATCCAGCGACCCTGACGCCCATGGAACCGCGAGCCGTGCTGGCAATAGTGGATGCAATTGCGGAAGCCGGAGTGAGTCTATCCGGTGTCAATGGGGACGCGGCGACGGCAGCCAGCTTCGCTGGGCAATGGAGTGAACGATGTAAGTCGGCGGCCACACCATTCCAGGGAACGCGTCTCTACGAACTCTTGGAACTGGGAGAAGTTCCCCGCGCCGCGGGTCATTTACGCCAAGCAGGTCCGAGAGATCGCAGTTTGATGATTCTCTGGTCCCGTGCATTTCAGGATGAAATTGGGGAGGCTGCAAACGACACCGAGCGTCGCGTAGACCGGGCGTTGGCCGCTGGACAGATCTGGCTGTGGGATCAAAACGGAGAGACAACTTCTATGGCTGTTGGCCGCGAACCGGCGCAAGGTGTAGTTCGCTTGTCTGGGGTCTATACGCCACCCGAGAAGCGAAAGCACGGCTACGCGGCAGCCTGCGTTCATGCGCTGTCGAAACACCTTCGCGACTGTGGGCATCGGTGCATTCTCTACACGGACTTGGGCAACCCTACATCGAATTCCATTTACCGGCGAATCGGATATAAGGCCGTAGCCGAGGCTCTCCGTTATCGCTTTGACTGATCCAGCAAAAGCGTCAGTCCAACCCCGCGGGTTACCTGCTGTGTTGTCGACAGGATTTGCCTAAGTCCCGAAACGGCAAAATCGTCCAGTTCGTATCAGTACCGTGGCCTTCGAGGAGGGCAGGTACTATGATGAACTTGATTTCCGATTGATGTCGCGACTAATCGGGGCCTAACCAACATCTAAGACTAATCGGGTACAGATCACACCAGTTTGGACAGTGCAACTGGGACTATTTTTTGGCTGCGTTCGCTGCCATTCGAGCGCGGAACTGTTGTTCCTTCTGAATTTCTTCGTCGTTGAAAGCAGATGCGAAGTCTTCGGGCTCGAAGACCTGGCGGATCTCTATGTCGGCCTCGCCTTCGTAGAAGACGGGGCAGCGCTTGACCCACTCGATCGCCTCTTCGAGAGACTTGACCTGCCAGAACCAGAAGCCGGCGATCAGTTCCTTGCTTTCGACGAAGGGGCCGTCAGTCACGGTGGGGCGGTTCTTGCCGGAGAAGTGGACGCGGGCGCCTTTGGATGAGGGGTGAAGACCGTCGTAGCCTATCAAGACTCCGGCTTCTAAGAGCTCGTCGTTGAATTTGTTCATGTCGGCTATGCCCTTGGGATCAGGGAGTGCGCCTTCTTTATCGGAGTCTTTCGAGGCTTTGACGATGACCATGAATCGCATTGTGTTTTGTCCTTTCGGGTTGAGTTGGTCTGCCGCTCAAGTTCAGAGCTTAATTGTTGCTCTACCCATAGTCGAACGAGAAGGTGCAGAATCGACACGGAGAACCGAGAAAATTCTCGGTAGCTCCTGGCGAAATCGTACATGTGGGTACTGGGCCGGACTTTTCCGACTTGCAAGAGCTAGAAACCGAATTGGGAGCGGAATCGCCTTAGACAGGACAATCTGGGTAGATCGCATTCGGAAAGCGAAAATGGATCAGCAGCGCACAAAGGACGAGAACAAGAAGTGCAATCACGCTGCCCTCAGGTCCTGCCGAACCTCCGGTGAGCCAATTTGGGCCTCGGATCGAAGTGTTCAGGAATCGACCCACGCCGAGAAGTCCGCTGTCCGGCGTGCCATAGAAAAAAGTTTCCGCCCAGTCCCAGGCTCCGTGGAAGCCCACAGCGAACCAAAGGTTGCCTGTGCGTCGAATGGTAAGACAAAAAAGCAAGCCGGTCGCAATCACCTCTAGAACACCCAGTACATTTTCTCCGTGATTCGCCAGGTGAGCCCCGCCGAACACGACCGAGATAAACACGGCCGCGGGCCAGAAGCGTATGCGCCTGCTGAAAGAAAACAGCCAGTAGCCGCGGAAAGCTAATTCTTCGCTCAGGGACACCGCAAGAAATGTAATGGCCCAGGCAAAAGCGTACCGAAGCGCGGAGCTTCCTGTGAGAGCAACAGACTCAATGCGAAAGTGACCCGACACGCGCAGGACCAGCAGGACCGCGGAAAGCATGGCGAAACCCCAGATCGAGCCTTCCCAGAACCTTCCTCCGAATGCCTGGTACGGAGGAATACCGTAGTCGTCGAGAGGACGTTTTTCCATGCGGGATATTATCCAAGTCGCCAGCGCAACAAAAAATGCCATGATCGCTTTGGTCGGCAATTCGCTACGCACGGTGAACACCGAACTACTTCGCCCAGCCCCGAGATGCAGCGCGAAAACACCTGCTCCCGGAATAAGGAATGCGATGAGGACCCAGATGAGCAGGCGGATACGGTCGTTGCGATCCCACGGCCGACGCTGCGCTGAGCGCGTCGCGTTCAACCGATTCGAGCTATCCACGGATGCACGCTCACTTCGCAACTCGGTGACGTTCGGATCGGATTCGTCCGGCAAAGGATTTGTTCTCCTGTTGAAGGATGAGATTGTGACAGTCCAATCTGCAGCTCGCCAGCATGAATCGTGCAGCCCCGGCCACAGGGCTTTCGAGGCTGGTTTGCGTTTTCCCCGAGCCATCGCTTGGACAAGTCCTGGTAACCGTTACCGGAAAAGTCAGCCAATTTCGTCTAGAATGGCTTTCCGCCTTTTCCCTATGAGTTAAGAAATTGAGTGGCTGCAAGTGAGGAGTCTACGATGATCGTATCTGTGTTTATCGGGACCAGCGTAGACGGTTTTATTGCGCGGCTGAATGGCAGCTTCGACTTCCTGCCCGAGGGAGGTGGCGAGCCCCACGGCTACGATGAGTTTATAGCTAGCGTCGATACACTTGTGATAGGCCGTAAAACCTTCGAGACAGTTCTAGCCTTTCCGGTCTGGCCATATGGTGGCAAGCACGTTGTCGTTCTCAGCAACAAGCCCGTCGACTTTTCCGCGGTGCGGGGAGGTGTGGTCGAACATATGGCAGGGTCTCCAGTTGAGATCGTTTCCAATCTAGCTGCGAAAGGTGCCCAACATATCTACGTCGACGGAGGGATTACGATTCAAAGGTTCCTACGCGAAGGACTCATTCAACGTCTCATCATCACCCGCGTACCTGTTCTCATCGGAGACGGAATTCCTCTCTTCGGCTCACTACCGCGAGATCTGCGGCTCCGCCACGTAGCGACGCAGCAGTATGAAAGCGGCCTCGTGAAAAGCGAGTATGACGTTATTTCCTAACTATCAAAAGATCTCTATTATTTTTCAGAAGTGCCAATCCTTCAATTCTTGCTACCAAGCTCCTGGTAAACGTTAGCGCTTTACCGGATGCGCGTTCTGGGCTTGGAGTAAACGGAGGCGGGGAGTTCTGCGCGCGTCCGGTAAAGCCGTTACCGTGGTTGCGGTGGACGCGGGCCCTATGGAAATTCAATTGTGGGAAGGAGGGGTGTTGAGGTGTGCGGAGACTGTACTGTAGGGCACGACACATGACAAGGTGCACGCCGAAGGTGACTGGGGCCGCAAAGTGTCGCAAAAACTTTGGTTGAAGAAACTGGAAGGAGGGATCGATCGGACGACAAGACACAGCAATATGGAGCGCCCCGCGAAGAACGCGGCGTTTTCGAGTTGGAGAGAGTAGTCTCATGCCGCAACGCTGAGATGTGGTGGAGAACGAAGTTGGATTTCGGCAGCGGTGAGCGGATGTCGGCCGAGATCAGGAGCATCGTTTCGGAAGTCATATGTCGCGTCCTGCGCCGCGAGCGGGGGGTTCGCGGGCTGCCGTCCTATTGCTTGGTTTCCGCTGAATGAATCGTGCCGTGCATTTCCCCGCCGTGCTTAATCTTGAAGTGCACAACCTTTCCTTTTCCGTCCGACGTTTCACCGTACACGTACAGATTGTCGCCTTCTAATCTAGCGGCGTAGGTTCCGGCCACAAGCGCGTGACTGCAAAGGCTTGCTTCGCATTTGGCGTCATACGTAACTCCGTTGATGGTTGCGGATGCCCACCACGAGTACGACAGTGCTGCCCAGGTGCGCTCCGTTATGTCACCCATTTGCACTTGAAGCGGGTAATCTTTCTTTCCCTTCTGTGCGAACGCTGTCGGCGCCACGAACAGCAGGCTAGTGATAACGATCAAGAACGACTTCGGGGGTTTCATCTTGTCTCCGGGTGTCGCGCTTCCCGGCGCGCAGCTTGCCGTGAATTTCCAGTGTGAACCTAAGCAGGCTGCCGCGCGCGACGAGGCTTAGGCGGGTTGCCCAAAACGGGATTACCCGTTTCGAAAATATCTGTGAGGTGCAGTGGCCGTGGGTCGCCCGATTTTGAGTGAGGCCTCTGATCGCTTCTGGGACGAAGGTAGGAGGGACGCCTTAGTGTCAGCGTCCCGTGGTGGTCAAGTGAGGTTCAGGGGTAAATTGTTAGGTATGATGACGCAAGGTTTCTGTCATGGATACTGGCAGTAGTTACAGCATGGTTTGTAACCGGAAATTAATACTTCATTCAACTCAAATGTGCTCGATGAGCGCCGTTTATTCGAGACGTTGACGTGGGGCAATCCTGGGATTTGCGCGAGTCTGATTTGATGCATCGCCCTTGGCGGCGAGTGTCACACAGGCCTGCCCTTGCCGATAGACATTGCGCGCTGCGCGTTCCTACTGGTACAGGCCGTCGAGGTCTGCCTTCAGTTGCTGGTGTGGATCGCCGGGACCGGTCGGCAGCAAATGAGGGTAGCGCTTCTCCAGCCACGTGTAAAACAACAAGACTCCTCTTTCAGTGTGTTCGGTCGGGCACGATACAAACAGCTGACGGACGCGAGCCCGACGGACGGCTTCGGGGTCATTCCGCTTGCTCGGCATGACTGGGCGATTCCTCTGCGGGGACCGGAGAAGAGTAATCCATTCCCTCAAAAGTCACCACTGTATGACATCAGATCAACTTACACTGGCCAGCATTGATGTAGGCGAGAGCGCGGAAGCCGTCGTGTTTCAGTTCGAAGATGTTGTCCGGGTCGTCGAGCGGCTTCGCGACGCTAGTCGGCATGTTACCGTGGCTCGACGGCTTCCCTCACCAGAGCGCCGATCGAGGTGAAGCATAGTCCTTTGTTGTGTCCCACCGTGAGAATCTGCGGGAGCGCCTCAATGCTGCGTGATGGATCTGAGATGCCATCATGAAGGATCACGATGGCACCGGGAACGAGATTTTTTCCAACCAGCCACCTCATGTACCAAACCGGAGGGTGCATGGGATCATGAGGATACGCACAACCGAGCACGCATTTGTATCCATGCGCTTGAGCAAGCCGGAGCTGCCTAGGCCATGCCACACCACCAGGTGGACGGAATAGCTTCGATCCAGGGCTGATGCCGATTGCTTTCTCGGTCTGTTCCAGGTAAGCGACGAAATCGGAATCGGAGTGGCTTAAAGTAGGACCATTCTTGAAGTAGTGGTTGCCGACCTCGTGTCCGTCGGCTTTGATTTGGGAAACCACATCGGGATGTCGGATGGCTCGTTCACCGATGAGGAAGAAGGTTGCCTTAGCGTCGTGCTGCCGAAGAATCTCTAGGACTCGAAGAGTAAAACGCGGGTGTGGGCCATCGTCGAAGGAAAGGGCCACCACAGGACGATGCGTCCGAACCCGATAAGTAACATTGGGAGTAAGTCGCTCTATAACGCTCAAGACAACGAGCGGCTCCATCCAGAACGCCACAAGCCCCATGCCCAAAAGAGCGGTGGCCATCAACAGGACAGCCAGCATGTTCTACCTCACCACGCGTCGTGGCCCGGGATTTAGGGTCACACAATTAATCGGTGCCTGGCAATTGCCAACAGCCTGTGGCTCCTGTCGCACTATGCAACGAGAGCAGGCGTTTGGCCGCTCTTCTTCTTTGTCGTCGTAACGTGGACGTGGTCACATTACGTTTGGGTGAACCATAGCCCAATCAATTCTGATTGCTCGCCTTGAAAGTGTTTCGATGCTTATGTCTCGCCGTTTTCTTTGGTTTAGCTTTCTTCGCACACGTTTCTTGCGTCTCCGTGCGCTTGGTCTGTCTGCTGGGTCTGGATTAGCCTAACTTTTAAATCTTCAATTTTCGCTAGTCCTGATGGGATGCCCTCACGCACCAGACGCTCAAATTATTGCGCGACGGATCGTCTAAACTTTAGCGCCGTTTCGATCCAGCACGCGTCGGCTGCATCCGTCTGAGCGAACGCCCGGAGGCTTCGCTCGGTTTCCGGAGGAACGGCGATTAATTCGCGCAAATCCTCGATCGCGGTGCCGTGTTGACCAAGGAGCCTGTACAGGCAGCGTGCTTCCGACCGGGCAGAGCAAATTTGGGAGGACCCTTCGCTCATGCGGCCAATGGCAAGCTAAAAGCGTATGCACGACCGTTGCTATCCGGTCCCCCGGCACCATCCATGGGTTGACGCCCAGAACGTCCCAGGTCCCTGACGCAACGTAGCTTCTTCCTTCCGGCGTAAGCGTAATTTTCTGAACGTGTTTCGAGATCTCCGCGCGGATCGTCACCGCCTCGGCGCCGAACAGCGCGCGCAATTCTGTCAGTCTAGATTCCACAAATCGCCTCATGTCACTCATGCGAAGAGCGATCGCTTCGGGCCGTGAAGCTGCGGAAAGTTCGCGGATCTCTCGCAGCTCAGCTTCAAACCGCGCGAGGTCTGCCAGGATTGCCGGCGAGCGATAGCCCTCTGCGAGCGCAGCCGTAAGATTGCTGATTTTCTTTTCGATCGCAGCCTCTTGCCGGCGCCTGGCGTCCGTATCGCTGTGGCGCAAATCGAGAGCGCGATTCAATTCTGCTTCGAAACGATCCAGTGTGTACGCGATCACGTCGGGATGGAGAACTTTCGCCTGAAGGCCGGCGAGGAGTTGCTCCTCGAGCGTGCGTCTGGCGATCAAGAGAGTATTCGAACACGCGCCGCGCCCTCGGTTGTAGTGCAGCGAGCAACCGTAACGGACGTCTTGCCGTTTCCGCCCACAGCCGGAAACGATCGTAACGCTCGCGCCGCCCAGGGAACACTTCAGCAATCCAGAGAAAATATACGGCGAGCTTGCCGCTCGAGCTCGCAGGATCCCTGGCCGGCGCGCCTCGAGCGAGTAAAGTTCATTCACAGCTTCAATGCATTGCCGCACGGCGTTCCAGAGTTCATCGGAAACGATCCGTTGCTCGGGAATTTCTTTTCGACGCCACTGACTCTCTGGTTTTCTGCGATAGATGCGCTTGCCGGTTTCGGATCTGACTTTCTGCGTTCTGCCCCAGAAAACCACTCCGCGATATCGTTCGTTGTGCAGGATGTGCCGCACTGATGACGGACACCAACTGCGCGCGATTCTTCCCTTCTGCGGCTGCGGTGAAATGACGTGATCCTGGTTGAGGTCGATCGCAACTCTCTTGAGCGAATGGCCGAGCGAGTAACGTTCGAAGATTCGGCGCACCGTTCGCGCCTGGTCCGGATCCACCGCAAGCCTCACGCCTTCGATTTTCGGGCGGCCGTAGCTATCGCGTTCCGCTGTGCTCTGGATCGGCACGCGGCGATAGCCAAACACTCGGCCACCGGTGTGCAGGCCATTCAGCGCGAGGTGTTCCACTCCTCGAAAGGTGCGCTTCGCCAGATCTTTGATGTACAGCGAATCGACAATTCCGTTCGTGGCGACAAGAAGTTCCGCCTGTTCGTTGGTGGTGTCAATCCCCTGAGCAACGAAAACGATGCGGATTCCGAGAGCTTGCATCTGCTCGAAAATACGCATCGAATCGGCGAGGCGGCGGGACAAGCGGCTGGTGTCGTCGACGAGAATCACATCGAACAGACGCGGTTTGTGTTTCGCCGCCGCGAGCATCCGACGTAGGCCGGCACGATCGTCGGTGGTTCCGAAGATCGCTTCATCGGCGTAGATCTGATCCTCCAGAACGCGCCATCCTTCGTGATCAGCAAATTCGCGGCATTTTCTGACTTGTTGATCGATGGAAAGCGCGTTCTGCTTCTCGTGGGAGTAGCGAGCGTAAACGCCACAACGTGCGGTTTCGGTCACGGTCACAGTTCCCTCCAAGTTGGCGCGGCCGTGTATCGTCGAGAGTTTGCAGCGTCGTGGGCCCTGGTCGCAAGGGCCGTTTGCCCGGGCATGTGCAAAACGTGTTTCATTTCCCTTCCCGCTTCGGCAAACACTTCGGTTTTGCATCCAACTCCGCGAAATATTGCCTCACTAGCGCCGGCACTATGGCGTGATCGATGAATGCTTTCAGCTCCGGCGTCAGCGGGGATCCGGCCGAACGCATTTCCGTCACCGGGCGTTTACTCCCGTTTTTGCCCCGGACCGGCACGAGTTTTGAAGCGGTCGCCATTCGCTTTTCTTTGCACTCTTACGACTCAAGTTCCGACGATTTGTCAATTTCGAGCGCGGCGTGCATGTGCCCGATCGATAGGCGTGGCATTCCGCCTCGCTCAAACGTAAGAAAGTCACTCTTCACATTTGCCTCCTTGTTTGCGAGAGGGCCAAAACGCTGTTTTTCACCTCCGCAGACACCTCTTGCTTTTGCAGGGGTGGGGACACCGACCAGGTATGTCACCCCACCACTGCAAAGGTGTCTGGATGCGTTTTGACCCATTTCTTTCTAAGGGGGTCAAAACGCAAAACGCCAAAACGCGACGCAGTAAGCTCAGTACCTAAAACAGGGCCATGCAAGAAGCAAAAAGGGGCGCAAACGCGCGCAGCGGTTTGACCTTGTTTTGAAATGGACACGATTTCTGCATCGGTGTCCGCGATCATCCCCGCAGCTAATCAGGCGGCCGTAGAGGAGAAACGGATGGGCCACCACCCCCTGCGCCGTAACTGGATTCGATACCGCGGCCATCGCCATTGGCACGCTTCTGATCTTGCTCAGATACAAGATAAATCCCGCGCTGCTCGTGCTGGCTGCCGCAATCATCGGTGTTTTGTCGTTCTAGTTTTACGACCAATTCCGATCATTGCAGACTAACGCCAGGTGCCCGTTTCGTCCCTGCAAGCCGATAAACACTATTTGCGTGCTCCGCGGATTCAGGACTTTTCGATCGGGATCGTGGAGTCAAAACCAAATTGAAAATAGGGGGGCGGATGACTACAGGAGAGCTAAAAAAAAGTTTGAGGCAGAGAGCGTGGTACGAGGCTAATATTACTACGTTAAGTATTTAGGGACCTCGCGGGCGCTTTGCTTTCGCTCCGCAGTAAGCACAGAAGCCTGTCCAGGTAAAAAGCAGGTATTGAATTTCACGACGCGTCCGTGGCAGGGTCCAGCCAGAAGTTTTTTTTACTGCGGAGAGTTTCCAAGGTTAGAAATGCGTGAGCCAACATAACCAGCGTGGTGTGGTGGTGCCAACCGATCCAACTCCGCCCTTCGTAATGATCCAGTCCCAGTTCCTCCTTCAGTTGCTGGTAATCTTGCTCGATCTTCCAGCGACACTTCGCGAGCCGTACTAATCGTCGCAGTGTATAGGTGGCGGGCAGATCGCAAAGGAAGTACTTGGTCGGTTCCTTTTCCGACTCGGGCCATTCACTCAGTAACCAAACTTCCTTGTGCGGTGGTTGCCCACGGACGAAGCCATGAGAGGGCTGAACTCGTAAGGCCACGAATCGTGATTCCAACCATCCCTTTGTGCCTTGCCGCCAGCGGATTCTCTTCCAACCTCTCGCTTGGACCGCCGCGTCCTGCGCGGAGGTCGGCCGTTGTTTCCCATAGGCGTAGCGCGTCGCTGGAGCGCCTCGCCCCTGGTAGCGTGGAACTTTTGCTTGTGGTGGTTTGCTCCATACTCCCGTCGTTGAGGAAATACCTAGAACATAAGAGAGTTGACGAGCTTCCAGTTCGTCGCGAAACTCCGTGGTATCTCCGTAACCAGCATCCGCCACGACAATGCGATTCGATAAGCCCCAAGTGCGCACCTGATCGATCATGTCCAGACTGAGTTGCCACTTCGTTTTGAAAACAACTTCTTCCGGAATGCCCGCTTCCTCACGACGCTTACCGTCCTTCGTCCAACTTTCCGGTAGATACAGACGCCAGCCGAGCACCGTGCTGCCTTGTTCTCCAACATGGTGCAGGCTGACGGCCACCTGGCAATTTCCAACCTTGCCGAGCGTTCCCGAATATTGTCTTTCCACTCCCACCGAATGCTTGCCTTGTTTGGGGAAGCCCGTATCGTCGATAACCCAAACCGGGTCCGGCTCCAATTCCGCAGTCATGCGCTTGCCCAGACGTTCCCACAAAGGCACCCAATCCCACGGGCTTTGTCCCACGAACTGCTGCAGAGCTTGTACATTTCCTTCGTCCGAGCGATCGGCAAGCGGCTCGATGGACTTGCGTTCTCCATTCAGCAAAAGTCCACGAATGTAAACCGCACCCCAATGCCTTCGCTCGCTCCTGCCCATGGGCTCCAGCAAATCCCTTAGGAATTGTTCCAAGCGCCTTCGGCATTTCTCGACTTGGGCATCCGTCATGCTCGCGACGGTAGCACCAGCAAAACCAAACGTCAAGAACTTAACGTAGTAATACTAAGCAGATGATCATAATCTCTGCTTATCTGGCGTTTTTCTTTTGCATGCTCGCAACGTACAGCATGGTATTGACGAAAAACTACGATTCTCTCTTTTTGGACTATGGGGATGCGTTGGTGAAAGCGGTAGTAATCGCAAAGTTTATTTTGATCGGAGAAGCCACTCCCCTTGCCAAGAAGCGGGTGGACCTACCCTTGCTAAGTTTCGCCGTGCTGAAAGCATTTTTGTACACGTTACTTGTCTTTCTCGTTCGTGTCGTCGAACAGCTGGTTATATATGCCATCCATGGGAAAGATCTCGCTGGTGGATTCGATGATGTGCGGCTCGATGATGTGCTCGCCCGCAGTGTCGTGATTTTCTGCACGTTTATTCCATTTTTTGCGTTTAGGGAACTGGGTCGAGCCTTGGGCGACGACAAGTTCAAGGCACTCCTCCTTGGAAAACGCGGAGCGTCGGTTGAATAAACCTGTCGGGTGGCAAGTGTTATCAAAACTGGAACTTCGAAAGTTTTGTCTAAGAACCGAAGGGTTGCTCAACGTTGCTCGTCTTAAAGATCCACCTACGTAGACTTGTCCCCGGCCACTTGGCTGGATGGTCGGCTATTTCGTTGAACTGACTGCTTGGCAGGGGAACCTTATGTCTTTCCCGGATGACGGACTAACCGCAACTCAATCCGAGCCCGAAGTCCGGTTGTGTGAAGTGAGAGCTCGTCGAAGATCGCTTGCGCGCTTATCTCCGCGAACGCCGTTTATAGATCGTTTACAGATTGCCGACCATCCGGCCGCAATTACCCATAGACCGAGTGTGCAGGGATGCTGGGAGGAGCCGAAAAGGTCCGCAAGCGGAAACCCAAACTCCGACGATCAGCTGCATGTGGCTCGTTGTATGCTGCACGCAAAGGCCGGGACCAAAATGGAAACTCCGGATTAGAGAGAAGTGAGCCTATGCTGACAGTCGCCTATCTTTAAACACGCAACAATCGCGCTAAAACGCCCAATGCGTCGAATGACAAGGGAAACTTCCCAACGCGGGCGTCGAACAAATGTTTGGATTAAATAGCCTGGTCTAGGCAGAGCACAAGGAACGTCGTGAGGAGGACCACATGAGAAAACAGGACTTGCGCCGAAGGAAGCTGCTGCAGGTCATTGCGGGAACGACTTTGTCGGCTTCATTTCCCATCATCGACTCCCGGAAGTGGAATGTGGAGTATCGCGATCGGGCCGGAATGACGCGGATCCCCAAGATCGCGCTAGAACTATCGAGAACTGGGCCATATTTTGCGACGGGAACGATCGATGAAGCCGGGATGCGACGAGTGCAACAGCTTGGGGTGAGTGACGTCATGATGGGTGGTCCTCCGATTCCTTGGCGGGAAGCCGATCTCCGAGCGCTGATGGAGAGACTCAAAAGTGGGAGACTCACACTTGGTAACATGATGATTTCCGGATTTCCCAAGACTCTCTATGGGAAACCAGGGCGTGACGAAGAGGTTGAACGGGTTCGGCAATCCATTCGCGCGGCGGGAAACGTGGGATTACCTGTCATCGAATACAACTTCTATGCCCACCGCCTTGTCGAGGGTTACTACGAAGAGACGGGGCGGGGTGGCGCGGGACTAACTGCATTTGATTACGATCGTGCCAAGGACTTGCCTCCCCTGGCCGAAGAGGGTGCGCATCAACCCGAAGAAATGTGGAGTAACATCACCTATTTTCTAAAAGCAGTGATTCCGGTCGCCGAGGAATTTGGTGTTCGTCTGGCCCTCCATCCGAATGATCCTCCTGCACCTGTAAGCCGTGGTTCGCAACAGATCGTGGGGACCGTCGAAGGCTGGAAACGCCTCATCGACATTGTGCCGAGTCCGTGCAACGGAATCACCTTTGATTGCGGCGTGACACGCGAGATGGGCGAAGATCCCGTAGAAGTTTGCCGGTATTTCGGTGGCAGGGACGTCATAAACCATGTTCACTACCGAAATGTTCGCGTGGAAAGGCCCTATCAAAAATACACAGAAGTATTTTTAGACGAAGGCGTTAACAACATGTACGCGGTAATGGAAGAATTGGTACGTCAGAAATATTCGCGCTTGATCTACCCTGAGCATCCTCGAGCAATCGACTACGACCGGCAACGCCCCGACTTTAGTCCATACTATCCAGGCGGCGGGGGCTACGCGGCCTTTGCCTACAATGTCGGTTACACCAAAGCGATGTTACAAGCGGCCTTAACATCAGGATCTCCAGCTTAGCAGTTTGATGGGCGAGGTAACCGGAGCATTTCTGGCCGGCAGAGCGGTCAATCTGCATGAGTTTGTTCAGCTCCACCATTGTCGCGTACAGATCGAGGATACTGAATCGCTAGTTGTCTCTTACTTCGTTTGCAGTCTCCAGAGAACCCCTCATTGTTGCGTGATGAATCGGGGTTACGAGCAGGCTACTCCACCCAGGAGCACGCGGCGCCGGGCGTGTTTTCGCAGTAGAGCACACGCCAGGACTCCGGCTTGTGTGTGGCCGTCCAGGCGTATCCCAGGATGTAGTAAGGCTTCGCCCAGACCTCGCTATCGATGGTACGGGGCGCAATGACGGTTACCTGAACAGCGCTTTCGGCCGGAACGCCGCGGCGGGGATCCATGATGTGCGAGTAACGATGTCCGCCGGAACGAAATGATTTGTCGTAGCTGCCCGAGGTGGAGAGGGACAGGTCTTTGAGGAACATCTGCGCGGCGTTCTTCCGGTGGTCCCAGGGGTCGGCAATACTAATGGACCAGCCTCGAGACTCGTCCGGTGGGTTGCCAAGGGCGAAAATACTGCTGCCGGATGCGGCGACGAGCGCGCTACGAATACCGCGCGCGCGGAGGACCTCGACCATGCGATCGACGGCGTAACCCTTGCCTACTCCGCCGGGATCGATCTCCACACCGGGACGATCGAAGCGCACGGTTCGCTTCCGTGTGTTCAGTTGCAGATGCCTGTATCCCACCAGTTCAACCGCCTGGCGAATCTGGTCGGAAGTTGGAACATGATGAACTCCGCCAGCAAAACCCCAGGCGCGCATGAGCGGGCCGACAGTCAGATCGAAGGTGCCCTCGCTCGCGCGGCTGTACTCGATGCAATCAGACAGGAGTGCGAACAGTTCTGGTGATACCGTCACAGGCTGATTGGCCGCCTCACGATTGATACGACTCCACTCGCTCGCGGGCAGGTAATTGGAGAGCAGAGCATCCAGGCGGTGGACTTCCTCAAATGCTGCGTCAATCGCCTGGTTCATGGATGCTCGATCGGAGCCATAGAGGACGATGGAAAACGTAGCCCCCATGGCGTCTGTGCTCTTTTCGAGCTTTTCCGGTTGCTGCGGTGCAATCGGCCAGGCCAGCAGGACCGCAGCGAACAGGGAGAGAACCAAACGACTCAGGAAACCCCCTTCGGCGTCTGGTTTTTCCAGAAGGCTTCGTAGTCGAACATAGCATCCTTAATAGGTACTCCGCGAACGTCGATTTTGCTCAAGTCTGCCGAGCCGATTCCCGCAGCTTCGGCCAAAAGCATCATATTGTCGGCGTATTGGAAGGTCTCATCCGGGGGGTGGCACTGATCGGCTGGATGATCCTTGGGATTTTTGAAGACGCGATAGGGCGCCTCATGCCGGCCAGCGCGCGGGTTGTAGCCCATGCAAGCCATAGCGACCGCGTCGGTATTCACGCAGTTCTTGCCGACGACAAGGGTTCCCGGATGACAGGGCTTGGAACCGAGCACCCAGGGGCCCTCGCCGCCAACCATCGCTACGATGCCGTCGGCGATAGCGAGGTCCACTGGCCGCGAGCCGAGAATGTCGACGAGAACGCGAGGGAGCCGCCAACCTTCGTAGCGGGTCGAATTCGGATCGAGTTCGACGGGCGCGCCGGAAGGCGCCTGCACGTACCCGTAGTGGAATACTTGCTCGCGGTCGTGATACAAGCCGGTTGGCGTAATGCCGAACAGGTTCTTGATGCAGATGGTGATGCCCATCTCTTCGTGGTTTTTCATCTTGCCCATGCTCACGAAGTAATCGCAGTCCTCATACGAATGGTTCATCAGGAAGGCTGGAAAGACGTATGGCTTGCTGTTGACCTTCAACAACGAGTATTGCTTGGCCTGGCCAATTGTATTCGTATCCTCGAATTCAACATGGGGCGCGGCATTGCGGATGGCGGCGACGTCCCAACCACCTGCAAGCATCTTGTCTTCCAGTTTGTGGCCGAGCTTGCGGCTGTCGGTGCTTTCAAGAATACGGACGCGCTTTGCGCCCAGCGCGCCAAACGCCGCAACCGCCGAGCCAACGACGCGAGGGTGCACCCAATGCGTGTCGCCCGCCGTGTATCCCGGGAATGGAGCATCGCCGGTCAGATTGACTTTGATCCCGACCGTTTTCCCCTTGACCTGGTTTTCGATCCCGCCGATCTGGTCGAACATCTTGCGGAATTGCGTAGTCAGGTCCTCGTTGTAGTTGCGGACCTTCGCAACGGATACCGGTTCCGCCGGAGCTGCTTGGTTCTCCGGTATGCTCCGCGCGCCTTCGGCCGCCCGAGTTACGCTCGGTCGCACGGCCATTGCACCTGCCGCAAGACCAGAAAGTGCCAACCAATCGCGCCGCGTCAGTCCTTTGCACATTGTTTTGTCTCCTCCTGTTCCCTCAAAGTCCGCTTATTCCATCGAAACCGTACCCCACAACAGAAGCTTCGAAATCGTCACTTCCGTACTTCCTTCCGCGTCCCGCAGCCCCAGGTTCACCGCCGCACCCTCTGGCGTTTCCAGGCGAGCCGAGCGAAATCTCCCCGCGACACGAAGCGTGATTGCCTCCGCCGGATGATCGGAATAGTTGACTAACTGCACGACCAGCGGTTGCCCGGGATCGCCTCCCCTTGCCATCGTGATCACCGACGGCACATTAAACGGGACCACTCCCATGTCCTCGTCCGACAGCAACTCCTTCAGGTCGCGCGCTACCGTTTCAGGATCGGGGTCTCTGTAAGCGACTACGCGTCCTTTTCCGGCCGGTATCTCGGCGAACGGCTCCGTCTTCGGAGCATCGCCCCACGAGGGACCAGCGATTACAAGCCCGCCGTCCTCGGCGAAATCCTGCAACACTTTGCGCTCGGCCGCAGTCGGTGGGTCGAGTTCGGTGGTCACAATCGCGCGGAACTTCGCCAGTGCAGCGGCATTCAGCCCGGAACGCGCCACCAGACGGAAAGGCACCTGACGGCGTGTCGCAAGGTTCAGGTACTCATCCGCAAGTTCTTGTTTCGAACTCGCCGCATCGAGCATAACGCCGACATTTCCATAGGGCGCTACAGCGCGCCAACCTGGGTGACTCTCCGCGAACTTCAGGTAGCTTGAGATACAGCGCCACTCTTCGAGCGCCTCGGCATCCCGCGCACGCAGTTTGGCGCGAAGCCCATCGTCCAGCGAGACGATCCAATGACCGCCTCCTGCGGCAGCATCGGCCACGGCCCGCTCGTAATCGACGGCCGAGGTCTTCTCCAATTGGCTGCTGATCCATACCGGTCGCAAGGGCGAGCCGAGACCGAACGAACGTACCAACCAGATGTTCGACTCGATCCACGGCTGGCTCGAGGGCGCACCGCGAATGCCCATTTCCGAAAGAATGCGTGCGCTCGGAGCTACACCCACGACGGCGACGATCGGCGCAGGCTTCCAACGCCACGAATCCGCGTCCTTCGCGATCTCGACAACCAACATGGAGCCGGCCGCCTTGCGCAAGGCGGCGGTAAATTCCGGGGCGAACTCCCCTTCGAGTACCAGTCCATCGAGCGCAACTCGCGTGGCGCCCGCAGCAATGTTCGAAGCATCGCCGGCTGTATAGACGAGACCAAGCACAGCTAGATCACGCTTGTGTGCCGCCTCCGCATAAACCTTCACGAGCTGCTGCTGCTCCGCTTCGACAGCCGCATCGGCGGGCGCACTCCATGTGACCAGCAGGCAGTTCACTGGTGATTTTTCAAGAAGACTGAGCGTGGCCGGTTCGTACCAACGGGCCAGGGCGTCGCGGACGGCGCTCTCGGCGGGGAGCGTTTTCGCCTGGGTTCGCCAGGCAAGTTCTAACGGACCGCCGGTCCAGCGAACCGGAACCCACCCCTCTGGGGGCGGGGGGCCTGGAACTGCGAGCGTGCACGACAGCAAGAAGAGCACCACCAGGCGAGTGAACCAGTGCCTTGCAAGAATGACGACATCCACGTTATGCCCTTGCTCCCGTGGAAGCTCATACTCGAATGCTATTCCCCAATGGGCTATGTGTGCGCTCGTAGTACCTGGTTGATTTAGTTGGTCATTCAACGCATAGTGGCAGTTCCGCCATGCGGCGCTGTTCGACTCCGAAGCCGATTCGCCCAGGTTTGACTTATTGTAGGATTCGAGGCTTCTGCCCCACCCCTGAGACGGCGTGACGAGAAATTTACGAATAGCTCCGATCCAACTTGCACGCATGTGTCCCACTATATGTAGTTCAACCCCTAGTGGGTGGTGATCCTTGTCACAGCCGAAAATGGTGTCGAACTCACAATCGCAGCGCCTCCGGCTCAGAGGTCTCGGACACAATTGCGCCATGATAGGTCGTCTCGTAGGAAGCGATCGCCACGCATGGCATTGATCCTAGATGGATTACGGGCAAACCGGATGTCATTCCGGGCCGGAAGTCTCGTTCTGGGAGGTTGGGCCCGCACAAACCACTTGCCTGTCTAGTGGCATCCTCCTTCCGCCAAATCATCACCCAAGCCTGAGGATTGGAAGTTTCTCTGTCTCCCCTTTTGAAGCTCCTCGCAGTATCAAAGGGTGCCACTCAGAGGCAGTCCATCTGTTTGATTCTTGGTGCTGCACGCTCAGGTGAAAGCCGCTCGCGAGAAGGAAGCTGCCAAAGCCGCCAAAAGAAAGGAAAAGGAAACGCTACTCCCCACCGCCGCGGCGAAGAGCCTCCGTCCTAATTAAACAGGTTACTCGGCAAGCAGCTTCTCGAGCAATCGGGTCAGCTTCCTCTCCCATGAAAACTCAAGGGTCGGTAATGCCGAACGACTTGGGTAACGGATGTCATCTCCCATAGACACCCGAACCACAGCGATGATAAGTACAGCCCATGGATAACGAACCGACGCAGTCGGAAAGGAAAAAAACCTGGCTCACCGAAGGCATCCTGATCGCCTCTGTCCCGGTGTGTGTCTACATCCTCATGCTCTCATTCGTGATCGGCTATTGCGACTTCTTTCGGATCCCCGTCTCCTTCGCCTCTCTGAACCTTCCCACAATGCTCTGGATCGGCCTCCGTCTCGAATTCGGACTCTACTTTATGATCACTGTCACGGCTTTTGCTTATGTGCTCTTGAGGTCTTATGCCAACAAACTCGCCAACATAATTCCCCTTGCCGGACTCCTGCTCTTGCAAATCGCTATGCGGCTTCCCTGGCGAGACTTGCTGTGGGTTCTGTTTGCCCTAGTTATGATCATCTCAGCTTCGTTCATCCGATGCCCTGACGCAAGAGAGGATGATCGTCAACCGTCATGATCCGAATCGTATTAGGACCGGCGCTCATAAATCCTCGTTTTCCGGAACAGCTTAAATCTACCCCCATCGCCGGATTTTGCATAGGCGACAGCGCCTGGAACTGTCAATCGAGCTTCTGTCCCGGCACCTGCTTCGCTCCAGACATCCAATCGGGCTCCAATTCCCTCTGCGCGCTCATACAAACCACGCAGGCCCCAATGACCGGCGCGACCGCGATCTTGCAGCACTTGGGGATCGATCCCTTTCCCGTCATCTCGTACGATTAACACAAAAGCGTCGTCGTAGCGTAGTTCCGCCTCAATGCTCCGGGCATGTGCGTGGCGGTACGCATTTCGCAGCAACTCTCGTGCGATCCGATAGATCTCTTCCCTGATCATCGCCTGCTTCGCTCGTCGGGTGCCCTCTACAATTACCCGCAGAGTCGGGGCACTGTCTCCCCCATTTTGTGAGGATGCCAGTTCGCGCCCGGTTGCCAGCAGCGTCTGTTCAAGGTTGCTTTCCTGGGATGACCCCGAACGTAGTTCCTGAATGGCGCTACGACCTTCCGCGATTGCTTGATCTGCGGAAATCAGCGCGCTTTCCAGAACTTCGTATGCTTTCTCGGGACGGTTCGGGAGCTGATTGAGAGCCCCCTGAAAACGAAACACCAACCCTTGAAAACTTTGCAGCAGCGTGTCGTGCAGATCGCGGGCGATGCGGGTTCGCTCGCCGACGCGCGCCTCCAACGTCATGTCGAACTCATGACGCAACCGCCGGAGACGCAACTGGTAGGCCGCCCATAGCAGCACTACGACAGCAGCTAGGCACAGGGAGCGAAACCAGTTCGTCTGGTAGTACGCGGGGGCTATGGAGAAGTCGAGCACGTCGCCTTGATCATTCCACACTCCGCTGTTGTTACTGGCTATGACGCGAAAACGATAGTGACGGGGAGCAAGGTTCGTGTATTGCGCCTGGCGGTCGTTGACCACCTCTCTCCAGTCGCGGTCTTGCCCTTCCAGCAAGTACTTGAAATGAACTTTCTCCGGTGCGACGAGGCTGAGAGCTGTGTAACCGATTTCCAGATCTCGAGTGCGCGCGGGCAGACGCAAGTTCGTAACTGCCGCGCCTGTTATGTTCTGCCACTGAACCTTGTGATCGGCTACGATTTGCTCAATGCGCACCGGCGGCGGGATTTTGTTCACAGCAAGATGACGAGGATCGATGACTTGGACCCCGTCCCCCGTTGGGAACCACAGCTTCCCATCGGACGCCTTCGAGATGCGGGGAGTAAAGGCGGTAGCCGCAACCGAGCGGATCCTGACACCATCTGCCGCATCCCAAACTGTAGTTTGAATCCTGTGCTTCGGATCCACGATCCATGCGTTCAGTTCAGTCGGGGTGATGCGCACCAGGCCGCAGGCCGTATACAGCCAGAACAGACCATCATCGTCCCTTATTGACCAGAGAACCGTGTCACAGGGCAAGCCATTCTTGCTGCTGAGCGTGGCGACGCGGCCATCCTTAATGCGACTAACCCCGCTCAAAGTTGCGACCCACAACGCCCCATCCTGATCGAGTTGAAGCCCTTGGACAGGCCCCTCGGCCAACCCGTCAGCCGTGCTATACGACTCGTGAAGCCGACCATCCTTGAAAGATGACACACCCCCACCGTTCCAGAAACCAAACCAGAGTTCGCCGTTGTCACGGTCGGAGGCGAGAACGGAAGCACTCTCGATACGCCGCAACTCTGACCAGGGAATGTGCTCGAGCAAACGCCCTTCCCGCAACTTCAATAGAGTCCTAGACTCTGAAAACCAGATGTTTCCCGCCTTATCGCCTGCGATGGAATGCACTTGCTGGTCATGTGCAACAGCCACGGCAAAGAATCGGCCATCCCTGAAATAAGCTAACCCATGAGCGGTGGACACCCAAATTCGACCATCAACATCCTGAAACAGAGACTGTATCGTGTCGTCCGGCAGTCCATTTGGTTTCCGGAAGGTCGTCGTTTGTCCTTGTTTCCACCTGGTCAGACCATGAGGAGAGGCAAGCCAAATGCTGCCATCATTGGACGCGAGCACCGATGAAACAGCATCGGTCGGGAGTCCCTGTTTGACCGAAATAGTATTAACCGGGAGCTCCCGGAATCGGTCTAGTCCCCCTGTGGTGGCCACCCAGACATTGCCCTCACGATCCTCGAAAAGAGCCAGGACGATATCGCCTGAGAGCCCATCCGATTTTGCAAATACATCGGTTCGGCCGTGATGTACATGGATGAGCCCTCGGTCTACGGTTCCGATCCAGAGACCTCCGTCGCGGTCGCGGAGCAGTTTATTGGAATTAACATCGTGGTCTGGGAGAAGGCGATTCGCATTGATTGCAGCTCGAATCGGATACGATTCGACCTTATTGCCGGCGAGCTGGAAGACTCCTGCGCCGTACTTGGCAAGCAACAGCCGTCCGTCGTCGCTCTCACTTAGGGCCGAGAGAATCTTTGGTATTGTCGCGTAAGGCGTTGGAGGACCGGGATTCATTCGCCAAACCTGCGTCTCTGCACCGGCCCAGAGATTGCCGGAACTGTCCTCATAGAAAGCTGGAACATTATGGCCGAAGGCATTGTCCTCGCCGTAGCACTTGGCGCTGCCGCTTCGCATCGCACAGACGCGGCTGGGAAGCGCCCGCATTGCGTTCGCCTCGGTGCCCACCCACACCGTCCCCTCACGGTCCTCGAACAGCGATATCACAAACTCGTCCGCAAGAGCCGGGGGCGGTCTCAGCTTGCCTCCACTCAGGGTTATAAAACCACCAAATGTGCCTATCCAAAGAGTGCCGTCGCGCGCCGCGAGTAGCCTGTACACGGTCCTGTCAGGGAGATGCTGATCCGCAGGCGGTTGCCAGAGAACGGTGCGAATGCCATCGAAGCGAACCAAACCCAGTTCGGTACCCAGCCAGAGATATCCATCCGGTGTCTGGGTGATCGCATAGATGTTGCCTAGAGAGAACCCGTCCCGGACGGTCCACGCGGTGTGCGCGTATTGGCTGATATCGAGCGAAGGGTCCAGCGCCAGAGCAGGAGAAGACCCGAGCAGGAAGGTGAGTGTGAAGACCGTACTCAGCGCCAGCGCAGCTTTCATTTGTGACCTCGCGCCGTTAGACGGCAGAGCACCGAACAGACACAAAGGGGGAGAGGCTGAAAACTACGCCGCCCCTATCGCCGCTAATGTAGCACTGTAGGAGCGCGCTTGCAGTGATTCTGGAATCCGTGTCGGAGAGTATGCCATCTCTCGGATGCAACGAGTTTGCGGCAAAGCTTCGATCACCAGCGCATCCTGGACGTGCAGGATCACGTCTGGCCGAACAAGCTTCTTGAATCCGGACTTTTCCACTTCGATGCGGTAGGTTCCCGGCGGCAGATTCGCCAGCGTGTACTCTCCCGCGCCGTTGGTGAAGGTCTCATACCGGAAATTCGTGCCGCTGTTGACCGCCGCGACCTTCGCGTCTGGAATCGCGGCCTTCGAAGGGTCCGTCACACGGCCAGTAATGGAGGCATTTGTGGTTTGCGCCCGCAGCGCGCAAGGATACAAAGACAAAAGGAGAACAAGCAGAACAGCGGGGACTTTGTACATAACGCTGACCTGGAGCAGAGCGAGCTTGCCATCATCCTGCCACTTTCATCCCGTTTCAGCAACTATCACCGACCTCTGATCTGCCAGCGGACCGTCATTACTGCCGAAAGCATGTCGCCCTCTGAGGTCACAGCAACGGATTGAGGGCTGCATCGTACCGTGAAGGCCACGAGTTGGTTGCGCGAGGCCCGTATCGGTTTGTGCGACACGCGAAGCGTCCGCCGCGCCAGCGGCTTCGTTCAAGTCGGTAACCGAAAAGTACGTCCCAGTGCGTACTTGGACGGCCTGTGTTCTAGCGCGGGCATCCTGGTGCCCTCATCGTGTCTGTCGGGCGTTTGCCTGCGTTGAACATCGCCAGGTTCTCCTTTTGCTGCCCCAGCGCCGGAACGCAAAAGTCGAATCGCGTCGAATCCGGCAGGAACTGCTCGTTGTGTAAGGCGATAGCGTTCTTCCCGTACGGAACGCCGCTTGGGAACCAGTTGCGGGATGTGGCTGATGTTGCAGATTTGGGTCGAGGGGGTATTGTGTCCCGAATACTTGGGGTTGCCCAATCGACTGTAGGTACCTGTCCAGTGTCGCTGCCTCGATCCACTTTGCCTCGTCGCTTCCCTTTTAGTACCATAGGCTGTCCTCCGAGGTCTCACCATGTTGAAAAATGAAAGCTGCTTCATGGAAGTCTTCGCCTGTTTTTAGTTCACCGGCTGCCAGCAAGGCCCTTACCTTGGTTTCACGAGCCTTTCGGCGAGCAGTGAGCTCCTCCTCAGAAAACTTTGCGATCCCATTATGGGAATCCTCTCCGTCCTCCACGAACAATTGGTGAATGGCATCCGACACTTTCGGTTGATTTTGTGTTTTAGCTGTAGGCATTTGTAGTCATAGGTGTTGTTACCTAATTCGGCAAAAATGTTGTTTGACGCGAGGACGTTGATTAGCATTTATGCTCCCTCAGCTCGGCACTTGCCTGGAATACGCCGCAGGGAAATGTCATCGTTTTCGTGAGCGAAAGACGCAACTACTCACGAATCCTTTGAGCCAACGCAGTGGAAGCAAGTGTCCGTCCCGTGAATTGTACCCCACGGACGCCAAAATCGAGGCAGGACTGACCAACTGACGGATGACAGTTCACAAATGCCGGCTTCCGCCGCCTCTTCACTGGAGGTGAACACGTAAGGGAGCCAGGACTCCGGGCGCGGTGAGTGACCAGTTCCGAATACGAGGCCCAGCGTTCCACGGGGACGGATCAGGAGCGCCCCGCCTTCCGAAGCGTAGCGCAGCAGATTGCATTTACGGCATCCCCAGGTTGATCGCACGATGCTGTTGGTGAACCGTTCACTTGGCTCCCATCTACACAGCCCTCGACGCGGGATGCTGCAGTGGGGGCAAATCAGAAGCCGGACTCTTCCCCTATTGCGCGGGAGTGTGCGCAGAAGCGTGCCAATGAAATCCCGCGTTCCATCGTGGCGCTTGATCTCGAAGGCCCCAGTCCAATCAGGCCCTCCCCGGCCGGCCGCCTCGTAATACGGCGCGATGCGAGCGGCTTCTTTAAGTGTGCTATCCGAGAGGCTCTTCCAGATGAGCAGGTACGGAATCTTTCGCGTGTCGTCCAACATCCAGGCCACGAACCTTGCAGGCAGCAGCGGAACCTGTTCGCAGTTCACTCTGCGCCCGAAGAAGCGCCCTTCGCATCTGGACTCGGGGTATGAACTTCCCCTGCTCACCATCTAATCCCCGTGATCACTCTCTCCAGCGAAATCCCAGTTACGACGCGCGTTCGCAAAGAAAGTGTCAAGGTCTGCACGTCTGAACCTCCAGCGTCTGCCGATGATTCGCCCCTCGATCTCGCCACGCAGGATGTATTCCCTCATGGTGCGTGTGCTGAGGCGCAATACCTCCGCCGCTTCGCGCAATGTGAGCAAGTGATCTCCGATCGGTGGCGCCGTGTCTCTCCTTTTTGCGGTCATGCGACCATCCGTATGTCAAACAGAATCAGCGAACTGCATGGTGCCAAACGGGCCCCCGGCACCACCGATACTGCCACGCTCCACAAAATTCCAAGTGCCGGACGCTATGTAGCATTCCCCACTGGGAGTTAGCGTGATTTTCTCGATGTGCTTGGCGAGTTCCGTACGCACGTGGGCAACGTCGGAGTTCAAGATGTTACGAACACTTTGCATGCGTGCCGTGGCGAAGCCCCGAATGCTGCGTAGTTTGGTGCGAAGAGAATCTGGATGGCTTCGAGGAGTCTCCCAGTGATCTCGCTTATCTGGCGTTCACGGTCCACAATCGGTTTTCCGGAACTCGACGGAACACTCTCACGCTGTTTGCCCGCCCGCCGTTGCGGGGCAGGTTGCGCAGAACTGTGGCGCTCCCATTGGTGCGCTTCAGCTCCACATGGTTGTGCGGGGAACGGGGGTAGGGGTCTACGTGGCACTTCAGCCGCACTGCCTCCTTGGTCTCACCGTCGTACAGGCGATATGCGGTACCGTGGCACTCTCTCTCATCCTTCCAGACCAAGAGATACGGAATTTTGCGCGGATCGTCGAGATTAGCGCGCACAGTCTATGCGGGTATGACGGCCATCTGTTCGCAGTTCAGCCGCGCCCAGAAGCCGAGGGTCAGGCGCTAGCAGCGGCGGAGCGCGCCGAGGCTGTGCCGAGCGCCTCGCTCAGATGCGCTATCACCAGCCCGATGGCGGTGCGCGTCGCGGGCGTACCCGCGATGGGATTCAGCATCGCGAAGTCATGAATGGTTTGCAGGCAGCGCACGGCCGTCACCTTGACGCCGGCCTCGGTGAGCTTCCGGCCGTAGGCCTCTCCCTCGTCGCGCAGCACGTCGTTTTCGACGGTGATGAGCAGCGCAGGCGGCAGACCCTTGAGTTGAGCAAGCGGCGCCTGAAGTGGCGACACGGTCGGCTTTTTGCGCGAAGCGACGCGAGGTTCGTAGGCGTCCCAGAACCACTTCATGGCGTTTTTGGTATTCCAGGGGCCGTTTGCGAATTGCTTGTACGACGCCGTGTTCATGCCGGCGTCGGTGTTGGGATAGAGCATTACCTGGTAAAGGAACTTCGGGCTGCCGCGATCTTTCGCAAGTAGCGTAACCGCGGCCACCATGTTGCCGCCGGCGCTGTCGCCACAGATGGCCATCCGCTTGTTGTCGATGTTGTGCGCTGCTCCTTTTGCGGCGATGTATTTCGCGGTGCCGTAGGCCTCTTCGATGGCCGTCGGATACCTCTCTTCTGGCGAAGGCGCGTAATTCACGAACACGATCGCGGCGTTGATGCCGTTGGCGAGTTCGCGAACCAGACGATCGTGCGTATTGGCGTTGCCCAGAATCCAGCCGCCGCCGTGCGTGTAAATCACCGCAGGAAGCGCACCGCTGGATTTTTCCGGGCGAATGATGCGAATCGAAGTCTCGCCGGTCGGGCCGGCGGGAATCTTCAGGTCTTCGATTTGCGCGGCCAGCTTGGCGACGGGCTTGGACTGAAGCGAATCGAGAACGTTGCGGGCGTCGGCGACGCCCATCTTGTAGATGGGCGGGCCGCCCGCGGCTACGAGTGCGTCAATGAAGCCAGCGGTGGTGGCTTCGAGTACGGGGCCTTGCGTGCGCGGTGTAGCTTTTTTCTTTCCTGGCATTCGACCCTCCGTCAGATTCGGTCTCGTCGTGTGCTCCGAGCGCGGCAAGCCGGCCGGTGATGATATGGCATCCGCACTCGGAAACTCAATCGCTTGGATGCGCGGTCGCCCACCTTTGACGCCAACTTTTCGGCGGGTGGGTCACCCTTAGCGCCGCGTAGGCACATGCAATCGTGACTTCGCTCCCGAAGCGGCGATAGACCTGGGCGAACTCCAGCCCAACATCGCTTCCGCCGACGATGATGAAATGCTCGGGCAAGAAATCGATGTCTATCATCGATGAGTTGGTGAGAAATGGGACGTCGTGAATGCCCGGCATGTCGGGAATAGAGGCCCGCCCATCAACATTGATATAGATCTTGTCGGCTTGCAGAACTTCAGCGTTGACCACGACAGTGTTCGATGACTGAAAGCGGGCATGGCCCTGAATGACCGTACAATTTGTCGTTCCTCGGAGCCATTCCTCCACTACCTCGCTGGACTTCGCGGAGGCTGCATCTTTGCGGGCTTTCACCCGCTTTATATTGACGCGCACATCACCAGTGGCGAAACCATATTCCGCACCTCGACGGGCAACAGACCACATAGGCACTCGCCACGAGCGTCTTTGCCGGGGTGCATCCCGTATTCACGCATGTGCCGCCAATTTATGGCGTTCGATAATAGTGACGGTTGTGCCGGCACCCGCAAACCGCGCTGCCATGGACGGGCCCGTCTGGCCCGTCCTGATAATGATTGTGTCGAAGTGCTTCGTATGAGAGACAGCGATTGCAGTGTTCATAATTGCTCCGACCAGCCTAATCTTAACCCGGAATCACGATGACGAATCTATTGGACGAACGTATCGACCGACACCAAAGTATGGATTGAACATATGGCATGGAGTGGTGCGTACTCTATTCCACGGGGCCCCAATACCAAGGTATCGGCAATACCATCGTCCAATTGATTCGCCAGAGCATCTCGGGTGTAATCGCTCCATCGCAGCCGATTCAGTCGGAAGAGCGACACTCAAAAAACGGGCTTGGCAGCACCGCTCGCCCGTCAGGAGGTAAACAATGAGTATTATTGACAAGGCGCTAGAAGCAAACCGCAACTATGCGAGGAATTACGATCCAACGCCGGGGAAGCATCCGGCCCCCAAAATCGTAGTTGTAACCTGCATGGATCCTCGTCTCTCAGATCTCCCTGGAATCTTGGGTCTGCCGCAAGCCGATATCGACGTTATCCGAACCGGCGGACCCGCAGTAACAGAAGATGTTCTCGGTGAACTTATTGTTTCTAACCGTATACTCGGAACCACAGAGATACTGCTTCTCAACCACACCGGCTGCGGGTTCACGACATTCACAGATGACGAAATGAACGAAAAGCTGAGCGCTTCTACCGGTGATGCGTCGCCGGCTCCAATGCGATTCTTCTCCTATAAGGACCCCGAGCAGAACACTCAGGAACAAATCAAAAAGGTAAGATCACATCCCTGGATCGCAAAAGACGTCCCTGTGCGAGGCTTTATTTTCGACGTGGACACGGGTCTCCTGCGGGAAGTGAAGCCAATTGCAAAGCAGACTGCTGCCTGAAAGAATCTGGACTTGCGAGATTTAGTTCAGCCTTGGGCAGATCAACGTTACCTTGAGTTCGTCGGTTCAAACTTGAAACGAAATGCTTGATGTCAAGAGACAGCAAGTTTTGGATTCACGAAGAAGACCGCGACATCCGTACAACCAGTGACTGTGAGGCGCAATGACGAAAACGACGAACTTTCAAACGGACATTCGCCCGCTCTTTACGGAACAGGATATTCGAGGCATGAGCAAGGCGTTCAACCTGGGAAGTTACGATGACGTCAAAAAGCACGCTGCTGCCATCTACGATCGCATCCGGGGAATCGGCGGAGCGGTAATGCCGCCCCCACCCCCAATGGGGGAAGGTCCTTGGCCGCAATCTCGCATTGAACTATTCGCTAAATGGATGGCAGACGGATTCCCTCCTTAGCGGGTTCACGACATCAACAGATGACGAGCCCTCTACCCGAATTTGTAAAGAAAGGATGGCAAAATACATGCCGAAAGCGACCTGGAAACCTCACGAGAAACACGGACGGCTGACGGCGCAGAGCGACCTACCCGACGGCGTCTACGCGTTTCCGAAGCAGCGTAAAGAACCACTGACCGACGCACAACATGTGCGTAACGCGGTTGCGCGGTTCGATCAAGTCATCGACGTCTCCGATGCCGACCGTGCTTTGGCCTTCGCGAACATTGAGAAAGCTGCGAAATACTACAGCGTCAACCTCGCAGAAACGTCTTGGCACGACTTGGGCATTCATCCTCAAAAGGACAGAAGAGAGGCTGCCGCCAAAGGCGCTGGGACGCGCCAACGCCGAGCGCGGAGCTAAGAATCCATTGGTCAGAGAGTCGGCCGACAGAAGAAGTAGTGGCCAAAGTGAAGTGAAATCTCAACCAACCAAAACCAAACTTGAAAAGGATCTAAATTGTTTTGGTGACTGTTTGGCCATCGCACAAAAGGAGGTGAAATTATGAAGGCAGTTGTTGTCCACCAATATGGAGATCCTGAAGTACTCAAGTTTGAGGACCACCCTAATCCGGTGGCGGGTCGCGGCGAAGTGCTGGTGAGGCTCGCTGGGACTGATTGGAGTGGACATTGCGGGGACAGTCGTTACGGTAGGGCCCGGAGTGGAAGGCTTTTCCCTAGGCGATCAGCTGTTTGCGATGGCGGCGGACACCTACTCCGAACTTTGTGTAGCAAAAGCCGCGATTCTGGCGAAAGTTCCCAAGGGACTCGAGTTGATCAAGGCGGCAGCGCTTCCGCTGGTGACGACGACTGGCAACCAACTAATTTCCGCTACCGGGATCAAGGCAGGACAGACGGTTCCGTCGTAGGTGCTGTTGGAAATGTCGGGCGTTCCGCGGTATTCACTGCGAAGCAACGGGGAGCAGTCGTGATTGCAGGGGCGCTGAAGACTGCGGTACTCGACACGGTCGGAGGAGAGACGCAGCACTGTTCATTCCGTGTTTTAAAGCCGGGCGGTATCCTCGTGTCGTCGGTTTCGCCGCCACAGTCTGCGGGCTTTCGTTCAGTGTTCCTCTTGGTAGACGTCACCGCGACCCGGCTGGGCACACTCGCGAGATTGCTCGATAGCCGAAAGCTGATCCCGGAGGTGGGCACCGTGCTTCCGCTCGAGGAAGCTCGGATGGCGCACGAAATGCTGGCCGGTGCGCCACACGAGAGAGGAAAGATCGTACTTACGATGCATGGCGTTCAGTAGATACTGCGCTTGATGCCCGAAAAGCCGCGGCTGGCATTATGCGTGAAAACCAGCGTTGGTGACTCTCCGATCTTGCTGGTGGCTTGGAACCATTTTTTCGACAGAGGATAAGAAAGAAAATCGGAAATGAGCAAGGATCTGCACGGAATCAACCCCGCTTCCAAGCCGAGCGGCGGCGGGTGTGTGGAGTGCCTGGCGTCACCGAAAGGTTGGTGGTTTCATCTCCGTCGGTGTGCGGAGTGTGGGCACATCGGATGCTGTGACAGTTCTCCGGGTCAGCATGCATCCAGGCATGCGGCGGCAACGGGGCATCCGATCATTGCCAGCTTCGAGCCGGGTGAGGATTGGTTCTACGATTACGAAAGGCGGAGGATGATCAAGGCTGTGGAGTTGCTTCCGCCACATTCGCATCCGGAGGATCAACCATCCCCTGGACCGGCAGGGAGAGTTCCAGCAAATTGGGAATCGCTGCTGCACTAGCTGGCGTCGATCGATTTTTTATGAATGGGAGCGGGACTCGGGACACCGTATTTGTAATGAGCACCGTATCGAAAGGAGCCATCAATGAACGCGGTACAAGTCGAACAGAAGAGCTATGAGATGCCCCCGCGCGAGGGGTTCACCGTCGCACATTTTCTCACCGTCGCCGACATCGACCGGTCGGCTCGCTTCTATGAGAAGGTCTTCGGCGGTCGCATTCTGAGCAGAGGCGACAGCGAAGGCGCGCCCGCGTACATTCAGATCGCGAATACTTGGCTCCTTGTCAACGTCGGGGGCGGGCCGACCCCCGACAAGCCGTCGGTAACGCTCAGCGTCCCCGATCCGCATAAGATCAACAGTTTTATGAATATCCGCGTTGCGGATATCCAAGCTTGCTATGAATTGTGGAAAAGTCGAGGTGCCGAGTTCATCACGGAGCCAATACCGAAGTACGGCGAGATTCGCTGCTACATCCGCGATCCTGATGGTTATATTATCGAGGTCGGACAAAGCACCGACCTCACGTACGGTTAACGATTGGCGCGGATCGGATGCCGACTCTGCGCCTCGTCGTCGCGCTTCTGCCAATCTTTCCCTTGAACAGTCACTCGCGCTTCCATCGAAAGGAGAACCAGATGGATGGCACAAATGGACTAAAAGAGACCACGCTTAGTGTGAACGTTTTTACGGCCCCGGGAAAGACTATGGTCGGCGAGCGGCCAAAGCCCTTCGGCGAACCGCTCGGCTTTGACCCTATCACGTCGACTTTAATCTTCGGCGAGTACGACGCAGTGCTCGTGGACGCAATGGGGACAGTGGCTGAGGCCGAGGCTCTCGCGGATTGGATCGCTCTGCACAACCGCAACTTGGAGACCATCTATATAACGCACGCCCATTTCGACCACTTCTACGGTCTGAGCATTCTGCTCGACCTTTTCCCGCGCGCTCGGGCGATAGCAACGCCCAAGACGGTGAACGCCATGCAGATGTCTTTCTCTCCCACGGTGGAGCGGTTGGCCGCCGGCTCTTTCCGGGGCAAGTGGCTACCAAGTTGGTTCCACCTGAGCCCTATGAGCACGACACGTTCACTCTCGAGGGCCACGAGTTGCGCATCATCGAGCAGGGCCGCACCGATAGTCCCGATTCGACGTCTCTATACGTTCCATCGATCGGCCTGATCGTCGCTGGCGACGTCGTATACAACCAATGCCGCATTTACGTCGGCGACACCACCCCCGGGAGCCGAAAGAATTGGATCGCGGCGTTAGACCGTTTAGCGGCGCTGAACCCGGCGATTGTTGTCGCCGGTCACAAGAAGCCTGGCGCGCCCGACTCTCCCTCGACGATCCAAGACACCAAGTGTTACCTGCAGGACTTCGATCGGTTGCAGAAAACCGCGACATCCGACCAGGAGCTGTTCGATCAGATGACGGAGTTGTACCCGCATTGGGTGGCCAATCAGTCGTGGTTGATGTTCGGATTCCCGCAGGCATAACCTACATCAACCGCCGATGCGAATGTTTCCTCGCGCATGAGTGCTCATCTGCTGATTCTGGTTCTTCCGTGTTCATACCTGCTGCCGACTAAGCCTGGCGAGGAAAGGCAAAACAATTGGACCAAGGTATCGCGCGATGCTTCGGATACCGCGTTAATCATGGGCTAGCCGACTCCTGCTTATCCGGTTGTTTCAGGAAACCACTCTATGTTGGGGTTAACTTTGTGTAGCGATTTAGAGAGGTCTCGGCTTACCGCGCACAACAAGTCTGATCCGTCTTGCGGATGTCTCTTCGGTCACAGTCAGGGCAGGCGCACGTCGAGGGCGTAGATCTCCTGCGTGCTGATGTCGCGCACAAACAGGGGAGAGCCATCCGGGGCAATGGTACTCCACGTACCCCATCGCCCGTTGAAGAGGCGGACATTTTTTAGGCTGGCCACAAGCTCGGACTGACGCTGTGACACTCCGATGCGGCGGTACTCGTCGATGTTATTGCCGTAACTATCGTAATAGACATACTTGCTGTCCATCGACCACGCCGGGTAGGAAATTTGGCTGTCCGGTGTTTCTATCCATTTCGACCATGTCCGGGATGCCAGATCAAACCGCAGAAGGGTTTTGTATTCCGAGGTCAACGCGGCGATGTAGCGCCCGTCTGGCGACCAACGCGGACTGAATAAATTGTCTGATCCTGGCAGCACGCTCAATTGTCCCGTCGCGAGATCCAAGAGTTGGATGTTGATCGCTTCGGTGGAAGCCTGCTCGGAGAGCCGCCCGAAGACCAACTGCTTCCCGTCTGCGGACCAGTCCACGTCGACTTCGTTGCGCGCCTCCGGGAGGACTTCGCGCGCCGTTCCTCCTCGCGATGGCACGAGAAAAATTTTCCACGGTTTTCCCGGCTCAGCAGCAACGAAAGCGATAGTGTTTCCATCCGGGGACCAGCGCGGCAAGAACGCGACTTTTGGAGCGAACGTGAGTTGCACTCGTTGACTCCCGTCGGGCCGGCTGCGCCACAGCGTCTCATCCGGATAGAGGACCCAGGCGACCAACTGACCGTCCCGGGAGAAAGAAACTTCGCCCACCGGAGTTCCGTTGTCGACGGGCACGAACTGCCGAGAGGGAGAATCGTATTTGACAAGTTCCGTGCGGGTAAGTGTTCCCAGGGTGAAGATGCGCTTGCCATCCAGGCTGGGAAGTGGACGTTCGAAAGAAACAGGGCCGGTGGTGAGTTGCACGGGCTTGGGCCCACCTCCCGCGAACCACCTCGGGATATCGCGGAGGGCCCAAAGATCCGAGATTCCTCGTATGTGTTGGAAAATATAATAGCGTCCGTCGCTGGTCCAGCGACCACAGCATTCGGCTGGCGGATTACTCCACCCTGGCAGCAAAGGATGCCCAGGAGAGCCCTCTACTCCTGCTTCCCAGAGCGAGGATGTGTTTTGTGTCGGATCCCTCAGCGTGTAACGCAAGCGCTGGCCATCCGGGGAAAATCGCACATCGGAAGGTACACCGGAAACGCCCAGCAGCTTGCGTGCTCCGGTTCCGTCGGCGTTAGCGAGAAAAATATCCTGGCCCTTTACGAAAACCAGTTTCGCGCCGTCCTGAGACCAGTCGCCTTCCTCGGCAACGATGTCACCAAGGGCGTGGGGCGAACCCGCCGGAAGCGGCAGAGACCATAGCGTGGTTTCCATACCTTTACTCGTCACTCCGGTCGCGAGCAGATTGGCTCGGTCAGGAGAGATCGCCTGCACTCTCGCCACGGGAAGCGCTACAGGAATTTTCGATGCTTCTCCACCGGCAACTGAGATTTCGAAGACTCCCATTTTCTGGGTTCCCGCCTCTGTGTAGTAGAGCCGAGAGCCGTCAGAAACGAGACTATCCTTGGCAACACCGGCGCGGGTGAGTTCGGTTGTCGCGAGAACTCTCGGTTCCGCTGCGGCGCCAAACCATTTAAGTACCAGCAACCCAATCAAGAAGAAGACGACCGTAATTGCCGTGACGACTCTCGCCCCGGGCCGCCTGCGCCGCTGCTACGCAGCCCCCGCCACCGCAGCGATTTTGTCAGACTCCGTATCGCGCTTGAGCCGTTTCAAGTCTGCGCCGACATCGGCAGCGCTTTGATACCTGATTTCACGGTCCTTCTCGAGACATGTAGTAATGATGCGATCCAGTTGCGGAGGCAACCCGTAGTTCAACTTTGAGGGAGGCGGGGGATTGTGATTCAGGATGCCATCAAAAATGGCTGCGCTCGTCTCTCCGGGGAAGGGCAATGTGCCGGTGACGGCCTCATAGAGCACAACTCCGAAGGAGAACAAATCACTGCGCGGATCTACTTCCTTGCCGAGCGCTTGCTCCGGCGACATATACGCGATTGTTCCCAGTGTCGTGCCGGTAGTCGTGAGATGGTCTCGGCTGAGAGTTGTTATGGTGCCCGATAGCATGCCTTCCAAGCCGGGCTTGGCCAGACCGAAGTCGAGGAGTTTGGCATGCCCGCGGTTCGTCACGAAGATGTTTCCCGGCTTGAGATCGCGGTGTGTGATGCCCTTGCTGTGCGCCGCGTCCAGCGCATCCGCCACCTCGATGGCGAGTTTCACGAGTTGCTCGGTTTCCATTGGCCGCCCGTGCAAGGCTTGCCGCAACGTGCGCCCTTCCAGGTATTCCATTACGATGAACGGGCGCCCCGAATGTTCGCCGATCTCGTAAATGGTGCAGATGTTGGCATGATTTAGCGCCGACGCCGTGCGGGCTTCACGTCGGAAGCGCTCGAACACTAAATTGTCGTTTGCTAGTTCTTCCGGCAGGAATTTGATCGCGACCGAGCGTCGCAACAGCGTATCTTCGGCCTTGTACACTACGCCCATACCGCCGCTGCCCAGTTGCTCCAGGATACGGTAGTGTGACACGTACTCTTGTACGAGGGACTGCGCGACTGACATACAAGTCGCTCCCTTACTGATCCTATAGAGACTGATGCCAAAGTGAAGTGTTTACAATCATACTCTCGCGTGATCTGGCTCACGCAAGCTGATGGCGGGAAGGCCCCTTCCCCTTGACCTCGAAGCGCATCCTGCAAGTTCAAAAAGGCAGGGGCCACGCCGATAGGTCTCGGTAAGCCAGGAATCTCTCCGAGTAGAGGAGAACTCGGTATGCTGTAGGTCTTCCTTGGCTGTATCCGCCGTTTCCAGCTTCGTGCCCGTTTAGGTCGGCCATGGCAGCACCAACGCTCTCCCCCCGCAGTCGGGTAGGACAGTGGCGCGTAGCGGGCTTCGAATGATGCCGACGTTTCCACTGTCCCCCCTATCAGTAGGGTCGAGGACTGACGCCAAGCTCCGTAGATGCGATCTATCTGTTGCTCCCCGTTTCCTCTGGGAGTGCCTCACTAATCGAATCGTAAGCTGGTTTTCAGCCCCCGCCGCGTCAAACCGAGCATGCCCATTTCGAGCACTCGGCTTTCCTGCTTGCTTCCTGTCAAGGTTTATGTGACCTATCGTGCTGGAGCGACTTTCTGTTGTGGCTCGTAGTACCGTGTTCGATAGCTATTGAATAGGCCGAGCACGTCGTGGAGCCACTCCCTACTCCATCGCTTCCAGCCGAACCCCTTGCACTTCCGCGCACGCATCAGATGTCTCCGAATTTTCTTTTCCACCCAGTCTTGGATCATCGCGAGGCACCGTCCTGAGTGGCCTACCCTAAAGTAGTTTACCCATCCTTGTAGGATCGGATTGATCCGTTCAATCACCCGCCCTACTGGTTGGCTCTCGTTTCGCCGGAAGATCTCCCGTAGCTTCTCCAGTAGCGCTGTTCGCTTTTTCAGCTTGGGCGTGTACTGTGGTCGCCAGCGTCCCTTTAAACTCCGGACACGTCGAAACTCGAATCCCAGGAATCCGAAACTTTCCTTCTTCCTGAGGTCCACCATTCGGCTTTTCTCCTCGTTTATCTCCACTCTAAGCTTCGCGAATTCTTCCCGCAGTCGTTTCTGCACCGCCGGTACGATCCAGCTATGCCGCGCATGGGAATCCACCAACACCACCAGGTCATCCGCAAACCTTGCATATTGGACGGCCGTGTACTGTTGATAGCGGGTGGTCTCGATCGCCTTTTCCAGCATCTTATCTATCTCATTCAGATAGACGTTGCTGATCAGCGGCGAGATCACCCCGCCTTGTGGAACCCCTTTCTTCCCCGTCGCTTTCAGTATCATCTTGAGCAGCCTCATCACCGCATCATCGTGCACTCGCTTCGCCACCTTCTCTAACAGCAGAGAGTGCTGCACATTATCAAAGTAGGCTCGCAAATCCAGATCGATGATTTTGGTCTTCTCTTCAACGATTGCCTGTGCTACCCGGTTGATCGCTTCATGTGCCGTTCGTTTCGGTCGGTATCCGTACGATCCTACTTGGAAGTCCGCTTCGAAGATCGGTTCCAGAATGAGCTTGAGTGCTCCCTGGACCACGCGATCTCGGATAGAAGGGATCGAGAGAGTTCTGACTTTTCCCCCGTCTTTTGGTATTTCCTTCTTCCGTACCCGCATGGGTCGATACGTGTTGGTGATTAGTTCGTTCCTGATCTGTTGCAGAAAACTCTCCGCTCCGCCCTCTTCGATGACCTCGAACGTGACCCCGTCTATACCCGGAGCCCCGTCATTCTTCTTCGTCATCTCATAGGCTTCCTGAAGGGTTTCCATTTTGCAGACATGGACGAACAGTCCCCAGAAACGCTTGGTTGGTTCGGCCTTCGCCTTGTCGTATAGGCTCTTACTCAGGTCCTGCAAACTGCTGGGCGTCTTTGTCATATCACCCTTGCCTCCCATGTTGTTTGAGCCATTGCAAACAGCAGGGCTCCCTCTCTCCACGGGCATTACCCCGCTTCATCGATACGATGAACCCCTCCTACTCCCTCTCGTCTTCCACCACCTTCCCGGTGTTGCCGGTTATATGGCTTCCCTGCTCCGCCGATTTCTCGTCGGGACGAGGAGGGTCTCTCCAGTTGCTTAGCATGTCCTTATCATCGTGCTGTCGCTTTAACCCCGCCAGAGTGAATCGCCGCGTCAGTCAGTCTGCGACGGTCCCTGCTGTCTTCGCTCTACGGAAGTGAGCTCGACCACTGGAGCTACCGCTTCTCGAGGCCAAATCTGCGTGCACTTTCGTTACGGCCCGATGACTTGCTCACCATCCTGAAAGATGGCTTCGTCGATAGGCTTCGGAAATTCGGTTTCTCTCCTCCCCGCTATCCTAGCTACGAGGCTTCTGACTTTTGCCTCGGTGGGTCTATCTCCCACTGAACACACCTGCTTTTCCTGGTCGCGCTTCCGTACGGCGGGTTTTCCCCAGTACGGCTGGAAGGCTGGCATGTCAGACGGTGCCTTCCCGATGTATCAGCGGCTTAAGCCTGCTCCCGGCATTCACCAACTGAGACACGGTTTGCATCCATCCTTCGCACACCTCGTAGTCCCAATCGGTTGTCCCGTTCTGTGTCGGGCCGAGGACTCTTTGATGCGCCGCCTTGGAGTAGGGTAGTACTCCGCCCCAGGGGCCCTCGCTCCGGTCCGGGTTATTCTGTCCCGATCCATCAACGCTTATCGGCCCCATCCGACCCACTCGCAGGCACATCGCGATTTCGCCGTCTGTGCGACTTATACGCGATGCCTTCGCTGTGCGGGTGCGCCTAGGCGACCCACGAGTGGTTCCGAGCTTTCACTGCCCGTTCCTTCCTGGCATGCCGCCCTCTATGTCCCCGGGAAGATCAGAATCGTATTTCTCCAGTTTACCGATTCCGACATGGGCCTTCGCCAGGATCTGATCGGCTCGGCTCTTCCAACTATCCTGCCATCCGCTTCAAGCAGGGCACGTATTTCGGGACTTATTGATTCACCATTTGCTACGGCCTGTCAGGTTGCTCGCCCCCCTTGACGGATCTGACCGGGTTTTATCCCGGACCACGAGGGCTTTTACATCCAGGCTTTCAGCGAGTCAGTCGCCTTTCTCGCTGCTGGACATCACTACGACAGCCTCTGGACTCTTCTGTCGGTGGGACTTTCACCCACTGGAACGTCAGCTAGCTTTGCTGCACCAGACCCCACCGTGCAGATTTCCACGCAGCGGGTTCCTCAGACGCGACTCCCCTCACAGTTCCAAGAGTGTGTGATCCAAGGAAGCAACAGTGGGTGGTGACGGAGGATTTCGGTGTATCGCTCCCACGTCAGTTCCTTCCCGCGAGTTCGGCGATTGAGCCATTTCCGCCAGATTTTGCGGACGGCCCTGTAGAACTGCCCGAGACTCCTGGAGTTCGTCGGTCGCCCGTAATACTGGTAGTGGCCCCGAAGCTTGGCGTTGAGGGTCTTCTGTTGCGTGTCCACAGGCTCATGGCGGTGCTCCCGGCACCATTCGGCTATTGCCGTCAGGCCCCGTCGGAGCCGCTTCTTCATCGTCCGCACATTCACCATGAACATCCCTCTCCGGCTGCGGGCGCAGATGTGCGTGAAGCCGAGGAAATCGAACGTGGCTGGTTTCTTCCCCTGCCGCTTCGCGTGTTCCTCCGCGTATCGCCCAAAGTCCACCAGCCGGGTCTTCTCCGGGTGGAGCGTCAAACCGTATCTTGCGAATCGTTTCGGTAAGACCTCCATCACTTTCTCGGCATCCTCTCGATACTGGAAGCACAGCACGGCATCATCGGCAAAACGTATTTCGTGTGCTGCCCCCTTCAAGCGGGGCTTTACTTCGTGCTCGAACCATTCATCGAGCACGTAATGCAGGTATACGTTGGCAAGCAGCGGACTGATCGTCTGCCCTTGCCCGGTACCTGTTTCGCTCACGAGTAATCTACCTTCGTCGATGACTCCGACTTGAATCCACTTCCGTATCAACTGCAGAACGCTGCCATCGCTGATTCGCTTTTCAATCATCTCCATGAGTTGTTCTCTCACGATCGTGTCGAAGTAAGCGGTGATGTCTAACTCCAGGATCCAGCTCGTGGGTTTTGTGCAGATGACACGTCCCACCTCGTCCAGCGCCTGATGCGGTCCCCGTCCAGGTCGGAACCCGTACGAGCATTCAAGGAAATCCTGCTCATAGATAGCGTTCAGCACTTCGCCCGTCGCCTTCTGCACGATCTTGTCCTCCAAGGAGGGTATGGAGATGGGTCTCTCCTTCCCGTTTTCCTTGGGGATATAGATCCTGCGCAGCGGTTGAGCCCGGTACTTGCCCTCTTTGAGCCGTTCATGAAGTTGTTGGATATTCCTCGCGGCGTCCTTTTCATACATCTGATACGTGACGCCGTCCACTCCTGCGCTAGCTTTCTTTCGTAGTCCCTGGAAAGCCGCATACAGCGACTCGGCCGTGATCAGATGAGCGATCGAAAAGAATTGTCGCTTCGGATCCTCCTTGGCCAGCTCAGCTATTCTGTCGATTTGTGTGGACATAGTGTGTCGAGGTCTGAGCCTCGTCTATGTTTCCTTTCGCCAGATACGTGCATCTGTTCCCCCCTTCCCTCCAGTGGGTTCCGTGGCCGCTCCTTTCGGAGCCCTGCGGTTCCCCACCTTCATTGGTACTACGAGGTCGTAAGACTGCTCCTCCATCCGTGGACAGACGCCTACGGTTTCCCTTGGCGCCCGCGTTACCGCTCCTGCGAGCGGAGATGGTGAGCTCTCCTGGGTTCATGGGGAATCCCTTTGGAAGCATGCCCCGAGCTAGGGACTCCGGCGATCCCGGCGCGACCTTGCAGTAGCGGTCGTCCGGATGCTGCCTTCCGCCTCGTTAACGGCGTCGGCATCACAACGAGCCGAATTTCGGAGCTGGATCTTCACGGCCTGCTTCCTTGCTGTGTACGCTTCGCACCCACCAGTCGCCCGGTGAATGGCAACACTCGCTACCGGCCTGCATGCTCGCTTTGACCGTGCGGGACTTGCACCCGCTGGATTCCATTAAGGGGTTTCACCGTCTCATTCTCGGTTCCTCCTCTTCCACGCTTTCCCAGCGCGATAACAAGGTCGGCCGGTGTCAAGAGTTTTCTTCGTCTTTTTTTTGAATTTCTTCATCTTTTTTTGAACCCCCGCATCTTTTTCTTCTCGATCAGGCATACCCCTGCGCGTGCGCGGGAGCATCCCTCCGCTGGACGGATCTTTTGCCGTCGTCGATCTCTGTTTTGTGTCCACCCTACGCGCTCAGCCCCGTCACTTCATCACTTGGGTGCTGCCCACCAAACATCTCTTCGATCCTGACGGACCATGATGAGCTATCCGAACTCCCTGGCTATCCAGGGAGGGCGGGTCGCCTAATCAATCGGCCGGTGACTGTTCGCACCATTCGCGACGTCAAGCATCCCCGCACAGGCTGCACCACTTTGGTGCTGCTGTCCGCGACGACAGAACTCTTCGTAGTCAATCTCGTCCCGCAACATGATCCACAGTCGGATCCCAAGCTTGCGGGCTACCGCCACGCGCGCTCTCCCCAGACCTTTCTGCACCAATTTGCGGCGATAGAAACGCTGCAACTCCGGATCTTTGCGTACCGCAGGAGTACCGGCTTCACACCAAAGAAACCGCAACAACGGACTCCCTTGTTTCGTGATTCCCCGAGCCGCTGGTTTCCTCCACTGGAGTACTCCCTCGGGATGATCCCCACGTAACTGGCCAGCGCCTTACCATCCACGAACCGCCCCGGGTCGCCCAGGAAGACGTCGGTCGCCAGTGCCGTGACCGGCCCCACTCCCGGATGCGTCATGAGCAGTCGTGCTCGGGAACGTTACTCCGCTTGTTCAGCGACTTGCTTCGTCAGGTTTTCGATCGCAGCTACTACGAAACACAAAACGCCGCACGGGTGTGCCCGAAGGAGGCCAACACCCCAAGAAAAAGCTCTTGCAACGGGCCGACCTCGTTAGAGAAACCGCCTCTATAAAAGGAGAAGTCAAGAAAATGAGCTATACTGCAACGCCAAGGGACGGAGTTTCGATGGCCACCTCAAATTCCTTTCCAAGCAGTGCACGATTCGATCAATTCCAAGTGGATTTAAGCAGCGGAGTACTCCAACGGGCTGGAGTTCGTGTGCCCGTGCAAGGGCAGCCGCTGCAAGTGTTGCGTTTGTTGCTGCAAGCACAAGGAAAGGTAGTAACCCGGGACGAACTGCGGAAGGTCCTGTGGCCGGAAGATACCTTTGTTGATTTTGAGCTCGGTGTGAATACAGCGGTGAAGAAGCTGCGGCAGGCACTGGCGGACCCGGCGGATCACCCCAAGTTCATCGAGACCTTACCGAGAATTGGGTACCGATTCCTGGTTCCGGTGGCGTGGGTAGAGGCCAAACAACCAGGTCAGACTAGCGTTGACCCGGAGGTGGCGATCTTGGAAGAAGCCGCTGATGCAGCCGGCAGAGAGACACGGGCTCGTCCGCGTGCGATGTTCGCGTTGGCGGCATTTGCGACGCTGACGTTGATCTTGGCGGTTGGTTTGATATGGCTGGTATATAAGAGGTCTACGAGACCTGCGGCGACCGGCGCGAAAATACGCTCGCTCGCCGTCCTTCCTCTGAATAACTTTTCTGGCAATCCTGAACAAGACTATCTTTCCGACGGGATGACGGAGGCGCTGATTGCGCGGCTTTCGACGATTCACGGCCTGCGCGTAATCTCGCGTACCTCCGCGATGCAGTTCAAGAACACGCGAAAGTCTGTGCCTGACATCGGAAAAGAACTTAACGTCGATGCGGTTATTGAAGGTTCCGTATTGCGGTCCGGAGACAAAATACGCGTAACGGTGCAATTGATTCGCGCTGCCACCGACGAGCATCTCTGGGCAGAAACGTATGACCGCGAATTCCACGACGTGTTAGTGCAACAGAGCGATGTGAGCCGCGGAATCGCGCGACAGATCGAAACTGCCGTTAACGGTAAACAATTAGACTCTTCTGTGACCTCGCGCACGGTGTCTCCGGATGTCTACGAAGCATATCTGAAGGGCCGTTTTGCGTTGCACAACAACGGCGGTCGGGCCGGGTTGGAGGAGGCGCTTCGGTACTTCCAAACAGCGATCGATGCGGACGGCACATTCGCCCCAGCCTATGTAGGTGTAGCGGAGGCGGAGAGTAAACTCGGGACCGTCTTCTTCGGTGCTTCCCCAGGCGATTCTCGCGCGAAAGTGATCGCGGCAGCCAAGAAAGCATTGGAACTCGATCCTGAACGCGCGGATGCTCGCGTGTTGCTGGCGGACGCGTTGCAGAGGGACTGGCAGTGGTCGGAAGCCGAGGCCGAATACAGGCGTGCGATCGAATTGAGCCCCAGCGATGCCGGAGCTTACTCAGGCTTGGCGGATTGGCTCTCTTGCCAAGGTCGGCAGGAAGAAGCACTGGGTGCGGCCCGACATGCGGAGGAACTTGACCCATTGGTGTTCAACGGTGCTCAGATTGGCTGGATCCTGTTTGTGGCGCGGCGTTACGACGAAGCGATTCGGGAATTGCGGACCGCTCTAACTATGGACCCCGAGGATCCCTTTACGCTGTGGAATCTCGGCTTTGCGCTCAATGGGGCCGGAGAGTTCGATGAGGCGATCCGCACGCTCGAGAAAGCCGCGACGCTCAGCGATCGAAATTCGGCGATTTTGGGTTTGCTTGTCCGGGCTTATGCTCATGGCGGGCGACGGAAAGAAGCATTGCAGGTCCTCGACGAGCTTCATCGAAAGCAAAAGAAAGGTTATGTCCCGGCGGCTGCGTTTGTTAACGCTTACCTGGGGCTTGATGATAAGGAAGAGGCGTTTACGTGGCTAGGACACGCCGCTCAAGAACGATCGAATATCATGCAGTTTCTGAAAGTGAATCCGTTCTTTGACCCGCTGCGCAGCGATCCGCGGTTTCCGGAGTTTCTGCGGCGAGCGAATTTGGCGCATTGAACGAGCCGTTCCCGCAATTACACAGCATCGCGGAACTTGTGCCACCGAGCATACTGCCCAACTTTTAGGAGGTGCGCTGTCTTTCTCGCCATTACAAAAAACGCGTATTGGTCAGAAAATCTCATACGGCGTCCTCCGGGACAATGTTGTCCCCAACCTTCAGCTACGAAGAACGCTTCGGTTCTGCAGGGCCAAGGTGCAGGGAAGTCCTAGTGTATCGGAAGCGCGAGGGAGCAAGCTGCACACACGAGCACGCTGTGTTTGCGTGCTTTCGATACACTAGGACAAATCAGGCAAGTTCCAGAAACACGGCACCGATGTCAATGCAAGTAAGCCCGAAAAAGCGCAGCCATGGCTAGTAATGTTGTGCATAGTGCACGAGAATGGTCACTCATTCAGCGAGGCGTTTGTGACCTAATTACTGGGGTCGAATTCCAAACGCCGGGTAAAGCTCAGCAGGTTTGTAAACCACGCCATTTTTGATAACCGTGTCTACTCGGCGAATGTCGCTGATTCGCTGGGTCGGGTCGCCATTGACGAGAATCATGTCGGCATATTTGCCGGGAGCGACAGAACCGAAATCTTTCTCCATGTGCATGACCCGAGCGGCCTCGATGGTGGCGATGCGAAGAGCCTCGGGTGCAGGAACCCCAGCTTCGGTGTAAATCTCCAACTCACGATCCAGGGCATAGCCGTTGCTATTATCGGTCCCGGCGACAACTTGAATTCCATTGTCGTACAACTTTTTGACCATGCGAACCATGTTGGCGTAAGCGGCACGGTACTGTTTGTCGGTGGCGGGATCGGATGCATCAAGCGCTTCCCCGGCCATTTTGGAAACGCGCTGCACCTGAACGGGCAGACAATCATAGATAGCGGCATCGACTCGCCCGGGCTGACCGCGCCGGTCAAGATAAGTGCCTTCCCAGACGCCCATGGTGGGGTCGACAACCGTGTGATGCTGTTTGAGGAAGGCAATAAAGTCGTTGACCTGCTGAGAATTCAGATCAAGATCACCGCCCCGCTTGCCTGGCTCGATGAAGCGCGCTGGTGTACGCGTCTCCTTCACATCCGGCATGAAGTTCAAGAAGATGAAATTCATGTGCTGGATTTCGTCGGCGCCATCGCGGACGAATTGTTCCGCGATCATCCCCGAAGGTACATGGCCGCTTACGCGCAGCCCGCGCTTGTGAGCTTCGTCGGCGATGATGGGCACGAGTCCAGGCTTCACAGAGCTATAGATTTTGATCTGGACGTAGCCTAAATCCGCATAACGATCGACCCGCTGGCGGGCCTCCTCCGGAGTGGCCGCGAGAACTTTTATCGGGCCTTCAAACGGACCCGGGCCATCGATGAAGCCGGCGAGCAGCACGCGGGGACCAATTTGTGTTCCGTCCTGAATCTGCTGGCGCAACTTCGTCAATGCTTCGATGGGGTTCCCGAGGTCACGGACGGTGGTAACGCCAGCAGCTATATCAAGAAACGCGTCTTCGCGGAAGAGATGGGCGTGCATGTCCCACAAGCCCGGAAAAAGCATCTTGCCGCGGCCGTCAATGGCTTGAGATCCCCCCGAGGTTGGGCGGCCGTCATCTTGTTCAACGGAAGAGATGCGCTCGCCGTGAATGGTGACGCGCTGATTCAGCAGAAGCCTACCCGTAGCTGAGTCAAACAGAGTGACGTTGCGAATCATCAGATCGCCAAAAGGCGTGTGACTAAGTTGTTTCGCCAGCTCGGAGGCACGCGTGGTTTCCGCTTGACGCTGCGAGTCGCGCAATTGAGAAACAGAAGATTCATACCCGCTCACAACTACAGCGGACCAATCGCTAACTGACGCAAACAATTGTTGTTCTTCATCGAGCCAGAGATATTGAGGCGTGAAGCCGAGCCCGCTGATCTCGTAAAGTGTGGCGGCCCTCTTCCTTCCGGAACCTTCAACAGGAAGGGACTGAAGTTTGCGAATGGCCGCTTGGCCGTTAGGAAGCACGGCGAGCTTTCCCGCGCTTTCGGGCGCCAAAAGAGCGCGCGAGAGAATGGCTCCCTCTTCGGGGCCGCCATTTAGGTCGACAAAGAATTTGCCGGAGGCGTTGGGCTGCTTCTCGTTCTCCGCCTGGTTCTTCCAAACGGCCTCACCAGCATTCATTGAGAAGCGCTCCGCAACGGGGGTCTTCATGTAGTCGACGCCGTTGGATTCCTCGAAAACGATCAGACCACGCGAATCGAGACGATAGCTCGTATAAATCTTTGAACCACGGCCGCGATCATTGAACTGGAAGAATTCGTGGATCGTACCATCGGCAGACTTCCAAACCGCATCCTGGCCTGAGGGAGTCTTGTCCATAAGCATTATGCGCACGACCGCGTCCTTGGGAATGTCGGTGGGAAGCTCAGGGAGCGGGGCTTGTTGCTGAGCAAAAAGAGCTGGCGAAAGAGAGAGAAAGGCGAACGCAGAGATGGAGATTCGAGGCACCGGAATCCTCCTGAGGTAATAGTGATCCACCGCAGTGGCTGAAATCGTTGGCCCCGTGTCGAGGAATAGTCTACATTGCGTGTCAACTCCGATTAACGCTAGTGTCGGTTAGGGCCTGCGGCCCGGTCGGAGTAGGGATCGCGATTGCTCGCGACCCCCTCCGCAGATCCGGACGGGCGCTACTAACGCATCCGGCTCCCACCTTGGGTGACAACGCCCAAGCGCTGTAGCGGATAGGGATGACAAATACGAACCGCGGGAAACCAGCGTTGGATGTATCGCCGCATGCGGCGCCACGGCAGGTGGTGCTTCTGACCTCGGCGTCGCAGGATCCTCCACCACAGGCGGCCCGCCACTCCGTGAAACGAGTTTAGGGCCGGTCCGTTCATGGGCACCCCGTAATAGCGGAAGTGTCCCGCTAGGACAGTCCGTAGGTAGGCTCCCTGTTTCCCAATGGGCGTATGCATGCGTCGCCGCAGTTCCTCTTTCAAGACCCGCAGCTTGGCTTGCTGCCTCTGGCGCATCGTTTGTCGCAGGACCGTGAAGTGCCCCTTCCGGGTTCTGCCGCAAATGTGCGTGAAGCCCAAGAAGTTGAACGTCTCCGGCTTGCCTTCCCCACGCTGGCGTCGATTCTGTTCCGCAAAGCGGCCAAATTCGACGATTCGCGTCTTATCGGCATGCAGTTGAAGGCCAAAGTGCGCGAATCTCTCGCGCAGCTCTGCCAGGAACCGCTCTGCTTCATACCGATGCTGGAATCCCGCCACAAAGTCATCAGCAAAACGAACGAAGATAACCTCTCCGTGCGCCTGCTTCCGTCTCCATTGCCGGACCCAGAGGTCGAGTGTGTAGTGGAGATAGGTATTCGATAGCAGCGGGCTAATGCTCCCGCCCTGAACTGTCCCTATCTCACTCTGCACCCGTTTGCCCTCTTCCAGCACGCCGGCCTTGAGCCATTTCTGAATCAAGCGCACGACGCGCCGATCGGCTACGCGGTGCTCAACAAACTTCACCAGCCACCCGTGATCGAGAGTGTCATAAAACTTCCGGATGTCGGCATCGAGCACCCAGCTCACCTTCCTCGTACCGATCCCTACCGCCAGCGCGTCCAAAGCTTGATGTGGACTACGACTGGGCCGGAACCCATACGAGAATCCCAAGAAGTCCTGTTCGTAGATCGCGTTCAGCACCTCGACGGTGGCACGCTGGACGATTTTATCTTCCAGCGCGGGAACGCCGAGCGGCCGAAGCTCGCCCGGTTTACCCACTTTCTCGATGTAAACCCTGCGTACAGGTCTTGCTCGGTACGCTCCTCGCTCGAGTCTATGGGAGAGATCCTGAAGGTTCGCCTCGAGGTTCTCACCGTAGTGCCCCCACGTCTCTCCGTCCACGCCTGCAGCCGCGTCCTTCTTAATCGCCGAGTACGCTGTCCGCAGTCGATCAACGTCATAGATGTGGTGGTAGAGCGCAGTGAACCGCTGTTTCCTATCTCTACTTGCTGCTTGACGTACCCGCTCGAGCGCGCTGAGCGCATCTTCCCGGCCCTGAGTCCGGAACGCGTTATGCTCGGGCGAGTTCCCCTTGGCCAGCCCCCTTCCCTCCATCGCCTCCGCTGCCGGTCCCTCGGCTTTGTTCGGCGACTTCGACGGTACTGTGGAGCTGTCCGACTTCCCACGTCTGTTCGTCATCGGCGTGCGTTCTTCGACTTCCCGACACGGTCTGCACTTCTCTCCTCTGCAGACAGACGTGGGATCTCCCGGTTCCCGCGCAGGATGGTTCCATGCATGCTTGGGGTCTTCGACCGCGCAGGGGCCAGGTGCGCCTTGCGATGGCGGTGCACCCGATGTTGCCTTCCGCTTATTTCGAGAGCGTCAGCACCCTGAAGGGCCTGCTGCTTTCGCAGCAAGGTCATGATTTCGCGGCTCAATACCCAACCTGCACGTTCCTCTGTCAACGCTTCGACGCCGCCCTTTCGAGCGGCTCCGCATGACTCGAGGCCGTTGTAGTTCGCTACACCTTCAACGTATGAGACTTTCACTCACACCACCTTGCCGGTTTTTTTTACCGGCGCACCGAAATCTCATGAAAATCATGCTGAGTTAAGATTGCACTGGCTCCGAGTGGTGAGGTCGAATAAAGGCTGGAGGAAGTTGAGGCCGTGCTAGTGTCTGATCCGGAGCGTGCGTGATTGAGCGAATAATTGGGCGTCGTTGTCTTCCCCTGGGGGAGCGGCGATAGCCCGTGACCCTGGTTAAGGTAACCGCAGCACGCTCTCCGCTCCCGGCCAGGAGGAGCTTATGTCTTACAGGATAACGGGAATTGATGTTCATAAAAAGGTGCTGGCCGTAGTTGTGTCTGACGTGGATGTGAGTTCCGGTTTGAGCGGCGGAGGTTTGGCAGCAACCCCGAACAACCGCGATCGTTGGCTGCATGGCTCGTTGAGCAAGAGGTCGAGGAAGTGGTCATGGAATCGACGGCCCGATATTGGAAACCAGTTTGGGAAGCGCTGGAGCGGTATTGGAAGCCGATACGCGAGAAACGGGAAGGCGCAGGCCGGAGGTCGGGAACGCTGCATTTAGCGCTGGCGCAATCCAATCGCGGTCGGCGGGGACGCAAGAAGGATTTTCCCGATGCCGAACGCCTGGTAAAGCGGCTGGTGGCCCGGGAATTGATTCTGAGCTTTGTGCCCGATGCCCAGCAGCGTTTGTGGCGGACGGTAACACGCCGAAAGTACCAGTTGGACGCGCGATCACGTGCGCCTGCAGAACCAATTGGAGTCTCTTCTGGAAGAAGCCCACATTAAGTTGTCCAGCCTGGTCTCGGATCTGCTGGGCGCTAGTGCCCGGCGCATGCTGCAGGCGCTCGCCGAGGGTGAAACCGACCCAGCAACTCTCGCCGCTTTGGCCGATCAGAAATTACGCGCTACGCCGGAACAATTGTGTGATGCGCTCGGCGCGTGCACGGACCTCAAACCCGTGTACCGACGGCTGCTGAAGATGGCGCTGGAGCAGTTGCAATTCCTCGAGCAGCAGATCGGCCAACTGGACAAGGAGATGGCCAGTCTACTCAGCCGGCACCAGGACGCAGTCGAGCGACTGGCAGAGGTGCCGGGTCTGGGAGTGGCTTCCGCCCAACAAGTCATTGCCGAAGTCGGTCCCACCGCCGCCTCCTTTCCTTCTCAGAAGTGTCTCTCCTCGTGGGTGGGCGCCTGCCCCGGCGACGACGAGAGCGCGGGCGCGAACTACAGCCACCGATCCCCGAAGGGCAACCGCCACATGCGGCGCGTTCTCAACCAGGCGGCCAACGCTGCAGCTAGGAGCAAAGGCAGCATCTTCGAAAAATTAAGTGTTTAGCAAGCGGCAGGAGTCAGATTCTTCGTCGAAAGGTAGATCTGGCTCTCGGGGATCAGTTTCAGGGATCGTTGCTATGGGGCGCCGCCCCTCCGCGATTGGCTCGGGCGCTGTGGGCTCGGGGAGAGCCGGATTTCTTTCGGTGATGAGGGGCGTGAGCCAGGGGCTCTGCAGTGCGGCTAAGGCAAGCTCTCCTTCGAGGTCGTTGTAACGCGAATCTGCCAGCTCCTCTCGTGCCTTGTCCACGTAGTTTTCCCCATGCTTTTTTCGGAGTGACTCAAAGATGGACCGTGCGGTTGTTGCGCCCATCTTTGGATTCTCGCGGTGGCGCTGCCTGCCTGGCAGAACCACACCATGGACGCAGACACCTGGGACACAACTTTTGCCTGCCTGATGAGCGTGATCTTCCTGTTCGTCGTGCCGTGGGACTATGTCTGGCGGAATTTTGTCGCCGCGCGCGGTGACCGCTGGTGGTGAGCGCTTTGCGGTCAGAACGAATAGAAGCGTAGAAGCGAAATTGCGATGCGTGATTTCATGCTCGGTGTTCTCCTTCTTTCTTCTCTTCTTCTACGAAGTTGCGGAAAATCTCTCTGGCGTACCCGGTTTCAACAAAAGCCAACAAGCTTATGACGGAAGCCCCCAATCCCCACTTCCAGGAAAGGCCGATTCTGCTCAAAAAATACGACCAAGGCGCGGAAAAAGTTCCACGAACCGTATTTCGGGCGGATCACGAGCCACTCTGAAATTATCTTCTCAGAGTTTCTCCGATCATTGACCGGTGGCAGGAGACCACCGGTCATGAGGAAATTACAGCGAAGAACCAAGCACAACACAAAATCTGTCCTACGGCTGCCTGATCTGGAAGGAGTTGGAGCAGATCTAATTCCTCTTGGGCCACGTGTCGGTCCAAACTACTGAACGTTATTATGCGCAGCGGATGGTTATGTAGAGTGGCTTCGGTAAGTGCTTGTCAGTGCGATTATTCCTCTTGGATCGCACCACATAAGATTTCATGATGCGCCTCCTCGGCGGCTACAGGCCGCCGCATTTTCAAGGAGGTCCGTCATGGAGCAAACCAATTTTCCAATTTCGAGGAACTTGCCACTTAAGCGCCTTGTCACTGACGCGCTGGGCGAGATCGAGCGAATGGGTTACAGCCGGAGATCGCGGAACCGATATCGGGCAATTTGGGAGCATCTCATCGAGTTTTCCGAGCGAAACGAACTGGGTGATGAGTTTTCTGAAGATTTGGCGACCCGTTTTCTAAAGGAGTATCGCGTCGGTGATGAGGAGAGGGAAAGGAGGGGCCAGGGGTGGCGCAAGCATACGGTGTGGGGAGTAAGCGTACTTGTAGGTTTTGCTGAGACCGGCCGCATCGAGCGAGCGTTCGCGGACGTGGAGGCGATCCATCTAGTTCCGGCCATGCAGAATACACTTCGTGACTACGTACAGTATTGTAAGGATCGCCTTCACCTTCGACCGGGGACTCTTCATGGGCGTACGACAGAACTGACGATCTTCTTAGATTTTCTCCATTCAAGGAAAGCGCGGACTCTCGATCAAATTCAGGCACTCGATCTTTCCGAGTTCATCTCTTGTCGGGCGGATCTTCCCCTTGGAAAGATCCGTCGGGATCACTGGTTGCAGCCGAAGACAGTTGCGCGAATCGTTTCGGATATGCGTTCTTTTCTCCGGTTTCTGACGATGCGTGGGATTCTGCAAAAGGATTTAAGCACGGAGCTGCCGAAAATCCGCGTTCCCCGGGATGCAACGATCCCATCGGTCTGGGAACAGGAACTCGTCCTCAGGCTTTTGGAGACCGTCGATCGCAGTTCGGCGAAAGGTAAACGAGATTACGCGATTCTCTTGATGGCATGCCGATTGGGACTGCGTGTCGGAGACATTCGCACACTGAAACTCGATCAGCTTCATTGGGAGGATTCGAGCATAGAAGTCACGCAATCGAAAACAGGTGCACCATTGAGGCTGCCTCTGACCAACGAAGTGGGCGAAGCTCTGATCGACTACTTGAAGTCGGGTCGTCCCCAAACAGTGCATCGAGAGGTCTTCCTCAAAGCGAACCCTCCTTTTGATCCTTTCAAGGGAAACAATCTGCACCACATTGTCACGTATTGGCGCCTGCTGGGAGGAATCCGATTTCGGACCGCACAAAAGCATGGCATCCATTCACTACGCCACACATTAGCAACTCAGCTCCTGGAGAAGGGAACGCCGTTTACAACCATTGCGGAGATCTTGGGACATACCAGTTTGGAATCGACGCGGATCTACGCGAAGGCTAATGTTGAAGCCTTGCGGAGCGTAGCATTGGATCCGGAGGAGATGAATCATGCCGAATGATGCATCCACCACCGGGTTCCAGAGCGTTCTGGCTCCCTTCATGGATCAATTCCTCCAGGAAAAGCACGCCTGTGGTTACGCCTATCATGAACCGATTCGCATCTTGCACCGCCTTGACGATTTCCTGGTGCAAGAAGGATTGACGACACTGGAATTGCCTCGATCCGTGGCCCGGAACTGGTTGGCAAAGAAACCACACGAAAGTGCGAGCACCCAACAGCGACGGATCACCCTCATTCGTCAGTTTTCGACGTTCTTGTTGCGAGCCGGCTATCCCGCCTACGTTCCCGACTCCGCATTGGCTGCTCGTAATCCATCGACCTTCGTACCGAGAATGTTGACCGACGAAGAGCTTCGAAAGTTCTTTCAGGCGGTCGATGCGCTTGAGCCGACGGCGCGGTCGCCTTTGCGGCACCTCATTATGCCGGAAGTCTTCCGGCTCCTGTATGGATGCGGGTTTCGTGTCGGAGAAGTACTGAAACTACGTGTTCGAGACGTCGATCTCGATCAAGGCATCATTACGGTTCGGCAGGGAAAGTTCCGCAAAGACCGATTGGTTCCTCCCGCATTGTCCTTGGTAAACCGATTGCGCAAGTACGCCGACCATTTCGCAAACCGCCCGCCCGATGCGATCTTCTTCGCGGGACCGAGCGGAGGGCCTTTCGCTTTACGCACCGTTTACACACTTTTTCGTGAACTGCTGGTGCAGTGTGGGATTCCCCACGCGGGACGAGGCAAAGGCCCCAGAATCCACGATTATCGTCACCTCTTTGCCCTCCATACCTTACGACGTTGGTATCGAGACGGTGAGGATCTCGACGCCAAACTTCCTCTTCTGGCGACCTACCTCGGACATGTGAATCTTGCCGGGACTCAGCATTACCTTCATCTTACCGCCGAACTTTTTCCCGAGATTACGGCGCGAGCGGATGCGGCCTTTGGCGACGTCATTCCGCGGAGGGTCGAGCGATGAAACCGACCGATTTCTCCGTTCACGTCACGAGCTTTTTGACGCACTATCTGGGCGCCCAGCGGAATGTCAGTCCGAACACTATCAAGGCATACCGCGACGTGTTCACTCTCCTTCTCCGATTCTGCCGTGATGTGCAGGGAATCGCTCCGGAAAAGTTACGTCTCGAACAGATCGACGTTTCGCTCGTCGAAGCATTCTTGGACCACCTGGAGCGAGAAAGAAAGTCTTCACCCCGCACACGAAATCAACGCCTTGCGGCCCTGCATGCATTCTTCCGATATGTTCAGACGGAAGAGCCGACCCGTATGCATCAGTGTCAAAAAATCCTCGCGATCCCGCTGCGGAAACATGCTCGGCCAACCGTCAGCTACCTTTCCAAAGAAGAGTTGGCGGAGATCTTGGCGCAGCCAAATCTCCGCACGCCAGAGGGTCGAAGGGATGCGGTCTTGCTGAGCGTCCTTTACGACACGGGAGCGCGTGTTCAGGAGTTGGTCGATCTTTCCGTCGGAGACGTGCGTTTGGATCCACCCGCGCAGCTTCGTCTTCTGGGAAAGGGGCGCAAAATGCGGGCTGTGCCTTTGATGGCCAACACGGTTCAGCTTCTACGCAGTCACAGGCAGGAAAACCACCCTGATTATCCCGAACAGTTCGACAGGCCGCTTTTCCACAACGCGCGTCACGAGCGACTGACGCGTTCGGGAATCCGCTACATCCTTCACAAATACGTCGTCCTGGCACGAAGCAAGTGTCCGAGTTTGAACCGAGCCGTAAGCCCGCACACGCTGAGACATACAAAGGGTATGCACCTGTTGCAGAGCGGAGTCTCGCTCGACATGATCCGCGACTTCCTCGGCCACGTTGATGCTAAAACGACTCAGATTTACGCGAGGGCAAATCTGGAGATGAAACGAAACGCCCTTGAAAAAATCAGCGAGCCTTCACAAGTCCAGACGATCCCATGCTGGCAGCAGAACAAAGACCTTCTCGACTGGCTCCGTTCCTTGTAACCCTTCCCACGGACACACGTGTATGACAACCTTGACCCGAGCTCCGCCAACCAACCGAGGATATTATGCTGGGTCCAGCTATGCGCGCGCGTTTACAATAGGTGACTTAGGACACCCACTGCACATATCTACTGTCTGCACATAGTATTTCAAATGTGCTGCAGCACATTTGCGATACCTTGACTGTAAGCAGCGGATTCGATCAGCTGTAAATGATCGCATTGGCATCGAACCGAATCCTTGAGTTGGCGGTTGTGGAAGTATTGCTGACAAGCCGACACTTGAGATTCGGGTGGGCCCTCCGCCCCCCGCGCTTCTCGCCGACAATGCGGCTGGAACCCTAACGACGAGGGTGGAATGGATGCTCGCCGCTGCGATTACTTGCAGGCTCGGGACTCTCGATGTCCAGATTCACGACCACGGGATCCTGCCCGTTTCTCACTACCACTGCTTCACACGGGATATCTGAGCGGGCATTGATTTCCTGATGTGGGACATAGGGCGGAACGTAAATGAAGTCCCCAGCGTCGGCCTCATCGCAGAATTCTAAGCGATCGCCCCAGCGCATGCGCGCTCGACCTCGAACGACGTAAATCACCGTCTCGAGTTCGCCATGATGGTGGGGACCAGTTTTGGCGTGCGGCTGAACGACTACGGTACCGGCCCACAACTTACTGGCCCCGGTGTGCGCGTGCGTAATGGCGGCGGCTCGTGTCATTCCAGCGGTCTGGGGCGTGTTGGCGTCCAGTTCCCCCGCGTGAACAATCTTTACGCCGTGTTCTTTCCAGTCCAATCTTTATCCCTTCTCCAGCAGCGTGGTGCTACGAACGGAGTATCCCAGTAGTAGATTTCCGTTGCAAGTGTGAGAGGGGACAACACCGAGACGTATAGAGTTTCATCGAGGTGCCTTCCTGCCGAAACTTGCGCCGCAGCAGTGTGATATGTCCGGCTAAATGACCATGTCCAGAGGAAACGGTCTGATTGCAAAATCGATACGAATTTCACGTCCGTGAAAACCCAACTCTGGAGAGAGTAAACAGTATCGGTGTAGAAGATTCGACATTGAGCAGGACACGAGTCCTGGTACGAACAGGTCCGGTCACCGGACTTGCACTAAGACTCTCCGGGAGTTAGCCGAAGTTCGTCACGGAACGATCAGAAACCGCCTAACCCTTTCAGAATCAGTTCAGGCGATCGCTGAGTCTGCACTACATTTTGAAAGGGATTTCAGCCGTTCCGGCAGACTGAGTCCCCAGTTGGTGAAGCAGGGTTAGCCTCGGAAAAGTACCTCGTATGACCCGGCAACAGGCAATGCGCCTAGGTCTCTCAATACTTTGGTTCCATTGAAAGTGAGTCCAGAGGAAGATGCGGACCGGAGAGTCGATTTAGTTGGAAACGTCTTTGGGCTTGGCGATCTTCTGGCCCGTGTCGATGACAAAGAGCTGGTAGTTGGAATAGGAATGGCGAGCATTGAACCGTTTGCTGCCGACGTGGACGGTGATTTCGACAGACTGAGGAAGCCACAAGTTGACATTGCGCGCGGCGAAGACAACGGGGCCGTAGTCCAGAGACTGATGCTCGAAATCGAGGAACAAGTCAGGAATTGGATTAAGAAGATCGGTCTCCAGGTGAACCACTTGAAATGTGGTCGCATCGACCCAAGCAGTCCCCTTTAGACTGACGGCGTATGTGCCCTCGCGGGTGCGGAACTCACTCATGTTATTGGGGCGGTCGGGGCGCTGCTGGAAATTGAGGAGATAGACTGGGGCGCCCTGCCAACTGCCGACGCCCTTGCAAATTATATCGAACTCGTCGAGATGAATCGGATGAAAAACGAGGACAAGGGTAGTAGAGCCAACGGCTTTGATGAAGCCGCTGAGGTCGGGATCGCGATATTCATCCACGGACAAATAACCAGAATCCAAGAGCTGGAGGTTGGCGACGTAATTGGCCTTGTTGTGGGCGGTTTCTTGCAGTTTGCCATTGTCGCGCCGCCGCTCGAGTTCGAGAATCTCTGTGGCGGAAATGCGATTGACGTTGTCCACGAATTCACGGGCGTTGGCAGAAACGTGGGGCAGGACCTCGTCGAGGGAGCAGGCGCCGGATTGAGATGGAGGAGGGGTGCTCGGTTTGCGTAGGTCGAGCGCAAGGAAGGAATCGAGCGTCGCGCCATTGAAGTCCCGAACAGGAATTTCGCCGACGGGAGCAGCGAGAGTGGTGGCGCTGTGGCGGGGCTCGAGGATCAGGGGAAAAAGATGGTCGAGGATGAGCGAGAGTTCGACCGATTGGCCCTGAGAAAGAGTGAGATCCAATTGCGCGGGGGAAAGCGCCGCACTGGACACAAGGACATGGTAAGGACCAGGAGGAAGATTGGGGAAAACGGCGTTGAACGGTTTATCTACGATGGTGGAGAGATCGGAGTCGAGAACCGGGGAGTGAATCTGGATCGTGGCTGGAGAATCGGCATGGGGTTTGCCAAACGTCTGAACCAGGACAGAAATGGAAGCAAGCGAACCAGATTGCGCGGCGACGCGAACGGGAGTGAGCGCGGCGCCGAGAACGAGGACGAGGACGAATGCATGCGCCGAGTGAACCATGACGAGATCCTTCCGTTTAGGAAGCGCAGGGACTTTCCGAAATCCGCGGCGAAAGCGGTTCCGAAGGCATGAAACTAGCGGGAGTGTACACCGGGGAGATGAAAAAGGGTATGGGCTACCTGACCCGTGACAAAAATATGATTCGTGGCGCTTGGGTCACAGGAAATTTTCCCTCTAGATGCTAATTCTTGACCACGATGGTAAAGGTGCAAACCGGAAAGGGGCTAGTCAAGTTACGGTAAGCGGCTAGGTTTTGAGTGATTACAAAGAGATAGTTCCTACCGGTGAAGCATTGTCGAATCAATGCATTGGATGGTGTTGCATCGACCGGTTGAGCTGGCAGCGGAAATCGGATAAGTGGTACGGACTTCTGCAGTGGGCCGACCAGGCCAGTGCCTCCAGCTTTTCGCCGATGGATTGTGGTTCCGCGGCCGTGCTAGTTTTAATGAGGGTCGGTTCGATTTTTTTTGGGAGCACTAACAATGAGTTCCGTTTGGCCTTAGTCTTCGCTCCACATATCGACATGGCCCTTACTATTGAATGTGACGCTGCCACCAACGTAGTACCACGATTCCGAAAACCTGGAAACCGAGATAGTGTTGGGTTCTCCCAGCAGTTTTCTTACGTCATCCTTGCTCATCTGACGCTGCAACTTGCGCCATTGGGTCCTATCTTTCGTGGGCCAGGTGCGCTGCTCCGCCATATGTGCGGTTGCCAGCAGCGAGGTAATATCGTCGGCCAAGGATTGTTGCTCAATGGCAGTGAGTTTGTCTAAACCGGCTCCGGCCCACTTCTCTCGTGGAATGAGGTGATCGAGTCCCTCGACTGTTTGGGTGTGTTTACTTGCGGCGAACACGCCGCCCAAAAGAAAGCAAGCGGCAACGCAAACGAAGATTGCGGTGAGCCATCCGCGCCATGAAATGTGGATCATGACGTTGTTTCCTCCTTCAGCAGCGCAAACGGCCGGTTTACAGCACCGCTGACGCCATTTATGTACTAATGGTTATAACGCCGTTTCCCGGGCGACGCGAGAAATATCGGACCAAACGCTTAGCTCGTCGCCCACTTTCGGAGGTTACGAGGGGGAAATCTCGCTTAGCGACAGGCTAGAAGTTCAAGAACTGTGACGACGGAACTTGTATGCAGCAATTAAGAACCACGCGGCAGCTATCCCTAGCAAGAGCCAAAAGCCAACCACCCGAAGCGGAATGACCCGATAAGTGTCGTGCAAGTGGATGTCCAGACCAATGCTTTGAAACGTCCAAAGCCTCACAACCAGGGCGAGTGCCACGATCGTTCCTGCACCGACGAAATGTTTCATAACGCCCTCTTCGCGGCTGCGTATCACAATCTACATCGGGATGGATGCGAAGAACGAATATGTGCTGTCGCATAGTGAGTCCATTGCGCAGCTCCGACCTTTTGGTATCGACCCAAGCCTGTTCTCTGGCCTGCTCTAAGGCAACAGCCGCGTCCGACCTAGAATCGTGCACACGATGCTGTTCCCGATGCTGTTTGCAGTAACCACGCGATCCGACTTTTTTCTTCATTCACCACCCGATGAGTGCCCGAAAAAGCCATCACTTTCACATCCGTGTTTTCCGAAAACAATTAGTCCCTCCCTACGTCATAGCCTGACTGGCAGAGGTGCAAATGAGCCATGATCCCCGCCAGCACCATTCGTTCACGTCAGCCAACCAAGTTGCAATGCACTGTGGATTCCACTGCTTAGGGGCGTCGTCTTCGTTGAAACAACCACATACGAAACCCGTTCTTTATTGGCTTCCGCTGACGCTAAGCCTTGAAAGCTTCGAACCGACCGTCGATCAAGGTTCCGTCCACTCGCAGACCGTGTGAGGTGCGATGTGCCAAAGCCCCCAGCTAAGCCCGCGAGTGCCATGCCGCATCGCCGGTTATGCTAACTGTTAGGCTAACAGGACATGACCATACGATTTTCGTTAGACTAACCCGCGTAAATCCACGTAACCACTATTCGGATTAATCCGGTTTGACTTAACGACATGAAACGTATTGAATTGAATGCCTCGATGCGGTGACGGGACCAGCTGAGCAGAGAAGAGTCGCCCTCGAGGGGGAACCGCATGCTGGCAAATGGATCATCGCTCATTCCAGAAATGCTGGGCAAAAAGTGGTTGTGGCGCACATTAATGCTTGTTGTGGTGCTAGGGCTTGGCGGCTCCTGGGCCGAGGCGCAAGTAACCGCAAACATTAAAGGGCTAATCACCGATGCATCGGGGGCAAGAGTGGCGGAGGCCAAGGTCACCGCGCGAAACACGGAAACTGGCGCGGTGCGAACGACGGTGTCGGAAGCCGATGGCAGTTACCTGGTGCCAGCGCTGCCGGTGGGCGTGTACGAAGTGACGGCGTCGAAGGCTGGGTTTCAAGACTCCACTCGTAGCGGAATCGAATTAAACGTGGCCCAAGAAGCAGATGTAGACGTGTGTTTACAGGTGAGCACGGCGAAAGAGGCGGTGACGGTCGTGGAAAATGCGCCGATCGTTAACACTTCGACGAGCGACATGTCCGGGTTCGTGGGCGCGAAAGAGATCAAGCAGTTGCCGCTGAACGGCCGCAGTTACGATCTGCTGCTGACGCTGAATCCTGGAATCGTCAACTTCACGTCGCAAAAGACGGGCGGAACGGGCATTTCGAATTCCACGACGGCGAATAACTTCGCGGTTTCCGGGAACCGGCCACAGCAAAACATGTTTTTGCTAAACGGAGTGGAATATACGGGCGCTGCGGAAAACAACATGCAACCGGGCGGCCCAAGCGGGATGCTGCTGGGCGTGGATGCGGTGCGGGAATTTAACGTGGAGCGGGACACCTACGGAGCGGAATTCGGGAAGCATCCCGGCGGGCAAGTGATTATCGTGACGCAATCGGGGAGCAACGATTGGCATGGGTCGCTGTACGAGTTCGTGCGAAATAACGCGTTGGATGCGGCGAATTACTTTGACGCGCCGGGCGGCCCGCCGCCGTTTGAACGGAACCAGTTTGGAGTGTCGTCAGGAGGGGCGATCCGCAAAGACAAGACCTTTCTGTTCGGAAATTACGAAGGATTTCGGCAGGATCTAAACCAAACTTCGGTGGCGTTCGTGCCAGGATTAGCGGCGCGCGCAGCGGCTACGGCGAGCGTGCAACCATTGTTGAATTTGTGGCCGACGCCGCCGGCGGGAACGCCGGAACTAAATGTCGCGGGGCAAACCTTTGGGATCAGCGAATATTTCAGCAGTCCGCTGCAGACCATTCGCGAAGATTTTGGCACCTTGCGGATCGATAACACGTTTTCCTCAGCAGATTCCTTGGCCGCGATTTATACCATCGATGACGGCAGAGACGTGACAGCAACGCCGGCAAATCCTTACAGCACGGACATACTGAATTTGCGGGAACAGGTGGTGAGCTTGGAAGAGACCCACATTTTTTCGCCACCGCTACTGAACATCGCGCGCTTTGGATTTTCGCGAGCAGCGTATTTCTTCACGGGCGAGCCTACGCCGCGAACTCCCGCGGCCAGCGTGCCAGGATTTCTTTCGGGACTCCCGGTGGGCGCGGTGGTAGTGGGAGGCAGCGCGGCTTCAAACCCGCAAGCGCAAATCGGGTTGGCGGGAAGCAACAATGGAAGCGATCTGCCGATCAAACGGAACATTTTCACATACGAAGATCACTTGACGTGGACGCGAGGGCACCACGAGTTGGGCTTCGGCGTATGGTTCCAGCAGTTTCAATCCAACGAGAAGCTGGCATTGAGCCAGTTCGGACAGGCAACGTTTCCGAGCCTGGCGCAGTTCATCAATAGCGGGGTCACCAGTTCGTTTTTATATGATCCGGCGCCCACGGAGATGAACTGGCGGGCGCTGTTCAGCGCGTTCTACGGGCAGGACGTCATCCGCTTCAGCCGAAGCCTGACGTTGTCGCTGGGATTCCGGGCGGAATTCTCGAATGGCTGGAACGAGGCCCACAACCGGGCCGCGAATTACACGTTTCCGAATGGAGTGATCTCGTCGGAGCCACGGATCGGGGGATCGGTGTTTACCACCAACAACGCGATGTTCTTGCCGCAGCCGCGCGTTGCGGTGGCGTGGAGTCCGCTAGGTCCGAAGGCAGTGATGCGCGCGGGATTCGGGATGTACAACGATTTGCAGGATGCGCTGGGATATCGCGCGGATCAAAATGCGCCATTCAACCCGACCTATAGTCTGGCGAATTATCCGGTTTCGAACCTTCCGCTGGATCCGGCGGCACCGGTGCCCGCGGCGGCAAAACTGGTGCCCGGAGGGGTACAGCCGAATCTGCAGACGCCGACGTTGATTTCCTGGTCGTTGCGAGTGCAGCGCGAGGTCTCGCCGAATATGTCCGTGACGGTGGGGTATGTGGGATCGCATGGTTATCATGAGTTGCTCGGCGTAGACGCAAATGAGCCAGTGCCGGTGATTTGCCCGGCGTCTCCTTGCCCGGCGGTGTTTCCGACCTGGGATCCCAGTATGCCGACCAGCCCAACGAATTCGCCGACGATTGGATTCCCGATTGGTTCGCCGTTGGCGGGAGCGCCCGTGCCCGCGGGTACGTATTACATTCCGGCAGGAACACCGAAGGCGAATCCCGCGCTGGCGAATACGTGGACGTGGTTTTCGGCGGGTACGAGTTCGTACAATGCGCTACAGGTGGATGTGACGAGACGGTTCAGTCACGGATTGTCGTTCCGCGGGGCGTACACTTTTTCGAAGGCGTTGGACGATGGCGATTCGTTGAATCAGACCGCGGCGGGAAACGCGCCGGGACTGGTTTCGAATCCGTACAATCTGCGGGCCGATAAAGGGTTGGCGACATACAACGTGGCGCATGTGGGGGTAATCAATGCACTGTATGCGTTGCCGTTTGGGCGTGGAGGGATGCTCGGAAGCGATATCGAGGGATGGAAGGGCACGCTAATCAGCGGCTGGTCGCTCTCAAGCATCGTGACGCTGCAGACGGGATTCCCGTTGACGCCGCAATTGAGCTACAACCCCTCGAATAACGGAGATACGCGGAATCCCGTGCGCCCGTTTGTGAATCCGAGTTACATCGGACCAGTGGTTCTGGGTAAGCCGAACCAGTGGTTCACTCCCGCGGCATTTATCGCGCCCCCGTCGGCGAGCGGATTTTATGGAGACGCTGGACGCGATTCGTTCATTGGGCCGGGACTGGGAACCTGGGATTTTTCCGTGTTGAAAGACACCAACATTCGGGAGCGTTGGCACTTACAGTTCCGGGCGGAGATCTTCAATCTTTTGAACCGCGCGAATTTCAATACGCCCAACCTGATTGCGTTTACCCCACCCACGGCCACCAACCCTACGGGCGTATCTGGCACGGCCGGCGCCATCACCAGCACCGCGACAACGGCGCGGCAGGTGCAATTCGGGCTGAAGCTCCTGTGGTGAGAGTTCCGGCGGACGACGCTCTAGGCCGCAGCGGCGCTGACCAGCAAGGATTCGACTTTTCTATCCAAATCCTTCGCGACTTCTAGGGCTTTCGCGTCTCCATAGGACGCTAGGAAGGTAGCCATTTGGTCGTAAGACAGGTGAACCCCGTCGCTTCGCTCATCGATGAGTATGGTCACAGGCGCGTAGGAACCGGCATCGGGTACGCGTTCGGCCATCTGGCGCATGATGAGTGGATTGCCAACGAGGAATCGCACACAGTGCGGAGCGGAGGGATTGCCTTTACGCAAGACCTCGCCCAGGTCGAAGCGCGTGAACTCCATTAATCCCGAGGGAGAGGTGACTTGCTCGACGATGCCCCGCAAATCGGCATAGGTTTTGGCGGCGGAGATATTCTTGCGAAAAGCCACCATGTCCGGATGGCCAACGCTACGTTCGAAGGCGCTCTCCACTTCCATGAAGGACTTGGAAGAGACGATGCTGAATCGCTGTACGTGGATTTCTTTCATGACGAATTACCCAGTTCAAGCAAGTACTCTGGAACACACGATTAGACCCGTCGAGCGGGTTGCGTGACAAACTGTTTTCGCCGCAATGGCCATAGGGGCACGGTTCCCGGGCAGCTCTACGGCCAGGGCGGAACCCTCCGCGGCGCTTCGCGCCATGGAAGCCCATGGTCTACGAGCCCAATTCAAATTACGGCGTTTATGTCAGGGCTGGCGCCCTGCCCCCTTGAGGGAAAACTCAACGGACTTGGGGACGCTGCGCTCGGGCTAAGGGTATCACGAGACCGGGCTGGATGTGGGCTTAGAAATGACCCCCTAAAGACACGGCGCTACAGTTGCTCCGCTTATGGTCACACTTTGGCGGTGGCTGCGGAACCTTTGAAGAAGGCTAGTAGGTCGGCGTTGATCTGGTCCGCGTTGGTCGTGGGCATGCCATGCGGAAAGCCGGGATACACCTTCAGCGTGGAATTCTTCAGTAGCTTCGCGGACAAGGGGCCAGCAGCGACGATGGGGACGATCTGGTCATCATCGCCGTGCATCACCAACACGGGGATGTCGATTTTCTTCAGGTCGTCGGTGAAATCGGTTTCGGAGAAGGCCTTGATGCAGTCATAGTGAGCCTTCATGCCGCCCATCATGCCTTGCAGCCACCAGTGTTCGCGGATCCCTTCGGAAATCTTGGCACCGGAACGGTTGTAGCCGTAAAACGGGAGCGTGATGTCCTTGTAGAACTGCGGGCGATTGGCCGCTAGAGCTGTCCGGAGCTGATCGAAGGCGGATCGCGGCTGGCCCGTGGGATTTTTTTCGGTCTTCAGCATGAGCGGCGGCACAGCGCTGATGAGTACCGCTTTGGCGGCAAGCTTGGAACCGTGGCGGCCGAGATAGCGGGCTACTTCACCGCCCCCCGTGGAGTGGCCAACGTGAATGGCATCACGGAGATCGAGTTTCTCGACCAATTGCGCAAGGTCGTCGGCATAGGTGTCCATATCATTGCCGTCCCAGGTTTGATCGGAGCGACCGTGACCGCGCCGGTCGTGGGCGATGACGCGATAGCCGTGCTGGCCGAAGAACAACATTTGCCCGTCCCAATCGTCGGCGGAAAGCGGCCAACCGTGGCTGAAGACGATAGGTTGGCCCTTGCCCCAGTCTTTGTAGTAGATGGTAGTGCCGTCCTTAGTGGTGATGCTTGCCATGAAGTTCTCCTTTCGAATAAAAACCTACTTCACTTTCGACCGAAGGGCAGAGATAAACCCGCCGCTACCCGTTAGTGGTTTAGAGTGCCTGGCTAAGCCGCTGGTTCGGTTCGAGCTTTGGCGATGGCGCGGAGCGCTACGGACTTGCGCAGTGCCGCGCGGGCATGGAAGAAGCGACCCTTGGCCGCGGCCACTGAAATGTCGAGAATCCGGGCGGTTTCGTGCATGGGTAGCTCCTGGAGCTGGCCGATTTCGATGACCGCCCGAATGCGGGGACGGAGCCTACTGACAGCCTTGCGCAGAATTCGTGTGCGTTCTCGTAAAACATAGGTCTGTTCGGGATTCGGGGAGTGGTCGGGGATTTGGAGGGTCAGGCCGGTTTCTCCCGATTGGCGGGGCTCGTCAGTGGAAACCTGCCGGCCATTGCGCCGCTTGCGACGGATCATCAGAGCGGAATTAATGACGATGCGGGTCAGCCAGGTAGAAAAGGTGGAGTTCCCGTGGAAGGACTTGATGTGCATGAAAGCGCGCATCAGTGCGTCCTGGAGAGCATCTTCGGCGTCTTCGCGATTTCGCGTGATGTGAAAAGCAGCCTTGAACAATCGCGGAGTGAGAGCTTGGCATAGCGCTTCAAAGGCTTCGGACCTGCCGCGTTTTGCCTCAGAAAGTAGGCGGGCTTCCGAAAGGCGCTCTGGCGCAGCGTTGGTTGGTCGAGGCGGATTCGATAGATTGAGATTGTTTGCCTGCAGAATCATTGTTGCTTCCCCCAATTCCAAATTCAGAGTGGAACATCAATCTTGTGGAGTGACGTCGCACATAAACTGGCAGATTAATGGCAAGGGCACATCCCGACATCGAATGTTTTTTCGGTACCTCGGGCAGGGGGAGGAAGCGTACCACCTTTGGAGTAGGTCTGTGGATGAAAGTTAGTAGTTGACAGTTGACAGTCGACAGCCCAAAAAACCCACGTGGAGCGGCGGCACGAGGATATTCTCGGAAGAGTCACGGTTGACGGTCGATGGTAAATGCAAGAAAACCCCTAGACTCTCGCACAAACAGGAGGGTGGGTAGCCGGTAGATACGAAGTAAGAACCCGGTCGAACGGCGACTTATCTTTTGGGGGCCCGTCAGCCGACTGGAAGCCGGCACCACCAAGGCGTTAGCGCTTGAACGGGCCCGGGGGGATGATAATTTCCCGGCGACCAAACAGATATCCATCAAGAGAGAACGCCCCCGGGCCAAGCAATGAAATACCGACGGCGGTAATCACCATGAGCAGCGCCATCAACTTAGAGAAGAGGGCGGCGAAGGGAGGTTCCGGGAAAAAGGCAAAAGTGATTCCGAGAATACAAAGAGCGAGCAAGAAGCTGGCAATGGGAGTCATAAAACCAAGCACTAGAAAAGCGCCGCTGGCGAGCAACGCTGAAGCGACAGTCCAAACGAGAGGAGTACGATTCACCAGGCCGGACAAATACAGAACACCAAACGCGATCGCGACGACACCCAACGAGGCACGTAGTAGAAGCAAACCAAAACCAGGCTTGCCGCTGGGAAAAGTGGAAAATAATGTTTGCAGCGGACTCCTCCCGATCGACGGCTGAAAAGCTCGGGAGTTTAAAGTATCTGGCCGGCGAAGGGGAGGAAACCCCGCATCGCAGTATATTTCGTTACCTCTTTAGAGGTAGCGGTGTTGACACTATAGAGAGGTCAGAGGTGGATAATACCGCGGCGGATGCCGATGGCGACGGCCTGGGTGCGATCGCTAGCCCCGAGTTTTTCCATGATGTGCTTGATGTGGACCTTGACGGTTTCCTCGGTGATGAATAGCTTCTCGGCGATATCGCGATTGCGGTTGCCGCCGGCGATTTGACCGAGGACCTCTACCTCGCGGGCGGTCAAGGCTTCGTCACTGAGATGCTCGGCTAATCGAGCGGCCACCTGCGAAGGAATACGTTTCTTTCCGGCATGAACCTGAGAGATGACTTCGACCAATTCCTTGGGCGGTGTGTTCTTGAGGAGGTAAGCGCGGGCTCCGGCCTCGAGGGCGCGCTGAATTTCGGCATCGCCTTCGAAGGTAGTGAGGACAATCACGCGGGCGTCCGGGAATTCCGCGCGGATGGCGCGCATGGCGTCGATGCCGTTCTTATCTGGCAAACGCAAATCCATCAGAGTGATGTCGGGCTGATGTTTTCGAAATTGCGTGATGCCTTCTTCGGCGTTGCAGGCCTGCGCGACGAGGATCATGCCGGGTTGGCTGTTGATGATGGCGGCCAGACCCTCGCGAAGTAAGGGGTGGTCGTCGACAGACAGGATACGAATACGATCATCGGTGGTCATCGCGGGCGCTCCTCACAGGTCGGTGGACCACTTTTTTCCTTTGAAGATCACAGCCTTTACCCAGTTGGATAGACCTTTTGCCGGTTCGGATACATACGCAACCTGATTAGGAACGGTGAGTTCGACTTCGGTGCCCGCAGCGGGACGGCTCAAGACCCGCAGCTTTGCGCCAATGCGTTTGGCGCGTTCGCGCATGCCGGATAAGCCCCAGTGCCCTTCCTTGCCCGTTTGCAGCACGTGCGGATCGATGCCGCACCCGTCATCACCCACGATGATGCGCAACTGACCAGGGGCGTATTCGAGTTGCACGTCGATGTTATTGGCGCGGGAGTGGCGAAACGCGTTGACGATAGCCTCGCGAATGATGCCGTAGACCTCTTCGCGAACGGGTGTGCGCAAGGGTAGGGTGTGGCCCTGAACCACGACGCGGAATTCTCTGCCCTCGGGATGCCCCAATTCCTGCGGGATGCGGGAAAAGGCGGCTTCCAGATCGTGAGGCGGTTCCGCGGAGGAGCGCAGCCCGTGCACGGTATTGCGGCCCTCTTCGGTGACCTGTGCCATCAATTCCAGAACGCGGTTGAGTTTAGCGCGCCCGGGCGAGTTCTCTGGCAGGCTCTCGGCGGCAACATGAAGCTGCATGGAAGCGCTAATCACGCCTTGCAGTAGGGTGTCGTGTAATTCGCGAGCGATCCGCGTACGCTCGCTCAGGCGTTCGTCAAAACGCATATTCAATTGGCGAGAGAGGCGAAGGAGGCGCAGTTGGAAGAAAAGCAGAATGGCAATGGCGAGCGCGGCGACAATGGCGAGCCGAAACCACCATCGCTCCCAGAGCAGCGGTTGAACCTGCAGATTGAGGTGGGATTCGGCGCTGTTCCACAAGCCATCGCCGTTGGAGGCTATGAGCCGGAAGGTATAAGAACGAGAATCGAGATTGTTGTAAGTCACTTCGCGGGAATCGGTGGGCTCGCTCCAGTTCTGGTCCAGACCCTCGAGCATGTAGCGGAAGCGGACACGCTCTGGGATGGACAGACTGACACCCGTGTAACTGATCTTTACGCGATGGTGCGGCGCGGGGATAAGTACGTCTCCCTGCATCGCGAGTGGCAGGTCGTCAGAGGAGACTTGCTCGATCTGAACAATGGCCGGCGGCGAAATGGTGGGCTGGCGCGCGGGATCGACAAAAGAAAGGCCGCGGTTCATGGAGAACCAAATGCGATGGGACGAATCGGTGAGTACAGATGGCGAGCGTTTGACGCCTTCGGTGCTTTGCAACCCATCGGCGATCCCGAATTCGCGGATGTCAGACTGCTGGACCGAATCATCAAGCAGTTTCTGACGATTTACATGGAGAACGTGGTTGGAAGTGGAAATCCAAAGATAACCCTGTTGGTCTTCGGCCAGACCTAGAACCGGTTCGCGGAGGGCCTCGGGAAGGTTGACAGGGATGGAGAGATTCCGCGAGTGGATGGAGGCGGGTCCTGTTGCCGTGCCAATCCACAAGGTGTCGTGGGAATCCACGAGGAGGCAATTCACTTCGCTGAGAGGAGCATTCGGCTGTGCGCCATAGTTTTCCCACTGGTCGTGAGAAAACGAGCTAACGCCCCTGGGCGTGCCGAACCACATGGTGCCGTCGGGGCTTTGTAGGATAGAAGTGATGGTGTTGGAGAGCAGGCCGTCGAAGGTGGTGAAAGTGGTAAAGTGGCCGTCGCGGAAGCGGCTCACGCCGGCGCTGAGCGTGCCGGCCCAAATGGCGCCGTTGCGATCTTCATAGACACTATAGACGCTGTTCTGAGCAAGGCCCGACGATTGCGTGTAGGTCTTCGCGGCGCGCCAGTCCAAATTCTCGGGAATGTGCGTCAGGCCGCCGTTCTGGCGACCTATCCAGACGCCGTCGGCGCCGCCGCTGATCGAGTAGACGATTTCTTTCTCGAGCGCGGCGTCTCTCACCTCGCTGAATTTTCCGCCCTTCAGCCAATACAGGCCACCTTCGGAACCAGCGAACCACAGGCGGCCATTGGGAGCGGCGTAGATCGCGCCACTGCCGGTCGACGGTAAGCCGTCGGCTTGGTAGTAAGTGGTGAAGGTGCCGTGGCGAATCTGGAGAAGGCTTGTGGTGCCGCCGGACCAGATGTTGCCCTCGCGATCTTCGAGAATGGCAGCGACGGTACCAAAGGGAAGACGATCGGAAGTATCGGAAGACAAAACGCCGTTCACGTCGATTTTGAATAGTCCGTCGGCGGTGCCGACCCAGATATTCGAGTCACGATCGCGTGCCAGCGCCAAGATTTGAGCATGCTGCAGGGAGGTGGGCACGGGGGAGCTCGACGTGGATCCGGTTTCATCCCAACCGATGAGACCGGTGTCCGTGCCAATCCACAATTCTTGTTGGGCAGCGAGAAGGCAATTGATTTTGCGGTCGCGCAGGGATGTTGGGCCAGGCGAAATCTGGCCATGGGCGAACTGGAACAAGCCGGTGTCGCGGGTACCGAGCCAAATGGTTCCGTCGTCGGTTTGAGTCATGGAGATGACGAGGAAGTTCGGCATGGAAGGGGAGTGGATAGCGCTGAGGCGTTCGAAGCGGCCATCGTGAAATCTGCCGATGCCGTTGCGAAGACCGGAGAGGAGCAAGTCGCCGTGGGTTCCGCGAGCGATGGCGCTGACAACGGCCTCGGGGCGTTCCAGATTTGGTTTGTCGAACCTCCCGTCGCGGTAGCGCAGCAATCCGGCGCCTTGGAGTCGGACCCACAAAGCGCCTTGAGAGTCGGTAGTCAGGGCGAGAACGGGCCCAAAGGGAGCGTTGGAGGAATCGGTGTGCTGGAAAAGGCGGAAGTGCAAACCGTCGAAACGAACGAGACCCTTCTCGGTACCGATCCAAAGATAGCCATCGTTGGTTTGTGCAAGAGCATAAACCGGTCCGCCGGGAAAGCCATTCTCACTGCTTATCACTTTGTGCATGTACTGGGAAATCGGGGTACGCGAATCAACCCGAAACCCACCCTCGTAAGACGAGGGTGAGGTATCCGGCAAGCCGTTGGCTGAGACCGTCGCGGGAACACAAAGAACCGCGAGACAAGCCAGCGCGCAGCGGCGCAGCCAGCAGCGAGGGTTCTGTGGGTCACGGAAGATACTCAAATTTATCAACTACAACCTCGGTTTCATCGCGAACAGGATCCGTAGAGCTGCCGAATACATAAAAAGCCAAATGAATGGACTGGTCACCGGCGGAAGGAACGCCAGAGGTAAAAACATGCTCGGCGATGAGCCGCCCCGGTTTCTTACTGTTGGAATCCTGAAGGGTGCGAAACGATACTTTCCCGGGCTCCCAGCGGAACGAATGAGTAAGCGTGCCGGGAGGAGCGAGGAAGCGGTCGACGTTGGCAGGCACGTAATAGGGCTGGACGACGTACTGGGCATTCTTACTTTGCGGATCGCCCCAACGGGAGATTTCCACGTCAAGTTCGCGGTGATTTGCGTCGCTGCCCGAATCGTCCCAAGTGAACAAGTCCAGCGCGACCGCTGGCTCCAGCTGCGACGTATCACTCAGGACGAAACGATACAAGCCGTAGCCGAGACTTCGCGAGAGACTCGCCTCCGCACAGATCCACCGTTTGTCTTTTCTGGTGATGCGCAAATGAAGCGCACCGTTGGGGTCGGTCCAAACATTGGCGGGTTCGTAAAGATTGACACGGCCGCCGCGCTCGCTGGCGGTGGCGCGAATGTTCCAGTCGTATCCACTGAAGTGAACAACGTGATGGAGTTCGGGCGGCGCGTCGCCACCCTTGACGGTGGAGACCAGGACTACACCGTCACCTGGAATGGGCAGGGACTGAAGCTTGGGCGCGGCGTGATAGCCGGGTTGGACGAGAAGCGCGGCGTACTCCGTGCCGAGGTGAGTCGAATTGGACCATTTCGAATCCGCACCGATGGAGGTAAAGGGTTGGTCAACAAAAGGCTGAACCCACCAGACGCCGCTGTGGGCGTAGATAACAATTTGCTGGCCGGGACGCGCGTCCTGGACGCGCCCCTCGATGGTGGCGAGCTGGTCTGGACCCCCTGGTGAACCTGGGGGAACGGACGTGAATTCGATTGTGGGTTCGCTGGAATGAATGGAATGACAACTACTTGCGACCAGGAGGAACACAAACAGGATGAGAAACAGCTTGAGCCTGCGCGGGAAGGCAGAGGCGCGCCGGACTGCCGGTGCGCGCCTGCGTAGAGGCCTCCGGGCGACTAAACGGTGGCAGTATCGATCGAGGTGGGGAGCGAAGTGAACCACCTTGAACCTTTGGGGCGCGAAGCTAGCACTCGTAAGAAATCCGCAGGGTCCCAGCCAGCGCTTAGATTTGAATCATCATACAGTCGTGGAAGTGCATTTGCCAGTTTCGGAGGGTGGGGGCTGCTGAAGCAGTCATTTGTAGGCCATGTGTGATCATCGTCGACCGCATCACGGCCGCGATGAGCTGGTAGCACGGGAGGCAGTCTGGTGCTGGCATTTGAAGAAGTGATAGCCGAAGGGCGGAAGATCGACGAAAAGACCAGAGCGGAGTAAATCTTCGCCTTCGCGCTGAAATTGACTGCCAGAGAAGACGTCGTTGAGAAGCCAAGTACCTGCGCTAAGATCCGGCCAGCCGACGAAGATGCGACCCTGTGCAGAATGATCACTGAGGTTCACCGCAATCAAGGAACGCTCGGGATCTTTGCGCCAGCTCCAGGCGAGGATGCTTTCGAAACTGTGATTGTCCGGCCAGCCCGCGAGGGCACAGAGACTCCATTGGCCATCGCGAAACATGGGCGTGTTGATGGCGTGCAAGAGTGCGTAGTAAAAGGCACACAATGAGGAATTGATCGGTTCGTGGGGACGACGCCGGAGGAAGACGGGGAGGCGGACTTTGCGTCCTTCGAATTGGCCTTCGTGGAAAAGGCGGGCGCCGGGAAGCGTGGAGGAAAGGACGGCAGCGGCTTGTTCTTTTGGTTGGGGAAAGGCGGAGGCGGCGCGAGGCTCGTCGTGATTTTCAAGGAAGCGGAGGAGCTTGGCCTGATAAGCGAGGTCGGCGCCCAAGTGCAGGCGGACGTTTTCCGCAGTGTCATGAGTGAGGCGATCGTAGAGCCGTTTGTCGTAGCAAAAATCGAAACCTTGTTGCTGGAGTTCCCATTCTAGGTCCCAATAGGCTTCGGCGATGAAAAGAAAATCGGGATTGAAGAGTTTTATGGAAGGAATCACCTGGCGCCAGTAGTCGGCCTGCGGAGGCTGACCGGCACGAGAACCCCAGGTGCGCTGGAAAACGGAATTGAGGAGCAGCATGGCCATGTCGCAGCGAACGCCATCGGCCTGGGCGGCGATGGAGGCGAGCGTATCGACAGCGGCGCGACGTAGGCCGGGATGGAAAGCGTTCAGTTGAAGAACGTCTTGCCATGCGGGGAAATAAGGATCGCGGCCGTTGGCGAAAATTTTCTCGCCGACTTTCAAGAAATAGGCGGGCTGACTATGCAGGTCGTCGTCGGAGCCCTGGATGAAGAATTCGGGATGTTCGATAGTCCAGGGATGATCGGCAGCGACGTGATTGGGAACGAAATCAAGGACGAGCTTCACGCCTCGTTTGGCGAGCGCCCGGCGGGCTTGCGCTAACGCATCGGGACCGCCAAGGTGAGAATCGACGACGTAGCGATGGACGCAGTAGGGAGAGCCGACATTGTCTACGAGCTGAAAATCGGGAAGGGCGCGGCGAAAATCGTCGAGATTTTGCGCGTTGTCGTTGGAAATGGCGATGCCGGCGGGACTGCGCTCCCAGACACCCATGAACCACACGGCGTCGAAACCGAGAGCGGCGATGGTGTCCCATTCCGCGTCAGGGACGGAACCGAGATCGACGTTACCGCCGTGCTTGGAGCGAAGTTCGGTGAGCCAAACCCACGTGTTAATTTCGTACAACGAAGGATAGCTGGGGCAATGGGACATTGCGCTTACTCCTTTCGCCTCAGGCCGTGATAACAAATGAGAACGCCATGGGAAGGGTTGGGGAAATGAATCAACATTTTACTCGTGCATGGCGCCGTAGTGGAAGCGCGGGCGGAGGTTCGCTCCGTAGAGTTCGATCATGCTGAGAGTGATCGCCTGGGGAACGAGGACGGAAGTCAGGGCTTCCCAAGGCTCGGGGACCGCATCGATTTTTAGGGGGAAGAGTTTGTCGCTGAAGTGGTGATCTTCTGTGGAGACGAGAAGGACTTTTCCGCCACGAGCGTTGCAATCATGAGCGAGTTTTACGCCCAGGTCGGCGGTGCGTCCTAAGGCGAAAATGATGGCCAGGTGAGAGGAATTGACGTCGAGTATAGGGCCGTGGCGGAATCCGGCGCCCGTATGGGCAAAAACGCGTTTCCCGGCCATTTCGCGGATGCAGAGGGCGCCCATGAGGGCACCGGCGTAGGAAGGGCCGCGACCGACGAGTTCGATGTTGGTAGCGCCGCGGCAGAAATGTTCGAGATCACCACGAAGGCTGAAGACGCGAGCGAGAATGGCGGAGTAGGTTTCGACGATGCGGGCGGAATCGGTTTGCGGAGCTTGGCCGGTGAGGCGAGACGCAAGGAAGACGCAGGCGGCGGTGGCGTTGGTGTAGGTCTTGGTGGCGTTGCCATACTCTGGGCCGGCGAGCATGGGGAAATGGTGTTGGGTCAAGGACCAGCACGGGCTTTTGGAGTTGTTGCAAACGAGGGCGAGTGGCCTGGCGGGATTCTTGCGGCAGAGCTGCACGAGCTCGGCGCTTTCGCCGGAAGCGGTTACAAGAACAGTGGCGGCGACCTGGTCCCAAACGGGAAGCGAGTAGTGAAGCCATTCGCCAGCATCGGCGAAGAAGGCAGAGCGGCCGTGGGATTGCAGCCAAGCAGATGCGGCGATGGAAGAACAGTAAGAAGCGCCCATGGCGATGAAAAGGACGGGACCGGGGGAAAGCGCGAATTGCTGCAGGGTGCGTAGCTCGACGAGGACGGATTGGTCTTCGGAATAGGCGCGGAAAAGATCGGCGAGGCGGGCCGGTTGTTCCCTGCATTCGAGCTCGTAAATCTGGGTCATGCTCATGGTGAGCATTTCGGCGGACGGCTTGACGCCGGCAATCCAGTTGGGTTCTTTTGTGGCGCTTTCTTCCATGGGCATCCTTTGCCGGGAACGGGAGCAGCGGTTTCTAACGAATCATAACAAAGCTTGCGTTATGATGATGCCGGGTAAACTGATGGCGGACTCCTCCTCTGTTCACAAACCAAACGTAGATCACCGATTTCTAGCAAAAATTTCATTCATCGCGGCGCTGGGTGGCGTGTTGTATGGCTACGACATGGGTATCATCGCAGCCGCGCTTATCTTCGTAAGACAGAGTTTTGAGCTATCGACAGTGATGTCGGAATGGGTTGTGAGCATTGTGCTGGTGGGAGCGATGGCCGGAGCCATGGTGGGCGGGGCAGTGGCCGACCGAATCGGACGACGCGCTACCTTAGTGTGGGCGGGGGCGATTTTCATCGCCGGTTCGGTGCTGGCACCCCTGTCACCGAATGTGTGGGTATTGCTTGTGGCGCGATTGATTCTCGGTGTAGGGATCGGGTTTACGTCGGTGACCGCGCCGGTCTACGTCTCGGAGCTGGCGCCGCCGCAGTCGCGCGGGATGCTGATCGGGTTGTATCAATTTGCGCTGACCATAGGGATTGCACTGGCGGATCTGGTGGGGTACTGGTTGGCGAACCAGGAAGCCTGGAGACTGATGTTTGCCATTGCGGCGGTGCCGACGTTGTTTTTTCTTGGCGTAATCCTGATGGTGCCGGAGAGTCCGCGTTGGCTGTATGCGCACGGGCGCGAAAAAGACGCGGAGAAAGTCTTGCTGAGCTATACGGATGCCGCGGGTGCGCAACAATTCCTGAGCGATATTCGAGAAGGGCTCAAAACGGCAGTGGAGCAAAGCTGGGCGGCGCTGCTGACTCCAGCGGTGCGCGGTTCGCTGCTGATTGCAGTGGGAATGACGGTGCTGCAGCAGGTTACCGGGATCAACACTATCATTTATTACGGGCCGCACATTTTCGAAGCGGCGGGGATTGCCACGCATTCGAATTCGATCCTGGCGACGCTGCTGGTGGCGGTGGTGAACGTGATTTTCACGGTGGTGGGGATCTTGCTGGTAGACCGAGTGGGACGCAAGCCGCTGCTGTATGTGGGCGTGGGAGGGATGACAGTTGCCTTGTTCGCGCTGGCGATGGCGTTCAACTTCCAGGCGAAGTTGGGGCAGTCGTTGGGGATGATCGCGGTGGTATGCCTGGTCCTTTATATAGCGTGTTTCGCGTTCAGCCTTGGGGCGATTGCCTGGATTCTCGTGTCTGAAGTGTTTCCGCTGCGAGTGCGCGGGCGAGGGGTGGCGGTGGCTACGCTGTTTTCCGGCATTTCGAATTTTGTGGTGTCGCTGACGTTTCTATCGTTGATTAAGGCGGTGGGAAGCGGGAACACGTTTGCAATTTATGGGGTGCTGAGCATCGTGACGCTGATCTTTATCCGGTTTGCGGTGCCGGAAACCTGCGGTCGGGAACTGGAAAGCATCAGCGTGGAACAGGCCAGCGTGGGCACGACTAAGTAGAGATGCCGGCCTTGTCGAGCGCCAGACGGATGGCGCCGATGAGTTGCGCATCGGAGCCAAGAGCGCTGACGATTAGCTTTGGGCGAGACGGTTGGGTGTACGATTCGAGGATCTCGCGAGTCGCGGCGAGCAACGGCTCGCTGGTGCCCACGCCGCCACCCAAAACAAACAACGGACAATTCAGGACAGTAGCTATGTTGTAGATGGCGTAGGCGAGAATGCGCGCGGTGCGTTCAAGTGTTTGTGCGGCACGGCGATTTCCGGTGAATGCTTGTTCAAAGATGGCGGTGGCGGGAAGCTCGATGGCTTTCTTCGAACGCTCATTCCTTGCGGAGCGCAACCAGCGCCGCCGAATGCCTTCGCCGCCGACGACGCTTTCGAGCGAACCGGCGGTTCCCTTCTTCGCAGGGGCTTCCGGGGTACCGGGAACAATCATGTAGCCGACTTCTCCGGCAACCCACTCGGGGCCGTGAACGAGTTGGCCATTCACGAAAATACCTGCGGCAATGCCCGTGCCAATGGCGAGAAAAACAAAGTTATCCATACCGCGTGCGGTGCCAAGCCAGCGTTCGCCGACGGCAGCCAACTTGACGTCATTTTCGACGACAGCGGGCAAACGCAACTCGGATTGCAGTAACCGGGCGAGAGGAACATCTCTCCAGCCCTTGAGGTAGGAGGTGGCGAAGACGATGCCGTCATCGCGATTGGTGACGCCCGGAGCGCCAGCGGCGATGGCGACCAAAGATGTGCGGGGGATGGCCGTTTGTTGCAGTAGTTCTTCGACGCCTTCGCGGATTTGAGCCACGACCATTGGCGGGGAGGACGTGCTTTTTGTGGAAGCGTGCCATTTGGCGCGAATGGTTCCCTGCCGATCGGCCAGGGCGACGCGGAGATTGCTGCCTCCGATATCGACGGCGATGATGTGTTGACCGGCGAGGTTGGCAGGAACAGATTCGATTTTGCTAGATGTGCTCCGCTTGGGCATGAGTTGGCCGAAGTGCGAACTACTGAGTCCCGCTTAACATACAGCGGCATAAAGCCGCCGAAACGGGGTGCGGGCCTCCATACTACCGTATCGGTCGCCGGAAAATCCGTCAAACCAGCCGGCGCGCATGATCAAAACTCCAAGCGAAGCTGGAAGGCGATCATGCGGGGAGTGCTGTCGCCACCGAGGCCCACGCCGAGGAGGCCGGTGGGAGGCGAAGTGGCGTAAGTGAGAGCGCCAAAACCGGTTTGCGTGGAAGGCTTGTTGGGTGTGCCGGAGAGAACCATGCTGGGAAGGCCGAAATTGGGATGATTGAAGACGTTGAAGAATTGCGTGTCGAAGCGCAGCTTGAGTCGCTCGTTCAGCTGAAGCCATTTGGTCAGGTAGAAATCGCTCCAGGTAAAGTCCGGACCCCGAAGGGCGTTACGGCCGAGGTTGCCGAATTGGCAGTTTTGGGGCGTGCCCCGGCCGCTACACGCGCCGGTGCTGGGATCCACGGTAGATACGAAGGCGTTGGGATTGAGCCATTGGACGGTGCCGGGTTGCGTGATGCCGGGAATAGGATTGTGCTCGTAAAGTGGAACGCCGGGAATGACGCTGGCGAATTGAGGACCGCTGCCGTTGACGATGCCGTTGCCGTCGGCGGAGTAGGGAGTGCTGAAGACGGAGAACGGGATGCCGCTGTGCCAGAACACTGTGCCGGAAACTTGCCAGCCGTTGAGGGCCAGGGCGAGCGAGCGATTTTTTTTGAATTTGAAGGGCAGTTGGTAGACGTATTGGGCGTTGAGATTGTGGCGAATGTCGTAATCGCAAGGGCCGTAGTCGCGCGCAAGGTCGCCGGGGAGTGGGGTGAGAATGCCACCGGCAGAGAAGGGCAGGAAGCCGCCGTTAGAGACAGTGTCCATGCAACGGCTGAAAGTGTAGTTGAGCTGCCCCATGAAACCGTGACCGAGGCGCTTGATAGCGGAGAGTTGTATCGCAGCGGGTGCCGCAGCGTTAGCGAACCTGCTGGCGCACTCTACGGGGGTGCTCCTGAGCATCAAGGCGATGGAACACTCGGGCCATGAGATTACCCACCTGATTTTCCGGAAATTGAACCAGACGTTCGTAACGCCTTTTGGCCGCGAGGACATCCACGAGCTCGCGGGGACGATGGATGACGTAATTGACCTGATCGACGCGGCGGCGAGCCGCTTGGTAGCTCTATCGCATCGAGCAAGTGCGCAGCCGAACAACCGAGCTATGCTAGGTGCTAACCCTGGCAACCATGGAACTGTCGGTGGCGGTTCACGCGATTCCCTCTCCCTACAAAGCGCTGCAGCGTGTGATGGAAATCAACCGGCTGGAAAACGAGAGTGACCGGATCTGTAGAGCCCTGATTGCACAGCTATTCGAAGAAGAAAAAGATCCAGTGATGATCATCAAATGGAAACAGCTGTGGACAAATCTGAGGACGTCTCCAGCGTAATCGAGAGCGTCATTCTGAAAAATGCCTTACAAATGTACGCCTCGCATACGATTACCGGTGCGATCGTGGGAGTGGGCGCATCCCATCGTCACGCCCCAACGCACCTCCGTTAATTGATATTGTATCGGTTGATTGTGTTATGAGCGAAGTGAATTACCGCAAGCGATTTTAGCGTGACACTTTAGACTTGGCCTTTGCCTTCGACGATGTGTATGTAGCGATTGGGGGCGAGGTTGGTAAGCTTGTCGACTTGTTTGCTGGGGCCGGGCCAGTGGATTTCCAGTTCGTCGATGTGGGAGGCGGTGCCGATGCCGAGGACTTCGCGAGGATCGTGAGAAGAAAGATAGCTGCCGCCATTATTTTTCAGGCGTGAGTGAAGTTTGCCTCCGGCTTTCCAGACGATACGCGCGCCGACTCCGTCGCGATTGCAGGTGACACCCTCCAACTTAAGACCTAGCCAGCTATTCCCTTTTGCGGCGTTGTTTTTGAGGAGCACGGGAGCGCTGCCATTGATGCCGACGAGGACGTCAATGGCCCCGTCATTGTCATAGTCGCCGACCGCCAGGCCGCGCGCGGCAAAATTCTTATGGAAGACAGGTCCGGCGTTGGCGCTGACGTCGTGGAGCTTGCCATCGGCACCGTGATGGTACAAGAGAAATGGCTCTTTGTATTTTACCTGCATGGAATAGAGATCGATCATGTCGTCGGGATGGCCGTTGGCGAGGAAAAGGTCAATGAGGCCGTCGTTGTCGTAGTCGAAATATTTCATGCCCCAACCACTCATTAAGCGCGTGTCGCGCGCCACGCCATTTTCCTGGGCGGTGTCGCGAAAGGTCTCGTCGTGATTGTTCTGGTACACGGAGTACATTTCGTGGTCGACGTTGGCGACGAAGAGGTCCTGCCAACCGTCATCGTCGATGTCGGCGGCGTCCAGACCCATGCCGGAACGCGGGCGGCCACTTTCGCTAAAGCCGACTCCGGCCTGTAGGGCGATTTCGTCCCAATTCCAGCGGCCATTGGGACCGGGACCGCGATTGACGAAGAGGAAATTCTGCACGGTATCGTTGGCGACAAAGAGGTCCATGCGGCCATCGTTGTTGATGTCTGTGGCGACGACACCAAGGCCCTTACCCAGGGCGGAGGCGATGGCCGTGCCTTTGCTGACTTCGGTGAACGTTCCGTTTCCATTATTGTGGTAAAGGAAGCTAGTGGTGGGCTTGAACACGCGAGGCACGCAATAATAATTGCGGCCGACGGCATTGTTGCCGCATTCGAGTTTTTTCACTCCGGAGTAATCGACGAAGCTGCAGATGAACAAGTCCAGCTTGCCGTCGTTGTCGCAATCGAACCACAGCGCTGGTGGTCCAGCCGGGAGTGGCGAGACCGGCGGCATCGGTGACGTCAGAGAACGTGCCGTCATGATTGTTCTTATAGAGGATGCAATTCCCATAGGAGGTGACAAAGATGTCAGGCCAGCCATCGTTGTCGTAGTCGCCGACGGCTACACCCATTCCGAAATAGGCCCCGGAAACACAGGCTTTTTCGGTGACATCGGTGAAGGTGCCGTCGCGATTATTTTTGTAGAGGGCGTTGCGAACGGGCTTGCTGGGCTTCCAGAAATCGCTGGGGCCGCTATTGACCAGGAAAATATCCATCCAGCCATCATTGTCGTAGTCGAGGAAGGCGCAGCCGGGGCCCAGCGCTTCAGGGAGGAACCGGCTCGGAGATATGGCGTTTTCGTGAACCCAATCGATTTTGGAGTAGGACGCAGGAATTTCGAGGAAGAGTGGCGGAGCTGTCGCGCTAGCTTGGGATTGAAGAGGAAGACGGAGCGACCTTGCGGCACCGGCGGCCAGACCCGCTTGCAGGAATCCACGACGGGAAAAAATCATCCAAATATCCTACCGTAAGTCCGGCAGCACCCCAGGCGAGAGCGGATGTGGGGTTGCTTGAACACCCAATCGACACATGCCGAATCCTGTAGGGGCGGCTTTACGCCGCCCCCTTGGGTTTGCCCATGCGCATTTCCCTGGTAGCGCCGGCAATCCCTGCCGGCTCCGCGGGCGCTGGCACGTTGCCCGTGCGATGTGGTGCTGGGATGCACGGTTGGCGTGCTAGCCGGGGTAGGGTTCATTGGGTTTCACAATGCGGATGCGGTGGTCGGAGAATTTGTAGTGGGCGCCGGGCAGATCGAACTTGGGCATATGGCAGGTGGAACAATTGTTGGCTGCGACGGGGCACGCTTTGGCGCCGGGCTTACCGGCGCTGGCAGCTAGTTTGATGCCAGAGCCATTGGCTTTGCCGCCCGGGTGGCAAGCCAGGCATTTGGAATCGTAATCCACCGGCTGCGCGCTGAGTTCGTGATGGGGATCGTGGCAGGCGAGACAGCTGATGCGCGGGTCGTCCGGATCGAAGCATTTGCTGCCGGTGAGGCGGTAAGGCTGGAAACGAATGTTGGCGATGCTGGGATTGCCCTGCGCGGCAATTTCCGCCCAAGTGCGATGACATTGGCCGCAAAAGTTAGCGGCTTGTTCGGCGGGCATGCCGTGCAATTTGGAAGCGGCCGTGGAAATGTCGGAGTCGGCAGCACCGTTGACAAGCACAGCGGCGAGATGGGCGTCCGCGTCGTCGTGGCAGTGAGCACATTGCACGCCCGGAATAAGCTGCTCGAGAGTGAGTTGGCGCCCTGAGACGGCGTGCGTGGAGTGACAGCCGAAACATTTGAGCTTGTCGTCACGGCTCATGAGACGACCAACGGCTTCGTGAAGGTCGGCGGGAACGTGGCCGACGGAGCCAAGCGTGGGTCTGAGACCATTGATTTCGCGAAAATAACTGACCCGGCTTTCAAAGAGCTGGCCGTCTTTCTCGAGGATGTAGGTCTGACCGATGGCGGAGCTGGCGCCCATGGCCCAGCGAATAGGAAGGGTAAGTGTCGTGATGCCATCGGTGACGGAGTAGTCGCTTTGCCTACCCTTTCGTTCGATGCGGTAGGAATAGGAGCCGACGGTGGTGGCAAGGAGAGGATGGTCGATGAGGACTTTGCAGGTTTCGACGGATTCGAGGGCATGGCCCATGGAAGTGGTGGGTTGCGTTTTGGCCTGCGAATGGCAGTTTGCGCAAGCGGCGGAGCCGGCGGTGTCCGACTGCGCGGCCGCGGTGGCGGGAAGAAGAAAACACAGAAGTAGTAGAATTCGCAGATTCATTGCGGTTCAAGCCCTGAGCGATTCCCTGGTGATAAATGCTGTCTCACGATCACTGCTGTTTCACGCCCGGCTGTTTGGCCTGAGCTTCCGCGGTTAATTTTTGGACGATCTCACGTTCGCGCTTGCCGTCTTCGGGCCGCTTCAGGCGGTAGTAGACCAAGGATAAGGAGACGTGGGCCTCCGTGAACTGGGGTGATTCCTTGACGAGCGTTTCAAGCAGCTGCCGAGCATCATCGATGCGGCCTTCATCGATGGCAATGAGCGCGAGTTGATAGCGAACACCGGGGTCGCCGGGACGGGTCTCCAGCGCGCGGTCGAAATACTTGTGAGCCTGGTCGTAATTCTGTTCTTGGCGGGCGAGTGCGCCAAGTTGAAGATTGGCGTCGAAATTAAAGGGGTTTACGGCCAACTCGGCTTTGTATTCTTTTGCGGCCATATCCGAGTCGCCGGTCAACATAAGGGACTTGGCGTAAAGGATGTGGACACTCGGGAGATTTGGATTGAGCGCGATGGCCTTGGCAAATTCTTCGCGAGCGCCGGCAAAATCGGAGATGTTCATCCTGGCCGTGCCGAGCATGAGATGAGCTTCGGCGGAATCGCCGTTGCGCAGTATGCGATCTACAAGGACCTGGCCCTCCTCGACACGCTTTACGCGAATAAGCGCAGTGCCGAGGAGGTAGGCAATACCCAGGTCGTCGGGATGCAGTTGCTCTTCCGGCTCGAGCAGGCGAATCACGTCCTCCTCACGCTCCTGGCGGAGATAGCTGTCACCAAGGAGCAGAGCGACCTGAAGATTGGTGGGGTCCTTGGTGTGGATTTTCTCGAGCTGTGGAGTGGCTTCGTAGAGACGGCCCATTTTGTAATAGGCCAGGGCAAGATTGAGGCGGGCACTCTCGAGAGAAGGTTGCTGCTTGAGAGCGATTTCGTATTCAGAGATGGCTTCCTCGTAGCGGCCCAAGCCAACGAGCGCGGCGCCGAGATTGGAATGGATGGCGGTGGCTTCGGGATGCATGGTGAGGAATTCGCGATATTCCTTGACGGCCCCTTCGAGATCGCCGCTGCGCTGCTTCTGGATGGCGTCCTGGACGAGTTCCTGAGGGGACTGCTGAGCGCGAGCGGAGAGAGCAAAGGTGAAAGCGAGGAGAAGTGCGGGTTTCCACATGCTGGCGAACAATTCCCGAGACAGTTTACACAAAAAAACGGGATGGCGAAAACCATCCCGTTTTTGATTTGGTTTTTGATGTTCTTCAAATTAGAAGAAGAACTTGACCGCCAGCTCCAGAATGCGAGCGCCCTGCTTCTGGTTGGTGATGCCGAAGTTCTGGTTGACCTGAGTGAACTGTTGCGTCACCGGGTCCTGAACGAACTGAAGGGTCAGGTTACTCCCGCTGGGGAACGAGTACAAAGGATGGTTCAACCAGTTGTAGGCTTGAAAGCGGAATTGTAGTTTCTTCGATTCCGTGATGTTGAAGTTCTTGAACAGGGACATATCCCAGTTGAAGTAAGTGGGTCCGTAGGACACCGGAAGCATGGTGGGGCCATTCTTGCCAACGGTGACTGGCACGGCGAAGCAACTGCCATTGATGTACTGATGGGAGCTCCGGCCAGAATTGGGATTGCAGGTGACCAGGGGTTGCAGGACCTCGCCATCAGTTCCCAGGATGGAACGGTTGTTGAGTGTAATGCCCGTCAGTGCGTTCACTCCGGTATTGGAGCCGGGAATGATCGCAGGACCGGACAAGCCGCCTCCCAGTACGCCGTCTGGACAACCTTGACCGGCGGCAACCTCCGCAGCAGTGGCCGCGCAGGTGAGATTCATGTTGTAGTTGCCGTTGGGCGCGCCACTGGTTCCCGCTTGGGTGCTGCCACCGGTGGTGAGGTTGGCGCCGCTTTGCACCGACATGATGCCGGAAACTTGCCAGCCATTGGCGGCGCCGTCGACGAACTTATTGGAGTGCGTGAGCGTGCCGATATCAATGGAGTAGGCAATGTTGAAGAGCTGCCGGCGATCCGATGGCAGGATGCCGTAGTTGGCTCCGAGATTGAAAGGATCATAGCTGGGAGCGACAATCCCCAACGCCTTTTGGTACGTGTAGTTGGCTTGGATGGTATAGCGGCCCGCGTGGCGAATCCACGACAACTGCAGGGCGTTATAGTTGGAATACAGATTGTTGGTCGTGACCGGGAGATTCCCGTAGCCTTGCAGCGGGCGCCAATCGTTGGCATTGGCGTTACCTGGGTTGGTGTTTGGATGCCCGGTCACCGGGTCCGTGGCGGACAGCATCGCTTCATAGGGAACGATGTTGATGTCGCTGAGGGCGTTATTGTTCCCGCCATTCGCCAGATCGCGGCTGCGGTTCCCCAAGTACGATGCTTCGAAGTAGCCTTGCCAGGGCGTTTGCTGCCCGATGGTAAAGCTCCAGCTATCGGTGTACGGCTGCTTGTCGTCGGTGGAGTCAACCGCCGCAGGGGAAGCAGGTGTGGCACTGAGGTTCAGGCAAGAGAGGTACGCCGCAAACAGAGCCGAGCCCGCCGGAGGATTAGTCGGGCAGCCCGGTCCCCCCACCCAGTTGGATGGCGACAGATTGGCCTGCTTGACGCCAGCAGAGGCATCCAAGCCGTTCGTGAACTGCCCGGAGTGGTAGTAGAACCGTCCCCAACCTCCGCGCAGAACGGTCTTGCCTGTTCCGAATAGGTCGTAGGCCGCGCCGACGCGTGGCTGATAGAACAACGCCCGCGTTGGGAAGCCGCCCACCGGCACCGAGGGATTCTTTGCGTGATACTCGAATCCGCAGAACGTGGGTGCATTGGCGCAAGACGCACCACCACCCGCGGTGTACGCGTTGACGTCGAAGATGGAATAGCCGTAGCCTTCGTCATCCCGCCACGGCGTGAAATGGCTGAAGCGCAGTCCTAATTGGACCGTCAGTTTCTTTGTCGCCTTCCAGGAATCCTGGAGAAAGAATTCATACGTACCATAGGAAATGTCATTGATACGGTTAAAGTTCGCTTCGTTGTAGCTGTTCAGGTTACCGGTCAGCAGGTCGGCATACTCATTGCCGTAGCTGTAAGAATTGCTGGCAGAGACCAGCAATTCGCCGTTGGTGTTGTTGTTGGCCGGCTGAGCGTTGCGAATATATTCATAGAAGAAGCCACCCTTCAGCGTGTGATTCTTGATCACCTTGGTGAGCGTATCGCTAAAGCTGGGCATCCACTTGTCGGCATACAACCCCGACGACGGGCCGCCTGCTTCGAATCCGCCAGGATTGAAGACCAGCGCGGCTTCGCTGGGGCCGAAGTTGCCAAAGGACGGAATCTGGGAGACGCCGTTGTTGAAAACACCGGCATAACCGTAGCCGACCGTTGAGCGAGCTACGGCGTTGGGATCGGCGAACACATTGGGGAATCCCACATAGGTGTAGGCCATCACGGTTTCGTTGGTCATGGTAGGGCTGAACACGTGGGTAATCGTGCCGGACAGAGAGTCTGATCTGTTCTTGCCTTCGACCGACGTCGGATAGGGAACCTGGTCCCCATTGCGCCACCAGAGACCGACGGGAAACAGCTGGGTCTCCCGCTGGTAGTTATAGCGCACGAACACCTTGGTGTTGTCGCTGACGTTGTAATCTACGCGCAGGGTCCACTGGCGGTTGTTTTGGTTGAAAATTTCAGACTGGACGTAGTTGTAACCGTTGGTGGTGGCGGGATCCGCGTTGGCGGCGGGGAACAACTTCGCCAAGGCCAGCATGCTCGGATCGATACAGGCGCCATTTGGGGTGCCGGTACAGGCGGGAATCGTCGTGCCTCCAAAAGCGTTGATAGCCCTAGTATTCAGTTGCCCGGGAGCCTTCCCTGAAGCCGTGACGGCACCCTCCTGGCCCACGCATGAGGGTGAGAAATCGCCCATAAGTTCGCAGGCAGGGGGCACGGTGGCACGGAGCAGGCCGGTGTCAAGAGTCTGGTAATAGTATTCAAAACCGGTCCAGAAAAAGACTTTCTGCCGGCTCTTGTTGAAGCCCGTTCCGGGAATGATGATCGGGCCGCCCAGAGTGCCTCCGGGATAATAAAACGCATCTGCCGGTTGCTTCACGCCACTGGCGTTATTCAGCCAGTCATTGGCGTTGAGCGAATGGTTTCTCGCGGAGAAGAACGCGCTGCCGTGGAAGTCCGAGCCGCCAGCCTTGGTGACCGAGGTAATAACGATCGGCCCCTTCTGGTCTTCCGCGCTGAAATTCGATGTCAGGATCTTGAACTCCTGAAGGAAATCCGAGTTGGGGTTAACAGGCGTGTCGCAGTTGCATCCGGGGTCGGAAACGTGCGCGCCGTCGGCGGTGATGTCCAGGCTGTTCACCGGCAGCCCGTTGTACGAATAGGCCGCGTTCAGCGGGCTTTGACTGCCGCCATCGCCGTTGGCATTGATGCCGATCACTTGCCCGCTGTAATTTGATTTATTTTGTGTGCCGTTCTGGATGGAAAAGCCAGGGGCAATCTTGATGTACTCCGCGGCATTGGAGCCGACCTGAGTGAAATTTTCAAGTTCTTTGGTCTCGAGAGTGAAAGCCTTTTCGCCGGATTCGGTCGTGGCGAGGATGGCGCTCTCTTCGGCGTTTACCTCTACGGTCTGGTTGGCGCCGCCAACAACGAGCTGGGCGTTGATGTTGCGCTTTTCACCGCCACCCAAGCTGATGGTGTCGACTTTGTAAGTTTGGAAACCTTTGGCCTCAATCTCGACGGCATACGTGCCGACGGGCACCGAGGCGAATGTGAAATATCCGTCACCGTTGCTGACCGTCTCGCGGGTAGATCCTGAGACGGTGTCTCGCAAAGTGACTTTAGCATCCGCGACCACGGCACCGGAGGGGTCGGAGACCACTCCAGTAAGAGTCGCGAAAATGCCTTGACCCCAAGTTGAACTGATGAATACAAGAAGCAGAGCAGAGAAAACAACCACACACGAAATTTTGCGTGAAGCCACCGGAACACCCCTTTCCTGGCTCGCAGAATATCGATACTTCGACACAAGAAACCCCAGAGTGCCAATACTTAAATCCAAAAGCGGTGATGGTGTCAAGCTAATAGTGAAGTATTAGATGTAAAAGTTCTGTCTGGTGAATGGTCCGGAGCGCGGATGAAGGGCAAGATTCAAGGTAAGTAGCTGATTCTGATAAGTTAAGCAACGAGTTGTGGCGGTGTTGGTATTGTGACGCTCATCACACATCCCGGTGACGTTGTTCCATGAATGCTAGCCACAAATTTGTTTACTGCGATACGGGCGGTGCTTTGCTCAAGGGTCAGCGGCGCAGCAGAAAAGGCTGGCGCATCCAGTTGAGTCACGATCCAAATAAAGCCCGCAGTTGGTTAAAGTTCGCGTCCGGTGGGCGCTAAGAGCATAAGATACAAGTGGTACACCGCGCCAGAATAGAAGTAAGTCAAGACTCACGAGAGTGGCGTATGATGGCGACCGCAATTGACAGGCCGTTTCCACCTACGCGTGCGGGAAAAAACCGAAACGAGTGAGTTGCTAGACTCGACTAGTGAATTCCCGTGTGCAGTCACGCTAAGGAAATTCGGCATTAACTCCATTTCATGCCGAAGAATGAGGATCGAGGATGACAGCGCAGAACAATTGGTTGGTTATTTCTTTGTTGCTAGTCGCGGCAGTAAGCGTTCCACTGCACGCACAAAACGCGCCGGGCGCTCCGGGATGGGCACCCACGTGGACCGATGCCGACAAAGAAGCAGTGGGAACGGCGACGTCGACCGGATCACGTGTGTGGTTCACATTGGAAGGTGGGATCCTGACGGAGGTTTATTATCCGCGACTGGACACGGCGGACGTGCGTTCACTGGAATTCGCGGTCAGCAACGGGAAGCAAACGTGGATCGAGTCGCGGGACATGGTGCATTCCATCGAACGAATCGATGAACACGCGCTGTTGTATCGGCAGACCAGTCGCGAGCGGGGCGGTCGATTTACGCTGACGAAAACGTACGTGACAGACCCGCAGCGGGACACGTTGCTGATCGATGTGACGTTTTCGGGTCCAGCCGGCGACGCGCTGTACGCTTTGTACGATCCCGCGCTGAAAAATTCGGGATACGGGGATACCGGGTCCAGCCAGGGTGACGCACTGGTGGCCGAAAAGGAGTTGCTGGCGGGCGCCCTGATGGGCAGCGGCGGCTTTGCCGAAATGTCGAGCGGATTTGCGGGGACCAGCGACGGGTACACGGATTTGCTGTTGCATCAACGGCTGGAATGGAAATATGCACGGGCGGAAAATGGGAACGTAATTCAAGTGGCGAAGATTAAGTCGCCAATGAAATTTACGTTGGCGCTCGGATTTGGAGCGACGATCGCGGCGGCGACAGAAAATGCCCGGCGCAGCTTGCAACGAGGATTTCCGGCGATCAGCGCGGAATACGTTCAAGGGTGGACGAAGTATCTGGGGGGGCTGCGAAACGTCAGTGAGAAATACCGCGGGCAATTCCAGCTTGCGGCGATGGTGCTGAAAGCGCACGAAGATAAGACCTATCCTGGCGCGATGATTGCGTCGATGAGCATTCCATGGGGATTTGCCGTGCCCGCGGCAACGCCGAGTGTGGGCGGCTACCATTTGATTTGGGCGCGCGATTTGTACGAGGTGGCCACGGCGCTCTTGGCCGCGGGAGACCGGGCGGCAGCGGAACGCGCGGAGAATTATTTACTGACGGTGCAGCAGAAGCCGGACGGCAGCGTCCCGCAGAATAGCTGGTTGGACGGACATCCGTATTGGAGCGGGATCCAGATGGACGAGGTGTCTTATCCCATCATTCTGGCGTGGCAACTGGACATAAGTGATGCGGACACGTGGGCGAAACATCTAAAGCCAGCCGCCGAATTTATTGTGGCGCACGGGCCAATGACGCAGCAGGAACGGTGGGAAGAAGTATCCGGGTATTCGCCTTCTACAATGGCCGCGGAGATTGCCGGGCTGGTGTGCGCCGCGGATATCGCGAAGAAGAATAGCGCGAATGAGGACGCGGCGCGCTATCTAAAGACTGCGGACGAATGGGCTGGGAATATCGAAAAGTGGCTGGTGACGACGACTGGTCATCTGGGCGGCCCATTAGCGGCGCAAGGGTATTACATGCGCGTGGATAATAATCAGGACCCGAATGACGGCTATCGATTGGATGTGCACAACGGCGGCGGTGTGTGGGATGAACGCGATGTCGTCGATGCGGGATTTCTGGAGTTTGTGCGCCTGGGAATCCGTCCGGCGAACGATGAAACGATTGCGCGATCGTTGCAAGTGATCGATGAAACGATTCGTGTGGAAACGCCCGATGGGCCAGGGTTCCGGCGGTACAACCACGATGGGTATGGGGAGACTTACTTCGGAGGGCCATGGCTGGGCGAGGGGGTCGGTCGGCTGTGGCCGATCTTTACTGGCGAGCGCGGTGAGTATGAGATTGCGCGAGGCCAGGACGCCACTTTGTACCTGGACTCGATGATGCATTTTGCGAATGCCGGAGGAATGATTCCGGAACAGGTGTGGGACCGGGCGGACGCGATGCAATCCAAATTTATGTTTGGGGCGGGCACAGGGAGCGCGACACCGCTGGCGTGGAGCATGGCCCAGTTTATCCGTTTGCTGGTGTGCGCGGAGGAAAATCGGGTCGTGGAGCAGCCGGGCGTAGTGGCTGCGCATTTTCACGTGAAGCCATGAAGAAAAGAGTTCACCACTGAGGAAGCGTGGCCCAGAGAAACGCTAGTTTTGTGATTCATTTTGCCGGCACGTCAGCACCCACCCTGATAAATCGAGGGCCGCAAAAATTAAGAGAGCTTCCTCACTTCGCAAACTCCGTTCGGAATGACGGGTTTTTTTTGTTTGGTTCTGTCAGGACAACGGACCACCCGGGAAGGCGATCCCTACAAAGGCGGACTGGGGCGGAGGTGGCGTTCCCGGGGGCTTCGCTATTTCTTGGGGGGAGTGGCGGGTGCGGTTGGTGGGGCCACGGGTTTGACGTCGGTGACGGATTGTAGGAGTTGCTGGATGGTCGAGGACGGAATCTCGTAGAGGGTGGGTTCGTCTTCGCGCTTGGCGATGTAGTCGTCCTTGGCTTTGGCGATGGAGACTTTTTCGCTGCGCTTGCTGTCGCCGGTGGTGACGGTAACTTCGATCGAGGGCGCCGCGAAACCGGAGTCGGGGAATTTTGTGGCCGCGAGGTCGCGAAGACTGGCAACTAGCGACTGAATTGAAGGCTCATCTAGTCTCTTGCCATCTGGCCCCCACCAATCCGTTCCTGACCGGGTGAAAAAGTAGGACTTCGAGCCGTCGTGGATTTCGATTTTATTGGGCTCGGCATAGCCGAAGTCGAAAGCTTTTTTGTTGCGAAGCTCGTCGAGGGATTTGTCGAGACCAGTGCCGAGCGTGGCGGGAACTTTGCAGACGCCAGCGACTACGCTGGATTGGGCGTAATAGTCGTCTTTGGCTTTGCGGATCTCGAGTTCCTGGGTACCGGAAGCGGCGGTGATCTTGGCGGTGGCGAACGGCGCGGCGGATTTGAAGGCGGCCGCGTCTTTGGCGTCGTCGGAAGTTGCGGTGGTTTCCATTTTCGCGTCCTTCAAGGAACGCACGAGGTCGTCGACACTCGAGGAATCCGCGCGGTAGGGACCGGGCTTGAGAATCTGCCAGGAATCCTTGTTGCGCGCGAGGGTAATGTCCTGATGCTTTCCGCCCTTTTGGTCGGTGAGTTGGATTTGACTGACCTTATCGAAATCGGCAGTGAGAAGGCGCCTGTCACGAAGGTCGGCGGCGGATTTGTCGAGACTGGTTTTGGTGTAACCAGGAATGGTGAAGAGGCGAGAATCGCCGGCAAGCATTGCATACCAGGCATTGCCGGAAGGCGTTTGGTCGCCGATGAGGAATTTTTGCGTTTTGTTGCCTTTTAGGGTGACTGTGATTTCAAGAGGAGGCGAGGCCAGGCCGTATAATGCCGGATCGGAAACTTTGTCCTCGAGGAGACGGTCAGAATCGAGAGAGGAAAGCGTGGAGAGAATGCTGGAGACTGAGTCCTGGTCGGCGGAGAGCGGCTGGGGCGCGGTAATCTGCCAATTGCCGGACGCGTCGCGAGACAGATCGACAGTAGGTTCGTCCTTGTGCTGAATGGCAAGGCCAGTGATGTCGGCGGTGGTCAGCGAGAGAATTCTCGGAGCGGCATCGGCGGAGGCTTTGACAGTGCTGTCCGGCGTCGCGGGGTGATGATTGGACCAGTAGAGAACGCCGCAGAGTGCGGCGAGAACGACGGCAGCGACGTACAGGCCACGGAGTTTCATTCGAATTCACCGGAAAGAGGATTCACTACAGAGGACGCAGAGAGCGCCCAGCAAGGCGTGATGGTTGTCCTTCGTCGCGGCAGGCGCTTCTCAGGACGACAGAGGTCATGTTGGACGGTGGAGCAAAAGGCTGGCATGAAAGTCAGGGCTACAGGGAACAAGGAAAAGAGAAACCCAGGGGCCGGCAGGATGCCGGCGCTACCAAGCATGGAAGAAGGGCGAGTCGGCATGTGCGCACCCTAGCGGCGGTTCCACCAGACGGAGAGTCCGCCGACGATGACGATGAGCGGCAGCAGGAATTGGCTGGTGATGCGGAGCCAGCGCATTTGCGCTTGCGTGAGAGTGATGCGGCGATCTTCGCGGTCCTTGGGACGAATGGAAATCAGGTCTTCGTCGGAAGCTAGCCAGTTGATGGTGTTGAGCGCGAGATCGCGATTGCCGTTAAAGCCGATGAAAGAATTGGCAGCCCAATCGGAACTGCCGACGACCACGAAGCGACCCTGGGAATTTTCCTTGCCGGTGTTGTAGGTGCCAGCCGCAGCGAGGAGCAAAGGACCCTTGGTGTTTTTCGGGTCGTTGGGATCGATTTCCGGACTGTTGAGCTTGCTGGTGGCCAAACTGGATTCGGAGGAGCTGAACAGTTTCTGGACGGTAGTCTTGTCGCCATTTTTGGCGACGATGGAACGAGAGAGGGGGAAGCCGGTGACGCGACGAGTCATATCGTTGACGATCGCATGGGAATCGTAGGCGGTCACCAGGGTCACTTGCGGGCCAAGGCCGGCGATCTGGCCGATGGGATTCATGTCGAGAATCAAATCGTTTTGCGGCGTGACGCCCCAGGCTTCGAGAATTTTGTTGAGGGCGGTGTTTTCCGCAATTTCGTCGCGGCCGATTTTGAGCGGAGGGTTGAGCAGGACCAGCACGCGGCCACCGTTTTCAACGTATTTATTGATGGCATCGACTTCGGGCTGCTGGTAATCAGACTCCGGGCCACCGACGACGAGAACGGTGCATTCGCTGGGAATTTCTGACTTGACGATGAGGTTGACGGATTTGGCCTGGTAGTCGTCTTTGCCGAGGAGATCCTTGAAGCGAGAGTAGCCGTTGCGCTCGGAGTCTTCGATCTGGTGTTCGCCTGAGCCTTCCACGAAGCAAACGGTGCGGACGTTGGTCTTAAGATCGCGAATGAAGGCGCCGGTGATGGCTTCTTCGGTGAGACTCTTGGCCTCCTCCTTACGATCGCCCACCTGGACGATGGTAGTGCCGTAGGCTTTCACACCGGCAGCGCGAGCGAGTTCGGGCTTCTTGTCGGGGTCCACATACTCGACGCGAACTTTGGGAGAGAGATTGGCGTACTGGTCGAGTTGGTCTTTGGCCTGCGCGAAATGGGTGCTCTGATCGTAGTAAGTGATGGTGGCAGGCTGCTTGAGATTTTTGACGATTTTGGCGGTCTGCTCGGAAAGACTATAACGCTTGTTCGCTGTGGAATCGTATGACCGGTTGTAGCGGTCGGCGAGAACGTTGGCGACCACAAGGATAGTGAGGACGATCAGAACGTAACTGAACGCATAGAGAGCATATTTGGTTTGACGCGCCTGAAGAAGTGACGTGTTCATTTAAGACCTCCAGCGCAGGGATTCCATCGAGCGTGCGGTGAGAAAGAGTCCTAGGAAAATGGCAGTGACATAAAAGACTGCGTCTTTGATGGTAAGCAAACCTTTGGCAAAGGATTCAAAGTGCGAGAGAACCGAGAAATACGCCAGGGTGCGGGCCCAGGTGGCAGAGTCATAATCGCTGACCCATTCGAGAACCCAAAGTAACAGGCAGACGCCGAAGGTGAGCGCGCCGGCGATGATCTGGTTACGCGTCAGCGTGGAGAGGAATGTGCCAATGGCGAGCAGTGCGCCGGCCTGCAGCAACAGACCGAGATAGGCGATGGCCACGGGTTTCCAATCGGGATTGCCGAAGCGGAAGAGCCACACGAAATTGAGCATCGTGAGCAGGAGCATCACGCTGTAGAGAATGACGGCAGCGAGCCATTTGCCGAGAATGACTTCATAGTCGCGGACCGGCGAGGTGACCAGGAGTTCGATAGTGCCACTGCGTTTCTCTTCCGCGAACAGGCGCATGGTGATCATGGGGATGAGGAAGAGGCCAATGACACTGACGTTGGAGATGAGCGGGCGAATAACCTGCTCATTGATGCTCATGGGATACATGCCACCGCGCATTTGGGATTCCATGCCGGCATAGACGAAATAGCCAACCGCGTTCCAGAAGAAGAAACCGAAAACGATCGCGAACATGGCAAGGAGAAGATAGGCAATGGGTGAGACGAAGTAGCTGCGGAGTTCTTTACGGCAGATAACCCAGATATTTCTCATCACGCATTCCCCTTGGCAACGATTGCGGGCTGGGATTCGGCGGTCTGTTTGGAATTGGTGTCGGCAGCGGGATCGGCGCTGGTGAGCTGGAGAAAGATTTCTTCGAGGCTGACGGCGGCGGTTCGGAGTTCGTTGAGATCCCAGCCAGATTCAACGATGGCGCGAGCGAGATCGCCACGGATGGCGCGATCGGACCGGCCTTCGACTTCGAAGGTCGAGCGCGTATCGCGGGAGAACTTGAAGAGAACGCGGCTGACGCCGGCAACCTGTTCAAGTCGCTGGAGGACCGTGGCTGGATCGAGATTGCCGTTTCGGGCGGCGACTTCGACGAGAACGGAACCCGCGCCGCGCGCACGATTTTGTAGATTGTCGACGGAGTCCGTGGCGACGAGTTTGCCTTTGTTGATGATAATGACCTGCTGGCAAGTGTGCTCAACTTCCGGAAGAATGTGCGTGCTGAGAATGATGGTGTGATCTCCGGCGAGGCTCTTGATCAAGTCGCGCGTTTCGTTGATCTGCTTGGGGTCGAGACCGGCGGTAGGCTCGTCGAGAATAAGCACGTCGGGATTGTGGATGATGGCCTGGGCCAAGCCGACACGCTGACGGTAGCCTTTGGACAGCTTGCCGAGGACTTTGTCCTTTACGTCTTCAATGGCGCAGCGGTCCAGGACGAAGTCGATGCGCTGGGCGAGTTCCGGGCCGCGAAGACCCTTCAGTCTGCCAACGAACGCAAGATATTCTGTGGCGCGCATTTCCGGGTACAGTGGAGGAGTCTCCGGGAGGTAGCCGATGCGGCGCTTGACCTCCAGTGGATTTTCGAGGACATCGAAGCCCGCGACGGTGGCGGTGCCGGAAGTGGGAGGGAGAAAACAAGTGAGCATGCGCATCGTGGTAGTCTTCCCGGCCCCGTTGGGACCGAGAAAGCCTACGATGCGGCCCTTTTCGACGTTGAAGGAGATGTGATCAACAGCGGTGTTACGAGCGTACCTTTTGGTGAGTTCTTGTACGGTTATCATAAATTTATTTTTTGGGAACGAGGCAGGAAAGCACGCCTGCTCTCGTGAAGTGAAACTTCCCCAACCAACTCATCATTGTAAGAAAGTGTGACGCTGGGAGGCAAGTCAGACGTTGCCTTTGCAGGTACGCATTCTTAGGCATTCGCATGAGAGGGGACCGCCTACCTTCCTACATGGCGGCAAAGTCAGGACGGCGGCGTAAAGCCCGCCGCTACGAGAAATGAACTCAAGGCGCCAGATAGCAAGAATGAAAACCCAAGACCCACCCTCAAAAAAATGAGTGGGGCACCCAAATTAATGGGAAAGGATTATGCCGCTGGGAATGTAGTGGGGAAAGAGGTAGGCGTAGAGCATGACGATGATTCCGACGATAGCGGCAAGGCCGATGGAGTGCCAGAAGACGTAGCGGAAGATGTAGCCTTCGCTGCCGACTTGGTTGGTGGCGGCGGTGGCGACGCAGATGGATTGGGCATCGACCATCTTGCCCATCACGCCGCCGGCGCTGTTGGCGGCGCATATCAAAACAGGACTGAGATGGAGTTGTTCGGCGGTGATGCGCTGGAGGCCACCGAAGATGGCATTGGAGGATGTATCACTGCCGGTAAGGGCGACGCCCAACCATCCAATGTAGGTGCCAAAAAAGGGATAAAACCAGCCAGTGCGCGTAAAGGCGAGTCCCAGGACGGCGTCCATGCCGGAGTAGCGAGTGACATAACCTAAACCCAGCATGAAGGAGATGGCGAGGATGGCATGGCGCAAGCGGTAGAGTGTATGACTAAAGATGGTGAGCAGTTTTTTTGGTTTCACGCCCAGGAACATGGCAGAAACAATGGCCGCACAAAAACACGCACTGCCGGTGGCGGTGAGCCAATTGAAATCGAATTTAGCGTTTTCGGGTGTGGGTTTGGAGACGACAGGTTGGGCACGGAACACTGCCTTGTGCAGGTAAGGAACGTTCCAGCCGCCGGAGGAAAACGCCGGTGTGGTGGCGCGGCCCATGGCGTTTTTGACAGAGGGCAGTCCCCAGACAAGAACGAAGACGGAGAGGATCGCGAAGGGCAACCAGGCTTTGGCGGCTTGAGCGGTTGTGTAAGCTCGCGGGGTAGTTTCCTGCTGAAGGCGGCGGATGTCCCCTTGGTCATCCGTTTGATCGCGGATGATGGGATTCTGGCGAACACCCGGAAGACTGATCTCTTGCGAGGAATCTAAGCCGGCTTTATCGCGCTCTTCTTGGAAACGCCAGATGCGCTTGGGCTTCCAGAAGCGCAGGAAGAGGAGTGTGCTGAGCATGGAAGTGACTGATGAGACGATGTCGACGAGATTGCTGTCTACGTAGTTGGACCAGAAAAACTGCATCCCGCCGAACGAGAGGCCAACAACGAGAATGGCCGGAAGCACCTCGAAGGTTTCGCCCCAACTAACCATGGCACGAACCAGCCAGAAAGGGACCAGGGCGGCTGTTATGGGAAGGATTCTGCCAATCATGGCGCTTAGGTCACTATCGGGAAGGCCGGTGACGACGGCCAGGGTGTGAACGGGAATACCGATGGCGCCCCAAGCTACGGGGGCAGTGTTGGCGATAAGGTTGAGGGCGGCAGCATGGAAGGGTTTGAACCCGAGGCCGATCATGAACGCGCCGGCGATGGCAACGGGCGCACCGAAACCAGCAGCGCCTTCGATGAACGCACCGAAACAGAAGGCAACCAGCAGAAGTTGAAGGCGGCGGTCGGGCGTGATGCTGGCGACAGAGAGCTTCATGATTTCGAATTGTCCGGTGGCCACGGAAATGTCGTAGAGGAAGACGGCGGCGATGACGATCCAGACGATTTTCAGGAGACCGAAGGCGACACCATAGAAAAGACTGGTGACTGCGAGCTGTGCCGGCATGCCAAAAAAGAGCACAGCACAGAGCACGGCGGAGGCGGCGCCGAAGAGGGCGCACAGATGGGGGCGGAGTTTGAACCCTGCGAGCAGACCGAGGAGCACTACGACGGGCATGGCAGCGACCAACGTAGAGAGCCACCAGTGGCCGAACGGATCGTAGAGCTGGGTCCAAGTCATTCTGTGCACTCCGAAGATGCTGTCGCAACTCAACCCGCCGGGCACTTGCGACCTGGCGATCGAAGCCTGAGATGAGGCGGGTTGTCAAGCCAACTGCAAGCAATCCATTACCTGCCGAAACGCGGAATGTCAAGAATGCATCTGAGCGATTGAGCTGCTTGCTATGGGAGGAGTGAGGAGCGTAGTTTGCTGGGATGCGCGAACGGAACTTGGAAGCCAAGAGTTGGGGGTTTGCCCGAGGATTTGAGGCGGTTTTCTCAAGTCATACGCATGGATAGGTGACAGACATGAGCCGGAAGCTGAACTTGCTATGCATTGTGGTGATGGCGGCAGGCCTGGTGGCGTGTTCGAAAAAGTCTCAACCGCCGAAAGTGGAAAATGCGGGACAGCCAGCAGCTATACCCGCTGGCGGTAATCCTACCCTTCCGGTAGCTCCGTCAGCTCCACCGGAAACAACAGCTAACCGCGGGGTGACAACCGAGATGCGCAATGTGAAGTTTCACCTGACGCCGCGCGCCGCTGCGCACCTGCAAGTGTTATCGGGAGAACTATGGCCGACCGGGAAGAATGAAATGGTGGTGTTCGACGACAAGACTTCGTTTGAGGTGCGGGTGAAGAATGGGACGGTGTCAATCCGGCCGGAGGCACTGTCGGACATCATGAACAACTACGTATTCGTGAAACCCGATGCTCCGATAAAGGATCTGACTGTTTCGATCGACCAGGGCAAGCTGGTGATCAAGGGAAAACTACACACCAGGGGAGATGTGCCATTTGCCACGGTAGGGCATCTCAGTGCAACTCCGGATGGACGGCTACGCGTGAGGACGGAGAAGATCTCCGCGCTGAAGATTCCGGTGAAGGGGCTAATGGGCCTTTTTGGTGTGGAGTTGGCTAATGTGGTGAATACCAGCAAGATTCCCGGAATCGATACGGACAAGAATGATCTGTTGATGGACTTGGGGATGCTGCTTCCACCACCGCACATTCGAGGGAAAGTGGTGGGTGTGCGAGTGGAGAAAGATGGGATTGTGACAGTATTCGGAGACGGTGGGAAATCACTAGGGCCACCAAAAGAAAAGGGCAGTTATATGGCGTTTTCGGGCAACGCGGTGAAGTTCGGAAAAATGGTGATGAATCCAGCGGATTTAACGGTGCTGGACCTGGATCCTGGCGACGAATTGGATTGGGATCAGGATCACTACAAGGAACAGTTGGAAGCCGGCTATTCGAAGCTCACGTCGGATTTTGGATTAAAGGCGTATGCGAAAGATTATGCGAAATTGAAAGGGGCCAAGGCGGGGGACTGAAGAAGTTAACCGTCAACAGTGAAGAAAACCACACAGCCGCGGCGTAAAGCCGCGGCTACACGGATGACACCAAGAGCCACTTCAAAAAACAGAGGGCTGCAAAATACGGGAGCAGATGCCCACCCTCTGCAGTCTTCGCAAAGGGTAGGCCACTCGTCGGTCCGTGAAGATCCAATAGGCCTGAGAGAAAAAGCCTCCGGCGCTACCGATTAGGACTTCAGCGAAGAATTGTCGATGACGAAGCGGTATTTTACGTCGCCCTTGAGAAGACGATCGTAGGCCTGGTTGATTTGCTGAATAGGAATGCGCTCGATATCGGACGTGATGTTGCGGTCCGCACAAAAATCGAGCATTTCCTGGGTTTCGCGAATGCCGCCGATGGCGGAACCGGCCAGGCGGTGGCGTCCGAAAAGCAGATTAAAGGCAGCCACGGGGGCGGGTTTTTCCGGCGCACCGACGAGCGTCAGCGTACCGTTACGCTTGAGAAGGACGAGATAGGTGTTGAGGTCATGCTCGGCGGAGACGCAATCGAGGATGAAATCGAAGCTGGAAGCGTGCTTCTGCACTTCCTCGACATTTTTGGAGACCACCACTTCGTCGGCGCCCAGGCGCTTGGCGTCGGCAGTCTTGTTGGGTGAGGTGGTAAACAGGACGACGTGAGCGCCAAAGGCATGAGCGAACTTGACGCCCATGTGACCTAGCCCACCGAGGCCGACGATGCCGACCTTCTGGCCTTTGCCGACATTCCAATGACGAAGGGGAGAATAGGTGGTGATACCGGCGCAGAGGAGCGGCGCGGCGCCCGCGAGATCCAGCTTGGGAGAAACCCGCAGGGCAAAATATTCGTCGACAACGATGCTGTCGGAATATCCGCCATAGGTTACGCCCCCGAGAATTTTGTCCTCGCCATTGTAGGTGAGGGTCATTCCGTTTTCGCAATAGACCTCGTCGCCATCAAGACAACTGGGGCAGGCGCGGCAAGAATCGACCAGACAGCCGACCGCCGCAATATCACCTTCTTTGAATTTCTTGACGGCGCTCCCGACCTTAACGACACGTCCGACAATCTCGTGTCCTGGCACGCAGGGATAAACCGTAGGCATAACCGACTGCCACTCATTGCGGACCTGGTGAAGATCAGAATGGCAAACGCCACAGAAAAGGATTTCGATCTGGACGTCGTTCGGGAGAGGAGAACGGCGAGGAATGGTGAACGGGGCAAGGATTGCGGTGGGGCCCTGCGCCGCAAAGGCTCTCGCGGTGAAGGTTTGGGGCTTTTGGATCGATGGAACTCGTGTAGCAGCTTCGCTCATTATTGTTTTCCTTGAGCCGAGACTGTCGCAAAACGGCAGCTCAACCAATAAAAGTTAGGGAAGGCACAGGTGCCAGAATCACCGGAGCGAGCGGCACCCAACCAGAAGGTTGGATGAGGGTATCCCCGGCGCGGGTGCATTTCAATTTCTACACCAAGACAAGCCTGCGCGTCGAGCACAACGTTAGGTGCCAGGTACTTAGGCGCTGATGGGGTACCCCGACTGGACGCACTCGAACGCGCTGTTGTACTCGGCGGATGACGGGAACTTGCTGCTATCCATCCGGGCGCCGAGTTGGATTATAAAGATTGACTATGCGAACGGGAGTGGAGCGGGAGACATTCTCTGGAAGTTGGGCGAAGAGGGAGCTTTCACCTTAACGGGCGGGACGGACCCCACGGACTGGTTTTATGCGCAACATGGTCCGTCGTTTGCCAGCGCGAATACGACGGGCAAAGTTCAACTGGGCGGTAACGGGAATACGCGTCTTTATCCGGATGGTGAGACCTGCACCGCCGATGGACAACCGTTTTGTCCGTGCTCCAGCACAGGAGAGTTGATCGAGATTGACGAGACCGCCAAGATCGCAACCATCGTGACGAAATTCGCTCCGGGAGAATACTCCTTGGGGAGGAAACGAAGAACTTTAACGCCGGGACCGTCCGTAACACATCCGATATTTTCGAGACGGCACAGGGAAGCAGTCAGCAAATGATCTGGCAATTGCAATGGAACGCGGGTGATGCCTACCGGGGCTTCCGGTTGGGGAGCTTATACCCAGGCGTGCAGTGGTAACGACTAAGTGGGCCAACACCAGACGCAGACCTACATAGTAAGAACGCAGAGAGCGTTGCCATTTGCTCACGTGCGAAACTGGCCCGTGGACACACGGCGATGATTGTCCCCTTGGTACCGGACGCAACAAGCGCCCAGTCACATTTTGCGGTAATCGGAGTTTGTGATGTTCACGGTGAGCTGCTTGCTCACACCGTCGATGATGGTGGTGGCGATGTGATTGGTGCCGTCCGGAAGACGGCCGAAGCCAACGGTGAGGTTCATGGCGTCTTGCGGGTTGTCCATGTAACTGCCGATGGAAATGGCCTGAAGCTGTTTCTGCGCCTTGTCGATGCGTAGGGTCATCGTATCGCCGGGCTTGTAGTAGTCCTTGATGACCAGCTTGACATCGCCGCTAGGATCCGGCGTCAGGGTGATGTTGCCCTTCGCATAAGCGGACTGGATGGCGTCCTTATCCGGCGGAAGATAGTGTTGGGCAAGTTCCTTCATCTGGTCGGCGTATTCTTTGTATTCTTCCTTCTTCTTTTCGACGATGTGCTGTTTCAGGCGTCCACCCTGCTGAGGGGGCGGCGCCGCGGGATCGAGTGAAGTCTTGATGGGCTTGCCATCGGGGCCCTGACGCACTTCGAAGTGTTCGGTTTTCTTCTCCTCACCCTTCAGGCTGATCTTCACGGTTTCTTCCCATGTGTACTGGGCGAGAGCTTGTTTGTTACTGGCCATGGATTCTTTCAATTCGGTGACCCGGGCCTTGAGGTCCTCGGCGCCTTGTGCGTGAATGGGAAGGGCGGCCAACGCAAAAGCAAGTGGGTACACAAGCACGACGAACGGAGACAGTTTGGAAGACGATGCGCGCATTGGTTTTTCCTGAGTTGGGCTATCTCAGCGATTGGTTTATACGTCTGGGGGGAGAAATTGCAAAAGGAAATTATTGGAAGGCACGAAGAACAAGAGGAAAGAAAAAAAATGCCGCGGAGACGCAGGGTTTCATCATAAGACCGTGAAGAGCGATTCCTCGCTTTGAGGACTCCGCTCGGAATGACGTTCTCTCTACCGTCAGTTCCCTTTTTGAGTTGGCGAGAGTTCCAGGGGATGGGCTTGGGAGCGAGTTTGAGAATCGTTGTAGAGCCGGAAGGCGAGCCAGGCGACGACGGCGAACATGCCGAGCCAGCCGAGTTGGCGGGTGAAGTGACCGATTTTCTGGTCGTAGAGAAGAACGCCCCACTGTTCGAACAGGATGGTCCAGTCGCTTTCGTCGGAATTGACGAGAGGAAGGATGAGGGTGCGTGCGTCCGCCATGTATGTGCCGATGTACAAGAAATTTTCGAAGAACCAGAAGAGCGAGAAAGCCAGGCCGTAGGTTTGGCGCTGGACGAAGAAGAAGGACGCACTCAGAAGAGGCACGAGAAGTTCCGCGAGGGTGCCGCCGAGAATCATCAATGTATGGCCGCCGAAACTGAAGAACGGGTGGCCGGCTTCATGAATCGCGAGGTTGGCGTAATCCAGGAACAGGAAGTTGGAGTCGTCTCGCCAAGCGTAGAGAAGGAAGAGCAGATAACAAGCAAGGACAACGGAACCGCCTAGTCGCGAAACGCGCGTCCAGCGATCGCGGCAGTCCATAGGAGAAGCGTAGCAGCGAGTAGGGCAGATGGAACAGAGAATGCGGGTAGGTGTGGCGTAGGAGGAAAGCCGAAAGAGAAGTTAACAGTCGACAGTAGACAGTTGAAATCAAGACAGAAAAACCCCAGAAGCGGCAGGCGAAAGCGGCCCACTCAGCCTGGGGAATTACGCAGGCTCGCTACATGGGAGAGGGCGCCGGAGAGGCCGTCCTTAGACGGGGCGACGGACCGCCTCGGAGGGCAGTCCCTACAAGCACGCGTGACCGCTTCAGGCACTCTTGGCGGAACGGGATTGCGTGGAGGCTTGCGCCTGGTCTTGGATCTGGGCTTCGGTGTCGTAGGCCATGGGGCCGGTGATGATGCGCGCGCCACGGCTGAAGGTGAGGTATTCGAATCCCCACTGGATGAACACCTGAACACGACTTTGGAATTCGACAATGTACATCAGGTGGATGAAGAGCCAGGAGAGCCAGGCGAGCAAGCCGGAGATGTGGATGCCGAAAATATTGGCGACCGCTGCGGCTCGACCGATAACCGCCATGTCGCCCTTGTTGAAGTAATGGAAGGGCAGAGGAGCGGGCTGACCTTTCAGGCGCGCGAGAATCACCCTTGCGGCGTAACGGCCTTCCTGGATGGCCGGCTGAGCAACACCGGGCACGGGCTGGCCAGCTTTGTCGACCACCAGGGCGAGATCACCAACAACGAAAATATTAGGAAAATTGGGAAGTGTGAGATCGGGAAGGACCTTGAGCTTGCCGGATTTGTCGGTCTCGGTGCCGGTGCGTTTGGCAAGAACGTGGCCGAAAGGAGTGGCGGTGACGCCGCCGGTCCACAGGATGGTTTTAGCGTCCAGACGCTGCTGTGCATCGCCGTGCTTGTAACTGACGCCGTGTTGGTCAACATCAGTGACGAAGGCGTTTTTGCGAACTTCGACGCCAAGGTTTGTGACAAGTTTTTCGGCCTTGGTAGAGAGGTCTTCAGGGTAAGTGGGCAGAACGCGTGGGCCGCCTTCGAGAAGAAGGATGCGGGATTCTTCCGGGCGGATGCGGCGAAAGTCGTGGCGCAAAGTTTCGTTAGCGATCTCGGCGAGGGCCCCGGCGAGTTCCATTCCGGTAGGTCCGGCGCCGACGATAACGAAGGTGAGCCAGGCGCGGGCTTCGGCTTCCGTGGCGGAGCGCTCGGCGTGTTCGAAGGCGGCAAGGATTTTGTGCCGAATGGCGGTGGCTTCTTCGATGGTTTTCAGGCTAGGTGCGTCGTCGCGCCATTGATCTTTGCCGTAATACGAAGTCTCCGAGCCGGTGGCAACGATGAGGGAATCGTAGGGGAACACCGCACCGTCTTCGAGCGTGACCTGTTTAGCCACGGGATCGATGTCGGCGGCTTTCCCGAGGAGAACTTCGGTATTTTTCTGGCGGCTCAGGACGGAGCGAAGCGGCGCGGCGATTTCGCCAGGAGAAAGCGAGCCAGTGGCGACTTGATAGAGCAAGGGCTGGAAGAGGTGGAAGTTACGCTTGTCGATGAGGGTGACCTGGGCGTTCGCGTGTTTAAGGGTTTGCACTGCAACGAGGCCACCAAAGCCGCCGCCCAAGACAAGGACGCGATGTTGCTCGGGCATGTTGTCCCTTCCGCAGGAGAGAATAGGGCCGGTATTGTACCTAGGGGCAGGCTGGCCCATTATCTTAGATTATGGCCGGCGCAAAGAGTTACAAGGCCACGCGTCAGCAGTTCGAGCGAGACGCCATGCGACTGCTGTGCTCGGAGCTGATCGAACCGGAAACACGCGTGCGGCTTGCGGGATTGTTGGGGAATTATGTGTTTGCCGACGTATTAAATCACGCGGTGTATGAATCGATTGTGGGTGTGGGAGTAGTGCCGGTGAAACGATTGAAGGAATTGTTACCGGGACGGGTGACGAATTTAGGATTTCCGGACTTCGAAATGAAGGAATACCTGGGACAGAACGGTGAGACGGATGACATCGACAAGCTGTTCGAGAGCCTGCTGGAACTGACGGAAGAGTCTCCGCAAGAAAATCGAAGGGCGATGGGGCAGTCGGCGTGAGGTGGAGCTGGTACCGATGGTCGTGCCTGATTGAGTCACTGGCGTTCGCGGGATTCGTCGCTGCATTTATTTGGAAACTGCAAGCGCGCGCACCATGGACTTGGTCGGTGTTCCTGGTGTGGCTGGTGTCGAGTTTTGTGGCCCGGCGGGACACACCCAAGACGATGGGATGGCGTGCGGACAATCTGTGGGCCGCCGCCAAACAGGGTGGATGTTTCTTTGGCATTAGTTCCTTGCTGGTGTTGGTGGCAGGTGTGTTCCTGGGGATGATGCATCGGTTGCCGGCGCATTTCATTGAACCGCAGCGGTTCGGGGGATATTTAGCGTTTTGTTTGTTGCAGCAAGTGGGATTGAATTCGTTTTTGATGAATCGATTGCTCGCGGCGTTCGAAAATCGGGAGTTAGCGGCGGTCATTGCGGGCGTGGTGTTTGCGGCACTGCACTGGCCGAATCCGGTGCTGGTACCGTTAACGTTTATAGGCGGCATGGCGATGACGTGGCTGTTTGCGAAGGAGCGAAACATTTTGGTGCTGACCGTGGGACAGGCGGTCCTAGGCGCCCTGGTGTGGTGGGCGTTCCCGTTGGCGTGGCACCACTCGATGCGTGTGGGGCCAGGGTATGGGGAATATCGGGCGCGATGAGGAAGGCAGTGGCGAGTCGCGAGTGCTGAGAAAAAGACAAAATTTTACCGCAGAGGGCTCAGAGTAGCCGCAGAGTTCACGCAGAGTGGGGAGGCAACAAGCTGAGGTTGAGGTCCTTCACGCAGGAGGCGCGCTGCGGATCAAGCGCGTCCATTTGGCTGTGGAGCGGACGGACGGGTCGCAGAAGGCCTTCGCTGCAATTAGGAAGCGGATGGGGGATAAGGAAAACGCTTGAGCAGGTAGGTATCGAGAGCGTATTTGCCAGGGCCGAAGATCAGGATGACCAATACGGCGCAAAGCGTGGTGTAAGGAGTGGCGGCGGTGAACTTGTCCGGGTCGGAGAATATGGATAGGAGAGCCGGGCGGTCGCCGAAGAAGTAGGCGTTGGCCATGTCGATGGTGAGGACAAGGCCGGCAAAACGTGAAAGCAGGCCGATAGCGAAGAGAATGCCGAAGACGAGTTCGACAGAGGATACAAAGGCGGCGGTGGGGCCCGGCGCGGGAACACCGAGGGACGTGAAGTAGTCCGTGACGCGCGAGAGATTGTGGAGCTTGGCCCAGCCGTTGGTGGCGAGTTGCCAACCCCAATAGAGACGGATGAAAAGCAAGAACGGCGATTCCAGGGTGCTGGAGGCGCGGACGGCCCAGGCGTACATGCGGCGAATTTGGGCGACGAAGGGATTCATGTGTTATGTGCTCCTCGATCGGATGAGATTCCGAATTGGAAAATAGAAAATAGCAAGTCGTTAAGAGTATTTCCTTGGGACGAAGCCCGGTATTGCTTGACCCTTAACGGGGGAGCTAAAGCTCCGACCCCGAAAAACCGAAGGGCGAAAACAGACCCAAGAGCCTTGCACCGAAGCGGCGCTCGGGCAAAAGCAGAGGCCGAAAGACCCGCCAGTACATGGATCCCTTGGAACACGGCTACCGCGGAACCCTTTGAGCCGTAAAAGCGGCGGCGCAAGCCCCCGTACTCCATATGAGAACCGAAAGGGGTTAAAGAGTTACAGACAAAACACGAAGCGCTGAATCACGGCGGCGTAAGGCCACCGCTACATGGATGCGACGAACCAGCCTAAAGAAGACCAATTTTGGAACCAGGCAGCTACCTGGGAGGCGCGGTCCTGAGCGCTGTAGGAAGCACTGGCCTGGCGCGAACGGTTTCGTCGGGAGCCGGCAGGGATGCCGGCACTACCAGGATTGCGAGCGTGGCGGAAGGCGGCGACAATGGCGCGCTCTAGAGTAAGACCCCGGTGAAGATATTCAAGGATGGTGAACTCTTCCCTGTCGAGGCGCCGGAAATAAACGGTGTTCTCGAGGCGATGGATGGCCAGGTAGATGGGAGTGGGTTTCAGATGAGCGACGGCGGAAACCTTTTTGCGTTTGTGACGCTCATCCACGGCATTGCTGGCGATATCGGCAGGGGCTTCCTGTTTCACCGCGAGCAGCAAGTCGTCGACGGGGTAGTGGAGATTGAGGAGGCGAATGAAGGGTTGCAGACGCAGACGTAGTTTTTCCGGATCGGCGCCAGAGAGCGCTGCGGCCGTGATGGGAGGAAGCGAAGCCCCATCGAAGGCTTCAATCTCGGCCCACTCGAGACGGGCCATGTCGAGGGCCAGTTGGAAGCGCGAAGCACGTGTAGGGCGGCGGGCTGCGATACTACGTCGACGTATTCGAGAAGCCGCGGACACGTCGCCGGCATATTCCGGGTGCCTGCGCAGCCAGGGTTCGAGTTGTGAGCCCAGGTCGCGCATGGTGAAGGAGCGCGAAGGACAGTCGGTCAGATACTGCTTGGCGAGGCTATCGAAACGGCGATCCCCGAGAACCGCGCGAAGACCGGGAAAATCGTCAGAGAATGCGTCGAGGACGCGGAACCAGTATTGACGATTGTAGATTTCGAGACGTTCAAAGGAGCTGAGCCGGTCGTTGGGCTTGATGATCTTCTTGGCGATGGCAGCCAGCGAACGGCCGTCGGTTGCTACACGACGCATGCGTTCGGAAGGCGTGAGCGGGGTCATCACCGCGCGAGCAACCTGACCTTGGAGTTGAGCGAGCTTCATACGGCGGCCGCTAAGGAAGCACTGGCGAGATATTTGTTGGCTTTCCGTGCTTCGCGATGAACTTCATCGAAGCTAGGAATGTGATCATCCCATTCGAGAAGCGTGGCGGTATGACCGACGCGCTGAATGGCGCCATCGTAAAGCTTCCAAACGGGATCGATGACGGGATGATCGTGCGTGTCGAGAATGTACTTGCGATATTTAGAATGACCGGCGATATGGATCTGTGCAACGCGATCCGTGGGCACGCTGTTGACGTAGACGACAGGATCGAAACTGTGATTCTGCGAAGAAACATAAATATTGTTGACGTCGAGAAGGATGCCGCAGTCGGCCTGCTCGACAACTTCGTTGAGGAATTCCCATTCCGTCATTTCCGAGACATGATATTCGGCATAGCTGGAGACGTTTTCGACGACGATAGGAACTTCCAGGTAATCGCGAACCTCGCGAATCTTCTGCGCGGTGATGCGCGCGGCTTCGAAGGTGTACGGCATGGGGAGAAGATCGTGCGTGTAGCGGCCGTCAACGCTGCCCCAGCAGAGATGATCGGAGAGCCATGGCGTCTTGGTGCGCTTGACAAGCGCTTTGAGACGGCGAAGGTGTTCGCGATTCAATTTTTCGGCGGACCCGAAGTACATGGACACGCCGTGCTGGACGACCTTGTAACGCTCGAGAATCTGATCGAGGATTTGGAGGGGACGGCCGCCGTCAATCATGAAATTCTCGGAAATAATTTCGAACCAATCGCAGGTGGGTTTGCGCGTGAGGATATGGTCGTAGTGCGGGATGCGCAGGCCGATGCCGACGCCGTAGGTGGTGAAGCTGTTGAAGCGATTCGCGGGCATGTTCGGTGGTCAGTCCTTAGTTTTAAGTTTTAAGTTTTAAGTTTTAAGTTTAGAGCCGGCAGGGATGCCGACGCTACCAGGCGCAGTCCATTGCGGCAAAAAACAGAAGAGGGATTACTCTCTGCGCGGATTCCTGGGTCCGTGCCGCGCTTCACCGTAAGTGCGGCGGCAAGCCGCCGCACTCCAAGGATTCCTCCGGCGGAGGACAAGCGGACTGGTGCGCCTCCGCCGAGGAAATGTGGCGCAGGTTGAATTACTCCTTCGGCATCTTGGAGCCGTCGGTTGCGCAGCCGCCCTTGCCCTTGCAGCTGTTCTTGCCCTTGCAGCCGTTGTCGCTACTCTTGCAGCCGCCATTACCTTTGCAGGAGTTTTGGCCCTTACAGGCATGCTTTTCGGGCTTCTTGCTCTGGTCTGGTTTATCCTGGCTGGCTGCCGAGAACGAGGACGTGGCGTTGTTGTGGAATACAGTGGATGCCTGGACAGTAGCGCCTGTGCCTGCGAGCAGGCCGGCAACCGCTGCACCAGTGATGAGAGCCTTGGTGGTCTTAGTCATGGGTGAATCTCCCCTCCATTTGAAGTTCGCTCATCGGACAGGGACCAGCCTCGAGAAGCCAGAGTGGAATCCAGGCCGGGAGGGTAGGCGAAGTTCCGGAAGTACCCGGAGCCCGTCAAGGCTCGCAAACCCAAGTGACCGAAAAGCGATTGCCCCCGTGTGACGCCAGGGGTGCGGCAAGGTTACACCGGAACTGTGAAAAAAGAAGGGAAAAATGCAGGCTGTGGAAAAGTGTGGAAATCTTAAGTTCAAAGCTGCGGATATAAGGTAAGAAATTTCCTGTTACCTTCCTCGGGTTTAGCACTCCCATGGGTAAGTACCGGTCCCGGGCCAAGCTTCGGGTAGGTTACTCCAGGGTCAAGGTTAAATGAAAGCGGCGGCAGCGAATGAAGCGGCGTTGATCGCCCGGATTCTGGCCGGGGAGACCGAGGTTTTTCATGAGCTGATCCGCCCGTACGAGCGGCTGGTTTACGTGACTATTTTTGCGATCCTGAAGAATGAGGCGGAAGCCGAGGATGGAGCGCAAGAGACGATGATCAGCGCTTTCCGCAACTTGAGAAGCTTCCGGGGCGACGCGAAGTTGAGTACCTGGCTGGTGACGATTGCAATGAACGAGGCACGCCGGCGGTTGAGGAAAGCGAAAACCGCGAAAGAGGACTCGCTCGACGAAACCGTAGGGGATGCCGACGGCGACTACACGCCAGCTGTGTTGACGGATTGGCGAGAGATACCGCTGGAGGCGTTGGAGAGAAACGAACTAAAGGAGAAGTTGCAGGAGGCGGTGAAGCTGCTACCCGAGAAGTACCGGGAAGTGTTTGTCCTGAGGGATATTGAGGAATTGAATCAGGAAGAGACGGCGTCGGCACTGGGGATAAACGTGACGCTGGTCAAGGTGAGGCTGCATCGAGCGCGCATGATGCTGCAGAAATTGTTGGTGCCTTACCTGAAAAGCCAAGCGTCCCCCACGGCTCAGGGTGGACTCCTCGAGGGTCAGGGCAAGTCGGCACGCGGGGGGTTTTTCCGAAGGTGGTTCCAATGAGACTGGAATGCAAACACGTTTGGGAACATATTTCGGGGTACCTGGATCACCAGCTCGATCCGGAGCTATTGGCGGCGGTGCAGAAGCATCTTGAGAGCTGTGAAGTGTGCTCCGCCATATTGGATTCGACACGAAACATCCTGGTGTTGACGGCGGACGACCGGACCTACGAGCTTCCTGTGGGGTTCAGCGAGCGTCTGCATGAACGGCTGGCAGCCGTGCTTCTTGAAGGAGGCGGAACGAGCTGAACCTTGCCTACACGTCTGTAGCCTGCCGGGTACAGAGGACGCGGTATCGCGGCAACGCGTTTTTACGTGTAATTCAGAAGTAATGCGATTTTCGAGCGCCACAGCTTCGGACCAGCAAAACCCAGCCCAACTTCCGTCGCCTGAAACGAGCGCAGATGAATCGCGCAAGCCGAACCACAAGCGGCTGCGCTGGGTGATTTCACTTTTCGTTGGGGCGTTGCTGGCCGCGGGCGTGGCGTTCGCGGCGCTGCATTGGCCATATTCGGAGCGGATGGTCGTGCCCGCGCTGCAAGATACCTTCAAAACACAAATAACCTTCCAGAAATTCCATCGATTCTATTTTCCGCACCCCGGCTGCGAACTGGAGGGGCTCGCTTTGGCCAGTCCACGGGCGAGCACACCGCTAGCGACGGTGCAGAAAATGACCATGACCGGGCGCTACAGCGATTTGCTTTTCCGTCCTTATCACCTCGCGAACATTCTTCTGCAAGGACTGTACGTAAGGGTCCCGGCGCCATCCAAACGCGGCGGTTTCCAGAGCAGCGAAGAAAGGCCAAGCAAGGTGTCGATCGGATTGCTGAATGCAGATGGCGCGGTGCTGGAGGTTGTGAATGCGGATCAAAAAGAGCCGCTGAAGTTCGAAATGCACCGCTTGAGAGTGGGATCAATCGCCGCAGGAAAAGCGATGACCTACGACGTGGACATGACCAATCCAGAACCGCCGGGCGAACTGAGTTCCACAGGCGCATTTGGCCCATGGCAGCCGGGGAAAATTGGGCAAATCCTGTTACACGGAAGCGTGAAGCTGATCAACGCGAAGCTGGACAAGTACCCAGGCATTGCCGGAACGCTGAGCAGTGCCGAGACGTTCAACGGGAAGTTGGAGCGGGTTCAGGTCAGCGGGGAAGCCACGGTGCCGGATTTTGAGTTGAAGACTGCGAAACACAAGATTGCGGTGACTTCGCGTTTCCAAGTGGTCGTGAATGGAATAAAGGGCGAGGCCTACTTGAAAGACGTGGCCGGTGAGATTGGGCAGACGCCCATCAAAGTCACGGGAAATATTCACGAGAACCCGCAGCAGGGGCGACGGGAGACGACGGCCTATTTTGCGATTGATAAAGGCCGGGTGGAGGATTTGCTGTGGCTGTTCAGCAGCGCCAAGAAGCCGGCGATGATGGGCGACGCAGCTTGCTCCGGGCATGTGCGCGTGTCGAAATTTGGGCCCGGGTTCGTAGAGAGTTTGACAGTGACGGCGGGAAAATTCCAAATCCGCAATGGACATTTCCAGGAGAAGGCGCAGCTGAAAACAAATGTACTGAGCGCGCGGGCATCCGGGATGAAGATTAACGATCCGAGGGAGGCTCCGGAAGTGGCCGTGGCGAACCTGTCGAGCAACGTGGTCATCGAAAAGGGCGTAGCGCATTTTTCGACGCTGTATTTTGAAGTGCCCGGAGCGCGAGCGCGGGTGGATGGAACGTACCACTTCGAAAATGATCTTGTGAATCTGCGCGGGGATTTGTGGACGAATGCGGTGGTCTCACAGGATACGACGGGAGTCAAAACGACACTATTGAAACCATTGGATCCGCTGTTTCGCCGAAAGCACGCCGGCGCGATGGTGGCGGCGACCGTGACCGGGGATATTCATGACCCCGTATTTGGCACGTTGTTGGCCAAGAAGAACACATCCTGGGCGGCGAAAGAGCCGACGAGCGGCGAGCGTAAGAGCAACAAGTGAGGGTTAGCGGGCAAACGGCAGGATCGAAGAGAGCTCCTTCGCTACGCTCAGGATAACAGTTTGTCTTTAGGGACACCGGAACCCCAGGCCATCGGACTTCGCGGGTGGGGCGCGGCGGGATACTAGTTTTGTCTTACGGAGTGGGCTAGCTGGTGTTTGTTACATTGAGCCTTTAAGTTTGTAGTGGGCAATCCCTTCCGCAATTAGCAGCACAAGAGTGAGGAGTGAGAGAGCGAGTTGCAGCGTTTCGGAACGACGCTTGGCCGGTGTAAGTGGTTGCTGACGCCAGGCAGACGAGGACCGCGCGCGCAAGCGGCGCACTTGCCATAGTGCCGCGAGGTTGAGTAGCGCGCCCACCAGAGCGATGAGCATCATGGGAATGCGGATGGCGTTCACGTGCAGGGACTCCGCAAGATGCCAGGCAGACGAGGCGAGAATCACGGCGCCGATACCCACGAGAAGACGAATGCCATGCAGCGCGATGAAAGCGCTACAGACGCTTTGGAGGAAGGCGAGGAAAAGGCTGGACCAGTTGAGCCACCGGAAACGAGAGGTTGAGGGGAGGTGTGCTTCTTGTGCGGGGACGGCTTGGGATCCGGAAGTGTCAGACATAGGTGAGCGTTCATTTTGCCGGGAAGTGGCGGGGGAGACAAGAGGAGGAAGTTTGTAGTTCGTGTACAGCCTTGTCGAAGCAACGGCTCGGGACCGCCTCGGGTCCCTCCGTCGTGTACTGGCCGAACCTTAGGCCGGCCGGCACAAGTCCGCGAGCGCTCTATTGTTCGCCGCCCGGGGCGCGTATTCACTTGGGGGCATCCTTGCCGGCTCTTCACTTTGCCAACAGTGGAAGAGGCTGGCGTCAAAGGCGCCCGATGGATTGCCACACCAAATTACCAGCGGCCGGGAATGGTCTTTTGGCAGCGAGGGCAGTGCCCTGCTTTGAGGCGGTTCTCCAGGACTTGATGCCAGGAGCGGCGGAGGAGCAGGCTGCCGCAACCGGGGCAATGGGTGTTAGAGGCGCCGGAATGAATGTTGCCTTCGTAGACGAACTGCAGGCCGGCTTCCTTGGCAATCTCGCGAGCTTTATGCAGAGTTTCCGGAAGAGTGGGAGGCTTGTCCTGGAGCTTGAAATCAGGGTGAAAGGCGGTGAAGTGAAGCGGAACATCGGGACCGAGATGCGTGAGGATCCACTCGGCGAGTTCGTGGGTTTCCGCTGGATCGTCGTTGAGGGTAGGGATCATAAGATTGGTGATTTCGAACCACACATTGGTTTCGTTCTTGAGCCAAAGAAGGGTGTCGAGAACGGGCTGAAGGTGCGTGAGGGTGATTTTGCCGTAGAAATTTTCGGTGAAGGCTTTCAGATCGATGTTAGCGGCGTCGATGTGGTCGTAGATGTCGTGGAAGGCTTCGTGGGTGATGTAGCCGTTGGAAACCATGACGGTTTTCAAGCCGAGGGGCTTAGCGGCTTTGCAAATGTCGATGATGTACTCGCCCCAGATGGTGGGTTCGTTGTAGGTAAAGGCGATGGAGTGGCAGCCGTATTCGCGCGCGAGACGAGGAACATCTTCAGGTGGAAGATATTTCGCGTGGACCTGATCCTGATGGGATTTGGAAATGTCCCAGTTCTGGCAGAAGAAACAACCCATGTTGCATCCCGCGGTGCCCATGCTGAAGACACGAGTGCCGGGCAAGAAATGATTGAGCGGCTTCTTCTCGATGGGATCGACCTGAAGAGCGGCAGGCGCGGCGTAACCTAGGCTGTAGAGTTTGCCGTTTTGATTGGCGCGGATAAAGCAGAAACCGGATTGGCCGTGGCCGATGTGGCAGTGGCGCGGACACAGGTAGCAGTGCACACGATTATTCGCTTCACGTTCCCACCAGAGGGCTTCGTGGAGGTTGTCGGGAGTGGATTGGAGGATCTGGAGCGAAGCCATAGCCGCGAATCTCTAAGGCTAGTATACGCCTGAGAGTCTTGGGGGCTAGGGATAGGACCGAGCGACTCCCACCGAACCGAATACCCGGGGAGCTTCTTTCATGGGCAGGAGATTGCTAGGCCAGACCGCAGGGATTCAGCCGGCATGCTCTTTATTAACGATGAAGGCACAGAGAGGATGGGGAATTGATTTTATGGCGGGGGCAACGACCGACGAGTGGAGATCTAGCTTTAGCCATCTTAGTTTCGATGGGTACGAGCAAGATCAAACCGTTGTGCTTGGAACCGCATTGTCACCAGATGGAACCAGAAACGCCGGAATCATTCTGAATGACGCACCCGACCAGCCGATCACTCCACAGCTATACGAGGAAGCGGAACGAATTAAGGCGATGCCACATGGTCAAGATCGAAAGAAAGCCTGGGAATCGTTTATGAAGAAATATCCGGCTCTGCGCGGGAGAGCTTCGCTGCAGCGTGCAGACGACGGATCGGTAGGATTAGCGCTGCGGAATAAAGACGGGCGCTTGCGCTTGCGTATCGGCGTAGCAAGCAATAGAGAACCTACGATTCAGCAGCTGTTTGATGCGAGAGGGCGTGCCATGCGGACCATTTCGATCAATCTCCCAGCCAAATAACCCGGTGAGTATACGCCAATCGGCGGATCGTCACGGAGCACACTTTTTCTGATTTCCAGCTTTTTTTCGTACAAACGCGAATGATAATTCAGAAGCCCAAGCAGCCGTGATCGAGTTTCTCTCCGCTTCTCCGGGTCCGGCGAACCACATGCCACGCGGCTTTCTCGGTGACCTGTTCCCAGACCACGCCTTTCCGACAAGCACACGTGAACGGCGTACCGCCTGGGAAGGCGCTCCCTACACCTTGCTAGCGTCGGGCGTGGCGGCGGATAGCGGCCCAGTCCGCGAAGGATTTCAGGCTGCGGCGATATTTCCAGGAAAGTTGGAAAAATTTATGGGCATCGAGGTGGGCCGCTTCTTTGCCGAGAAAGGTCTCAAAACGCCATTGGATGTAGGGACTTTTCCAAGGTTGGAGGCGGTAGCCGCGCGAGGCGAGCCAATAGAAGGTGAGAAGATTCCACACAACCAGGTATAAGTTATCAGTAATCGGTTTTAAGTAAAGAGGTGCCAAAGCCGTTTGATCATCTAGCACAACTCCGGTCGGCACGGTTCGTAGAGTGTAGGGCGTTGTCAGGCCATGGGCACGGAGAGGTGCTCGTGGACCAGGAGCCAGGTTTTGCCGTGCTTCTCCCAGATGCCTGTATAGCGCACGGGCGTGTCGATGGTTTTGCCGTCTTTCATTTTCGCCGTGAAATGCATGGGGACAGTGGTCCAGGCGATATTTCCGTGGCGCGTGACTTTGAGCTCCCTGCTGGCAGACAGCGAAGCAGTCACCACGTTGTCGAGGAAATTTTTGCGAACGCCGGCGTCGTATTCCTTCCAACCGGAATAAGAAAACGGAGCAACATCGTAGAAGGTGAGATTGCTGTCCTTGGCATAGAACTTGGCGGCATTCTCTGGATTGCCGGAGCTCCAGGCGGCGCAGTAATCGTCGATCAATTTGCGGAAGGTGGTGTCGTCGGAAGCTTGCTGCTGCGCGCGGGCGCCCACAAAGGTCATCAGACCACAAAGGAACGCAAACAGAACATAAAGGAGCCAACTGCGTTTAGGGGCGCTGGCGCGCGTGGCGGTACGCGAATTTTGAAACATGTGCACCTCGGAGAATGACCACCGAAAGACGACCTGAGCAGTCGCGAAAAACCTTGTGGGTAACGATAGTCGGGATTGCCAAGGTTTGCAAGCCCCTGGCTCCCTGCGTGTCAAGCCTCGTTAGAAATGTCGCCCTCTTTACCTCATTAGAAGTGTCCCCTTTTTTGCTTTGATGTTGTCATTGGGTCCTCCGCCGAAGCGCAGCCCTGCGCCGCGGTTTGCGCGGCGCGTTTAGGGCGAAGCGGAGGCGGAGGACCCAATGAGTGCTGACATTTGCGTTCGATCTAGCAACAGCTGCTTTCTTCTTTCCTCATAGCCTTCCCGCCACGGATGGTTCGGGGCAGGCTTGCTTCTTCCGTGCTGGGCAGGTTCGCGGCGCGGCCCGGCCTTTGGTGCCGTGACCGCCCCTGGCTCCCTGCGCTCCCTGCGAAGAATCGAGAGCCGGCAAAGAAGCCGGCGCTGCCAACCAAGCGAAGACCGACCCTCACAGGAAACTTGGATGGGACACGCTTCTTGGAAACCAGCGGGGCGTGACGGAAACCGGCCGTTTGGCTGCATTCGCCGATAAGGAAAGGGTGTTCGCCGATTCGGGGATGCGGCGGAAATGGCGACACCCTTAGGCTGAGTTTGGGCGGCCGGAGTGGCCACCTGGAGGGCAGCCATGGGGACGGGAGCAAAGAGACTGGAGCGGCGGAGGCGAGTGGCGCTCAGTGCCGGATGGGCAGCAGGAATCGGCATGATGCTTGTGGAAATGCAATGGGGCGTGGATTATGTTCTGTCGCACGTAGCGGGACACGTGAGCGCTATTGTGGGCTGGCTGCCGATGATCGGCACGCTGATGCAGCAGTTCTGGGGCTGAGAACAGGCAGGGGATAGCGAGAAGAGCTTGAGCGAGAGACGAATAACGGACGAACAAACAAATCTCGAGGCGCGTGGACGACTTCATGTGAGCCTGGGTGCACGCTGGTTTCCGGGCGCCCTGCTGGTTTTGGTCGGAACGCTGATCTTGCTGGATCACCTGAACGTGATCAACGGCGAACGGTATTGGCGGTTTTGGCCGGCTCTATTGATTGTGGTAGGCGTGGCGAAATTCGTGAACGAAGGAAAACGCACCGGCGGGGCGATGCTAATCCTGGTGGGCGTGTTCTTCCTGGGTGAACACCTGGGCTACAAGATGCTGACGTGGCAAACGCTCTGGCCAGTGCTGATTATCGCCGCAGGCCTAATGATGATTTGGGGAAGATTTGATATGCCGCACCGGCGAGCGATGGTAGGAGGGGATGCGAGAGACATGATTCAAGCGTCGGCACTATTCGGCGGAGTGGAGCGACGAGTCAGCGCCAAGAATTTCAAAGGTGGACAAGCGAGCGCGGTGATGGGCGGAATCGAACTGGATTTTCGGGGCGCGGAGATCGAGGGAGAAGAAGCGATCTTGGGCGTGGAGGCGATGTTTGGGGGAATCGAGATTACCGTGCCCGAACATTGGCACGTGATTTATGAGGGCGAGACCATGTTTGGGGGTTACAACGACGAAACGCGCACTCCGGTAGTGGATGCGATGGGAACGGCGCCGAAGAAATATCTGATTCTGCGTGGACACGCAGTTTTCGGCGGTATCACCGTGAAGAACTGATCGGACAATCCAGTCCATGAACATTCAACGAATACCGAAAATACAGCACTTGGTGTTCTGGTGCGGCTGGGCGTTTTTCACGTTGTGGCTGGCGGTGCTGCTGAAATCGAGCGGCGGAATGACCCGAGGCCACGCGCTGATCTTTGCAGCAATACTGTCTGGATTAGCGCAGATAAGCGCCTCGGCAGCGGCGTTTACGTGCCGCATAACACCGCTGGGCCGGACCCCGGTGTGGCGAGTGCTGCTGGTTCAGGTAGTCGCGGCGGCGATTCTGACGGTTTTCTGGGGGATGCTCGGAAACGTGGTCGCCCGGGAGATGGACCTGGCCGCTCGCTGGAGCGGGACTTTCAACGAGTTCACCCGCAAGAAGGACATGCTGTTGGTGGCGGGTGAGATCTACTACTGGTTGAGCGTGGCGGTGCAGTACGGGTTGATGGCGCACAAGGCCAGCCAGGAGGCGCAGGAACGGGCGACGGAATCGGTGGCGCGGGCCCGGGAAGCGGAATTGAGCGCGTTGAAGGCGCAAATCAATCCCCATTTCTTATACAACTGCCTGAATTCGATCAGCGCGCTAACGAGCATCGACCCGGCGCGTGCACGAGAGATGTGCGTGTCGCTGGCGGATTTTTTGCGGCTGACGCTGGGGATGGGAGAGAAGGCGGTGATTCCGCTGCGCGAGGAGGTTGGTCTGCTGGAGAAATATTGCGCAATTGAGAAGGTGCGCTTCGGGGAACGGCTTACGGTGCAAGAGGAGATCCAGGAGGAAGCGAAGAGTTGCTTGCTGCCGCCGCTGTTGCTGCAACCTTTGTTCGAAAACGCGGTAGTGCATGGGATCGCGCAGATGCCGCAGGGCGGGTGGATCCGGTTGCGCGCAGTGAAGAACGGGACGCGCATGTCCGTGACGGTGGAAAATTCGTGGGACCCGGAAGCGGGGAGTTCGCGCAGGAACGGCCTGGGGTTGAAGAACGTGCAGAGGCGGCTGGAGGCGCGGTACGGAAATGAAGCGCAACTGCAAGCAAAGGCAGAGGACGAAGTGTTCCGGGTGAGTCTGTCGTTTCCCGCGGAGACGGAGAAAAAAGCGGTGGAAGGTGGCGAGTGATGAGTGGCGAGTGGAAAGTGCGCCCGATCATCATTGAAGGCATTCCGGTGCGGGGATAACAGATGCGAACGTGGAAAGCATTGATTGTGGATGATGAGGAGCTGGCACGGAAGCTGGTGCGAGAAATGTTGGGCACGCATCCAGAAGTTGAAATCGCCGCGGAATGCGGGAACGGACTGGAGGCGGTGAAAGCCGCCGGGGAACATAAGCCAGACCTGCTATTTCTGGATGTGCAAATGCCTAAGCTAACCGGGTTTGACGTGCTGGAATTGATCGATCGCGCGGGTGTCGCGGTTATTTTTGTGACCGCGTTCGATCAATATGCCATGAAGGCGTTTGACGTGCACGCGGTGGATTATTTGCTGAAACCGTTCAGCAAAGAGCGCTTCGAGGCGGCACTGGAACGCGCGAAAGGCCAGGAGGGGAAAAAAGCCGTAGATGCGGCGGAATTGGCGGCGGCCGCGCGGCCCGCGGGGCAGTATGCCGAACGCATTGTGGTGAAGGATGGGACCAGGGTGAGTTTGATTGCGGTGAATAAATTGGACTACGCCGAGGCGCTCGACGATTACGTGTCGCTCGTAAGTGAGGGGAAGAAACATCTGAAGCAGCAGACGATCTCCGGGCTGGAGCTGGCGCTGGACCCGGCGATGTTTGTGCGCGTTCATCGGTCGTATCTGGTGAATCTGGAGCGTGTGGCGCGGATCGAGCCGTACGGGAAGGAAAGTAAGGTGGCGATTCTGACGAATGGCGTGAAATTGCCAGTGAGCCGGGCGGGATATGCGCGGTTGAAGACGTTATTGGAGGAGCAGTGAGGCTGGCCTGAAAGTCAGCGGTGGTGGAAGAAGGACGAGAGATTGATCTAAGGGTTGAGATTGTGAGGACACGAGACCACCCTTACAAAACGAGGGCTGGGGCACCTGGCTGCGGACCTACAGGGCATGCGACGCAAAAACCCACCTTGAAACGTGGCCACACGACACCCGGAGGTGAAAAACGGACCGCCTGGAAGGCGGTCCCTACGAGCTAGGAGGGTTGGGCGGAGGTGTCGACGGCGGTCGATGGCGCTGGCAGGTTCTTGTGCAAATGGCGGAGGTTGCGGCGCAGGCGGCATTTCGCGCGGAAGATAATAGTTTTGACCGTGGGCAAGCGGCGATTGAGGGTGCGTGCAATTTCGGAATAGCTCATGCGCTGGTAGTAGCGCAGCATCAGCGGCACCCGGTAGTAATCGGGCAAGAGACTCAACTGTTCCCTGACGTGGCGCTTGGCTTCTTTGTGCAGAAGCTGAGAGAGCGGAGACGGGGCCGAACAATCCGCGACAGCACAGAGGTCGTTGTTATCGACAGCGGAATACTTTTCGCGCTTGCGACGACGCAGCTTATCGATGCAGTGCCGGCCGGCAACTTGGCACACCCAAGGGCGGAAGGGATGCTCGGCGTCTTTCCTGGCAAGAACGGTGTGCAGTTTCAAGAAGACCTCGGCCGCGGCATCTTCCGCATCTTCCGGCTGGCGAAAGAAGCGGCGACAGACCTGCAGAACGTGCGGATAATGCGCTGTGTAGATCGAGTTCAACACATCCGGGCAAGTGTTCATGGCTTGGTTAAAAGCCGTGCCGAAGGGGACGTCTTCGAAGAGCATTGCGTTGGATTGCGTTGCCATAACTACTCCTTCACCAGGGAATCTGGGCACACAAGCAACCACGAGTCCGGTTGGAACTGTGCTTGGACCCTTGATCGGGCGCCGCAGTTTAGCTATTTCGTGCTGGGCCCTCCCCGAGCGGAGCTCTTCGGGGCCGAGACCGAAGAGCACCGTCGTTGAGTAGCCGAATCTTGTTTACGCGAACGAGACTGCTCGGATTTCACCGCGTCCCGGCGACGCACAAGCAGAAGGGAGAGGTCGTCGCCGGGAGAGCGAGTGCCTGCAAAATCGAGAACGGTGGCGAGCAGAGAGAACAGCGCCTTGCTGGCCTTGGAATCGGAAACAGTTCTGGCCGCGGCGATGAGGCGATCCATTTCAAACTCGTCGCCGTGCTCATTGCGGCATTCGGTCACACCGTCGGAATGCGCAACCAGCAGATCGCCCGTATTCAAAGTTACGTGACCGGTCCGAAATTCTACGGCTTCCATGACACCCAGTATTGGACCACCCTGATCGAGGCGTTCAAGAGTCTTATTGGCCCGTAGCAGCAGCGGCGTGGGCAAACCCGCGTTGCAGTAAACGAGCAGATTGGTGAGCGGGTCCAACCGCGCAAAGAAAAGCGCCGTCAGCGGTGCCTGGCCTTGCTGGTAGCACAACTCGCGGTTCATTTCGGCGACGGCCTCCGCCGGGTCGGAGTGAAGCCGGGAGCAGCGGTGAACGAGGCTAATCATTTGCGGTTGCCAAATGCCCGCGGTCAAACCTTTGCCGGCGATATCGCCGAGCACCAGAGTGAGCGTTTCATCAACCTCCAGCACTTTGAAGAAATCGCCCGAAAGGTCCCGTACCGGGAAAATTTCTCCGGCGACTTCGAATTGGCGCCAGGGGAGTTCACCTGGGGCGCAGAGCCGGCGCTGCATTTGCGCGGCTTCGAAGATGGCTTGCCGCAATTTGGCGTGATCGCGGCGAAGCGCGGTTAGTTCGGCGTCGGAATCTGCAGTTGCAGTGTCGCTCGCCAAAGGAGCACAGACAGGGGTGCCTGTGCCACTCGACGCTGAGTCGAGGGGTGCAATCTCCGGAGCCGGTTGGAAGCCCGGGCTACCATGGCTGCCACTGGCCCAGGCGGAGGCGATGTGCTTGGCCGGCGACTCGGGAAAAGCGGGCAGGAAGCCGCTCGCAGATCGCGGTAAGCCGGCGCTACCGGTAGTGCCAAGGCGGAAATTCAAGAGCATTGGTGACGGAGCGATCATCGTTGCTCATCCTACGAATTTATAGCCGACACCGTGCACCGTCAGGAAATAGCGCGGCTCGTCGGGAACGGGTTCCAGTTTCTGGCGGATGCGCACTATGTGCGCATCCACGGTACGGGTGGTTGGGAAATTTTCGTAGCCCCACACTTCGTCGAGCAAGCGATCGCGGCTCAGGGTTTCGCCGGAATGGCACAGGAAATGTTTGAGCAGCTCGAATTCCTTGCCGGAAAACTCAATGCGCTGGCCTCCGCGGATGACCTGGTAACTGCGGAGGTTGACCTCCACATCGCCGAAGGTGTAACGATCCTGATCTTGCGGAAGAGTGTGCGCACGGCGAAGCACGGCTTTGACGCGCGCGAGCAGTTCACGAATAGAGAAGGGCTTGGTGACGTAATCGTCGGCGCCGAGTTCCAGGCCGACCACTTTGTCGACTTCCTGGCCGCGAGCAGTGAGCATGATGATGGGAATGGAGGGACGTTTGGCCTTGAGTTGCTTGCAGACATCGAGGCCGCTCATGCGCGGCATCATCACGTCGAGAACGACGATGTCCGGCGAATCCTTGAGGGCGCGTTCGAGACCTTCGACGCCATCGAGGGCGGTGATGACCTGGAATCCTTCGTATTCGAAATTGTCGCGCAGCCCGGAGACCATGTGCGGCTCGTCCTCCACGATAAGAATCTTGCTAGCGGCCATGACTTCTCCTTGTCAGTTCCCTATCCGCTTCAGGCGACGGCGGTCCCATTGCGAAAGGATGGATCCAACGGCAGCTTGATAGTGAACTTGCTGCCCTTGTCCGGGGCGCTTTCGACCTGTACATCCCCACCGTGGGCACGGGCAATATGCCGGACAAGCGACAGACCCAAGCCCGAGCCTTTGATGTTGTGCACCAATGGATCGCCACAGCGGTAAAACTTTTCGAAGATTTTGTCCTGCTCGGCAGGAGGAATACCGATGCCCTGGTCACGCACTTCCAGCTTCACGGAGCCATTGGCGCGATAGAGGCTGACGCCGATGAACTTTTTGTCTTTCGAGTATTTCAAAGCATTGTTAACGAGGTTCAGCAATGAGCGGGCGATGGCCTCGCGATCCACGTTGACGGGAGGAATGTCGTTGGCAATGTTTTCTTCGAAGGCGAAGCCGTTCTGTTCGATTTGGAAGCGGTAGGAATCGAGCGTGGAACGCACCAGCTCGGGAAGGTTGGTTTCCTTGAACTCGTATTCTTTGCGGCCGGCTTCGATGCGCGAGAAGTCAAGAATATTGTTGATGAGTGCGGTGAGTCGTTCGCTCTCTTCACGAATGATGCGGAAATAGTCCTGATATTTTTCCTTGGCGTTCAATCGGCCGAGTTCCAGCGTTTCGGCGTAGAGACGGATGAGCGCCAGGGGCGTGCGCAGTTCGTGGGAAACGTTGGCGACGAAATCGGATTTGAGGCGGGCGAGATTCATCTCGCGGGAGATGTTGCGGTAAGTGAGGAAGATGCCGCCGATCATGAGAAGAGAGAGGGCGGCGAGAATCGTGTAGTTGAAACGAAGGAAACGGGCGCTGATGTCGGCAATCGTAGTGCCAGGGTATTTGATGGACAAGACCATGCCACTGAACATGTCGTCAAAGGCGCGCTCCACTTCCGGTTTTCCCCCATCCCAATTCTCAGTGGACACCCACGGCTCGGGATCGTGAGTGCGATGAATCATCATGGCAGGAGGATTGGCATCATTGCGCAGGCCATTGTTTTTGCTGCTTAAGACGTCCTTCATGACCGTCGGGAAGAAGGTCTTTCGCAGGTACTCTTCGTCGAACGACACCATGGCGAGCGCGGCGTCGTCTTGCGGGACGTGCGGGGGTATGAAGTAAGCGCCATTCGAATAGACGTGGCGGTTAGCGCGAGTGGCCCAATCGCCATAAAACATGTAAGGACTCTCGCCTTTATCGACCATCATCTGGACTTGCTTAGCCATCTGGGGCGCTTCGAAGGGCAGCCACTTGGTAACGGCATTAATGTTCTCTTGGGTGCGCGAACAGAATTCAGGGTCGAGGTCTCCGGTGGTTTGCATGCGGCTTATGAGAGAGTTCGTCTTTTTGTCGTACATCATTGCATAAGCAAACTCAGGGTGGGTGGCGAGAAGGCGGTCCAGCTTGTCCTTGATTTCGTTGCTGTTGTCCTGAGGGCCCGGAAAAGATTTGCGGGCAGATTCGATGAGGTCATCGGCCTTGATCCAGCTTTTCTTTTCCGCGATTTTTAGAACGTAGCCAAAATCGCGCTGGATGGCCGCTTCAATCTGTTGATTCCGGCGAATGTCATGGAGATTCCAGATGCTGAAGGCCATGAGAGCAGCGGCCGGAAGGGTAATGGCCAGCTCCAGTTTCAGGAGCATTTTGGTGCGGTCTGTCAGGCGCCACTTCTTGAACATTCCTAGGTTCCTTCGCTGCAGCCGTTTGGCAGGCTGATGCGACTATAAAGACCCCGGTGAGCAAAAGTGTCAAGTGCACGCAAAGGATTGTAAAAAGTTGTAAAAACCAGGCAGATTGTGGGGGAAAAGGGCACACGAAGCGTTTCTACTGGAGGTAGGGGAATCGAGCTCCACTTGGGCAGCGCGCTTAAGCAACACATATTAAAGCCATTCCAAGTTCCTATGAAGCAAACCGAAAGTGATGATTCTTGCGCCAGCGGGCACGGCTTATGCGCCGGGCGCAGGGCGCTGGTGAATGATCATCCAGGAAGTGCCGAATTTGTCTCGGAGTATGCTGAAGCGAAAGGCAAAGAATGTTTCCTGCAGCGGCATGAAAACGTCGCCGCCGTCAGCTAGGAGAGCGTGAACGCGCTCGGCTTCCGGAGTGCTGTCAAGGCTGAGGGAAAGATAAGCACTGCGCATGGGCTGGAAACGGTCGTCAGGTACATCGCTGCCCATGAGTACCGTTCCGCCGATACTGAGAGCGGCGTAGGGCCCCTTCTTGGCGAGTTCGGGTGGGACGTTCGTGGCATTAGGTGTCTGATCGTGGGTCATCAGGAAGGAAACTTTCGCGCCAAGATGTTTTTCGTAGAAGCGGAAAGCTTGTTCGCAATTGCCGCCATAGTTGAGATAGGTATGGAGTTTCATCGCGTGTGCTCCTTCCCAGGAAAAGAGAGTAGCGGATATTACTTGCAGAATGCAAGTGAAATGTGCTTACAATGGGGAGCCGGATGGAAATCAAAGAGTGGTGGTTCCTCACTTGGTGCTATGAGCGTCTTTGAACGTTTTCCCAGGATCACGCCGTTTTTATGGTTTGATTCGAATGCGGAAGAGGCGGTGGACTTTTATCTGAGCGTTTTCAAGAATTCGCGCCGGCTGGATACATTGCGATCGAGCGAGACTACCTCCGTGCCCAAGGGCAGCGTCCTGACGATTTCGTTCGCACTGGACGGCCCGAAGTTTATCGCGCTGAACGGAGGGCCGGTGTTCCGCTTCACAGAAGCGATTTCGATGATGGTACGGTGCGATTCGCAACGGGAGGTGGATGAATACTATTCGAAACTCGTGGCGCGAGGACAGGAGAGCCAGTGCGGGTGGTTTAAAGGATAAATTTGGGCTTTCGTGGCAGATTGTGCCGGCGCGTTTGCCGGAGTTGATCAAACATCCGAAAGCGCTGCAGGCAATGATGAAGATGAAGAAGATTGATTTGGCGGAGTTGGAGGGTGCGGCGCAGTCGTAGGACTGCGGGCAGTCGGAAAAGCAAGAAGCACTCTCGAAATACGAGGGTCGGGCGCCCAGGGTAGGCGTTTCAGTTGGGAGAGGGGCGGACCCAGATGCGGGTGGTAGCGGTTTTGCCCAGGTGGATGGTGTGATTTGCGACGCGAAGGGTCAAGGTTTCGTCGTAACCGCGTTGCAGGACTTCGAGTTTGCTGGAGGGCAAGAGATGCAGCTTCTCGAGGAAATCGAGGAAGCCTTCATCTTTTTCGTAGACGCTAAGAACCTCCGCGGAATCGCCGGGGTGAAGTTCAGAGAGCAAAACGCCACCTTGCTTGCGCAGTTGCGAAACGCCGCCACTGATAGGGACTCCGTGGGGACAAGTCTTGCGGCCAGCGAAGCGCTTTACGAGCAGGGCTTCGATGGTAGGTGAGATGGCGTGCTCGAGGCGCTCGGCTTCCGCGTGCGATTTGGCCCAAGGGACGCCGATGACATCCGTGAGCAGCATTTCCGCGAGTTGATGGCGGAGCATAAGGTGTTGGGCAAGTTTGCGGCCCTTAGCGGTGAGCAAGATTTGTCCACCGCGCTGGACTTTGATGTGGCCAAGGCGAGCCATACGCTTAACAGCGGCAGTAACGGCGGGAGGAGTGACGTCGAGTTCTTCGGCCAGTCGCGCGCTGATCGGGACCTGGTTCTCCTCGTGCATCTCCCAAATGGCTTTGAGGTAATCTTCCTGCGAAACGCTGGTTTTATCGCGGCGCAAAGACTCTCCGTTTGGGTCAACTGTGGGTAGCGCGCTGAGCGGCGCGGAGCCGCCTGGCGAGCAGCAAGATCCGGCCTTCCAGCTCTATCAAAATTCTCTGATAAGCGGCGGGTTCTTCGCCATAGGGATCTTTGATATTCCAGTTTTCAACTTTCTGGGCGAGTGGATATGCGCCATTATCCGCCGAGCGATAATTGGCAAGCAAGCCGTCGAGGGATTGGCCGGTCATATTGATGATCACGTCCGCTTGTTCGAGGGCCTCGCGGCGAAGCGGTTTGGAGCAGAGCCCGTCGAGGGGGTAGCCATTGGCGAGGAGCGTGTGCTCAGTTACCTCGGCGAGATGGCCCAACGGATAGAGACCCGCGCTGGAAGGTTCGATGATATCGGAAACCAGTTGGCGAGACACGGCTTCGGCCATCGGGCTGCGGCAGGCGTTCCCGACACAGACAAAAAGCACGCGGCGTTTTTTCGCGGCCGGCATAGGGGAATTGTAGCGCGAAGGGCGAGGGATCATCGAAAGAGGGACTGCAGGAGTGGCGCGCAAAAGTAAAGGAAGTGCTCGTCGTCCTGAGTGAAGGCGTTGAGGGCATCGCTTTCCACGTCAATCAGGCCGATGACTGAGGGTTCATTGGTGCGGAGGATGGGGACGATAATTTCTGAACGGGTGGTCCCAAAGGTAGTGAGCCAGCGCGGATCTTCCTGAACATTTCCAACGTTCACTATGGAGCGGAGAGCGACTGCCGATCCGCACAAGCCCTTGGTAACCGCAAAGCGTCGAAACGCGGGCGGCATGGCACCGCTACAAGCGATCATACCAATTTCGGTGGAGGTGACTTCGTAGACGCCGACCCAGCGGTAGTGGCGGTTCGCGGCGATGGCCTCGGCCACGCATTTGGCAGCCCGGGCACGATCGGGAGTTTCCGCGATGAGAATTTGGAGGCGTTCCAGAAATGGCCTGGACACTTGTTGCGCTCCTTTCTTGGGCTCTGGGCCGGTCTAAAGGCCGGCCACCACATGTGCAAGACGGCGACGTAAAGTCGCCGCTACGGGTTGTGGTGTTTGTTTCTGGACCTGCGAGGGGTGCCGTTGGATTTGGAAGGCTGAGGTGTAGAGTGGCCGCCGTGATTCTTGCCTGTCGCGAGCTTGAGGAAATATTCGTGCACGGTGGTGTCGTCGGTGAGTTCGGGATGAAACGTGGCGGCGAGAATGTGATCCTTCTGGACGAGTGTGGGTTTGCCATCGTGCGTCGCGAGGATTTTTAGGCCCGGCGCCACTCTTTCAATGATGGGACCGCGGATGAAAACCATTTCGAGTGGTTCTTCTTTGAGAGTGGTATCGCCGAAAAAGACATCGCTGGCAAGTTGGCGGCCGTAGCCATTACGGAGAATGGTCATGTCCAGGAGCTTCAGGGAATCCTGCGCGGGGTTCTTGACTTGCTTGGCGAGGAGAATGGCGCCGGCACAAGTGCCGAACACGGCTTTGTGCTGATCGGCGAATTTGCGGATGGCGTCGTACAGGCCCTCTTCCTCGAGGAATTGCAGTTGCGTGGTGCTTTCGCCGCCAGGCAGGACAAGCCCGTCAAGGCCCGCGAGATCAGCCACGGTGCGGACTTCGACGGTGTCAGCGCCGAGCTTGCGGAGCATTTGGGCGTGGGCGTGGAAGTCACCTTGAATGGCTAGAATGCCGATTTTCATTTTAGAGACTCGCTATTCAGCCAGCCAACTGTGCGGTGTCATCAGTGAGCGCTCCTTTTGCGCGAAGGATCTCAACCCATTCGCGGTAGGCGAATCGCCGCAGACGCAGTTATTACAAAATCCGGAGCCGGGAGCATGGCCGCGCTACCACAGACTTACCAGCCGCGAGTGGCTAGAAGGTCTTTTTCTTCGAGCTGGCGAACGTCGAGACCCGGCATCGCTTCCCCGAGTTGTTCGTGCGCTTCGAGAATAATCTTGGGATCTTCGAAGTGCGTGGTGGCTTTCACGATGGCTTTAGCACGCGCTTCGGGATCACTGCTCTTGAAGATGCCGGAGCCGACGAACACCGCTTCGGCGCCGAGTTTACGAACCAGCGCGGCGTCCGCGGGAGTCGCAATGCCCCCGGCGGAGAAATTGGGCACGGGGAGCTTGCCGAGACGAGCAACTTCACGGATCAGGTCGAGCGGCGCGCCGTGCTCTTTGGCTTTGCGCATCAGTTCATCGTCGCGCATGGTGGTGACCGCGCGCATTTCGCTCATGATTGTGCGCATGTGACGAACAGCTTCAACCACGTTGCCGGAACCGGCTTCACCCTTGGTACGAATCATGGCTGCGCCTTCGGCAATGCGACGCAGGGCTTCACCGAGATTGCGCGCACCACAAACGAACGGCACGCGAAAGTCGTGCTTCCAGACGTGATTTTCTTCGTCGGCCGGTGTAAGCACTTCGCTTTCGTCGATGAAATCGACTTCGAGGGCCTGGAGCACTTCGGCTTCGACAAAATGGCCGATGCGCACTTTGGCCATCACTGGGATGGTAACGGTCTTCATGATTTCGCGAATAACTTTGATGGACGCCATGCGCGCAACGCCACCTTCCTTACGAATATCAGAGGGAACCCGCTCGAGGGCCATGACGGCGCAGGCGCCGGCCTGTTCGGCAATGCGTGCCTGATCGGCGTTGGTGACGTCCATGATGACGCCTCCCTTGAGCATTTCCGCTAAGCCGACCTTCACGCGCCATTCCTTTGAGCCTTTGGCTCCATTGGTGTGAACGCTTCCGTTTGTTTTTTTTGTTGCCATTCCCCTTCTCCCTTCAAGTCAAAATCGTGAGAAATCAATTCGAATCGCCCGATTCGGCAGCGGCCCGCCTCCCTTCGAATCTCATGGCAGGCAGAAGGCCATGCAAAACCCAAGATGCCGGCCTGAAGGCCCGGCGCTACACGAGCCGCTATCCACTCTTCGCTTTGGCGAAATGAGCCGCGTCGACCACCACGAAGCGGCCTTTGCCCCGCGCGAGCAGATTGCCTTGCTGATCGCGAATTTCCGCGATGCGATACCGGTTTCTTCCCTGCTCTTGTTCTTGCCAACCCTCCACCAGGATGGGCTTATCGACGGCAACAGGTTTGCGATACTCGATACTCATCTCGGCGGTGACCGCTTTTTCGTCGGTGAGTTTCGAAAGCTTGCCCATGGCCTCATCCAGAACGACGGCAATGATGCCACCGTGAGCGAAGCCCGCGCCACCAGCGTAATTGGGTCCGAGCGTCAACGAGCCGCGCGTGCGGCGAGCGTCGAAATCGAGTTCGAAGGCGAGTTTCATGCCTGCGGGATTAGCGGCGCCACAACCAAAACAGTGGTTGCTGTCCTTTGGATCGAGTTTGAGAACCTTGGCCATTTCTGTCTTGTCGCTCACCGGTTGAAAGCCGGACGAAATTTTGAGTTGCGATCTTCGCGCAAAACGCGCGCTCAGAATGACAAGTCCTCCTCACTTTAATCGCCGTACCTACACCGGCGTTACGCCCCTAACCTTCGTGGCGGACCGGCGCCCTTCGCAGCTCCGGGCAACCCAGCCGACCTAAAGGTCGGCAGCTACAAAATACTCAGACCAGCGCGACGTGGGCGCGTTCGGCGCGACGCGTGCCTCGTTGGCGCTTGCGCATTTCCACACGCAGAAGATCAGCCAGGGTGGTGACGCCGCGCGCGATCTGCTTTTCGTTGAGACTGGCGAAGCTGAGGCGGAGGGTATTGGGCAGCGGCGACTGCACGTAAAAGTAGCGCCCGGGCGCGAAAAGAACGCCGCGTTCGCGGGCGTGCATCATAAGCTCACTGGCATCGAAGCCCGGAGGAAGTTCGATCCAGAAAGCCATGCCGCCCTCGGGACGGGTCCAGCGTACGCCTTCGGGCATGCATTTGCGCAGGGATTCGTCGAGGGCATTGAGGCGTTCGGAATAAATTTTGCGCATGCGCGCGAGATGCTTGTAAAAAAGGCCACGCTTGAGAAATTCAGCGAGGGTAGCTTGCGCGAGTTGATCAGTGTGCAAGTCGGCCATTTGCTTGACAAGGCGCAGACGCTCGATGGCCGCGGGAGGAGCAACGATCCAACCGACGCGCAGACCAGGGAAAGCCACCTTGGCAAAACTGTCGATATGAATGACCAGGTTCGAACGGTCGAGTTGCTTGAGCGAGGGTGGACGCTCGTCATGGGCGTGGAGGCGCGCGTAAATGTGGTCTTCAACAACGGGGACCTGATAGCGTCCGGCGAGTTCGAGGAGGTGACGTCGTGAGGCGACCGGCATAGAGATGCCTGTGGGATTGTGAAAGTCGGGCGTGAGCACGAGCAACTTGACGCGATTATTCGCAAGGGTGGATTCGAGGACTTCGAGATCGATGCCGAGAGGGCTACCGGGTTCGGCGTGGGTACGAACGGGCACACCAAGGCAGCGGGCACGCACACCGTTGAACACGGCGGAGGCGCCGGGATAGGTAGGATTTTCCATGACCACGGTGTCGCCGGAGCGCACAAAGGCTTTGGCGATGAGGTCGAGGGCTTGCTGGCAACCATCGGTGATGAGCAGCGATTCGTCTTTGACGGAGAAGCCTTCGCGATGAAGCAGGTCGAGAAGCGCTTCTTTTAACGGGGCGTAGCCATCGGAAGCGCCGAGATTCAGGATTTCCTGGCCCTCGCGGCGAAGCACGGTTTGCGCGCAGGATTGCAGTTCCTCGACCGGGAAAAATTCCTCGGCGGGACGCGCCATAACGAACGAAAGGGCGTTATCCGGCGCGGAGGCAGTAAGGCGGGTAAGGACTTCCTCGCTGCGCTCGTCGGCGAAGAGAAGTTCCCAGCGCAGGCCGTCGGCATGGCCATTCAGCGCTGGCGGGGCCGGCGGCGTGATGTTCAGGCCGTTGCCGTTGCTGCGAATAAAAGTGCCGCGGCCCACGTGTCCCTGGATCAGACCTTCGGATTCGAGTTCGGCATAAGCGTTGGCCACGGTGGTGCGGTGAACACCGAGGGTTTGCGCGAGTTCGCGGCTGGCCGGGATGCGGTCACCCGGGCGCAGGTCGCCGGCGTGAACGAGGGAACGAAGCTGGTCGCGAAGCTGGATGTACAGCGGGATGTGACTTTCGGGTTGAAGGTGTAATGGCAGCATTGTCTCTCACCCTAGGGGTAGTTTAGCAGGAATTGGACTGGTGCAAGAGCCAATATGTCTTGGAGAAAGGAGATCCGCCATCGGATAACGGCACGGACAGATCGAAGAGAGATCCCTCGCTTCGCTCGGGTTGACGGGGAGCACTGGTCAGGGATTTTGGGAAAAGAAGGGGTTGGTAATCGGGTGGTATCCCAAACGGCCGTTCTTTTCATCGGAGGCCAAGTCGCGAATGCAGATTTGCGTGAGGTCTTTGGCTTCGCACTGGTAAATCTGCTTGAGGGGAAGATCCTCGTCCTGGACATCGTAAGTGCCGGATTGCATGTCTTCGCTGTCGTCGACCGAGGCGGTGACCACCGGACTTCCCTCCTGCGCGCGCACACGGAACTGGCGGGTGGAAGGCTCGTAGTTGGATACCAGGAAGCAATGGCCGATGCAGGCGCGATCCGGAATGTGCAGATAGATGGTGCGGTAATCATTCGGCGCGAAGATCGTAGAGAGAGTCCGGGTGCCAAAAGGGAGTTTTTCAGTGATGTGGCGGGTATTGTCTTCCATACGATTGAGCAGGCCGGTGTCTTGATACAGGAACGTGAAGAAAACGGCAGCGCAGGCGGCGGAATAGACGAGATGCCAAGGATGCCGCAGGAGCAGCGCGAACCAGCCCATGCCGACGATGGCGCTGGTGAGGGTAAGGCGCGTGACCAGCGCGCCAATCCAGCCGCCGGTTGGATCCGTGTGTAGATTCTCCGGGAGCAGCGAAGTAGCGACGAAGGAGATGAAGTAGAGTTCGAAGATGAGCCGGCCCTCTCTACGGGAACTGAGGCGCCAGGAACGGTTAAGCAGCGCGCATAGTGTGGCCAGGAGGAAGAAGAGAAGAACCGCGAGACTAAACCAGACATAGCGCGGGCCAAAAACGTGGAATTGGTCGGCGCCATTGAGGAGCCAGAAAGGTTTGTCGCGCCATTCGACTTCGTAGGCGTGGTGATGGGCTACGAACTCGCGCGCGGCGACGATGATGAGAATCGCCGCGGCGGGGAGCAGGATTCTCTTGCGGCCGGGGAGATAAAGCCAGAGGAAACGATACACAGCGACGCCGAGGAACCACAAAAAGCCAAGGGGGTGCGCGAAGAGCATGACCGGAGCGAGGGCAGCGGCGCCAATGAGTCCATTTCTGCGCGCGGGCCAGATAAGCGCCAGGCCAATGCAGGCCAGCCCAAGAGACAAATAGTAGTTCATGAAGCCCATGTGAAAGATGTAGCCGTATGTCAACATGGCAATGAACGGGGCCAGGAACCAGGGTGGACGGCCGCTCACCGCCCTCATCAATGCAAATAGCCCCCAGAAGAAAACGAGCACGCAAAGGGACGTGGCGATTTTTTCCGCGGCGAGCAGGCCGAAAGCTTTCGCGAGATACAGGAGAAGAAGGTCAAAGAGAACGTTGTCCCACTGCCAGACGGTATGGACTCCGGGAGCTTTTCCCTGTTGTACGAGTTCGGCCAGCCAGGCGTTGTAGACATGACTGCCAAGATCGCCGGCTTCGATGTGAGCGTGCCAGAAGCACGGAATCAGGATCAGCAGCGAAAGTAAAACATACAGGAAGAGATGACGGCGAGTGGCTGGAGTGTAGGGCGGTTCCGGTTTTTTTACGTTCGATGGCGCGGCCATTATCGAGTATTCTAACGCCCGATTGGGCCAAGATAAAAACCGGCCTCAGAAACGACGGAACGAGATTGGTGGTAGGGCTGAGATAAGGGGAGAACTCCTGGAGCACAGGCAAGAGTGCGCATGCCACAAGGAGTGATCCAGGACCTTTTCGAAAACGAGAGTGGCGCGCCCGGGTAAGGAGGAAGAGATGAGACGGAGTACAAAAACGAGTGTGCGGACTGCGCTGGTTGTGGCTGCGCTGCAGATTGAGTCCGGGCATTCGGGCGGACGGCCATTGAACAAGCAGATCGAGGAACAGACCGACACGTTGAGTTTTCTGTTTTGGCAGCTGGGCGTGGCGCAATAGATTACGCGTCGAGACGGATGGTAGTGCACGTAAGGGCGCTTTACGCCGCCTTCTAACCTGTAGCTCACCCCGTCAGGCTGAGGCTTGCGGTACGCGATTAGCGGGCGGTCTGGGCTTCACCTAAGCGCTTGAGGCGGTCGCGGAGCCTGCGTTGCAGTGGTGTCGGTGTGTTGGGATTGAAAGCCACCAGGTACCAGAGCGGCTGGCTCTTGTCTCTGCTCAGTAAAGTCAGCGTGCTGGCATCCGCGTTGGGATGACGGGCGACATTTTCGCGGATGGCCCCGTAGGGATGACGAGCCAGACGCTGCAGGGTCTTGGCGTTCGCGCGAGGATGTTCGCTGATGAGGCGGAGCAGATAGAAATCTTCTTTGGGCGCTTGTTTGGAAAGCTTCTCGAGCATTTCCGGTTTGGCTTCAGCGCTCAACACCAGGCCGATTTTTTCGTCCCACGCGGTGTTGATGTGATTCAGCTCGCGGGTGCGCGCGTGGATCAATTCCTCGAGCATACGGCGCTCCTGCTGCATGCGGGCGATCGGCAAGCTGGTTCCCTCGAGCGAATCCAGGACCCGAAGCAAGTGCTGACGTTCGCCAAAAACGATTTGGGAAGTACGGCCAATCCTGCCGTTTTCTTTTTCCTTGTACTGCACTAGATCTGAACGTCGCATGGTTCGGTGCTCCCAATTCCCTTCGGGCCTGCTGCCAAATGGGACATAATGACCCGCCGTCTGCATTGGAGAACTCATCGCAACATCGCTTTCTGAGGAGGCTTCTGGGCAGCTCAAGTGGATTATGGAGGGACGGTGAGTTAGCGTAAAGTTTCGCGCCGGAACCCTGTGCCCGAAGTGCAACCGGCAAGAACAGGTAGAGCGGGGTGAACCCGGAAAGAAGGGGGTATGACGGCATTCGACGAGCATCAGGAAGAACTGGAACGCTACGAACAGATGTTCGGGAAAGAGCGAGGAAGGCTGGCGGTGTCGCTGGACCGCATTACCAACGCGCTGGTGTTGACGGGACAACATGGCGTGTACTGCACGAGCCAGCGGAATCCGGCGGTGCCGGCGATGGATCTGCGGATGATTGCCCAGGAACTGACCCATGCGAAGGAGCTAATTCAGTCGGTGATGGAAGAGATGCGGAAGGCGCGGCAGAACGAGAGGGCGGCAAGCTAGCGTTTCGACTTCGGTAACACAAACTTCAGAGCCGCGTAGGCTGGACTGAAACTGACGACCTTGCTATCGACCAGGCCGGCTCGGAATCCCGCGGAACGCACGTCGGATTCGGTGATGGATTTTTGTCCTTTAGGGTAAACCAGCCAGAGCGCAGCGGCGCCGCGGATCGACTTGCTGAGAACAGAAAGGCGGGTCAGTTCCCTTTTGGCGTTCGCGATAAAGAAAATTGAAGGAACGTCTTTTGCGGGTTTGCTCATGGTGACCTGCGTACCGGCGGTTTTGAGGCTTTCCAGAAAATCATCCGGGAATCTGCCGACAAGGGCGACGGTGTGCGTCGGCTTGACACCGAGCTATTCCGGGAAGGATCCGGGGTGGGCGATTTTTTCGCACCATTTGGGAGCTTGCGGGCCCCGTTCGAAGGCGATGCCGGAGAACAGGATCTTCAGGCGAGGGTCACCGCGGAAAATGACTCCCGAGGATTCGCGCAGGGCTTTACCAGAGAAGGATTTTCCCGCGTGGCGAAGAGTGCCAGGAAGTTCGCTGCCCAATGGGCGGGAGAATTTATCACGTTTGCGGGTCTTAAGTGTTAAGTGTTTTAAGTTCTGTATTTCAAACAGTGCGTGTGGGCAGCTTACTTTACGAAGGGATTGGTGTCGCGTTCGTGGCCGATGGTGGTGCTGGGCCCGTGGCCCGGGTGCACGATAGTGGAATCGGGGAGCTGCATGATTTTGTCTTTCAGCGAGGCGATGATTTCGTCATAGGACCCGCCCCAAAGATCGGTGCGCCCGATGCTGCCCGCAAAAAGCGTGTCGCCAGAAAAGAGCTGTGGATGGCTGAGGGTGGCGTTGGAACCGTTGGTGGGCAGATGCAGCGAGACGCTGCCGGGAGTATGGCCCGGGGTATGCAGAACGTCGGCCAGAAAATCGCCCCACTGCAGGGTGTCGCCCTCCTTGAGAAGTTGGTGGACCTCGACCAGTTCCGGTGGACGCACGCCGAGGAACGCTGCTTGCACTTCCATGCCGCGATAGAGGGGGAGATCGTCGCTATGCATCATGACGGGCGCGCCGGTGTACTGGTAAAGCTTGGCGAGACCGCCGACGTGATCGATGTGCGCGTGAGTGCTGACGATGGCCTTGACCTGAAGCTTGTAGCGGCTGAGCAGGCCGAGGATGCGCTCGACTTCGTCGCCAGGGTCGACCACGATGGCTTCGCGTGTCCGCGGGTCGCCGATGATAGAGCAGTTGCACTGCAGCATGCCAACAGGGATCTTGAGATAGATCATCCCGGTGTTGGTGGCATCGGGCATGCGGTAAGCTGGCGGATGCTCGTTCACAGAGAAAGTATATCATCGGGCTTGTACGGCATCATGAATGGTGAGGCAAGGACCCACGCGGCGAGGTTGCAAAGTTGGCAGGCAAGATGCAACGGTCGAGGCCCTGCACTTGAGGACAGAAAGAGAAATCCAAGACCCACCCTCACACTGAGTGGGGCACCCTGAGGAGACTAAGAAGGCGCAATGGAGACTTTGGTTACAGCTTTGACTGAAATGCACCGGAAAAACGGGGCGCGCATGGGGGCGTGGTTTGGGTGCGAATTGCCGGATAGCTTTGGAGACTGGCAGGGGGAGTACCGGGCGGTTCGGGCAAATGTGGGCTTGTTGGACAAAAGCTATCGGGCGTACCTGGAGTTTACCGGACCAGATCGGGCGCGGTATCTCAACGCGATTCTGACCAATGACATCAAGGGGCTGAAGGAAAACCGCGGAACAGCCTCGTTATTCCTGAGCCCGCAAGGACACATTCAGGCGGAGATCGAAACGTATGCGATCGGAGAAACGCTACTTTGCGTGTCTCACGCGATGATTCGCGAGCGACTGATTCCTGCGATGGACAAATACATCATCATGGATGATGTAACGCTGAACGACCGCACCGACGCGTATGTGACGTTGGGACTGGAAGGGCCGAGGGTGGCGGATGTGGCGCGCGAACTGACTGGAGTCGAAGTGGATGGGATGGACGAATTGGAGATGCGCGAGACGAGTGTGGGCGGTGTGAGTTGCCGAGTGGTTAAGAGGGCGCCAGGTGGAGTTGCTGGTGTGGAGTTTTTGGTGGCGCGAGAAAAGGCCGAGGAACTTTGGAGTGCTCTGGAGCAGGCGGTGCGCCGCGCGGGAGGCGGCCCCGTCGGATACCGCGCACTAAACACGGTGCGGCTGGAGATGGGGATTCCGTGGTTTGGCTATGACTTTGGTGAGCGGCAAATACCGCACGAGGCAGGGTTGCAGGACTCCCATATTTCGTACACGAAGGGATGCTATACCGGGCAAGAAATTGTGGAGCGCGTGCGGTCGCGTGGCCAGGTGAATCGCGTGCGAATCAGCTTGAAGTTTGAGGGTGTGTCCGACGCGCCAGAGGCGAACGCACCGCTGCTGGCTGCGGGAAACGAGATTGGGTACGTGACGCGCAGCGGATATTCGCCGGGGATGAATGCCTGGATTGGGATGGGGTATGTGCGCCGAGAAAAAGCGGCGGCGGGAACACCGTTGGAGGTCGCCGGCGGTAGTGCAACGGTAGTGGTGACGCCAATTATATGAGAGGTAAAGAACAGCGAGTCGCGGTGTTGGATCGTAAGACCCACACTTAGATGGTGAGGCACCCTCAAGTTCTATTGAGTCGTGGCGTAATTAGGACCGACGAGCGCACCTCGAGAACCGGCGCGGGGGAAAACGCCGATACGTTCCCAGCAGCGATTAAGCGGCGAGTAGCGCGTTCATCTGCTGGAAGAGGCGGGCTCGGTCGGTGGGGTCCATGGCAATGAATTGGACAGCCATGCCACGACCTTCGATGACGCGGCGGACCACGGCGCGCGCGCGCACCTGGCCGACGGGAAGATCGAGAAGAATCTGGACGAGGCAGCGAAGCGGCAAGAGTTCCTTGGTGCGAACAAAGAGACCGCCGATCCCAAAGCTATCCACGAACGAAACACCGCGTTGCGTACCCGCTTGCCACGCGGCCACCACCGTTTTCGGAGGCTTCACGCGAGGATATCGGCGTTGATCAGGAGCGTTCATCAAGACGCCTTCCAGCTCAAAAGTCTAGCGGCGCGCTGGGAGCGGGTCCAGTCGAAATACGCTATTAATCAAATTCAAATTTTGGCGAGGGCTGCTCTTTGCCGACGCACCCGGCGGAAATGTCTGCCTTGAAATAATTTTCGCCGCGGATGGGAGCGCCGGAAATGCGACGAAGTATGGCGAGCTGCCCGACGTGGTTGAGGGCGTCGGCGACGGGCCCCTGAAATAGTTTATCCGGGGAGGCGTGGAGCGCTTCGGAACCGGCCAGGTAGTCATCGAACCGTTTCAGCGAATCAAAGAAGCGCTGGACTTCATCGGGCCACGGGAGCGGCGGGGAATCGTGCCAAGCGGGCTGGCCTTTGGAAATGGAAAGAGCCCAGTCAAAGAGGTCGCCAATGTGCGCGAGGATCTGCAGCGGTGTGCGGCAATTCTGGCCAGCGGTGAAGTTGACGTAACCCTGCGGAGCATCGCGCAGGATTTTTCCGGCGCGATACGCGATGGTGGCGACGGAGTGTCGGAGAAGATCGCGGGCGCTGATGGTGTCTGGGGGATACATAGCGGAATACGCTAACAGTTTACTGGCGCGGATGAAAAGAGATTTGTAGGGTTGAGCCAAGGCGACGCCAATCGATCCCAGGACCTGTGGAATGGGGCGGAGGTGGCGTTCCCGGGTGCTCAGGCGATATTGAGGGCGCGCTTAAAGGAACCTTTTTCGGAGTCGATTTTCTTTTGGAGCTGGAGAATGGCGAAGAGAACCGCTTCGGGGCGCGGAGGGCAGCCGGGGACGTAGACGTCGACAGGAATGACCTGATTGCAGCCCTGGACGATCGCGTAATTGTTGAACACGCCGCCGGAGGTGGCGCACGCTCCCATGGAAATCACCCACTTGGGCTCGGGCATTTGATCGTACAACTGACGAATAACCGGAGCCATTTTTTGCGAGAGCCGGCCGGCCACGATCATGAGGTCAGCTTGGCGGGGCGAGGGGCGAAAAACTTCAGCGCCGAAGCGGGCCACGTCGAAACGGGAAGCGGCCATGGACATCATTTCAATGGCGCAGCAAGCCAGGCCGAATCCGAGGGGCCAAATAGAACTTTTGCGAGCCCAATTCACGGCTTTGTCGAGCTGCGTGAAAATAATGCCTTCATCCTGAAGCAGCTTGCCAAAATCGTCGGGTTTGGTGAGCGTGACGCTTTTGCCGAGGGTAGTTTCCATGGTCTCCTCAACGATATTTTGGCATACAGGGGAGGAGCAGACAAATGTGAAGTTGACAGGCTCCAGCCGACGGTCCACAGCGAAGAATGTTGTAACGCGGAAAGCAGGGCAGCCGCGCGAAAAGCAGGTTCCCCGTCCCGCTCGGAATGTCAACCAGGAGAAGCGGATGCTCACGGGACGGTGAGGACGACTTTTCCAAACTGCTTGCCATTTTCCAAATAATTGTGGGCGGCGATGCTGTCGTGTAGCGGCCAGATTTTATCCACGATGGGTTTGAGACGGCCTTCCGCGACCAACTTGAGCACGGTGCGAAGCTCGCTTTTGCTGCCCATGTACGAGCCAAGGATGGAAAGCTGACGCGTGAAAAGAAAGCGCAGGTCGATTTTGGCATCATAGCCGGTGGTCGCGCCGCAGGTGACGAGACGTCCGCCGATGGCCAGGCTCTTCACGCTGTTTTCCCAGGTGGCAGTGCCGACATGTTCGAACACCACGTCGACGCCACGATTCTGGGTCAGGCGACGAACCTCTTTGGCGATAGGCATGATGTGGTGGTGAATGACTTCGTCGGCGCCTATCCGCTTTGCCTTCTCGATTTTTTCATCGGTCCCTGCGGTCGCAATCACGTGAGCGCCAAAAAATTTGGCAATCTGGATAGCGGCGCTGCCTGCGCCACTGCCCGCGGCCAGGATCAAGACAGTTTCACCGGGCTGTAGTTCGGCGCGATGAACCAGCATGTGCCAGGCGGTTTGGAACACCAGGGGCACGGCGGCGGCGTGGGCCCAATCGAGATTCTCAGGATAGGGCATGCAGTTCACGTCGGGACAGCGGACGAACTCCGCACAACCACCGTCCAGCATGTACCCGAGATTGGTGAAATCGCGACAGAGATTATCGTTTCCGGACAGGCACGCCGGGCACTTGCCGCAGGTCACGCCGGGGGCCAGGACAACTTTCTGCCCGACGTGGACGGTGTGAACTTCCGAGCCAATCTTGGCTACTTCCCCGGCCACATCGCTGCCGGGAATGTGAGGAAGGGGAATGGGTATGCCGGGTAGTCCGCGGCGTACCCATAGATCGAGATGATTCAGAGCACAAGCATAAACACGAACCAGAACTTCGTTATGACGCAGGTGCGGCTCGGGAACGTCGGTATAGTGAAGGACGCTCGGGTCGCCATGGTGATGAAACACGATCGCTTTCATGAAGGACCTCCCGGAGCGAACATGAATTGAGAAAGAGCAGCGACATATATATCGTAACACGATACGTTGGCCGCCGGTCTTGGACCGTCTGACGCGGACTCGATCGCCAGACAGCGCCTGAAACGACGCCCAGGCCGATTCTCCGGCCGGGATCCCAGTTTCCTTTGGCTTCCCTTGGGCTTAGGGCATAATTCCAACGCTCAAAGTCGCGTAAGGAGTCACTGTGAAAAGCAAATTCCCACTTACCTCTCTTTTCTGTCTCTCGCTGGAACTCGTTCTTTGTTTATTGCTTACACCTTTGGCGGCACAATCGCAATCCGTTCCCGCTCGGGACGCGGGCTGGCCCACCTACGGCAACGACCCCGGTGGCACGCGCTACTCCTCCGCACAGCAAATCAATCGCGGAAATGTTGCGCAGCTTCAAATCGCATGGACCTTTCGGACCGCTGCTTTGGGCCACAATGAGGACCTCGATCACAAAGCAGCCTTTGAGGCCACGCCCATTCTCGTCGACGGCAAGCTGTTCCTCAGCACTCCTTATGATCACGTGATTGCTCTCAATCCCACCACCGGGGCCAAACTTTGGGAGTTTGATCCGAAACTGGAATTGCCCTACGGCGCCTCCGAAGTGACCTCGCGCGGCGTCTCTGCGTGGCGGGATCCATCCGCAAAGGCAAAGCAACCTTGCTCTCTGCGCATTTTTATTGGCACTCTCGATGCCCGGCTAATCGCGATCGATGGGGCCACGGGAACGCCCTGCACCGATTTCGGCACCAACGGCGAAGTGGATTTGACCAACCAGGTCAAACTTCGCGATCCCGGCGACTACCAGGTCACTTCTGCCCCCGCGATCTACAAGGATCTCGTCATCACCGGCTCCTCCATTGGAGACAATCGCGCCGTCTCGTTGGAGCGCGGCATTGTGCGCGCTTACGATGTTCGCAGCGGAGCGCTCCGATGGAGCTGGGATCCCATTGCCCCTTGGGCGTATCAAACCAATCCCCGCACCGGTGCAGGCAATGCCTGGTCCACGATTTCCGTGGATACGGAACACGGCCTGGTCTTCATCCCCACGGGTAGCGCCAGTCCCGACTACTATGGCGGCATTCGCAAAGGCGATAACAAATGGGCCGATTCGGTTGTAGCGCTGAAAGCCTCCGCCGGTGAATTCGTGTGGGGCTTCCAGGTGGTCCACCACGATTTGTGGGACTACGACGTGGCCTCCCAGCCGACGCTCTTCACCTGGAAAGACGGCACGCCGGCCATTGCCATTACCACCAAAATGGGCCGGGTGTTCGTTCTGAACCGCCTTACGGGACAGCCTCTCGTGCCAGTGCACGAGCAGCCCGCCCCCAAAAGCGATATTCCCGGGGAAGAGACTTGGCCTACCCAACCCGCTTCCATCATCTCTCTCGTTCCCGAAAAGCTTTCGCCGGACGATGCCTGGGGAAAAGACGAGCAGGAGCGCCAGTGGTGTCAGGACAAAATCAAAGCCGCCCGCACCGGGGAAATCTTCACTCCCCCAAGTTTGCAGGGCACGCTGGCCTTCCCCGGCAACGTCGGTGGCGTGAACTGGGGTAGTTCCGCGTACGATCCGCAAAGCCATTTTCTTTTCGCCGATACGAATCGTCTCGCTTTTCTCGCCAAGCTCATCCCGCGCGACGAATTCCAAGCTGCCCGTGAAAAGGCCAGCGATTCCGACCGGCTCCACGGCGAATTTGCCCGGCAGACGGGCGCACCCTACGGCATGTATCGCACTCCCCTGCTTGCCCCTAGCGGGCTACCTTGCACCACTCCTCCTTGGGGCACCACCACGGCGGTCGATTTGTTCACTGGCAAAATTGTTTGGGATGTGCCGCTCGGCAGTTTTATTCCCGGCGGAAACACGGGAACGATTACGTTGGGCGGTCCGATGGTCACCGCGGGTGGACTCGTGTTTACGTCCGCGGCGATGGACAACTACCTTCGTGCCTTCGACTCCGGGACGGGCAAGGAATTATGGAAGTACCAACTTCCCGCCGGCGGCCAGGCCACGCCCATGACCTACACCATGAATGGCAAGCAGTACCTGGTTATCGCGGCGGGTGGCCATGGCAAACTCGGCACCAAGCAAGGTGACTACGTGTTGGCGTTTGCTCTGCCTTAAGACGGCTTCACTTGTGCTCGCTACTGCGCAACACCCGCGTGACGAAGGTCACATGCGCTTCTCCGACTTCACCCGTGACTTCCCAACATCCCTCAGTCGGGAAGACGATGCCGGTGGCTTGGAATCCCGAGTCGCCGTAGCCCTCCGGAATCTCGGCTCGTAACGGTGGCGCTGGCGCGTCGAGCCTTCTGCCATGGATCTTTAATTTGCCCCTTAAACCTTCTCCGCGGAGCCATCCAAATTTCATGCTCATCGAACCGTCAGGCAAGATAAATCCTGATCCACCGGGCCGGAACACAATAGTGCCTTCGGGCCATAGTCCCCCGACATAAAGGGCGCCATTCCAGGCCGCGGCCCCGGCACCGAATAGACCCCGGGCCGCAGCGGGTGCCTTGCGTGGCAGAGTCACAGGACAAGTCGAAGATCCTGATTGACCGGCCTTCTGGATTTCCATCGACTGGGCAGCGGTATGCACCTTGCCAATGAGTAACGCAAGCAAGGCAGCGCATATCGCTACGCAAAATCGTGGGCGCATCAGTGGCCTCCAGAACGCGTGCGCGACTCTGCTGGACTAGACGCGACACCCACATGCTCTGTTAACCACGCAAGGACAACTCGCTAGCAACGCTCGCCCCGCTGCTATCACCCTATTCATTGACCCCCAAGTCCCTCGTCCCCTATAATTTTTATTGCAGGTTATCTCTAAATAGCCCGCCGCATTACCACCGGGTGATTTCAGAAATTTCCGCTAAGCTGCGGGGTAAGCGCGGCAATCCGTGAACTGCGCGGGATTGCCGCAGTTAGTCGGCTTTTGACCGGCACTGGACTGTGCAAAAGGGAGAAGTTGAAATGGCGGAAGCCACTTGCCGCAAAGAATTGGATTTAGAAATACCGGCCGACGAAGTAACCAAAGCCACTGAAAAAGTGGCCAAAGATTTCGCGAAGGTGGCGCGGGTGCCAGGCTTCCGGCCGGGAAAGGCCCCTATTTCCCTGATAAAGAAGCGTTTCGCCAGCGACATCAAGGGTGAGGTACTGCAAACGCTGGTACCCGAGCACGTGGAAAAAGCGGTCACCGAGCAGAAGTTAACTCCTATCTCCCAACCGCAGGTAGACAAGCTGGAATTCAACGAAGGGCAGCCTATTAGGTTCCGGGCCTCTTTCGAGGTGTTGCCCGAGTTTTCTCTAGGCGATTACAAGAACCTGGAAATCGAAATGCCCGAGATGACCATCACCGATGAGAGCGTAGCCATCACGCTGGCCGAAATGCAGCAGCGGGCCGCGACATTCGCTCCCGTCGAGGGCCGCCCCGTCCAAAATGACGATTTCGTGCAAATCAAGCTGCTCGGCACGCCGCAGGACGGCGGCGAGCCTCTTCAGGCGGAAAGTGTTCTGTGTCACGTCGGCGCCGAAGAGACCATGGAACCGTTCAACGACAATCTGCGCGGCGCCAACATAGGTGACCACAAGAATTTCGATGTCGAATACCCCGCGGATTATCCCGATGCCAAGCTGGCCGGCAAGAAGTTCCACTACAGCGTCGATGTTCTGGGCATCAAAACCAAGAAGCTTCCTGAAATCAACGACGAATTTGCCAAGGACGTCAGCGACGCCACTTCCCTCGACGAATTGAAGAATAAAGTCCACGAGGGATTGGAGCACGAGCGCGATCACCGGCAGAAGGAACTGCAGCGCGAAAAGATCATCGCCGAACTCGTCAAGCTGCACGATTTTCCAGTGCCCGAATCGCTCGTGGAGCATCAAATGGATGTGCGCCTCGAACGGGTGGTGCGTTCCCTGGCGCAGCAGGGTGTGGATCCCCGCGCCGTGAACGTTGACTGGGTCAGCCTCCGCAAGCGTCAGGAAGAGCGCGCCAAGGATGATGTGAAGGCGGAACTGGTCATCGACAAGATCGCCACCGAAGAAAAGATCGACGTCACCGAGGAAGAGTTGCAACACGAACTCGAGCACGTGGCCAGTCACAGCGGCGATTCTGCCGAGGCAATTCGCGCGCGTTTGACAAAGCAAGGGGCACTCGATAGGATGAAAGCTAAGCTGCGAAGCGACAAAATGGTGGATTGGCTGGCGCAAAATGCGCGAGTCAAGACGGTCGCAGCCAGCGCCAAGTGAATCCAACCTCGGCTTTACAGGCAAACTCTCTCACATGAAAAACTTCGAAGATCCGCAATATTACGCCACAACTCTAGTTCCGATGGTCGTGGAACAGACCAGCCGGGGCGAGCGCGCCTATGACATTTATTCGCGCCTGCTGAAGGAACACATCATCTTTATCGGTACTCCGATTGACGACCACGTCGCCAATCTGGCCACGGCTCAAATGCTATTTCTTCAGGCGGAAGATCCGGAGAAGGACATTCAGCTGTACATCAACTCCCCGGGAGGCTCCATCACCGCGGGCTTTGCCATCTATGACACCATGCAGTTCGTCAAGCCCGACGTGGTTACCACCTGCGTTGGCCAGGCAGCCTCGATTGCCGCGGTTCTGTTGGTTGGCGGCGCCCCCAAAAAGCGCTTTTCCCTGCCGAATTCCCGTATCCTGATTCACCAGCCATGGATGAGCGGCCTCGGCGGCCAGGCGACCGACATCGATCTCCATGCCAAGGAGATTTTGCGCATGCGTTCGACCATCAACGCCATCCTGGCAAAACATACCGGCCAGCCGGTGGAGCGCATCGAAAAGGACGTTGAGCGCGATTACATCATGAACCCGGAGCAAGCCAAGGAATACGGGATGATCGACGAGATCATCTTCAAGCACCGGTGAGGTATTCCGAACGGAGCGAGGGATCTCTTTTCGATCTTGGTGGGTCCGAGAAACCGAATCCGTGCGGGATGGTTGCCCTGACGCAAAGTTTCCACAAGCGCGTTCCTGTTAGATGGCAGAGCCGCGATATTCTATTTCGCCGGAGAACCTTTCGGCCTACAATGAGAATCATGGCTCCGGGGACCGACCTTGGGGAGAGGCCTGCTCACACGTGAAAAAATATAGCCCAGATGAACCGCTGCGCTGTTCCTTCTGCCATAAGACGCAGGAGCAGGTAGAGAAACTAATCAGCTCGCCTTCGGACTACCCGCGCGCGTATATCTGCAACGAATGCGTGGGCGTCTGCCAGACCATCCTGGAAGACGAAAAACGCGAACAGGCTGCCGCTCCCGCGCGCCGCTTGCCCCGTCCGCCTGAAATTAAACAGTTTCTGGACAGTTACGTCATCGGACAGGACCGTACCAAGAAGAAACTGGCGGTTGCCGTTTACAACCATTACAAGCGCATCTTCCTGAACAAACAGCCGGGCGAAGTCGAGCTCAGCAAATCCAATATTCTTTTGATCGGTCCGACCGGTACAGGCAAGACGCTACTGGCTCAGACCCTTTCCCGCATGCTGGATGTTCCCTTTGCGATTGTCGACGCCACCACGCTCACCGAAGCGGGCTACGTCGGTGAGGACGTCGAGAACATCATCCTGAAACTGTTGCAGGCGGCCGATGGCGACGTGCAAAAAACGCAGCAAGGCATTATTTATATCGACGAGATTGACAAGATTGCAAAAAAGGATGAAAACCCTTCCATCACCCGAGATGTCAGCGGCGAAGGTGTGCAGCAGGCGCTCCTCAAGATCCTCGAGGGTACCGTTGCCAACGTGCCTCCCCAGGGCGGCCGCAAGCACCCTCACCAGGAATTCACCCCCGTCGACACTACCAACATCTTATTCATATGTGGTGGCGCTTTCGTTGGGCTGGAGAAGACCATTGAGCGCCGCGTCGGTCGCCGGTCCCTGGGTTTCCATACCGATGCCGCTCCAACCACCGCACAGCGGCGCAACACCGACTTGCTGGAACAGGTGCAGCCCACCGACCTGATTCGATATGGGCTCATCCCCGAATTTGTGGGCCGCTTGCCCGTCGCTGGAGTTATGAGCGACCTAGACAAGGGCGCGCTCATGAAGATTTTGACGGAACCAAAGAACGCGCTGCTCAAGCAGTATCAGCGGCTCTTTGAGTTCGAAAACGTTCGCCTGCGCTTTACGGATGATGCGCTGGAAACTGTGGCGGAGTTGGCTCTTCAGCGCAAAGTGGGAGCGCGCGGCTTGCGTATGATCCTCGAAGACCTCATGCTGGAGTTGATGTATCACCTGCCTATGCAGAAGAGGGTGCGCGATTTCGTGGTCACCGCCGACATGGTCCGGGGTCGCGAAATCAATTGGTCTTTGCTCGAAAAGGCTGGATGACGGCCGCTTCGGGCAACTGAGGGAGTTTCAGGGGCCTGCATGTTTAACCGGGAAAAACAAGAATTGAAGCGTGTGCCGATGATGCCGGTGCGCGATATGGTCATCTTTCCGCAACAGATGACCCCGTTCATCGTCGGTCGCGAGGCCAGTGTTCGCGCTCTGGAAGAGGCCCTTGCCGGCGACAAGAAGATTTTTCTGTCCACGCAGCATGATGCTTCCATCGACGATCCCAAGCCCGAGGAAATTTACGCCGTAGGCACCCTCGCCAACATCGTGCAAAGCGTCAAGCTGCCCGATGGCAACATTAAGGTCCTGGTCGAAGGCGTGGAGCGCGCCCGCTCGCTTTCGATTAGCACCGAAGAAGGTTTTTTCCGTGCCAATCTTCGGCTGCTGGCGGCCCGCATTGAAGTTACTCCGCAAGTCGAACAGCTCGTCCAGAAGGTCACCAACCTGTATGAGCAGTTCATCAAGCTTTCTCAGAGCCTGAATTACGACACCATGATCGCCGCGGCTCGCGTCGACGACCCTTCCCGTCTCTCCGACACCATCGCCGCCAATCTTCAGCTTCCCGTCGACGAAAAGCAGGATTTACTGGAAACTGCCGATCCTCTGGAGCGCCTCAATCGCATCGCGGATATTCTCGAAATCGAGCTAGAGAAGCTCAACGTAGATCGCAACATCAATACCCGCGTGAAGCGCCAGATGGAGCGCGCGCAGAAAGAGTATTACCTTAACGAAAAGCTCAAAGCCATTCAGAAGGAACTTGGCCGCGGCGAAAAGAACGAAATCGAGGAACTGAAGAAGAAGATTGATGCCGCCGGCATGCCCAAAGACGTGCTGGAAAAGGCCACCACCGAACTGAAGCGCCTCGAACTCATGCCGCCCATGTCCGCCGAATCCACGGTGAGCCGCAATTATGTGGATTGGTTGTTGGCGGTGCCCTGGAAAAAGCGCTCCAAGGAAATTCGCGATATTAAAGCCGCCGAGGAGATCCTGAATGCCGAGCATTACGGACTGGAGAAGGTCAAAGAGCGCATCCTCGAATTTCTAGCAGTGCGCCAGTTGGTGAAAAATCCCAAAGGCTCGATTCTCTGCTTCGTGGGACCTCCGGGCGTGGGCAAAACCTCCCTCGCCATGTCCATCGGGCATGCTACGGGTCGCAAGTTCGTGCGTGTGTCCCTCGGCGGAGTGCGCGATGAGGCAGAGATTCGCGGCCACCGTCGCACTTACATCGGCGCGTTACCGGGCCAGATCATCCAGATGATGAAGAAGGCCGGCACGGTGAATCCTATCTTCGTGCTCGACGAAGTCGACAAAATGTCTACCGATTTTCGTGGCGACCCATCCGCCGCGCTCATGGAAGTGCTCGACCCCGAGCTAAACCACGCTTTCACCGATCATTATCTGGACGTGGAATACGACCTCTCCAAGGTCATGTTCGTGTGCACCGCCAACGTGCTGCACACGATTCCGCAGCCCCTGCAGGACCGCATGGAAATCCTGCGGCTGCCCGGATATACCGAGCAGGAAAAGCTGGAAATCGCCAAGCGCTTCCTGGTCAAGCGTGCGCGGGAGGCCACCGGCCTCACCGAGAAGAATCTCACCTTGACGGACGAAGGTTTGCTGCACCTCATCCGTCATTACACCCACGAGGCGGGTGTCCGCAACCTCGAGCGTGAAATCCAGAATATCGCCCGCAAGATGGCGCGCCGCGTGGTCACCGACGGTCCTGAAACCGTCATCGAAATCACGCCCGACAATGTGAAGGATTACCTCGGTGTTTTGAAGTTCCGCGAAATGTGGCTGGAAAAGCAGAATGAAATCGGCCTCGCCACCGGGTTAGCCTGGACCGAAGTCGGCGGCTCCGTACTCGCCGTAGAAGCCACCATCATGGAGGGCAAAGGCCGCCTCACTCCGACCGGCAAACTGGGCGAAGTGATGCAGGAATCTGCGCAGGCCGCCATGAGCTACGTGCGTTCCCGGACTGACCAATTCGGTCTGCAGAAAGACTTTTACCGCACTCTCGATATTCACGTGCACGTCCCCGAAGGAGCCATCCCCAAGGATGGTCCTTCCGCCGGGATCACCATATGCACCTCCATCGTCAGCGCGCTTACGCGCAATGCGGTGCGTTGTGATGTGGCTATGACCGGGGAAATTACCTTGCGTGGCAAGGTTCTCCCCATCGGAGGCGTCAAGGAGAAACTCCTCGCCGCTCATCGAATGGGCTTGCGTACCATCATACTTCCAAAGGATAATGAGAAAGACCTTGCGGAAATCCCCCAGGAGATACTCTCCAGCCTGAAGATACACTTCGTGGAAACCATGGATGAAGTGTTGCAGATTGCGCTGGAGCGGCCCATCGTGCCGCTGGAACACACTGGGGTTGCGCCCGTAGCCGAACCATTCGTGGCTGGCGCCGATAAAGACACGGGTTTGACCAACTAAGCAGTTTCCAGGCTCGGCCTGCACCCGCGGGCTGCTGTTTCGGTTCAGGTCTGGAAGTTGCTTCCGGTTGCAGACAGTCTGGTTTGCCCACCCTGGCAGCGTGTTGGTGCCGCCGGAAGGTATACCACCACGCGGTCCAGTTCCGGAAAAACTCGGTCAAGTCCATCGTCACCACATCACTAAAGTCAGGATATATGGCAAAAGAAACTAACTCTGAAGCAAAAAATGAAGTGAGCATCAGTCTTGCTGAGCTCAAAGAAAAGAACATTACCGATCTGGCCAAAATCGCCAAGGAATTGAACATTCCCGGCGCCAGCGGTATGCGCAAGCAGGAGTTGATCTTTCAGATCCTCCGCGCGCAGACAGAGAAGAGCGGCTTGATTTTCTCGGAAGGTGTCCTCGAATGCCTCCCCGACGGGTTCGGCTTCCTGCGCGCCCCGGAATACAATTATCTTCCCGGCCCGGACGATATTTATGTCTCGCCGTCGCAGATTCGCAAATTCGATCTGCGCACGGGTGATACCGTCTCCGGGCAAGTCCGTCCTCCGAAGGATGGCGAACGCTATTTCGCCTTGATCAAGGTCGAAGCCGTCAATTTCGAAGATCCAGAAGTCGCCCGCAACAAGATTTTCTTTGACAACCTCACACCCCTCTATCCGCAGGGACGCCTCAAGATGGAAACCGTCAAGGAAAACCTGACCGGACGCGTCCTCGACCTGCTCTGTCCCGTGGGCAAGGGCCAGCGCGGTTTAATCAACGCGCCGCCACGCACCGGCAAGACCATGATGCTGCAATCCATCGCCAATTCCATCACCGTCAATCATCCGGAAGTCGCGCTTATCGTTCTTCTCATCGACGAGCGCCCGGAAGAAGTTACGGACATGCAGCGCACCGTCAAGGGCGAAGTCATCAGCTCCACTTTCGATGAGCCGCCACAGCGCCACATCCAAGTTGCCGAAATGGTCCTGGAAAAGGCCAAGCGCCTCGTGGAGCATAAGCGCGATGTCGTCGTGCTCCTCGACTCCATTACCCGTCTCGCCCGTGCCTACAACGCCGTGACTCCACCCTCCGGCAAAGTGCTGTCTGGCGGTATCGACGCCAACGCCCTACAGCGTCCACGTCGTTTCTTCGCCGCGGCACGTAACGTTGAAGAAGGTGGCTCGCTGACCATTATTGCCACCGCCCTCATCGACACCGGCAGTCGCATGGATGACGTCATCTTCGAAGAATTCAAGGGCACCGGTAACATGGAAATTTATCTGGACCGGCGCCTCGCGGATAAGCGCGTCTTTCCGGCCATTGATATTCAGCGTTCCGGCACCCGCAAGGATGAACTGCTCCTCCCAGCGGAAGAACTCAGCCGCGTTTGGGTTTTGCGCAAAGTGCTCAGCCCACTGTCCACAGTGGAAGCGATGGAGCTGCTGCTCAGCCGCCTGACCAAGTCCAAGTCCAATAACGAATTCCTCGGCTCGATGTCTTCTCCGACTTGACGCACAATAATTTTATACGGCTCCCCACTTCCCCCGGGCGCTATTTGCCTGATGAAGCCGTATCGCGAGCACGGGTAATTCCTTCAACGGGGGACTGCTTACATGCATGAACGTTTCATCGCCCGTCACCCGATTTTCGATAGGCGCTTGCAGGTGTACGCCTACGAACTGTTGTTTCGAGGGGGGCCGCAGAATTATTTTCAACCCGCTCGCAACGCTTCGGCCAGCCTGATCGCCGATTCCGTAACTACTTTCGATCTGCAGAATCTCACCGGTCACGCGCGTGCCTTCATGAACGTGGACGAACTGGCACTACGGCTGGGTGTTCCTAGGCTTCTGCCGCCAGAACGCATCGTCGTGGAAATTCTGGAAACTGTGAATCCCACCGATGACGTCGTCGCCCTCTGCCGCGAACTTCGCAATGCCGGATATGTCCTCGCGCTGGATGATTTTGTCGATCAGCCGGAACTGGCGCCGCTCATCGACTTGGTCCAGTTCCTGAAGGTCGATTTTCAACTCCTGGACCACGCCGGTCGAGAGCGCATCGCAAAGAAATACGAAAACGGCAAAGTTACCCTCATCGCTGAAAAAGTCGAAACCGAAAAGGAGCTCGACGAAGCCCGGCACCTTGGCTTCACTTATTTCCAGGGCTACTTTTTTTGCAAGCCTTCCATGATTCAAACCCGCGAAATTCCCGGCGATAAACTAGTCATGATGCAGTTATTGGACGCCGTCGCTGCTACAGAATTCGACTATCCCGCCATCGAGCGGTTGTTCAAACGCGAGCCTTCCCTGCACTATCGCCTGCTGCGCTATTTAAGTTCTCCACTATTGGGCTTGCGCACTGAGGTGAGCAGTATTCAGGAAGCAATGGTATTGCTCGGTGGGGATGAATTTCGCCGCTGGGTTTCCATTTTTGCGGTAGTGGCGATGAGTTCCGGGAAACCTCCCGAACTCGTGCGCACTGCTCTCACCCGCGCCTACTTTTGTGAAAGCTTTTCCGCCGCCGCAGGCCTCGCCGACAAAAAATCCGCCATGTTCCTCATGGGCCTTCTTTCCATCACGGATGCGCTCTTGGACAAGCCGCTAAACGAGGTGCTCCTCTCCGTGCCGGTATCGCAGGACATCAAGACCGCCCTCACCGGCGGCCAGAATCGATATCGCGCTGTATACGAATTACTTCTTGCCCTGGAACGCGCGGAATGGTCGCAATTGACGTCCCATGTGCAACGCCTGGGCTGTCGCGAAGACAGCATCCCCATCTCCTACGAATTCGCCCTCCAAAAAGCCTCGTCCACTGGGCTCTAGTTTGCCATGCATTGGCAAAATGCTTTTTTGTGTTTTTGGATTCGCCTGAAAGGAGGTCAACGTACGCTGGGCACGCGCTCGTTCGCCAGAAACACAATCAACCGCGCCGTTTCTTCGATGCCCATCGCGGTATTGTCGACCAACACCGCATCCTTGGCCTTCACCAACGGAGAAACTTTTCTCTCGCGATCCCGTTTATCCCGCTGGCGCACTTCCTGCAGGACTTCCAGCAACGTCAGGCTCTCGCCTTTTTCCTGATGTTCTTTCCGCCGCCGCTGCGCCCGCACTTCCGGCGAGGCCTCCAGAAATATCTTCAACTCCGCATTCGGAAACACCACCGTCCCGATATCGCGACCTTCCATCACCACGCCGCCGCCCTGCCCCGCTCGTTGCTGTTCCGCCACCAGCACTTGCCGCATTCCGGCAATGGTAGCCAAGCGAGAGGCCGCTTCCGCCACTTCCCCGGTGCGAATCTCCTCGGTCACTTCCCGCCCGTCCAGCAACACGCGATTCTTATACCCTGCCGCTTCCTGTTCCGCGGTGGGAGCCTGCAATTGGATGTGTGTATTGCGGGTCAACTCCACCAGCCGTGCCTCATCGCCCACAGGAATTCCGCGTTCCAGCGCTTTTAACGCCACAGCGCGATACATTGCGCCGCTGTCCAGATACAGATAGCCCAGCATCGCTGCTACCCGCCGCGCCACGGTGCTCTTGCCCGACCCGGCCGGCCCATCAATCGCAATCGTCAGTCTTTCCGCCATGATAGTTTTCAGCTCTAAGTTCTAAGTTTTCAGCAGACAAACCATAATCTCACCATTAAACCTTCGTTCCGAGCGAAGCGAGGAATCTCTCTCCGATTTCTCCAACTCCCTCGCCGATCAAACATCCATCGTTTCCTATTTCCATTTTCGAATTTTTGCATTACCACCAACTCGCCACTGCCTTTAAAACCCCATAATGTTGTAGCCGCAGTCCACATAAATCGTCTCGCCCGTTATTCCCGACCCCGCTTCCGACAACAAAAACGCCGCGGTGCTTCCTACTTCAGCTGGATCCACGTTGCGCTTCAACGGCGCTCGTTCCGCGTGCGCCTTCAACATTTCTCCCAACTGCGAAATTCCACGAGCCGCCAGGGTCTTGATAGGTCCCGCGGAAATCGCGTTCACACGAATCCCCTTCGGCCCCAAATCATTCGAAAGGTACCGCACCGTAGCTTCCAGCGCGGCCTTGGCTACGCCCATCACGTTGTATTTTGGCACCACTTTTTCCGCGCCGTAATACGTCATGGTCACAATTCCGCCTCCGACCGTCATCAATGGCGCCGCCGCCCGCGCCACCGCGATCAGGGAATACACGCTTACATCGTGTGCAATCCGAAATCCTTCTCGCGACGTATTTACGAATTCACCCTTCAACTCCTCCGCCGGCGCATACGCCACGCTATGCACCAATCCCTGCAACACGCCATACCGCGCCTGCAGCTTCTCAAACAGTGCCGCGATCTGATCGTCAAAGCTCACATCGCACATAAAACCTTCCGCTCCTGGAAGGTCTCCGATCAAATCCTTCGCCTCCTGTTCTAGCCGTTCGTTTTGATAGGTAATCGCCAGCTGCCAACCCGCCGCATGCAGTTTCTGGGCAATCGCCCACGCAATGCTGCGCTTGTTTGCCAGCCCAAAAATAACCGCAGTCTTCTGTCCGTCGCTCAAAGTGTCCTCGCTGAAGTAAGTTAGACGAAAGAATCGCTGATATCCGCTACCAGCGATCAGATATCAGCCACCACACGCATCCGCACAAACCAGCCAAATCCTACCAATTTCTTCTAGGCACTCGCCAGCAGCCACTCGCCACCTCATTTTTCCTTCCGGTTATCTCTGATTACTGGTACCCCGCGTCCGCAACCGGACCGATCCCTAGATTCTATGAAACGCTTTCTCGATCTCCTTCACCGAATAACGCAGCACCACCGGCCGGCCATGCGGACAACTCATCGGGCAATCCGTCTTCGCCAGCGCCGCCAGCAGCCATTCCATCTTCGTCTGGTCCAGCGGCATGTTCACTTTGATCGCCGCGTGGCATGCGGTGGACGCTGCGATCTTCGACTGCAGCGTATCAATTGAAATCGCCGCGTTCTCGCGCTCCAGCCCGTCGAGAATTTCCATCAGCAAATGTTGCGCGTCGTTTGCCGTCACTCCCGCCGGAACTGCCTGAATCGCAACGCTCTTCGGACCCATCAACTCCACTTCGAATCCATTCGCGCTCAACTCTTCCGCGATTTTCGCGTAGGTCACCAACTGCCGCGGAGAAAGTTCCACGACCATCGGCATCAGTAAGCGCTGCGCTTCGACTTTGCCGGCGCGACGTGCGTCCAGGTGCTGTTCGAACAGGACGCGCTCATGCGCCACGTGCTGATCCACAATCCACAAGCCCTCGCCATTTACCGCCACAATGAAACTCGCGCTCACCTGCCCCAGCGGCTTTAAATCTGCAATCTGGTCCGGGCGCGGCAGTGTGGCCGGTGCATCCGCTCCCGCGCGCGAAAAATTCTCTGCCCAATTCGGCTCGCGGCTTGGCATTCCGCCCGGCATCGCTCCAGGACTGAATCCATTTCCGGCCCCCGGGAGGGAGCCAGATTCAAACGGAAACCGCTGCACCACTGGTTGCATCGGAGCGCCTGCCAGCGCAAATCCGCCTGGCGCAGCGTAGTCCGATCCCACGCCTGACCCGAGTCCAATCTCTTCCATCGGGGGAATGATCGCTCGCGGCACGCTCGAATTCGGATTCGGCTCCCCAAACCCGCTATCGAACGACGCCGGCGGCGCCACTGGATCCACGGCGATGTTTCCCGATGTCGCGGCAGCCGCAAAGCTGGCAATCGGTCGCGTGGCCATCAACGCCTGCCGGATCGCGTCGCGCGTAAAGTCGTGTACAAACTGTGAACGCCGAAAGCGTACCTCAATTTTCGCAGGGTGGACGTTTACGTCCACCTCGTCATACGGCATTTCCAGAAACAGCAACGTCGCGGGAAACGCATTGGCCGGCAGAATATTCCGGTAAGCTTCGTGAATTGCGTGCAAAATCAGCCTGTCGCGCACCAGCCGACGATTCACGAACACATAAATCCCATTTCGATTCAGCCGTTGCACCGCTGGACGCGACGTAAATCCCGTGACGGTCAGCGTCGCTTTTTCCTCCTCCGCTTCCATTTCCGGCTCAGTAATTGCCGCGCGAAACGCCGCAGAAGTGGCTGGAATCTCCACCAATTCGTCCAGCGCCTGCCGCCCAAACAATTGATACACGCGGTCCGACAGCTTTTCCGCAGGCGGACAATTGATAATCTCCTGCGTCGGTGTGGTCAGAGTGAACTGTTTCCCCGGGTTCGCCAACGCGTAATGCGTCACCAGCGAAGCGATGTGCCCCAGCTCGGTCGTGTCTGACTTCAGGAATTTTCGCCTCGCCGGGACGCAATAAAACAAATCCGCAATGCTCAAAGTGGTTCCGGGTGGCAATCCTGCCGGCTTCACGCCCACGAGTTTGCCTCCCGCGAATTCCACGCGAGTGCCTTCCAGCTCGTTGGTGTCCCGGGTTTCCAGCCACAGCCGTGAAACTGCTGCAATCGACGGCAGCGCCTCGCCGCGAAATCCCAATGTGGAAATCGACAGCAGATCGTCAGCAGTCCGCAGTTTGCTTGTGGCGTGGCGTTCGAAGGCCAGCAGCGCATCGTCATGCGTCATCCCGTGGCCATCGTCGATCACTCGAATCATTCGCTTCCCGCCCATTTCCGTTTCAATCCGTATGGAAGTCGCGCCTGCATCCAGCGCGTTCTCGAGCAACTCCTTGACCACCGAAGCAGGCCGCTCCACCACCTCGCCCGCCGCGATCTTATTCGCCACTGCCTCCGGCAATATTCGAATTCTGCTCATCAAAGGGCCTTTGCGCCTCGTTCATTATAGCGGCGTATGGAGCGATTTATCTGCCATGCTCGAACGCCGAACCAGATCGTGAGAGGCGGAACAAAAATCAAAAAGACTGCCGTGTAGTCAAATAGCAAGTTCTCTCGTGTGGAAATGGATCTCCAAACCACAAGACCTAGAATGACGAGAAAAGCACCGACAAAATCGATGCTCGTGATGGGTAGCAGGAACAGCCGTTGTTCTTTGCTGTTCATTTCGGGCCACTCCAGGGAACCGTCCCAAAACGTCAGCTCACCCTGCCGGCATACGCTTTGTCCCGTTCCTAACAGGCTGATGAAAGAAGCCCAGGTGACCTTGAATGACCACCCACAGTAAGGGCATTGATAAAAAGTGCATCGGAGTATAGACAGGAACTTCCCCGCTCCAGGGCCAAACCTGGACCGGCTGAACGGATCAAATTCTTTCTTGAGTGCCCAAAGCTGATCCATGCGGGGCAGCTCCGTCTCCTATTCCTTGATTGTTATCCCCAACTGCTCCAGCTGATTCTGATCCACTTCGCTGGGCGATTCCGCCATCAAATCTTGCGCCGCGGTGGTCTTGCCAAACGCAATCACTTCGCGAATCGATTTCTCGCCGGCGAGCAGCATGGCAATGCGGTCCACGCCCAGCGCGATTCCGCCGTGCGGCGGCGTGCCATACGTCAACGCATCCAAGAAAAAACCAAAGCGCTTGCGCAATTGTTCCTGCGACAGTCCCAGCGCCTTGAACACGCGTTCCTGCACGTCCTGCCTATGGATTCGAATGCTGCCCGATCCCAACTCATACCCGTTCAGCACCAGATCGTAGCCCTTCGAGCGCACGTCCCATGGTGCGCTCTCGAGTTTGTCCAAATCCTCGTCCACAATTCCCGTGAACGGATGCTGCGCACTCACCCACGTCCGGTCGTTCTCGCTCCATTCGAACAAGGGAAAGCCTGTGAGCCACAAGAATTTCCACTGGGTCTTGTCGATGACGCTCAACGCTTCGCCCAAGTGCAGGCGCAATTGTCCCGCTACCAGCGCCGCCGCTTCCGTACCCTTAATCTCCTGCTTGGCCGAAACCGCCACCACCAGATCGCCGGCCTTTGCCCCGCAAGCTCCCGCCAGCTGCTTTACGTTCTCGGTGCCGATCAGTTTTTCTACCGTAGAGGTCATGCCCTCAGGCGCAACCTTTACGAAATACGCCCCGCGCGCGCCCACCGATTTAGCTTTCTCCGTCAACTCGTCCAACTGTTTCCGGGAGTACGCCGCTCCACCGGGCGCCGCAAACGCGAACACATTTCCTTCAATCTGCAGTTTCTGTTTCGCTTCCGCCGGGAAGCACTCCGTCACCTCGTGCAATTCCATCCCAAAACGCAAATCTGGCTTGTCGCTGCCATACTTTCGAATGGCGTCCTTGTACCGCATGTGCGGAAACGGCGTGGTCGCCTTGATACCCGCCACCGCGCATACCCGTACCATCACTGTTTCCATCACATGAAAAACGTCTTCCCGGCGCGGAAACGACATCTCCAAATCCAACTGTGTAAATTCCGGCTGACGGTCCGCGCGCAAATCCTCATCGCGGAAACATTTCACAATCTGGAAGTAGCGGTCCAGTCCGCCAATCATCAAGATCTGCTTGAAGATTTGTGGTGATTGTGGTAACGCGTAGAATTGCCCGCGATGCACGCGACTGGGCACCAAGTAATCCCGCGCGCCCTCCGGCGTGGACCGCGTCAGCATCGGCGTTTCCACTTCGATGAACCCCAGTTCGTCCATGGTCTTGCGCATTTCCAGCACAATCTTGTGCCGCAGAGCCAGATTCGCGTGCGGCTTCGGCCGCCGCAAATCCAGATAGCGGTAGCGCAGGCGCGTCTCCTCCGCTGCGTTGATCTCCGCCTCAATGGGAAACGGCGGCGTCTTCGCCGTGTTCAAAATGTGCAGCTTCGACGCGACCAATTCAATTTCGCCCGTGGCAATTTCAAGATTGGCCTTCTCCCGCTTTACTACTTTTCCTTCCACCGCCACCACAAACTCACTGCGCGCCTGCTCCGCCTTCGCGTGTGCCTCGGCCTGCGTTTCTTTGTTGAACACCACCTGGACGATTCCCGTGCGGTCGCGCACATCCAAAAACAGCAAATTCCCCAGATCGCGCCGCCGGTGTACCCAGCCCATGACGACCACATCGCGGCCCGCGTCGCCCGCACGTAGCGCCCCGCAATAATGTGTCCTCTGCAAATTTCCCAAAAAGTCCAGCAACACGATGCTCACCTGTAACTCACCCCTTCAGGGGTGAGGCTTTTCGAACTACCAACAATTGCCGCCAATATTCAACCAACAAAAACGCTTGTCATCCTGAATCCGCGCCTTCTGCGGGTGAAGGATCTCAACCATACGTACACCCAGCCGCATCTACAGTTGAGATTCTTCGCTCCGCTTAGGATGACAGAGTCTTGCTACCCTTCAGTTCCCCGGCTCGCCCAGTCTTAAACTCTGACACTCTTTCGCTCTTTCACTTGTTCACCCTTACGAACTCAAGCAACTCCGCCTCACCAATCTTCCTCTGTGACCCATCCGCCAGCGTCTTCAACGTCCACTGCCCGCTGGCCACTTCGTCCTCGCCCAGAATCAGCGCGTATCGCGTGCCCAGTTTATCCGCTTGCCCCAACGCTTTCCCAAATTTCTGCTCCACCGGAGGCAGCTCCACGCGCAATCCCGCTGCGCGCAGCTTCTGCGCGGCTGCGATGGCCACAGCCTGTGCCTTCTCTCCCATCCATGCGACGTAAACCAGTGGCGCGTGGTGGGGACCGAGTGGCGAGTTGCCCGCCTCCAACAGTGAAAGGATCAGGCGGTCTTCGCCAATGGCAAAGCCAATGCCCTTCGTCGGCGGTCCGCCCAGCAATTCCACCAAGCCGTCGTACCGCCCGCCGCCGCACACCGCGTTCTGCGAACCCAATCCCTTCGCGGTAATTTCAAAAGTCGTGCGCATGTAATAGTCGAGCCCGCGCACCAAGCGCCAATTTTCGCTGTATTTTACTTTGCGCAACTCGAGTTGGCGCTTCACTTCGTCGTACTGAGCCTTGCACTCGTCGCACAGATGGTCCACAATGCGCGGCAGCCTGGCAATGATGGCCTGCTCGTGTTCCAGCTTCGAATCCAGCACGCGCAGCGGATTCGTCTCAATCCGGCGCCGGCTGTCCTCGCCCAACTGGTCTTTCACTTCTAACAGCGCTGCCCGCAGCTTTTCAACATACCCCCTGCGGCAATTGGGCGCATTATGACCAATCGAATTAATCTCTAATTGGACGCCCGTCAATTCCAGGCGTGCGAAAAACGTCATTACCATCTCGAGCACTTCCGCGTCTACCGCCGCATCTTTCGGAATGTCCTTCGCGCCACCCTGTCCCGGCTGCAGCGTCTCCAGCACTTCCGCGCCAATCTGATAAAACTGCCGGTATCGTCCCTTCTGCGGCCGCTCCCGCCGGAACATCGGCCCCATGTAATACAGCTTTACCGGCTGCGGCCATGCATGCATGTTGTGCTCAATGTACGCTCGGCATACCGAAGCCGTAGCCTCCGGCCGCAAAACCTGCTTAGAAATCGTCTCAACCGATGCGACCACAACATTCGCCTCTTCCAGTCGGTGGGCCCAATTCTCGACAGCTGGTTTGAATTGGCTCGGTTGCCGCTCGAAATCGATCTCAGCAATCAACTTCTTCAGTCTGGCAGCCGCGCTAGTATTCGCTACTGTTCTGTGCAAGTCATCGGAAACGGTGAGCCTTTCAAGTACCGCAAGAAACCCAGCCAAATCATCCACGAAAGATCGAACGTCGGCTTCCATGTTTCTACCGCCTGCGTATTCCTCTTGGCTATGGAGCTTGCTGGAAGCAACGGCACGTTTCATTCTCTCGAGGTCATCCTCAATCGAATACATTTCCTTGGCTACAATATCTGTTTCGCCGCCGACTGCCCGCGCAAACAATTCCGTCGGCTCAAAAATCGGCGGACGAATCTCACTGAACCCGAAGGTGCCAAACACTTCGCGAGCCGTCTGCTCCACGCGGTTCCACAACTCCGTCTCCGGCGGCAACAAATCGCGCGTGCCCTTGATCGCCTGGAATTTCGCCTTATTCGCCATCAGTTGTTAAGAGAGATTCCTCGTTCCGCTCGGAATGACATCCTACTTTAAGTTCGGGATCAAAAACACACATCACGCCAAGCCACTCCAATCAATCCGCTCGCCGCGTGCGGCCGCCTCGCCGCGATAAATTTCGCGATACCCTGCATACCGCACCGCGTACTGCTCAATCGAGGCCAACTCCTTCTCATTCAACTCCCGTTTGACCTTGCCCGGCGAGCCCATCACAATGCTCCCCGCCGGAATCACGGTGCGCTCGGTAACCAGTGTCCCCGCCGCGATAATGCAGTTCGTCCCAATCACCGTGCCATTCAAAATCACGCAGCCCATCCCGATCAACGCGCGCCCCTCAATCGTGCATCCATGCAAGGTCACCGAATGTCCCACGGTCACTTCATCGCCGAGCACCAGTGGATACTGATCCTTCATCACGTGCAGTACGCACCCATCCTGGATGTTCGTGCGATTGCCAATGCGAATGGAGTGGACATCCCCGCGCGCCACGGTCATGGGCCACACGCTGGATTCTTCCCCAATCACCACGTCACCAATAATCACGGCGGCTGGGTCGATGTAGGCCGACGCGGCAATCTGAGGAAATTTCCCGCGGTACGCTCGAATGTCTGGCAAGCGAATCAAAGTGGCTCGGATTCCCTGTAAGTGGTTGCAGGGCTTAGCGATAGCACCCGGCAGCTTTCGCGCGCACGTCGCGAATATTCCAAGATAGCATTCGCACCTGCGCCTGACAAGGAATCCGCCATTGTCTCCACAAAGGCGCCATTGCTAGACTGAGTCGATGCGTCTTTTCCTAGTTTTTTTACTCTTCTCGGTGTCCGTTAGCGCTCAAACCGACCTTCAGCAGGAAATCCGCCGAATCGCCTCCGACGCGCACGGCAAAGTGTCCGTCGCGTGTTCGCTGCCGCATTCAACGTTCAAGTGCGATCTCGATCCCCAGGCACATCCACCGATGCAGTCCGTATTCAAGTTGCCGCTCGCCCTGACCGCGCTTCATCTTGTCGAACAAGGTAGATTCCCACTGGACCAGCCGATCCACTTTTTGCTGGGCGACCGCATCCTTCCCGATACTTACAGCCCTTTGCAGGACAAATACCCGGAAGCGGACGTCGAGGTCCCTCTTCAGGAACTCCTGCGCCTGTCCACTTCTCTCAGCGACAACGTCGCCGCAGACATTCTTCTGCAAGTCGTCGGAGGCATACCCGCCGTCGACTCCTACATGGGCTCCATTGGAGTCACTGGTTTTCATCTACAAGACAGCGAGCACGCTTTGCATCGCGACCCCACCGCGCAATATCGCAATTGGTTTGAGCCTGCCAGCGTCGTCCAGATGCTGCGACGGCTCAGCGATGGTTCGCTGCTGACACCGGAACACACCCAGCTTGTTCTGAAATGGATGCAAGATACACCGCACGGCAGTCAGCAACTCAAGGGCAATCTGCCAAGGGGAACAATTGTGATGCATAAGACCGGCTCTTCCGACCTAGTGAACGAAATGACTCCCGCGACCAATGATGTCGGCCTGATTACTCTTCCCGATGGGCGGCGGCTGGCTATCGCTGTCTTCATCACCGATTCCACGGCCGACGATGCCACTCGCAATGGCGTGATCGCCCGCATCGCGAGAGCCGCCTACGATGAAGCCGCGATAAATCAGTGAGCGCTACGGCGGTTACTTCCGCTCCTCAAATAATCCGTTATAAACCAATCCTCCCAAGGCCCCGCCAATAATCGGCGCTACCCAGAATAGCCACAACTGGGCGATCGCCCAACCGCCTACAAAAATTGCCGGTCCGGTGCTGCGCGCGGGATTCACCGAAGTATTCGTCACCGGAATGCCTACCAGGTGAATTAGCGTCAGCGCCAGTCCGATGGCGATACCCGCGAATCCGCCGGGCACCCGCGTGTCCGTGGCTCCATGAATGACCAGCAAAAAGAAGAAGGTCAGAACCACTTCGGCCACGAAGCACGCCAGCAACGAATAGCCACCCGGCGAATGTGCGCCATATCCGTTGGAAGCGAATCCTCCGCTCAACGAAAATCCATCTTTCCCGCTGGCAATCACGTAAAGCACTCCGCTGGCGGCCAGCGCTCCCAGCACCTGGGCGACGATGTACGGAAACAGTTCCGACCACGCAAACCGCCGCCCGAAAGCCAATCCCACCGATACCGCCGGATTCAAATGGCATCCGGAGATGTGCCCGATGGTGTAAACCATGGTCAAAACCGTCAAGCCGAACGCCAACGCCACGCCCAGGAATCCAATCCCCAACTGCGGAAACGCCGCATCCAGCACCGCGGCCCCGCATCCGCCAAAAACCAGCCAAAACGTGCCAAAAAATTCCGCTGCCAATTTTTTCGATAAAGGCATAGTCCTGTCCTTTCGAATTTCCGACGTAACGCACTAAATGTTGGGCGGAACAAAAAATACGTGTACCTGTTTGCTTTCCGCGCATTCTACTCAATGGCACCCACCAACACAAGCGCGGAGAACAGGTTTGAACAGGTTTAACAGATTGACAGCACGCCAGGGCACGGCTCCAGTCGTGCCGTAACGGGTACAACATCGTCCCGGCTTCAGCCGCTGGACGTAGAACACGAGTTCTCCCACAGACTCGAAAGATCGGCCGGCGTGTCTTGGTTTGATCCGCTCCACTTTACGAGCATCGGATCTCGCGCCATACTTTCCACATGGAAACGCGTTGCGCGCAATGCGGCTCCCCCATGACCTGCCAGCCCGAAGATGGCTGCTGGTGCGCCGAACTTCCCCATCTCCCCATGCCCGACAAGGAGCAATCCACCGGCTGCCTCTGCCGCGCGTGCCTGCTGGAAAAAATAAAAGCCGCCGAAGCATGCAACTCCGGCGGCTCCCCAATTCCCAACCTACCTACTTTTCGTTCGTAGCAGTGGCGAGTGGCGAGCGTGAAGAGAGATTGCTCACTGCGCGGACTCCGTTCGGAATGCCGTGCTTTTTTTGCTCGGGGTTCGTGGAGACGGGAATCACTGAACTCGCCACTACCCCCAGCGCTTAATCTTCGGCCAGGCCTCGTCGAGCTTCCCGAACTTCGGCTTCCGGCAGATATACACATCAAAATGCTCGTAAGGCATGGATAGCGGGTGCTCCACGCTTCCCGCAAATTCCACATTTTCGAACAATTCGTGCAAGCGATCCGGGGTATCGCCCATCACGATCATGCATTCACCGGTGTACCCCCGCGGGCCCCAATAATAATAGTTCTGGTGCCCGGAAATCGCCGGCGGCAGACCCATTTTCGCGCCAAAGAAATCGATCGCGCCCGCCTGTCCATAGTTCTGCCCGATAATCGCGCAGGACTTCTGCTCTTCCGGTGGCAATTTGTGATACGCCTCCGCCACCACTTGCGCCATCTCTTTCCACCCGAACTGGTCTGCATAAATCTGCGGCAGCGGTCCCAGATGGTTATTCTCGATTCGTGGCGGTGCGTAATGAAAAAACCGCGCGTACGCCAAATATTGATCCACGGTCAGTAGCGGGAAATAGGCGAATGGCGCGTTCAAGATACCGGTAATGGCCAGCACCGCGATGTAGGCGGGTTTTAGCCACCGTCCGCTGCGCAGCCCCGCAAACCATCGTTCGAACATTAGCCCGCCCGCCGCAAAGAGCATCGGATATGCCGGTGCGGGGTAATACATTCGCCCGTGCATCATCAGCATGCAAATCAGGATCACCAGCCAGGTGATTCCCAAAACGCGCCAGCCTTTGCTTTCCCGGTCGCGCAGCAATTCCACCAAACCCGCGATCCATACCGGCGCCGCGAGCGGATGCAGAATCAGGACTTGCAACAGCAGGAACCCGATCGTCCCGGTTTCCGTATTTCGCCCGCTTTGCTGCACATTTCGCAGCAATTCAATGGTCGGGAATCCGCGGTGGATTTCCCACATGAGGTTCGGTAGGAAGATCAGCAGCGCGATCAGCCCGCCCAACCAGATCCATGGCGAGGCGAACTGGCGCCGCTGCTTCGTCAGCAGCAATCCCGCGAACAGTCCAAACCCAAAGAACAGCATGGAGTGCTTGTTCAGCAGGCCTACGCCGCACACCACGCCGAACAGCAGCCACAGTTTCTGGCTGGCCCCTTTGAGGATTTTCAGAGCAATCAAAGCCGCGCTCATCCAGAACAGCGACTCGAACACATTCATGGTGAGCAGCGAATCCAGTCCCAGATAAATGGGCGCGACCATCACGCACACACACGCCAGCACCATGCCGAAGCGGCGCGCACCTAATTCCCGCGCGATCAATCCTGTCAGCAGTACGCGCAATCCCGCGGCCACCGCTGGCATAAAATGTAGCGCTGGCAACGAATCGCCCAAGGTCACTCGCTCCAGCCAGGTGATCACCGCAATCAGTGGCGGCTGGTCCACATATCCCCAAGCCAGATGATGGCTGCAAGCCAGGTAATACAGTTCGTCTACGAAATACCCATATCGTCCGCTCACCAGCATGTGCGCGGTGAACACCACAAAAGAGAGCCCGCCCAGAAGTGCCCATTCTCCCGGGCGAGCCTCCAGGGTACGTTCGGCTGGATTGGATTCGAGCACTACGGATCCGCCCATGGAGACGTCCTCACTTTTCAGAACGATGATCTACGCAGGAATGTTCCGCAGCTATTGTAGTGCCGTGCCTGCGCCGTGCCTGTAGGCCGGCATCGTGGCTCAGCGTCTTTGGAGTGCGGTAACCCAGGGCCAATTCTGCATCTGTGGCATTGTGTGTTTCTTATGCGAACACGACGTCAATCGATCTGTACCGCCGGTCCACCCGAGGTCGCCGCTACTTCTTCCAGCCGCTCGCTCACGGCCTTGGCCACACGATACAAACTCTGTGCCGCGGGCGCGTTTTCTCCTTGTGCCGCGACTGGCTTCCCGGTGTCGCCGCCCAAGCGAATCCGCGGATCGATCTCAATCTCCCCCAGCACGGGCACACCATATTCAATGGCGGTCTTCGCGCCCTCGCCGTGTCCAAAAATATCCACGGGCTTCCCGCAATGCGGACATGCGAACGTGCTCATGTTCTCCACCACGCCCAGCACTTCCACATTCACCTGACGGAACATTTCGATGGCCTTGCGCACATCCGCCAGCGCCACGGTCGATGGTGTCGTTACCACCACGGCTCCCGTCACTTCCACTGTCTGGATCAGCGTCAACTGCACATCGCCTGTTCCGGGCGGCAAATCAATCACCAGATAATCCAGTTCGCCCCATTCCACGCTGCGCAAGAACTGCGTAATCACGCTGTGCAGCATGGGCCCACGCCAGATCACCGGCTTGTCGCCGGGATTCAGCAGTCCCATCGAAATCATCTTGATGCCCTGCGCCTGCACCGGGATGATGCGTTGCTGCGGTGTCGCCATGGGCTCCGCCGTGGAACCCAACATAATCGGTACATTCGGTCCGTACACGTCTGCATCCAGCAGCCCCACTTTGTTCCCGGTCTTCGCCAGCGCTAGTGCCAGATTCACCGCCACCGTGGTTTTCCCCACGCCGCCCTTTCCGCTGGCCACCGCAATTAAATACTTCACGCCCGGAATCGGCTGGCGCTGAGGCATCTGCTGTTGTCCTGGCATTCCCGGTGGCATAGTTTCCCTTCTTCAGTTGAAATTGCTTTTTTCAGCTCCAAATCAAGTTCTCATCGGATCGTAGATGATTGGGAGGTCGGAGCTTCAGCTCCGACATAAAATTTCCGAGAGCAACGGACCTTCGGAATCCGATTCTCCGTTACTTCCTTACTTTCTCACGCATTCGCCCCATGGCACTTCTTGTACTTCTTCCCCGACCCGCACGGGCAAGGATCATTCCTTCCCACCTTCGCGCCCGCGCGCACTGGCTTTGGCGCCTCAGCCTGCGCCGCGCCGGCCTGGAATTGCAAATCCTTCTGCTGGCGTTCCTGTTTCCGCTCCAACGCCCGAGCAAAATCCGGCAATCGCGCCGGCGCTTCTTCCGCGCGAGCTGCCGCGCTGGCCACAGCTGTGGCCGCACTATGGATCTGCCGTGGTGGCGCCGCCGGACGTGGCTGTGCCTGCAGTGGGGGCACCTCCTCCCGCTGAATCTGCACATGGAACAGGTAGCGCACCGTCTCATTATCAATGCGCGCCATCATGTCTTCGAACAGCACAAATGCTTCCTTCTTGAACTCCACCAGCGGATCTTTTTGCCCGTATCCGCGCAGCCCAATCCCTTCTTTTAGGTGGTCCAATGACAGCAGGTGGTCCTTCCACTGCGTATCCACCACATCCAAAATTATTCGCCGCTCCAGCCATCGCAGCAAATCCGGACTGAACTGCTTTTCCTTCTCCGCATAGCGGTTCTTCACCGCTTCTACAGTCGCTTCCACCAATTCGTCGTGATTCAGCGCTGCCGGGTCCGCCCCCGCGGCCTTCGCGTCAATCCCAAATTGCGCATTTATTTCCGCAAGGAATTGCGTGGTATTCCACTGGCCCGGGTGCTGCTCCCGTGGGCAATACGTTTCCACCAAGCCCGCCGCGACGTTCTCGGCGATGCCCAACACGTAATCGCGTTGATCCTTGCCTTCCAGCGCGGACCGCCGAATCGCGTAAATGGTCTCGCGCTGCTTGTTCATCACATCGTCGTACTCCAGCAGGTGTTTTCGGGCATCGAAGTTCTGCGCTTCCACTGATTTCTGCGCGTTCTCAATGCGGCTGGAAATTAGTTTCGATTCAATCGGCACGCCCTCGGTCATCCCTAGGCGGAACATCAACTGCTTGACGCGCTCGCCACCGAAAATCCGCATCAAGTCATCTTCGAGGGACAAGAAGAACCGCGACGACCCGGGATCGCCCTGGCGTCCGGCACGCCCGCGCAACTGGTTATCGATGCGCCGCGCCTCGTGTCGTTCCGTGCCCAAAATATGCAATCCGCCTAGCGCCACCACTTCGTCGTGTTCCGCTTTGCATTGTTCGGCAAACTGGTCGTACACCGGCTTCCACTGGTCCTGCGGCACCTGGAAAATCTTGCCCTCGTGCTGGAACAGCACCATCGGCACGGCCGGCTGCGCCCCATCTCCGTTCGCACCGTCCGCGCCAATCACCGCAGGAGCAGCGGCATACGGCATGGCCATCTTGTTCTTCAGAAAGTGTTCGCGTGTCAACGCTTCCGGATTCCCGCCCAGCAGAATGTCCGTGCCGCGGCCGGCCATGTTCGTCGCCACGGTCACCGCGCCTCTACGACCCGCCTGAGCCACAATGCGCGATTCGCGCTCGTGCTGCTTGGCGTTCAGCACTTGGTGCGGAATGCCGTGTTTTTTCAGGAGTTCCGCAATGGTCTCCGATTTTTCGATCGAAATCGTTCCGACCAGCACCGGTTGTCCGCGCTGGTTAAACTGCCGGATTCCATGCGCCAGGGTGTTGTCTTCCTGCAGAATTCCGTTCACCACCGCTTCAAATTTCTCCCGCTCCGTGCGGTACACTACGTCTGGATTCTCAATGCGGATCAAGGAGCGATTCGTCGGAATCACCACCACGTCCAGGTTGTAAATCTTTCCGAATTCCGCCGCTTCCGTTTCCGCGGTTCCCGTCATGCCTGACAGCTTCTTGTACATACGGAAGTAATTCTGGAAGGTGATGGTCGCCAGCGTCTGGTTCTCGCGCTCAATCTTCACGCCCTCTTTCGCTTCCACCGCCTGGTGCAAGCCGTCGGACCACCGCCGTCCCGGCATTTGTCGCCCGGTGAACTCGTCGACAATGATCACTTCCCCGTCTTTCACCACATAATCCACGTCACGCTTATACAACGCGTGCGCCCGCAGCGCCTGGTACACGTGATGAATCGTCTCCATGTGCGCCGGATCGTACAAATTCCCCAGGCTCAGGAGCCGCTCGCATTTGCTGACGCCTTCTTCCGTGAGCGTCGCCTGGCGATGCTTCTCGTCCAGCGTGTAGTCAATCTCCTGAATCAGCTTGGGAATTATTTTGTCGATCTTAAAATACTTGTCCGTGGATTCTTCCGAAGGCCCGGAGATAATCAGCGGTGTCCGCGCCTCGTCAATCAGGATGGAGTCCACTTCGTCTACGATGGCGAACTGATGTCCGCGCTGCACGCAACTCGCCAGGTCATACTTCATGTTGTCGCGCAGGTAATCGAAGCCAAACTCATTGTTCGTTCCGTAGGTAATGTCCGCGCCGTACGCCGCCCGTCGCTGCACGTCGTCCAGATCGTGAACAATGACGCCTACGGTGAGCCCCAGAGCCTTGTACAGCGGGCTCATCCATTCCGCGTCGCGCCGTGCGAGGTAATCGTTCACCGTCACCAGGTGCACGCCGCGCCCCGCCAGCGCGTTCAACGACGCCGGAAGCGTGGCCACCAGCGTCTTCCCTTCGCCGGTCTTCATTTCCGCGATCTTGCCGCTATCCAGCACCATTCCGCCGATCAACTGGACGTCGAAATGCCGCATGTTCAGGAACCGCCGCCCCGCCTCGCGCACCAGCGCAAACGCGGGAACGATCACCGGCTCCAGCGCCGCCGCCAGCTCGGCCTTGTAGGAATCCTCCGCGGGATCGCTGTCCTTCAACTGCTCTTGTACCTGCGTGCGCAGCTCCGCAAAGCGCTCCTTCAACTGTTCGTCGCTCAGGGCCTGCACCTCCGGTTCTTTCGCGTTGATTGCCGCGATCACCGGCTGCATCTTCTTGATGTCGCGCTCGTGCTTCGTGCCAAAAAAACGCGCGATTACTCTGTCGATTTGTTTGGCTAAATCCATGGACCTTCCGTCATTTCCTGACTAGCTGCCCCACCGCATTGACATTAGCTGTCGTTATCGGGCTAGAGCCTTGCTCAGACTCAAAGGTATTACCTGTACTCATGCGCACAGGCCACTCCCACACAAAAAGGCAAACATCTCATTGTAACTGGTTGGATGCGCCCCCGCCAACAATCGCCACAGTTCCAACAGTTCCACCCGCTCCGAACGCATTGCGAAGGTATATACTTTCGCTATGGAATACGCAAAGCTCGTGATGGTCCGGGCATTTGGCAACCGACCCGAAGCGGAACTCGCTAAGGGTGCCCTGGAAGCCGCCGGTATTTCCGCCATGATCCAGTCGGACTCGGTGGGAGGTATGCGCGACCATCTGGCCTGGTCGGGCGAGGGCTTTCGCGTTCTCGTCCGCGAGGAAGATCAAGCCGCCGCACTTGAAGTTCTCAGCTCGTCCGCCAGCGCTCTCGACGAAAACGCCGACGTCGATCCCCAAGACGACGGTGCCCCTCGTCCAAACTGATTCTTCAACGCCGCTTCTTGACTGCACCCACAACCCGCTCCACCAACGCCGCCGCAGGACCCTGGCCTTCCACAACGATCCATTTGTCGTCAAACGTGATAACCCGGCGGACTCCCTCACCAAGTCCAGCGTAACCCCCGCCCCTGCAATATACCCGCCATTCGATTCGGTCTGCCCGCACGACGGTGATTCCCTCGCGGTCCTCCGTGAACGCCATCTTGCATCGGCTTGCATCCGCACACCTGCAGTTATAACCGTAGATCCATTTGTCACCGCACTGGATAAAGTCGCTGGTCACTTCATTCGCTTCTGCGCCTTGCGTGACCTCGATGTCGTTTCCCTCATACGCCATCAGCGACGGATCCGGGCAGGTCAGCGTGATGCTCTCTGCGCCTGAGCGAATGTGCCAGGCCACCGGATACGAAAGAGTGACTGCCCAGCTCTTATCGTCAAAATTCTTCCACGGCCCACTCCCGTCACATTTCGGCTGCGCGACAAGCTTCAAGTTGAAACTAATCTCATTCCCGGGCCGTGCTGGTGACCAAACCCCCGCAAGACTATTGGCAGTTAACCGGCCTTGCAAATGTCCCAACTCAACGTCGTGCTCGTCCGCCGCCCTCAGTTCGACGGTCTCCTGCTGCCCTGCTATCCAATGGCCACCGAGTACCTCTGGGACCCAGTCTGCCGTGTTGTAGAACACGCCTACAACGCCCTGGCCGCCCCGCTCCAGGTACATCCTGACGTGCTTTTGCGCCAGCGCCCCCTCAAACCAGTATTTCTGAGTGGCCACGGTTTCTATTTCTGCGGTTTTCGGGCAAGACCCAATGGGAGACTGCTTTTTCTCCGGCGCTTGGGCGGACGCCGTCATCAAGATAACGAGGATTAGCAGAGTAGCTCGCACTTTTCCCTGGCAACGGCAGTGTACAAGAGTGGCTAAGCGCCAGTCACGTTCGTGCAGTGGCCGAACTTTAGACTGGCCAACCGATGGTTATCTCCATGTGGGGCTAGAGAAGACAAAATCGAAGAGAGGTTGCTCGCTGCGCACGAAATGACAGCTCCTTTTTTTTTATTAACGAGCGGTTGGCTTGGCTTTCTTCGCGATACTCGAGGCAAACGGTGCTGCACCCTACGCAGCGCTACACAATCTGGACTAAATCCGGCGGGCAATCGCGGAGCGTTTCAATCGATACGCACTTCTCGCTGCGGTAAACATCCGTGGCCGGCAGCATTCCATAACCCCGATTACGCCCTTCCCGCTTGGCCAGGTACAGCGCCTTGTCGGCCAACTCGATCACATTGTCGATCGAGAGCAACCCGACATCTTCCTTCAGCCACGGAAACGGCGCCCATCCGATGGAGCAGGTTTTGTGAATCTCCAAACCGTTGCCGACGTCGAAGGGCACGTCGCGAATGGCTTCGAGCACACGGTTGCACAATAAGGAAGCATTGTCCCGGTCAGTGGTGCGGCAAACCAGTAGAAACTCTTCCCCGCCCCACCGTACCAGATCGTCGGAGCGTCGCATCACGGATTCGATGCGCTTGGCCACCTCTTGCAGCAACCGATCTCCCGCCGCATGCCCCAAATCATCGTTCACTCGCTTAAACCGGTCGATATCCACCAATACAAAAATCAGATCCTGGGCGGGCGCTCCGGCGTCGTTGGAGCTGGTGCTCTTTAGGTGCGAACGTACCGCCTGGGCGATGTCCTTCGAGATCGTTTCATAGAAGTACCGACGATTTCTCGCTCCCGTCAATGGATCGGTTAGCGAGATCTCTTCCAGCTCTTTGTTCTTTTGCAACAATTCCACGCTGCGTTCCGCCACCGCTTGTTCCAGTTCCAATTGCCGCCGGTTCAACGCTCGCGTCCGCAATGTGGTGTAGCCCCAAAAGCAAACCACCAGCGAGAGCACTCCCGACACCCGTGCCCACCAGCTTTGCCAGAAACTTGGCAACACTTCGAAGCGGAATGTCGCGGGGGTCGACGCCATCAGGAGCCCCGGCTCGCGGCACTGCACCCAGAATTCGTACTTTCCCGGCGGCAAGCTGCCATACTGTAATTCGCGTTGCTGCGTCTCCGTCGCCTGTTCTTCCAGACCTTTCAACTGGTATTGACAGCTCACTCGCTCGGCATCATCCAGAACCATCGGGGCGAATTGCACGATCAGTGAGCCATCCGCCGCGCGCACCCTGGGCTCGCCCTGCAATTCGCGGTCTTGGCCCCCAAGCGCTGCCTTTGTGATCACCACATTCATCTGTTTCATGCGGGGCTTCTGGGCATCGGGGCGGTACCGTGCCAGACCCCGCGATGTAGCGATCAGGAAGCTTCCATCGTTCTCTTCCCGAACACCGGTCCACGGGCTGACGTCGTCCCACAGTAAGCCGTCCGTGTGGCTCAAATTTTGCAGTGTCCCGTTCGGAGAGCGAATCGCCAATCCGTCGGGCCCATCGAACCACACTCGTCCTTTGGAATCGTGCCCCACAATCAGCCAATCCCACGGGTGGTTTTCAAACTGTGCTTTGCCGGAATCGTCCAGCGTGATTCGGGTCACTTCTACCACGTCGTTGTAGGCCACCCACACTTCCTTATCGCTTAATGCCGCCATGCTCGTAATTGCTTGCCCCTGCAGCCCATCCTTCATCGTCAACGTCTGCCAGTTCTTTCCGTCGAAGCGGTACACCACCGCGGTTCCGGACACCCACACCGCGCCGTCTGGCGAGAACGACACGTAGAATAATTCTGTGCCGGATCCCAGAGGCAGCGGCACATCCTTCGGCTCTGCGGCCGGCCTGCTGCTATCGAAGCGCACCAGGTGATCGCGTGTCGTGGCCCAAATCTCTCCCTGCGGCGACACGTAAACCGTTTGGTATGGTCTTCCGCGGAAGCTTGCCTGCACCGTGGTGGTGAAGTCCTCTGGGTCGATCCGCAGCAATGCGCCAGTCAGCGTCAGAGCCCACATCGACCCATCTCCCGAAATTTGGATCTGCCGCGCTTGCACTCGCTCGTTCCCGTTAAGCAGCGGAACTTTTTCCCAGCGATGTTGCTGTGGGTCCCAGAGCGCTATGCCGCGTGACGTGCTGACCCACAAGCGGCCCTGGTGATCGCGTTGTGTAGCCCACGTGGAGTTGTCCAGCAACCCTTCGGTGGTTGTCCACCCGGTCCACTCATGCACTCCGGGTAATCGGTCCAGCCCTGTTCCCGATCCTCCGACCCACAACGTTCCTTCGCGGTCCTCTATGGCGAATTGAATGTCGTTGCTGGAGAGGCCTTGCCGGTCCGTAACCACCTGCCAACGCCCATCAACACCTTGCCAGTACAAACCGGTAGTCGACGGCACCAGCAGTTTTCCTTGCTGGTCCAGCGTGGGCTTTCCTTCCACGTCGTCAGCAGCTCCAGCTACTGCTTTCTCGATAGCCAGCTTATGTGCTCCTAGGTCCACGCGCTCCAATTTGGTGATCGTGCGCAGCCACAACCCTTTCTCACGGTCCCACACGAGCGCCACCACGCGGTCCTTCGGAAGCTCGATTTGCGAAGCGACTTCCACGGTGTTCGAACCCGGCGTCACATGCGCCAAATGCCGGCCAAACGTAAACCAGATCGAATCATCCTCAGCCAGCGCAATTCCTGCAGCCGGCTCGCTGATCCCCTCTGCTTCGCCCAGCACCGTCGCGTGCGACTGGTTGTGGCTATCCACTCGCAACACACCGCGGTTAAATAGCAGCGCATATACGACGCCGTTGCTATCTACCGTAAAAATCTGCGTACCGCTGGAAAGCGGCATGGCTGATGCTGGAATGGTCAAACTCTCAAATCGCCCATTTTTGTAATAGGCGATCCCGCGGTTTCCCGCAAACCACGGTGTCCCATCCGGTGCGATTACCAGGTCCAGAACATAATGTCCGATCAGACCTTCTACTTCCGTTATCTTCTGTGCTCGTGCGCCGTCGTAACGGAAAAGCCCCGTTTGTGTTCCGATCCATAGAAATCCCTGGCTGTCCTGCCCCATGGCCGTCACTGTCACGGCTCCCAGTCCGAAGTGATCCGCAAGCCGCTGTGTGGTTAAGCGTGGGTTGTCGGGAAAGGAGACGCGGCCGCGTTCCGCGCGGACAGCATTGCCCGCGTACGAAAGTGCGCACAGAAGTGCCAGGGCGCGGATTATTGGTCTCAGGGACACAGTATGAGCCATGTCACGAAGGGTATCTGACGAGTTTGGGCGGTTTTCGAGGGCCAGCGCTTCGTGATTTCATTAGGTTACGCGCTGTCCTGTCGGGGGTAAATCCCACAAAGGTACTTGGTTGTAGTACCTGCGACTCGTTACTGTTTCGTAATCGAGACCTTGTCCCGCGGCGGATGCTTGTCTTCGCACGGACCACCCGACGCTTCTGGTTGCTGATGGCCAGGGGCCTTCACAATATTGTCCAGCAACAGTTTGCGGAATTTCGTGCGCTCCTCCAGGCTCATGTCCACGATTTCGAAGGACATATCCTGCGCCCGGTAGTCGCGCATCAGGGCCGTGGCTTGCAGGTTTCGCAGACCCACCTGCATCCGTAACTGCACCTGAGTTCCCGGAGCAAGGTGCATGTTGGTGGTCGCCAGTCCGCCGCTCAGACTGGCGGTCTTGATATCCAGCTTGCAGTTCTGCTTTAGGTTGGTGCTCACGGCAGAAATGGATTTTTGCAGCCGCACTCGTGTGTGCCGGCGATGACGGACAAATTTCGAATTATGTGGCACCTCCAACGGTGCCAGTCTTAGATCTTCGCTCTCGATGCCGCTCTTCGGCAGGTACTCGCTCACCCACTGTGGATCCAGCTTTTGAAGTGCCTGTAACGCCGCGATTCGCAGTTCCTGCGGATGCATCCACCCAAAGATCTTCCGTGCTTCCAAAATGCGCTTCAGCGCATTCGTGGACTCTGGCGCTCTCACCCGCCCCAATGCCTCGACCGCCTTCACACGCAAATACGCAGCCGCGCCCGCCGGCAAATCCCCGTCGGCCAGCGTCAACAGTCGTCCCAAGGCTTCCCGTGCTTCGGTCATACCGACTTCGTCCACCACCAGTGGCATGATCAGCGGGTCCACGTGATCCAGCACAGCCAGCAGGATGCGGCAGCGTTCCGCCGCTCCGCACGAAGCGATCTGCCGGACCATGCGGTCCTGCGCCGCACGCGTAAAATCCTTGATTCGCGTGGGCAGAAAGACCTCCGCAGCAGTTGGATCGAGCTTCACGAGCAAACCCACCATCTCCACGGCATCGGCATGCGCACCGCCGCGCACGGTGCTTCTCAGGTATTGCAACGCTTGTTCGCCCAAGTCGTGGGCCAGGTTCGCTATATTCTCCAAGTCATCGCGATATTGACACCGGTTGAATCGTACCGAGAGCTGTTCCATCGCGGTCTGCGGCAGTTGCTTCAAAACTCCCGTCAATCCCGCCGAAATTTGCCTGGCCCGCAATGCCTCATCCACAAATTCCGGCACGCGGTCTTCGATGCCCATCTTGGTACGCAGCGTCTTGGCAATGCCGGGCCGTTGCGATTCCACACCCGCCAACAGGTTTAACGCTTGTTCCATCGCCAGGTAACATCGTTTGGCCGCAGCTTCCTGGCACAGGCGCACGAACGCCGCGCTGACCAGTGACTGCAAATCCTGGTCCTGTTCCACGCTGAGCCTGAGGCCCACGTGCCGCAGCGCCTCGGCCAACAAGTGCGGGTCGGCCTTGGCATACAGTTCCGCCAATTCCGAAAGGCCCGTGGCTGCCCGTTTCCGCGCATCCGGCTCCTCGCTATCCGCGCAACTGGCATAGTTCTGCAGGATGCTGGTCGCTTCCGCGATATCGCCCTGATCGATCAATTGCCCGACATAGGATTGGACGTTTTTTGGCGGGATGCACCAAGCCTCCGACGACAGCAGCACTTCCCGTTTTGCGCTTTCCGGCACGCTGGCCCAGAACTGCCGATCCAATAATTCGCGGTGAGACTCCACGAGCAGTCCCGCCTCTACCATCTTGTCTTCGTGCTGTCCCAAAATCTTTCGTAGCGCTTCAATTTCCTGGTTCATGCGGTCCAGCATCTGTCTGACCGCATTCACCTTCACTTCGCCCTTTTCGAATCGTTCCAGCGCAAATCGAATCGACAGGTGTTCCGCCAACTTCACCAGCATGCTTTGATCGAGTTTGCTGTTTTTACCTTGTTCCGCGATGCCCGCCAGAGCATTGCGCAACAGGTCTTGTGCACGGACGGGAAGTTGCGCTACTTGCCCCTGAAACTCCACGGCGGCTGCAGCGGGGTTTGGCCCACTTCCCACTTTTCCGAAGATCGCCAAGGCGTGCAGGATGGCGTAGATTTCTTCGTCGGTGGGGTCGCCGAGTCCGCTTCCCTTTCCTGCTCCTCCCGCAATGCCCAGACCCAAGCCCGTTCCACCGCCGCCCGATCCCGTTCCAAGCCCGCTCCGTGATCCGGGCGCTGCACCCATCCCCGCGCCCGTGCCAGTTCCTTCGCCGCCCTTATCTGGCCCCCAGCCTGCCCCACTTCCGGAGCCACCCGCGCCGGTTCCTCCCGACCACAACGTTCTTGCGGCACCCGCCCTGCTCCCGGTGCCGGCGCTGCTGCTGTCTACGCCAGCGAATCCGCTCGAAGCGCTTCCTTCTCCATCAATTCCGCTGCCGGTGCCTGATCCGCTTCCTCCGGGTCCCGATTTAGATCCTTCGGCTGCGGCAATCAGTTCCAGCAGCTTCTGGGGATCATTCAACATCTTCCGGAAGGAATCCTGCTCGTCTCCCAGGGACGCCGCGGCAATCTGCGCCGCCACGCTCGCATCCTTCAACCGGGCGTCTGTGGCCACAAAACAAACCTCATTCACGTGGATGCCATGAGCGCCAACAATGGCCTGCTTCAGCTGTTGCGCCAATTCCGCGGGCTTGGCTTTCCCGGTCGGGAAAGCATGCACTAAGGCCGCCAGCTCCTCTTGCGCAACATTCGGTTGGAACTGAATGCTGGCCAGTCCCGCCGCGCTCAATAATTGAGCAAACTGCTTTTCCGCAGGCGAGCCTTCCAGCGGCACGCCATCCAGCAGTAGCTGATTGCCCGTTGCCCCCAATAGCAACCCGTTATCCGCATTTTCCGGCACCGCCGAACGCAGCTCCGCCCACGCAATCTGCAACTGTTCTGTCGTGCGCGCGTGCTCATAACCGTAGAGGCGCGCAAACTTCAGCAGGATGTTAAGGCTTCGAACGAACGCGCGGGCGGCTGTGGTCTTCGGGTCCGTTTTCATGCCAGGTCCGTACCTTCGCCCCGTCGATAGTCCCGACGGTTCTCTTCTGAAGTACACCTTCTCTAGTACGGTAGGCCTGTCGGCGCGGTCTCACAATGGTACAGTCGTCCCATGTGACCCGCGTGCTAGCTCGTCGCCCGGCCAGTCTCCCAACCTGCTCTTCCGGACGGTTTTTTCGTCCCACGTACAGGTCGAATCGTCTTATGTGTGTCTCAGCAGGCCGCCAACGGCGCGCTTCTGGGTAGGGGCGCAGCACGGCTGCGCCCCATGTCCGCGCGATCTCACCCGGTCCTGTTTTAGGTGGTTCCGTACTTTCAGGAAGGCATCTGAGTGCTTTGGTTCTTGGTTATTCCGGGAACCGCGCCAATTACTTTGACATGGCCAACCGCCCCTGACGCCGGCTGCGGTTGTTTACTTGCGCTGGCTGTGGCAATCCGCCCAGTTCCAACAATAGTTTCCTTAAACGTGACCGTTCATCCAGGTCCATATCGACAAACTCAAACGCGGTGGCCTGCGGACGTGCGCCACGCACGATGGCCTGCGCCCGGATGTTCCTCACGCCGCTGGACATCTTCAGCGTCAACAGCGATCCCGGAGCCAAGTGCCGGTCCGCGGCGCCAATGCCGCCGCCCATATTCAACTCCGCAATCGTGATTCTCAGGTTTTCGCGCAAATTGCTGGTCACCGTGGGGATGTGCTTGGTCAGCTTCAGACGCGCGTACCGCCGCTGCCGGATCACCGGCGCGTTGGGCTCGGGATCCGCGGGGTCCAGCACCAGTTCCTTGCGGTCCAATCCGCTCGACGCAATCTTTTCCATTGCCAACGTGGGTTCTATCTTTTGCAGCGCCTGGGCCGCCGCGATCCTCAATTCTGAGTGATACGCCCACCGCCATACCTGTTTGGCTTCCAGAATTTTCTGCAGCACCGGGCTCGCCGCACTGGCTCGCAATCGGCCTGCCGCCTCGATGGCCTTGATCCGCGTGAAACCAGGCGTGCTATCGTCTTGCGCCAGATCCACGACTTTGGTGATGCACTCCGGCCGTCCGCTCATGCCCATTTCATCGAGCGCCAATGGCCGAATCAGCGGATCCAGCGAGTCATAGAGCATCACCAGCAATCGTGCCCGCTGTTCGGCGGGTGCGCTCGAGAGCTGTCGCACCGTGCGATCGTGCGACGTGCGCGGCCATTGCGCCAGTCGCGTCGGCAGTATCCTTTCCACCGATTCGGGCGACAGTTGCGTCAGCAATCCAATCACCTCGGTCGCTTCGTTAGCGGGGGAGGTTTGCAGCGTCTCGGTCAGCCGCTGCATCGTATCTTCTCCCAGCCCGCCCACGATGGACCCCAGCAATTGACAATCTTCATGGAACCCACAATTCGCGAATTTCGTGGTCACATAATGCAGCGTGGCCTTCGGCATCAGGGTCAGGATATCCAGCAACCCGTCTGGAATTTGCCCCGTCCGCATGGTGTCTTCGATGAATTCCGGTACGCGTTCTTCGGCTCCGAATCTTTGCCGAAGATTGTTAGTCGAGCCGGGCCGCAACGCTTCCACACTGTCCAGTGACGCCAAAGCTTGCTGCATCGCTGGATAGAACCGCTTCGAGCCCGCCTCCTGGCTCATGCGCACGAACGCGGCCCCGAGCAGCGTCTGTAAATCCGATTCGCGTTCCACCGCCAGCTGGTTTCCCAGTCTCTGAATCACATCGATCAAGGCGCTGCCATCACCGCTGCCGTAAAACTCCGCCAGGTCCGCCAGCCCGATCGCCGTGGTGCGACGCGCTTCCGGAGCCTCCAGGGCCACGCACGCGGCGTACTTGGTTAGAATTTCATTCACCGTTTTCAACTCGCCGCGCCGCAACATCTCTTCCAGGAACCCGCGCACGTTGCGAGGCGGCACGCACCATGCTTCTTCGGAGGTCAATACTTCTTTCTTGTTCTCTTCCGGGACCTGCTGCCAGAACTCCTGGTCCAGCAGCTCGGTGTACGACTGCACCGCGATGCCGGCGTTCGCCATGGTCTCTTCTTGCTGGCCCAGAATCTTTCGCAACGCTTCAATCTCGGAATTCATGCGGTCCAGCAGTTGCTTTACCGCGTTGACCCGCAACTCGCCGCGTTCGTAGCTGTCCAGCGCGAACCGAATCGCCACATGCTCGGCTAATTTCAGCAACATGGGCTTGTCCGGCTTGTCCATCGGCGCTTGCGCCGCCAAGCCGGCCAAGGCCTGCTGCAAGGTGTACTGTGCGCGGACCGGCAGCGCCGTCAGTCTTGATTGGAAACTTGCCGCATCCATGCGGCTCTCGGGGTCCTTCCGGGCTTTTCCCAATTGCGCGAACAGCCCGATCATGGAGCGTACTTCTTCTTCCGCCACCGAATAATTTCCGGGCTCTCCTGCTCCGATTCCAACACCCGCACCGGTTCCGCCCAGCATCGCGCCGCGTAACATCGCTGAAGCGCTCATCCATTTCCCGGGCTCGCTTCCACCTGCTCCACCGCCCCCGTATCCAGAACCTCCGCCGGTTCCGCCTCCCACGCCACCGCTACCAGTTCCGCCACCTCCCCCGGGTCCGCCACCCACACCACCGCCGCCAGCGCCGGAGCCTCCGCCACCTGGACCACCGCTACCGGATCCACCTCCCGCTCCCCCGGGTCCACCCATGCCGCTTCCACCACCAGGGCCAATTCCTCCACCCGCATTGCCATCGCCTGAGCCGCCAGAGCCGCCCGTACCTGTTCCGGCCCCTCCGCCGCCGCCCGGGCCACCAGTACCTCCGCCTCCGCCGGTTCCGCCACCGCCTCCGCCGCTTCCGCCACCGAATCCAGCGCCTCCACCCGACGCTTTCCCCGCATCCCACAGACTGCCGGTGCTATCTTTTCCCCCGCTCCAGCTCGATCCGCTCCCGCCGCCCGATCCGCTTCCTGCGCCTCCGGAACCAGGGCCGAATCCTCCACTTCCGCCGCCGCGGCTGCTTTCCGCCGCCAGAATCAACTGCAACATTTTTTGTGGATCTTCAAACACGTCGCGGTACTTGTCCCCCGCTCCGCCTAGCATCTTGGCCGTCAATTGTGCGGCTACTTTAATTCCCGCTACCGAGCCATCCTCCGCCACATACCGGATTTCGTTGATCTTGATGCTGCTTTCGCCTGCCAGCGCCACCTTCAATTGCTCAGCCAGCATGCTCGGCTTGTTGTTGCCGCTCGGAAACGCGCGCACGAATCGCGCGAAGCTGCTCTGTGTGGTATTCGGTGAAAAATGAATGCTGGCGATTCCCGAAGTGGTCAGCAGTTGTGCGAAGCTTTTTTCCGCCGCCGCGGCGCCGAGCGGCACCCCGTCCAACACAATTTGATTACCCGACGCGCCCAACAATAGCCCGGCGTCTCCGCCCTGGTCCAGCGCCGACCGCAGCTCTTTCCAGGCGGTTTCAAATTGCGCTGCCGTCCGCACGTGGCCGAATTCATACAAACGCGCGAATTTCAGCAGAATGTTCAGGCTGTGAACAAACGAGCGCGCGATCTGTCTGGTATCGGCCGCCATTGCCGCAGATTTCCCCCGTTACTTTCTATCTCTACACTAGGCCGCTCACCCTTGCAACACAAGACCCGCTCGCCTTGCTGTAACCTTGTGAGTAACCTGACCATCTCTAATACCTCCTTTCTTATAACCCGGAGGTCCTCATTGTGCGCAATCGAACAACCCAGTCTGTTAGCGCACCGTGCACATGAACTTGCCCCCCTCGCCTTGTCATCAGTACAATGCAGGAAGTCAGTCGGAGTGCGTGTTGACTGAGTTTGTTTCGTGAGGGCCGTACTTTTTGCCGCCGGCACTCTGTGCTCCGAGAGCCGATATTATTATTACTTAGTAATCAAGCGGAGGCCCCGCGTCGCATCGCTCCGTTCCGGCTGACGTCCTTGGGTCCACCCAGGTCCGCCTATGAATCACGATTCTTCAGAAACGCGTTTTAAACCTGAGATGCCAGCGATTCCGGGCGTCTCAGCCTCGCAGCGCCGAGCGCGCCCGAACCCGCTCTTTCCCTTTATCGCCGGCGTGGTGGTTTTCGGTATCGTTCTTCTCTTCGCCATTCGCTGGTTCACTCATTCGCGACCCGCCCCTACCGCTCCTCGGCTTGAACCCGCTCCGCAACTGGAAGTTCCCGCGCCACCGCCGGACCCGGCCACACTCTTGCCCCGCGCGGATGCCAACAATCCGGTCATCGCCAATGTCGCGGACCTCTCCAAGCCCTGGTCCTCCGCGGACTTCTTCATTCACGATCTCATCACCGGCGAAAATGTTCCTGCCACGATCATTCGCCTGCCATCCGGATCACCCACCACGGCTGCGGGTTACTGGGCCTTCTCGCGCAAAGCGCCCTACGGCAGTTGCCAATTGGAATTTATCAGTGATCTCGAGAAACTTCGCACTGAGTATGATTTTCGCTCGGCGAATCACCCCCTCGTTGGCAATCCTTGCAGCCGCACACTCTACGACCCGCTCAAAACCGCCAGTCTTCCCGGCAACATCTGGATCCGCGGCGCCATTGTCCAAGGCAGCGACATCCGCCCTCCCTTCGGCGTGGAAATCAAAGTTAAGTCCAAACAAATCGAAGCCATCCGCACGGAATAGCCGGTTGTAAACGCCGTGCCTTCAGGCCGGCATCTTGGGCTGCTCTTCTTTGGGCGCTCTTTCGGTCACGACATGCCGGGCTAAAGCCACGGCCCTGCAAGTTCCCGCTGCCGTAGCGCTGCGCCTTTAGGCCATCATCCTGGGTCTAGCATCCTGGGTCTGATGTAAGAACAAAAAGGGCGGCCAGTGAGGCCGCCCTTTTCTTCGCGTCTTCGCGGAATGGATTAGAAGGTCAACTTCGCGGTCAACTGAACGATGCGCGGCGAAGAGTCGAACCCGAAGAACGCGCCGTAGGGGCTCGTCGGAGTTGTCTGCATGCTGGAAATCTGGCCAAAAGCGGCGTCTCCCAGGTTGTTATCGGGCTGTCCAAAGTTCGGGTGGTTGAACGCATTGTACGCGGTCAAACCGATACCCAGATTAGCCTTTTCTTTGATAGAGAAGTTCTTGTACAGGCTCATGTCGAAGTCCACATAGCCGGGGCCACGGAACTGGTTTCGCGCCTGGCTTGGCCACGCGTTGTAACCGGAAAACGAAGGGTCGGCGGTATTGGTGAAGGCGGCCGCGTTCAGGCATCCGCCAGCGCCAACATTGTAGGCAGTGGCCGCGCTCCTCCCGCAGCCCGTCTGTGCGCCAGATGAAATCTGGTTGGCGAAGATAGTGCCTCCGCCGCTGTAGAATATACCGTTCAAGTTCCCATCCACAACGGTGAAAGGCAAACCGGTGCGCCAAATTGCTTTGCCAGCGAACTGCCATCCGCCCACAAATGTTTTGGCAAACTTATTCTGGAAATGGAACTGCGGGCTGAACACCCAGTCCGCGTTTACGAGATGCCGAATGTCATAATCGGCATTCCCGTAATTGCCTGCCCGCAGGCTGAGCGGATTATTTTGATCCAACGGAATCTGCGCGCTACTAAAGGCGAACAGACCACCGTTGGACAACTCGTCCAGTGTATGAGAGTAGGTATAGTTGAGGTGCCCCAAGAACCAGGAGTGATACTGTTCCCGCAGGGAGAAGGAAATGCCGTTGTAATTGGACACGGCACCACTCTGGTAGGTGCTCACAACGCCGTAATTCGGCACCACGCCATACGGGGTACCGGTGCCGAGACAGGACGAATTTACACCAGGCACGTTCGCAAACAGCCCAGAGCAGTCCGTAGCATTGTAGTAGTTGTTGTCGAAAGGCAGACGAATGACGTGATTCCCCGAATAATTCACGGTGAAAGCCGTGGTCCGGGAAATCTGCTGCTCCAACTTGAGGTTCCATTCCTGAGCCTGAGGCGCATGAACGGTTCCGTTGATGCTGTTAAAGGCCGGAGCCGGAAACACCACGTTGATGTTTTGAAGTTCCTGTTCGATATCGTTGTAGCTCTTTGAGATATTGAAGGCCTGCGAGGCGGCCGCAAATGTCGCTGCGGATCCTGTTGCGGTCGGGTCGAAGCCATACGTACCTGTGGGTGGCCGGATGCGGAAGTTAACCGACACCGGTGGATTGCCGAGCAGGTTATCCACTAGGCCTGCGGCAGGATTGTCATAGAAGATGCCGAAACCGCCGCTAATGACAGTCTTCCCTCCCCCTGGGAAATAGGGGAACTTATCACGCGAACCGGGTGCCCAGCTAAACGCCAAGCGCGGCGACCACACCAGGGCGTCGACTCCGTGGTAGGCTTGATGTAGTCCCGCAGAGATGTCCTGGTTGTAGGCAACTGCTCCCGGGTCATTACCGGCCGCGGCGGCTTGCACGCTCGCCAACTGCGAGAACGAACCGCTGAAGTTTGCAAAACAGTTAATCTGGCAAACTGGATTGGAATTGCGCTCTACACGCAAAGCCGCGGTCAGCGTGAAGGTGGGAGTTACCTTCCACGAGTCCGAGCCATAGATTCCGATGCCCCACAGCGCCACGGGCACGTCCGACGCGAGGTTGTCCGATTGGCGGTATTGGAAGGCGATACCGTTGGCGTAATCCGCCAGTCCGTTAGCCAGAGGACCGGTGGTTCCGATGTCTCGGAAATAGACCAGCGGAGTATTCCAGAAGAAGTTGTGATCGCTTACGTCGTAGCGGCGGAAATTGACGCCGAACTGCAAGTTATGTTTGCCTTTGGTCCAGGTGAAGTTATCAATGATTTGATACTGGGTGACGTTGCGGCCCTGCGGGAAGTCCGGGGCGTCAGGGTTCACGTTAGTGAAGGGCACGTTGGAAGCAAGGTTACTGGTTCCATAAGGGAAGGTCGCCTCTACCTTGGCAGGGTCCGCATACACGAACTGCGCCACGTAATGGCTCAAAGTGGCCGTGAATTCATTGGCCATCGTTCCGCTGAATATGTGGTGTTCCTGGACCTGATAATCATAAGAGGGTTGGTTAGACAATGCGTTGAAAACCGGACTGAGCGCGTCAACAGCGGTCGGCTGGAGTCCATGGTCGATCTTGAACCTAAAGAAGATATCGTCCTTCGAGGTCAGCCTATAGTCGATACGTGACGCGATAATCCACTCATGGGCAAGGGTCGAAGGCGCAGTGGTGACCGATTCCGCGCAACCGCCTGTGGTCGTCCATCCAGGAACAACTCCCGGCGCACACTCTGCAACTTGGCTGATGGAGGTGTTCGGAGTCTTGCCTTGTGCCGCTCCTGCATATAAGCCCATCATCGTTTGGTAGGCCGGCAACTGATTCGGCTGGACGGCCTGAATGTTGGCTAGCACCGCCGACGCGAACGCCGGTGTCGGAATGGTGACATTGGCCTGCGCGGGCAAAATAAATCGCAGTCCCTCCGTGTCGAAGAAGAAGAACAGTTTGTCTTTTATGATCGGGCCACCGATGGCGCCGGCCCACTGGTTGGCATTAGAGAACGGCCGTGGTGCACCAGCAGCTGCACCGCCAAGTGCGTTATTGAACCAGTTGTTCGCATTCATATACCGGCCGTTCCACCAGTACTGGGCGTTGCCGTGGAAGGCGTTGGTACCTGACTTGGTTACGTAGCTCACCTGCGCGCCCACCAATTGCCCATACTGTCCAGCGTACGGGTTGGTGGTAACCGTGACTTCCTCGACTTCATTGGCGCCCAGCGTCAAGTTCGCCGCGCCGGAGTTGTTGATGTTGAAGTACGGGTCCATATCGTTTTCGCCGTTGACGGTGAAAAGGTTGGACGTACCCGGCAAGCCGTTAACCGAGAAGTTGCCATATCCAGTTCCATTTGCGGTTACGACGCCCGGAGCAGTGAAGGCAATCGTGGTCAAGTCATTCCCGGGTGAAGGCAACAACGCCACTTCCGTTGGCGTGAAGTTCGTCGAGGATCCTGGGTCCGTGCTGATCAGCGGCGCCTCGGTGGTCACTTCGATAGTCTCGGCTTGCTTGCTAATCTCCAACTTGAAGTCGACGGACGTCGAAGTCCCGACTTCCACCGTAACGTTTCTCACAACCTTGGCAAATCCAGCCACCGCCGTCGACACTTCATAGTGGCCCGGCTTCAGTAGGCTGAACCGGAAAGTTCCGTCGGCATTGGACGTAGCCGCTTGCACGGTACCCGTGTCAAGACTCTTCAAACTCACAGTTGCGTTCGGAATGACTGCTCCCGCGGGATCCGTAACCCGCCCCGCGATGTCGCCTGAAGTTAACGATTGGCACATCGCGATGTTGGCGAAGACCAATGTCAGAACGAAAGCCACCACAACTCCCATCCTTAACAGCTTCATGCCTACCTCCTTCAAATTAACGCCACGCCAAGCCGTGGCGCCCACTTCGAATAGCAAAACGAAAATGCTCGGGGTCAGGTCGGACGCTTCAACCCCGGGTACACGTCAAATTTTTCGTGAAGAACCCCCACCACAGGGACATATCACTCACGAGTCTATTGGCAATTGTCCGACCAAACTACCACCAAACTATGCCGTTTGTTTACATCACATTACAGTAGGCCGCAAGGCTTTTCTCAGGGGCCGCATATTGTTTTGCATATCGCGTCCCAGTTTTCTTCTAAAAAATGTATCATTTTACAATTGCAGGGGTTCCGTTTTGGGCCCGCGGAAACCCGCCTTGACTTTACGGTTTGGCCTGCTCGATCAACTTTGGACCCCAGATTTTCGCCACGAGCTGCTTCCATCGCGGCTCGCCTCGTAAAAACGCGAACTGGGGGTGCACCGCCAGATTTGCCATCCGCCCGTTGCGCTCCACATAGGCCTTTTCCAGCCAGTCCAGACTCTTCTCCACATCATGCAGGCCCGCATAAACGACCGCAAAATCATAGGCCGAGACATATTCCTTCCCTTGCTGCGTCTGTATCTCCTGCAGGATTTCCTCGGCCTCCTTCCTCTTCCCTGACATGGCATACCCGTGCGCCAGGTCCGCCTGCCCCGCCACATCTCCGGGAGACAAGGACTCCGCCGTCCGAAACTGCTCAATCGCTTCGTTGTACTGTCTTTTCGCCACGTACACCTGTCCTAGATACCCGCGCGCCGTCACGAAACTTGGATCCATCTGAATGGTGTTCTTTTCCGCTTCTTCCGCGCGGGCATAGTCGCCGGCCAGGTAGTAACACCAGCCCACGTTGGCATTAATGATCAGCGACTTCGGATCAATCTCCCGGGCCAGTTTAATTTCCCGCACGGAATCATCCTTTCTGCCTACCGCCGCCAGGTACAGCGCATACCAGTGGATTCCCTGCGCGTACCCGGGATCGAGTGCAATCGCTCGCAGAAATTCATCCGCAATGTCCCCGCCTTCCAGATGGTAGAAACGTATCGCTGCCAACGACGTGTGAGCCTGCGCCAGACGGTCGTCCAGTTGCAATGCCTTCTCCACTGCCTGTTTCGCCTTGGGGATCAATGTTTCCGCCGGACCCATCTGGTAATTGCTCATGTTCAGGTACGTGTCCGCGAGGCCCGCGTAGGCGGCGGCAAACGTGTCATCTTTCTTGATCGCCTGCTCGAAATAATTCACCGCGTCCCGAAATGCTTCCGGTGTCCGCTTCTCCAGTTCGAAGTTTCCTTTCAAATACGCTTCGTAAGCTTCCGGCACAACGCTGCGGGTTCGCGCCAACTGGCTCTGCTCCGTCCCTGACAGCTCCACTTGGATCCCACGCGCAATCGCCGTGGCCACATCACTCTGCAACGCCAGCACGTCGGTGTAATTTCGCTCGAAATTCTGTGCCCACAACGCCCCTTCCCGGTTGGTCTGAAAGAGTTTCGCGGAAATTCGCAGGCGATCTCCGGCGCGCACCACCGACCCCTCCACAATCGCGTCCACATTCAGCTCTTGCGCGATCTGATCCAACGATTTCGGTGTGTGCTTGTATTGCATCACCGTGGTGCGCGATATCACTCTCAACTTGCGGATCTGGGACAGTTCTGTGATCACGGCATCGGTCATGCCGTCCGCGAAGTAGTCTTGCGACGGATCCCCGGACAAATTTTCCAAGGGCAGCACCGCAATGGACTGAATCGCTCCTGGCAACGGCATGGCCCTTTTGTTTTTAGCTTTTTGGGCGTTCAGCCAATACACTACGCCTACTGCCAACGCCAGCAGCAGGCACAGCACAACCATGTTTCGCGCGGAGAAAAAGCTGGTTGGCCCCGTTTTCTTGGCCCTCACAGACGCAAAATCATGAGTTCTCGAAGCAGTGGTTGCCGCTTCCAATGCCGCTCGCACTTCTCCCGCGCTCTGATATCTTTGCCCCGGATCTTTATCGAGGCATCGATCAATCACGCTCTGCAGCACTGGAGGCAGCGGCGGCGTGATTTCCGGCGCTCGTTCGCGCAGAATCGCCGCGCTTAATTCGAACCCGGTAGCGCCGCGGAACGGGCGCTGTCCCGCGGCCATTTCATACAGCAGCACGCCCAGCGACCAGATGTCGCTCCGCGCATCCGCCTCTTGGCCCTTCAAGATTTCCGGCGCGATATACGGCAGCGTTCCGGTAAAGGTGTGCTGCGATTCCCACGATTGGTCCATCACCGTGGTTCCGTTTCCCGCTCCCCGCCCTGGGTCGAATCGTTGCGAGATCCCAAAGTCCAGCACCTTCAGCCGTCCACTGGGCGTCAGAATCACGTTGGCAGCCTTCAAGTCGCGATGAAGCACTCCCCGGCTGTGCGCGTGCGCCAAGGCGTCCGCAAGCTGCATCCCGTAGCGTTCCACCTGCTCCAAGGCCAGCCCCGTCGTAGAAATCTCCATGCTTAACGGGCGTCCTTCCACAAACTCCATGGCAATGAAGGGGCGCCCGTCCACTTCGCCCACCTCATAGACCGTGCAAATATTGGGATGGTTTAATGCGGAAATCGCGCGGGCTTCCTGGAGTGCGCGGGAATGGCTGGCCGATCCACCGGTGGAAAGGGTTTCCAAGAACTTCAGTGCAACATCGCGCTGCAATTTCTCGTCGCGCGCGCGATACACCACTCCCATGCCACCTTCGCCCAATTTCTGCTCGATCACATAGTGGCTAAGTCGCTGCCCGATCATGGCGGTGTCGTACTGCAGAGTTCACCACAGGCCCCGCCCGGTAGCAAGCAAAACTCTATTTTTCTGATGTTTGCGCGTGGATTAGGTTAAATGATGCAGGCGATGGGTTCCCCGGTCCACCAGCACCACGGCCATCACCACCAATGCCGCGGCCACTGCCACTCGCATTGTTAACGCTTCCCCGCCGTACGCCCAACCCAGAAACACAGCCACGACCGGGTTCACGTACGTGTGTGTCGCCACCAGCGTGGGTGAATAATGCTCCAGCAACCAGTTATAAGACGTGAACGCTACCACGGACCCGAAGACGATCAGATATCCTAACGCAAACCATGACCTGTGACTCACCTGGAATATCGAAAAGCCGCGCGCCTCGCCCCCGATTGTTCCCGCGATCAGCAGCATCACCGCGCCTGCCAACAGCGACAGCGCCGATAACAGCAAGGGATTCCCGGAAAGATGCGATCTCCGCGAATAAATAATCCCGACCGACCAGGCAAACGCCCCCAACAGAATGACCATCGACCCAAGCGTCAGCGCGTGTCCTTGCGTTTCGCTTCCGCGCACTAAAATGCCCACGCCGAACAGGCCCATTAAGATACCGGCGAGCAACATTCCGTTGAGCTTCCAGGTCCGCGCCGCCGCCGAAGAAAGTACAAACACGTAAATGGGTTCCACGGCGATCAGCAGCGCTGCCAGTCCGCTCGGCACCACCCGCTCCGCCCAGTGCAAGCTGCCGTGTCCCAGCAGAAAGAAGAAGAATCCGATCACCACGCTTGCACGGATTTGCGGCCACGTGGGCCGCATCCCTTTGAGCAACGACCACGTCAGGAGCAGGGAGCCCGCGCACAAATGCCGGAAGCCCGCGGTGTACAGCGGTGGAATGGTTTCCACGGCGTAACGAATTGCCAGATACGTTGAGCCCCAAATTAGATAAATTGCCAGGAAGGACAGCACCACACGCACACGCAAGACCCGGCCGGCAGCATGGCTTCCCGCTGCCGCTGCCTGCTGCATTGCCTGGGTGGTATCGCTCATACATACCCGCTTCTATGTAACGACTTAAACGTGCTAAACTCATTTCACACGCTACCTGTCTGATGGTAACGTGTCAACGCTTTTTATGTCATTACGATGACCGCTGACCCATTCTCCGCTCGCGGCTTTGGTGACTCCGCCGCGTGGCTCGACCTCGTCAACAGCGAGCTCTGGGACGGCTTCGGCAATTTCACCGAGTGTCTCGACGACTCCCGCTGGATCCAGTCCTTCCTCTATTGCTGGAAACTGCGTATCCCCGCTGACCATCCCCGCGCCCGAAAAGCGCTTCGCGAATTGCGCAGCCTCCTGCGCCACCTGGTACAGAAGAAATCTACCCAGCAATCGTTCAGCGCCGCAGACCTTGCAAAACTGAATGCCTGGCTGAAGGTACCCGTGTTTCCGAAGCTCGTGGAGAGCCAAAGTGGGTTTGCTCTCGGCCTGCAGCCGGCACAAATTGGCTGGCCCTCGGAAGTCGCGTCGATCGCCCGCAGTTTCGCGGATTCCCTAATTCACGAAGGCAAAGGCCATCTGAAGATCTGTGCCAATGTAGATTGTCGTTGGATTTTTGTCGATCGCACCAAGGGCAACGTCCGGCGCTGGTGCAGCGACGCCACCTGTGGCAATCGCGATCGCGTCCGTCGCTCACGCGCCACCCACCGCAAGTGCTGATCCCTTTTTGGAGTGCAGCGCCTTGGCGTCGCTCTCACCCACGCTCCGTTGACTAACGAGGCGCTTTCCGAAATACCACGCAGTATCCGTCCTCGGGCCAGTCGTTGACCACCCGGTCTACCGTGAATCCTGCGGCCGTCATTTCTTCGATCAGGATTTCTTGAGGAATACCGTGGCCTCCGCGATTAGCGGGAACACCTTTCACCGGGTCACTGAGCGTTAGCGACTTCCGGGGAGCAAAATCGATCACTGCTACCTCGCCGCCTGCCTTCACCGAACGCAGCAGGCTCGCGTCCATCTCTTGTGGCGCCGTAAAATGGTGATAGACCCTTCGCAGTACAATCTCGTCGCAACAGTTATCTGCCAGGTTTGTCTGCTTCTCCGCGGCTTGCACCACGGTCACATTCTTGAGCCCCTCGTGCTTGACGGTTTCCTCGAGCGCCTTGCGTTTCCGCTCATCCAATTCCGTCAGGTAGACTCGCCCCTTTTCCCCAACCACGCCCGCCGCGGCAATCCCGATTTCTCCCTGGCCCGCCCCCACGTCCGCCAGCGTTTGTCCTGCTTTCCAGTCCATCAAATGTTGTAGCCGGGCAATCTCCTCGCGCGACGCCGCAGCCAGGCACAACACCAAGCAGAGCGACGCCACGCCCAACAAGCACCGGCTGCGCTCCCTAATCCCGGCATGACCCTTCCGCCACAATGAAAATGTCGTCATTCCGAGCGTAGCGAGGAACCTCCCTTTGTTGTTCGGAAAAAGCCACTCCGCTTACGACCTCGCCCTTGCCGCCCAGGGCTTCTGAGCGCTGACACGATGCTGGTAATCCGCATGGGCCTAGCCCTGGAGACTCCACGCTTTCTTTCGTTATTCCTGGACAACGCCAAGTTAACTCCTCTTGGAACGCACTAACGACAAAAACTCGTCGCGCGTTTGCTTGTTGTGCCGGAAGGAACCCAGCATCGCACTGGTCACCGCTTGCCCGTGTTGTTTTTCTACCCCGCGCATCTGCATGCACAAATGCCGCGCCTCAATGATCACGCCCACGCCTTCCGGACTGATCTTCTCGGAGATGGCGCCGGCAATCTGACTGGTCATGCGCTCCTGAATCTGCAGTCGCCGCGCAAACATGTTCACCAGCCGAGCGATTTTGCTCAGCCCGAGCACCTTTTTGCTGGGCAAGTAGGCCACATGCGCCTTCCCAAAAAACGGCAACAGATGGTGCTCGCACAAACTGAAAAACTCGATGTCCTTCACCACTACCATCTCGTCATAATGCACGCTGAAAGTCGCTCCGTTCAGCACCGATTCCAGATTCTGGTTGTAGCCGCTGGTGAGAAACTTCAGCGCTTTTTCGAAACGCTCCGGTGTCTTGCGCAGCCCTTCGCGATTCGGATCCTCGCCTACCAACGCGATCATTTTGCGAACGAGATCAGCAACGCTCTCCTTCGGCGCTTCCACGTTCGTTTCGTGCAACATGATTTCCGTCGGCTTGTTCACTTTTTCTTCTCCCTTTAGCGGACTGTCAGGCGATCCTGGATTTCTTCCCCGGCATACTCAAACGCGTTATTGGAGGTTTCTTCCACCCGAATGCGCTCCAGTTTTGCCAGCGGGAAGTGTTTCAGGCGCTGGAATATCTCCTTACAGAGGTTCTCCGTCGTTGGCACCGTCGTGCGAAAAGCCTCGACATCTTCATTGAGCGACTTGTGATCAAACGATTCGATCACTTCGCGCTCCACGAAGTTGTCCAGATCCATCAGGTTCACGATCATGCCTGTGGCGGGGTTTACGGTCCCTGACACCTTGATCTCCACCACGTAATTGTGGCCGTGTCCGTGCGGGTTGTTGCACTTCCCATACACACGGCAATTCTCTTCGTCGCTCAGCTTCTCGCTGTGCAGCCGGTGCGAGGCCGCGAAGCGGTAGCGCCGCCCGAACACCACCTTAACGTCGTCGCTCACGCAGGGCTCGCTCCATTCCGGTAGCATTCCGCATAGATATCCGCCGATTCGTGCAGCCGCACCTTGTGCAGCCGGCCCTGCGTGATCTTCGGCTCCAGGATTTTCCAAATGGTTCGCGCAATATTCTCGCAGGTCGGGATCTGTCCTTTTAATTCCGCCACTTCATAATTCAGGAAGCGGTGGTCCATGCGCTCGGTAATCTCCCGCTCCAGAATCGTTTTCAACTCTTTCAAGTCCAGCACCATTCCCGTCACCGGGTCCGGTTCTCCCGCCACCGTCACTTCCAGGGTGTAGTTGTGCCCGTGCCCGTGCGGGTTATTGCACTTGCCAAAAATCCGCCGGTTCTCTTCCGCACTCAGTGCTGGGTTGTGGTACAGGTGCGAAGCGGAAAATTCGATTTTGCGCGTCAAATACACCATGTTTTTTGTCCCTATTTTGATGCTCCAGGGGTACCCGCCGGGTACTCCCGTCCCTTCCACTCCAGCTTACCGCTCCTGTGGCTCAGGTACGACATCCACAACACTGCGGCAAACAGCAGTCTTCCCGGGATTCCATAACCGGCTAAATGCGCAGGAAACTGCGGGTTTCTCAAGGCAGAGCCATACGCCAGCGAAACGCCAAGGAAGCCCAACACCAAAATGCTGAAACCCGTCCACGATGATCCCAGCAAAACTCCCACGACACCCGCCAATAGCAGCACGGCTAGAATCGGCAGAATCGCAGTCATGATTTCCCGCCGCATCGAGGCCGCGTTTCCGCCCATTAATAAATAGAGATTCTTCTTCCAGCCTTCCCACATTGCGCCAAAGGTTCTGTACATGCGCACGCGCACAATTCCTGTTCCGCTGCCAAACCAGAGGCGATAACCGGCGCTCTTCACTAGCTTCGCTAACGCCACATCTTCCAGAACGATGCCCTTCACGCTCACATGTCCGCCCACTGCGTCGTACACGTCGCGCCGAATCATTAAGAATTGCCCGTTGGCCGCCGCCGCTGGATTCCGCGGATCCCTGACCTGATCGAACAAAAATTTTCTCCCCAGCCGGTAATACACATAAGGAATCAGCGATTTTTCGTACCAGGTTTTCATGACCTGTTCTGGCGAAAACGACACCATAGCAGCATCTTCACGCGCCGCAATCGCCAACGCCTGTTTCGCGGAATCGGAATGGTGTACCGCGTCGGCATCGGTGAACAGCAGCCACTCGCTTTGCGCTTCGCACGCACCAGTCCACACGGCATAGTTCTTTCCCACCCAGCCTGCCGGCAATTCTGTGGTTTGCAGCAGTCGCGCTTTGGGAAAACGTGCCATCATCTGCCGAACGGTCGCCACGGTACCATCCGTCGATTGGTCGTCAACGACTAGCACCTCGGCAATTTCCTCCTGCGGTGTCAGTGACGCAACGCACCCAGCAACCACAGCCTCCTCATTTCGCGCAGGCACAATGGCACTGATTGCAGCTGCACTATGGGGCGAATGATTCATCGTCTGATCAGCATTTCCGTACTTTTCCGCGTGCTACCTGTGCGTTATCATAAAGCTATATGAACACGTTTCTGCGAAAAATCATGGCTTGGGGCAGCATGGGTTTTGCGTTTGCGGTTCTCGCCTTCTTTACCCTTCCGCACTACCGCCAGGGCGAATCCTCCGTCGCCGGCAAGAAAGCCGAAGATTTTTCATTGGAACTAGACGGCAACCCCACGCACCTTTCGGATCTGCACAATAAAGTGGTGGTGCTGAACTTTTGGGCTAGCTGGTGCCCGCCTTGCGTCGAAGAAACTCCGAGTTTGATCACTCTGCAGCAGCGCATTGCGTCTCGCAACGGCGTTGTTTTAGGCGTGAGCATAGATGAAGACCAGGGCGCCTACGAGAAGTTCATCGCCGATCATCATCTCAACTTTCCCACTTATCGCGACCCGTCAAAGAAAATCGCCACCGATTACGGCACTTCCATGTGGCCGGAAACTTATATCATCGACCGCCAAGGAGTCATCGTTCGTAAAATCATCGGCCCGCAGGATTGGAATTCCCCGGAAATGCTGGCGTACTTCGACGCCATCCTCGGCCAAAGCTAGCTGGTGTTGCGCTCGCCTAAACTCTTCAGCCATTCTGCCGAACTGGTCACTTTTGCTCCAGCCTGTTGCAACTCCGTAAGCACCTTCGCAGTTTCGGTTGGCTGAACTGCTCGAATCAGATCGGTTAGCACAACGACTTCGAGTCCATGCCGAAGCGCGTCGAGCGCCGTAGCCCGAACGCAGTATTCTGTGGCGATTCCGGTCACGCCCACCCGGACCGCATCCATCTCTCGCAGCCGATTCTCCAAGCCAGTCAGTTCAAATCCCGAATAGCCCGCTCCGTCCACATGCACTCCCTTGTGAATCACCACTTCTCCCGGCTCGGCGTTCAGCGGCGGCATGAGTTCCGCGCCGCGACTACCGGCGGCGCAATGCACCGGCCACGGCCCACCGCTAGTCTGGAAGGAACTGTGATCTTCGGGGTGCCAGTCCTTTGTATACACAATGGCCGCGTGGGCCCGCCGCGCCGCTTCGATGCACCTCTGGAGCGGCTGAAGCAGCGAGAGTGTATCCGCCGCAGCCAGCGCCCCGCCCTCGCAGAAGTCCCGCTGCACATCCACCACGATCAGCGCCGCTCTTCCCATCCGAGCTTCTCCTAGATGGTTTGTTGTCCGCGATCCGATAGTCGCCGTTCAGCTCTCGTGATAATTCATCAGAATGAGACCAACGATAATGAAGCATACCGGCCAGACCCACGCTAAATACTTCCGCGTCCGATTCTCCGCCGGCAATCGCAATTCCAACCACCGCGACCAACCGGCCATAATTCCAAAGATCGCCAGCGGCGTATGGCTCAATTCCGCCAACAACTCCTCTTTCACGTTGGTCACCGCGTGCGTGTGCGTCAGCAATACGACTCCGCCCAGCGCGCAGACCGCTGGAAACACCAGCGCCGCAGCCATAGATTTTACCCGTCCCGTCTCCACGCGATATTGAAATACCGCAAAAACGATGATCAGGATGACTGCCAGGCGATGCTGCAGTACATCCGTCTGCGCGAAACTCTCCCAGAATCCATTTGGTCCCAACGGCCAGTTCTCGGGATCCGCCCGGAAGAACAGAAAGACAGCGAGCAAGAGGAACGATAGTGGCCAGATCTTGGCCCACGAAAAATACCGGCTACGTGACAGCAACGCCAAAATTCCCATCAGGAACACGACCGCGCCCGCACAGTTGTGGTTGTATTCCGACCAGGCAATATCCGCCGGAGTATTCGTACCAAATCCCGTGTCTCCCGGAACGAAGGAGCTCGGCATTCGCCGCCCCGCTGCTTGGGCTTTTTTGACCAGCTCTTCCGTTGACGGCGAGATTTGGGTTACCTCGGGGCTGCTGAATCTCGGCCATCGCGGCGCAAAACGCTCCGCGATCTCATGAAGCGTGACACGATCTTCTGTCAGGTCAACTCCGGGAGGCTGGGAGGTCAACGAGGCGGCCGCGAGAATCACCGTCAGGCCAATGCCAATCTCCACCTCGCCAAAGCGCAGCAGGCTTTTTGCGCCCGTTCCGGAATCCGTCTCGAGTCCTCGCACGATGTAGTAGTTCGCCGCACCCAAAATCAAAAGCAGGAAAAACATGGCGATTTTCGCGCCCAACATCACCCCGTAAGCCGTGCCATACATTGCGTTCCAGGCGCCGATATACACCAAGCTCATTCCCAATCCGGCCAGGAAGAGAACCGCCACGCTGATCTGCGCCAGCCGCGAGAAATTTCGCGTAATTTGAATCTTTGCTTGGTGATCGGGAACCCGCTTCGCGGACAGCAGCAAGAACGGCAATCCTCCGATCCAGCTAGCAGTCCCCAGGTAGTGCAGCGTCGTCATGCTTACCAGAAATACGCGGCCTTCCAGTCGCGACGCGGAATGGCTGGTCATCACCGAAGCCGCCAGAATGAGGCCCGCGGGCAGGATCGCCAGTGGGTTTACGCTATGCCTTAGCGCTCCTGGCCAAACCGCCAGCGCCAGTCCCGCAATGATCGCCAGCACTCCCGCCCAGAAAAAATTCGCGCCCAGCACCGCTTGAATGGGTATATCCGTCGAATAGGTAAGAACCAACGAATTGGTGATCACGAAAAACAGTTGAGATAACGCCAGCGCCAAGGCACACACGCGGATCAGATTCCAGCAGGAGCGTAGCAGTTCCTCGCTTCTTTGCTCTTTGTTGCGTGCAACTATGGTGAGAAAAAGAATGCCGCCAATCGCCACGGTCTGAAAGCACAAGATCGCCGCACGCAGCAACACCACCAGAAATCCAAATACGCCTAGCAGTTGGACCATATGTCCGGCTCAGGAACCCGTAACCGTGAACGGAATCTCGCCTCGCGTGATATGTCCATCCGGCGCCAGCACTTGCCAGCGAATTTTGTAGGCACCCGGTTTCAGTCCCGTGGCTTTGGCATGCAGCGTGTCGGGAGAGGTCTGCGTTTCGATCTTCAACTCTGTCGTGGAGGTATCAGGATTCAGCAATTGCACTTTCGACAGTTTCGCATCAATCCGCACGTTGTATTTGAGCATGATCGGAACGTCGGGTCCGGAGACTCTGTCATTCGCCCCCGGATGCGACTCTTTCAAAACGGCGTGCCCCTCTACCAGAGCTACCGCAATAAAAAGAAATAACATCGGCACGATCAACCAGACCGCCAGTTTCCTTCTTCGATCTCGTACGCCCATCCACCATCTCCTTTGCTTCGTCATCCGCCGCTTTTTCGGCTTCATCCAATATAGCAGTTGGATTCAAGCCACGTCGAACCGGCGGAGAGTAGGCCGATTGAGTAGGTTCGCGGCGGAAACAGCAGCCGACACTCGTGATGGTTGGGCCTTTGCGCTATTCGTAGCGAAGCGCTTCGACAGGATCCAATTTTGCCGCCTGCATAGCGGGGAGCCAGCCGCTGACGACTCCGACCACCACCAGGATCAGCGTGGACAACAACAGCGTTGTCGTCGACAGTGTCAGGTGAATGTCCACTTTGCCGCTGTCATCCTCATACGCCGGTCCTAGGAAGGGCAGCGTGCCAATCGCGGAAGTCAGGCACCACGAGATGAGCATGCCCACCGCGCCCGCCGCCAGCGTGAGCACCAGCGCTTCCAACAGAAATTGCCAGCGGATGTGCCATTTCCGCGCACCCAATGCCCGACGCAACCCGATTTCGCGGACGCGTTCTTCCACCGACACCAACATGATGTTCATGACGCCGACGCCACCGATTCCCAGCGTCATCGCGCCAATAATAAAGAGTAGCCCTTCGATCCCCAAGGTGATCCCGTCATAAATGGGCTTGAATTCCTGCCGGCCGAACATGGTAATCGCTCGTTTGTCGTTGGGCGAGAAATGCTGGCGGTTGGCGATCGCGGTCCGAAATTGCTGCATTGCCGGCGCTTCGAATTGCGGCGCCACCGGCTCGAACACCATCACGCTGGCATACCGTGCGTCCCAAAGGTCGGCTGCCGCGGTATAGGGAATGAACGCGGACTCGTCGTCACAATTGAAGTAGCAACTGTCGGAAAACTTCATGTCCATTGTGCCGATGACCGTGAAGCGCACTCCGTTGATGCGCACGGTCTCGCCCACCGCGGGCTCACCGCTGAATAGCTTTTTGCGCAGACGCGCGCCTAAAAAGACTACCCGCCGTCGTTCCGCGACGTCCTCTGGCGAAATCCAGCGGCCTTCCGAAGGCACTTCGTTGCGCATCTCGCCATATTCCGGAAAAACACCTCGCGTTGCGGATTCCGAGAGTCTCTCGTCATGCGAGAGCCCCTCGAAGCGCACGGTTTCCAGGGTCACGCGTTTCACTAAAGGAGACTGCGCCTTCACCCAGTCCGCATCTTCCTGCTCGAAGCGCACTTCCTTGCCGGCACGCTCGCCCCCCGCTTGTTCGCTGGTTGTGCCGGGCCAGCAAATGACCGCGCCCTTGCCAAACACTTCAAAGGTGTACAGGAGGACGCTGCGAAATCCGGACCCATAGCTGAGCAGAAGGGTAACCGCGACAATTCCCCAGGAGATGCCCGTCATCGTTAACAGGCTGCGCACGCGATTGCGCCCGAGCGCCACCCATGCCTCTTTGAAGACTTCGGTTAGCATTACCCGCCTGCCTCGAAGCGGAGTGCTTCAATCGGATCGACGGACGCCGCACGGTTCGCCGGATACAGAGCAGACAGCACGGCGATCAAGCCCAATAGACCGATCGTGAGAGTAGCCAATTGCCAGCTGGGGTCCAGTCCGTCGAAAAACGGCATTTTCGGCAACAAACTCACCAGAAAGCAGAGGCCATAGGAAATAAACAGCCCAACGCCGCCGCTCAGGAACACCACAATGACCGTTTCCAGGAAGAACTGCCGCAGAATCGATTCCCGCGTCGCACCCAGTGCTTTGCGAACCCCGATTTCGCGCGTGCGCTCGCGAACGCTCACCAGCATGACATTCATCACGCTGATCCCGCCCAGGAAAATGGTCGCCACGCCCACTGCGCCCATGAACACTTCCATGCCCACAAAGATCAGCCGGTTGGCTTGGGCATTCTTCACCGTGTCCCAGATGCTCGCGGCTTCTTCGTCCCGCGGATCGAAATTGTGCAACCTGCCAAGCGTCCGGCGGATTTGCCGCACGCAATCCGGATGCGTCTCCAAAGACCAGGGCGCCGCCAGGATGCGGTCGACGGAATGTTCCACCGCCGGCGGCTTATTGGGAAAGTCGCGCTTCATGGAGTTAAAGGGAATGAAGATCTTCCGAATGTCCACGCCGTCGTAACTGGAGTTCTGATCTTTCGTTTTCATCACTCCAATCACGGTGTAGGGAATGCCATTCAGTTCGATGGTTTGGCCCAACGCCTCACGGTCGGCGAATAACTGCTTCTTCGCATCGCTCCCCAGAAAGGCCACGCGGCGGCCTTCATCGTTGTCTTCGTAATTGTAGAAGCGGCCTTGCGCTACGGTGATGCTGCGAATTTCCGTAAACGGAGGAAGCGAACCGACCGTGTCCAAATCCCCGCTGTTAAACGCGCTGTGCACTTTTACGTTGTTGCCCAATTCCGGCATCACGTATTTGCATGCCGGCGCCTCTTTGGCCACTTCCTTGTAGTCGTCCTCCATCCAGTGCACCGCGCGACCGGAGCGCATTCCGCCAACCTGCATGCTGGTGCGCCCGGCAAACACGATCATCACATCTTTGCCGAAGTTCTCCTGCTGTTTCCGGATCCCGCGCCCCAGGCCCTCGCCGGCCGCCACCATCAGGGTGATGGAAATAATCCCCCAAGCGATGCCGAACATGGTGAGCAACGTTCGGCGCTTGTGCGCCCAGAGCGTCGCCAGGGTATCGCGCAATAGGTCCCGAAATGTCATGGCGGCTCCGCTATTGCAGGACGACCTGCTGCTTTTCCGTCACCCCGGAAACGATCTCCGTCCTCACACCGTTGGAGATTCCCAATTGCACCGGCACCTTCTTTTTGCCGTTCTCGGCCTTCGGGTCCGGCAATTCCACCGATGCCTTGCGATCCTTGTCGTAAATCAGCGAAGCTTCCGGCACCATCAACACGTTCTTCTTTTCCTCGAGAATGATTTCCGCGTTTGCGGTCATGTTGGCTTTGAGTTCGCCGGTGGGATTGGAGATCGAGACCCGCACCTCAAAGGTGGTGACGTTGTCTTTCTCTTTGCCGAATGGCGAAATACGTGTGACTTTCCCGATGAACTTTTTGTCCTTGAAAGACTCGACCACAATGCGCGCCGGCTGGCCGAGGTACACCTTACCGATGTCCGCCTCGTCCACTTTTCCCTGTACGTAGACTTCGCTGGTGTCTCCCAGGGTCATCACCAGCGTGGCTTGCGAACCCAAAATCAGAATCGAACTGACACCGTCGCCGACGCTGACATCGCGCGACAGCACCAATCCGTTGATCGGGCTAACAATCGTAGAGTTGCGCAGATCCTCTTCCGCGTTCTCCAGTGACGCTTTCGCCTGTGCTACTTGTGCTTCGGACTTGGCAATCTCTGCCCGAGAGACCATCAAGTTCCTCTGCGCACTCATCTGCTTGTTCAACGCCAGTTGGTAATTCTTTTCCGCGTCTTCCACGAAGCTCTTGGACATTACCCCGTCTCTGTACATCGTTTCGGCGCGTTCCATGTTCAGCTTTAGGAACGGCACATCCGGACCTTCGGCATCCACCTTGTTGCGTTCCAGCTGCGCTTTTGAAGAGTCCAGCGCCGCCTGCGCCGCCTGGTAATTCGCCTGCGCTTCCCGGACCACCGCTTGTAGTTGGACCTTGTCCAGCTCCATCAGCGTCTGACCCTCTTTCACCTTGTCGTCGTAATCGACGTAGAGCTTCTTCACCATGCCGCTGGCCTTCGACTTCACTTCCACCTTCGACAAGGGTTGAATTTTTCCTGTGGCTACCACTACACGAGCAAGATCGCCGCGCTCAACGGCAGCCAGTTTCGACGGGTCAATGTCGTGAGACGGGCGTAGCGCCGCGTAGACGCCGTAGCCACCGCCCACAAGAACCAGCAGCGCAACCACCGCGATAATGATCCTGCGGCGCCGTTTCTTGGCCGCTTTCCCATTTGCTAAACCATTTGTACTACTGGACATAACCGACCCCCGGTTCTCTCGTTTGCACACTCATCCATTGATACGAGAGACTTTGCAACAAAGTTCCCGCCACACACCAATAGACGATACAGCTCGGTGAAGGTCAGGGAACTTTACGGCTCTTCCTATAATTGTGCGCGTCGCAAGCGCAAAGCATTGGTGATGACCGACACCGAACTGAAGCTCATCGCCGCGCTGGCGATCATCGGGCTCAGCAGCCAGCCAAAGATTGGGTAAAAAATACCTGCGGCGATCGGGATTCCCAGCAAATTGTAGACACATGCGAAAGCCAAATTCTGTCTGATATTCCCCACCGTCGCGTGGGCCAGCCGCCTCGCCCTTACTAACCCGTTTAGATCGCCCTTCACCAGCGTGATCCCGGCATTTTCGATGGCCACATCCGTCCCCGTACCCATGGCGATACCCACATCAGCGGCGGCGAGCGCGGGAGCATCATTGATTCCGTCGCCGGCCATGGCCACGATGCGCCCCTGCTCGCGAAGCTTCTTCACCACTTCGCCTTTTTCCTGGGGCAAAACCTCGGCCTGCACTTCCTCAATGCCCAGTTCCGCGGCGATTTTCTGAGCCGCTTCCTGCCGGTCTCCCGTCAACATGACCACGCGTAACCCTTCCCGACGCAGGGCAAGGATGGCCTCCGGAGTGGAGCGCTTCACTTCATCCGCGAGGAATACGGCGCCGGCCAATTGCCCATCGACAGCCACATAGACGGCGGTGAAAATGGCGCCGGCCCCCACGTGGTGAGAAAGGCTTACTGGCGCGTTCGAGTTGATTCTCTGCTCGCGGAGAAAACGGCTCGTCCCAGCCACCACCAGCTTTCCCTGGACTCGCCCACGCACGCCTCCACCGGGAAACGCTTCGAAGTCGTTCACGGGTCCGAAAGGCAACTTGCGCTCCTCTGCCACACGAACGATTGCGCGCGCCAGCGGGTGCTCGCTGGAGCGCTCCACGCTCGCCGCCAGCGACACAACCGCGTTTTCCGGCAACGGGGAACCAGGCACGATATGAATACTTTGAACTGATGGCTTGCCCTCCGTAAGCGTTCCGGTTTTGTCCACGACCAATGTGTCTACCCGCGCGAGGGTTTCCAGCGCTTCGGCATTCCGCACCAACACTCCAGCCTTTGCGCCTCGCCCGACGGCGACCATGATCGACATGGGAGTAGCAAGTCCCAACGCGCACGGGCACGCAATGATCAAAACGGATACGGCCGCAAGCAGCGCGTGCGCGGATCGCGGCTCTGGACCCCATACCATCCATCCGATGAAGGCCAGCACCGCGGCCGCTACGACTCCCGGCACAAAATACGCTGCTACGCGATCGGCCAGCCGCTGCATCGGTGCTCGGCTGCGTTGCGCTTCACTGACCACCTTCACAATTTGCGCCAGCAGCGTTTCGCTTCCTACGCGCTCCGCCACCATTACGAAACTGCCGTTGGAGTTGAGGGTCCCACCGGTGACCTTATCTCCCGCCACTTTTTCGACTGGCAAGGGCTCGCCGGTCACCATCGATTCATCTACCGCGCTGGCACCCTCCCGCACGGTACCGTCCACAGGCACGCGTTCACCCGGGCGCACGCGCAATAGGTCACCTTGCTGCACTTGATCGAGCGCAATGTCGATTTCACCGCCAGGGGAAACGCGATGCGCGGTCTGCGGAGCCAATCGCAGTAACTCCCGAATCGCCCCAGTGGTTCTCCGCCGTGCCCGCAGTTCCAGCACCTGTCCTAACAGCACCAACGTAGTGATCACCGCTGCCGCCTCGAAGTAAACCGCCACTCCCCCATGCATGTCGCGGCCTGATGCAGGGAAGACTTGAGGAAATAGCGTGGCGACGACACTGTCGAGATACGCGGCGCCGGTACCCAGACCAATTAACGTGAACATGTTTGGGCTGCGGTTCACCAATGAGTTCCAGAATCGTTGAAAGAACGGCCAGCCACACCACAACACCACCGGTGTCGCCAGCAAAAATTCGACCGCATTCTTGGTCGTAGTCCGCCAACGGAGTCCGAGGGCTTCTCCGAACATAGACAAAACGAGAAGCGGTAGCGAAAGCGCCGCGCTTACCCAGAAGCGCTTGCGCAGGGAGTCGTATTCCGCGTCGGGCTGCTCTTCCGCCACGATGTCCATCGGCTCGAGGGCCATCCCACAAACGGGACACGTTCCGGGCCCGATCTGGACGATCTCCGGGTCCATCGGACACGTGTAGCGAATTTCTTTCCTCGGCGAGGAAACAGCTGGCTGCACGGCAACTGTTTTTTCCATGCCGCCGGTTCCGGGTGCACGCAGGAACTGCTCTGGAGCGCTTTGAAAACGCTCGGCACATCGCCTTGAGCAGAAGTAATAGGTCTTTCCGTCGTGCTCCGCTTTTCCTGCCGTGCGCTGCGGGTCGACGGTCATTCCGCACACCGGGTCTTTCTCTTTCGGCGCTTCTTCCAGAACGGCGAGTCCCGCCGCCGCTTTCCCTGGGACTGCGGCCGCGGACAGTACCGGCATTGCGCCTTTCTCGGTTGCGCGGGCGGAGAGGTATTTGGCCGGATCTTGCTGAAATTTCTGCGCGCAGCCGACGCAGCAGAAATAGTACATCTTGCCGCTATATTCCACGCGCGCTTGGGCCTTTTCCGGGTCCACGTTCATTCCGCAAACAGGATCACGTTCCACAATGTTCTCCCATGCTGGTTCCGCGCTTCTTGGATCGTTTCTCCTAGCGCAAATGTGTATAAATCAATTCCAGCAATTCGTCGTACATTGCCGCCGATTCCTTGGCCTTCCCGCTTTTCAGGGCTTGCGCCGCGCAATGGTGCAAATGGTTTTTCATCAGGTTTCGCGCCACTCCGCGCAGTGCTTCCTGTACCGAAGCAACCTGCACGATGATGTCGGCGCAATAGCGATCGTCCGCGACCATACGCTGCAGTCCCCGGATTTGCCCTTCAATCCGCCGCAGCCGCTTCATATTTGCCGCCCTCAATTCCGCATCAACTCCCAGCGCTTTGCGCCCTTCCCGGGCGCCATTCAGCGCCGCGCGGTTTGCTGTTTCCGTCGCAGTCACAGATATACCCCCTACCCCTATATATACTCTTCGATGCCGCGTTCCGTCAAACCGCTCCCGGGCGGTGCTGCTATAATTCCGTCCATGACACTCCTCGAAATTACCTACGAATTGCAGTCACCCCTGAGCCTCGAGCAGCTCAACCGGCTGGGCGAGTTCGCCAATACCTATGGATTGCGCAAATTCCGCGTGGACGAGCAGAAGAATCAGGTCACGTTTGAATATGACGCGTCGCGTTTGCGCGACACGCAAATCGCTCATGTCCTCGGCCAAGCTGGCATCGCTGTGACGCGCCGAGTGAACTGACTGTATGCGGTGTGGAGTTTGCTGACAAAAAACTGGGGCCCCGCCTTTGGGATGCACAGCCCCTGAAGGCGCGTCTCGAAGCCAGTGTCGTTTTCGCACTAGCGCGTGGGGTCATCCATCCCAGCTTCCCTCTCAGAGGCAGGTGGTTACGAACTCCAGAAACCGCAAGCAAGCCCCTTCCCCCGCGCTTGCGATCCCGTGAAGCCCGCTACCGAAACGCGCCCACGCTTCCGCTTTTGCCAGACGCCAGTCACGCGCCTGGTCCGCAATAGCCACGATAATCCATTGATTCAGAAGCTGCTTACGCATGGCGCGAGCAAACCCACCCTGGCCCAATTAAGTGCGGTCGATGCATTTCGGAACGCTGTCCCCGGTATCTCCCCCCGCCCTTCTACGGCCAACACCCGCTAGTACCATCAGGACCGGGGTAACAAAATTTTTTGGTAATCCTGAGCTATCGGTTTACGGCTCATTCTGAAAGACACTCTCACCATGCGAGTCCCCATTCTTTTGCGAGTCCGCCGGATTTGTCTTTGGCTCGCCTTCGACCTGCTTCTTGCCGCATGTCTCCTAGCGTTCGCGGCTTGGGCCGACACCTCCGCGAACTTACACCCATCGGTTGTTGGCGGATGCTACTGCGGATGCCCGATGTCAAAAACGTCGGCGGGCTGCAGCAAGATGTGCGACCTGCCCAAATATTCCTCGCGCCGTTGGGCGGTGACTTGTTCCAAGCCTCACGCGAGCCCCGTGGAAACTCCCAACGCGCAGCCACACCTGCCGCATTATTCGCGCTCGGAGCGGGCAAGCAATTAAGATTGAACCGGGGCGGCTTCCAGCAGTTTCGCGAAAATTTCCGGAATTTCAAAAATTGCCCGGTTATTCAGCTTTTCCGTGTTGCATCGGAACTCCGCCAGGTTGCCGGGCTGCAGCAACTCTCTCACGCCATCCACGATTTGATCGAAATCACACAACACAATCCCAACCCTCTTCTCTTTCACCCATTCGGTGTTATAGCGCTCCTGGGGCAAGGTCCACGCATTGCACTCCAGGATGACCGGAAGGTTGCGAACCATTGCTTCCGCCACACTACCCGGGCCGGGTTTTCCAATCAAGAAATCGGCGGCGCGCATGAGCCGGTGCACTTCCTTGGTGAAGCCTACAACATGGATTGGCATTTTCCAGGTGCGTGATCGAAACCGTTCGGCGAGCTTCTCATTTCTTCCGCAGATCACGATTAACTGCAGCGGCAAACCCGCCGTTTCCAAGCGCTCGGTAATTTCGTACATGGCCTTGGATCCAAATCCGCCGAAGAGCAGCATCCCAGTCGGCAGGTCCGGACGCAGCTTCAACTCCTCACGCACAGCGACTGGATCAACGCGGTCGTCCCGGTAAAAATCCGGGCGGAGAATCATCCCGGAAGTGGCGAAGATATGGGATGCAGCTTTCCCCAGATGGCGCGCTTGTTGCACGGCTTTTTGCGAGCCGCAGATCACATATTGCTCTTCGATGGGCTCGATCCAGAAGTGGGGAGGATAGTCGGCCAGGTCCGTAATTATGGTCACGAAGGGTCGCCCGGGATAGCAAGCGGTCCAGGCCTGGGCAATTTGCCGGTTGAAATGGGGAATTACAGAAACCAGCAAATCCGCTGGATGCTGGCGAAAGTGATCGATCAAAAGCTTGACCATCGGTCCGTGAAATAGGCGGATGGTCGCCTGCAGGACCCGCAACAGTTCCTTGGAGCCCAACGTCCAGCCATTTCTGAGGATCGTGTTGTACTGCTCTTGAATGCGGATGCCGGTCAATTTGCGCAACACGTCGAGTTGATCAGTAAGGTCCTGAAACTGGACGAGATCCACGTGCCAGGGGCGATTCTGCTGCAAAACCACAGTTTGTAGCGCCACGGCGGCGTTGCGGTGCCCCCCGCCTGCGTCGTGGAATAAGATCTGGATTTTCTTCATCGCGGCATTTTCGCACAGGGAAATGGGGCGACGCCAAGAGCACACAACATGCCATGTGGAAAACTCATAAACTCATTTGTGTTCAATGAGTTCCATCACTTTTTTCATTTATATTTTGCCCTCTCTTCATGGTTTGTTCATATCCCCCGTTTAGGATTTCCACATGCGTTGCGACCTCCATGTACATACCACAGGCTCTGGGATGTGCAATACCCCGGGGCTTACACGCATTTGCCGCGAGTCCTACAACCAGCCTGACGACGTGTACCACCGCTGCAAGCAACGGGGCATGTCCATCGTCACGGTAACCGACCACGACTCCATCGATGCCGCGGAAGCACTCCGCAAGTATCCTGACTTTTTCGTCAGCGAAGAAGTGACCGTGCGGATGCCCAGCGGCTCGGACATGCACCTCGGCGTGTATGCCATCACCGAGAAGGACCACGTGGAAATCCAGCGGCGTCGCACGGATTTTGTCGCGCTGCTGGTGTACCTCACGGAGCGCAAGCTCTTTTTCAGTGTCAACCATATCTTTTCCGGATTGACCGGTCGACGCGAATTGGAAGACTTCAACTGGTTCGCGTCTTATGTGCCGGCGTTTGAAGTCCGCAACGGTCAGATGCGGAGTGACGCAAATCGCGATGCCACGCGGCTGGCCGAGCGGCTAGGCAAAATCGGCGTTGCTGGAAGCGATTCGCACACCCTCTCGGGAGTAGCTCTCACGTTTACGCAAGTTCCAGGCACGCGAACTGTGGAAGAGTTTTTTACCGGACTGCGTGCGGGGCGTGGCGTCGTGCATGGCGAGCATGGTTCTTACACCAAGCTGACTTTGGATATCTGGCGGTTTGCTGGGGCCTTGTTGGAGGAGCAGCCCTTAGCAGCTGCGCTGATTCCCTTCACCGTTTTCGTGCCGCTTATCACCGCCGGGCACTGGCTGAACGAGTTTCGTTTCTGCAAAAAATGGGCGGCACCGCTACTCGGGGAAACCCGGCGGCCGCGCATGCTCTGGGATGTCGATTCCAGGTTCGAGGCTAACTGGGCGCGATAAGTTAAGAGGTTGCCATGGCCGTGGCAAAAACAGTCTGGGGATTCATCGAGAACCGCGATCACCGGGTGATGCGGCGGGTCAACAGTTGGAGCGCGCCTCGATGGATCCGCTACTGGATGCTGACCGCCACGCGCATGGGAGATGGTTGGCTGTGGTACAGCTTGGGCGCTCTGCTGGTGGCGTTCGGTGGTTCGCGCGGCGACGTGGCCTTCGGTGCCGCCGGCTCCGCGGCGATTGTAGGCATCTTCGTTTTCAAAGCGTTGAAGAAGCTAAGCCATCGTCCACGGCCCTGCGAGTATCAAACACATTGCTGGGCGAAGGTCCTGCCTCCCGACAAGTTCTCGTTTCCTTCGGGCCATACCATGACGGCGTTTTCCATCGCCCTGGTGGTCAGTTATTTCTATCCTTCGCTCGAAGGCCCACTCTATTTCCTGGCCATCAGTATCGGGGTTTCGCGCATTGTGCTGGGCATGCACTTTCTCAGCGACGTGCTCGCCGGAGCTATCATCGGTTCCGCACTGGGGCTCGCGTCGATTGTGACGTTCGCTTCCTACGGCCTGACTTAGGCCGCTTCACTCTAAATTACAGGTTTCGGGTGTTCCGCGAGCGCCTTCTGGAATGCCGCCAAGTTGCTGGAATCAATTACCGCCGTTCCGGTATCCACAAACGTAGGCAATGGCGCCATCGGCGCGGTGGCCCAGTCCTTGAACTCATGCACCACATTGTGGTGCAAGTCGTCCAGGAATCTCACACCGTAAAAAGCCATCACGTACGGTTTTTGCACGACGGTCGCGGTGATCCACTTCTTATCGATGGCGTCCAGCGTCTGGGGATCCTTGTCGAACGCCACAATCTTGATTTTCCCGGTCATATCCATGCGGTGCAGCGCGTCGGCGGCGCCTTCCCCACCGGAAGCCTCCAGCCCGATAATGCCGTCAATTTTTTCCTTCTTCGTAAGGAGCGCCGCGATAGCATCATCGGCCACGCGCGAGTCTCCTTTGTCGTCGATGGTTTGTACCACCTGCACCCCAGGATACTTTTTGAGGGCATCATTAACGCCGCGGACGCGGTCCTCGCTGTTGAGTTGCCCTGCGAGCGTGATGATTACAATGCGACCTTGCCCACCTAGCAAGGTGGCCATGCGTTTTCCGCTGTCCTGTCCTGCGCGAAAATTATCGGTGCCGATGAACAAAACGCGATTGGAATCCGGCGCGTCCGCATCGATGCAGATCACGGGTATGCCTTGCAAGATGGCATGGTCGATGGGATCTTTGAACGACTTCGGATCGGTAACGGAAACCATGATTCCTGAGGGATGCTGGGCGACGGTCTGTTGAAACGCCGCGAGCTCCTCACTTGGCGAGAAACTGGCCGGACCAACCATCTCCACCTTGACGCCAGCGGTCTTGCCAATGTCGGTCAAGCCCGCCGCAGCTTCTTGCCAGTAGGGCAAGTCGACGTTGGCTGTAACCAGCACGTACCGCTCGTCCGGCTGATGATAGGGGTTCTGACATCCACCGGCTATTACCGCGGCCGCTGCGATGCTCGCTGCAAATAATCGTTTTGCGTTCATGTCGGTCTCCTTTTTTAGGGCTCCCCGCTGAAATTTCCGTTGGGAAGAGACCAGCTAGTCCGAAAGCCTATCACAAGGCGAGTAGGTAGAAGCGTTGCGTGGGATCGAAATGTCCCATAACCACCGCGGAGAGTGGGCAACCTTCACAGATTTGGCGACGTCGCACCTTGAAAGTATTTGGGGGGACACTGTGTCAAGACCTTATTGTAGATTCCCTGTTCTGACCTTCAGTCTGATTATTTTTTCAGTTTACGGCGCCGGTGTCGGTCCCGTCTCTGCTCAGACTTCTGCGAGTGCCGTTTCTACGCCCGCCGCGCAGCTGACCGATCGCAGCGTCTCTCTCAAACAATTGCCCGGAAACATTCTGTCTGATCAAAAGGATATATGGCTATTCCCGGTCAAATTGGCGCACGGAAAGCACTGGTGGCCCACCGTGGGGATTCTGGGTGGGAGTACCGCTCTGATTGCTACTGACGCGCATACCGCGCCACCGTTCCGCACAACCACAGCTTTCAACGGCTTCAACAACGCCTTCAGCGATACGAACTCGGCGGCCTACATTGCTGCCGTGCCCGCGGTGCTGTATGGCGTAGGCTGGTTACGCAAAGACGCTTACGCCGAGGAGTCAGCCTTACTGGCGGCAGAAGCAGTTGCGGATGGGTTTCTTCTGGATCTGCCGCTCAAGGCGGTTAGCGCCAGAAGGCAACCTCTGACCTACACGGGGAATGGGCCTTACGCCGACAGTTTTTTCAATGGCTCGCATAATCCTTTTCACTCGGGCGGTTTCTTTTCCGATCATGCGATGGCCGCGACGGCGGTAGCGGCGGTGATCGCTCACCGGTATCGTCAGCATCGCTGGGTTCCCATCGTCGCCTACGGCCTGGCCGGTGCCATCAGTTTCTCCCGCATTACCACCAGCAACCACTTCCCGGGTGACGTGTTCTTTGGCGGCGCCATGGGTATGGTTATCGCCCGCTACGCGGTACTGCCGGCACATTAAGCGCCGAACCATTGCATCCGGCACGCGTCGAGGTATATAAAGCAATTCCTCTACAGGAAGAGCGAACGTGCCACAACAGCGACTGCTGGAAATTACCGTGGAATCACTGGACGCAGCGTTGGCCGCTGAACGCGGCGGTGCGGATCGCATCGAACTTTGCGCGGAATTGATTCACGGTGGAGTCAGTCCATCGCTCGAGGCGATGAAAGCGGTTCATGAAGAATTGGAGATTCCGGTGTTTCCGATAATCCGGCCGCGCCCCGGGGATTTTGTTTACAGCGATGCAGAATTCGGCTTGATGAAGCGAGGGATAACGGCTGCGCGGGATTTAGGCATGGAAGGAGTCGTGTTGGGGATCCTGTGCGCTGATCGCAGAGTCGACGTCGAGCGCACCATCGAATTGGTGGAATGGGCGCGACCTCTGGAGGTGACTTTTCATCGCGCGTTCGACGAAACCGTGGACCTGCTCAGCTCTCTGGAGGATGTGATCGCGACTGGCGCTATCCGCTTGCTCACCTCAGGCGGTACGCCAACCGCTTCTGAGAGCACGAGGGTGCTGCGCAAGCTCGTCGAAGCGGCGGCCCATCGAATCGTGATTATGCCGGGCAGCGGCCTGGACGCGACGAATATCGCCAGGATCGCCGAAGAGACCCAGGCGCTGGAGTTTCACTCCGGATTGAGCAAGGTCCTTCCCTATGGCAGCAGCAATCTCCAGAGATTCGAAGTGGAAGTCCGCGCCATGAAACACTGCCTGAATCAGAGCGCCGGCCCCGCTTAGAGCTTCTTCGATTTTTCAGCACATTAAAAACTGGGGCACTTTTCCAATGCCCGCGGAGAAATTCAAATTGAAAGCGAAGCTTACGCCTTTTGCGCCTGCCGTCGTAGAAATGTCGGCACATCAAGATCGTCCTTTGGCACTTCCTGAGTCACGTCGCGCACATTCTGCTTCACCTGGTTCACCACGTTCGGCGGAGCGACCGGCACCGGCAACTCGGACTGTTCCGGCACTTCGCGTCCAGCTTTCCAGGTCCTGGGCAGGAAGGTTTGCTTTTGCGGAATTTGCTTCCTTGCAGTTTCCTTGAAACCCGCCGCAATCACGGTGATTTTCACCATGTCCTTCATATTATCGTCCATCACTGCGCCGAAAATGATGTTGGCATTTTCGTGAGCGGCCTTCTGGATTACGCTGGAAGCTTCGTGGACTTCCTGTAGAGACAGGCTCGAACTGCCGCAGATGTTGATGAGGATGCCCTGCGCCCCCTGGATGGAATTATCTTCCAACAATGGACTGGAAATCGCGCGATTCGCAGCATCCACCGCGCGGTTCGCGCCACTGGCCACAGCCGTGCCCATCACGGCATATCCTTGGCCGTGCATGATGGTCTTCACGTCGGCAAAGTCGCGGTTAATGATGCCCGGCACGGTAATGATGTCGGAAATCCCTTGCACCGCCTGCCGCAGGATGTCGTCCGCAATGCGGAAGGCATCGAAGAAACTGGTACCGGGCTCCACGGTTTCCATTAGCCGCTCGTTCGGGATCACAATTACCGTATCCACGACGCCCACAAGTTCCTGCAACGCCTGCTCGGCTTGCAGCATGCGCCGCTTGCCTTCGAAGCCGAAGGGCTTGGTCACCACCGCCACGCTGAGCGCACCCAACTCGCCCGCGAGAGATGCCACGACGGGAGCGGCACCGCTCCCCGTGCCTCCGCCCAACCCGGAGGTGATGAAAATCATGTCGGAGCCTTCCAAGGCTTCGATGATCTTCTCGGTGTCTTCCAGCGCCGCCTTGCGGCCAACCTCTGGATTGGCGCCGGCACCCAGCCCCTTGGTGAGCTTCGCGCCCAATTGGAGCTTCACAGGGGCTTGTGACATTTTCAGCGCCTGCAAATCGGTGTTCGCCGTGATGAACTCCACGCCTTCCACTTTGGCGCGGATCATGCGATTGACGGCGTTGCAGCCGCCGCCTCCCACACCAATCACCTTGAGCTTGGCGGGCTGCAACTCCTCGCTGAAGCTCATCCGGATTCCTGCATCTTTTGCTGTCATGCCTTGTCCCCCGTTCCGGCTGGTGAATTTCCTTTATAAATCCCGTGTCAACGTGTTTCCACAGGGAATTTTGCCGCCTGTGGAAAACACCTCGTTTTTTGTGGCCTTTCGGCCCAAGCCTTTCAAGCCCCAGCAAACATCGATCGGAGCTTGGAGACTAATCCTGTTGATTTCGCCGGACCAGCGCGGCGGGCCTTCGCCGCGCTCAGTACCAAGCCCACCACGGTGGCGTAGTCTGGTTGAGCGACTTGCTCGGGCAGATCTGCAATCCCCCGCGGTTGTGCCAGCCGTGCAGGCAGATGAAAGGTATTTTCCGCCAGGTCCAGCAAACCGTTCAGCCGCGCCCCACCGCCGGCCAGGATGAAGCCCGCGGGAATCTGCCGGTCCAGTCCCGCGCGGCGCAAATCCTCGCCCACAAGCGCCAGCAGTTCCTGAGCGCGTGGCTCGACGATTTCCGTCAGGGCATGGGCAAAAATCGTACGCGGGGGGCGATCTCCCACGCTGGCGATTTCGATTGAGCCATCGTCTTGCAGCAACGCGGCCGCTGCGCAGCCGTGATGCCGCTTGATTCGTTCGGCCTCCGGAATTGGGGTACGCAGTCCCACCGCCAGGTCATTCGTGAAATGGTCCCCGCCAATCGCCACGCCTCCGGTGTGCCGTACCACCCCACCGCCGTAAACAATCAATTCCGTTGTGCCGCCACCGATATCGAGCAAGCAGCAACCCAGTTCGCGCTCGTCCTGCGTGAGGCACGCCTCCGCCGAAGCCAACGGTTCCAGCACGGTGTCCTGGATCAAAATTCCCGCTTTGTTCGCAGCGGTCACCAAATTTTGAGTCGCGGAACTCGACGCGGTAACCACATGGACGATGGCTTCCAACCTTTGGCCCACCATGCCAATGGGATCTCGAATCCCGTCCTGCGCGTCCACTCGAAATTCATGGGGCAAAACGTGTAGGACTTCGCGGTCTTCCGGGATGGAAATATTCCGGGCCGTGTCGATGGCGCGCCGCACGTCGTCGCGCTCGATGTCCCGCGGCCGGGAACCTAGCGATATGCCACCCTGGCTGTTCACTCCACGCACGTGACTGCCGGCAACACCAATCACCGCGGATTCCACAGGGACGTTCGCCACACTTTCCGCTTCTTCCACCGCGCGGCGAATCGAACTGACCGTGGAATCGAGGTTGACAATCAGGCCTTTGCGCAGGCCCTTCGATTCCGCCGCGCCCAGGGCCAGAAAACGTACCTGCTCCTCTTCCATTTCCGCCAGCAGGACGCACGTCTTGGTACTGCCGATATCCAATCCCACCAGGTATTTGTCTTTCTTCGCCAAAATCGTCTCCTGCCGAATCGTTATTTGTTCCTCGCGGTTGTGGTGCTGGTGTCGGGGTTCACCACCACCTGCCGGGAGTACTGAAGATCGATGGAATGGATCGTGCCGGAATTGGCCTGCCACTGGCTGAAATTCTCGACCAGCATGCGATATTTTCCAATGAAGTCGTTTTGCCCAAAGTGCACGGTCACTGCGTGATCATCGCCATTGCCACCCAGTCCGGTCAGAACCACACGCAGATCGCGCGCATTACTCAAATCCAGCTCGCTGATGCGGTCGGTCGAGCCGGGCTTAACCAGATCCACGTCTTTTATAAACTCTTGATACGTCTGCATGCGCCTCTCGCGCTCTTCGCGGGGCAAGTTATCGGACAGTCCGGTCACGATCGGAAAATGAAAATCTTCGCCCTCGGGTCGGTCGAGCAGAACGCCATGGGAATCGATGAGCGCCAACTCGGTGCCGTTCCGGAAAAACGCGATGGGGGTCCGTTCGGTGATGAATACCCGAATGCGATTCGGCAGGATCCGTTGAACGCTCGCTTCTTCCACCCACGGCAGCTCTTCAATTTCTCGCCGCCGCTTATCCAACCGAATCTTGAGCACGCTCTGGTTGCGGTCACGCACAAACAGCTTTTGCACTTCTTCGCGCGCCACAATGTGATTTCCATTCACTTCAATCTGGTCCGGCTTCAGTAACAATACCTGAGGAGAGTAGAGCAAGTAGCGTACCGAAACTGCAGTGGCCCCCACTAGCGCTGCTCCAACCAACGTCCACACGAAGACACGACGGTAGTAGCTTCCGGCCTTGCCGCTGAATTTCTTCCGTCGAATCTCCACCGGTTTTTGCCGGCGCAGATATCGCGGCTCTTCTTCGGCAATCAGCTCGGGACGATACGGCTCAGAATCCGCTGCCGCTGCGGCTGCGTTCCGCTGCATAGGCTTTACGCGTTCCAAACCACCACCTCGTTTTCCAGAGTCACGGCAAAATTCTGGCGCACCCGTTCGCGCACGTCGGAAATCAGCTCCAACATGTCCGCTGCGGATGCACGCCCGGAGTTCACAAAGAAATTCGCGTGCCGGTCGCTGACCCGCGCGTCCCCTACGGAATACCCTTTCAGCCCCAGTGCATCGATCATTCTGCCAGCCGACGCCCCAGTGGGGTTTTTAAAGATGCAGCCAGCACTCTTCTGGCCCAGCGGTTGGCTGGCGCGGCGCTTTTCGTTGCAGATACGAATGCCTTGAAGGATTTCCGGGTAGGGCTTGGAGGGTAATTCGAGCTTCACCGACAGCATCATATCATCGGGCGCAAAAGAAGTGTGCCGGTATTCGAAGGAAATTTGATCGCCGGCCAGCGTTTCCAGCTTGCGCGCGTCTGCCCGGTATACTTTCACTCCGCGAACGTAGCGTTCCGATCTGTATGCCATAGGCGCCCGCGTTCATGCGCAGCGCTCCGCCGACGGTTCCGGGTACGCCGATCAACCCTTCCATCCCACCCAGGTTGTTTTTCGCGCAAAGCGTCACGGTTTTGCCCAAGTCGGCCGCGGCATCCACGGTGGCAACGTTGCCGTCAATGACCACGTCAGGATTCGGCTGCGCCAGTTGCAGTACAACAAATGGCAAATCCCCATCCATGACCAGCAAGTTTGACCCGCCCCCGAGAAATTTATGCGGCACTCCGTGGTGGTCGAGAAGATTCAACAGCTCCGGGATCGCATCGTGGCATTTGATCCGCAACAGGTCCGCGGAGCCGCCGATCCCCAAGGACGTCAACTCGGAAAGCGATACGCCGCTGCGTAGTTCCACCTGCAATTGCGGCAGCGCGTTCCGAATTGTCGCGTTTTCAATGCGCATTCCTCACTCCGTCGTCTACGCGAAATTCGGTTCCCAGCAGCAAGGCCAATTCGTTGCTCGCGCGGCTCACGTTACCCGCGCCAATGGTCAGAATCGCGTCACCCGGACGTGCTTCGCGCAGCAAAAACTCGATGGCGTCCTGCATGGATTGAAAATAATTGACATTTTTGTGGCCGGCTTCGCGAATGCTGTCGGCCAGCGCCTCGCTGGTGATTCCGGGAATGGGGTTTTCACTTGCCGCGTAGATGTCCATCAGCGCCAACACGTCTGCCTGGTTGAAGGCGCGCGAAAAGTCATCCCACAAATGTTGCGTGCGGGTGTAACGGTGCGGCTGGAATAACACCAATAAACGGTTGAATTTGCAGCCGCGCGCGGCTTCCAAGGTCGCGCGAATCTCCGCCGGATGATGGCCGTAATCATCCACGACGGTAATGTCATTCACCTTGCCCTTTATATCGAAACGCCGACCCACGCCCGCAAATTTCGCAAGTCCTTCGCGGATCAGCTCGGAGGCCACATTGAGATACAATGCCACCGCCGCGGCGGCTGCGGCATTCCTCACGTTGTGGATTCCCGGCGGGTGCGGCAATTCGAAAATGCCTAAGTCTTCGCCCTTGTAAGTCAGGCGGAACGCGCTACCCAGTCCTTTCAGCTCAATGTCGCTAATCACCAGGTCCGCCTGGCTCGAGGTTCCGTAGGTAATGATCGGCCGTTTCACGTTAGGAATAATGGCCTGCACGTTCGGTTCGTCGAGGCACAGAACCGCCGCTCCATAGAAAGGCACACGATTTACGAACTGCAAGAAGGCACTCTGAATGTCTTCGAGCGAAGCGTATTGATCGAGGTGCTCGCGATCGATGGTGGTCACCACCGCGACAACCGGAGCGAACATCAAGAAACTCCGGTCGCTCTCATCCGCCTCCACCACGAAGTATTCGCCTTTGCCAACGCGCGCCGTGGTGCCCGCCTGATTGACTCTCCCACCCACGACAAATGTGGGGTCCAAGTGCGCCGCCGCGAGGATGGAGGCCACCATCGAGGTGGTTGTGGTCTTCCCGTGCGCTCCGGCTACCGCGATGCCGTATTTCAGGCGCATCAATTCCGCGAGCATCTCCGCCCTTGGAATCACCGGAATTTTGCGTTTGTGCGCTTCCAGCACTTCCGGGTTATCGGCTTTCACTGCCGAGGAGATTACAACCACGTGGGCACTGTCGACGTTGTCTGCTTGGTGACCTTCGTAAACGGTCGCACCCAAATCTTGCAGCCGCTCCGTGGCCGTCGAGGGCTTCGTGTCTGAACCGGTAACGGAATACCCGAGCGTCAGCAGCACTTCGGCGATTCCGCTCATACCGATGCCGCCAATGCCCACCATGTGAATGCGCTGAAAATTGCGAAACGATACCATCAGGTTCCTCGTTGCTCTTTCCGGCTCGCTAGCCCCGAACTGAGAGGGGGCCGCCGCTCGCCTGGGCCGAGCTGCGAGGCGGCCTGTTCGATCAAATCAACGATTTCGCGCACAGCACTCGGGTGGGCAAGGCGGCGCACCTTCATTGAAAGTTCTTCAATCTCCCCGGGCTGGTCCAGGAGGGAAAAAATCTCTTTCGTCAATCGTTCCGCGGTGAGTTCGGGTTCCGCGATCAGCCGCCCCGCTCCGGCGTTGGTCATTTCTTGGGCGTTGCGAAGCTGATGGCTGTCCGTGGCCTTCCCGAACGGAATAAAAATCGCCGCGCGACTCGCCGCCGCCACTTCCGCCGTAGTGATCGCCCCTGCCCGGCAGACGATAATGTCCGCCCAGGCAAAGCGCTCCGCCATATTGTTGATAAATGGCGTAACTTCAACCCGCATTTCCTGTCGCTGGTAGGCGGCCTGCACCTCATTATAAGCGCGCTGCCCGGTCTGATGCACAATCTGCAGCTCGCTTTTGCGTTTTGCCAGCAATTCGGCGGCTTCGATGAACGCGCGGTTTATTGGCAACGCCCCCTGGCTACCTCCGGTCACCAACAGCCGCAAAGGTTTCGCCGGCTTGCGCGGCTCGATGGCAAAGAATTCTGGACGCACCGGACATCCGGTAACCACCGCGCGGCCTGCCCACGCCTTGGCCGATACGGCATAGCCGGTGGCAATGCGTTTCGCCAATCGTGCCAAAATTTTATTGGTCAGGCCCGGCTCCGCATTGGGCTCGAAAATGACGTTGGGTACGCCGCGTAGCCAGGTGGCCAGCAGCATCGGACCGGCAGCGTAGCCACCTACACCAAATGCGACATCCGGATTGTGCCGCTTGAGCACGTCGAACGCGTCCGCTAATCCGCTCCCGAGCATCCCCAGGTTCTTCAGCAGCGTTGTGCCACCCTTCCCCTTCAGGCCCGCGACGCGAATAGTCTCGAGCGGCAAACCCGCAGCGGGCACCAACTTCATTTCGATGCCGCGTTGTGTTCCAACCAAAACCACTTCTCGCTCCTTGTCCCGCGACAACCACTCCTGCGCAATGGCGATCGCCGGAAACACGTGTCCTCCGGTGCCTCCGCCTGCGACCAGTAGCTTCACTCCGGCCCTCTCAAACTTGCAGGCCCGCGTTGCTGCTGCCCTGTTGCGCCACATTCAACAGCACTCCTGTAGCCAGCAGCATCACCAGCAAACTCGATCCGCCATAACTCACAAACGGTAGCGGAATCCCTTTCGTCGGCATCATCCCCAATACCACCGCGAAATTAATCAGCGATTGAAACAGCACCATGGCGGTGGTGCCGAGAGCCAGCGTGCGCCCAAATCCATCCGGTGCGTTGAACGATGCACGCAGCCCGCGCCATGCGAAAGCGGCGAACAGCGCGATGACAATGGCCGCGCCAATAAACCCCAGCTCTTCGCAGATCACCGCATAAATAAAGTCCGTATGGGCTTCCGGCAGGTAAAACAACTTTTGCTTGCTCTCCATCAGGCCGACGCCTGTAAAACCGCCGGAACCCACCGCGATCAAGGACTGCAACAACTGAAATCCCGCGCCTTGCGGGTCGCTCTCGGGACGCAGAAACGCCATCAACCTGGCTTGGCGGTAAGAGACGTGGGTAACCAGCAGGAAAAGAACCGGCAGCGCGGCCCCTGCTCCGACGGCGAGCCATTTCCAGGACAGTCCGGCCACAAACAAAATGGCGGTCATGATCAAAACAATGTCTACAGAAGTGCCGAGATCCGGCTGAAGCACGATCAGCACCACACAGATCAGCACCGGCGCTACCGCGGGCAAAATCGTGTTCATCAGGTCGTCTTTATGAAATTCCAGACTGGTTGCGCCTCTCCTTTTCAAATCCAAGAACCAAGCCAGATATAGAATCACCGCAAGCTTGGTGAGTTCCGATGGCTGGATCTGCGCGGGTCCAAGCTTGATCCAGCGATGCGTGGCGTGGGACTTATCGAGAAAGAGCGTGCCGACGAGCATCACTAAAACCACGCACACGACGGTGTAGACCACCGCGGGCTCGCGCAGTTTGTGATAATCCATTCTCATCAGACAGAACATTCCGAGCAATCCCGCCACCAGCCAGATCACCTGACGCAAAACAAAATGATAGGAGTGGCCGAACTGCTGTTGCGCGGTAACCGCTGAAGCGCTGAAGATCATCACCGCTCCCAACAGGCACAGCATCAGCGTCACGCCAAACAGCCAACGGTCCGTATCTGCACGTCTCACCACGTCGCTTTTTCCATTCCGTGTAGCAGCGGGCCGTACGCCGCTGAGCGGACATCGCTTCGACGAGATAAACTCGCCGCTACACTCCTAACTTGCGCACAAGTTCTTTGAAGACTCTTCCGCGCTGCTCATAATTTTCGAACTGATCGAAACTCGCGCACGCGGGGGCCAACAACACCACGTCGCCACTCCTCGCGGCCTGCGATGCAATGGCCACGGCATGCTGCAGGGTTCCGGCGCGTTCCATGGCCACGCTACCGGCGATCTGCTTCTCAATCTTCTCTGCCGCGGCGCCAATCAACAGCGCCAGAATGGCCTTCTCGCGCAGCGGCCCCTGCAGCACCGTGTAATCGCTGCCCTTGTCTTTTCCTCCCAGAATGATCAGGATCCTCCCCGGAAACGCGTCCAAGGCCTTTAAAGTTGCATCCACGTTGGTGGCCTTGGAATCGTTGTAATACCGCACGCCTCCCAGGTCAGCGACAAATTCCAAGCGATGCTCCACCGCGGTGAAACTTTTGATGGCCTTCCCGATCGTTCCGGCGTCCACCTCCGCGAGGCGTGCCGCTGTCGCCGCGGCCAGCACGTTTTCCACGTTGTGCCCACCCAGCAGCGGAATATCCGCAACTTTCATGACAAACTCTTGTTTCCCGCGGTGGACAATCACCACATCGTCTCCGCGTAAGCACGCACCCTGGTCCACCAGCTTTTTCCGGCTGAAGCAGAACACCTGAGGTTTTTTCGGCGCCAGCACCGCGGTGGGCAGGTCATCGGCATTCAGGACCGTTGCGTCCAGCTCCGTCTGCTTCGCGAAAATCCGCGCTTTGGCCGCGGTGTAGGCTTCGAAGGTCTTGTGCCGATCCAAATGATCCGGCGTCAGGTTCAGGAGCACCGCAATGTTCGGCCGGAACTTATCGGTCAATTCCAGTTGAAAGCTGCTTAGCTCTGCCACGGTCACGGTTCCTGCGTTCATCTGGTCGACACAAGCAATCAGCGGCGTGCCCACATTTCCCGCCAGGATCGCGGTGCGGCCGGCAGCCTTCAGAATGTGGTGCACCAGCGTGGTCGTGGTGGTCTTCCCGTTCGAGCCCGTCATGCCGATGAGTTCGCCTTCCAGAAACCGATAGGCCAACTCGATCTCACTCCAAATGGTGATCCCTTTCGAACGTGCCTTCACGAGCAGAGGATCGTCGGCTGGGACGCCCGGACTCGGAATAATCAGATCCTGAGCCAGGTAGGTTTTCTCCACATGGCCACCCAGTTCCAGGGTCACGCCTGCCGCTCGCAATCTCGCCGGCGCGTCGGCCAACTCGCTTTCCGGCCGGGAGTCTGTCGCGGTCACCATGGCATTGTGTTTTGCGCAAAACAGCGCCGTCGCCACTCCCGTGCGCGCCAGGCCGATGGCCAGCACGTGCATTTTCCGTAGCTCAATCGATCCCGGCATCCTCGTGCGTACCTATCCTATTCACCGCAACTTGAGCGTCGTCAGCGCAAACAACGCAAACACCAGCGCCGCAATCCAAAATCTCACAATCACTTTGCTTTCGCTCCAGCCCAGCAATTCGAAGTGATGGTGAATCGGCGCCATACGAAAAATCCGCTTCCCGCGCAGTTTGAAGGATCCCACCTGCAGAATCACGGACAGCGCCTCGACCACGAAGATTCCGCCAACAAATACGAGCAGCACTTCCTGCTTAATGATCACCGCCACGGTGCCCAACGTGCCGCCCAACGCCAGAGAACCCACATCGCCCATGAATACTTCCGCCGGGTGCGCGTTGTACCAGAGAAAACCCAGCGACGCACCGACAAGCGCCCCACAAAACACCGTCAGTTCTCCCACGCGAGGGATGTACTGAATTTCCAAATAATTTGCCCAACGGAAATTGCTGCTCACGTAAGTCAGAATCGTCAGCGCGCCTGCGGCAATCACCGTGCAGCCGATCGCCAGCCCATCCAACCCGTCGGTCAAGTTCACCGCGTTCGAGCTTCCCGTAATCACCAGGGCGACGAATGCAATGAACGGTACAAAGGCCAGCGGCCACAAATGCCCGGAGTTGAGCAGGCTGTGAATGACCAGGTCCGGCCGGAATCGCTTTACGAAGGGGACAATCAGTTGCGTCGAATAGGCGCTGTGGGTCGCCAGGACGAGCAATACGAAGGCCACGACTGAACTCACGCCAATCTGCAACGTGATTTTACCCTTGCCCGTCAGCCCCAGATTTCGCCGCTTCGCTACTTTCGCGTAATCGTCCATGAACCCGATGGCCGCAAATGCCAGCAGCGCAAACAGCGATAACAGGACAAAAGGATTCGCCAAGTCCGCCCACAGCAGCACCGGAACCGCGGTCGAAAGTACAATCAGTACGCCCCCCATGGTCGGCGTGCCCGCTTTTTTCTTGTGCTCCTGAGGACCTTCTTCGCGGATGTATTGCCCGATCTGCAGTTCCCGCAGTTTGCGAATCAGCCACGGGCCAAACACCAGCGCAAGGAACATCGCCGTCAGGCTCGCATACACGGTGCGCACGGTGATGTAGCGAAACACGTTCAACGGGCTGAAATATTTCTGCAGCACGTGGTACAGGAGGTAGTACAGCATTTTAGTGCGCTCCTCCCACCGTCGAGGGCGCATCCACGGGGGCAAAGCGCCCGAGCAGCACCTCCACGATGCCCTCCATCTTTACGCTGCGCGAACCCTTAACGAGCAGAAGATCGTCGGGCTTTACAAGTTCCGCCAAAAACTTCGCGGCTTCGGATGGAGTTGCGAAAAATTTCGTGTGATCGCGCGGCACTCCCGCGGAAACCGCGCCCTCGACGATTTGCGCGGCGTCTCCCTGCACGCCAACGACGCAATCAATCCTTCCGCTCTTTCCCGCGTGCTCGCCGGCTTCGCGATGCAGTTGCGGCGAACTCGGCCCCAATTCACGCATCTCACCGGCCGCCAGGATCCTGCGGCGATAGCCCGGCGTGGCTGCCAGCAAATTGATCATCGCCTGCAGCGCTGCCGGACTCGAATTGTAGGAGTCGTTAATCAACGCGAATCCGGTCGTGAAACGAATCAGTTCCCCGCGCATTGCCGGCGTACGCAATCCGCGTAACGTTACCTGAGCTTCCGCGGCGCTAATGTTCCAAACGCTAGCGGCCGCAATTGCCGCCAAAGCATTCCACACCAGGTGCCGCCCGGGCAGCGGCAACTCCATCCGTGTCTTCTTGCCACGGTGCACCATCGTGAACGAAGTACCCAAGGCGCCACGGTCTTCTATTTCTTCCGCGGCAAACTCCGCCGGCTTGTCTACGCCATAAAACATGACCCGGCCCGGCGCTACTTCCGCCATGGCGGCCACGCGCGGGTCGTCGGCATTGAGTACCGCGACGGAATTGGGTCCGCGCAATCCTTCGATCAATTCGCGTTTGGCCAAGGCAATCTCGTCGACCGAGCTGAAATTGCGCAAGTGCGCCGGACTCACGCGCGTCTCAATGGCCACATCTGGTAGCGCCATGGCCGCCAGGCGCTTCAGCTCGCCCGGAAACGACATGCCCATTTCGAGCACCGCTACGTCGTCCGTTTCTTCCAAGCGAAACAGCGTCAGCGGCAGCCCGTATTCGTTGTTAAAATTTCCGGCGGTCTTCAGCACCCGTAGCTTCGAACCAAGCAGTGCCGCCACGATCTCTTTCGTAGTGGTCTTACCGACAGATCCGGTGATCCCGCAGACTTTCTTGCCCCATTCTTGGCGTACCGCTCGCGCCAGACGGTGCAACGCCTGGAGGGTGTCGCCCACGGTGATGCAGCGGTCCTGCACCCAGCCTGGGTAACGCGAGACAAGCGGCTCCGCCACCACCGCCGCCAGCGCTCCGCTTTCCATGGCTGCGCCCACGTGATCGTGTCCATCGTGAGTCTGACCGTGTAGGGCGATGAACAGTTCTCCGGCATGTATCGTGCGAGAATCAATCGAGACACCGGCCACCCGGGCCACGGGGTCGAGTCCGCCCCCGCGCTTGCCCTCCACCGCATCAGCCACTTGTGCAACCGTCCACCGCATAATTTCCTCAGAAGGTTTGCTTTCTCCAGGTTTCGGCCGAGCTCCCGGCCCCGTTCATGCCGCGGCAACTTTCTGTCCGTTGTCACCGTTTGAGGGCTCCTCCTTTTCTACGAGTCACTGCTCTGGCCCGCAGGCCCTCGTCTCTGTTGCCGAGCGTTTACCGCGCCGGCAGCGGCTACACGGCCATGCGTCGCACAGAGACCAGAGCGCGCTACGTGCCCAACTCGTTGTTCAGCGGTGCGGTATACCCTCGTTCGCCGAGCGCCTTTGCCGCCACTTCGCGATCGTTAAAGTGAATCGTGTGATCCGCAAAGATCTGGTAATCCTCGTGACCCTTTCCAGCAAGTAGAACGATGTCGCCCGCGCGCGCTTCGTCAATCGCCAAATGGATGGCTTTGGCCCGATCGGGCTCGATCAGGTATTTGCCGTTGGATTTCTGCATGCCGACGACAATGTCGCTGATGATTTTCAGCGGATCCTCCTGGCGAGGATTGTCGCTGGTGAGAATGGAAAGGTCACTGAGACGCCCCGAGAGTTCTCCCATAATGGGCCGTTTGGTGCGGTCGCGCGAACCACCACATCCAAACACGGTAATAATTTTTCCTTTCGGGTTCAATTCTCGCGCGGTACGAATCAAATTTTCCAACGCGTCATCGGTGTGTGCGTAATCGACAACCACCAGAAACGGCTGGCCAAAGTCGACACGCTGGAACCGGCCTGCCACCGCATGCAAATTTCGAATGCCGCTCTCGATCACCTCATTGGAAAGCCCCAGACCGATCCCCGCGCCCATCGCGGCCAGAATGTTGTACACGTTGATGCGGCCCACCAAGCGCGATTCCACCTGGATCGGGCCGATGGGCGTCTGCGCCGTAAAGCTCAAGCCTTTGAAGGTCAATTGGAATTTTTTGGCCTTTAGCTCGGCGCCGTTCTGCAAGCCATACGTCAACGTTCGCTTACCTAATCCAATAATCTTCTTTCCCCATTCGTCATCGGTGTTAAGCACCGCAACATCGGGAGCGCCCGCACCAGTGCCCTCGAACAGGCGCCGTTTGGCGGCGAAATAGTTTTCAAAGGTTTTATGGTAGTCGATATGGTCGCGGGTCAGATTTGTGAATACCGCGGCAGCGAAGTGACAACCCCACAGCCGGTCCATCGCCAGCGCATGGGAACTTGCTTCCATGGTGGCGTAAGTTCCACCCGCATCGCGAATCTCGGCAAAAAAATTCTGCAGGTCCAGGGATTCTGGCGTGGTATTTGGCGCGGGATGCTCGCCCAGCGGCGTGTGGTAGGCAATCGTGCCCAACAAGCCCGTTTTCGCGCCGGATGCCCGGAGAATCGAATCGATCAGTGCGCTGGTGGTGGTTTTCCCATTTGTTCCGGTTACTCCCACTAGCTTTAACGCAGTTGCCGGTTTTCCGTAAAAGTTGGCAGCTGCGATGGCGAGCGTTTTGCGCCCGTCGTCCACCTGGATCCACGGGATTTCTTTACTCCAATCCGCGGGTACGGGATCCTCGCTGACGACAGCAACCGCGCCTCGCGCAGCGGCGTCCCTGGCGTACAGATTCCCATCGGTGGCGTTGCCATGAATAGCCACAAACAACGCACCCGGCTGCACTTTCCGCGAATCGTTCGCCACCTGACGAACCGACAATTCGCCTGCGGGTGTTCCGGAGCACCAGGGCGGGCCTTCCAACAAGGCCCGAAGCTCGACAGCTACGGTGTGTTCCCGCTCAGCCACAGTTTGTTCTCGATTCGCTTGTTTTGCCCGCCCGGTGCTTTCCTTTAGTTCTGATGTATTCATCGTTCCTGTCGGCATTTCGTTCCTAAGCCCTTCATCTATTTCGCTTTGCGCGAACGCGTGGGGGATCACCAAACTCCACCAGCACTTTCGTGCCCCGGCGGACTTTCGCTCCAGGTGCTGGTGTCTGTTGAATAGCAACGTTGGTACCAAGCAGCACCGGGTTCAATCCCAGTCGCATACACCCCTCACTGACATCGCGCATGGTCTTTCCGCTAAAATCCGGCACGACAGTGTCGCCGCCCTCGTCCGCGGATAACACCACTTCCGACGTTTGCGGCGTCTGCGGCGTAGCTTGTTCCGGTTTTGGCGCTTGTTCGTTGGCGTCCGTTTGCGCGTTGAAGTCGACCGCAGACAGATCATCCAGCGAAGTGTCATCGCTCTCGTTATTTTTGCGGTAGGCGGTTTGCACCAACTGCGGACTCAACGGCACATCGCGCGGCACATCCAGATAGGGCAATACTTGCTCCGCAATTCGCTTAAACACCGGCGCGGCCACATCTCCCCCGCCGTGGGGATAGCCCCCCGGCGAATCAATGGAAACCAGGATGGTCACTGCGGGATTGTTTATCGGCGCAAATCCCGTGAATGACGCAATCACGTTTGTCGGCGAATACCTTCCGGTGGTGGGGTCGATTTTTTGCGCGGTGCCCGTTTTGCCTGCGGCGGTCCAGCCGTCCAGTCGCGCTTTTTTCCCTGTGCCGTGGAGGATCACGCCTTCCATCAAACTACGTATCGTCGCTGCGGTTTCAGGCCGGATGGCCCGTCTCGGTTCGCTTACCGTAGATGGTCCTTCGAGCGGGATTACCGTGTCTCCCCGCCTCATCTCTTCCAGCACGTGCGGCTTGTACAGCAAGCCTCCGTTCGCAATGGACGAAACCGCGGTGACCATTTGCAGCGGTGTGACACCCACTTCCTGGCCCATGGACACGGATGCGATCGAATAGGAACCCCAGTGCTCCAACCGGTTGAGCAAGCCCCGGCTCTCGCCAGGCAGATCCACTCCCGTGGGCGTTCCGAAGCCAAACGCTTTGATGTATTCGTAGAATTTTGGCGCGCCCAAGCGCAGCGCAATCTTGATGGCCCCAACGTCACTCGAATTCGCGAGAATATCGGCCACCGTCAGCAGGCCGTATTTCTTGTGATCATGAATCAAGTGGCCGGCGACCGTTACCGCGCCGTTTTCGCAATTGAATACCTCATCGGTGCGGATCAGATTCTGGTCAAATGCCGCCGCCAGGGTAATCAGTTTGAAGGTCGACCCGGGTTCGTAAATCGCGCTGATTGCGCGATTCATGCGCGTTTCGTTGGGCACCTCGGTGGCGGCATTCGGGTTGAACTTAGGCCAATTCGCCAATGCCAAGATGGCGCCGCTGTTGGGGTCCTGCACGATCACGGTTCCCGCCGGCGCGTGGGTCCGGTCAATGGCCACGGCCAATTCGCGCTCTGCGATGTATTGGATCTTTTCGTCGAGTGTGAGTACGACGTTGACGCCGCGGTCCCGTTGCGCTTCACCGCCATCGAACCAGCGCTGGCGGGCATCCGCCATCACCACGACTTTTTCTTCTTTTCCACGGATCAGGTGGTCATACTCGCGCTCGATGCCGGCTAGGCCTTTTTCATCGACATCCACGAATCCCAAGACGTGGGCGCCCAGCTCCCGCTTGGGGTAGTAGCGCTGGTTTTCTTCCTGAAGGTAAATTCCTTTCAAGTTGAGCGAGTCCACCGCTTCCGATTTTGCCGGCGGCAGTTTGCGCTTGAGCCAAACGAACGGGCTGCCGGAATCCATCTTTTCCCGGATCTCTTCCGCGGACATTCCTAGTGCACCGGAAAGCAGACGCGCGGCCATGGCGCGGTCCTTCACTTCTGACGGCACCGCAAAGGTCGACTGCACCGGCACACTCATTGCCAGCGGGTGCAGGTTGCGGTCAAAAATGACGCCGCGCTTGGGGTAAATATCAATGGTGTGGCGTTGCTGGCGCGATGCCCGCGATAAGTAATCGCTGTGAAGGAAGAGTTGGAGGTAGGCGACCCGTCCGAATATCGCGGTCATCCAGAACAGCACGAACCCGGCAAGCAGCAGCAGACGAACGTGAACTTTTTCTTGCTCCATGGTTCCTGGTTCCGGGTCGCGCTCCTGCGGATTTCAAGCTGCTTCAGAACTCGTGTGATTTTGCGCTCGCGGATGAGAACGCGGCAACGGGGGCTGTACGCCACGGCGCCGGCAGGATCAACCCGCCGCTACGGTGCGTGATTGGGCCGGGTGTACTGCACGGCGGCAACTTCCGCTCCATCGATACTGGTGTATTCCCGCATCTGATTCGCGGTGGGCTCCGTCAAGCCTAACTGCCGCCGGGCGATCACATCGATGCGGTGCGGGTCGCGCAGATAGGCAATCTCCAGCTTCAATTTACTGTTCATGGCCTGCGCCTGCTGCGTTTTCACTTTCAAATCTTCCAACTGGAAGCTCAGGTCGATACAGCGGAAGTGCTGGTAGATATAAAACATGCAGAACGCCGCAAGGATCCCGCCGAGTACCACGGTCTTGTACAGGTTGCGCATCTTCAACGGCTCGACGTGCCGCACCAGCCGCGAATTATCTATTTTCTTGAGGGTGTAGAACTCCACCATGGACGGTCTCTTCCCGCGCGAGGGGCGTGCAGCAGCGGCTTGATGGCGCTGCGGCGCCGGGGTAAACCCGCTACAAATGTCACCGCTCCACTGAGACGCTGTCGCCATGTTCACACCTTTTCCGCGCACCGCAACTTTGCACTTCGGGATCTTGGGTTCGCCCTTTGCTCTTCCTCGCTGGGCACGATCACGTGTTTGGTGAGCACTTTCAGCGTTCCGTCCTTCACTCCGGCCTGGAACGCTTGCTTCACCGGGCGGTCTTCTCGCGAGTGGTAGGTCAGCACCACCCAGCGTCCGCCGGAATTTAAAGTGGCAGGGGTCCGGTAAAGAAACTGCCCGAGTTCCTCCAACTCTCGATTCACCGCTATCCGCAGCGCCAGAAACGTTTTTGTCGCGGGATGCAGTTTCTGCCTTCCCCACTGCTTCCGGGCGCCTGCCACAACCGTTGCCAGATGGGCCGTGTCCCGTATCGGCCTCGCTTTCACAATTGCCCTGGCGATCCTTCTGGAATCGTGCTCTTCGGCTTCCCGATAGAGCAGGTCGGCCACGTCCTTCTCCGGCCATCGATTCACAATTTCGTTTGCCGTTAGCAGGTCCTCTTCCGCCGCCCCGCTACTCATTCTCATGTCTAACGGCCCCGCGTCCCGGAACGAAAAGCCTCGCTCCGGACGGTCAAGCTGCATGCTCGAAACCCCCAAGTCGGCCAAGACCCCGTCCACCGTCGCTATCCCCAACCCGTGCACGGCCTCCGCAATCTTTGAGAACGCCGTCTGCACGAAGCTCACTTTGTTCCCGAAAGCTGCCAGCCGTTCCCGCGCGATCTGCAGCGCCTGTCCGTCCCGGTCCAGGCTGATCAACCGGCCCGTGGACAGTCGCGCGGCGATGACTTCTGAATGCCCTCCGGCTCCGAGTGTGGCGTCCACGTAGATCCCGTCCGGTCTTATTCGCAGCCATTCCAATACCTCTTGCAACATCACCGGCGTATGCAGTTCGCCCAATGCTGTTTGCCTGTTCGCCCAACTTGCCCTGATGCCTTACGCCCCATGCCCACTTCGATAAAACTGCGGTCAAAAACCCGCTAAAGCCCCAGGGCGTCCTCTTCCTCATCGGTCAGAGGTGCCTTCTCCATCTGATCCACCACACGCGCGTCGTTCATCACTTCCAGATATTCGGAAACGCCCAACACCGCCACATCGCCCTTTAAAACCGCTTTCTCCCGCAAAACCGCCGGAAGCAGTACCCTTCCCTGTCCGTCCAGCTCCGCTACCTGCCCGTAGTAGCTGGTCGCCCTCAGGAACTTCCGTTTCTCCTTCGTGTTCTCCTTGGTCGCTAGCCGATCTTCCATCCCGCTCCACACCTTCAGCGGATAAATTCGGGCTGACTCACCTCGCGTGCTGGTGATATAAAAGCTCGTGCCGTATTCCTTTAACTCTTCGAGAAACTGGGCGGGAATCTTGAGACGACCCTTCTCGTCCACCTTTGCCGGTGAATTGCCTCGCAGCTTCATGTGCCCCGTCTCGATGGAGGATCAGCATGCCCACAACGAACACTGCCCCCTAAAATTCGCTACCTGTTTCTACCGGCCCCTACTTCTTACCACTTTGCGCCACTTTTGACCACAGCGTACCTTGATTCTGGCGCATGTCAAGAGAAATTCGCGTTCCGTGTGGATAATTTGTTGATTTAACGATGATCGATAAACAGCTGCTTCTCCTACGATATCCTGTGTTCCGGCCAGAAACTCCTCGCAATTCATAGTGTGCCGTGCGCAGCCTCCCGAGAGCGTCAGGATCGCTCGCATGCTTACCCCAGCGACCGTCTCGTGCTATTTTTAGGCAAGATGAACCGCCCTAGATCCGGGAGGATCCGATGGTCAAACCGGAACTGACCGCGACGCCCCGGCTCGCGCATGGCGTGCGTTTGAATGAAAAAAATCAGGAGCCTAGAATGCTGTTGATGCCGGGCAAGGAGCTACGGCTGAGGGGCCCGAGTCTGGAAATCGTGACGTTGTGCGACGGCAAGCACACCGTGCAACAGATTGCGGACCTGTTGCAGGCGTCCTATTCCAAGGCGGAGCCGCAACGCGTCATTCAGGACCTGTTGAACTATTTAGCATTGCTGCACGATCAGCGCGCGATTGAGTTCTGAATTGCGCCGCCAACCCGTTGCCGGACTTCCTAGGTGAGTACGGGTTCGGGTTTTTCGCTCTTCACTTTCATTACCACGCGCGAAATGAAGAACAGGCATCCCACCAGGACCGTTGCGCCGAACATCAACATGGTGCGCGGCGCGCCAATGTGTTTGGCGATGAATCCCGCGATTAATGCGCCAATGGGCATGATTCCCATGAACATAGTGGCGTAGACAGCCATGAGCCGGCTGCGCATTTCATCGGGTACGCGCTGCTGAATAATTGTGTTGGTCGCGGCCATCTGGGAAGTGGCGGCAAATCCCACGACAAACAAAACTGCGGCGCAGAGCCAAAACGAAGTCGCAAAGGAAAATACCAGCAGGCCCAAGGCGCAGGCCATGCACATGGAAGCGATCCAGCGGGCCAAGCCTTTGTATTCCGTGCGCGCCGCGAATTGTAACGCCCCTAGCACCGCGCCGACGCCGGCGGCACTCATGAGCAATCCCAAAGTCTTGGCGCCCCCGTGGAGAATATCGCTGGCGTAAATCGGCAGAAACACGGAGTACTGCAAACCAAAGAGACTGAGCAGGCTGAGCAGCAGCAGCGCGGAGCGGATCGGCACATCACTCATAGCGAAGCGGAATCCCTGAATGAAACTTTGCACGGGTGATTCCGTCATTTGTTTCGATTCGGTGGACTTGATCCGCATCAGCAGCAGCGCGATGATAACCGCCACAAAGCTGAGGCCGTTGAGGAAGAAGCACCAGCCCTCGCCTACCAGTACGATCGTAAATCCGGCAATGGCGGGCCCGATGACACGGGCGCCATTGAAAATGGAGGAGTTCAACGCAATCGCGTTGGGAAGATCTTCTTGTCCCACCATGTGCACAAAAAACGCCTGCCGGATCGGAACATCGAAGGCGTTCACGACGCCGACGAGGAACGCAATCAAAATCAATTGCCAGGTTCGAATCAGGTGGGTCAGCGTAAGAAAGGCCAAAACAAACGCCAAGATCATGGAAAGGGTTTGCGTGGTAATCACACCCCGATGACGGTTGTAGCGGTCCCCTACGTAGCCGCCCATCCAGGCAAGGCCCAGCATGGGGACCTGGCTTGCGAATCCAAAGACGCCAAGCAGTGCGGCTGAGCCGGTCAGTTTGTAAACCAGCCACTGTTGGGCGGTGTTCTGCATCCACGTGCCGATAAGCGAAATGAGCTGCCCGAACATGAAAAGCTGGAAATTGCGGTGTTTGAGCGCGCGGAAACGTGTGGACAAGTCGAAAATCGAATTCACCTTTTCATTTTAGATGATTCTGTCCGCCCACGGTCGCACGACCCCACGGGTCATTTCCAGATTCGGAGACTTTCGGCGGGTCGACTTACTCGCCCGGGGGGTCCGGGGCGCCGACGTGGGTGTGGCTTAAATCCCGCAACATGGACTTCTCGTCGTCACTCATACCGCGGGTGAAATTTGGATCGTTGAGGCGCTGATTGCGTGCCGACTCCGGCATGTTCTGGAGTACGCCGAGCTTCTGCTTCATCACTTGTTGCCTGTCCCAAGGCATCTGGCGCCACTTGGGAAGCACATTATTTTTGATGTAATCGCGTTGGCTAGGAGTGAGCTCCCGCCAGGTCTGTTCATTCTGACGAAGACTATTACGCTGCTGCGGAGTCATGTGATCCCACTGGTTGAACTGCTGGCGAATTTTGTTTTGCTTATCGATCGAAAGACTCTGAAAAGCGCGGCTGTTCTGTAAGACGCGTTCGCGCTGCGCTGGCGACAGTTCGCGCATCGTGTCGACCCATGGACGCGCAGCGCCTACGCCTAACTGCTGCCGATTGTTGAGATTCCCCGCATTGCCGTTGGGACGGAAGGAATTGCTGTAGCTCGCTTGTGGCGCGATGTGTTGTGATTGCGCGCCATTATTCGGCGCCGCCGGACGATTTGCATTAGCGGGGGGCCGATTATTATCGTGGTTTTGATTCGGTGGATGCGCCTGCGCCGGATGGGTCTGCGGCGGCCGGTCGGCATGCTGCTTTTGCGCCCAAGCGCTCCCGGCCACGGCCACACAACCAACCACTGCCAGAAGTGCAACGCCGAATTGGACTCTAATGCGCATCTCTCCGTCCGACCTGTGTCGTAGTCACGTTCCCGTCAGAAACTCGCCGCTACATCGGTTGCTGGGAATCCGATGCTTGATCCGCCTGCACCGGAGGCGGCAATTCCTTCAACGGCTCAAAGTTCGAAAGCACGTCGTGATCTTCCAACACCGGCAGGTCCTGCATCATTTGTTCGTCGGCCACCTGGGGATTATTGCCCCAGGGCAATGGCTGAACCGGCGTGCGGTAGAAACCGAGCCACAGCGCCGCCACCAGCAGCATCGCAGCGGCAAACGCCACGCGAGGTGAAACGTGCAGCCAAGCCCACCAGTTCTGCTTGACCGGTTCGGCTGCAACGAGCGCGTGGACGCGAGCATCGAATGCAGGCGAGGGCTCGAGGATAGGCAGCTCATCGAGCAGCCCGGAGACCGCGCGGAATTCTTCCACGCGCAACTGGCACGCCGCACATGCGGCCAGATGCTTATCCACATCCTGCCGCTCGCTTTCTTTCAGCCGGCCGTCGATGTAACTCAGAATCCGGCTTTCCATTTTTTCGCAACTCATAACCGCCCTGCTTTCCCTACCCTTGGTTCTTCACTTGCTGCGCCACCAGTGGGGCTAGTTCCACTCGCAGCGACTCGTAGGCCCGAAAGAGCAGCGATTTTAGCGCGCTTTCCGAGCAACTGAGAATCTTGGCAATCTCCGCATAATCCAACTCCTGATACTTGTGGAGCAGGACCGCGGCGCGCTGCTTTTCCGGCAGCTTGTCGATGGCATGGCGAATCATTTTCTTTCGCGAGTCCTCGACGAGATGCTGCTCGATATTCGGGTGCTTCTCCGGAATATCCAGTGGCCGCTCGTCGCCCTCTTCGGCATCCAACGTGACCGGGGCATCGATAGAAACGTCCAGTTTCTGATGACGGTTATCGCGTACCGAATTCAGCGCCAGGTTCGTGGCGATCCGGAACAGCCAAGTGGTGAACTTGGCGCTGGGTACGTAGTCTTCGCGCGCGCGGTAGACGCGCAGGAAAACGTCTTGGGCGAGATCTTCCGCCTGTTCCCTGTTGCGCACCATGCGATACAGGAAGTTGACGAGTGGAGTGCGATAGCGGTGCAATAGAAGCTCAAAGGAAGCTTCGTCACCAGCTTTCACGTCCAGCATCAGTTGGACGTCGGTCCTGGCCATAGCACCCACACTGTAGCAAACACATTTGTTCTCAGAAAGTTGCGGCTCGACGGGAGGGCGCGTGGGAGGTACGGCGGGCCGGGGCCGACGATCAAAGGTGGAATAAAAGCTTTAGTATCAGAAGGCTAGCGACACCAATGAAAACCAGGAAGGCCATGCGCCAGTTAGGTTCCCGGTTCACCTCCGGTAGAAGGTCGGTTGCAGCGACATACACGGTCACGCCACCGGACAGCGGTAGCGCGTACTTCAGCCCCCCTTGTAGTTGGCTGGTTAGCAGCACTCCTGCTAGCGTGGCGGCCCCCAATAGACCGGCGGCACGCACCGCGTTTCTGTTGCCCTGGCCGCTGGCGAGAACGACTGACGCAATCGTGAATCCTTCAGGCAATTTATGCAGAAAAACCGCGAGGAAGATGACGGTACCGAGCCAGGTGGAAACCAGGAAACCCGCCGCGATAGCAACCCCGTCAAAAAATGTGTGGATGGCCATGCCCAGCAGAACCGTGCTCCGCGCATGATGGCTATGCACTTCATCGGCGTGCGTTTCTTCTCCGAAATGGAAATGGGGCGCAATGGTGTGTTCGAACAAATGAATCAGAAAATAGCCGATCAACACAAACACCAGCGCGTTCTCCCCGCCAAGGCGCACGGATTCCGGGATCACTTCCACGAACGCCACGCTCAGCATATAACCCGCTCCGAGGGCGAGAAAATACTGCAGGTACTTTCGCGGCCATTCCCGTCGCACCACGAAGTAACCGCCCAGGACATTTCCGCCGGCAGCGACCAGGCCGAGCAGAGCCGCAAGGGCAATGCGAAATGGAAGTTCGTGAGTCACGGTGGTTGTTAGTTTTAAGTTCGCAGTTTTCTGTTTTTGAGTTTTAAGCGAAGAGTAATCCCGAGTTTTCAGGCTCTCAGCTTAAAACTCAAAACTTGACTTTGCGGACGGCCCCGTTAAAGCCAAAAGAGAGATGCTCACTCCGCAGACGGCGTTCGGAATGACGACTTTTGCTTCTCGCCTCCCACAAAACGACAGCACTGCCAGTCGCGAGTCACATAGAACTGAAAACTGAAAACCGCGAACCTAGGACTCACTACTTAGAACATCGAACGGCTTCACCCGCTGTGGCGGAAAAGGATAACATCACCTTCCTGAACGATGTAATCCTTCCCTTCGAGGCGCACCTGGGCCTTCTCTTTCGCGGCGGCAATGCTTCCCGCGGCTAGCAGATCTTCACAACGAACCACTTCGGCGCGGATAAAACCCTTCTCAATATCGCTGTGAATCTCCCCGGCGGCTTTCACAGCGGTGGAACCCTTGCGAATGGTCCACGCGCGCACCTCCGGCTCTCCGGCGGTGAAGAACGGGAATAGTCCCATGAGGTCATAGGTGGCGCGGATCAGGCGATGGAGACCGGGCTCCTTCAAACCGTATGACGCCAGAAGCTCGGCAGCTTCCTTTTCATCCATCTCCGCAAGTTCCGCTTCCAGCCGCCCACAGACCGCCACCACCGCGGTGTTCGGCCGCCCTTGCAGGGCAGACAATTTGTGTTTCTCCACGGCTTCGGTCATCTCCGCCGCTTCCTCGTCGCCGAGATTCAACACGTAGAGCATCGGACGCTGCGAAAGAAACAGGAAACCACCAATGGGCTTCCTTTCTTCGGGAGTAAGTTCCAGTTCCCGCAACGGCTTCTCCGCTTCGAGGTGCCCTTTACACTTTTCCAGAACCACTTTTTCCAGTTCGAACTGAGGATCCCTCTTTTTCCTTAAATCCTTCTCCAGGCGCTCTAGGCGCTTGCTGATCTGCTCATGGTCGGAAAGGATGAGTTCCAGATCCAGGTTGGCGGCGTCGCGCACGGGATCGATGGTGCCTTCGGAGTGCGGCACGCTGGGATCGTCGAACACACGAATCACGTGAGCAATGGCGTCGACGTCGCGCAGCGTAGCCAGACTTTCGCGCATGCGCTCCTTCTGCACGCCCGGAAGATCGACATACTGCACCGAGGCATAGGTAATTTTCTTGGGATTGTAAAGCTTCGCTAATTCCGCCAACCGCGGTTCGGGAACCTTGGCCACGCCCACGTGAGCTGCCTGCGCACCCTTGGCCTCAACGTGTGCTTTGGTCAGAATTCGGAAAAGCGTTGTTTTCCCCACTTGGGGCAATCCAATTATGCCGGTCTGCATGAATCTCAGGATCCTTCAATCAAAATGTGATGTCAGGTGATTGGTTCTCGCAGAGCAACCAAGGGTGACAGTCGCATGGTTTCTACAAATCAATCTCGTGATTTTAACATAGCCGCCTGCCGCATACGGGCTGGCGAAGCTATGGACGCTTACCACGCGATGGTTTTTATATTATGGTGGAACCCCAAAAATGAGCGAGACCGTTCCAGCAATGACCCTGCCCTTCGACCTAGTCGCGGCAGTAAAGCACCTGTCCGAGTGCGACGAAAGGCTTAAGAAGCTGATTGGCGAAACTCGCGCCTTCCAGATCGATCTAGCGAATACGCATTCGCCGTATGAGGTGCTGCTCCGATCGATCTGCTATCAATCCATCTCTGGCAAAGCGGCGGCGACGATTTTCGGCAGGATTAAAGCGCTCGGGGAAAATGGCCACCCGCCGACGCCAGAGAAGATGCTGAAGCTGCCCGTTTCCCGGCTGCGCAAAGCGGGATTGTCCGCGGCCAAAGCCGCCTCGATGAAGGATCTGGCTAAGAAGGCAGTGGCAGGCATCGTGCCGACCCATGAAGAAGCGCTGAAGCTATCGGACGAGGAATTGGTGGAGCGACTGGTGTCGGTTCGCGGCATCGGTTCGTGGACCGTGGAAATGTTTCTGATTTTCCGGCTGGGCCGGCCGGATGTGCTGCCGATTCACGATTTGGGGGTGAAAAAAGGTTGGTCGGTAGCCTATGGGAAAAAGCACATGCCGACACCTAAGGAATTGTTGAAATTCGGCGAACGCTGGCGGCCCTACCGGACCTTAGCGAGTTGGTACATGTGGCGCGCCTTTGAAAGGGCCGGCTACAAAGTAACCAACAAGATTCGTCCGGCCCAGTTGAAGCGCCGCAAACCAAGCCCGCGCCGAAAACCAAGGGCAAGTTGAAGAGTCGACTTAACACGAAGAAGAGGTCAACGCCCGTCCAGCCGACGCGATCGGAGAAATTGGATGGATGGGCGTGGCTATGACCAGCAGCACGGCGGCACACTTGAGGATGTCCAACCGGGATGGACGGACCAAAAAAGCATAGAAAATGGGGGTGCGAAAAAGAATAGAGACAAAGAGCGCACAGTCAAGATTTCAGAGCCGACTCAGCCGACTCGCGGACAAGAAGGAACATCGTAGCGAAGCCGAGAAGCAGCACCGCACCCTCGTAAGCCACGGAAATGTGGTGAAGGCGGTTGAACTTCACGCGGAGAGGGTCGGATTCCGGGGTATTCTGCACCGATACCATCTGCTTCTTTAAGCGCTCCATGCGGTTGCTGACCGTAAACTGAGACGCGGCGGTCAGCACGACCATCAAAAACACGCAGAGCGCCGCGGCCGTAGTAAAGCTGGCAAAGTCGTGCGTCCAGAGCAACCGCGCCAGCAGAAAAATCAGGCCCAGGAAAATCCCGGCAAAGTGCAGACGCGCAAGAGAATACCCCACCATCATGCCGGCCGCATCGCGGTTCCCCAGGATTGAAAAAGCGCCAGGGGCCACGACGAAGCTCAAAAACACATCGCTTCCCAGCCACAAACTCACGGTCAAGAACTCAATGGCACGAAGGATGGTCTGCATGCGGGCACTATACTAGACGCCTGCCCCGCCGGCCAAATAGCTACTTCGTCACAAAAAGCCCACGATATCGGGGCCATTCCGTCTAAGGATGTGGGAGAATCCAAGAGGATGGTGGGCGATAAAGGATTTGAACCTTTGACCTCTCGCGTGTGAGGCGAGCGCTCTAACCGCTGAGCTAATCGCCCGTTGGAAACGGGGAAGGTGCGGCAAGGGAAAGAAGCTCCTGAGCTACATCCTTCATCTATTTGTAACAGGAAGACTAAGGGTTTTCAACCGATGGCGACCGTGACTTCGCAGGTGGTGACACAACTTCAGCGCTCCATCGCGCGCGCCATTTTCGGCAAGGAAGACGTGATCCAACTGGCGCTGATTACGCTGTTGGCGCGCGGCCACTTGCTGATTGAAGACGTTCCGGGGGTAGGCAAAACCACCCTCGCGCAAGCCCTGGCCAAATCGTTTCACTGCACCTTTCAACGGATTCAATTCACCTCTGATCTGCTGCCCAGCGATGTGCTAGGTGTAAGCGTGTACAATCCCGAATCGCGCGAGTTCGAATTTCGGCCCGGTCCGGTTTTCGCCAACGTTGTTTTGGCTGACGAAATTAACCGCACTACTCCTCGCACGCAATCCGCCCTCCTGGAAGCCATGAACGAAGCTCAAGTGACAGTCGATGGGCGTACGCTTCCTTTACCGCAACCCTTTCTGGTGATTGCCACGCAAAACCCGGTGGAGCATCACGGCACCTACCCGTTGCCAGAATCGCAGCTTGACCGCTTTCTGATGCGCATCAAAATGGGCTACCCCTCCGCGGAAACCGAGCGGCAGATTCTAAGGAGCCGCACCACGGGTGAGTCTGTGGGAGCGCTCGACCCGATTGCCGACGTTTCTGATGTGCTGGCGATGCAGGAAGCGGTGATGCGCATCAAAGTAGACGGAAGCCTGCACGACTACGCACTGGAGATTGTGAACCGCACGCGCAAATCCGACCAGTTAGCGTTGGGAGTGAGCCCGCGTGGCACGCTGATGCTTCAGCGAGCCGCACAAGCACGGGCATTTTTGGAAGGCCGAGAATACTGCCTGCCCGACGACTTCAAGCAGTTGGCGGTGGCGGTTTTTTCCCACCGTGTTGTCGCCAGCACCCGCCATGCCTCCCTGCAAAAAAAGTCGGAAACCACCGAATCGGTTCTGCGCGAAATTGTGGAGTCCGTCCGCGTACCCCTGTGAGCCTGCGCACATCGCTCGCGAACTTCTGGGAAAAAGCCGATCGCCCGGGAGTGCGCGCGTTTTTCCTGTCGATGGCAGCGCTTACCATCGCGTTTGTGCTGGCGCTGTATTCCGGCGCCGCGGCGCGCATTGGCAATCTCGCGTTGGCCAGTGCGACGGCCATGTCGGCGCTGTTAGTGGCTGGTTGGGTGGCCGTGACGCTGGTACCGGTGCTGGCAAAGCGGACGCCCTTGCGGTGGATCACCTATCGCATGGAATACCGGCTGACTCGTGAGGGCTGGATCTACATCGGAGGAGTCGTTCTGGTGGCCTTAGCCGCGATCAACACCGGCAACAACTTGTTGTTCCTGATTCTTTCTTGTCTGATTGCCAGCATCCTCATGTCTGGCATACTTTCTTCGCTAACTCTGGCGGGTGTCGACCTGAGCCTATACATGCCCGAACACGTTTTCGCCGGGCAGGCGGTGCGCGGCACCGTGGTGCTGACGAACCAGAAGCAGACGCTACCTTCGTTTTCCCTGCGGGTCGAAGGCGCGAAGAAGAAGAAGAATGCCGCTGCCGTCGCCCTGCTGGCCACGCCGGTTTACTTTCCATACCTGCCGCGCCGCGAAGCCGTAAAGCAATCCGTGCCAATCAAATTTGCGCGGCGTGGTTTATACCGTCAGGAAGCGTTCCGGATCGTCACGCGTTTTCCGTTTGGTTTCCTACAAAAGGCGCGACGTGTGGATGTGGCATCGGAAGTATTGGTTTATCCTTCGGTGGAGGCCACTTCGGAATTTTTGGAAGTCCTGCCGGGCATTCAGGGGGCGATGGAGACGTTGGCGAAAGGGCGTGGACAGGATTTGTATGCCCTGCGCGATTATCTCCCCACAGATTCCGCTCGCCATGTCCACTGGAAAGCGTCGGCGCGCTTGGGCTCACTGATGGTGCGGGAGTTTGCGCGAGAAGACGACACGCGCGTGTTGCTGGTGCTAGATCCGCACAGCGAAGCTGCTGGGCCGGATGCCAGCGCGCCTGCGAAAGAGCGCTTTGAGCGCACCGTGGAACTTTGCGCCGCGATCGCCTGGAACTTTCACGAACGTGGCGCGCTTATGGAATTTCGCAGCGCCTCGGCTACCGTTCCTCTGGCTCCCGCCACGGAAAATATATTCGCCGTGCTCCGTCACCTGGCATCCGTTGAGGCACTCCCAATTGATGCTAAACAGCATCGCCTCTCGGAACTGGCCGCCGACCCGGAATCGTTCAAGGTCATCGTGACTTCGCAGCCGCGGGGGTCAATTCCCGCTGAGGTCTGGAATTCGTCATACGTCGTCTTTGCCGAGGAATTCGCGTCTGGATGCACAACGTGACCCTAAGCGCGTCCGATGTTTCACTTGTTCCTTTGTGTCGAGAGCAATCTGCGATAAGATTCCGCTCAACTCGAGGGATCCCATGAAAATCCAGTCCAAGCTGATCTGTTTCCTGATTCCACCGGCTTTGCTGGTTGCCGGATGCAAGAAAGACACGGCACCCCAACAGCAAGCGCAAGCGGCCCCAGCAGCCACAAGTTCCGCGCCTGCCGCCACTCCGCCCGCGGCCACCTCCAATGCCGACGCCGAAGCCGACGCCAAACGGGCCGCCGCGGCCTGGGCACTAAAACAGGAGGAAATCAAAAACGATCCCAACGGGCAGTGGGCTGTGCAAGCCTCCGCATCCTCGACGTACAACGACGCACAAGGAACAGCGGCATGGTCCGCCAATCAAATGACCGGACCGCCCAACGTGGACAAGTATGGCGACGACGGCAAGGCCTGGGCGCCCAAAACTCCCGACTCTGGAATTGAATGGGTGGACCTGAAATACCCCAGGCCCGTTCGCGCCACGGAAGTCCGTGTACGTGAATCCTGTGGCTCTGGCGCGGCGATTAAGGTGGAGGTTTTCGACGAACAAGGCACCGCCCATACCGTCTGGGCAGGCAATGACCTTACGAAAGACTTGAATTATCTGGTCGCACAATTTCCCAAGACTCCCTTCAAAACGGATCGCGTGAAGGTGACGTTGGCCACGAATGTGGTTCCCGGATGGAATGAAATCGACGCTGTCCAACTCGTGGGCACGGATCAATAAAGAAGGCCTTACCCGGCCTTTCTATCGACTACCTGTTCCTGAAAGCCGTTTTGCGCGACACTGTTTGCCGGTATGCTCAGCGGCCCGGCACTCTCTCGATTCCGAAAGAAACTTCTTGGGTGGTTCGGCGACTTTCAACGCGACCTGCCGTGGCGCCGGACAAAAGACCCATACCACGTTTGGCTCTCGGAAATTATGCTGCAGCAGACACGGGTGGCTACCGCAATTCCCTATTACCAGCGGTTTCTGCGGCGCTTCCCGGATGTAGAGACCTTGGCCGAGGCGCCCGAGCAAGAAGTTTTGCGGCAATGGGCCGGTCTCGGCTACTACGCACGCGCAAGAAACTTGCAAAAGGCCGCGCGCCAGATTGTAGCCACGCACCGCTCGCGTTTCCCCGATGTGCACGAACATGCGCTTGGGCTTTCGGGCATCGGAGCGTACACGGCCGCGGCAATTCTCAGCATTGCCTATGGAAAAAAACTGGCTGTGCTCGACGGCAACGTTGCTCGAGTGATTGCGCGGCTGTGCGCAATGCACGGCGATTTGCGAACGGGGCGCCGGTGGCGGCAGCTGCAACAAACCGCCGACTCCCTGCTGTCGCCAGGCACGCCGGGAGACTGGAATCAAGCCATGATGGAACTGGGCGCGACCCTGTGCACTCCGCGCTCACCACAATGTTTACTTTGCCCGGTCGCAGGATTCTGCGAAGCACGCAAGAAAGGACTTGTCGAGCTGATACCGGAGAAGCGAAACAAACGCGCACAAGTCCAGGTCATCTTGGCGGCGGTCGTCCTGGTCGATCCGCAGGGGCGAACTCTTCTCCTGCCACCTCCAGAATCCGGCGCAGAGCTCCGCAACCACGTGGCGGTGTTGCTGTCACGGATGTGGCATTTCCCCACCATCCAGGTTCGACGCAATGCCGCACCCGAACTCCTCGCGTTCATAAAAACGCTGCTTCCCTCTGGCCAAAGACTTACGTCCGCGCTCCAGGAAGTGTCTAAGGTTCGCCACACGGTCACGTACCGGCGGATCACGGTGCTTTCCTTTCGCCTGGAACTGGCAAAGCTTCCGCGGATCGCCGGAGCCGAGATGTTGCCGCTCGCGGATTTATCCGCTGTGGCGATCTCGAATCTTTCCCGCAAAGTCGCAAAAGCCGCGCTTACGAAAAGCATAGACGCGAAGCCTTCGAATATGGCTCGCTCATCGCAGCAGATTTCGGGTCGCGCACGATCTGGTCTTTTTTGATTCCTGAACGGAAATCGGAGAAACGAACTGCGTGCTCACTTCGCGAGTAATCCACAGCGGCATTTTTCGTGCGTTTGCGTCCGTGAATCGGCTTGTGCTACACAAGGAACATGCCTGACTTTGCAGCCCCTGTGGAACGCCTGATCGATCAACTGAAGCACCTGCCCGGCATCGGGCAAAAGACTGCGCAACGCCTGGCGTTTTACCTGTTGCGAATTCCCAAGGAAGACGCGCTCGGGCTCGCCGAAGCCATTCGCGATGCCAAGGAGAAGATCAGGACCTGCTCCACCTGCCACAACATTACGGACTCCGATCCTTGCCTCTATTGCGTCGGCCCCACGCGCAACAAAAGCACCATCTGCGTGGTTGAGGAACCGCACAACATTCTCGCCATCGAGAAAACGCGCACGTATAGCGGGATGTACCACGTACTCGGCGGATCGCTTTCACCTCTGCAGGGTCGCGGGCCCGACCAGCTCAACATTAAAACCTTAATTGCGCGCCTGAAAGCCGGAGCGGTGGAAGAAATTATCATTGCCACCAATCCCACCGCAGAAGGCGAAGCCACCGCCGTTTATCTTTCGAAATTACTGAAGCCACTTGGCGTTCGCGTCACCCGCATCGGGGTCGGTATCCCTGTCGGCGCTGATTTGGAATACGCCGACGAAGTCACCATGCTCAAAGCCATGGAGGGCCGTCGCGATCTATAACGGCACTGCCCTATGCCACATGAGGCTTGCAAAAATTCGCCCAGGCTCAGTTTGGTGGGGCTTTTTCGCAGAAAATGTACTATCGCTTCGCTAGGAGAAACAGGCTAGTACGTACAGAATGATTGTCTCTCTAGGCAAAAACTACGATTCAGGTTAATCTCCACTTCCACGGTGGACGTCCCCGCCAATCGTAGCCAGTCGGGCCGCAGAGGCTGGAGTAGGAGGTGCGCTGTGCCGGGTTTAGCGCACTACATGATGCAGTACGACCACGAACACAGTTCGGGTTGGAACAAACTGCTGCACGGTATCGGAATCCCGCTGATCTTTGCGGGAATAATCCTTTTCCTGCTGCTGCTCTGGAAAGCAGGTTTGGTCTGCTTCATCGGCGGCTGGATGCTGCTGTTTCTCGGGCACAAAATTGAAGGCAACAAACCGGCGTTTTTTCAAGGACCAGTTTATCTGCTGGTCGGGCCAGTGTGGGTCGCCAAGGAACTGTGGTCGTTCCTGACCGGAACACATCGCGGTCGGAATCCTCAGGGAGTGCCCCTGAAAAAATCGTAAAGGGGCCAATCTCCAGACCACATAACGCATAGCAAGGTACGGCGACGATGCTGAATGACGACGAGGGCCCCGACTTGGCGGACGAGAGTGCCGAAATGTCAACCGAAGGCGCGGTAAACGCAGGCGCTGAACTGCGGAAACGACGGAGCACACGGATTGTGCAGGCTGTGCCCCTGGTGGTCACCGGCGTGGATGCTCTCGGCCGTCCTTTCGCCGAACGCACCTCCACCTTGATTATTAATTGTCACGGCTGCCGCTACCAATCCAAGCACTACGTCCTGAAAAACATGTGGGTTAATCTCGAAATTCCGCACGCTGAAGCTGGCCATGCGCCGCACCGCGTACGCGGCAAAGTAGCGTGGATCCAGCGTCCCCGCACGGTCCGCCAGTTATTTCAGGTGGCTTTGGAATTGGAAGCCCCCGGGAATGTATGGGGAATTGGATTTCCTCCGGAGGATTGGTTCCCTTTCCCGGCGGAGACACCGTTTTTCCCGAACGCGGTCGCTCCTGCCGATTTATCCGGTTCGCCGCTTCCGCCCAATCCTCCAAGTGCGCCACTCCCGATAGAAGAAATCGAGCCCGGCGTGGCCACGCCCGACAACATTCGAGTTTTTCCCGCGCCTACCAGCACCACCGATGCTTCGCTGCAACTTGCGCGCCAGGTCGCGCGACTGCTCGCTGAAGCGCGTCAGCAAATTCACGCTGCAGCTCGGGAAGCCGCGGTGCAAGCCGTCAGCGCCGAACGCCGTCTGGCTTTCGAACAATGGGAACAGAAATTCGCGACCTTTCGCGAAGATGTGGCCAGAGAGACCGCGCACGCCGTCGGCCTGATTCACGAGGAAGCGGAGACCCGTTCTCGCGATGCGCAAGCTGCCGCCGCGGAGGCGCTGAAGAACGATCTTCCGCGTTGGTTGGCGCCTCAGTTGGAGCAACTTACCCACCAGTTGACCGCGCAGCTAGCCAGAGAAGGCGCCACGCAGCGTGATCAACACGAAAAGCAGCTCTCCAGCGCCCACGACGTTCTGCAAACCCTTTGCGCGCAGGCGGACGAGGCCGCCGCAAAACTGCGCACCCAGGCCGAACTCGCGGAAAATCAGGTCTCGGCGCGGTTCGAAGCGGTCGTCAACAATGCGCTGGAAGTGGCCAAACAGCGCGAAGAGTCGGTTGGCTCGGTCCGCGAAACACTGACCGCCGCGATTAGCGATATGCAGCAGCAGGTGGCTGCGGCGCAAACCGAAGCGCAAAACGCACTGCGGGAGCACCTCACCCAGGAAGTGCAAGCGGCCCAGACGCGCTGGCAAGAGCAACTTGAACACGGCTTGCAAGCCACTCAGGAACGCGCTGCCGAAAAGCTGAAATCTCACGCCCAGGAACTGCGCAAAGAACTGCAGGAAGAGGGCGAAAAGCAAAGCGATGCGGCCCGCGAATCTCTCGAATCTCGAGTCAAGCGCCTGGAAGAAACCCTGGCGCAGGCCAAAGAAGCCACGGAACGCCTCGAGCAGCTTCCCGCGCGCATCGAAACCGTGCAGCAGCAAGCGGTCGCGGGGTTTCAGTCGCAACTCGACGATGTGCTCAGCCTGCACCGCAACGAATTGCATCGCCGCTCCGAGACGCTTTTCGAAGAAATTCACGCGCGCATCCGCAGCAGCTTCGAAGCGGCGAACAGCGAATCCCTGGAGAAATTCGACCAGCAGATTCAGTCCATGGTCGCGCCGCACATTCAGCGGACCGATGAAGCTATTCACCGGCTCGCGGGTGGACGCTCGTTGCTCGATGCCGCCCTGACGATGCAGCAGGATCGTATCCGGAATTCCGCCGACGATGCTTTCGCGGAATCCCTGGCGCGCTTCCGGGAAAATCTGGGAAGCGTCGAACAGTTACTGAATGAGTCGTCCGCATCCATCACCTCGCGTCATCTGGAGGATATGGAAAACAAGGTCGCGGACCTGAAGCACCAGTCCATTGAAGAACTCTACAAATCCGCGGAGTGGTACGAGAAGAAAACGCAGACGCAGCTGCAGAATCTCACCGAAAAGCTCGTGGAGGATTCCACCAAGCAATTGCGCGAGAAGGCCGGCGAAGTTTCCGGCGTCTTTGCCAACGAACTGAACAGCACCAGTCACAGCTTCCTGGGTCAGACGCGCCAGCAACTGGAAGAAATGGTCCGCGAATCCTTCGAACGTGTGCGCATGCTCTTCGCCGAGGCCGCCGACACCACTTCCGCCGCATTCACCGACGAGATCCAGCGCCACGCCCGCCAGGAGTTGGAAGGCTTCGCAGAACTCACGAACCGTTCGCTGGAGGAATCCCGCGAACGGCTGGACACCGCTCGCGTCGAGTTCAATCAAAAGCTGGTTTCCCATCAGGAAGAATTTCTGCGCCGCTTCCAGACGGAGATGACCGAAGTGGTGAGTCGCGGCGTTACCGATGCGCGCGAGAAAGTAGAATCCGGTTTCTCGCAGCTGTGGGACTCCTGGAGGAGGATGAACGAAGCGAATATGTCGGAAATGCAAAAAGGGTTTGGCAAAATGAGCGATGAAGGCGCCGAGCAGTATCGCGCGCGCCTGGAAAATATCTCCAACTCCTGGATGGTGGCTACCGTGGCAACACTCGATCATCAATCTCGCGATGTCATTTCCAAGATTGCGGCGAGCGCGGAGGAACGGCTGCGCGAAGCTACCTCGGAAGTGTTCGCGCGTTTCGGTGATACCCTGCGCGAACGCCTGCAGCATATCGCCTCCGGCTTCGACAAGCCGGCAGCGCCGAAGCAGTAGTCAGTTCTCCGTAATCAGTTTTCAGTAATGAGCTTTTAGGCAGCTCTTTTCGCATGACCGCCAACCCTTGTCGGATCTGTAGCTCACCCCTTCCGGGGTGAGGCCTTCCACGCTGCAACTGTCAACCAAAACCCGGTCATCCTGAACCCGTGCCTTGGCACGTGCTGATCGAAGAGAGATTCCTCGCTCCACAGACTCCCTGGGAATGACGGGCCATTCTTTTTTGCAAACCGAGGTAAGACGCTGCGGTTAAGGTCTGTCACGAGCGGAAGGCACGTCGGCGGTAAGAGTTGGCATGAAAGCCAGCACGACGGGGAAGAGAGCAGAGAGGAACTCAGGGGCTAACCCAAGGAGCACGGGCAGGAGTGCCGGTGCCACGGTGCCGGGAACGATGGGCGCTACATGGAAAAAGGAAAGAGAAAATCGCGGCGTTGGGCCAAAGGCCGAGGCCAATGTCCCTTCAAATATCGCCTTTTCTTTCTTCTGCTGCGAACTGACGACGGACGACTGAAAACTCTGTCCCGCGCCATGTATACTGCTCAAGTCTACCTATGGCCAATCGAGCGTACATGCGCGTGTGGACGCGCGACTTCTCCGAGCAAACCATGATCGCGGAATTCGCCCGCTTCCTCACCACCGCGCCGATCCGCGAAGGCAAAGGCGCCTTTCAGCAACTCACCGTGCAGGCGGTCGATTCCTCCGAAATGCCCGTGGATGAATGGGACCTGAAAGAAGGCACGTTCGGGCCGGCCGAGGTGGCCGCTCTCGCCGCTCAGCACATCAACGAAGACACCGCTTTCATCGTGCAAGCCCGGTGGGATCTGTGGGGCTTTGACATGGAAACGCTCAGTTGGAAGCAGGGCCCTGAGCCGCTGGTGCTCACCTGCGAAGGCTCTGCCTACGACGGAGGCGTTGCGGCCACCGAAGGCCGTTTCAACGCCGACCTTGGCTTCGAACACTTCTTTACGGGCCACGCCGGCCTGCTGGCCCCCGGTGCCGCCAAGAACCCCTTCGAAAGCTCTGATCATCCCATCGAGAAGACCTTCCGCAACTGGATGGCGAACCCTGAGAATCTCAAGCTGTATCACCAGAAGACCCGCGAAAACATCCAAAAGCTATTTGCTTGGTTGGAGAGTGTAGAAGCAGCCCTGCCCGTGGAACGCAGTGAATTGTGGAGCGAAGGGGAAGATAATTTTGAGGCCCGCCTCGATGCCATTCTCGCCCAGCGCTGAAGCTGCGGTTTCCCTTTGTAGCGGCCGCCTTCTTAGGCGTACCGTTTGCGCGTTTTTCTTGACCGCGACTTTGGCCCGCGCGCAGGCCACTCCGCCCAATCCAAAGCCAACCGCCAAAAAAGCAGCCGAGCACCGCGCTAATGAATTGACGCTCGCAGGCTTGCGGCCAGGACGGGACAAACTGAGCCGAGCGGCGCAACTTTACCGGAATATTGATCCGAGAAGTTCTACCAACGATTCCCAAACCATTTGGAAGGATCCCTGCCGCAAACAGATTCTTACGGTCGACTTTGACAGTGACAGAAAAATACAGGTCATCCGGGCTGGTGCCGTGCCATCGACCGGCGATTGTCTTGAGTTACCTCCCAGTCCCTGGAAGACCGGGCGTGGTCTGCGAGTACGCGACCCAACCGCAAGTCTTCTAATGCTCTACGGCCCACCCGACTCGAAGAGTCCTAGCAGCCGAGACGGCCAGCCGTTAGAATTATGGTATTACGCCTTTGACTGGGCGGGGCCCGATGTGCCCCAGGTGATGGAAGTCCTGTGCACCCGGGAGCAGCATGGCCAGCCAGGTCGGGTGGTCGAAATCACGCTGGCGGCGCCCAGCTTGTAACGCAGCAGCAAAGTGCTTTTCGTCGATTCGGCGTATGGTATCTCGCGTCTACTTCGGAAAGGGACCTGGATGATTCGCTCCCGTCGTAATTCGATGTTCTTAGGGACTACTTCGCTCGCCCGCCGCATCGGTAGCATCTCATCTCGCCCGCTTGGTGCGGCCGCGCTCGCCATTGGCTTGCTTCTCGCCGGCTGCGGCTCCGAGCCGCCCAAACCCGCTCCGGAAGTGGAGAAAAAGGCCGCCGAACCGGCGATTCCTGAGGATGTTCAGGCAGCCGCCGATGCCCTGTTGGGGAGCGGCACGCAAGTCCTGCTTTACGGCGACCTTGCTCACAATGGCACGCAACAAATGCTAGCCGCCAACGTCGTACCTAATACGCCCAAGAGCACCGTGGCCGGAACGGTGGTCACACGCGCGGTGGTCGCCCAGAATGCGAACGGGAAGTGGACCGAATTGCTCCGCGCCGACGAATATTTGAAGAACCCGAACGGCTACCTTGCCTTGACCCCCTTGCAGGCCGTCACTGGTTGGAAGTTGCAGTACGAAAACAGCCCGGAAAAAGGCATGTCTCTCTATTTCACGCCCGTAAAAGAAGGTGCCGCCAACAGCGAGAAGACTCTACCCATCGCTGTCAAATGGAATCCGGAGAAGAAGCGCTACCAGTCTATGGACATGTCCTACCAGCACTTCCTGAACGAATCTCCATCCATCGGGAGCCCCAGGTCCTCTCTGCGATGAGCGCACCCGCGACAACTCGCCCCGCCAATACTCCCGCGAAGACCAAAGCAAAAGTCTCCGCACGCAAGAATCTGCGTGGATTGCTTCCTTATCTCGGAAAGTATAAGGGCGCGATTGTGTTTGGGTTTTTGACCCTGGCTTTGATGACCTTGATCGGCAATATCGTGCCCCTGGCGACCGGAATTATAACGGACACCTTGGCGGGAAGCCGTCGGCCATTTGAGATCGCCACCCATGGGGCAAAGGACGTTGGCCCGTTGAATTGGCTGAGCGACCTGGTTCCCTACTACGAATCCCACAGCCGACACACGTTACTCATCTATGTTCTCGTTTTGGTGGCCTGCATAACCGTAAAAGGCATCATGTCGTTTTCCACGCGATGGATTTTGATCGGGATTTCGCGCGACATCGAGTTCGACATTCGCAATGATCTGCTCGATCGCCTGCTGGTGTTGGAGGCGGAATTTTACGTGCGCAACCGCACTGGGGAACTAATGTCCCGCGCCACCAACGATCTGAACTCTGTCCGCATGGTCCTCGGCCCGGGCATCATGTACAGCGGCACCACCTTCGTCACCATGGTTTCTTCTATCTCGGTGATGCTGATCCTGTCTCCTTCGCTCACTCTTTGGGTGTTGTTGCCCGCGCCGATTGTTGCCGGGGTGGTCTGGTACTTCGGCAAAATCATTCACGAGTTGTACGAAATTATCCAGGCCGCGCTCGCCACACTTTCCGCAAGAGTCCAGGAAAACCTCTCCGGCGTCCGCGTGATTCGCGCCTATGCGCAGGAAGAAGCGGAAATCAAGGGCTTCGACGAGCCCAATCGCGATTATGTCGCCAAGAACGTCCGGCTCATCCGTACCTGGAGCATGTTCATGCCTTCGCTGCAGGCGATGATCGGCGTCACGTTTCTGATCGTTCTCTGGCAGGGCGGCTATCGCTTCCTCAACGGCCAGATGTCTCTCGGCTCGCTCATCACCTTTAATTTCTACCTTAGCTTTCTGGTCTGGCCCATGATCGCTCTCGGTTGGGTCACCAATATTTTTCAGCGCGGCGCAGCCTCCATGGGCCGCTTGAATTACATCTTGCAGGCCAAGCCGCAGATTGATGATCGCTTCGCGAAACTACCGAAAGACACTCCTGTCCAAGGCGAAATCGAATTCCGCAATCTCACGTTCACCTATCCCACTACCATCTCGGGCAATGACAACAACAGCGCCTCCAATGGCAATGCCTCGGATCCACGCCCCGTTCTCCGCAATATTGATCTGAAAATTCCTCCGGGAAGCACCGTTGCTATCGTCGGGCCTACGGGAAGCGGTAAGACGACTCTCGCTTCGCTCATCGCGCGTCTCTGGGAGGCTCCCGAGGGACAAATTCTCATTGATGGCCGCCCCATCCGCGAATGGCCCCTGGAAACGCTGCGCCGCGCCATCGGCTACGTGCCACAGGATACTTATCTCTTCAGCGAGACCGTTGGGGAAAATATTGCCTTCGGCCTCGAGCAGCATGGGGAGCCGGAGATTCTGGGAGCCGCGCAAATCGCCAATCTGCACGCGGACGTGGAGACCTTTGAAGACCGCTACAACACCATGGTGGGCGAACGCGGCATTACCTTGTCCGGCGGACAGAAGCAGCGCTCCGCCATTGCTCGTGCGGTCATTCGCGATCCCCGCATCCTCATCCTCGACGATTCCCTTTCTGCCGTGGATACCCAGACGGAGGAGAAAATCCTTGAACGCCTCCGTGGCATCATGCGTGGCCGGACCACCATTTTGATCGCGCACCGCACCTCCACCGTGCGCGATGCCGATCAGATCGTGGTCGTAAAAGATGGCGCGATCATCGAACGCGGCACCCATGACGAATTACTGGCACGAGGCGGCTATTACGCCGACCTGTACCAAAAGCAGCTGCTGGAAGAAGAGCTCGAGCGCGCATGAGCAACATTCACGAAGAAGAGGCACTCGGTAAGGCGTACGACTCGCGCCTGATGAAGCGCCTGCTGCGATACATGGCGCCGTACAAGTGGCGCGTCATTTTCGCGCTGGCCCTCGTCGCCATCGTCACTCCGTTGGAACTCGCCCCGCCCGCGCTCTTCGGCAGGGCGATCGACAAGTTCCTGGTTCCCGGGGCGGCCCACAAGATCACCGTGTCCGATGCGAAAATCGGCCTGGTGTGGATCAGCCTCATCTACCTGCTCGTTCTGATTTTTGATTTCCTCGCACAATACATCCAGATCCGTATTATGCAGCGCGTTGGTCAGCAGACCATGTACGACATGCGCGCCGAAATCTTTGGCCGCCTGCAACGGCTGCCCATGAGCTATTTCGACCGCAATCCCGTGGGCCGGCTCATGACGCGCGTCACCACGGATGTCGACGCGCTCAACGACCTATTCGCCGCCGGCGTGGTCACCATGATCAACGATTTCTTCCTGCTCGCGGTCATGGCCATTTTGCTCTTCACCATCGACGCCCGGCTCGCGCTAGACGCCCTCGCCGTCCTACCCTTCATCTTCATCGTGACCATGATCTTCCGCAAGTATGTGCGCGATGCCAACCGTAAAATTCGCACGGCTATCGCCAAGATTAACGCCTTCCTGCAGGAGTACATTTCCGGGATGAGCGTGGTTCAGCTGTTCAACCGCGAACGCAAAGCACGCCAGGAATTCAGCAGGCGGAATAAAGACAACATGCTGGCGTGGCGCGACGCTATCCTGGCTTACGCCTTGTTCTATCCCGCGGTGGAATTTCTCAACTTTGCCACCATCGCTTTGATCTACTGGGCTGGCGGCATCCGCACTCTGCATGGCACACTCACCCTGGGCATTCTTACCGCGTTCACCATGTACGCGCAGCGCTTTTTTCGCCCCATTCAGGACCTCAGTGAAAAATTCAACATCCTGCAGTCCGCCATGGCCGCGTCGGAGCGCATCTTCAAGCTGCTGGATGAGCCCATTACCATCGATTCTGGTCCGGACGCTCAAAAGCGGCTTTCGCCGCGCGGTGAAATTGAATTTCGAAATGTGTGGTTCAGCTATAAAGCTGTCGCTGCGCCATCCGACGAAGACTGGGTGCTGCGTGATGTTTCCTTCCGCATCGCTCCCGGGCAGACTTTTGCCATCGTTGGCCACACCGGCGCGGGAAAGACCACGCTGATTTCGCTACTGCTTCGCTTCTACGACATTCAGCGCGGCCAGATACTCCTCGACGGCGTCGATATCCGCCTGCTCGATCTGCAGGCGCTGCGGCGCCAATTTGGCATTGTTCTCCAGGACCCCTTCCTCTTTTCTGGAACTATCGAAACTAACGTCCGCCTCGGCACTCCCGGCATCACTCGCCAAAATGTGGAGCAGGCCCTGGACGAAGTCGGACTTGGCGACTACGTTCGTTCCTTGCCGCAAGGAGTGGCCAGCGAAGTGAACGAGCGCGGCTCCACTTTGTCCGTGGGCCAGCGCCAACTCATCAGCTTCGCCCGCGCCCTCGCGCACAATCCGCGTTTCCTGATTCTCGACGAGGCCACCTCCAGCGTCGACACTAAAACGGAGTTGCAGATCCGCGAAGCCCTCGGGCGCCTGCTGTTTGGGCGCACCGCGCTGGTCATCGCGCATCGCCTCAGCACGATTCAGCACGCCGACTGTATTCTCGTCTTTCACAAGGGCCGGTTACGCGAGCGGGGCGCTCACCAGGAATTACTCGCTGGACGCGGCATTTATTTCCGTCTCTACCAGTTGCAATATAAGGAACAGGAACTGCACAATGGCAACGGCGTCCATCCTTCTGGCTCTTCGCCCTTGCCGGCTCCTTTGCCCGCAAGCGACTAACTGAACGCACTCATTGTCGATGCCGCCCCTTTCTCTATTGCTTTCGGCCGGTGAAGCTTCCGGCGATATGTACGCTGCGCAACTCGCCCGGGCCCTGCAATCCCGCATGGATGTGCAGATCTTCGGCATGGGTGGACTGCAAATGCAGGCGGCGGGCGTTGAGCTCATCACCAACTACGAGGAAGTCGCCGTCGTTGGCATCACCGAAATCCTCAAGCATCTTCCTTCACTCATAAAAGCTATGGACCGCCTGGTCGCCGAAGTCGACAAGCGCCACCCTGCCATGGCCATCCTCACTGATTTTCCTGGTTTCCACCTGCGCTTGGCCCGAAAGCTGCACTCCAAAAGCATTCGAAACGTCTACTACATTTGCCCGCAATTCTGGGCCTGGCGTCCATGGCGCGTGAACCGGATTCGTCGCCGGTTCGAAAAAGCCTTGTGCATCTTTCCTTTCGAAAAGGTATTCTTCAGTAATGCGGGGGTTTCCACTGATTTCATAGGCCACCCTCTGGTCGGGGCCGTCCACGCCACCATGGATCGTAAGGAATTTTGTGAAGCCCACTCGATTCCTGTGGCCAGCCACATTGTCACTGTGCTCCCTGGAAGTCGCAGCGCAGAATTGGGGCACCATCTCCCGGTGCTTCAGGAAGCCTGTGCGCGCATCGACGGCAAAATGCCTGCGCAATTCGTGATCGCCGCCGCGCATCCGCGCGACATCAGCGTGCTCAAAAGCGGGTGGCCTCCTACGCTGAAATTGTCGGTGGTCGAAGGTGAGACCTACAACGCCTTAGCCGCCGCCGATGCTGCCATCGTCTCCAGCGGCACTGCCACCGTGGAGGCCGCGCTTCTCGATGCGCCGATGGTGGTTGTCTACCGCGTGTCTCCGCTGACCGCGACTTTGGCCCAGCCGCTGGTTCGCACCCCCTATTTCGCTATGGTCAATCTCATCGCCGAGAAAAAAGTTGTTCCCGAGCTGGTTCAGGACGACTTCACTCCGGATCGCGTGGCGTCAGCAACGCTCCAGATTTTGCAGGACCCCAACATCCGCCGTACCATACGGACTGGCCTGGCCGACGTTCGCCAGTGTCTCGGTCCCCCGGGTGCCGTTGATCGCGCCGCCGATATCATCGTTTCCCTGCTCCGGGGCGCTGGCAACGCTTCTTGAGCGCTTGTTATCCTATATAAGACTTCCCGGTGTACGATCTGGAAAGGAATTCGATGACCTCTCGCCAGTGGAGCTGGGCCCTGCGTGCGACCGCGTTCCTGTGGGCCATGATGTTCTATGTCGCTCCCGCGCCCGCCCAAGTGCAGCAACAGGCGCCGGTCCAGGCTCCCGCGACACCCGTGCCCTCCTTTCTCGCCGATAAATACGAAGTCTCTGCGTATCTGGACACCGTCGCGCAGGGCGTCAACGCCGTCGCCAAAGTTCAGTTTCGCGCTCAGGAGGTCTCGCAGATTGTCCGTGTCGAACTTCACGAAAATCTGGAGGTTCGCGAAGTGAAAGGCGCCGATGGCAAGACCCTCCCGTTCGAAAGAGAGCCTGCCAACCCGATGTATCTCACGGTCACCCTTCCCTCGCCTGTGCCGGTGGGCCAGGCCGTTGCCCTGACTTTCAGTTATGGGGGCTTGCTGGCCAATGAAGAGAATAGCCCGGTGCCCAATATTCGTGTGGCCTCGGTCAACAAAGACTGGTCCTACCTGCTTCTGCCTTCGCGCTGGTTCCCGCTGACAAACTACCCTTCCAACCGATACACCGCTACCTTCAGATTGAATGTTCCTGAAACCGTGGTTGCTGTCGGCACCGGCAAAGGCGATGCTCCTCAGCCTCTGCCCATGCGCTCTCCTGCCGAAGGCAAGCGTTTGATGTACACCTTCCACTGCGAAAAGCCCGAGCCCTGGGGTTCCTTCGTCATCGGTCCATTGCAGTTGAGCCCCAAACAAGCCGAAGGCATCGATGTCGCCGTGTACGCTCCACCGGCGCAATCCGCCAAGGCCCAGGAATTCGCCAACGAGGTCGCGCATCAGGAGATTATTTTTTCGGACATGTTCGGCGAATTGCCGGATCCAGATCTTACCGTGGTGCAATTACCCGATGGTACTCTGCGCGATTTTGCCGGGCCCGGCGTGGTTATGCTGGCGCACCGCATCTGGGATCCCAAAACCAGCGATCGCACGCTCAGCCGCCTGGTCGCGTCGCAGTGGTGGGGCAATCAAGTGCTGCCCGCCAGCACCGCCGACGTCTGGATCAGTGATGGTCTGGCGCGCTACTCCGAGGAACTCTACGCCGAGCAAGCCATCGGCAAGGAAGCCGGTTTGCGTGCCATTGATGAGTTCGCCGTCGGCGCTCTGATGTTCGACAATTCCGCTCCCGTGGCGCAATCCGCCCACCTCGTTCCTTATTCGCCGGAGTACCGCTCCGTGGTCATGAATAAGGGCGCCATGCTCTTCCACATGCTTCGAGCGCAACTGGGCGATTCGAACTTCAAGCTGTTGCTCCACAAGTTCTACACGACCTATCAAGGCAAGACTGCCACCATCGCGGATTTCGAAAATCTGGCCACCGCCCAAGCGGTTGCCAGCACTAAGGCCGGCCAAGAACCGCCCAACCTCCACGGCTTCTTCGCGCAATGGCTTAACTCCACCGGCATTCCCGAATTCAGCCTAGATTACGTGGTTTACCGCACCCGCAAAGGATTCCGCATTGTGGGCAAAGTGAAGCAACCCATCGACACCTTCAGCATGCTCATTCAGATGCGCATCGACACGGAAGGCAATCCCGAAACGAAGACCATCGACGTCGTCGGCACCGAGTCCCAATTTATGGTGGAAACCTTTGGACGCCCCAAGCCCGGTGGCATCCACATTGATCCCAACAACACTGTGCTGAAGAGCACTCCCGGCCTTCGTGCCCGAGCAGCTATCGCTCGCGGAGAGGAACTCGCCGAAGTTGGCAAGTACTACGATGCGGTGCTGCAGTACCAGAAAGCTCTGAGCATTCAACCGAATCGCTCTCTCGCCAACTTCCGCATGGGCGAGGCGTTTTTCTACGAAAAGAATTACCAGGCCTCCGCTAACGCTTTCCGCGAAGCCCTCGCCACAGTCCCGGAGCCTTCGGAGAAGTGGACCGAGGTCTGGAGCCACATCTACCTCGGCAAGATTTTCGATTTGCTCGGCCAGCGCGAACGCGCGCTCCACGAATACGACAAGGCCCGGCAGACCAACGACAACACCGGAAGCGCGCAACTCTACGTCGAAGCCTTAATTAAGAAGCCTTACACCGAAGGTGCTACCGTCGCCGTCAGCAGCCCAACCTCCGACAGCACGAGCGATCCCTCGAAGAACAAACGGGATGACATTTCTGCGCCAAGTTCCGGTGACCGGCCGGTCCTCAAGAAACCCAATCAATAACACAAAACTTTTCGCTGACTCCCATCGCCTCTTTTCCGATGGCCTTTGCGCTGCGGAACTATTGCTCCGCCTTTTCCGTATTGCAAGCGGAGCCACATGCTTGTTGGGCTGGGGCGAAGCCCCTTCGCCAGAATCTGTTCGACGGTTGCCGCCCAGACGAACGGCTTGGGCTGCTTGTTGTTCTCTTCCATATACTCTTCGATCGCCCGCTCCAATTCCTCCACGCTGGAGAAGCTCCCACGACGAATGCGTTTGTCCGTGAGCTTGCCAAACCCGCGCTCCACCAGATTGAGCCAGGAGGAATTGGTGGGCGTGAAGTGCAGCTGAAAGCGGCGGTGTTGGGCCAGCCAGTTCTTTACCTTCGGATGCTTGTGCGTCCCATAGTTATCCGGGATGAGATGCAGATCCAAGTCCGGCGGAAACTCCCGGTCCAGTCTCCGCAGGAAGCGCAGAAACTCTTGATGGCGGTGGCGCGGCAGGCATTCTCCCACCACGGTCCCCTCGAGAACATTCAGGGCCGCGAACAGCGTCGTGGTGCCGTTGCGCTTGTAGTCGTGCGTCATCGTTCCGCAGCGGCCCTTCTTCAAACTCCGTAGCGCCGTGCCTTTCAGGCCGGCATCGGGCGTCACTCTTCTATTGTTCTCTTTACTGATCGATGTAATGCTGACTTTCATGCCCGCTCTTACCCATTTCGCTTGCTCTCGCCGGGTGTCACACTCGTGCTGTGAGGGCGGGTCTTGAGTTTCCCGGCCTGGAGAGTAATCCGCGCGCAAAGCTAGAACGCACTCAAGCCCGTAAGCTTCGCAGTCTCGCCACCCTTCTGCTGGATCAACACCTGAAACCGCTCCCCCATCCCCTCCGGAAATATGAGGGTCTTAAGCTGTAGCCGCGCGCGCACGCGCTCCGTTTCATCCATGCCCTCAGCGTACAAGTCCGCAAAATCATTGCGCTTGCCCAATGCCAGCAGAAACGCGGTCTGCGACACCGACCCCACCGTGCGCAGCCCCACGCGTTCCCCCCACAATCGGAGCGCCGTAAAGTTCACGTGCGCGGTCAAATCCTGTTGGCCAGGAGCCGCATAAAACTCCTCACTCGCCCGGTGACCGACGTAGGCAATCACCGTGCCCGCCATATGGTGTGCGTCAAACAGATCGGCGGCCTCGTGCCCGTAATCAATCGTCAATACAAATCCACGCTCCAACCGCTTCCCGATTTCCCCAATCCAGTCGCACGCCTCCAGCCCCACTTCCGCCTGCTGCCCTTCCTCCAACGCAATGCTCTGTTGTGCGAAATACTCCGAGATTGCACAGGTGGAGACTGGCCTGCGTACTTCCGAAAAACTCTCGTCACCACCCGTCACAAAAATTTCCTGGAGCGCGCCGTCGCACTGAATCACCCGGTGCACCGGCAGTGCGTCCAGCAACTCATTCGAAAAGACGCAGCCCATCGGAATCCTCACAGGCACTTCCCTACTGGTGACGCAGCGACCACTCGAAATATGCTGCGCCAATCGCCCGCGCATCTGCTCGCAACGCGCCAACGATCGTTCGACCGACACGTATCGCACCACTCGATAAAACTCCGGCAGCTTCCGCTCCGCAAAATCCAGCACCTGACCTGCCAGCCGGCCGGTACCCGCAGCGGCTTCCACCAGGTCAAATACCTCCGGCCTACCCAACACTTCCCACATTTGCGCAAACTGCCGCGCCAGCAACCGCCCAAAAATCGCGTGGACGTCCACGCTGGTGTAGAAATCTGCAAAGCGCCGCGTTTCTGGTTGACTGTAGTAGCCGTGCAATGGATGGTACAAGCACTCGCGCATATATTCCGCGAAAGTAATGGGGCCGAACCGCCGGATGCGTTCGGCCAGCAGCGCGGCGAGTGGGGTCACGCGCCGGGTGCTCCAGCGGTCAAATCCTTCTGCAGTTTCTCCCATGTCCGCTGGAAGGTCTCTCGCGCACGCTCGTCAAAAAGCACAAAATACGCCGTTTCCAACGAAGTATCGCCGTTGAGGTGTTGCGCCGTCTCCGTCAACATGATTTGCGCACATTCATCCAGGGAAAATCCGGAAACTCCCGTGCCGACCGCGGGAAACGCAATGCTCTTCAATTTGCGCTCCGCGGCCAGCCGCAACGAATGCGCCGTCGATGTCCGCAAAGACTTCGCCGTGGTGGGCATATCGCCCAGGCCCATGCTTGCCGCATGGATCACATAGCGCGCCTTCAGGTTCCCGGCACCGGTGATTGCCGCATAGCCCACGGGAATGCTCCCAATCTCGTTGCACTCCGCTTGTATCGAATACCCGCCTTTGCGCAGAATCGCTCCCGCCACTCCCGCGCCCAGCATCAGATCGTTGTTCGCGGCATTCACGACGGCGTCCACATCCATATCGGTGATGTCGCCTTTTCGGATCACAATGCGCTCGCTCAGTGGTTTCATAATTGGTTTAGCGCCGGACTCAGGCTGGTGCGGCTCATGCCCCGCGTAATCATACACACCCCGGCCACTTTTGCGCCCCAGGCGCCCTTCTTCTACGAATTTTCTTAGCAGCGGGCTTGGCCGGTACTTCTCGCCCAGCGTTTGGTGCAGGTATTCCAGTATTTTCAGGCGCACATCCAATCCCACAAGATCCACCAATTCGAACGGCCCCATCGGGTGATTCAGCCCCAGCTTTGTGGCTTTGTCGATATCACTCGCCGATGCCACGCCCGCTTCCAGCATCGCAAACGCCTCGTTCCCGATCAGCGCATTGATTCGAGAAGTGATGAACCCCGGTGCCTCTTGAACGATGACCGTCTCTTTGTGCATCCGGTGCGCGACCACGACACACGTGTCCACCGTTTCATCCGCAGTATCCAGAGTGCGGATAATCTCCACCAGCCGCATCTTCGGCACTGGATTGAAAAAGTGCATCCCGATACAACGCCTCCGGTCCCGCACCCGCGCGGTAAATTCAGCAATCGAAAGCGAAGACGTGTTGCTGGCTAAAATCGCATGCGGTTGCGCGTACTGGTCCAGCTTCGCAAATAGCTCAACCTTCATCCGCAGTTCTTCGGGTATCGCCTCAATGATCAAATCGGCATCGCGAACAGCATCTTCCACGGAGCAGGAAGTCGTGATGCGCGCGAGCGCTTCATGGCGCACCGCCGCTTCGATTTTTCCCCGCTTCAGGCCCTCGTCAAACGCTCCACGAATCCAGTCAAACGCTTTCCTCAAACAAGATTCGTTCACATCCTCCAGAACAGTCTGGAAGCCGCCGAAAGCCGACGCGTAGGCGATGCCGCGGCCCATGGTGCCCGCACCAATCACCGCGATCCTATTTACTTCCACTCGCTTCTCCGTCAGGGGATCTATTCGCAGAGCCTGCGATACGCGGATTCGTTCAGCCCGATGATCACTTGCGATCCAAATGCCAACAGTGGCCGGCGAATCAGATTGGGTTCCTGCGCCATTAGTTTCACGGCTTGCGCACGGTCGGGCGGTTGCTCCGCCATCCTGCGCGAACGGTACAATTCATTTCGCGTGTTCAGAAATTTCGTGTGATCCAGCATCCCAATTAAATTGTCGAGATCGCTCTCGCTCAGCCGCTCTTTGTCCAGGTCGCGGGGCACTACATCCAGGTGCAACTCGTTCAGCAGTACTTTGGCCTTGCGGCAGGTTGTGCAGGTTTGCTTGTGATAGAACGCGATGCGTGGTTGTCTCGTCATTTCTGTTTCGCTCCCTAAACTTAATAGCGCGGAACTTTAGGATCGATTTCTACCGACCAGCGGTCAATCCCACCGACCAGGGATTTCGCGGAGGTAATACCCTGGCTCCGCAGCCAATTCGCCACGTCCATGCTGCGGATTCCGTGATGACAGAAACAGATCACGTCCTCGTCCGTGTCCAGCTTTTGCAGATTCGCCGGAATCGTGCCCATCGGGATCAGCACCGCGCCGGCCAGCTGGCAAATGGCATATTCGTGCGGCTCGCGCACGTCCACGAGCAACAGCTTTTCCCCGCGGTCCAACCGCTCTTTCACCTCGCGCGGCAGAATCTCCCATGCGCTCATTTTCGCTCCCCATAGCAGAAGCCGGCACCCCTGCCGGCTTCTGCTGCAACCCCTTCTACCGCTCTCCCGAAAATACCCCACTCAAAATCGCCGCCGCCATGAACAGCATCACCGCCACAATCACACAGCCAATGATTAGACCGATGAGCTTGCCTGCGCTTCGTGCCATGGGATGACCGGCCTCGTTGTGGGCAATACCATACGCTACCGCTGCGTCACGTTCCACCAGCCGGCTGGCTACTGGATGGAGGCCTTGGGCGAAATCCACTGTTGTTCCACGGACTGGATCTCGTTCACCAGCGCCAGGTCCTCCGGCTGCGGCAACATTTCCTTTAAGTGCCCTCGGTATGCGCTGTCGCTCAGCAACTCACCGGTTACGCTGTACGGCTTGTTGGCGTGCTCGCCGATATACCGGTTAAATTTCACGTCTGGCACGTACAGCTGGGCTTGACCCGCGGGCACATTCTTATTGATCATGTCCACCAGCTTAATGCATTCCTGGCGGTATAGTTCTCGGCTGTGCTCGTTCATTCGTTCCAGGTTCGCTTCAGCCTGGGCTGTGGGTTCGTCGTAGCGCCCCTTCAGTCCCCACACGTAAAACCAGTGGGCCGAACTCGAGCGATCCACGCCGAACAAATCAAGGCTCACCGGAATCCACTTGTTCATGTACTTCTGTATCACCTGCAGCGGAATCACTCCAGCCTTCACGATGCGCTTAATCCCGTCCTGCCCGGTGCCCAGATGGAACGATTCTTCCTTCAGCATGGGAATCATCGATTGCGCTAGCGGCGCGAATCCGGAGAAGCTCAGCATCGTCAACTGGTATTTCCCGTCGCGATCTACAAAATCCGTGTACACAAAAAAGTCCAGCCAGTTGTTCACATCCTGATTGAAGGCCCCCAGCAGCCGCTTCTGGTCAAAGGCCCGCCGCTCCAGCATTTTTTGCGCTTCCACCCGACCGCTGTACCCAAAATGGCTCATTAGCAGATAACACATTTGCCAGCCGTGGCGCATCTCTTCCGTGACCACCCGGCAAAGGGACTGCCGGTCGTGTTCGCTGGGCGCGGTTTCGAACAGCCGCCGCTGTTGCTCCACCGACGCAAATTCCGTATCTCCCTGATACACGATCAGGTTCAGCAGCGCGTCGCGCATGCGCTGGTCCGGAATCTGCATCACCTTTTCCCACTTCGGCCGGCCCTTGTACGCTCCGAATTCAATCTCGTTCGAACGGGTCGGCCCGAATTTGGCTTCGAATTTGTAATCCGTGATTTCCGGATAGGCCACGCCGATGTCCCGTTGCCATACCCGGAACAAGTCCACCCAATCATCGAATGTCGTTAAACGAGTCGCTGGCATAACTGCAACCTCCTGGGAGCGAAATTTCCTGCCACACGCACCTGCTCGCGCGGCACAGCAAGGCCTGGTATCCTTCAGTGTCCCCGAAAGTTGGGCGGGCGCTTTTCGAGAAATGCGCGTATCCCCTCCGAACAATCGTGCGAATGAAAACATTGCAACTGGTGTTGCACTTCCCGTTCCAGAGCTTCCGCGATTGCGTCTTGCTGAAGCGCCATAATCGTTTGCTTCACGGCACGAATCGCCACTTGCGGCCCATTTGCAATCTTTGCCGCCAGGGTCTGTACTTCAGCGGGAAAGCGGTCTATGGGAAATACGTGATTCACGATTCCCAATCGCAGCGCGGTTTTTGCGTCAATCATATCTCCGGTATAGAAGAGTTCAGCGGCTTTCGAAGGGCCGACCAGCTGGGGCAGAAAGTACGTGCCACCATAGTCGGGAAAAAGTCCCACTTTCGCGAAATTTTGACCGAACACCGCCTCCTCGACAGCTACGCGAATATCCGCGGCCAACGCCAGATTCATCCCGGCGCCCGCAGCGGCCCCATTCACCGCCGCGATCACGGGCTGGGTCATCGTTCGCATCTTCATGACGACTTGCATGCCTAAGCGCAAAATTGGGGCAAGCTCTGTCTCGTCTCCCTCCGCGCGGCCTTTGCCGATGACTCCCAAGTCTCCGCCCGCACAAAACGCACGCCCGGTCCCGGTCAAAATCACCACGTGCACTGTCCGGTCATTGGCTACTCGCGTTAGTGTGTTACTCAGGGCAGTGGTGAGGTGGCTATCCAGCGCGTTCAGCTTGTCTGGCCGGTTCATCGTCAAAGTGAGAATCGACCCTTCGCGTGATTCGAGAAGGACAGACGCTGCGGCAGCAGAATGGCTCGCTTGGCTCAAGGGAATACGCCTCCAGACTACTTAGACTCTCTGCGCCTCTCGGGTCTTCGCCACTTGTTCCACCAATTTGGCCAGACCGCGAAAATGCTTCAGCCGCTCGGACTTGCCTTCTTCCGAAGGCTGCGCAGTCGTCAGCGGCAACACGTAAACCTGCGCCCCATACAGCAATTCCTTCTGCAGACCGAACTTGCACTTCCGCTGCGCAAACTGTTCATAGGTGGACTTCCCGTTGAACGCCACCACCCGCGGCCCGAATTCCTCCAGCTTTTGCGACAGCACAATGCGTCCCTCGGCGAAATCCTCGCGCTTCAGTTCCTCTACTCCCTTAGTTGGACGCTTCACCAGGTCCGTTAGTCCTATGCCAAATTCGATGATTCGGCGGTCGTCCGGGTAGTCGAACGGTTCCGGTACCACCCCACTTTCAAACAGCGTGGGCCAGAACAGGTTGTTCCGTCCCGCGTAGTAATGACCCGCGCGCACCGACGATTCGGTAGGATTACACCCCACGATGACCAGCTTCATCCCTTTTCGAAGATAATCCGGCAGCGTTTTCATTCGTTCTTACTCAACCGATCTGGCATTTCTGCCAACCTGATGTGCCTCGAAATATACTCCGGAGTTTACTTCCCTTTGAAATTTGCGGCTCGTTTTTCTACATATGCCGCCAAACCCTCTTTGGCGTCTTCGCTGGTGAACAGCAATTGTTGCAATTCCCGCTCCAGCCCCAGCGCTTCGGCGAACGGAATTTCCGTACCTGTGACCACGGCGCGCTTGATTCGTCCGACGGCCCGGGAAGCTTTATTCGGAGGGCAAAATTGCTTGGCGTAGGACATCACGTCGTCCCAGAACGATTCCTGCTCGTAGATGTAATGGATCAGTCCCATTTCGAGCGCCTCTTCGAAGCTGAAGGTGCGCCCGGTGGCCATCAGTTCAATGGCCTTGGCCCGGCCCACCGCCCGGGCGAATCGCTGTGTGCCGCCGGTTCCCGGCAACACTCCCAGGTTCACTTCCGGCAGCCCGATCTTGCCTCCCTCTTTCTTCGCAATGCGAATGTCGCACGCCAGCGCGATTTCCAACCCACCTCCCACCGTATGCCCATTCAATGCTGCAATCACCAATTTGGGCGTTTGCTCCAGCCGGCAGAGCGTCTCATTGGCATGCAGGCAGAAGTAATACTTAAATTGCGGGTCCACCTTCGCCAGCATCGGGATGCTGGCCCCGGCGGAGAAAAATTTCTCGCCGCCGCCCCGGATCACAATGACGTGTACCGATTCATCCATCCGCGCGTTCAAGATCGCCGCGTCTAATTGCTGCATCATCTCGTACGTGTAGGTATTCGCCGGCGGGTCGTCCATTTCAAAAATCGCTACGCCGTCTTCCACGCGGTACTTCACAAGCTCCTTGGTTGCCACGCTGCTGGTCGCCATGCTCTCTCCTCTTCTGTCCGTCAAAAATGTACCCGCTCGTCACCCTTAATCCGAATTACCCGTGGGCATGATCTCCGCCGACGACTCGCTCACTTCCGCCGCTGACTTTGTCACTCCATGGAGAAAAATTCCCACAATCGCGTCCGTCAATTCCTCGGCTCCTGGATCCACCTTCGGCTTATGCCATTTGTAAACCCAATTCATCATTCCGAACAGGCTCAATACTGCTACTCGCGGGTTGAGCCCCTTGGCAATCCCTTGCTCGGCCAGGTGGTTGAAAATCTCCCTCGCCAACGCGTAGTACCGCTTCTTGATAGCCGCCACTTCATCGGAGTACGGCCGGTCCAGAGCCTCCTCCTCGTGTGCCAGAACCTTCATCTCATTAGGGTGGGAAAGGAAGTACGCGATGTGGTTTTGCACCAGCACGCGGAGCCGCGCTTCCGGGTCAGTTAAGCCCGTCAGCTGTGCTTCTAGTCGCTTTAGAATTGATGCAAACGTCTTATTTTGTATAAGATATAATAGCTTTTGCTTGCTGTCGAAGTAATAATACAGCCCGGACAGCGAAACGCCTGTCACCCGGCTGATGTCCCGGATCGAGGCTCCCTCGAACCCTTGTTCGGCGAAAATCTGGGCGGAGTGCCGCAAAATGTGTTGGAGTTTGGCTTCGGAGTCTCGCAGCGGCGGTAAAGTGGGAGCCATGGTTCTCTCGAACGTTCGTTCAAGTACTTTAATTTCCTGGCTGCGCCCTGTCAACCGCGCTTCAGGTCGCGTGCGTGAACAAGGGCAATTCCCGCCCGAGCCCCTTTTCCTTCGCTAAGGTGTACACTTTAGCTGCCACCGACAGGTCCCACGCGGCAATCCCATTCGATTTGAACAATGTGATCTGTGCGTCATTCACGCGCCCCGGTACCTTCCCGCCGACCAGCTCGTTCAGTTCCCGCACGCTGCTCCAGCGCTGCGGCTGCTTGCTGAACGGCACGATTAAATCTCCCGCTTCTTGCTGCGACTGGGCCAGCGAATCCACAAAAATCAGATTCGCCTTGGCCACGGCCTGCTCGTCCAATTCCTGCTTGTGCGCGTGATTCGCTCCAATCGCGTTGATGTGCACTCCCTGCGCCAGATCTTTTCCATGGAGCACTGCGTGCGCCGACGTCGTTGCCGTGCAAATAATCTCGGCGCTCCCCACCGCCGCCGCGGCGGATTCCGTCGGATACACGTTGATCCCCAGGCGCTCGGACATTTCTTCGCTGAAATGATTTCGCCGCTTTTCGTCCCGTCCATACACGAAGACGGAATCCAGCATCCTCACGTTGTGTATTGCGTCCAGTTGTGTTCGCGCCTGACCGCCCGTCCCGATAATCGCCGCCACCTTCGCGAGCTTTCGCGCCAGATATTTTGTGGCTACCCCGGAAGCCGCTCCCGTACGCAATTGTCCCATGTAATCCGCTTCGATCAGCGCCAGCAGTTCGCCCGTGGCCGTAGAATAGAGCGACACTAGGAAGCACAGCTTTCCTTTGACGTAGGTGTACTGCTTCATGCCCACGTACCCGGCCGCAGTATCCAGCGCCGCCATGTAGTGGAAAAATCCATGCCCGGGCAGCTCAAACCTCCGCCGCGGGTGTACGATCACGCGGCCTTCCGCCTGCTTTCGCGAAACTTCTTCCACCGCCGCGATGGCTAGCGGCATGGTCAAGAGTTCGCGCACCTCCGCTTCATTGATGTGCAGCGTCATTCTTTACGTCCTTCGACCCGGAAGTCTCCGCGGCAGGATGAAATTCCACCAGTTGCAATTCCGTATCCGCCACCGTGCCGTGGTGATGATACTGGTAGCTCACCAGCCCGATTCCTTCTACGATTTCCATCGTAGTATCATCCGGCAGCGTGCGGTATTGCATCGAGTACACCGTTTGCTCCTCCGCCAGCGCGCCCTTAACAGATTCCAGTTTCTTTTTCTTTGCCTCGCCCGCCACCCAGCAATACATATCGTCTTCACGCTTTTTCGCTTCTTCATCGCAAAATTTCGCGCCAGCTTTCAGCGGCCACTGCAGCAACATGTTTTCTCCGACCATGAATTTATCGAAGACGTGATCATCCCCGTTCAGTTTGGCCAAATCGTAGTCCGGCCCCAGATTCTCGTAGTAGATCTCGTGCTTTTCCGTTTCCAGGATGAGCCACGGTTTCGGCTCCGCGGTTCCTCCGGACCAATCCAAATCCGCGGGAAATCCCGTCACAACGGCGGCTACCACGTTTTTCTTCCGCATCACCCGCTCCACGGTCATCTTCCATGTCACATCCGCACTGCTGGGCTTTTCTTCCTCCGGCTCTTCCCAGCGTACCGTCCCGCGATACACCCAGTAAGTACCGGGCGTGAGCGAAAAGAACTTGCCCGCATCCACAGGCTTCTGCCCACGCAAGCCCGCAAATCCCGCGAGGCAAAGCACTACGGCGCAAATTAATTTTGTCATGTCGTCTACCTTATCCGGACCAGCGCACCCGAAAGATCGGTCATCCGTGTTTGACTTTCTTGCCTCTCGCTAGCGGCGTACTCAACGGGCCTTCGCGTTCCCGCCGCACCACTGTTTGCACCAAATGATAAACGCGCAACTCTTTGGCTCCATCCCTCTCGTGGAAGCGAAACTCCGGCTCCCCCTTGGTTCCCTTTCCAACTAGAATAGGCAGTTCCCCGCAAAGATCATTCTCGATGTATGCGGTTTCGTAGCGGCTCTTTTTCAGATTCCAGGTGTACACGCGCATGGTCGTGAAGTCGCACGGCTGGCCTTCCGCGTTCCTCGTGCCCGCCACCAGGTACTGCGGATGCTCCCCTTGATCGTCGCCCACGCGATTCAGTTCGAACCACGCCACGGGCCGCACATTAGCGGAACTGGTCCCTTCGCGCACCTGATCCGGGAGATCCAGAGAGATAAACCGCGCCACTACCCAGCCTGCGATGGGCACCGTCTGGTCTCCTGGCTGTGTGGTGGCCATGACCGCGGAATTTCGTATCGCGCCTTCCCCCGGCGGCCTGGTCGCTATTCCCCGCACCAGGTACCAATCCTCTTTTTTATCGGCTTCGCCTTCGGCTGCTTCCTTTTCGTCCGTCACTTGTACCCAGTCCGCGACTGCTCGCCTGAAAATCTCCACGTCCGTCCCGCGACTGAACTGGTACAGCCGTGGCTCGCTTCTGCCCGGCGCAATGCGCAAATTGGTCGTGGTTTTGGTGCGGCCGCGCGCCTGCACTGGCATGGCCTTCGAGTCATTCAGAAGCTTTTCGCTGCGTTGCCACAACCCGGGATCCATCAGGTACCGGCCATCCACCCAACCTTCGGTCCCAGAAGCGGTGCGCACCTTAGCGTAATCGTTGCGGTGTGCCAGCAACTCCACATGCTCGCCGTAGTACAACACGCCCACCTGTTCGCGCACCTGCGCCATGCTGCTGAACATAGTCACGCTGCGTTCGCTTACATACGCCTCGCCCAGCGATTCGTGCTTCGGGCGGAACCACCACGCCAGCAGTCCCACCAGGCACAGCAGTGGCACGGCCACCAACAATTTTCGCTTCATTCAATTTCCCCGAGGACGGCGCCGGCGGTGCGGGCGGTTTGGGTCTTTTCGCAATTCGCTTCGATCCACTTCATCTCTTAAGAGCTTCGTCGAAATTCAACGTTTCCATTTTGCCAGTTTTCCCGCATAGCCCGCGTTTCAATTTCTTTGCGCGTCCCAATCGGTAGCTATTCCCAATCGCGCTTCCAGTATACGACACGCGCGAATCCCCACCTCCACTTGCATCACTGGACCCGCAGCCGCACTTGACGCATAGTGATTTCAACAGGGAGACCCGTGCTGGATGAGATTCCTGAAGAGTTTCGAGCCGCTCGGTTTGTTGGTCTTACGCTGCGTTGTGGGACTGATCTTCCTCGTTCACGGATATCCCAAACTGGTGCATCCTACTCCCGCGATGCACGACTTCTTCGTCTCTCACGGCTTACCTGGTTATTTCGTGAACGTCGCGGCCATCCTTGAATGTTTTGGCGCGATCCTCCTGTTCGCGGGACTCTTTACGCGCCCTGCCGCTCTGCTGCTCGCCATCGAGATGGGAGTGGCGATCTGGAAGGTCCATAGCGTCCACGGCATCTTGGCGGTGAAGGATTATGAGTTTCCACTGGTGCTGGCGGCGGCTTGTTTTGCACTGGCAACTGCAGGTCCCGGCCTGCTCTCCGGAGATCACCTGTTCTTCGGTGAAGATGGCGGCAGAAAGCGTCGCGTCACCCGAAACAGCAGAGCCTAGCTTTGCTTAGACACGCGCGGTGGTTGCTGGAACGGTGATCGGTGCATCCAGGGGCGCGAGTGGCAGAGCGATCCATAAGATCAGATATACCAGTAAACCGGTACCGGCAAAAAAGATCGCCAGCAACCACACGATCCGCACTAACGTCGGATCCAGGTCGAAATAATCCGCCAGTCCGGCACACACGCCGCCAATCTTTTTATCCCGGCTGGAGCGCATCAGGCGCTTGGGCGGCAACGCGGTCGCGGGCGCTGCTGCTGCAGGCGCGCTGGCCCCTAGCTTGGCGCCGCAGTTGTAGCAGAAATTGGAGCCATCCGCGATTTCCTTCTGGCAATTCGGGCAGAGCATCAAAGCACCTCCACAAGGTCCATCCAAGGGCATTCTAATGGATGTACGAACTAAGTTTACGAAAAGTTTCTCGGCCCAAATTTTTGAGGATGGTGTCTCTTGTAGGGAGCGCCTTCCGAGGCGGTCCGCCGCCCCAACACAAAGGTCAAATTGCACTTCGCTATAACGTCCGTTGAGTTTTCTTTAGGCGTCGTGAGAATGGCGCACTCTTCTTGGGCGCCCAGCCCTAATACTGTAGCAGGCCGCGTACCGCAGCTAGAAGGTCATCGGTCTGAGGCAAAATCGCATCTTCCAGCTTCGGGTGATACGCACAAAACGTATCCGTCGCCGCGACCCGCTTCACCGGCGCGTCCAGTTCGTCAAACAATTCTTCTGCGATGCGCGCCGCGATTTCTGCACCATACCCCCAACTCATCATGTCTTCGTAAGCCACGATCACGCGGTGCGTCTTACGCACTGTCGCGCCGATCGCTTCCCAATCGAACGGGGATAGCGAACGCAGGTCGATAATTTCCACGGAAACGCCCTCGCGCTCTAACGCTGCCGCTGCCACTTCGGCGCGACGCACCACCGCTCCATAGGTAATGATGCTGACCTGCGACCCCTCTCTCACCGCTCGCGCTTTCCCAAACGGGATGGTGAAATCCGGCCCCGGATATTCCGACCGGTTGTACGGCTGGCGGTACAAATGTTTGTGTTCCAGAAACATCACCGGATCATCGCAACGAATCGCCGTCCGCAACAATCCCGCAACGTCCAACGCTGTAGACGGCATCACCACGCGCAACCCCGGGGCGTGCGTGAATATCGATTCCCCGCTCTGGCTGTGGTACACCGCGCCGCCGGTGAGATATCCTCCGATGGCCACCCGCAGCACCGCCGGCGCCTTAAACACGCCACTCGAGCGCCAGCGCATCACGCAAAGCTCATCCCGGATCTGCATCATTGCCGGCCAGATGTAATCGAAGAATTGAATCTCCGCCACCGGCTTCAATCCGCGCGTGGCCATGCCAATCGCGCGTCCCACAATACTGGCTTCCGCCAGCGGCGTATTGAAGACACGGTCCGCCCCATACTTGCGCTGCAAACCTGCGGTGGCTTTAAAGACCCCGCCTTTGCCCTTCACCTCGCGTAAATTCTCTTCGCGGCTCGCATCGGCAACATCTTCTCCGAATACCAGGATCCGCTCATCTCGTCCCATTTCGTCGAAGAGTGTCGTCGCCACCATCTCTACCATGGTCTTCGGTGTGCCGTGGATCTGAGGCTGAACTGCTAAGGACGGCGACGTAGGATCCACCTCCGGCGAATACACGTTCACATAAATCGACGACACCTCCGGCGCTTCCGCGGCCAGCGCCTGGTCCGCCGCTTCGCGAATTTCCCGGTCCGCCTGCGCCTCCAAAGATTCAATCTCTTTTTGATCCATCAATCCTTCGCGAATCAAAAAGAGAGAGAACTTCGAGAGCGGATCGCGGTGCGCTTCGGCCTCGCGCTCTTCCGGCGTTTTATACAGTTTTTCGTCATCGGATAAGGAGTGAGAATAAGGCCGCGTCACATGCGCATGCACGAGTGCAGGCCCGCGCCGCTGGCGCACGTAGCCAATCGCTTCCTTGCACGTGGCGTAGCTTTCCAACGGTTCCGTTCCATCACATTCCGCCACATGCAGGCCGGGGAAGTTCTTCACCAGCTTCGAAATGCTGGCGCCCGCCGTTTGCACTTCAATGGGAACCGAAATTGCGTAACCGTTATCCTCAATCAAGTAAAACAACGGCAACTTCTTCGCGCACGCCGCATTCAACGATTCCCAGAACTCGCCCTCGCTGGTCGCTCCATCTCCGGAAGACACGTACACGATTTCCTCGGGGTCATAGCTTACGAACTGCCCCAATGGGGCCTGCTTGGCTTGCTCCAGCGCATGGAGATGATGCTCGTAATACAGCGTGGCTTCCGCCGCACCCACCGCCTGCACGAATTGCGTCCCCGTGCACGAGGACTTGCTTACGATGTTCCACTTGGCATGGCCCCAGTGCGACGGCATTTGCCTTCCCCCGGAACTGGGATCATCTTTTGCGCCCACGCCTTGCAGCAGCGTTTCCAGCGGGGTCACGCCCAGCATCAGATTCAGCGCACGGTCGCGATAGTAGGGGTAGATCCAGTCCACGCCCGGGCGAAGAAGTAACCCCACAGCCGCGGTCACGGCCTCATGTCCGGCGCTGGAGATTTGAAAATAGATTTTGTTTTGCCGCTTGAGTTGGATTTCCCGGTCATCCAGCCGCCGGGAAACATACATGGTGCGGTACAAGCGAATCAGCGTCTCGCGATCCAGTCCCTGATACTTCGCTGTTTCCGCTTTTGCGTTTTTCACGCGCGTCTGCACTGCCATTCAGTCTGACCTCACCTTGTGGCGCCAGCTTCTATCTGGCCTCTTCGCCTATCAAATGGAGTGATTCGGGCCGCGAACCTGGATTATACCGAACGACCTCCCCTGCTAGAGTGGAACTTCCCGGTACTTTTTTGCTAGTCCAAAGTACTAGTCCAACTCTTCGAACTGCTCTTCTGTCGCTTCAAACTTCGCTTCCCCCGGCTTCACCACCACGGGCGAGGCGTCACGGAACGGCTCCTCCGCTGGAATCCGTTGCAACCACCGCTCTTCAGACAGCTTCTCATGTCCGGAAAAGCCCAACCGCACCAGCAGGCGAATGTCTTCTGTCACCGCCGGTTCTTCCGTTTCGGTGGGGGTTTTGCTCTTCCCCTTCGCCTTCTCCGTTTTCTTTTCGGCCTTCGCTGTCTTTCCGTCTCCGTCGGGCTCTGCTGCCGCCACCCGTTCCACCTTGTATAGCAACTTCTTGTCTAGCCGGAACGCTTGCTTCCAGGTCTCCAATTTGTGGCGTGCCTGCTGGGCTTTCTCCTCATCCTTGGCGAACTCAAACAGCAAATAAATATGGGCCATGGGCTCAGTTTGCTTCCCCTCTGCAACCAAGTCAAGCAAACCCAGCACCTTCGCGGACACCGAAATTGCAGCCAAATTGGTCGCTCGCCCACCGCACAACCATAGTTCTGTGCTGCTCTGCTCAATTCATTGTAGAATCCATGCTGCGTCACATGCAGCGATGGCGTCGACTTCCTATCGCTCCGGGAGCAAAAGTAGGTGCGTGGTGTGTCTCCTCGCTGCGTTGTTGCTCTGGTCCCCTTTAGGGGGCGTGGCGTTTCAGTCGGCACGTATGAATTGTTGGGACCGCGGTATGTGTCCCGCGCGCGGCCAGAGGAATTCTGCTGCCGCTCATCAATCGAAGTCGCGTCAATCAGCTCCGGGTACATGCGAGCATCACGACGGCTTCGGTTTGCAAGAGAGCTCAATGTCGTGCTGCCAAAGCGAATCTCGCTCCTTGGTCACGGCCATCGTTCTCGTTTTGCCAAGCGCTCTGCTTCTGTCGCGCTCGCCCATTTCGTCCAGTCCGTTTACGCTCCGAGCACAACGCCAACTGGCCCCGTCTTTACCGCCGGATCGCCCTTGGTTAACGAGTGCCACCACACTGTAGTGGCCTAATCGGCCAATGTCATCCCAAGGATCGCCTTTTGCGACGAGTGGTCTCATCTGCAGAATCAGCCTCTCCGCCACCAACGCGACCCACCCGAACCTCCGCGCGGAAATCACATTGCGACCCTTCGCGTTCGCCGCTAAACTATTCTTCGAATCGGGTGATGGAGTTCGCCATTAACCGCCTCGGCTGGGTTTCTCGAGGCTGATGACTCCTGGCTGCCATGCGGCACCAGGAGTTTTTTTGTATCCCGCAGGAGCTGGATCGGAGACACTTTGCGCTTCCTCCTTATTGCACTGTTCGGCGCGATCGGCACGCTGGCGCGTTACGGCTTGCAGGGCGTAGTCCAAATCAAAATGGCCTCCACATTTCCTTACGGAACCCTGCTGATCAATCTCACCGGCTGTTTCCTTCTTGGCCTGATCGGCCAACTTACCCTCAATCGCGTTATCATGCCTCCGGAGTGGCGCATGGCCATCGCCGTCGGTTTTTTCGGCGGTTACACCACGTTTTCCAGCTTCGGCTGGGAATCCGCCAAAATGCTGGAAGCCGGCGAGTGGCTCCACGCTTCCACATATGTTGCCGCCAGCGTCATCTTCGGCCTGCTTCTCTCCGTCGCGGGGATTCGTCTCGCGAACCGCTTTTAGGAGGCTGTATGCCCCACGAAAAATTTGAAGGTGAGCGCACGTTGATGCGCATCCATCTGGGTGAGTCTGACAAATGGCACGGCAAACCCCTGCACGAAGCCATCGTCGCCTTGCTGCGCAAAGAAGGTTTCTCTGGCGCCACGGTTCTCCGTGGCGTCGGCGGCTACGGCGGTTCCAGCGTCTATCACACCGACAAGCTTCTCCGCCTCTCACAAGACCTGCCCATCATCGTAGAAGTCATCGAAACTCAGGAACGTATCGATCAAATCCTGCCGCGGCTGGACGAAATGGTCGAAGGCGGCCTGATCACCCTCGAAAAAGTTCGCGTAATCCTTTACCGCGCCGCCAAACACTAACCTGGGAGCGCCGGGATCCTTGCCGGCTCTTTGGGGCTATCGACGGAAGGCGGTAGACTGTCGGCTGACTTTCCCCATGTCCGACCAAACGCCAAGCCAGCACTGGCTCAATCGCACCGTACTCGGCGTCGGCCTCACCAGCCTGTTCAGCGATTGGAGCCACGAAATCGCCACCGCCATTCTCCCTGCATTTCTGGCAGCCATCGGAGCGGGCCCCGCGTGGCTCGGCGCTATCGAAGGCATCGCCGACGGCCTTTCCAGTTTCACCAAACTCACCGCCGGCTACTTCACCGACCAATTAAAGCACCGCAAACCTCTCGCCGTTTTCGGCTATGCTTTCACTGCGCTTTCCACGGCCTCTTTTGCCTTCGCGACCCACGCCTACCAGGTTCTGCTCGGACGCTCCGCCGCATGGCTCGGGCGCGGGGTTCGTTCTCCGGCAAAAAAAGCGCTGCTCGCCGCAGACGTTCCCGCCTCCGCCTATGGCCGTGCCTTTGGGCTCGAACGTCTGATGGACACAATCGGCGCCATCGGTGGCCCGCTCACGGCCCTGTGGCTGCTCAATGTCACCCAGCACAATTACCGGGTTGTCTTTTTGTGGACACTGTTCCCCGGCATGATCGCCGTCGCGACTTTCTGGCTGCTCGTCCGCGACCGCCCCGTCGAAACGCGCAAAACACAATCCTTCCTCACCGGCCTCCGCTCGCTGCCCCATACCTTCCGTAACTTCCTTGTGGGGGTCGGCGTGTTTGGCTCCGGTGATTTTTCCCACACCATGCTCATTCTCTATGCCACGCGCATGCTCTCGCCCGCACACGGGGCCGCTCGTGCCGCCAGCTTGGCCGTCGGCCTTTACACCGTGCACAACGTTTTCTACGCCGGGTCGGCCTACGCCAGCGGCTGGATCAGCGATCACGTCCCGCATCGCAAAATCATTCTCGCAGCGGGCTACGCCCTAGCTGGAGTAACCGCTGCCCTTCTCACCCTATCGCCGCGCACGCTCTGGCCGCTCGCGCTGATTTTCGTTCTCGCTGGCCTGTACGTCGGCACCGAAGAAGCGCTCGAAGATTCCCTCGCCGCCGAATTAATTCCCCGCGAACAGCACGGCATGGCCTTTGGCACCCTCGCTGCCGTCAACGCCGTGGGCGATTTTCTCTCCAGCCTGATCGTCGGCTTCCTGTGGTCCGCCGTCTCTGTTCGCGCCGCCTTCTCCTTCTCCGCGATCCTCTTCTTCGCAGGCGCCTTTCTAGTTCTTCGCCTCCGAGATCAACCGTAGCCCGAGCATCCAGCGCTTTTTGCAAGGAGCACAGCACTGCGCCGCCCTTTAGCTCACTCATTTAATGTGGTAAGGCCTTCCGCTAGCCAACGCTGCTCTCTTGCCACCAACTCAAACCACGCTGTCATCAACCACCACGTCTAATCTCGTTGTCCTGAAAAAAGAGAAACCGTCATTCGGGGCGGGGCTTCGAAGCGAGGAATCTCCCTTGACTTTGAGCTTTGAACTGTCGACTTTCCCCCTCACCCCTCCACCACCAAATCCTTCCCCGCCCTCTCCCGCGACGCTAACATCCTCCGGCGGACTTCCGCCAACAAGTACTTCTGCAAATTCTCCGCGACGATCCCTGGCTCCGCCAGCGCTCGCAAATCATTCACGGTCAACTGCGGTAAAAATCCCAAGACAATCGAAACCGGAGTCGACGGATTGCGCACAATCGCCAGCCGCACGTTATACCCCTGCGACCATTTCCGGTGTTTCGCAATCGCCTGCACCACGGAGACCGCCACCTTGTCCCGCGCAAGTGCCTTCAGCACCTGCGCTTCCGTCAAGTACGGATTCTCCAGAACAATCAGCAGTACCTGCGCGTGACCCTCTGCCACCAGTGCCCCCGCCACGCGGCTCGGCCCGCGTCGCGCCAGCGTGATTTTCTGCCCCAACGGCAGTTGCGGCAACCGTCCTACAATTTGCTCCTCCGCGTACCGCTTCAACTCCGCCGAAACCGCTGGCGACAACGCGAACTGCACCAGATCCATCAGGTACAGGTCCTTCAACAAGCGTAAACCGATCAGCCTCGGCGTGCGCGGATGTAGCAGCAAGCTCTTCTTCACACCATAACTTTTCAGGAAAGTTCTCCGCCGCCCCACTTCCTCCAGAATTTCCGTAGGCAAGTCCTTACGCGCCAGCAGCAGCGTCAACTTCGTCTCATCCAATCCAGGATTGTCCAGCAGAGCCAGCAGGACCGCCGGGGCGGGGTGATAAATCAGCGCATTCAAATCGTCGCCGCCGGCCGTCTTCGCCAGCGCTACTTCGCGTTCCAACTCCGCCACGTCAGGCACCTTCTTGTGCGGGTGCCAGCAACAACCGCAGCGCCAACCTGGCCGCGGCCTGCGCCGCTGTCACCACCAGGGCGCCAAATTCCGCCTTCGGCGCCGTCACCCGTAACCGCTCATCCAGCAATTTATCGAAATACGCGGAGCGCCCCGCCATGCCGCCGCTCTTCACCAGCAAGAATTTCTCGTCTTCGAGTTTCAGCCGCTCCATCAAATCGCTGACTAAGCCTGCCAGTTCGTCTGCCGCATGTTTCAGCAATTGCCGCGCCTCCCGGTCTCCCTCTTCGGCCGCCGACGTCACGATAGGGAAAATTCGTGGAAACACTTCGTCAGGCATGCGATACACGCGCAACTGCAAATCCTCCCAATCGGTCGCGCGCAGTTCGCGCAAAATCCGTGCCGCCAGTGGCGAGTCAGCCATCCCCCGGTCACTTGCTCGCAAAGCGGCAATCATGGCGCGTCGCCCTACGTCGTACGCGCTACCTTCATCCCCCAGCAATGGTCCATGTCCTCCCACGCGAATCGCTTGACCATACAGGTCCCGTCCCACGGCAAACGTTCCTGTTCCCACGTTCAACACAATGGCTCGACCTTCGCCAGTCGCTTCCAGCTTCAAATCCACGTCCGTGCACACCTCCACCACTTGCACCGGAAATTCTTCAGCCAGCAACTTCTTCATCTTGCGTTGTGATTCCGGCTGAGCAGCTCCGGCCAGTCCGGCACACACTGCGCTGATGTCCGAGGTTGTCAGCTGCGCATGGTGCATCGCGGTTCGTCCCGCTTCGCAAACCGCTGCCAGCGCGCCTCCGAATCCCACTCGCATCGGATTGGACGGTCCGCTTCGTCCCTCCGCGCGCACCAATCCCGCCTCATCCATCAACACACATTCCGTCTTGGTCCCGCCGCCATCCATTCCTAGCACGTAGCGCATATCCAAAGCATACGCGAGGCAGCCGTGTTCCGAATAGTGCTGACCCGCAAGCGCAACTCGCCTCCTTGACGCTTCCTGCACCCCACCACTATCCTCATCACGTCGCTGCGAACATCGCGATTCGGCGAACCCGGAGCTTGATGCTCATTCATCCGCTCGATCTCCTCATCGTTGTTGCTTATCTTCTCGGCGTCACCATCCTCGGCCTTCGATTCCGCCAGCAACAGCACACCGTCAAAGACTATTTCCTCGGTGGACGCAACACCCCGTGGTGGGCCCTCGCTCTCTCCATCGTCGCCACCGAAACTTCCACGCTCACCATCATCGGCACTCCTGCAATTGCCTACGCCTCGAACCTCACGTTCCTCCAACTTGTCTTCGGCTACATCGTTGGCCGCTTTCTGATCTCGCTCCTCTTTCTCCCTGGCTATTTTCGCGGCGAGTTCCTTACCGCCTACGCGCTCATCGAAAAACACTTCGGCGCGAAAATGCGCGCTGTGGCGGCGCTCACTTTTCTCGGCACTCGCACGCTCGCCGAAGGAGTCCGCGTTACCGCCATCGCTCTCGTCATCAGCGTCGCTCTCGGGACTTCCGAACGCCTGGCGGTCTTCATCGTCATCGCGCTTACCATCTTGTACACCTTCGAAGGCGGTATGAAAGCCGTCATCTGGACCGACGTCGCGCAGTTCCTCCTCTATCTCACCGGAAGCCTCTTCACACTGGCGCTCCTGCTCCACAAAATTCCTGGCGGCTGGGCGGAAGTCACCCAAGTCGCGGCGCTGCATGGCCACAAGTTTCAGTTCCTCGATTTTAGTTGGAATCTATCGTCGAATTACACGTTTTGGTCCGGCGTCATCGGCGGCGCTTTCCTCACCATGGCCACGCACGGCACAGACCAGACCATCGTGCAGCGCCTGCTTGCCGCGCGCAATCAGCGGGATGGCAGCCGCGCTCTCATTGCCAGCGGCTTCATCGTTCTTTTCCAGTTCATTGTTTTCCTTGTCATCGGGGTTCTTCTCTTCGTCTTTTCCCAGCACACTCCGCTTCTCGGTTCCGGCGATCGTACCGACCGCATCTTGCCCCTCTTTCTGGTTCGCGAGATGCCCACCGGCCTTGCGGGTCTCCTCCTTGCCTCCATTCTTGCTGTCGCCATGTCCAACGCCAGCGGATCGCTCAACTCCCTGGCAGCCTCCAGCGTCATGGACTTGAATGCCCTGCGTGGCCGTCCCATCGATCCCTCCAAATTCCTCAAAATCTCCCGCCGTATGACCCTGGTCTGGGGCGTCGTTCTCATCTTTTTTGGTCTGGTCCGCTGGCGCCATTCGCTGCTGGAAACCGGCTTGGCCATCGCTTCGTTCCCCTTCGGCAGCTTGTTGGGCTTGTTCCTTCTGGGCACTCTGGATTCCCGCGCCAATTCCAAGGGCTCGCTTGTCGGAATGGTCGTCGGACTGGCCGTGGTCCTCGCCGTGTCTTTCGGAACCACGGTGGCCTACACGTGGAATTTTCTGATTGGCTCGTGTGTTACCTTCGCGGTGGGCGCCGCCATCAGCCGTGCCTTCCCCGAATCCTCTGCATGGTCATGAGCCACAATCAGTGCACGATGGTCTACACTCATCCGCAATGACTCAGCCAACTCCCGCCACTGAGAAGCGTCTCGAACTTGTGCGCGGTCTTGGCCCCTGGGCTTCCGCCGCCATCGTCGTCGGCACCATGGTCGGCACCGGCATCTTCCTCAAGCCATCGGAAATGGCCCGGGAAGGTCGCTTTGTCTCGCTCGTCTTTGCCGCGTGGATCGTCGGTGCCATCCTTTCCCTCTTCGGTGCTCTTGCGTTCGCCGAACTCGGCGCCTCCATTCCCGAAGCTGGTGGCGAATACGCCTACCTTCGTCGTGGATTCGGTCCGGTTTGGGGTTTTCTGTTCGGTTGGATGCATTCCATCGTCGGCCGCCCTTCTTCCGTGGCTTCCATCGCTGCTGGCTTGATGCGCTTTCTCGGCTTTTTTCTACCCGCTGTCGCCGCTCCGCTCTTCACCGTGCACATCACCATTCCCGGTCTCACTCACTGGATTCCGCCCTACGCTTTCGTTTTCACCTGGGCACAGCCCCTCGCCGTTTTCTGGCTGATTCTCATGACCGCCATCAACTATCTCGGCGTGCGCCTCGGCGGCGAAGTACAGGTGTTCCTCACCAGCATCAAAATCCTCAGCGTGGCCCTCATCATCGGCGTCGCGTTTCTTCTTCCCAATACCGGCGTCCATCCACCCGACCCGGTCTGGCCCGTCTCGGTAGGCACCGGTCTGCTCACCGCGTTTCTGGCGGCCTTAGCTGCGGCACTGTGGGCTTACGATGGCTGGGAAGACTTGAACCTCGTCGGCGCCGAGGTGCAAGATCCTCAGCGAAATTTTCCCCGCGCGCTCGTCGGAGGAGTTTCCTTGGTCGCTGTGCTCTATCTGCTGTTCAGCGCCGCCTGCTTGAAGGTCCTGCCGTTCGATGCCGTCTCCAACTCCCAACATGTCGCTTCCGATGTAGTCGAACGCCTCATTGGCCACGGCGCCGCCTTTTGGATCACTCTCGCCATGGCCATCTCCGCGCTCGGCTCCATGAACTCCTCTGTTCTCAGCGGCGCGCGCGTTCCCTACGCCATGGCTCGCGACCACATCTTCTTCAAAATCGCCGACGGCATTCATCCCAAGTACCGTACGCCCGGCCGCGCTTTGGTTTTTCAGTGCGTGCTCGCCAGCATTATGGCGCTCTCCGGCACGTTTGAAGAACTCACCAACCTCTTCATCTTCGCTGGATGGATTTTCTACGGCCTCGCCGTCGTGGCCCTTTTCCGGCTACGCAAAACCGCTCCCGATCTGCCTCGCCCCTACCGTTGCTGGGGCTATCCCTGGGTCCCTGCCATTTTCGTTCTCGGCGCCCTGGTCCTCACCGTGAACCTGTGGCTGGTTCGTCCCGGCCGCTCCACCATAGGCCTGCTCCTCATCCTCGTCGGCCTCCCCTTCTACCGCTACTGGGCTCGTCACAACCCTGGGCACCGTACCGTTACCGATTTGCCAGTTAAAGAGTCTGCGCCCGAATGACCCATAAACCCTCGAAGTATAGAATTTGGATTTATCTCGCAGTTATCGCTCGAGCTATCCCATCTGGACTATGCGCGCATTCAAGATTCCCTCCGACTCTATGTGTCCCACAATTTGCAATGGCGAACGGATCTTTGTCCAAATGCTCTACGGAAAACCCTACGCGCCAAAACGAGGTCATGGTCATTCTTGAATGCGGTCCAGACCGCGTTCTATTCATTAAGAGAATCATCGGGCTACCGGGCGACGTCATTGCTGCAGGTCCCTCGGCGATAACCTGAATCATAGCAACGACAGCCGAATTCCCGGTTTTCAACCTATCACTCCCGACCGTGTTGTCGGTCAACCCGCAATCATCTACTGGTCACCCGATAGCTCGCGCATCGGCTGTCCTATCCAACTAACGAATCCGTCATTCCGAACGGAGTCTGCGACGAGAGGGAAACTCTCTTTCTTCGATCAACCCTACTCACGCTCTTTGTAGGGACCGCCTTCTGAGGTGGTCCGCTGGTCGCTCCGTTTTTAGTCAGGGCACAATTTCAGTCGTGCTGTAACCAACGCTAACCAACGCGGCTTCAGCCGCTGAGGGATCCTTTCTTCTCCCACAAAATGTTCAGGAAACGCCAACACCAGCCGACCGTCGATGCGCCGAACCATCCCCAATCGTCCGGAACGCCGCTTCGGCCTTTGGACGTACTTTCACGCTGGGATGCATCGCCTTTGCCATCGCCTCGATCCCCGTCACCAGTCGCCCGGCCGGCCGCGACACAATCCCGTTCGCATCCAACGCATAAACGCGCCCATCGCGCACCGCCGGAACACTCCCCCAGGCCTCTGGGAATTTCATCGCCAAATACTCTGCCTGCGCCTTCTCCGCATCGTACCCGCACGGCCCCACAAATAAAATCTCCGGCGCAGCCGTCACAATTTCTTCCAGCGTCACGCGATGCGACGGCGCCTTCGCCTTCCCCAGAACATTCACGCCGCCAGCATGCGCAATCATCTCAGGAACCCAGTGACCACCCACATAGAACGGGTTCAACCATTCCAGCAGCACCACCCGCGGCGCCGGTTTCGATCGCGCTACTTCCGCATCAATCTGCGCCAGATGCGCGCCAATCTTCTCCACTAACTGCTGTGCCCGCTCACGCCGTCCCGTGGCCTCGCCAATCCACAAAATATCCCGCCACACATCGCCCAAATCCAACGGATCCAGGCTCAAGACTTCCGGCTGCTTTGCCATATATGCCAGCGCGGCCGCCAACTCGTCCGGCGTCGCCGCGCACACGTGACACAGATCTTGCGTGATGATCAAATCCGGCGCCAGCGCTTCCAGCAGCTCCCGGTCCACCGCGTAAATCGATTCTCCGCGCTCCACATACTGCCGCACCAACCGGTCCGTCTCCGTCGGTGTCGCGTCCTTGGGCAGACGCGAACGCACCACGGCCGTCTTCGTTTTTGCTTGGCGAGGAAAATCACACTCGTGGCTGACGCCTACAATTTCTTCATCAAACCCCAGGGCAAACAAGGTTTCCGTCGCGGACGGAAGCAAAGACACAATGCGCATTCCCGGACTCTAGCACAAACAATCCTCCAGAATCTTCCGTTAGATTCTGTAGCCCGACCCTGTAGGGACCATCTTTCGAGGCGGTCCGCCGCACACCTTCACCCCTTCACTTCCGCCCTCCCTCCCCACCATGCCTGCAACGCAACTCCTGCCCACAATGCAATTCCAGGCAGCACTACCCAACTCACCGTATTCGCCAGCATCGAAGTGGCCTTGAAAAACGGCACGACTTGCGCATCCACCACAAGCGCGAACGGAAACGTCACCGCAAACACCATGGCAATTGCCAACACCGGGAATCCCCCCGACAAATAGACCCGCCAGCCTGTGGCCTCCGCGCGTCGCGAGAGGTACGCTCCAGCCGCCCCGATCCACGGCAAGCTGAGCAGCCAGGGCCAATACAAAATCACCAGGGGCGGAACGAGAATCACTCCCGGTCTCGCCCCCCGCCATGACTCCCACATCAACGGCGGCGTTTCTGACCAGATAACCACTCCCAGAACCGCCCATCCCGCAACCAATGTCACCAAACCCGGAATCCAGATTTGCCTCACCCGATCGCTCATCCTGCCCTCCTGTTTGGCCAAAACGACTTCGCGCTTCAACTCCGCCCAGTTCCCCGACTCTCCGCAGGTCCGCAAGAACGCCTCATCTTCGCTGATTCCCTGGGCCCTCAGCGCTTCGTAGCACTCTTCCAAGTGACTTGCCAGTTCCCGCGCCACTTCCTCGGCCTCGCTTCGCTCCAGCCTCAGCGCTCCCAGGCGAGTGTCCACATAGCTCCGCCAATCACGCATGTTTCACCTTTGCCACCCGGCGCAGCGCGCGAAACAAATCCGCCCATTCCTCACGCATCGGTTTCAACATTTTTCGCCCGCGCGGCAGTAGACGGTAGCATCGCCGCCTCTTCCCGCTTTCGCCCGTTTCCCATTCCCCGCGCAGCCATCCGCGGTGTTCCATGCGGTACAACAGCGGATACAGTGCCGCCAGCGTGTAGCGCAACGCGCCGCCGGATTGCTCCTCAATCCGCCGTCCAATCTCGTAGCCGTGCAGCGGCCCAGCTACCAACACGCTCAGCACCACCAGCTCCGCCGTACCGTGCTTCAATTCCGTTCGGATCATACCATGACCTCTTACATATAATGCTCTTATATAACACATCCAATGTCAATAGTACTCCCATCGAGCGTACCCGAGGAAACCCGAATCGAACAGAGATTCATTCTCTGCGAAGACTCCGATCGGACTGACGTTTCGCTGTTGGTCGCCTTGGAGTGTTGGTTTTAGCTTAAGATCTTTCGTCGCGCGGGGCTCGCGCCCCTCAGGATGACAAAAGGCTCTTCACGATCGCCGGTCCGGGCTCTTGCCTTTTCTCTTTCTTCTTCCCTGTAGCGTGGCTTTCATGCCGGCCCGCCTTGCCTATTTATATAAACAATATTTCTGCCGCACCTGCTCAAACGCCGCCAACTCCGGCCCCCACCCCGCAACGATCTGCTCTACGGGCGTTCCTGCCTTCAACTGCTCCACGGTGGCCTGATTCCCGAGCAGCACCAGCATCTTGCTGACATCAAAGTGCTCCGCATATTTCTTCTGCAACAGCGCTGCAATCTCCAGTCCCACGCGCATACTCCGCACCGCCGCGCGATCCGTCACGCGAATTCCCACGCCCCCACAGTGTTGTCCCGCATACATCCCCATCACCGGAATGTACGGCTGATTCGCAAACCGCACACCCGGCAGGTTTAGCGCGTTCAGGGCCTCTGCCACTTCCGCGCCATTGATCCATGGCGCGCCAAATTCCTCGAACGGCGCCTCAGTTCCCCGCCCCACAGATACCCCGGCGTTCTGCAGAATCTCCAGCCCCGGATACAGAATGGCCCCCTTCATCGTTCGCAGATTCGGCGACGGTGGAATCCAGCGCAATCCGGTACTCTCGTAAAAATAATTGCGGTGCCAGTTCTTCATGGCGATCACATGCAGATCGCACTTCAAATCTTTCTCTCCGTTATACAACTGCGCCAACTCCCCAATCGTCAGCCCGTAGCGCACCGGCACCGGGTAGTACGCCACAAATCCGGTCTTGTCCACGTCCAGCATCGGCCCTTCCACAATGTCCCCGCTGATTGGGTTCGGCCGGTCCAGCACATAGAACGGAATCCCATGCTTCGCGGCTTCCTCCATGCAATAGCCCATCGTCGTCGTATAGGTGTAGAACCGTACGCCGGCGTCCTGCACATCAAGCACCAGCGCATCGATTCCCTGTAGCATCTCGTCCGTCGGCCGCAAATGCTCGCCATAGAGACTGAAAATCGGTAGCCCCGTTGACGCATCCTTCGAGGACGCCACCTTCTCATCCGCATGCCCCGCAATCCCGTGCTCCGGGCTGAACAGCGCCACCAACTGTACCCCCGGGGCATGCGCCAGCAGTTCAATGGTGGTCCGGCCCTGAAAGTCCAAGCCGGTGTGGTTCGTAATGAGCCCGACGCGCTTCCCCTTCAATGCCGCAAACTTCTCCGCCTCCAGCACATCCAGCCCCGCTTGCACCCTGCCCACGTGGCTCTTGGCCGCCGCTTTGTGCTTCTGCGCGCCGCGCGTCGGCGCGAGCAATCCCATGGCTCCTGCGCTCACGAGCATCGCCAAACGCAGCCTTCTTCCGCGCTTTCCAAATCTCGACAATGGTTTCATAGTCCCCCAATGATATTCTGGAACGTGCCGTTCGCACCTTCATTGTTCACCGGTAGTGCGCGTGCTATACACAGTGAGGGTGCAGGGCGAGCGGCCAGAGGAACCTTCATAAAATGAACAGGCGCTTCGCCGCACTTTTGTTTTTGCCCGTCCTTTTTCTTTCGATTATGACCGCCAAAGCTCGCAGCCACTCTCGACCCAAGAATTCCTCCACTACGCCAGCGATTCGGCCGGAACAACAATCCACTTCTCCGCTCACGCCGCTGACGCCCGGGCAGAACAAATGGGTTGAATCTTCGCTGCGCCAAATGTCCGTCGAAGAAAAAGTCGGTCAACTGCTCTTTACCACCTACCACGGCAGTTTCACGGCCACCGACTCCGCCACTTACGCGCAGATGATGCACGATATCAACGACCTTCACGTGGGCGGCTTCATCACCATTACCCACGGCTCTCCCCTGGGCATCATCAAGGATCAGGCCTACCCTACCGCGGTCCTCGCCAATCAGCTGCAATCCAAGTCCAAGCTGCCGCTTTTGATCGGCGCCGATTACGAACGCGGCACCGCTATGCGCCAGGATGAGGGCACGTCCTTCCCCACCGCCATGGCCCTGGCCGCCGCTGGCAATCCCAAAGACGCGTATACCATGGGCAAAATCACCGCGCTCGAAGCCCGCGCCGTTGGTGTGCAGTGGATTTATGCTCCGGTCTGCGATGTGAACAATAATCCCGGGAATCCGATCATCAACACCCGCTCGTTCGGCGAAGATCCCGCCAAGGTCTCCGAATTCGTCAGCGAGTTTATCCGCGGAGTCGAAGAAAACGGCGCGCTGGCCACCGCCAAACATTTTCCTGGGCATGGCGATACAGCCGTCGATTCGCACATTGACCTTCCCACCATAAAAGCCGATCGCGACCGTCTCGAGCACCTTGAACTGGTTCCCTTTCGCGCCGCCATCGCCACCGGCGTCGGCAGCATCATGACCGGCCACCTCAACGTGCCCGCCTTCGAACCTGATCCCAATGTTCCCGCCACACTTTCGCCCAACATCCTCACCGACCTGCTTCGCAAACAGCTGGGTTTTCGGGGCCTAGTCATCACCGATGCTCTCGATATGGGCGGTATTACGGTGCGTTTTGCTCCCGGTGAAGCCGCCATCCGTGCCTTCCTCGCTGGTGCGGACGCGCTACTCATGCCCCCGGTTCCCGACGCCGCCTATCAAGCCGTGCTTGCTGCCGTGAAGTCCGGCCGCATCCCACAGGATCGTCTGGACAGTTCGATCCGCCGTATCCTTCAAGCCAAGGCGCGCCTGGGCCTGAACGAAAGCCGGCTTGTCGACGTCTCTACCCTGAACGAAAAATTCGGCAAAACCGCTTGGCAGGAAACCGCCCAGGAAATTTCCGATCGCGGCATCACCCTTCTTCGCGATAAGCAGCATCTCCTACCCCTTGATGCCACCAAGCCCATGCGCGGTCTGCTCGTCAATCTTTATTCCGACCCTGAGCCATACCCCGGCGAGGATCTCGAGCCGCAACTGCGTTCCCGTTTCGATTCGCTCGTCGCGCTTCGTGCCGATACCAAGTTTTCTCGCGCTGATGCCGTTAAACTTCCCCCGCCGGATTCCTATGACGTCATCGTCCTTGCTCTCTTCGTTCGAGTCAGCGATCGTAAAGGCGACATCGACGTCCCCGCCGATCAGATTCCCGTCATCGATCAAATCTACAAATCCGGCAAGCCCGTCATTGCCCTCGGATTCGGCAGCCCTTATCTCATTGAACGTTTTCCTCAAGCCGAAACGTGGCTTTCCGCTTTCGGCATCAGCGACGTCGCGCAGATCTCCATGGCTCGCGCGCTATTTGGCGAAATTCCCGTGCGTGGCCACCTTCCCGTCACCATTCCCGGCGTTGATCTCAAAGCTGGCTTCGGCCTCGAACTTCCTGCCGATCCCATGAAGCTTCAGCCCATGGATGTGCGCGGCGAAGCGCAATTGCAGCCGGTCTTCACCGTCATCGAAAATGCCATCGCCGACAAAGCCTTCCCCGGCGCCACCATCGCCCTCGGCTATCGCGACAAGGTTTCCTACCACGCCTTCGGCCACCTCGGTTACGACAAGGATTCTCCGCCCGTCAAACTCGACACCATGTACGACCTTGCCTCGCTCACCAAGGTCGTCGTCACCACCACCCTCGTCGAAAAACTTGTCGAAGGTGATTTCCCCGTTCCTCTCGATCTCGACGCTCCTATCGAGTGTTATCTACCTGAGTGGGCCAGTGGCCCCCAGCCCGACTGGCGACACAAGGTCACCGTTCGCCATCTCATGACCCACACTTCCGGCCTCCCGCCGTTCAAGGAATACTGGCGCACCTCCACCGGAAAGCAAGACACGCTGAATCGTATTTTCGTGGAACCCCTCGAACACGAACCCGGCACTAAGATGGTCTATTCCGATCTTGGCATCATTCTCATGGCCGAAATCATTCAGCGGCTCACCGGCAAGCCGCTGGACCAGCTCGCCAACGAATACATCTTCGATCCTCTGGGCATGAAAAATTCCATGTACAACCCGCCCAAGAAAATCTGGCCAGAAATTGCGCCCACGGAGTTCGACGACCGTTTCCGCCATCGTCTGGTCCAGGGCGAAGTTCACGACGAGAACGCCTACGCGATTGGCGGTGTTTCCGGCCACGCCGGCGTCTTCAGCACTTCAGATGATCTCGCGGCGTTCTGTCAGATGTACCTGAACGGCGGTGTTTACGCGCACAATCGTATTGTCAAGCGCGCCACCATCGCGGAATTCACAGCGCCGCAGTCCTTAGCGCAGAACACGCGCACACTCGGCTGGGTGGTGCCCACGGAAGGCAGTTCCAGCGGCCATTACTATTCCGCGCACAGCTTCGGCCACACCGGCTTTACCGGTACGTCCATCTGGATCGATCCAGACCGCCAAATTTTTGTGGTTTTGCTAACGAATCGCGTCAACCCTACCCGCGAAAACATGAAAATCGCTGAAGTACGCCCTGCCGTCCACGACGCGGTAATGAGAGCCTTCGGCTTCGCCAACCAAGTCACCCACCCCTAATTCGCATTCGAGGGTGGCCTAGCCTGTGCGCCTCTCGCCAAGGGTGGGTCCGCTCTTCACTCTTCCAAGCGACGCAGACTCACCCCGAACGGCCAAAAGGTTTTCGTTCCAGCCTATAGCTCACCCCTTCCAGGGGTGAGGCTTTTCTCTTCGATTAATCCGTGTGATCCCACACGCCAAAACACAACCCGTCATTCCGAGTGCAGTCTGCGAAGTGAAGTATCTCTCTTCCCTTGCAACTAAACAAACAACCCGTTCCGCCAATCCTCTTCCGCCTCGCTCACCTGCTGCAACTTCCCCAAATCACGCCAATAATATCCATCCGCTCGAAATCCCTGCACCTTTTCTCCCGCGCCCGCCAGCCGCAAATACAAATCAATAATCGAAAACGCGCCCTCTTCACGCATCATTCCCAGCATCCGCGGCGAAATCACATGGATCCCAGTGAACGCCATTGCCTCCAAATCCCCGCCCACCCGTACAATCTCATCCTTCCCGAGCTTTAGAATCCGCCGCCCGCACAACTGCTCTTCCTCATCGAACAAGAGGTACCGCGACGTTTCCCGCTTCTGTACCGCGAGGGTCGCCAACGCCCACGCATCCCGATGTGCCTTCACGATCTCCCCCAAATTGATCGTGCTGATCACATCCACGTTGTGCAGCAGGAACGGCTCACTTGCTTCGCCGCCCTCCAGAAAGAACCACCCGGCTTTCTTCAACCCCCCGCCTGTGTCCAGCAACAACTCGTCTTCCCGCGAAATCTCCACGCGCATCCCAAAATGATCGTGTACTTTGAGGTACTCCAGAATCATCCCCGCAAAGTGATGCACATTCACAATTACTTCGGACACTCCAAACTCACGTAGCCGTGTCAGCGTGATCTCCAGTAGCGTCCTTCCCCCAATTTCCAACAGCGCCTTCGGCCGATCTTTGGTAAACGGGAGCAGCCGCGTTCCCAATCCAGCCGCCAGCACCATGGCCTTCATAGGCCCAGTTGCTCCAGCCCCAGGTGGTGTAGCTCCACCTCCACGTTATTCCTACCGCGCAACCGTTTCGCTAACTGTTCCGCCAGGTACACCGACCGGTGTTGCCCGCCGGTGCACCCAAACGACACCATCAAATTCTTAAACCCGCGTTGCTGGTAATTGTTGATGCTCGCATCCACCAGCGACAGCACACTGGCCAGAAACTGGTGAACGCTCTCCTGCTGGTTCAGATACTCAATTACGGGCGCGTCTTTGCCCGTCAACGCCTTGAACCTTTCTTCCCGCCCGGGATTCGGCAAGCTGCGCCCATCAAACACAAATCCGCCGCCGTTTCCGCTCTCGTCCTTCGGCAGTCCCCGATGAAACGAAAAACTGTTCACCCGCACCACCAGGTTCTGCGCTTCCGATGCAATACTGAGCAATTTCTCCGAGGCCAGCATGCTCCGGAACGCTTCCATCAATGTGGGCAGCTCAATGGGCAATTTCACATGGTGCAGCAACCAGCGCAGATTCTTCAGTGCGTACGGCACGCTTTGCAGGAAGTGCACTTTGCGTTCATAGAATCCCCGGAATCCATACGCCCCCAGCGCTTGCAGAATCCGCACGTACACATACGCGTAGTAGTGCCGAAGAAACGCTTCGCGGTCCAGATCGACATAACTCTCCAGCGCGTCCAGATAATCCTCAAGGAGTCCTTGCCGCACCTTCGGTGGCAAATCCGCCTTCGCGTCATACAACAGCGACGCAATGTCGTACTGCAGCGCGCCCCTCCTGCCACCCTGGTAATCCACGAAATACGGCTTCCCGTTGCGCAACATGATGTTCCGCGACTGAAAATCGCGATACAAAAAGTAATCGCCGGGCGCGGCCAACAGAAAATCCGTCAGCCGCCCGAAATCATCCTCCAACGCTTGCTCGCTGAACGGAATCGCCGCCAACCGCAGGAAATAATATTTGAAGTAATTTAAATCCCACGCGATCGATTGCCGATCGAAACTCCCGCGCGGATAGCACACGCTGTAGTCCAAGTCCCGCCCTGCCTGCAACTGAAACTTGGGAAGCGCCGCCACCGCTTCCCGGTACGCCTCGATCACTTCCGGCGCAATCTTCTCTCCTGACCGGTTCTTCGACAGAAACTCAAACAGCGTCGTGTCTCCCAGGTCCTCTTCGAGATACGCACCCTGCTCCAACGCTTGCCCATAAATCTCCGGCACCGGCAATCCGTGCTTCCGGAAATGACGCGAAAACGAAAGGAACGCCACGTTCTCTTCACGAACTCCATACAAAATCCCGATCGCCGTTTTCTTGCCTGCCGCCAACCGAAGAATGTTTCGCCCCGATGCACTCAGGTTCCCCTGCAGAGGTTGCACCTTCTCCACCGCCACATGAAAATGCTCTTCGAACAGTTTTTTCAGTACGTCCATGACCCTCTTTCGCCAACCTATCCTAAGCAACCACCATCATTTCCGAACAGAGTCTGCGCAGTGAGGAATCTTTCTTCAATCCATTCGAGCGTGCTCTGCCAAGCCGCGCCCCCGCGTTTTTGTAGGGACCGCTTGTGCGACGGCCCGTTGCACTCACAAATTTGCTGCGATTCTTCTGTGGCCGGTAGCCTATTTCAGTTCTACCACACCTCCCAGGCACCAAATATTTCTCGTCACCCGAGGTTGTCCTATCCGCTCCTTATTCCTAACCGCCGCACCCGCCAGCTATAATTCCAAAATGCTCTCTTCCTCTCGGCCCACTCGCACGGACAAGCGCCGCACCGAAGAACGTAACCAGGCTTCCAAGAATCTCGATCACATGTCCTCCGCGGAAATCGTCTCGCTCATGAGCCGCGAGGACCAAAAAGTCGCTCCCGCCGTAGCCGGTGAACTTCCGGCCATCGCGCGCGCCGTCGACGCCATCGTCCCTCGTCTGCAAAACGGCGGACGCCTCATTTATGTCGGCGCCGGCACCAGCGGGCGGCTCGGGGTGCTCGACGCTTCCGAGTGCCCGCCCACCTTCGGCGTTTCCCCGCAACTGGTCGTTGGTCTAATCGCCGGCGGGAAAAAAGCCATCACCCGACCCGTCGAAGGAGCCGAGGATAGCCAGGCGCACGCCCGCCGCGACCTGAAAAAACTGCGCCTCACCAAAAATGATTCCCTCGTTGGGCTGGCCGCCAGCGGTACCACTCCCTACGTCCTCGCCGCGGTCGCTTATGCAAAACGGCGCGGCGCTTTGACTGTTTCCGTCACCGCGAATCGCAAATCCCCTTTAGCCCGCGCCGCGCACATCGCGATCACTCCCGACGTCGGCCCCGAAGTCCTCACCGGTTCCACTCGACTCAAAGCGGGCACCGCGCAAAAAATGGTTCTCAACATGCTCTCCACGTCCACGATGGTGCGGCTCGGTCATGCTTACGAAAACCTCATGATCGATCTCACCAAGACAAATCGTAAGCTTAGAGAACGGGCCAAGCGGATTCTCATGGAAGCAACTGGCAAGCCTGTGTCTGACGTAGAACACGCTTTGCGGCAAAGCAAACACAACCTACGCGTGGCTTTGATCATGCTCAAACGGCGCATCTCCGCCGCCCGGGCTCTAAGGGAATTGGAAGCGGCTGATGGTGACCTGCGCCGCGCGTTGGGCGAATGAGTTAAGCACCCCCATGGACAAATTTCGTATTCGCGGCGGCACGCCCCTTCACGGCACGGTTCACATTGCCGGCGCAAAAAATTCTGCCCTGCCGCTTATGACTGCCGCTCTTCTCACGCCCGAGCCTGTCACCCTTTACAACATTCCCATGGTCCGCGACATCATCACCATGGCCAAGCTCCTCGCCTTCATGTCGGCGAAGGTTTCCACCACGGGAATTCCGTCAAATACCTACACCGTACAATCCGAATCTCTCAATGATGCGGTGGCGCCTTACGAACTGGTCAAAACCATGCGCGCTTCCATCCTCACCCTGGGTCCCGCGCTCGCTCGCGCCGGCGTCGCACATGTCTCTTTACCCGGTGGCTGCGCCATCGGTGCTCGCCCCGTCGACCTGCACCTCGCCGCGCTCGAAAAGATGGGCGCAATCATCGCCACCGAACACGGCTACATTCAGGCGCGCGTGCCCAACGGCGGCCGCCTCAAAGGCGCGCACATCGTCTTTGAAAAAATCACCGTCACCGGCACCGAAAACATTCTGATGGCCGCCACCCTGGCCGAGGGCGCCACGGTTCTCGAAAATTGTGCCCGCGAACCGGAAATTAGCGATCTCATCGATCTCCTGCGCAAAATGGGCGCGCACATCGAAGGCGACGAAACCAGCACTCTTACGATCCGTGGCGTCCACAAACTCCACGGCGCCACCCATTCTGTCATTCCCGATCGCATCGAAGCAGGCACCTTCCTCATCGCCGGTGCCGTCACCAACGGTGACCTCATCATCGCCGATTGTGTCCCCGGGCATCTCGGCGCCATCATCGCCAAATTGCAAGCCGCCCATGTCCCCGTGCAGATTCTGGATTCTTCCACTATGCGTGTGCATAACGACCACAGACTGGTAGCCGCCGACGTGACCACAGAGGAATATCCCGGATTTGCCACGGATATGCAGGCGCAATACATGGCCCTCGCCACGCAAGCTGAAGGCACTTCCGTCATCACCGAATCCATCTTCGAAAATCGTTTTCTGCACGCCAGTGAAATGATGCGCATGGGCGCCCACATCACCATCGATGGCCGACGCGCCGTCGTCCGCGGTCCCGCTCGGCTTTCTGGCACCATTGTTCAGGCTTCGGATTTGCGCGCCAGTGCCGGCCTGGTACTCGCTGCCTTAATCGCCTCCGGTGAGACGATCATCGATCGCGTCTATCACATCGACCGCGGCTATGAACGTATCGTCGAAAAACTAGCCGCCGTCGGCGCCGCTATCGAGCGCGTGCACCTCAAGGAATAACCGGTAGGGACCGCCTTTTTGCTTGCCCTGAGCAACGAAGGGAGGCGGTCCGCTCGCAACGACGCCGTCTGTCTAAAGCTGTCCCGCCAATCCCTGTATCGTCCGCAACACTCGTGCCGCCGTCCGGTTAATGTAAATCGCCAACGCCATTACCCCGTAGCAAATTGATACGACCACCGCGATAACCGCCCACACAATCAGCTCCCGCACATCCGTGCCCAGCCGTCCCGCCAAATGCCCAATCCACAATAAGCTGCCGACCGTCGCCAAAAACAGCGCCCCAAATGCAATCCACTGCCGCTGCCTGACCTTTTCATTTTCCGCCCACGATTTTTGCAGCATGGCCATCACTTCCTGAGACATAATTCCACTTCTCCTTCCATTTCTCGGCGCCAGGCCGCTCCGGAAATTGTAGGCTTCTGCAAACCCCGCGACAAGATTTCCTCAGTTTTATGACCAACAAATTCGCCCAAATTCTGGTAGAATCCCGCAGTCGCGAAAAACTTATTGCGGCCATCTATTTTTGGCCGCCCACAATTTCCGGGAGGGATCAGTATGCAGAACACCCAACTTCTCGAAAAGATTGATGCGGCCATCGCTGAGAAAAGCCTTCTGAAACACCCCTTCTACCAGGATTGGCAGACGGGCCGGCTCACACGCCAGGATTTGCAACTCTATGCCGCGCAGTATTACCGCCATGTTGAAGCTTTTCCCAAACATCTTCGCGTTCTCGCCGCGCGAGCCGAAGGCCCCATCCGCGACATCATTCTCGAGAATCTTGCCGAAGAGGAAAATCCTTCCCATCCTCATCCCAAGCTTTGGCGTGATTTCGCCGCCACCCTGGGGATCAACGAAGAGGATATAACCTGCTGCCCCGCTCTTCCTGGCACGCAAGCCGTCGTCGAAGCCTTCCGTGAGATTGTGGGTGACCGGCCAGTGGTCGAAGCGGTTGCGGCCCTATACGCCTACGAAGCGCAAGTGCCCGAAATCGCCACCGCGAAAATCGATGGCCTGAAAAAGCATTACGGAATTAATTCGAACAAAGGTCTGGCGTACTTCGCCGTGCATGAAGAAGCCGACAAAGCCCATCGCGCCGCGTGGCGCTCATGGCTCGAACAGCACGCCGAAGGCGACGAAGCGGAAATCCTCGAAACCACCAACCAAGCCCTAGATGCACTTTGGGGCGCCCTAGACGCGGTGCACTGCACCCACGCCTAATCCTCACGGGCGCGTCGCATTTCTGGTTTTCTTCGTAGGCGTCCAGCACGCTCGATCCCCATGGCCGCGCTATGTGCCGGACTATTTAGCTTGCCCCTTTACTTCCCCATCACCCGTGCAATAAACATCGCCAAAAACCGCTCCGCGTCCGACGCTACCGCCACCCGCGCGTTATTCTTCAACGGCTCATACCCTTCGATCTCGTAATGATCGCCATGCAGCACATTCTTCTCGTTACCACCCATGCGATTTGCCACCGTTTCTCCGCGCGTAAACTCGCCCCGGGTTTCCACGTCCACATGCATGTCCTTCAGCTGCACCAGGCTCGGATCTATCACTGTGGCCACCGCCAGTGGATCGTACATCGCGGCCCCATGCCATCCATTCTTCTCCGATCTCTCGATGTAAAACCGCGCAATCCTCGTCACCATATCGTTCTCCGGTCCGTGCCCCGTCTCCAACTGAGTCAGGTGCTTGCGCTCCATCAACGTGCGCTCGCCCACATCCGATCCCACCATGGTCACTACCCATCCTGCGTTGAACACGATCTGGGCGGCCTCCGGATCCCCGAAAATATTCGCTTCTGCCGCACCATCCACATTTCCGCCGGAAATCGACCCGCCCATAATCACGATATCCTTCACTAAACCCACGATCGATGGGTCTTTCGAAACCGCCAGCGCAATATTCGTCAGCGGCCCAATCGGAATCAGCGTAATTTCATGCGGGTATTCGTGCACCAGCTCGATCATCAGGTCCGGCGCAAACCGCGGATCCACTTTGCACTTTGGTGTTGGCAACTCAATATCCGCTAACCCATTCTTCCCGTGCCAGTACAGCGCCGTGTACGTCTTCTGCATCAACGGATGCTGCGCCCCCGCCGCCACCGGAATGTCGCAACGATCCGCAAGGCTCACTAGTTTCAGCGCGTTCTCCAACGCCTGCTTCGCCACCACGTTCCCCGGCACCGCGGTGATGGCCTGCACCTGTAGCTCAGGCGAATTCAGCGCAAGATAGATCGCCATCGCATCGTCGGTTCCCGGATCGGTATCAATGATCACCCGACGCTTCTCCTGCCCATAGCCACCCACACCCATCACCAACAAAATTCCCACCACGACCACCACGCGCCTCATTCTCATACCTGTTTTCTCCGAATCAAGATTTCTTCCTGTCCGCCACGAATGGTGATCTACAGGCTGGCATCCGAAGAATAATCGCTTCGCCGGTTACTTGCGCCAAAATCGGCATTCGAGTGCCCGAGGGACTTCAACCCTCCCGAACAACACGCTGCTCCGCACACACTACGCCCGCTGCTGACTTCTGCTGCAGGATCAGCGGGAATTACTTCACGCTCAGTCACGATTCCGTGACATGCAACAGATCTCCCGCGATAAATTCGACTGCTTTCGATACGCGACCGCCGGATTTACCACCAGCGTCCTTGATGGATACGGACTTCGCGATTGCTTGCCCGCTCGTCCGACGCCGTAGGCCTCAAATCCAGTTCTTGTCCATCGGCCCGTATCTTTGCTCCACGCTTCCTTCAGACCCCACCTCACGGTGACGCCCTTGCGCTTCGCTACCCTTCACCTCCATCAGGTTGGGACGGGACTTTCACCCGCTAGCTGCCGAGCATGCGCGGCGTACAAGCAAAAGGCCCCGAATCTCGGGGCCTTTCCTCACAAATGTAATCGTCTGTCAGTTCCCTTCGGTCGTAGTCGCCGCCGGTGCCGGAGTGGCCGAGCCTTCCTTACTCTTGGCCTGCTTCTCGCGCGCTTCCTTGATCAACGCCTTGCGCGACAGCCGGATTTTATTCCCTTCAATTGCCAGCACCTTCACTAGCACTTGATCACCCAGCTTCAACTCGTCGCGCACGTCGCGGATCCGGTGCTCGGAAATTTCGCTGATGTGCAGCAATCCGTCGGTGCCCGGGAACAATTCCACGAACGCCCCGAACTCCGCCAGCCGCACCACTTTGCCCAGGTACGTCTTCCCCACCTCGGCACTGGCTGTTACGTCGCGCACCATCTGCAATGCCTGATCGCCGCCCGCGCCGCTGGTCGAGAAAATATGCACCGTGCCGTCTTCCAGCACGTCAATCTTCACTCCGGTCTGTTCGATGATCGACTTGATCTTCTTCCCTCCCGGCCCGATCAGGTCGCGAATCTTGTCCGTCGGGATGCTCAGCTTGTACAACCGTGGGGCGTACGCCGAAATAGTCTCGCGGTGCGAACTTAGCGTACTCTCCATGGTGTCCAGAATCGACAGCCGCGCCTTCTTCGCCTGCGCCAGAGCTTCCTTCATCATGGCGATGCTGATGCTCGTCACCTTGATGTCCATCTGCAGCGCGGTAATGCCCTCGCGCGTCCCGGCCACTTTGAAATCCATGTCGCCGTAATGATCTTCCGCTCCGGCAATATCGGTCAGGATGGAATATTTCCCATCGTCGCTCACTACCAAGCCCATCGCGATACCCGCGCATGGTCCTTTCATCGGCACGCCTGCGTCCATCATCGCCAGCGAACCGCCGCAAACCGTGGCCATCGACGAGGATCCGTTCGACTCCAGAATGTCGCTCACCACACGCATTGCGTAGGGAAACTCCACTTCAGGTGGCAGCAAATTGGCCAGCGCCCGTTCTGCCAAAGCCCCGTGTCCAATCTCGCGCCGTCCGGCGCCACGCAGGGGTTTCACCTCGCCGACGCTGAACGGCGGGAAGTTGTAGTGCAGCATGAAGCGCTTGAAGGTGTCCTGTTCGAACAGCAAGTCCAGCCGCTGCATATCTTCTTTGGTGCCCAATGTCAGTGTCGCCAGCGCCTGGGTCTCTCCGCGGGTAAACAACGCCGAACCATGCACGCGTGGCAGCAAGCCCACTTCGCAGGTGATCTTGCGGATCTGATCAAACGCCCGCCCATCCGGCCGCCGCTTGGCCTTCAACACCTCCTCGCGGAAGAGATCTTCGCGCAACCGTTCGAACGCCCGGTTCGTCAGCGCGATCTTTTCTTCGTCATCTTCCGGAACGCCCTTCAGAATTTCTTCGTGCAGCGCGTCTACCAGGTTGTAGCTTTCTTTTTTCGGATGCTTCTGCGTGTCCAAAGCATCCTTCAACCGCGCCCCGTAGGTCTTCTTGATGCCGTCGTAGATCGACTGATCGAACGGCAGCGGCGCAATCACTAGCTTGGTGGGCTTGAGCTGGCTGTGCAGTTCCTTAATTCCGGCCACAATCTTCTTGATCTGCTCGTGCCCAAACTCCAAAGCTTCCGTCACCTTTTCTTCGGACACCTCGAAGGCTCCCGCCTCCACCATCACGATGCCCTTTTCCGTACCTGCCACCACAATATTCAGCTTGCTGGTCTTCTGTTCCGCCACCGTGGGGTTCGCCACCAGGTTGCCATCCAGCAGTCCCACGCGCACCGCGGCAATGGGGTCGGTAAACGGCAAGTCGGAACAATATGCTGCCGCGGACGCCGCGGTCACCGCAATCACATCCGGATCGTTCGCGCTATCGGCAGACAGCACCATGGCGATAATCTGCGTCTCGTTCCGTAACGACTCCGGGAACAACGGCCGCATCGGCCGGTCAATCAACCGCGACACCAGGATCTCTTTCTCCGTCGGTCGCCCTTCCCTCTTGAAAAACCCTCCGGGGATTTTCCCCGCTGAATACGTGTTCTCCCGGTAGTCCACCGTGAGAGGCAAGAAGTCTCGATCGCTCGCCTTGGCCGCGATGCACGCCGTAACCAGCATGATCGTATCCCCATACCTGGCTGTTACCGCACCGTTCGCCTGTTTCGCAATTTTTCCGGTTTCCAGAGTTAGTTTCCGCCCTCCCACTTCAATGGATACCTGGTGTGGCGCCGGAACATGATTATTCTCAGACATATGATTCTTCCTTTGGCTCCTCTCCTGAAAAGCTCTTCCAATTCACTGGTTTGCAATGAAGAAAAAAGGAGGATTGCTGCGAAGGCCCTGCCAGGTTCGCTAACAGATACACCAGTGGTTACGCCGCGCGGCTTTCCGTCACAGGCTGCGCTGCTTCACGTCCAACCTCCCCGAGGTTGGCGTACAGACTCCGCTGGGAATTTGTCCGTTCGTGAAACCGCAAGTTGTTCCGCGTACCGTTCCGCAGTTCTTTACTTGCGTAGGCTGAGGCGTTCAACAATCTGGTGATACCGATCCGGGTCCCGCCGGTTGAGATAGTCCAGCAAGCGCCGCCGCTTATTCACCATCATAATCAGGCCCCGGCGTGATGCGTGGTCTTTGACGTGGCTCTTGAGGTGCGTCGTCAGGTAGTTGATGCGCTCGCTCAGAAGCGCGATCTGCACCTCTGGGGATCCCGTATCCTTTACATGTGTGCGGAATTGTTCGATCAACATTACTTTGGCGTCGCTCAAGTGCCCCCCACCGTCGTCCCTTGAATTTTCCTCTTTTCTTCGACTCTTCAAAACTATCACATATTTGAATGGACTGTAAAGGGCGCCCGACACGTTCCTAAGGCTACCCAGCCCAGCCTTCTACAACATTCCACGCATTGTAGGGACCGCTAGCCGGTCCGTTCTTGGTTCCGCCTAACTCTTCGATGTAGCCTTGGCGCTCATCGGAGCCCGTAACTGACCCCGCAGGGGTGAGGCCTTCTCCTCCTTGCAACATCTCCCCAAATCTTGTTCAATGCTAGCGGTAAGCCCTCAGACTTGCCGGCTTGCTCGCGCCCGTTCGAGCAATTGCCACTCCAGGAGAACACGATGCGCAAAGTAATAGTCGCTATCTCGGTTTTTTGTCTAGCCTTGGCAATCTTCGTCTTTGCTTCTCACGCCCGCCAGGATAATGCCCAACGCCCCAGCCCCCCGGCACAAGCCACTCTTGACCTTGGCGGCGGCCAGTCCATTACCATCGACTACTCCAGCCCGCGCGCCAAAGGCCGCAAAATATTCGGCGAACTCGTTCCGTACGGCAAGGTCTGGCGCGCTGGCGCAAATGAATCCACTACCTTTGTCCCCACCGCCGACATCATGGTAGGCGGCACTGTGGTTCCCGCTGGCAACTACACCCTCTTCGCTATTCCCGATCAGAACAAATGGACCCTGATCATCAGCAAGAAGACCGGCGAATGGGGCACGCAATACCCCGGCCCGTCCAATGACCTCGCCCGCGTCGATATGAAGGTCACTCCCGTCACCACGCCTGTCGAAAACTTCACCATCTCGTTCGACAAAGCCCCCAACGGCGGTACCCTCAACATGGAATGGGAAACCACCAAAGCCTCCGTCCCTATAGTCAAAAAGTAGCGCCCATCCCGGTTCCTGGCGGCGCCCAGTGGGCGCCGCCCTCCGTCGCACCAGCTAAAAACTAAAGAGAGATTCCTCGCGTCGCGGACCTCCGTTCGCTCTGTCGTGATCTTTACTTTACTTTTTACTTTGATTTCATTACTTCTTACATCCTACGTTTTTCCCTGACCTCGCCTTCCCCCAGCCCCCATCGCATAAATCACCGACTCCGAAATTCCATCCACCCGCAAACTCCTCTCAATCTTGGTATCCGCCACCGCAATGGTGCAAAACGGCGCCAGCCCCAACCATGTCGCCGTCAAACAAAACGTCTGGCACAAATGTCCGGCCTCAATGAGGATCGCCCGGTAGGCCCTGGCGTAATCGTACTTCCATTGCGTGCGTCCAAACACCGCGGTCAAAAACACCACAAACGCCGCATCCCGGAACCACCATTGCCCGGCCAAATATTTCTGCATCTCCACCGCGGTCATCCCCGCGCGAATCCGTTGTAGCCGGTGTCCGCCCGCATCGTAGTGATAAATCCCCGGCGGCACGCCTTCCACCCGTCTCGCCATCACATACGCTTCCGACGGGTGCAGCGCCCCGCCCGACGGCGACGTCTTCTGCGCCAATCGCCCGATCGTCGGCACCTCTTCCCAAGCCTGCACGCCGAACGATAAGTCCAGTAACGTCCCCAAACTCTCCCGCGTCACGACTTGGTGCGAAAACTCCCGCCACGTCCGCCGTTCCCGCAACACCCGGGGAAACTCCGCGGCAATTTCGGCCTTCTCCAGCGGAATCACTTTTGCTCTGGGATACGCTTTGAGCGGCTTCGGCACCACATGCGTTTTGGCTAATTGCTCCACATACGCAATTTCTTCCGCGGTCACCTCGTCAGCATAAATATCCTTGGTGCTCAAATGAAAAAAGCTTGCCGCCGGATTCCACGCTCTCCACTTCCGCAGAGCCCTCTGCCTCTCGTCCGCGCGCGGGTTCTTCCGCTGCGCCCCTTCGAGCATGGTCTCTCGCAACAGTCGGCTCACGGTTTTCAGCAGTGACCCCGCGGAGTACTCCGGCCAGCGCTCTGCGATTTTTTCGATGGTCGTCCAGTCCCCGAAAAAATCGAGTACAGCAGCAACTTCCGCGGAAGCCGCTACCTTCTTCCGCGTCAGGTAATTCTCAAAAATGAGTTGATTGTCTTGCCAGTAGGAAATCAGAAACGGAGCGCGCCGCACGTAAACCGCACTTCTCGTTTCGCTGCGTTTCTCGCGTACCTTGTTCTTTAGGTGGACAGCTCGAGCCATGTAGCCGCAAGCCGCGGACGCCCGAGTTACTCTTTCGCGTACAACTTGGACATCTTCGGCGGCGCCGCGATTTTACAGCCGGACATCTTCGGCTTAATCTTGCCAGGTGTAACTCCAATCGCTGGATTCGTGCACACGCTCTCCAGATATTTTAGCGATTTGATCTGCGCGGCAATTGCCGATTTTTGCTTCCCGCCAACCTGTTTCTCGATCTTCTCCAGCATCCCGGCGGTCTTCCGAATTTCGCTCACCAGAGCTTTATAGTTCACGGTGAAAACTTTGGGCTTGGCCATCGGTCTTCCTCCCCGATTTCTTTCCTGCACAGTTTAGCGCTTCTGCAGTTTCTTGCCTCGCCAATCGGGCTTGCGCAGTCTACGTCACACTCCTGTGCACGTCAAGAAAACTCTGGCCTTCTGGTATTCTCGCGAATTTTCCTTACCTCTTTACTTCATTACCTCGTTTCCTCTTTTCTTGTATCCTCTTACCTGATGATTCCCGCAAATCGCTTTTTCTCTCGGCGCCGTTTCTTGCAATCCTCCGCCGCCGCTTCCACCCTTGCCCGTACTCCTCCGGTGCACGCCCAATCCACCCTCCCTGCTTCCTTTTCGACGCTCAAGCCGCTCGGCGATCGCATCCATCCCATAACTCCCGACGAATTCCACACTCGTCTTCACCACGCTGAGCAACTCATGTCCGATCTCGATCCCACATGCGACGCCCTGCTTCTCGGCCCTGGGACTTCCCTCTACTATTTCACCGGCATCCGCTGGGGGCTCAGCGAACGCCTCCTCGCCCTTTTGATACTCCGCACAGGTCCGCCCATTCTTATTTCTCCTGCCTTCGAAGAAGCGCGCATGCGCGAACTCATGCGCTATCCCATCGAGGTCCGGGTCTGGCAGGAAGACGAGAGTCCCACCAAACTCATTGCTTCTTTCCTAATAGACCGCAAAATTCTCTCCGGCCGCGTCGGCATCGACGAAGCCCTTCCCTTCACATTCTTCGATCACCTCCGCGCCGACGCCCCCAGCCTCACGCTCATTTCCGCCGATCCCATCACCATCGCTTGCCGCGCCGTCAAATCCGCGCACGAACTCGAACTCATGCGCCTTGCCTGCGCAGCCACATGTGACGTCTACCGTCTCGTCTTCCAGAACTTGCACGAAGGACTATCCGAAGAGGAAATCAGCCGCATGGTCACTGGCGGCTACGCCAAAATGAATCTTCGCGGCTACGCCCTCGTCGGCATCGGCGCATCCGCCGCTCTGCCTCACGGCTCCCGCCAGCCACAAAAGCTAAAGCAAGGCGATGTGGTCCTCATCGATGGCGGTTGCCTCGTCGAGGGCTACGAATCGGACGTCACCAGGACCGGAATTTTCGGCAAGCCCACTGAAAAAATTCAGCACGCTTACGACACCGTCCGCAAAGCCCAAGATGCCGCGCTCGCCGCCGCCCAGGCCGGCCAACTCTCCGGCTCGGTCGATAACGCCGCCCGCTCGGTAATCACCAACGCCGGTTTCGGCCCGGATTATAAATTCTTCACGCACCGCCTTGGCCACGGCATCGGCCTCGATGGCCATGAACATCCCTATCTCGTGCGCGCCAGCAAAACCGCCCTCGAACCCAATATGACCTTCTCCAACGAGCCGGGCATCTACGTCCCCGGTGAATTCGGCATCCGCTGCGAAGACCTGATGGCGATCGCCCCCGCGGGCCCCGCCCAACTACTCACGCCGGGATTCCAATTCTCCCTAGAGAAACCCTTCGTCTGATTTTGGAGTGCGGCGGATCGCCGCTTTCACAACCTAAGCCTATTCAACCAATCAAAATTCCATCGCGAAGCTGGGTACAAGTGTCGAAGTGCGGGTCCGTTCCCTCCCGGAGAAATGTCAGCCACGGCGTCTGGCCTCAATTCTCAAAAAAATCCAACCGTCATTCCGAGCCGAGTCCGCGAAGCGTGGAATCTCTCTTCGTCTTTGAACTTTACACTTTGAATTTATGACTTCTTCCCTTCCTCCTCAACAAACTCCACAATTCTCTCCTCCGCCCAAAACCTCTCCTCCCCAGCAAACCGCGACACAAACCCGCAATGTCCTCCATGCTCCGGCGCCACAAACCTCACGCACGGATTTTCCTCGAGCCGCGCCGCCAGAAACGAGACATACGGCACAAACGGATCATCCTGCGCCGTAATCACCAGCAGTGGTAGCGCCACTTTCCCAATGACCTTCTTTGCCCCTGCCGATTCGTAGTACTCCTCCGCATCGCGAAAGCCAAAGCATGGCCCGGTAATCGCGTCATCGAATTCCCGCACCGTGCGTATCGGTCCAAATCCATTACGGCGGTAACGCTCTGGAAATAGCTCGCACTTCCTCCGGTACCGGTCCATCAACCCGCGCACAAAATGCCATTGATACAGGTGGTTTTCCCGCTCCTCCAACGCATCCGCGCACCGCGACAAATCCAGCGCCGGGCACACAACCCCCACCCCTCGCAATTCTTTCGGCGCACTTGCCCCCAACTCCCCCGCCATCTTCGTCACCAGATTTCCGCCCATCGAATACCCGGCGAAGAAAATCCTCTCGAATCCCTCCGCAATCAGCTCCATTAGCACCACGCGGTAATCGTCGCTCAAGCCGCTGTTATATAACGTCGGCGTTAGCCGCTCGGTCCCCCCGCAATTTCTCTGATTCATCCGGATGGAGTGAAATCCTCGCGCCCAAGCCTTCGCCGCAATTCCTCGCGAATAATTCGAATCGCATGACCCTTCCAACCCGTGCACAATCACAATCACTGGCAAATCCTTACGCCGCCCATCGCCATCCGTCATTCCGAACGTAGTCCGCGACGCGAGGAATCGCTCTTCGTGTAGCGCCCGATCGTCAGATCGGTTCGGGCGAGGGTCGTGAAGTGGCCGAACTTTAGATCCGCCGGAGTGAGTCTGCGTGCGGTCTTCTCTCTGCCAATGGCACACGCCCTTCAGCTGTGTCTCCGCATCCACGCGAAACAATCGTTCCTCGCCCGCAGGCAACGCAAACGTCCGCGGCGCAAACGCCGCGCCAATCGTCTGCGCATGCCCGCTCCTTAGCCACCGGTGCGACTCAAACTCCCGTATCGCTTTCCCCATTCTTCTACTCTATCAGCACCCTTAGCTCACCCCTTCGGGGTGAGGCCTTCCACCGCGCCATCCGAACCGAACAGAGCGTCATTCCGAGCGAAGTCCGCATAGCGAGGAATCTCTCTTCCATCGCTCCCTGCCTCCCGACCAGATTCCAATGCGGGCGCCGCCACGCTATTGTTAACATCTCACCCTCCTGCCGCGTCTACCTTAGGAGGTTAGCGGCAGCGCATTTGTGGCCACTCAGCTTGATTTACGCTCAGCATTCTCGGGCCGGCCGATCATGAAACCCCCAGCACTACCCGCCACCTCCGACGACGCCCTCGTCCGCGCTGCCCAGCAAGGCGATCGCTCCGCCTTTGGCCTGCTCTATTCCCGCTACGCCCGCATGGTCCACGGCATCCTGCTCTCCCGCGTCCCTTACTCGGATGTTGACGACCTGCTGCAGGACGTTTTCCTGCAAGCCCTGCCGCGTCTGACTTCCCTCCGCGAAGTCTCCAAGTTCCCCGGTTGGCTCGCTACCATCACCCGCAACCGCGCCAACGATTTTCATCGCCGGTCCAAGCCTTACGACGAACTCACCGACGAATCCTTATCCGCCAACTCCGACACCGCGCCCCCCTCGATTCCGCCTGCTTCCCATTCTTCCGCCGAAGCCCACGCCGCTCTCGAAGCCATCCTCTCCCTTCCCCAAACTTATTCCGAAACCCTGATCCTCCGTTTCGTCGAAGGCATGACGGGCCCGGAAATCGCCGCGCGCACCGGACTCACACCCGGCTCTGTCCGTGTCAATCTTCATCGCGGTATGCAACAGCTCCGTGAACTTCTTGCTCGCAAATCTGCACCGCTCACCGGGGGTGAGCTATGACCAAACGAATGAACAATCCCGAAGACGAAATGCCCACGCCCAACGATTATTTGTGGGACCACTCCGGCACGCGCGATCCCGAAATTCAGCGCCTCGAATCGCTCCTCAGCGAATTCCGCCACATTGAACGCCCGTTTGCTTCTCCCGTAACCGCAAACACAAGGCTGGTCGCACCCCCATCCTTGCCGGCTAGTGCAACCAGTACTGGGCTTCCGCGCCTCGCCGCCGCGGCAGTCATTATCCTCGCTGGCGCTGTCGGCATTTTCTTGTTCTTCCGTCCCACAACTCAGCCTGAAACCGGGCTTGCCTGGAGGGTCGCCAATCTCGAGGGCGCTCCACAGATCAGCTCACGTTCCATATCTCCCAATCAGCCCTCCGCCAAGCTCTACGTTGGTCAAACCCTCACCACCAATTCCTCTTCCCGCGCCACGCTTTCCGAAAATGATCTGGGCGAAATTCAAATCGATCCGGATTCCCGCGTGCGCCTCCTGCAAACCGATCCCAATCACAAGCGCCTGCAACTCGATGTCGGCACCATTCACGCCGCCATCTGGGCTCCACCCGGCCAGTTCGTGGTAGACACGCCTTTCGCCGTCGCTATCGATCTCGGCTGTGCCTACACTCTTCACGTCACACCCGACGGTTCCGGCACCATTCGCACCACTCTCGGCTGGGTTGGCTTTCATCTCAAGGGTCGCGATTCCTTCATCCCCGCGGGCGCGATGTGCTCCACGCGCCCGCAACTCGGTCCCGGCACTCCTTATTTCGAAGATGCCCCGGCATCCTTCATCACCGCGCTTTACACCTTCGACCAGTCCCCGCAATCTTCAGACGCCGCTTCCGCCGCGCTCGCCACCATTCTTTCTCTAGCCCGCCCGCGCGACACTCTCACCCTCTGGCATCTTCTCTCCCGCACCGATAACTCCGATCGCGAAAGGGTTTACGCACGTCTGGCTACGTTTGTTCCGCCTCCTGCCGGCGTCACACGTGTAGGTATCCTGGCGCTCGATTCCCGCATGCTTGACCTCTACTGGAACGCCCTCGACCTGGGCGACATCTCGATGTGGCGCCTCTTCGAACAATCCGCCGATCCCCAAGCGAAGCCTGCCCCGCAACTAACGTTCCTGAAAAACAACTCCTATTGAAACAACCCTCCCACGCGAATCCAAGAGATACGTCGGTTCGCAGGCTTCGCCCGGAATGAAATGTTGTTGTTGTGATCTTGTGGACATGGGGCGCAGTGTGCTGCGCCCCTACCCGGAAAAGGCAGGCGACGTAGAACTGCGTAAAGCCGCCCTCACACTCGCGATTGGCGCGCCCTTGGAGGCTCAGCTCTCAGGATATTGGCGTCTCGTTAACACTTCTCCCCACCCCCGCGTCTCCCCACTGACCGCCCACCTCACACAAGGAGCCAAACATGAAATCTCACGCAACAAAATTCACAACCGCCATCTTCCTCACACTCGTCTTCGCCACCGCCGCCCTTGCTGGTCCTCCCCTCATCTGTCACTCCTTCGACATCGGCACCGCCAAATCCCTCCCCTGGATCTCCCACGACTGGCGGCTCACCGGCTCCGAGTCCTACAACGTCAACCATCTCGTCACCGACACCATTTCCATCCTCGATTCCGATTCCACCGTCCTCGTCCATATGGAAACGCTGCGCCGCGCCGTGCTGTACTCCCAGAAAGATCCCGTCACAGCCAAACACCTTCTCTTGAAGCTCATCGCCCGCTCGGACGCGGCCTCTCTCTACACACCCGATGGCACCCTGGCCACATTTGACATCGGCTATTTCGCTGCAACTCTCGATCAGGTCCACTGGATCAACAAGGATTTCGCGAATCCCGCGCAGGGCCTCGACGCCTACGCGCTCGTCAAAAAAGCCATCCACTTCCACGACGATGACCCGCAAATGAATTTTGCCGCCGCACTCATTACTCTCGATGATCCCTCCGCGGACCAGCAAGGACACGCGAAGAAGGCCTTGGTCGGCGCAGCCTCCGATCCTCTACTCGCCCGCAATCTCGCCACCCACTTCATGGGCCCGCAAACCGAAACGATGACGTCAATGATTTCCCGCAACTCCAATACCAAGGTTGCCCAACAATGAACCAAGCAATAAAAGAAGGAGCCGCCTCCACGCGGCTCCTGCCACCGTTTACGATCTCATCACTCAGAAGCGGGGCTCCTTCTCGTCTAACCCAGCCCTTGACGCGGCTTGATCCTACCGACTCCTGAACGATTTCTCCTCCCTCTTCCATGTAGCGCTGGCTTTCATGCTAGCCTCCTCCACGTACACAGAAAAACCGGAGCACCTACCGCCAGCTCCGCGGCAAACGCTCCGGCTCATCGTGTAAGGTATTCGTGCGCTACGCCTTGCGTTCTCCCGAGCAACAAGAACCACCCGCGCCCATCGCCTTCGGCTGCGTCGCATCCCCGTAGTAGTCCTGCTCATATTTATCGCGGTGTCTCACCCACGCCATCGGATGCGGCTTTAGTCCTTCTTCGTGTCGTCCCAGAGGCGTCAGGTCCAGGTAGCAGTACACGTTCAGAGCTTGTTCCAACCCGCGTCCATAAGTCGAATAGGTATGAAAAACTTCGCCCTTCTCATTCTTGTAGAACACGCTGGCGCCTGGCCGTTCGTCTATCGGAAAATGCTGCATCTTATAGTTGTAGTATTGTTCGCCGCTGGCCATTTCTTCTTTGCTGACCGACACGTGGTAATCCCGATTGAAGTCGCTCCCGAACGATGACGGCCACTTGAATTTCCAGCCCATCCTGTTCTTGAACGTCTCGATTTTCGGCAACGGCGCGCGCGACACCGCCATCAGCGTCACATCGCGGTTCGCCAGGTGCACTGCGCTTCCATCAATGTGATCTCCAATCATCGAACAGCTCGGGCATCCCGCTTCCCAATCCGGCCCGAACATGAAGTGATACACAATCAACTGGCTGCGCCCGTCGAACAAATCCGCCAGCTTTTTCTTCCCGCTCGGCGTATCGAACACATACTCCTTCTCCACCTTCACCCACGGCAAACCGCGCCGTTCCGCCGCCAGCGCATCCCCAGCACGGGTGTACTGCTTCTCCTTCGCCAGCAGGTCCTTGCGCGCCGCCAACCACTGCTCGCGGGATACAACCTTCGGTTGTTCCACCATTGTCTGCTTCATTGCTGCTTCTCCTTTTCCTCAGGTGTTCCTTCTGTCCCATCTCCGCCGCCACTCTGACCATTCACTTCCTTCGAGTCCCTTTTTTTTCCAAACGCCTTCGCCGCCAGCACCGTCGCTCCACTGGTCGAAATCGCGCCGGCCACAATCATCGATAGCGTCACCAAACATGCCGGACACACAATTCACTCCTCCCACCTGTAGCTCACCCCAGGGTGAGGCTTTTCTGCCGGTGCCCCACCGTCTTCCGAGTGCGATTTTTGGACTCCCGCTGTTCCGTCATTCCGAGCGGAGTCCTCGAAGCGATGAATCTCTCTTCGATCTCGCCGCAACACCAAATCAATGCGCCCTCAATCCTTCCGCCTGCTCCCGGATCCGCTCCATCATGTGCGTCCAACCCTGCGTCACGCCTTGCCGGTGTCGTTCTTCCATAAACCCAAACGCGGTGTGCCGGAACTTGATCAGCGATCCACCTTTCTCCTCGCTCAACCGGTACTGCACATTCGACACCAGCGGATACGACGCAAACAACGGCCCACACATCTCCAGCAGCGTTGGCCTCTTGATCGCTTGCACTGTTCCCCAATAATGTCCGTTGCCATCCCCCAAATCCCGGTACCAGCGTCCGCCCGGCCAGTCCTCCAACTTCATCTTCAGCGACACGCCTTCCGGTGTCTGGTTCAACGGACCTACCTGGTCCAGCACGGCCGCAAACGTCGCATCGATCCCTGCCTTCACCAACGTTTCCAATGTCACCGTCAACGTAAAGTCTTCAATCTTCTGTGCCGTCCCTGTCATTTTTCCTCCTCACGATTGGATTTTCCCGGGACCGCCATTCTTCCGAATGGCGTCCCTGGGTCTGCTCACTGCTTCTTCGCCTCGGCTTGCTCCTTGATCCGCGCCAACTGATGCTTCCACATCCGCTCGAAAGACTGCGTCCACTCGTGCAGTGGCCGAATGGCTTCCGCGTTCGTGCGATAAAACATTTGCCGCCCTTGCCGCCGAACACCCACCAGCCCCACTTCGCGCAACACCCGCAGATGTTTTGAAACTGACGGCTGCTCCAATCCCAGACTTTCCACAATCTCGTTCACCGGACGTTCGTGCAGCGCCAGAAAACCCAAAATGTCCCGCCGCCGCGGCTCCGCCACCGCATTGAACGCATCCGAAGTTGTCGCTGCTCTTGCCATGACGGCACAATACATTCCCATATAGGAATATGTCAAGGCGTTTTTTTGCCCTCCCATTGACCTCCGGGAATCAAAACGTCATTCGGAGCACTTGTGACTTTTTGGGAAGTGCCGCGGCTATCCGCCGACCCTTACAACCCTAATCTAATCATCGATTCGTCATTCCGAGCGCTGGGCAGAATCTCTCTTCGCTTTGCTGGGGGCAGGTAACTGTTGGCTGACGTCCGCTCTCGGAGCAATTTTCTCCTCCACCGCCCGCAATCGCGCGATAATATGCTGCGAGGTCTACTTCGAAGACAGAATGCTCTCGTCCACCTTGTGGTTCATGGCTGTCGCAACCACACTTTTGATTCCGGTTCTCCTCGTGTGGGGCTGGATCCGCTGGGCACAAAACGACTCTCCACGCTCTCGTTCCTCCACCTTTTCTCTCGTAGGATTTTCGCTCGCTACTGCTTCCGCCACGCTGGCCCTCACCACACATCTTTACGCGCGTTTTGTTCGCAACTTTCCGGTTTACGATCCGGTTCTCCTCAGAGTCATTGCGATCGGCTCTTTGCTATCCATCGTCGGTATCGCCTTCGCCGTAGCCGGCACGGGCCGCCCCAACCCTGCCCGCTGGCTCGCTCCCGTCTGCGCCCTGGGCACCCTAATCTTCTGGCTCCTGGCGATGACCAGCCAATAAACTCCGACCCGCTCCCGCGCTCTTGCAATTGCTCTGTGATTGATTGGCCTCAACAATGGGATAACCACCCTGCGAGCGCGACTACGGCAGATCGGTCGGTCCAGGCGTACCGTCAGACCACCGGAGCACCGGAACAAGAAATACCGTGACACCGTCAACGCCGTCACTGGCCAGCACCGGAGCTCCTGCAAGATTCGCGCCCCACAACGAGCCATCGGTGTGTGGATAGAAAAACATGAGATGAGGATGCCAATGCCCGTCGGCGTCGTTCAGGTATCCTTGTTTGGACATCATGTAGCACATCGCACCGGATACCGGTACCGGCATTGTCTTTGCTTCTAGGGCGGACTTGGTGCGTTCACTCATCTGAGGTATAGACGCACCGGCCAAAACCCATTCCGTGCGCTGCAGATAAACAGAGAGGACAGAGTGCGCAGCGGGGGCATTGAAGCAGATCGGAGCGCGAATCTTTGGGTTCCAAAACTGCGGATCATTAAAATCCGTAGCCCACGATCTTTCCACGATGCACACGAACCCATTCTTTCCTTTAACGGCACTTTCATAGCCATGACTTCCGAGAACTAGGATCTCCGCGTCGCCAGAGATCGATGCAGGGGCGGAGCTTCGCGCCAAGGCAATCTCGCCGGATGCACTCGCGGATCGATATTGCTCAATTGGCGCCATGTTCGGGTATTGCGCTTTGTTCTGTGCGCATGCTGGCCCCAAGGGGTTAATCAGAACAAGCAGCAGCAGAATTCTTAACCCTGAAGCTTCCACGGCACCTCCGGCCATTGACAGCAGACTGAAACGCACCATGTGTTCATTCACTCTCTTCATGCTCTGCAAACGTTAAATGCGTCTGTTGCGAACACGAAACGGTTACCGCGCGCCTTTTTCACTCCTCGTTGTTCCCGCTGTTCATCCCCCCGCAATCGCGCCCACAATCAACAATGGCTCTTTCCCCTTCGCTACCGCTTCCGGCAACGGCACATCAATGCTTTCGTGCGACAAATCCTCTTCGCACGCAAAAAACCGCAGAAACGGCCGCCGCTGTTTGGTCACATGGTCCCGAATGGTTCCCTGCAGCATCGGGTAGCGCGCTTCCAAGGCATCCACCACGGACCGCTGCGTCACCGTTCCCGCGATTTCCAATTCGACCTCCGTACCCACGCGCGCCAAATTCCGCAAATGCGCTGGCAAAACCACGCGAATCATGACAGCGTCTGCACCTCCACCGACAGCACTCCCGGTAAGTCCCGCGCAATCGCCGTCCATGTGTCGCCGCCGTCCGCCGAGGAGTACACCTGCCCACCGGTGGTCCCGAAATACACACCGCACTTATCCAGCCGGTCCACCGACATGGCATCGCGCAGCACGTTCACATAACAATCTTTCTCGGGCAAGCCCTTCGCCAGTTCCTCCCACTCGTTGCCGCCTTTGCGGCTGCGATATACGCGCAGCTTCCCATCCATGGGAAAGTGCTCCGAATCGCTTTTGATCGGCACCACGTAAATCGTTTCCGGCTCGTGCGCGTGCACGTCAATCACGAATCCGAAATCCGTCGGCAAATTTCCGCTGATCTTGGTCCACTGCTCCCCGCCATTTTCGCTGCGCATCACGTCCCAGTGCTTCTGCATAAACAGCACGTCCGGGTGCGCCGGATGCGTCGCGATATGATGTACGCAATGCCCCACTTCCGCCGTCGGGTCTGGAATGTATTTCGAATACAAACCCTTGTTGATCGGCTTCCAACTCTTCCCGCCATCGTCCGTACGAAAGGCTCCCGCCGCCGAAATCGCTATGAACATGCGCTCTGGATTCTTCGGATCGATAATGATGCTGTGCAGGCACATCCCGCCCGCACCCGGCTGCCAGTGCGGACCCGAACCATGTTTCCGCAAGCCGGACAGTTCGTGCCAACTCTTGCCCCCGTCGGTCGTCCGGAACATTGCCGCGTCTTCCACTCCGGCGTAAACCGTGTCGGGATCGTTCAACGACGGCTCCAGGTGCCACACCCGCTTGAATTCCCACGGGTGCGGTGTCCCGTCGTACCACTGGTGCGTCCCCGGCACGCCGTCGTAAACGAATCTGTTGTCCACTGGCTCCCAGGTCTTCCCGCCGTCATTCGAACGCTGCATCAATTGCCCAAACCAGCCGCTCGTCTGCGACGCATACAAGCGGTTCGGATCCACCGGCGATCCCTTCACGTGAAAGATTTCCCAACCCGCAAAATGTGGCCCCTCAATTTTCCAATTCTTCCGCGCACCATCCGCACTCAGAACAAACGCTCCCTTCTTCGTCCCCACCAGCACCCGTACTCCGCTCATCGCTGCGTCCTCCTTGGTAGCCTTTAGTTCCTTCAGTCCCCGCAGTCTGCCTCAACTTACTTGCGTATTGCAAGTGAAATCGACTATACTTCTCTCATGCCCAAAAGTAAGCCTCACCCGGATCGGCGCTCCGGGTGTCCTCTCAACGCTTCGATCGAAATGCTCGGCGACCGGTGGTCCCTCCTGATCATTCGCGACATGATGCTCCTCGGCTCGCGCACCTTCAAGGAATTCCTGAACTCTTACGAGCATCCCGCCACCAACATTCTCGCCGACCGCCTACGCCGATTGGAATCTCACGGTATTATCAGCACCCAACAGGACTCCTCCGACGGCCGCAAACTCATCTACCTCCTCACCCCCAAAGGACTCGCCCTCGCGCCCGTCCTCACCGAGATGGTCCTCTGGGCAAGCTCTCACGAACGCACTGGCAACCAAGCTCTCGTCAACGAAATGAAAAAAGATAAACAGGCCTTTATTGCGCGTATCCGCGAACGTTGCGCTCCCCACATCGCCCATTCTCGTAACACGAATTCCTCGTCCTGAAGGTCGCAACTACTCCAAAGCCCTGCAGGATCCGAGCATTGCTGCACTACGTCCGCTCTGGCGCCGTCGCACCAAGAAGGTCGGAACAAGTGGCAGCATCGTTGGAAAGTGCCGTAGAATGAATGATGCACTTCATGTCGGGGCGTAGCGCAGCCTGGTAGCGCGCCTGCCTTGGGCGCAGGAGGTCCCGAGTTCAAATCTCGGCGCCCCGACCACTTAACTTTTCAGGATTCATGCAGGTAGAGCTTTATTCGCGACATCTGGAAAATCCTGCTGATCGTCACTGTGCCCAATTCTGTGCCCACCTAGCCTATCGATCGCAGAAAGAACAGCATCGTGGGAAGGGTGAACGTAGCGAGCAGAAATCGCGATGGAGCTGTGCCCTGCTATCCGAGCCAACGTCCAAGTATCGCAACCGGACTCACCTAGGCGAGTCAAGAACGTGTGCCGCAGACTGTAAAGCACGAATGGGCGCACTTTGCTTAACTTTGCCGCCTTGCGGTGCTGTTTTTTTAGACTTGAAGGCTCGATATGACCGCTGCGCGTCGACGCAGGCCAAACCCAGTTTTCGAGTGGCTTGCTGACGTTTGCCCAACGGGTCTCGAGGATCCACCTAACCCTCGGGGTCATCGGAAGCACACGCCGGGCCGCAGCTGTTTTACCGTGTGTCACTAGTAGTGTGCCGTGGCGCCCGTTGAGCCACGTGATCGCTTCCCAGCGAAGTCTGAAACACTCTTCGGGCCGCAACCCAGTGTCTACAAGAATCGCAGCCACTGAACCCAACGGCTCGCTGGCAGCAGCGAGGTATTTAGCCTCCTCCTCAAATGAGACCACATGTTCTCTATGGCGTTCGCCGGGGAGCTTCTTTATCTTCGGCGCAGATTGCAGCTCACCCCACTCGACCGCCAGACCCAGGATACGACGCAGGACGCGCAGAGAACTGTTGGCCGTGCTCACTTTGAGACCTTGGGACTGGCGATAGGCAGCAAATTCAGCGGCCTTTTCGCTAGTGACCTCATCGAGTCTTAGACTGGAAAGCGCTTTGCACTCTTTGATCGCACGAATGCCAACCTTATAGAAGTCGCGCCACGTCTTGAGGGACGTTTTCTCGAACGTGGCCCGCGCCCAAGGCTCAAAACGCTTGTCAATAAACTCCGACACCTTAGGCACGGGCTTCTTGTCACGTATCCCCACCTCACCCTTCGCCAATGACGTGCGGTGTGCGGCTTCCATCTGGCGAGCAACTTTGTCGTTCCCTTGCTTAGTGGACTCGCGTATCAGCTTCCCGTGCCACATGAACTTGTACCAGTAGACTTCGCCGCGCTTATAGATCATCGTGCTACCCAACCTTTCGTGATTCAGATGGCCTGCCGCCCAATCTCCCGTTTTCCCGGGCGATTTCCTGGAGCCGTTTCAGACCGAATTTCTTGAGTCGCGCTTCGTAGCTGCGTTTTCCGAGTAATCTTGCCGCCTCTCTGACTTGAGACTTTTGCATGTTAATATCCTAACCGTTTCGGTTTACAAGGTCAATCGTATTGTGCTAAGTTTTGACTTGCGGCTAGGGTCGCTCCCGAAGAGCAGACGCATCCCGGACTGCCTGCCGCGCTTCACTATCGGGATGCCACGCGGGAGGTGGTTGGTGGGCACTCATGACTGGCAAATCGATTCTTTCGAGAAATCCTTTATAAATTTCACAAGTCAAGAACGGGAAGAGGAAGAGTTCCTGTCCACGGTTGAGCGCAAAATCCGTAAGCGGCGGGCCGTGAAAGACGACGATTTGCTGAGAGCTATCGATGAGGTCCGTAAAGCCTTAGATCCGCCGGACGCCAATGACGAAGTCCTATACACAGATTACGAAGCGGGGCCGCTCCGTCACTTCCGCAAAAAATTCCTTCACATCCTGGAGGCGGAACTTCAACGGAGGAGGCCAAAGGCGTCAAAATCCGACGTGTCAGTACAGAGCGCCTCGGGACGTGGCGCCGACAAGGCATCGCCTCAACCAGGGGCAGAAAAACAGCATATGGTTGCCGCTCGCCGCGTCATCGTGCGTCGCCAGAGAGACCTTTCAGACAAGGACCTTTGTGCACTTCTGGACCGCGAACATATAGGGCTGCCCAAGCCATGGCAGACAGCCGGGTTCAAAACTTGGACCGAAGTCTGGCCGACGAAGAAGCGATATATTCACGTGATTTTCTCCAAGGACCGCAACTCAAGCTGAGTTTCCCAGTTTCCCTAAACTGTTTCATACTTTCCTTTGGCTCTGTCCATGTGTCTGATTTGCTTCTAAGTACTACAGACTAGTTTCGGTTAAAGATTTTCTCCTTCCTTTTTGACCCTCCCACCTCTCTTCGACAGCATACTCTCGCTCAGATTAAGAGGTGAGCCAATGACCGAAGAACTATGGAGTGTGCAAGAGGCAGCGAAGCGGACGAGGACGAGCAAGGCGCTCTGGCGAAAAATAATTGCCAACCAAGAAATCGCCGTGGTCCGAGTGGGACGATGCGTACGGCTCGACCCATCTGACGTCACTGCTTTTCTAGCCTCGCGCACCCAGCCAGCTAAGAAACCGCAGTGATGAACGCAAAAGCCGTGATCCAGAGCCAAACACCGGGTCGGATGTTGGGCCAAGCCAATAACTAAGCAAACGAAAAGCGGGGCGCCAGCTACGAACTGACGGCCCCGCGAAAGGAAAACCGATGACAAGCAAAGATTGTATTGAGACTAGCTCACTGGTCAACAATGAAATTGCCCTTCTGTCTGGGCTTCCCCCACAGATACTGCGGTCGGATAGGCCCAGGAATGGCAATAACCAGTGGCCCATCAAAGCACCAAAAATCGAGTTCATTTCTTGCAAGTGGCCGTATATGGATCGAATTCGATCCTTTGACACGACGATCCGCATCCGCGTGTTCCCCTGGCGCCGGATTCTGCGTTTCGACGGTGAGTGGTACAACACGATCTGGGAACTGGCGCTTCACGTTCGCGACAGGATTGTCCCCTACTGGGAAAATGAACCATATCCTCGCGGAAAGACCAAAAGAGCTGGCGAGTGCGGTGGCTTCACAACCTGTCTCATCATGGACACCTTTCCAGAACACGAGGCATATTGGCGGAAGTTTCTAGGAGCGCTGTTGACCGATCCAGCGTCGTGGTGGCGATACGACGATCACGCCATGGATTTCGTCCCGATCGCGGGCACTGCATCTGGCAAATTGTCGGGGGATGCACGAGAGACCCGATGATTGCGGGCGGGACCATCACGCGGCCCTACGAGCCGGGGCGGAAGAAGGAGATCACCTTCCTCTGGAAGCCCGGCATTGTAGTGGCAGAGCTGATCTACAAACCTGCGCAAGACAAGTTAATGTTCCTTCAACGCGCGCCTGACGGGAGGACGGCCGAGATAGCAATGGTCGAAGGCTTCAAGCCGTTGGAATGGATCAGAGCCTTCGCACGCAAGGGAGCGATTCGTCTGCCCCCTAGGATCAGTGACTACGGCTCGTTCGATCAGCTTGTGGAGCGCTGCCGAAATCACCTCCACGGATTCTTCGAGTGTGACTCGAAATTCGAATCCGTCGCCACCCTTTATGTCTTGCACACCTGGATCTACGAACGTTTCCAGGCAGTGCCATACCTGCGATTTTGCGGCCTTCCACAGACCGGCAAGACGCGCGGCATCGAGGTCATCAGCTCGTTGTGTTATCACTCCCATACGATATCGGGCTCAATCACGACCGCGCCGATGTTTCGCACTATCGAGGCGAGCGGTGGCACAACGATAATCGATGAGGCTGATTTCCGGGACAGCGACGTGGGGTCGGATGTAATGAAGATTCTGAATTGCGGTTACTCGCAAGGCCAGCCGGTCTCTCGCGTCGAGAAAGATAAGGGCGGCCAGTTTGTCCCCCGTTTGAATGAAGTTTTCGGGCCGAAGATCATTGGTGGGAGAAAGCGATTCAAGGATGAGGCCACCGAGTCCCGTTGTCTGTCGTATGCGCCACTTCCTAATCGCAGGGAACTCCCGCTTCAGCTGACTGATGAATTCTATGCGGACGCTATGGCGCTCCAAAGTCAGCTTCTCCAGTGGCGGCTCGACACACTTGAGACCGTTACTCTCAACACTGATTACGTCCACAACGTGAGCAGGCGAATGAACCAGATCATCCAGCCACTCCTGACTATGGCGGATCTGATGGGCGCGGAGCAGCGCCATCGTTATCGGGCCGACTTGCTCGAGTTCGCTCAAAGCGCGGACACTCGGGCGCGAGAGATTTGCAGCGAGTCCGTAGAGGCCGCCATTGTACGGGGCTTGGTTGATGGTAATCACCGAGGGAAGGCGCTCACCTGCAAGGAGCTGGCCCAGAGAGTTCTGGAAGCCGAGCAACAGAACATTGCAAACCTGGATCGCTGGCTTTCGGCACACAAAGTAAGCCGGATGGTCCGGGAGATGGGCTTTGAGACCAGGCATACTCGAGAAGGCGCCGTTGTCGTCGCCGATGAGGATCGGCTCCGGGCGCTGATCGCTCGCTTCGGTATCGTCACAGGATCGTCACCAGAAGCGTCACCGGATGCGGTCCATCTGTGATGATGTGATGATTGTGATGATACCAATATAAATAAAGGAAGTTAGTAGAAGTAAGGGACTTAGGCCATCGGTGACGTTCGTGTTCCGAGAATCGTCACCATCGTCACATCGTCACGGCTAGGCCAGTTAGCCAGCGAGGGAGATTCGTTTCAAGGAGGACATGCCATCATGGAAAACTACGATGATCCTGACTGCACGGATCCGGAGACCGGGCTCTATTGCGCGTTCGCTGGCGAGATGGTCTTGAATTGTCCGGACTGCGGCCAGGCGAATACCCTGCACGTGAAGACGCCGACAAACAGGTTTGAATGCACGTGCTCAGCCTGTGGCCTGGAGTTCGTGGCTCATTGCACGCTCACGCCTGTCCCTGAGTCCAATTAAGGCTAAGCGCGGGTCAACGACCGGGGCCAGTGGTGGCTGTCTATACTCAGGCGAACACGCACGGCCCATGGCGCCGCAATAGTTTCTCGAATCTGCTCGGTCCTGAGAGACTCCTCAAGTATTCCCGGACGAGAGCGACCCGCCAATATCTGCTAGAACGGCGATACTGGCATTCGTAGACGAGCCTCAAACATCGCCTGCACCCGCAGATGCCTGAATCGTTGATGTAGAGATTGGCAACGCGCCGTCCGCACGCAGTACGAGGGCATACGAACCAGTAGCGCGTGCCGCCGTAGTTAGGTTGGGTCGTGGTGAGCTTGACGTTGACCTTGCAGCCAGTACGGTCGGGTCTGGCGAAGACGAGGACAATGGATCGCGGCTTGTGCCAGTGCTCAGCATCCCGAAACGATTGGCGGGAATCGGCGGCATCGATGACCGAGCAGTTTTCTACCCACTCGCGATGGGATGATCTTGGTCGGCCGCGCATGCTCACTGAATTATCTAGATCAATAAGCTGGGCGGTCAAGCGCGTTCGTGGCCACCGGCGGTGAATATTCGAATATCTCGAATGTTCTCTGGTGCTTAGAGTTTCCGACCAGTCCCTGAAAGGTGTTGGAGTCCGAGACGCCAAGCTCTCTTGAGTGTGCTGAACATTCCAGCATTTAATATAAGCGATCAGTGCTGTCCCAAGAAAGTCTGAGCAGCCCACCGTAACTGCTTGATTGAACGAAAGTAAGGGGTCTCTGTGAGTTTTGTCGATTTCAATTTTTTGCCTCTGTTTTGGCGCCATTCTACTGCTTCCCAGCTTGCTCCGGAGGCAGTGGATGAACCAAGGCCGAACCGTATTCTCTCAACTCGTGGAGTTCCTTCCAACCTACCAATTTCAAATTTGCGTCGAGCGGTACCAGGGCAATCGTTACGTCAAAGATTTCTCCTGCTGGGATCAGTTCCTTTGTTTGGCGTTTGCCCAGCTCACTTATCGCGAAAGTCTTCGCGACATCGAAGCTTGTCTTCGTGCTCAGCAACCCAAGCTCTATCATATGGGCTTCCGGGGACAGGTTTCTCGCAACACGTTGGCACACGCCAACGAGCACCGCGACTGGCGGATCTATGCCGATTTCGCTCAAATCCTAATTGCCGCCGCTCGCGACCTTTACCGCCACGAGCCTTTCGGAGTGGAGTTGTCCGAGACGGTGTATGCCCTCGACTCGACAACCATCGATTTGTGCCTTTCGCTTTTTCCGTGGGGGAAATTCCGTCGCCGGAAAAGCGCGGTGAAACTGCACACGCTGCTCGATCTACGGGGCAGCATTCCGACCAATGTTTATGTGACTGGAGGCCAAGTTCACGACGTCAACATTCTCGACGAGTTGCTTCCCGAAGCCGGAGCGTTTTACTTGCTCGATCGCGGTTATGTGGACTTCACTCGCCTGTATGTTTTGGCGCAGGCTTGTGCCTTCTTCGTCACTCGCGCCAAAAAGAATATGCAGTTCTACCGTCGCAACTCACGTCCTGTCGAACGATCGGCAGGATGGCGAAGCGACCAAACCATTCTGCTAACCGGAGTGCGAACGGCCCAGCGCTATCCCGATCCTTTGCGACGAATCCACTATTTCGATACCGAGAAAGATTCCCGACTGATCTTCCTAACCAACAATTTTCTCCTGCCTGCTTTAACCATCGCCCAGCTGTACCGGGCACGATGGAAAGTGGAATTGTTTTTCCGCTGGATCAAACAGCACCTGCGCATCAAGGCTTTCTATGGCACGTCGGAGAATGCGGTGAAGACCCAAGCGTGGGTGGCCCTGTCGATTTACGTGTTGGTGGCGATTGTCAAAAAGCAGCTGGGGCTCGACTTGAGTCTGTACAAAATTCTGCAAATTCTCAGCGTCACAGTTTTCGACAAAACCCCTATTTTAGAGGGGTTTTCCAACTTCAACGACGGGTTCACGGATGCCGAGCCCTGCAACCAATTGAACCTATTCGACTTTTAATGGGACAGCACTGATAAGCGATAAAGGACGTTGAACAGTAGACCTTAAACTGTTGGTACCCTGTATACATATCCTGTACCTCTTACAGAAATCACGTACAGCTTGCTACCGTCCGAGCTCCATTTCATGTCGTCAAAGCTCTCAGCACTCCATTCCGCCAACACGCGCCCGCTTTCTAATTCAGCGACAAAAACCCTAAGTTTTGGAACTCTATATGGAATGACCTGTCAAGTGCAATCTCCTGTTTTTTTCTTTTCTTCCTCTCTTCCCCTGTGATCCTTCCTTGTGAGGCAGCGCAAGTCGCGGTCGAGGCGGCTATTGCGACGGTTGATCACTCTGATATTCGCGGGTCGAAACCGCATAATCGTGATCCGTCGGGAGCTGCCTCGGACTAAAGGCGCGGGTTCGGTCCGCAGACCTACCGCATAGAGTTTTCGAGGATTCTCCTTTCCATGCGCCTCTCGACCGCTACTCACGCTGCCTCCTGGAAAATTCTTGCTGCATAAAAAACTCACCTCATGCCGCCCGCCGTTCGGGTTCCTTCTGTGCTGCCTCTACTTTTACCCCAATGGCCCAGATAAAACCCAATAGCTCACGCCCGATCGCGGTCACAACCTTCCCTTTTTCCTTTCCTCGTGCCGTCAGCTTCCGATAACGCGCATGCAACCGATGCTGCGCTTTCCAGGCGATCTCTCGCACTTCTTCGCTGACCAACTCTTGCCGCTTGCGTAAAGCTGCACCTACGTTTGGCCGGTGGCGGTACGCCCAGGCGGCCTCCACGACCACGCGCCGTACGTGCGCATTCCCGGTCTTAGTGATGCCCCCTCGCCGGCTACTTTCTCCACTGGAATGTTCGCTCGCGACGATCCCGCCGTAGCCCATCAACTCCCGAGCCCCTGGGAATCGCGATATTTCTCCCAGTTCCGCCACGATCGTCACCGCCGCGACTTGAGCCAACCCCCGCAGGGCTTGCAATCCCTCGATCACCGCACGCATCTTCGGTGTTGTCGACTTCACTGCTTCATCGATGGCCTGGTCCAGCCGTGTGATGCGGGTTTCTGCGTGCTCCACCTCGTGTAAGTAATCCAATAAGGTGGCTTCCTGCGCCGCTTGTTCGAAGTGGACTTCCTTTTTTACCCACGCCATGTAATTCAATGTCCAAGGCTTCACACCGCTTGCCGGCCGCCTCCCGTGCCGCAAGAGAAACTTGCTTAGCCGGTGTTTCGCCCGCAACTGATCTTTCTTAGCCGCCTCCCGGGCTCGTACCAGATCTCGCAAGGCCTCCTGGGCCGCATCCGGTACCCACACCGCCGTCAACTCTCCGGCCCGATAATTCCGCGCCAGCTTTACCGCATCGCGTCGATCAGTCTTCACCCGCTCGCCCGATTTCACCGGTACCAGCGTTGGGGCCACTACTTCGCACTTCGCCCCCAGTGCCGTCAGCTGCCAGTACACGACATAACCTGTTGGGCCCGCCTCATAGCAGAAACACAGCTGCTCCACAGGTCCCAGTTTCTTGACCAGCTTCCGAATCGACTCCTCCCGATTCGGAATGACCCCGAGCGTTCTCACCTCCCCGTCCTGCTCGGCAACCGCCACCGCAATCGTTTCGGCATGGACATCCAAACCAACAAATTTTATTCTTTTCATCGACCGGCTCCTTCGCTTGTGGCTCTGTACTGCTTGTCTTCCGATTCGCAGCATAACCCACGACTGCGAATCGGAGCCGGTCATTCCATTGTGACTAACAAGGACTGGGGCATCTTTGGGGATGTACTCTACATCGCAAAAAGCCCAAACGTCATTGACGGGATTGCAAAGACAAGAATACGCGGGGAATGGTGTGAGTTGGGGCTCTAAAGTTTCGAGGTACAAAGGTATTTCAATTTGCGTTTGATGACGCGATCAGGTTGCGCCATCACGTAGAGAGCCATCACGGCTAGCGTGCCGTATTGCCGCATATCAACAAGATCGGACCTGCCTTGCAAGTGGGCCACCAGAAGCGGGCAGGTAGTGATCGCGATATGAGGATAGTTGCTGCTTGCAAGTCAGCCGGGCCGCTGGTTCGTCCTGGCCACCATCACACACTTTGCCAGTTAAGGAGTGACCGCAAGGGTCACCGTGAATGGCTGAGCCGCGAAAGGTGTCACGACTGCGACGTTCGCCTCAGCTCCGCAGACGCCATTGGCTGGCGCGGGTCCCGGGCCAGTGGCGGCTCCCCAATAGTTATTCGTGGCGATCACCAAAGTGGGTGTCGGATCGGCCCCGGCGACGTCCAGCCCGCAGCCGTTCCCAAAAATGTTGTTGTCCTGGATCGTGCTGTTCACGGGCGCGAGAATTCCCGTACCGTTGCTCAGGACAGCGTTTCCTTTCACTATTACGGTGTATTGGTACGTCTGGTACGTCTGGATCCCCACCAGATTATCAGTCACTACATTATCCTTTGCTGTGCCAGGTCCAACTGCGATGCCCACGTCGTTGAACTGCGAGCTATTTTCCTTGGCCGTTATGTTGACGCCCCCCGCGGCTATGCCCTGCTCCCACCCCATTACCTGGTTCCCTTCGATCAGAACGGTGTTCTCGTTGACTGGGAAATTAGCCGCCGATATCCCGATAAACGTGATCGTGCCTTGGCTGTGCAGGACCAAAACCCGATTTCCCTCGATCGTGACCTGGTCTGAGCCTGTGGTGATGCCGAATGTCGGATTCTCCTGATCGACAAGAGTGAGTACATTTGTCACGGTGAAGCCTTGGCCGGCGGCTCCGAATTTCACGTTGTTTGCGATGATGGCGACATTTTCCGACAGATTCGGCACGTCCCGCGCATCGATCACTGTCTCTGCCGCGCCATCGCTCGAGACCAGCGTGACAGATTTGTTCACGCAAATCATGCACCCGGGAAACCCTGGGTTTTCTTCGCCAGGGCTGTTGCCTAGAACGCCGTCATTGTTGAGATCTCCGTAGGTGCCGGGGCCAACGACGATCCGATCACCATCGGCCGCGTTCGCGATCGCCTGAGTGATCGACCGGCATGGATTCGCGCTCGTGCCACACGAGGCGGAATCAACACCGTTATTTGCCACTCTCCGCGTCGTCGCGCCAGCTCGGGGAGACACAGCCAGAGCGGCAAGAACCGTCAACAGGAAAACGCAAGTCGGTGAACTATTTCGCCACATGAGAGCCTCCTATCTTTCGTTTTTCTCGCTTATTGCGATTGCCGTCATGTCGAACCTCAGAACACTACAGGGGCGTGGGCATCGCTCACCTCAACGACGAACACATCCACGTTGGCGGGGTCGTTGACGTCGGAGCCGGGCATGTACCGATAGCCCGTCGTGTAAATCGAAGTGAAGAAAAACGAATCGATGATGGAACGTAGCGACGTGGGCTTGAGGATGGCAATGGAGTTGATTTCGGCGCCGAGCAGGGTGGTGAAGACGGCGCTGTCGAGGGACGGCGACAACTTGGTGAGGTAACCCTCGTAAGGATTCGGCGTGCTAGCAGGTGCAGCGGGGAAACCGACGGTACTATCGGTCCGACCGGCTACGTAGATCTGGCCGATAGAATTGACGGCGATGCTGTCCCCGGCGGTTCTGCCTGCAGTCGTCCCGAGGTAGGTGGAGAACCCGACTGAACCCAAGGGGAAAATTTTGGTGACGAAAGCGCTCTCGCAGGGGAGCGGCTCGCCGCTGGCCGAAACGGCGCCTTCGCAGGGAAGAGTTTGTTGTAAAGGAGTGGTAATCGTGCTGACGAAAAAGTTCGGGGAGGCAGTAAGTCCAGTGACGTAAGCCTCGCCGATGGCATCGACAGCGATAGCGTTACCTATGTCTGCGGGAACGACACCCCCTTTCTCGGTACCGCCCAAATAGAATGAATACAGAGCTCCCGACCCATCCGGGAGGACCTTCGTGACAAACGCCGTGTATCCGTTACCTTCTTCTTCGCAGCCGAAGCCCGGGAAACCGTGCGGTCCATTGGTGCTGAAATCAGGAAAGTCAGGCGAACAAGTCATCCCTGTTACATAGGCATATCCCTGGCTGTCGACGGCTATGCCTCCACCTTCATCCAGACTAGACCCGCCGAGGAAAGTGGCGTATAGGGGATGACCGAGATAGTCGATCTTGGCAACAAAAGCGTCGCAGTCGCCTTTCAGGACACCCTGCCAGGGGGTGATTCTGTATCCTTGGGGGAAGTATCCCGTCGTCCTGAAATCAAAGGCGCAGGTTGTTCCCGTTATGTACGCCGCATGCGACGAATCTAGCGCTATGGAAGTTGCCTCGGTGCTGCCCGAAGCGCCACCCAACTCCGTGACCCATTCCAGATTCTCTCCAGCGGAGTTGAACTTCAGGACGAATGCGTTGGCGAACTTGCCCGGAGTCGGTACTAAATCAATCTGGTTGGTGGCTGATGGGGAGTTCGTAATGCCCGCGATGTAGACGCCTTGCGAATCCGCTGCAATCGTGAGCGGGTTATCGAAGCCGGGGCCGAAAATGTAGCTCGAAGCCAGAAGAGTCCCGGTCGGGGACAGCACTGCGAGAAAGGCTTGCTCGCCGCAGCCTGGCCCGCCTGGCGGCGCGGGCGGCGGAACGTCGAAGACCCCTGGAGGCGCAGGCGTGAACTCATTCACAAGGTCACAGTTTTTGGAAGGGTAGTCTACTTGATTGAGTAAGGGAAAATCGTTGCTTAGCGTAAATCCGGTAAGGAACGAATAGCCAGATTCATTGACGGTAATGGCTACTGGGAAATCTTCGGAGGACCCTTGGATGAATGTTGTAAAAGCCACCGTTGGATCGATGACGAGGGAACCGCTGTGATCATAATTTGGTAGTGCGAACGCAACAGTTTCGTCGCGAAGGATTTGATACTTGCCGCCTATCTCCCTATTCTGGTTCTGTACCTGCTGATAAATCTTCGGAAGCGCTTGTCGCAATTCCTCGCCATCGGCTGTTTGTATAAGCAGGTCACCCGTTGAGGGTTCGACCCGCAAGCTCTTAACACCCTGGAACGAAAGCCGAATTTTGCTCGCATCGGCACCGGGAGCAACAATGAAGTCGTACTCCAATTGGTGCTGATTGCCGTAATACACCAAGTCCACTCCGGGGTAAACGTTGTGGTATTTCACTTTGGCGTAGGTGGCAATATTTCTCTTCCATTTGGAGCGGTCATTTCCAATCAGGTAGTTCGCTTTGCCTGGAAGTTCGTCGAGTCCCTGAACCTCGGGCTGAGGATTAGCGCCTGCCAGCGACATACGGATTCTACTGATCTTGCTCGACGAGTACCTCGGTTCGCCGCTCACTCTTGGAAGGCCTTTCTTTACTGAGGACTTTGGCCTCCGCAGAGAAAAAAGCACTTCGTCCGCTGTCAACAAAAAACTGTAATTGGTGCCGTGCGATACAAACTTCACCCGCGAGTCGAGTTGTCCGACGTTGGGTTCGAACGCTAACGGCCGGTCCTCGTAAGCCACATTGGACACGCGAACGCCTGCCCGGTACGAGGGGTTTGCGCCGCCGCGCTGCCCGTTGGCGACTGCCCGCTTTCCGTGGAATACCAACAAAGCGACACTCGCCAAGATTGCAAACAGAGCAACACTCATCAAACTGTAAGTACGCCGCATAGTTTCTCCCGTCACTTGGCCCGGGCGCTCCTTGTTCCTTTATCCATCGTTACTTCAGACTCGATTGAAGTGCCTCCGTGTCGGTGATCAAGACGGCAGCAGCAGGCGCGGTTATGTGTCTCCCGCTTTCCGCTTTTAATTCGAGGATCATCGCATCCAGAGAAAAGATCGCACACAGCCTATGGCCGAAGTTAATGCAATCCTGCGCGATAGTGAGCTCTATATTCAGCGCAGGGACGATCTCAGGCTTGTTGATCGCGCCAGCGGCTGCAAAATCGTGGATCACCGTCGAGATGCTACTCGTTGTGGCGCTTACGATCACGGTCGAAGAAATTGAGTGCTCGAGCGCCGCTGAAGTAATGGTTGCCGGCGAATCGCCCTGGATCTCCGGTATGTAGTAGGAACCGGGTGTAACCGTCGGAGCCAAAGTAATCGTCATCGTGGTAGAGGCCGAGCCGTCTGCCGAAGGCGTGATCGGATTCGTGCTGAACGAAACGCTGACGCCCGCCGGCGGCGTTGGAACGCTAAGCGTCACAGGCGCGCTGAAGTACTCAAAAGAATTTACTGTCACCGTGACAGATACTGACTCGCCGACGCCCACCGGAATGGGCGGCATGGCGGAAATGGAGAAATCCGCCGGGCGCGCTTCGTAGGCCCCGATGTCATAGCCGTTCATCTGTGGGCGAGTCACGCCGCGTTGATCAACCGAGAGCGATGTGCCCGAATCCGCCGCATCGATCGCGGGGCTGTTGGCAAGAATCGCCATGGTAGGTGTGTTGCCAGGGCTATTGAGCTGCAACGGCTGCAAACCGGGGTCGCTTGTACTTACCACGCCGGGGCAGGGGCCATCAGAATCGTTTTGTGTGATCAGGTTTCCTGCGCCCGTGTAAATAAGCGCCTCGCCTGCGCCGGAATGGCCCAACACGGCACATTCCTTATAACCGTTGTTGGCGATAATTGTGTTGTTCAGCGTGAAGGTTGCATCTGCGGTTAGACAACTGCCGGTACAGGTGCCCAGAACAAAGTAGGTGACACCGCCGCCGATATCCGAGGTTTGGTTGCCACTGATCGTGGAATTGGTGATGGTCAGCGAGCCGTTTAGCCCGAAGATGGCGCCGCCTGCAGCTTTGCCGCCATCGTTGGGGCCGTTGTCGCCACCCGCACCGCCGACCACGTAGTTGTTCGTGAATGTACTATTCAGGATAATGGTACTTCCGGCGCTGAAAATGGCGCCTCCTAGACCCCCGCCGCCGCCGCCGTTGCTCCCGCTGGCGTTGCCACCAAACTCTCCGGCACCTCCGGGACTCGTGTCGATCGATGCGCAACAAGCGCCGCCACCACCGCCTCCAAACCCACCGTGCCCGCCAGATGTAACGAATCCACCGGAGCCTCCGCCACCGCCTCCGCCGAATCCACCGCTTCCTCCGTCATCGTCGCCGCCACCGCCACCACCGCCTCCATACGCACCGGTGAGTCCGTTGCCCAGACAGCTGAAACCGCTACAGTACGCGAAATTAATGTAACCACCGCCGCCGCCTCCTCCTCCGTCGCACTTTCCAGTCGACCCGTCGTTACCAGCGTCCCCACCATTTCCGCCACACAGGTACCCCCCAGGGCCACCCACTCCCGTGGTGGTACTCGTCGCGGTCCCATCGCCGCCCGATTCGACGGTTCCGCCACCGCCGCCGCCTCCTCCAGTCAAGGGGCCACCTCCATTCCCGCCGTTACCGCGGGCACCACCGCCACCGCCACCACCGCCACCTTCAGCGTTGCCGTTGCCCCCGTTTCCCGAGAGTCCTCCTCCGCCACCGCTAGGGCTACCACCGCTCCCGTTTCCGCCGACTGCCCCGTTGTGATTGAAGGTGCAGTTCAAAACCGTGAGATAACCGCTAGCTACATAAATCACCCCGCCGGCGCCCATGCCGCCACCAGCCCCGCTCCCACCATCGCCGCCCTTGACGTGAAACCCTACGACGTTTACGTTCTCGAGCACTAGATCGCCAACGCCCGAAGCGCTGTTATTCGGATCATTAATCGAGACGTCGCCCACTGCGAATAATCGCGAGTTGCCCGAGCCGACCCACTGCAGAGTTGAGCCGTTACCCTCTATTGTGATTCCGGAAAAAATGATTGGTGTCGCTGTTGGCCCGGTATAGTTGTGGGCGTCGGTCCACGGATGGTCAAATATCAACACGTCAAAAGGGCGAAGCACGATTCTGTCATTATTGCCAGTTCCGGGGACGCATCCCGTGGTGTAGAAGGTATCGGGATCAGTCGCTGAGATCGCGATGTTCAATTTGAACTCGGATGAGTAAATCGCTTCTTGAAGTGAACAATTAGCAGGATCGGTAACCCCCTGCGCCGCGGTCGTAACGTAAATCGTCGCTTGTGCTGCGCTCGGTCGGGCGAAGCACAGACTCAGCAGCGACAGAAAGACGATCGGGATGCGGCGCTTGCAACTAGTGGGAGCCACAATTCTTCGAAACTCTTGAGTTAAATTCACGGCGGCTCTCCTCGCGTTCAGAAGAACAACTTGTTTATGAGTTTTCGCTCGGTTTCAATACAGAGCAGATAAAGTGTCGGTAAGGGAAGGGTAAAGGCCTAACTCGCTCAGTCACGGAACTTTAACTTGCTCGGCGGTCCAATCCGAGGCAGAATGTCGCCCACGTTCTTGGTTCTGTCCCAATTGGCAGTGGATCCTATGGGTACTATTTTTCGCTTCGGCCCATACGAATCGAATCCCCGGAGCCATGAGCTTTACAAGCACGGCGCCAAGCTAAAGATTCGCCGTCAGCCTCTTCAAGTACTAAACCTCTTGCTCATCCGCGCCGGCGACGTCGTCACCCGCCAAGAGGTTCGCAGCCAACTCTGGTCCAACGACACGTTTGTGGATTTCGAGCATAGCCTCAACACCTCCATCCGCGAGCTCCGCGCCGCGCTCGACGATTCCGCCACCGAACCCCGTTACATCGAAACGCTGCCTCGGATCGGCTACCGTTTCAATGCACCGGTAGAGCAGATTCAGGAACTCCACGCAATTTCGAATTCGGGCTCGTTCTTACCCACGTCCACACCGAAAACGGAAAATTCCGGTCCTGCACCAGCCGTGCGGCGCCACTCTCAATGGCTGGTGCCACTGGCCCTTCTCGTCGTTTTACTCCTTATCTGCGGTACCTATCTTGCACGCTTCCGTGCCAGCGCTCGTTCCGCCGCCTTGCATCCCAAAGTCATGCTCGCCGTTCTGCCGTTTGAGAATCTCACCGGAGATGCCGCGCAGGACTACTTCAGCGCAGGCCTTACCGAAGAGATCATCACCGAACTCGGACGCGTGGATTCCGCGCGTCTTGGCGTCGTTACAGTCTTATCCGTGAATCAGGTCAAACAGTACCCTCTCCGGATGGACCAAATGGGCCGCCAACTCGGCGCCGATTATGTCTTGCAAGGCAGCGTCCAGCGTGAGTCCAACCGGTTCCGCGTCAGTGCGCATCTCATCCAGGTGCAGAACCACGCCCAGGTCTGGGCGCGTCATTACGATCGCGAATCCAGCACCGTACTCATCCTCGAAGACGAAATCGCGCTGGAAGTTGCCGACGAAATCGAACCTCTCGTAAACGCGGGATCGAAGTCATCCTCTTCCACGCGGCGAATCCTCACATCCACCGCCCCGCCCTATCAAGCCCACGATCTTTATCTCAAAGGCCGCTATTCTCTGAACAAGCGCACCGCCAACGGTTTCCACCAGGCCGCCACCTATTTTCAGCAGGCAATTTCCAACGATCCGAACTACCCCCAGGCCTACGCGGGCCTCGCCGAAACCTACGTGCTCATGAGTAGCTGGCACCTTGCGCCCCAGAACGACTACATACCCAAAGCCCGCTGCGCGGCCCTGAAGGCTCTTCTATTGGACGAAAAACTTCCCGAAGCCCACACTTCGCTTGCCCTGATTGCCGAAAATTACGATTACGACTGGAATACCGCCGAAAAGGAATACCGCCGCGCCATTGAGCTGGACCCCAACTATCCCACGGCTCACCAGTGGCACGCCGAATCTCTCGCCTATCAGGGCCTCTTCGACGAAGCTCTTGCCGAAAGTGAGCGTGCCCGCCAGCTCGATCCGCTCTCCTTGATTATCTCCGCGGATCACGGCGGGATTCTTTATTATTCCCGGCAGTACGATCGTGCCATCGAACAGTTCCGCAATGTTCTCGATATTGAACTCGGCTTCTGGCGCGCGCACATGATCATCTGTGCCTACGTGCAAACGGGCCGGTATGCGGATGCGTTGGCAGACATCGCGAATTGGCGTCGCACGGACAATACACCTTACACTTGGGGCGCCGAAGCGTTTGTTTATGGCCGGTGGGGACGCCAAGCCGAAGCCCGCCGCAGCCTGGCGAAATTTCAGCAACTCGCGCTTCGCAAAGGACTCGACCCGGCGCCCTGGTTGATCCTCGTCTACACTGGAATGGGACAATTGGACGACGCCATCGCTTTGCTGCAGAAAGCTCGCTCAGAACACTCCAATCTGCTCACTTCTCTCAAGGTCGAACCTGCCTACGATCCTCTCCGCGATGACCCACGCTTCCAAGCGCTCCTGAAGAGCGCCGGGTTGGGTCAGTAACCGCATCCGAACCCGACGAAGGAATCGATGGGCAATCGAATAGACGGTGGTCGCCAGACCCCTCCAGCCACAGAGTGCCATAAGAGTCTTGTGACACCCGGAGAGTTCGAAAATCGTCCCCTAGGGCGGCGCCATAATAACCAATAAAACAAAGGCGATTTCGATAGCACCCAGAAACGGGTGTCGGCTGATTTTGTCCTGTGCTACCACTTTGCTGCCTGAGGCGAGAACATTCAAACCCTCTCGGTTTTTCGGCAATCTGTTGAGACCTGCGGTGACATACAATCTTGCCGTGCCGAAAAAGCCCAACCCAGGCCCGCGGCAGTTCAAGGTCGGCGAACGCGTGAAGGTTAGCCTGCCGCTTGGACACATCGTTGACGCGACGATCCGCGCCATTGTCGAGCGCACAGATGGTGTTCATTTGCAGGTGGATTACGGACAAGATCAAACCGCGCTGGTGAGTGTGCGACAGATCGTCGCTGAGTTATAATTCCGGCTCCCTTCCTTTGTGGTCCGAAATTGTTCCGCGTTTCGCTGTATTGACATGAACGCTCCACAGTTCTAAATTCCCGCTTCGACACAAGAGGTCGTACTCGGGGGGTCGCTCAGGTGGACGGGCGGCCCCTTTTTTTTGGGTCTACCTGTATTGACTTCATCGCGCCGCGGGCCTAAATTCTCACGCAATTGGCAAGAATCCGCCTGACCTTGGCGGACAAGTAACTCCGTTGGGGGGCCGCTCACAGACGGCCCCTCAATAATCCGCAAGCATCTCCAAACCAGCCCCGTTAGGCGGGTTGGTCGAACGCATCGGGAAGGGCGTCAGGGGGCGATCCTTATCGGTACTTCCTCAAGCAGTAGAAGCTGGTATTGACATCGCCATTCCGGCGGCCTACGTTCTTGCTCGAAGGCGCGCCCGTTGCCTGACGGGTGCACTTTCTCCCGAGGGGTCGCTTACCACAGTGGCGGCCCCTTTTCTAACCGATCCCAGCAAGTGTCCCATTTTGCTCTCATCCGAGGTTGCGCTATGAAACAAAAGAGGCATCAGCACGCTGCTGGTCCGAGACGACGACGCAAACCATGTCGGTGTGGCCACTCGAGGACGATTCACGTTATGCAGACTATCCAGGGTGAGAAGCGTTACCCGTGTGCCCGACTGATGTGCGATTGTTCGGACTATACTCCGGCTCAGGCATTAGCCGCGGTTTCAGGCAGCGAATACCCCGGTTCTACTTCCTGGCGGTCAACCTGACATAAACTCGCTCGGCAACGGATTCCGGTATCCGCAACGTTCGCCGTCTCCGGATGGGACTGCGGCCGGGATTTTCGAAGATCAGCACGCCAGGTTCCCGCTCAAACATCCGCGTGATCGTGTCCGCGCTCAAACTCCACTTATCAGCCAGCTCTGCGGGCGAAAATGCTTTTCGTACAGGCAGGAGCCTGTCGGCTTGACGGTTGCGAGCCATCGTGGAGCGCACAGATGGTGTGGTTGGTGAGTGCGCGACAGATTGTCGCTGAGCTATAATTTCTTCTCCCTTCCTCTACCGCATCCCGACGCGGAGTTCCCACCATGATTGGTTTCGAATCCGAGGATGTTTATTTGCGCAGACTGCGTGAACGCTTGCAGGCTATGGGCGACGAAGAGCTTATCCAGTTCGGGAAGGATACTAGGAAATTAGCCGGTATTCGAGTCTCAGGATTGCCGGACCCGTACAAGATTCAGTTGGACGAAGCAAGGATGGAGTGGCGCAGACGGTATCCTGCGCAACCGGAATCGACGATGGCAGGGCCTAGGCGAAACTAAGGCGACCCGGTCCGTGGGACAGGTCAATCTTGTCTTGCGGTTGTTATACTTATTCAGCTACCCTAGGCGCCGCCGTCGGGCATCCAAATCTATGGACTCACCTGTCCCCAGCGTCTTGGCGATGCTCTTGTGCGACCTGGTGATTGTCGATCAGCAGTCGAACAAAAAGTCGCTCATAGGGGTATTCGACAGGCTTTATGCATTAGCATTTCCCGCTCCGCTGAACTGTGCGGTTTATGCAAAATTGGCGGACGCCGAGGGGCAATACGCCTTCAGGTTAAGAATCGTCAATCTGAAGGATGAAAAGCTCCTGACCGAAATTGAAATGCAGGCAAATGTCCAAACAAGGTCCGAACCAGTTGAGGTCGCTGCTCAACTGATGGGGATTCCGATCCCAGAACCGGGAAAATATGAGGTTCAGCTATATTCTGACGATGTTTACCTAGGCAGGGTCACGCTACAAGCAGTCCACCTTAATCCAGGGAGTTTGCCATGGCAACAGCACTAATCCAGTACTTCCCGTCCGGAGCTAATTCGGCCGATCAAGCGCTCCAACCGAAAGAAACAGTTTTACCTCGTCAGTTTCAACTCCTGGTTCCCATGCCCGTCGAGATCGAATTGGATTCCGCGCCCTACAGTGCCTTACCTGATAAGGTCCTTTTCGGGGCATTGCGGCATCCAGCGCTGAAATTGCGCAAACCTATCCCGCTCCAAACAGAACGAAGCGAATATGGTATTAACGTCTTTTGGGAAGAGGCGCAAGAATTTGGCTCTGGCGAAACGTTTAGCGCGGCAATAGAGGATTTTGGACTTACGCTTGCCGAACTTTACTTTCACCTGGAGGACAGCGATTCGCCGCTCAGCGACTATCTCCTAGGGGTTCGGAACAAGCTGGCGGATTACATTGAAGTCCGACCCCAATGAAGGTCCACGAATACACCAAAATCGAGAATAAGCTGCATCTGAAGACTAGAAATGCCGGTGATCGGCTATCATGGTTCGAGCATGAAGGGGTTGTCGTTGTACGAACCAAGCGCTCTCACGGAAACAAAGACTTGCCAGAACACCTGATCCGTCAGCAACTCAAGTTGAACGAACGACAATTCTCAGACCTGATCGATTGTTCCCTGACTCGCGACGGCTACGTTTCCATACTCACTGAAAAGGGACTGATTGCGAAGAAGCCCAAGGCGCCAGCAGGGGAAGCGGCAAGCTAGACCTCTGCGTGTTCTGCTTCGATGGCTGGCTTTGATTCTTTTTGATTATGCGGGCCATCCTGCGACGGTCCCGCGAGCCTCCTGGCAATGGGTTTGCAAAGTGCGTCCCCCGCGTCCCATTTCTCCCCCCCCTGCTGTGCAACCGCTGCACCCGTATCGCTGCCCACTAACAGCCGCGTTCCACCGGATCCCGCGATCTGAATTTTTGAAATTTTTTGTGAGCCGCTCCGACCCGGATTGCGAATTCAGCCCCCCGGGGGCACCCCGGGAACAATGATTGAGCATCGGCCTCGCAATCGGACTGTGCCCAATTTTGTGCCCACCACCAAACCCTACCGAGTGCTACCGAGCATAGACGTCATCCTGTTAAGCGCACGTCTTCCTGGTATTTGTAGTAATCCATAGCAATTAATCACACTGGGTGTAAGTTATTGATTCTTCGTGCGACCAATCCTTGGGCGCAGGAGGTCCCGAGTTCAAATCTCGGCGCCCCGACCAACCACTAAAATAACGGCGGCGTAGCGGCTGGCGTTCTACGCCTATAGCCGCGCGATGGGCTCCTGCATGGACCGGCTAGCCTGATGGCTTTCTTTGTCGCCCGCGCGACCAACTCATCCAATCTCGAAACCAACAGCTCGCCACCCAGCTCACAAAATCTGTGCCGTCAAACAGACTGTCCGCATCTTATACCTCACCCCAAGTTCATTTCGCGGAGCTTGGCGGATTTCGCAGCCGCGCCCCGTTCGCGCGGCGAACGGAATTACAAAGTTAGGAGTAGCGACCAAGGGGGCATCCATGTCAAAGAAACTCGAAGGCAAGATTGCACTCGTCACCGGCGGCTCGCGTGGTATTGGCGCTGCCATCGCTAAGCGTCTGGCAGCGGATGGAGCGAACGTGGCCATCACCTACACAAAAGGTGCCGACTCCGCCTCGTCGGTGGTTAAAGAGATTGAACGCGCCGGCGGAAAGGCTATTGCAATTCAGGCGGATTCCACTGATGCCGCCGCTGTTGAGGCCGCCGTCGAAAAGGCCGCCGCGACCTTCGGCCGGATTGACGTCCTGGTCGACAACGCCGGCACGGCCATTCCGAAGCGGTTCGAGGAGACTACACTGGAGGAACTGGACCACATGCTTGATCTGAATGTCCGCGGTACCTTTGTTGCGACGCAGGCGGCGTTGAAGCACATGAAGAATGGCGGCCGCATCATCATGATCGGCTCCTGCGTAGGCGAGCGCATGATGACTCCCGGCCTCGTGCCCTACTCCGCGACCAAGGGAGCCGTCAAGATGTTCAAAGTCGGGGACCGCGGCATTACGGTCAACAATATCCAGCCTGGTCCGATCGACACGGATTTGAATCCGGCGGCGGGCGATTGGGCGGCACCTCAGAAGGCCGCCACAGCCCTCGACCGTTATGGATCTGTCGACGAAGTTGCCGCGTTGGTGGCGTTTGTTGCCGGCCCGGAAGCGGCGTACATCACCGGCGCGAACTTGACCGTCGACGGTGGCACCAACGCCTGACTGAATCTGGCAATTGCGCGTGCCGTACCCGGCGGTCCCGGTCAGTCAGTTGCACCTACCCTCGTGATGTATGCGGCCACCAAAGGAACACCGGATACACTCACGAAGCGCCTGGCTGCAGTCCTCGGAACCCACGGGATGCGTGTGAATGCCGTTGCTCCTAGCGTGATTGAGACGGACATGTCCAATTTCACGCAGACCGAGGCAGGCCGCAATCTCACCCTACGCATGCAAGCGTTGAAGCGCATCGGAAAGCCCTAGGATCTCGCGGACGTGATTGCTTTCGTGGCCTCGGAGCGCGCCCGCTGGATTACGGGCGATACTCTTCATGTCGAGGGCGGCTCTAAGCTCTGATCCCTCCGCACCAAGCAGCGCACACCAGGCACTGAGAGAAACAATTCTTGGAGGATTGGGACGTGATTCGGGATGAGGCCAGCTCAAAGAGCGGCCTTCACCATTCGTTAGATGTTTGTTTGGAATCGATGTACGCGCGAGTCCATAGGGCTAACTGCAGCTGAATGGACTTGCACCATGCTCGGTGCATCCTTTCGACTTCGTCAGCGGAATTTCCTTTTGCCGCAAGATACGTCTTGATAGTTTCATTTATGACCGCAATGAACGCGACAACGTCACGCAGCGGAACATATGGCGTGGATCGGACCCCGTCGACCTTATTCTTCTTCACGCTCGTATGCCGCAATGCGATCTCCTGCTGGTAGTTCAGCCAGTCCTGATCATAGGGACGCAAGCAACTGTCCATGATCCATTGCTGAAAACGCAGGTTGCTCTTCGCCAAGTATTCCGGGATCGGATTACCTTCCGGAGTTCGAGAATGTCGCGCGAGGTTCGGGATGTTAGCGATGATGCCACTCCGCCAGTGTTGCACAATCTTCTCAGTCTGGTCCGCGAGTACTTGGCCCGCCAAGCGAAGATAGCGTTCATCTTCCTCAGTAAATCCGGTGCTGATCTTCAGCGCACCCAAGTCCCCCATCGAAAGTGGCGATTTTGCAACTCCAGCTGTTCCATACGTATATCCGGGAATGTGCTCGGAGACTTTTTCCATGTGACCACGTCCCTCTACTAGGTTCCATCAGGCCCGAAGAATCTTTCACTAGCAAATTTTCGATGCTTCTAAGGGTCAAGCGGATGAGTCTTCTTTTAACCATTAGGTGGCACGGCCGATGACAGCGGGCGTTCCTCTAAGAAGCACACGACGCGTTCTCCTCCGGCGAGCCAGGAGGCGCCGCCTGCAGCGCCTTCAGCACATTTGCCGTAGTCTCCGTTTCCCCAATGCGGGGAAACACCTTTTCCACGCTGTGCCGGTGCGCTTCCTCGTTCATGTCGGTCATGGCATCCAAGACCAACACGACGTTGTAACCCAAATCGTAAGCACTGCGGGCCGTGGATTCCACGCCCGCGCTCGTCGAGATCCCCGTCAGAAATACCTGGCTCACTCCGCGTTCACGCAGGTAACCATCCAACGGCGTTCCCAAAAACGCGCCCACTCGTTGCTTCGTTATCAAGAAGTCTCCCGGTTGCCGCTCGAGTTCCGGCACAAGCTCCGTCCAATCCTCCGCGAACGCAACATTTCGGCGGCCCGCATCCGTGCGGCCAAGCGCCATTCCCGTCACGTTCACCAGCACCACCGGCAGGCCTCGCTTTCGAAAGGCACTTGCCAGTTGCGCAGCCCGGCCAATGATCTCACCAGCCGGGTGCACCGTCGGCAAACCCGCGATGCCTTTTTGCAGATCAATCACGATCAGTGCCGCAGTCGCATCCAGTTTTGTCAGTGGCATGTTCTGTTCCCTTTCCGTCCTGGCGGTCTAACTAAAGTGTCCGTTCGTCGTCGGTAATCAGCTCAACGTCTCGCGCCGGTATCAGTCCTTTCTCCTCATAGATCGGCCGCATCATGGCCCGCAATTTCGCTCGCTCCAATGTGAACCACAGCGAACCCGCCACGCAGAACGCTCCGCTGACCATCACCGTGTATGGCGCTCCAATGCTGTGAGCCAGCGCGCCAGCCAACAAGCTCCCAAACGGCGCAGCACCAAAAAATGCCATGGTGTAATAGCTCATCACCCTGGCGCGCTTGTCTTCCGGTACCAGCGACTGAATGATTGTGTTGCTCACTGCGGCGTTTTGCATCAAGCCGAATCCCACGAATACCATCAGCACCAGCGATAACCACAGCGTGTGCGATAGTCCAAACAGAATAAGGCCTATTCCCAGCATCGCTGCCGCAATCTGAATCATGCGCGTGAGTCCATTCACCGATTTGCGCAACGTCAGTGAAATCGCGGAAGCCAGTGCTCCGACGCCCGAGGCTCCCGTCAGCCAGCCCAGTGTGTGCGCTCCTCCATGCAACACCTGGCCGGCGAACACCGGCAGCAGCACCGAATATGGCCACCCCATCAGACTCAGCAGCGCAAACAGCAAGAGGATCGTGCGGATTGGCGGAAACGTTCGAACATAGTCCCAGCCTTCGCGCATCTGTTCCAGCATGCTTCGGGTGCTACGCCGAATCTCCAACGGCTGGATGCGCATCATCAGCAACGATGCAATCACCGCAAAATAACTCAGTCCATCGATCAGGAAACACCAGCCCTCACCCGCGGCCGCAATTAACATCCCTGCGATCGCCGGCCCAACGAGGCGGCCGCCATTGGCCATCGACGAGTTGATCGCAATCGCATTACTCAGGTCATTTGGATCTTCCACCATTTGCACCAGGAACGACTGCCGCCCCGGCATATCAAACGCGTTGATTAATCCCTGCAACGCCGTCAGCGCGATGATCTCCCATAGCGTGATCACATGCGCCAGCGTCAGCACGGCCAGCGCCAATGACTGGATGGAAGAGGCCATCTGGGTCCACACCAGCAGCTTGCGGCGGTTCAGCCGCTCCACCCACACGCCCGCAAACGGTCCCAGCAGAAATCCGACAATCTGCCCCGCGAAGCTCACGATTCCCAGTAGCAACGCCGAGTGTGTGAGTCGGTACACCAGCCAGCTGGTGGCCAGCCGCGTCATCCATGTGCCAATCAACGAAATGCCCTGGCCTACAAAGAACAGCTTGAAATTGCGGTGTCGGAGCGCCCGCCAAGCGTGGGAAATCGCACTTCCCTTGGCGGAGCTACCCTGTCTCTCCGAGTTGTTTGTCAGCTTATTCACTACTGGGGATGGCTTCCCGGCGTGGGTCACTTCTCGGCCAGGCGCTTGATGATTTCCGCCGCCTGGAATAACGTTTCTCGTTCTTGTTCGTCCAGTTGCGCCACCGCCTGCGCCAGCCAGGTGCGTTTTGCATTCCTCGTGCTGTTGCGCACCTCCATGCCTTTTGCGGTAAGTTGAATATTCACCTGACGCCCGTCACTCGGATGCGATTCGCGCTCCACTAGTCCCATTTGTTCCAGCGCCGCCACCGTGGCGCCCATCGACTGCGGTTTCATACTTTCTGCACGCGCCAGCTCCGCAGTCGTCGCGGGACCATCCGCCGCCAGGCGTTTCAGCACCGCGGACTCAGTCAACGAAAGCTCGTGAGCGCCCGCCGCCCCGCGCACTCGCCGCACCAACAGCCCGAGGGCCTGCATAAAATCGCCTACCGCAGTTTCCATATTCTTTCGCGCCATTAGTGGCTCCATCTTACCAGAATAGCAGGCTACCTTGCCAGTTTAACTGATAAGATGGCCTTATTAATTCATCGTCGATAGAACTGCGGGGATGTGCTCCTTTTCGCCTGGGCAACCGCGCCACTGTGCGGAATCGATACGGCCTTCACAAATTTCCATTCCGGTATATCGTTTGGGCGGGCTTTGACACTCGGGAGGTACACCACCATGGCAATCTGTCACCGCATCCAAATCGCTGTCCGTCGCACCAAGCGAACCACCGCAATCCACTTTTCCCTGGTGGCTTTCCTGCTGGCAATCGCGGCCTGGCCCGCTCCCATCGTCGCCCAAAGAACCCCTGAGCCCGTGGACTCCGCCAGCGTCAATCCTGCCGACTTGGCCAAACAGGTGGCGGAACTCCGCGCCATAGTTCTGCAGCTCCAGGCACAGGTAAAAGAGCTGCAAAATCAGCCGCGCATCATCCAGGCCGCGGCAACTACGCCAGCACCAATCACCGGTAGTGCGCTCGCTGCGTCTTTACCCGAGCCCGGCGCCAGTGCGTACGCTTCGCTTCCCGTCCAAACGCAACCCCCTACTCCCGCCCCAGCCACGCCGCCCAAAGAACACGATTTTCTGCGCGGCACGACTCTCAACTTCCTGGTCGACGGCTACTATGCCTACAACTTTAACGATCCCATCGGTCGCGTAAATCTCCTTCGCGCCTACGACGTCAGCAGCAACGCCTTCAGTCTCAATCAAGCCGACATCGTGCTCGAAAACGCTCCCGATCTCGCCAACGGCAAGCGCTATGGCGCTCGGCTCGACCTGCAATTCGGCCAGGCCACGGAAACATTACAAGGCAACCCCACGAATGAACCGCGCCCGGATGTTTATCGCAATATTTTCCAGGCCTATGGCACGTACATCGTGCCCATCGGCTCTAGTCTCACGGTTGATTTTGGGAAGTGGGCCAGTTCCCTAGGGATTGAGGGCAATTTCACACAGGATCAGATGAACTACTCCCGCTCCTACCTTTTCGACTTCCTGCCCTTCTATCATGAAGGGGCACGCGCCCACTATCAGTTCAACGACAAGTTCGGAGTCAACTACTGGGTCACCAACGGCACCGAACAAACCGAACCTTTCAACGGCTACAAGGACGAAATGTTTGGCTTCGTTCTGCAACCCACAAAGGCCATCAATTGGACGGTCAACTACTATCTCGGCCAGGAGCATCCTGATTTTCAATTTGTTACCAACGGACCGCCGAATCTTCCAACCTTCCAGGGACAGCCCTTTGAACCGATCGTCAATCCTCCCAGTGGCAAACTCCATATTTTCGATAGCTACGCCACCTGGAACGCCTCTCCAAAGCTCACACTCGCCGGGGAAGCCGATTATGTTATCGAACGCTTGCTCACCATTTCGGCGCCAGCGCACGCCGAGGGCGGAGCCGGCTATATCCACTATCAGTTGACGCCAAAGATAGCCCTTGCTGCCCGCGGCGAGTATCTCTCCGATGAAAGCGGGCTCTATAGCGGAAAGACGCAAGCCCTCAAAGAGACCACGCTCACCTTCGAATATAGATTCTCCCAGGGATTCTTAATGCGCGAAGAATGGCGCCGAGATTGGTCCAATCAGCCGTACTTCCTGAGCTCCACTTTGGGCGTTCTAGAAGAATCTCAGCAAACCGTCACGCTCGGGCTGGTGTGGTGGTTCGGCGGCAAACAAGGTCCCTGGTAGCAAAAAAAATGGCCGGTCCATTTTTTGAACCGGCCCATCCATTGCTATTTCGAAAAACTACTTGCTCTTGTTCACGGGCGTCGCTTTCTGTAACGTTTCCAGCAGCGTCTTGGCACTGTCCGGCACCGGCACCGCCTTATTGAACACGATGTCCGAAGCCTTTACGTCCTTGCCATACAAATTCTTGTTCGCTCCATTGTCGGGACGCAGTGTCGAGCCTTCCAACGAAACGCCTGCAAACAATCCTCGTGACCGCGAATAGGACAGAATTTCAGCGCGCAGCGTAACGTCCGTTTCCGCCGACGCCGTGCGTCCCACGGGGCCCGCCGCCGCGGAAGCATCCGCACCCAGCTTCACCTTGCTCTTCAGCATGTTCTCCGCCGAACGCGGCGACATTAGCAGCAACACAAAATCCGTGGCATTGCCGCCAAGTTGCAGCCCGGCGCTTCCACCTTCCAGAGCCATCATCGTCGGCGCACCCCACGGTCCTTTGAAGTTCTTCCCGCCCCGGCAGGTCATCACCCCGCGTCCGTAACTGCCCCCGAAACCAATCGCGAGTTTCAGTACCGACGGCAGAACCACCACGCAATCCGCTTTGTCCAGCACGCTTTGCGGTATGCCGTCCGGGGCGTTCAGAATTTCCTTCATCACTTTTCCTGCATTGTCCACACGATCCGCTTCCTTATCCTGCGCAAACAACGGCAACGCCAGCGCAAAAGCCAAGCCAAAACCTATCAATGTTTTTCTCATGGTTCCCTCAGATTCCTTAGAGATTCGAACGGATTCCCTTGTTGGGCGGATAAAATGCCTGTCCTTAAATTACAAGGTGGATAATACCTCTTCACGGCAGAATCTTCCAGAGGCACAAATAGCCCAATAGCCCAGGCCATTACCGCGGGAACAGCTCGCTGATCTCTCGAGAGCTCACCGCGTCCTCCGCAAACGTGAACGTCCCGCGTTCTTTCACCTCTCGGGCCGCTCGCAAAAAGGCTCCATAAGCAGCGCGGGCCAAAGCGCTCCCCACGCTCACGCGCCGCACTCCCATCGCCGACAGTTCTTTCATACTCAGTTCCACGCCCGGCAACCCCATCAGCACGTTCACCGGCCGATCCACCGCTTTCACCAGGGCCGCAATCTCCTCCTTTCGCGTTACTCCCGGCGCGTACAGAACATCCGCACCCATCTCCTGGTAAAGTTGCAATCGTCTGATCGTATCTTTCAGGTCCGGACGGCCATGCAAATAATTCTCCGCGCGAGCTGTCAACGTGAATGGGAACGGCAGCGCGTGCGCCGCCTCAACCGCCGCCCGTACCCGTTCTGCCGCGTGCGAGTGGTCGTAGATAGGCGCACTCGCGCGTCCGCTGGCATCTTCAATCGACCCACCCACTACTCCCGCGTCTGCTGCCAGGCGGATCGTCTCCGCCGCCACTTCCGGCTCGTCTCCCAATCCGTTGCCCAGGTCCGCGCTGACCGGCAGATCGCACGCTCCGGCAATCACGGCAACATGTTCCAGCATAGACACGCGATCCACGGTGTTGTCCTGCTGCCCCACGGAAAACGCGTAGCCCGCGCTGGTTGTCGCCAAGGACTCGAAGCCCAGGCGCTCCAGCAAAAGCGCCGTCCCCAAGTCCCACGGATTGGGAATAATAAAAGCGTTCTCGCGCGCATGCAGTTGGCAAAACGCCTCGCCCTTTTCTTTCTGCGTTTTCATAACCGCCACGCTCCTCTCCGTCACTTTGACCGAATTCCAATCCTCGCGTCTACCGGTGCCCCAGCATCGCCCTGCACTTGTTTCAAGGATATCCCTACTTCAAAAAAGTAAGGTTTACGAATACAATAAGCGGGCTGTTTACCCAAATCCACGGAGCTCTCAGTCATGGCCATTGCCACCATCAATCCTGCTACCGGTGAACTCCTCAAGAAATTCGATGCGCTCACCGATGCCCAAGTCGACGATAGAATCGCCAAGGCCGCCAAAGCGTTCCAGAACTTCCGCGACACTTCTTTTGCCGATCGCTCCCGCTGGATGACCAAAGCTGCCGAAATCCTCGAAGCCGAAAAAGAGCCAATCGGCCGCCTCATGACCCTGGAAATGGGAAAGACTCTAAGTTCGGCCATCGCCGAAGCCGAAAAGTGCGGCGGGGGTTGCCGCTATTACGCCGAACACGCGGCAAAATTTATCGCCGACGAAGTCATCCCAACTTCCGCCTCAAAAAGTTACATTCACTATCAGCCGCTGGGTATCGTCCTGGCCGTGATGCCTTGGAACTTCCCGTTCTGGCAGGTCTTCCGTTTCATTGCGCCCGGCCTGATGGCTGGCAATGTCGGCCTGTTAAAGCACGCTTCCAACGTTCCGCAGTGCGCCTTGAAAATTGAAGAGATTCTGCTCCGTGCTGGATTTCCCGAAGGCGTGTTCCAAACCCTGCTCATCGGCGCGGCACAAGTCGATCGCATTCTGAACGACCCGCGGGTCGCGGCCGCCACGCTTACCGGCAGCGAGCAGGCAGGCATTCAGGTCGGCATGTCCGCGGCGAAGCGCATCAAGAAAGTCGTTCTCGAACTGGGCGGCAGCGATCCTTTCATCGTCATGCCCAGCGCCAAGTTCGAAGAGGCAGTTGCCACGGCGGTAAAAGCGCGGGTCATCAATAACGGCCAATCCTGTATCGCCGCCAAGCGCTTTATCGTTCATGAGCAGATCGCCGACGCCTTCGAAAAAGAATTCGTCCACCGCATGCAATCCCTCAAACTCGGCGATCCCTTCAATGCCAATACCGACGTCGGGCCGCTGGCCACTCCCGATGCCGTAAAAGACATCGACGCCGATGTGCACAAAACCATTCTGGCCGGTGCGAAACTTCTCACCGGCGGAAAGCCCGCCACACGCCCCGGAAATTTCTATGAGCCCACCGTCCTCGCCAACATTCCGAAAGATTCACCTGCGTATCGCGAGGAGTTCTTCGGTCCAGTCGCCAGTATTTTTCGCGTCAAGGACATCGATGGAGCACTCGCTATCGCCAATGATAGCCGCTTCGGCCTTGGCGCCAGCGCCTGGACCAACGATCCCGCCGAACGCGAGCGCTTCATTAACGACCTCGAATCCGGCATGGTCTTCATCAATTCCATGGTAGCTTCCGACGCGCGCCTGCCCTTCGGCGGAGTCAAAGCTTCCGGCCACGGCCGCGAACTCGGTCCATACGGTATCCGCGAATTCACCAACGCCAAAACCGTCTGGATCCGCGACTGACCTGACGCCCTCTTTCTTCTACTCTTCGACTTTTCACTGTTTAACTCTTTTACTTTTTTTCGAAGGTCGGCGTCTCGGCGTCGTCATTTGCTTGACTCGCAGTCTCTGTGCCCTCTGTGGCTCGCTGCGCCCGGTGTGGCAAATCCTTCGTTCTTCTTTCTCTTTTTTGCTCACTGCGCCTCGATACTCACTGCTCACCTGCAGTTTCACGAATCCGGTTTCCGCGTCGTCCGGTTTTCCCTGGCTTGGCTGAATCGACGCCCTTTCCGCGGGGCGAGTTCCCGCCTCTCACCACCCTTCCCCGCGGATTGACGAACCAACTACCGCAGTAGCATGATTTTCACTCTGGCCTTGGACGACCCGGCGCTGGTCCCCCAGCGTCTTGCCTACTCCAACGGCGCGCCGTTCCGGGCGTCGAGTGCAGGGCCTGACGACTTCTTCAATCATCGATAGGGAGAGTGCCGTGCCGAAAATCCTGGAGAAGAAGCAGACCGAACGGAAGCCGCGCGCCAAAAAGTCGGAAACCAACGAGGCCCAGATTGCCGTTCACTGGAAGGAAGAAGAATACATCCGGCCCCCGGCTCGCTTCATCGCTCAGGCCAATCTCAACGATCCTCGCATCGTCGAGCGCTTCAGCGAAAGAAATTTCCCCGAATGTTTTCGCGAATACGCCGAACTCCTTCATTGGGATCAATACTGGCACACGACACTCGACACCGAACATCCTCCCTTCTGGAAATGGTTTGTAGGTGGACGCCTCAACGTTTCCTACAATTGCGTCGATCGCCATCTCGCCAAGTGGAAAAACAAGGCCGCGCTCATCTTTATACCCGAGCCGGAAGACGAGTCCCACGTCGTCATCACTTTCCAGGAACTCTATCGCCGCGTCAACGAAGTAGCCGCCATGCTCCGCGATTTCGCCGGACTCCAAAAAGGTGATCGCGTCACCATCCACATGCCCATGATTCCGGAGCTGCCCATTACCATGCTGGCCTGCGCCCGTCTCGGCGTGATCCACTCCGTCGTGTTTGGTGGGTTTTCCGGTGAAGCTTGCGGCTTGCGTGCAGCGGATTCCGGCAGCCGCGTTCTAATTTATGCCGACGGCTATCACCGCAATGGACGTTGGGTCGACCACAAAACCAGCGCCGATCTCGCCGTGGAAACCGCAAAAAAAGAAGGCCAGCACATCGATAAAGTTCTGGTCTGGAAGCGCTACGCGCATCGCTATACTTCCGATTCTCCGATGGTTCTCGAGCGCGACTTTTTCATCGACGATATCCTCAAGAATTATCGTAACCAGATCGTTGAGCCTGTTTCCATGGACGCGGAAGATCCTCTGTTCCTCATGTACACCAGCGGCACCACCGGCAAACCCAAAGGCTGCCAGCACCGCACCGGCGGTTACCTGGCTTATGTCGCGGGTACCTCCAAGTTTTATCAGGACATACACCCCGAAGATGTCTACTGGTGCATGGCCGATATCGGCTGGATCACCGGTCACTCGTACATCGTCTACGGGCCGCTTGCCTTGGCGGCCACCAGTGTCCTCTACGAAGGTGTGCCGCAGTTCCCGGATGCCGGCCGTCCCTGGCGCATCGCCGAACGCCTCGATGTCAATATCTTCCACACGTCTCCCACCGCGATTCGCATGCTTCGCAAAGCGGGCGCCGACGAGCCTCGCAAACACTCCTACCGCTTCAAGCACATGACCACCGTCGGCGAACCTATCGAGCCGGAAGTGTGGCGCTGGTATCACGAAGTGGTCGGCAAAGGGGAAGCCGTGATCGTCGACACCTGGTGGCAAACCGAAACCGGCGGTTTCCTTTGCACCACCAAGCCTGCTCTCGATCCCATGAAGCCCGGTAGCGCTGGTCCTTCTTGTCTCGGCATCTATCCGGTGATCTGGGATGAGGAAGGCAAGGAAGTGCCCCCCGGAGCGCATGCCGCCGGCAATATCTGCATTCGCAATCCCTGGCCCGGCATCATGCAGACCATCTGGGGCGATCCCCACCGGTTCGTTAACAATTACTACAAAAAGTACAATACCAATCCGCACAGCAAAGATTGGCGCGACTGGCCCTATTACGCCGCCGACGGCGCGGTCCTTCCTGCCGATGGCTACTACCGCATCCTCGGTCGTGTCGACGACGTCATCAATGTTGCCGGCCATCGTCTCGGCACCAAGGAACTGGAATCCGCTTGTCTTACCATTCCCGAGATCGCCGAAGCCGCTGTGGTCCCTGTCGTCGACGAAGTGAAAGGCCGTGTTCCCGAGATTTATATTTCACTGAAACCCGGCGTGCTGCCTAAAAAGACCATCCTCGAAAAGGTCACCGCCACCATCGAAACCATGATCGGCAAGATTGCTCGCCCCAAGCGCATCCATATCGTTCCCGACATGCCCAAAACTCGCTCCGGCAAAATCATGCGCCGCGTTCTCGCCGCCATTTCCAATAACATGGACACTGGCGACATTACCACGCTGGCCAATCCAGATATCGTCGGCCAAATCCGCCAACTGGTTCAGGGCCGCGAAATTATGCCTCTCAACGAAGGTCCTGAAGACATCAAGCGCTTCGGCGAAGAGCGCTAGTGTAGGGACCGCCTTCGGAGGAGGTCCGCCCTGTAACTGGCGGTCCGTTCTTCTCAAATCTCAGCTCTCACTTGTAGCGGCAGCTTTACGCCGCCCGCCTTTCCAGTTCACCAACTCACTTCTGATAAATGATCTCGCCCGCGCGAATTGTGTAAGCCACCTTCGCCAGATTGCGTACGTCCACCATGGGGTCGCCGTCGAGTACCACCACATCGCCGTCGAATCCTCTCTCGACCCGGCCTTTCTTCGCCGCTTTAAAATAGCTAACCGGGTTTGTCGTCAGCGACGCGATTACCTGCTCCGGCGAAAGCGCTCGATTCATAAACTCGAACTCCATCGAAGTGTCGTAGATTGTGATGAAGCCCACGTCCGTGCCGAACAGAACCGTGCCCCCGTTCGCCGAAAACGCTTTCAACTGGTCTACACCCGCTTGTACCAGCCGCGCCGCCACCGCCGGGTCCTTCACAACGGTCGTCCACAGCGAGAGCGTGGGAATCAGCGCGGTGCGCTGCGCCTTGAACCGGGAAAGTTCCTCCGGAGAATAGCGAAACTCCGGGTTCGGAATCGTATGCGCCAGAATATCCACGCCTCCGTCAATCGCATTGTCCACACCAACCCTGTTCTGCGGATGCGCAAACACCCGCTTACCCTGGGTGTGTGCCACGTGTACCGCCGCTTTCACGATCGCCGTATCCATGTTGATGACCGGCTTGTCTCCCATGAATGCGCCCGTGAAGAGTTTCATTCCGTCCATACCCATTTTCAAATCGTCGCGCGCCATTTGTGTGGCTTCTTCCGGCGTGGCCGCTTCCGGCAGGTGCATTTCAGGCGGCAGGTATACGGGATGCCCGTACTTCGGAAAGATGTCACCGGCAAGGAGCATCTTGGGGCCGGAAACTTCTCCGGACTCCACGCGCTTCCGCAGTGCCAAAGAGTTTGCGGGCTCGGAGCCAAGATCCCACACGGTGGTGAACCCCCACCGCGTCAGCATCTCCTGCATATGTTTTTCAAGAGCTCCGGCCGGTGCCGTCGCGGCATTATTCCAGACCGGTTCGATGAAATGGACGTGGCTGTTCCAGAAGCCGGCCACGATCGTTTTTCCGCTGCAATCGATGACACGCACACCTTTGGGAATTTTCACGACACTGCGCGTCCCGACCGCGCTGATCTTTCCGCCGGAGATCAGCACCACTCCATCGGGAACGCTAGCCGCACCTGGCGACGCGTAGACCGTAGCGCCAACCAGAGCCAGCGAACGCTCAGGATCGTCCGCGGTTGTCGGCAGCGATCCCGGAAAGATCAAGATCAGAAAACAAAACGCACGGCACAGGCATCCAATCATGGGCGTTCCCCCTAATGCACGAGAGAAAAACCTCTCCAGCTTGCCTGTTTTTCACGCAGCCATAAACCGTTTTTCTGTTTTTCGTTGTGGGGTTCAGTGCCCGTAAGCCACCCTTTACTTCGTTTTTACTTCTAAAATTCCAATCCCCCCATCCCACTGCCTCGCTTCATCCTCTCGTCCCGCGGCCCGCAATGCTTTCGCCAACTGTTCCGCGTGCCGCCGTTTCGCTTCCGTATACGCAGCCAGCGCTTCCTCGTCCCGCCCTTTCAGCTCCCTCGCATGCCCCAATACGATGTACGCGGACGCATCTTCGGGCCTCATCTTCAGGAACACCCCTGCTTCTCTCACTGCACATTGCACCAGACGGGAGTGGTAGCAGATCGTCGAACGCGAAGTGTGCGCGTACGGTGATTGCGGCGCCAACTCTTCCGCGGCCGTCACTTCGCCAAACGCCGTGATGCAGTCCTCCGCCATTCGCAACATGTGCGCGTAAAGTAACGCCGCTTGCTCGCCTCGTTCTGCATCGTTTGCAGCGCATATCCCCAGTCGCTCCAGCCGATCGCTCCGGCTACGTCATACAGATAATCCGTCGCGCTCGGAAGCCGTCATCCCAGCTTCCACACGGTGCACTGAGCCTTTGTCTGCCGCACGGCCCGCACCGTTTCCGCATCCACTCCTGCCGCCGCTAGTGCATTCAGCAGGGGTTGGTCCGCGCATTGCGTTAACCCGTGCCGCCCTACTTCATTCTCGAATCTCTTCTTGCGTCAAGCCTTCCAATTGCCAAGCCAGTGCCTGTTCCGGCGCTACCGGCGCATTCGCTTCGGAGTTCTTATTCGTCTGTTGAGGGGGATCATCACACAAGCCACCTGGCAGGACGAAACGCACTGCGCCCTACTCTATTTCCATCGGCAATTTCCTGGTCTGGCTTGAGAGATTAGATTTCTACGCGAGCCACGAATTATTTACCCGCCTTTCCCGCTTTAAACGGGTTCACAACCAATACACCGTCATATTCCTGGCCGTGCGACAAGTCCTCAGAATACAAAACTTGGCAACCACCATTCGCTGCTGCCTGCACGATCATGGCATCCCAAAAGGACAACTGATACCGCTCCTCCATTTCCAACGCGCGCAAAATCGATTCTGCCGAGCTCACAATCAGTTGCCATTCCCGGTAGGCGGAAATTACCTCGCGAACTTGCGCCACGCTCAACGGCCGAAGAAATTTGCGGCGCACATTCACGCAAAACTCTTGGAGAACTTGCGAGCTCACCACGCCACGCTTCTGCATCCACAGTTGCTTCAATAAATCCTGCGCCGTGACCTGCTTTTCCCTTGCGCTCTGGTCATGGGCGTAAACAAGAATGTTCGTATCGACAAAAGCCTTATCGCTCATGTAGTTCGTCACGCGATTCTGGCTTCTGCCAATCGGAACCCGTGCTTTCTCTCATTAGGGCAAGCGCACGCCTCATCGCTTCCTCATAAGCGCGATCCTTCGTCACCACTTCTTCCAACTTGGTCGTGAGCATCGCGCTCACCGAGGTGCCCTTCTCGGCCGCCAGCACTTTAACGCGTCGCAAAAGGTCCGAGTCAAGTTTCAGGGTAATGTTAGTTTTCTTCATCATTCAGTAGCACGAATTATCGTGTAGCACGAGTTTACGTGCTTCCTCCTTCTCCTGTCAAGGCAGCGGTCCATTGTCACAACGAGCTCTGCTTGCTCGTATAACCCATAGAAAGCCAAGGGGAACGCTACCGTGCTTGAAGGTGTGATAGAACCAATAACGAAATCGGCGCCCGCTATGTCTTCGTTTTCCTCTGACTCCCGCAAGCTATCCGTGCAAGCCTTCGAAGAACTTTTCCTCTCCACCTATCCGCGCCTGGTCGGCCTGCTTCGTCGCATGCTCGGCGATTCCGGCCGCGCCGAGGAAATCGCTAACGAAGCCTTCCTTAAGCTGCATAGCACCGCTCTCCCGCCCACGCTCCGCGCCAACGTCGCTGGCTGGCTCTACCGCACCGCCATGAATCTCGGCATCGACGACTTGCGCGCCCGCAATCGTCATGTGCCACTCGCGGAGGAAGCCTCCCGAGCCGTCTCCGCTTCCAGCCAACCGGAAACCGGTCTGCAGGTTCTCCTGCGCACCGAAACTCAACAGCGCGTTCGCCTCGTTCTCTCCAAGCTCAAACCGGAGTGGTCGCGGATCCTGTTTCTCCATGCCTCCGGCTACTCCTACAAGGAAATCGCCACTCATCTGGAAATTCCCGCCACTTCGGTTGGCACCATGCTCAACCGCGCCGAGGCCGGCTTCGAAAAATGCTATCTGGAAACGTTTGGAGAAAAGGATCACCTATGAACTGTCCGACTGACACCGTGCTTCGTGCGTACTTTGATGCGGAACTCAACCCGCTCGAAATTGCTGATTTGCAGCAGCACCTCCAGTCTTGTTCCGCCTGTCAGGCGCGCTTCCACAATCTATCCACTTCCGCTGCACGGGTGGCCTCGCAACTCGCCTCGCTGGATGCGCCTCCTTCTACGCTGGAAGCGAATCCACAAATCGCTCTGGCGCGCTTCAAGGCCAATCTTCCTGAAGCCACCGAGCACGAAGAGCTGCCCTTCTTTGCGCGCCTGTTTTCCAACCGCTCGCGCTTCGCGTGGGCCGCATCGGTCGCCGCAGCGGTGCTGGTAATATCGTTGATGTTGCCGGCCACCCGCAGTTTTGCGCAACGCCTCCTCGCCACCTTGCGTATCGAACGCGTCCAGACCGTCACTCTCGATCTCGGTCCCCTTGACAATGGCTCTTCCCACCAGCCTCTCGAAGCGCTCTCGAAATTGCTCTCGGACAACGCCGTCGTCACCACTAACGAAAAGCCCATCTCTGCGGCCTCGCTGCAGGATGCCACGCAGGCCGCGGGCTTCCGCGTTCGTCTGCTGTCCACGCGCACAGACACTCCCTCCTTCGAAGTCTCCGGCGCACACGCCTTCCATCTTACTCTGGACCGTTCGCGTCTACAGGACATTCTCGACCAGGCTGGCCGTCCCGATCTTCTCCTGCCTGCCACTCTCGATGGCGCGCCAGTGTCCGTCCAGGTTCCGCGTGCAGTCGCCGTGAAATATGGCACGTGCGAAAAATCCAATTCCCAAGCTACAACTCAACCCAGTGCCGGCGCAGACGCGTGCCTCGTTCTCTTCCAGGCGCCCAGTCCCACGATCAACGTTCCTTCCGATCTCAACATCCAACAACTCGCCGAAATCGGGCTGCAATTTGTTGGATGGAGTCCAGAGAAGGCCCGTCAGTTCTGCCAATCCGTCGATTGGAAGTCCACCCTGGTGCTTCCAATTCCTCACGGTTTGGACTCCTACGAAACCGTAACCATCAATGGTGTCCGCGGCACGCTCATGCACTTCGTCAATTCCAGGAACCAAAACCCCTCCTTCGCGCTCATCTGGGTCAACGAAGGCATCATCTACGGTCTTACCGGCAAGGGCGATGCCTCTTCCGCAGTACAATTAGCCAGCTCGCTCCAATGAAGATCTGCTTTCTCCGTTTCATTGGGCCTCATAAAATGAACACGTCATTCCGGACGGGGTGCGCGAAGTTACAAATCCCTTCGATCGAAAGGAATCGGTTAGAGAAGCGGAGCGAAACTGTGCGTCTCAGGGGGTCGGAGCATTTCCGACATTAAGCGAGTAGGGTCGGGGCTTCAACCCTGAGGAGACTTTGGGCTGAACTGACAGCCGGCTGAAACGCAGCTGAAATCCACGGAGGACTTTCTGCCCACCACCGACCAGCTGGCCATCGAAACCAACGCCCTCCGCAAAGAGTTCGGCGCCAAAGTCGCCGTCCGCGGCCTCTCCCTCCAGGTCCGCCGCGGCGAAATCTTTGGATTCCTCGGGCCCAATGGCGCTGGCAAAAGCACTTCCATCAAAATGCTTCTTGGCCTCGTCTGGCCCACTAGCGGTAGCGCACAAATCCTCGGCTGCCCTTTCAACGACGTCGAAGTTCGCCGCAAGGTCGGATTCCTCCCCGAAGATTTTCGTTTCTACGACTGGCTCACCGCCGCCGAACTCCTCGCGCTCCACGGTCGCTTAAGTGGACTCACGCCGGCGCAGCTTCGCGAGCGCGTTCCCGCCTATCTTGACCTCGTGGGCCTGACTCCGCATCGCGACCGCCGCCTGCGCGGTTTTTCGAAAGGCATGATGCAGCGCATCGGCCTTGCCCAAGCGCTTATCCACGAGCCCGATCTCATCTTCCTCGACGAGCCCACTTCCGGCCTGGACCCCATGGGCCGCCACCTCGTCCGCGACATTATTCGTAACGAACGCAAGCGCGGCGCCACCGTCTTCCTCAATTCCCATCTCCTTAGGGAAGTCGAAGTCACTTGCGACACCGTCGTATTCATCAAGCACGGCCAAGTTATCGGCTGTCGCGATTTACGCTCCGCTCCCGAAGGTGAAATTCATGTCCACGTGCGCGCTCGCAATCTGTGCCAGGAGATTCTTCCCGGCCTTTCGCCCTGGACCACCACTGCCCACTTGCAGGACGACCAGCTCACCCTCTCCACCAGTTCCTTGGATTGCCTGCCTGCCATCCTTCGCTATCTGGTCTGTTCGAACGTCGACGTCTTCGAATTCACGCCACAGCGTCTTTCGCTGGAAGAGTCCTTTTTGAAAATTATGGGGGAGGATCAGGGCCTTTGAAGCAACTGTGGATCATCGCCGGCGTCACTTTCCGCGAGGCCGCTCGCCGCAAAATCCTCTGGACCGCGCTCTTTGCCGCCGCCGCGTTCCTCGCTTTGTTCGCCACCGGTGTGCATTACCAGGTCAGGGATTCTCACTTCGCCAGAATCCCCGCTCTTGTGCGCTACCAGATTCTCAGTTCTCTGCTCCAGGTCGGCTTCTACGCCATCGATATGCTCGCCGTGCTTATGACCGTGCTCACCAGCGTCGATTGCATTTCCGGTGAAATCGCCTCCTCCACCATCCACGCCGTCGCCACCAAGCCCATTCACCGCTGGCAATTGCTTCTGGGCAAATGGCTCGGGTTTGCGGCCATGGTCGCCGTCTATGTCGCACTGGTTTTCGCGGGAGTCGTGGCCATCGGCTATTTCATCGGAGGCGTTCGCCCGCGCGGGGCCATTCCGGGCGCGTCTCTGATCTATCTAGAATGCCTTGTCGTTCTCACGCTAACTTTCCTCTTCGGCACCATGTTTTCCACGCTGACCAACGGCGTCATCGTTCTTGGCTTGCACGGCATCGCTTTCATCGGCGGTTGGCTCGAACAGATTGGTTCGGTCACGCAATCCGAACGCCTCGTCAACCTCGGCATCCTCTCCAGCGTGATTATGCCCAGCGAAGCTGTCTGGCGCCGCGCCTCCTACCTGATGCAATCCTCCATCGCCCGCACCCTCGATGTCACGCCCTTCGCCACCCGCTCCGCACCCAGCAACACCATGATGCTCTACGCCACAATTTACCTGCTCCTCGCTCTAGCCCTGGCCCTCTACCGTTTCCACCAGCGCGACCTGTAACTCGGTGGCGCACGCCTTCAGGTGTGAGGCCCTTTCCCTACGCGGAGGGAAGCTGCGTTTCTCTCTTCACTTTTAATGTAGCGCCGGCTTTCATGTCAGCCCGTGTTCGAGCGGACGCACTTGCACCGCGTCTGGTAGCGCCGGCATCCTTCGGCATCCTGCCGCCTCTTTTACTTACTTTCTTATTGTGAGAAATTTCGAACGCGCAGGATCGTTATGGCTGCGCACGCAGCGCCGCCGACCCGCAACTCTGCTCTACCGCCGCCTGCACATCCGCGTCAAACTGCGCCCCGCGCCAACCCTGCGTCGCGCACACCTGCCACGCTTCCAATCCCAGCGCGCCGCGGAAATCCGCCCCCATCACATTGGCCCCGTCCAGCTTTACCTGCCGCAGCACCGCGCCCGCGAACATCCCTCCGCGCAAATCCGCCTTCGACAGGTCCGCTTCCAGAAAAATCGTCCCCTTGGCCTGCGCTCCCGTAAGATTCACCCCCGCCATCTTCGCCGCCGAAAAATCCGTCTGCTCCAGTTTCGCCAGCGAGAGGACCGCCTCTTCCAAACGCGCATCGCGCAAGTCCGTGTGCGCCAGATCCGCGCGCAGCAGGTTCGCCTGCCGCAGGTTTACGGAATACATCGTCGCTCCGGCCAAATTCGCTGTGTTCAGTGTTGCACCCTGCAGGTTCGCAAACGACCAATCCGAGCCCTCGAAATTCCCGCCGCTGAAGACCGCCCCTTGCGCATCCACGCTCACCAGGTTGGCTTTCTGCGCAAGCACCCGGTCCATCTTCGCGGAACGCAAGTTTGCCTCGCGCAAATTCGCCCCGCGAAAATCCGCTTCTGCCAGACTGCTGCCTTCCAGATTCGCACGCCACATCCGCGCATTCGCAAATTCCGCGTGATACCCGTGCGAGTAACGCAAATTAATCTCGTTCAAACGCGGCCCGCTTGCCTCAATCCCTTGTCCCGTTGTGCCAGCTGCGCTCCCGCGCCGCGCCGAAATACTTTCATCGGTTAAATCGGCATACGGCCGGTACCCAACAAACTCAAACGCGGTGGCCGCCCACCGGCGTGGATCGCCTCGTCCCACATCTGTCCGCAAGCTCGAGTCTCCCGGCAGTCCTTCAATCACTCCCAGCGACAGAAGGAACAGCGTCAGTCCCACCAGCAGCGGAAGCCGCCCCGCCCGCAACACATCCCGCAAAAATTGCGGCGTGCTTTCCTCCGTCCAATCGCCCGGACGAAGCACCCGTTTCACAATTCGGGGCAACCCGCAGGCCGCGGCGCTCGTCACCGTCAGCAGCACCAGATGCAGCAGTGTGCCCCGATAGTCCTGCATCACCAAATACCGGAACCAGAAGAAGAACAGCACCACTGGCACAGCCCAATATGCCAGCAATATGGACACATAGCATTCCACCATGCCCACCGCCGAGTGTGGTTCGCGCGTCCATCGCAAATACGGCCGGATCGGCCCCATCAGGTACCAACGCCCATCCTTCTCGGGTGTCTGCCCATCCGGAAACACCGCCGGCAGTGCGCCCATGCTGCCCCACAACCGCAACAATAAGAATTGCAAGCGTAGATACAACACCGCCAGCAACAGCGGCGTTCCCAAATAGAATCCCTGCAGCGGCAGAATATTGGGAATGCGTGCGGTTACCGTCGCCGACTCGTCCAGCAGCAACCGCACGTCGCTCGTCAAGGCAATCAATCCAAACGCGCAGACGCACACGCCCATCACCAGCAGGTAAAACCATCGCGCCGATTGTGTGAATTGTTCAATCGTTTTCCGCCCGTTCAGTGCCGCTACTGCTTCGGGCAGTGTGGCGTCGAACAGGTTCGCCCCACCCAACCGGCCCGCCCACAGTCCTTGCGCACCATACAAGTTCGCTCCCATCAAGTTCGCGCCAGAAAATTCCGTGCCCAGCAAATTCGTGTCGCGCAAATCCGCTTCCACCAGGTTTGCGTTGCGCAGATTCACCATGGAAAGCTCCGCGCCCCGCAGGTTTGCCTTCTGCAACTCTGCCTCTTGTAGGTTCGCCGCCGTCAAATCCACGCCCGTCAAATCCGCTCCCGCAAAGTGTCCCTGCGTGCCGTCTTTCCCACCCGATTCCACCCAGCGTCGATGTTGGTCGAGCACTTCAGCAAATTCCAGCAGATCGCCCGTGCCCGCCGGTTCCGTCGCGTCATCGCATTCCGCTATGGCCAGCGTGTCCGCTTCAGCTGGTTCCGACGCTACGGTTACTTCCGTAGATATTTCCGGTTTCACCTCCTCGACCGAAATCGCTTCATTCTCAACGGCGGGCTCCGCAAGCCATGAGATTAGCTCTTGCGCCGGAGTTGCTGCACTCTGCTCCGCGAAACCTTCTGGTGACGTTCCTGACCGACCTTCCGCTGGCAGTTCGGTGTATACTTCTGCAGCACGCACCGCCTTTTGCGCCTCCGCCGGCTCCTTCAACTTCACTGGGTTCTCCGTTGTGGTTTCGACCGCGGCGGTTGGGGTTCCGGGGATAACCGTTGAGACTGGGGCTTCTCGAATCAAGTCCTGCAACAGCTGTTCTTCGAACAGCGCCAGGATCTTTGCTTCGGTATCGGGGTCGGGGCCGAGGGCGCCATATTCCGCGAGTTCTTCGGGCGTGGCAAGCCTTTCCGCAGGCTTCGCCGCACTCCCCCAGCTAAATCCCAAAATGTTCTTGGCCGGTTGCTCCGGCATAGTGGTCTTTCCTGTCGCTTCCCCCACGCGAGAAGCCTTAAATGTTCGCCCATTTCCGGGGTCACTGCATCTTCGCCCATCCCCCCGCGAAAATCGCCTGCCCCAAAGTACAGGCGCTTCCACCGCAGCAACTCGTCTTTCCGATGCGCAATGTATGTGCACAGCGAGCGCCAGCGATAGGCCAATTGCTGCCGGGGACACCACCCAACAGGGCACAACCTTTGTCAGGGGAGCATCACCAAGAAGTGGTTCGCTGATTTTCTGCTATCGGTCAACCCGACTCACCACAAATAAATCAGCCGGGGCGCTCCGCTGAGGGGCCGAGGCACCCCGGCTATTCCCGCCCGCCTCCGCAGTGAGCGAGCAAGGAAACCTGTAACGCTATAGCCGTCTTCGAGACGTTCCCGTCCCGTTTAGTGGTCTTCGCTACCGCGCAAAAACTCGTACCGTTCGATTGCCGCTACCACTCCCACAGAACCCTCTTCACGCGGTTCCGTCCGCTGCACCCGCCCCAGGCAACGTACCTTCACCGGGCCGGCCAACGTGATTTCATTCGGCAATGTCAGCAGAATCTCTACCGGAGATCCTTCTTTGACGTCTTTCGATAGGAAGAAATACACCCCGCGGGAGCTTACGTCGCGGGATTCCGTGCTTGTTTCTCCAACCGCTGCCCCCGTTGTCCACCGCACCGTTAGCGGTAGCCGCATGGAGAACCGTTGGGTCGTGCGGCGCTCTGAGCCTGTCAAGGCGGACCTCCCTCTGGAAAGCATGAGTCTATGCGCCTCTGTCCTAGAGGACAATAGGACCGCCGATACAAAAATTCCCCAGGTGGAAAAAGTACTTTCGTACTATAACCGCCCCTACTGGGAGTGCGGCAGCTTGGCGCCGCTTTCACGAGGACTTCGACTAACCTTCGACTAGCCTGGCGTGCTGGGAGTGCAACCAGTCCACCGCCATCGTAGGGACCGCCTTCCGCGGCGGTCGGCCTACCCGATCATTGCGCTAGAACCTGTAATTCAACTCCGTATAACCCAGCGCCCCGTTCCCATTCTGCGGGTAAATCGCCTTAATCACTGGACCACCCACCGCATACCCGAAGTACAACCCAATGGACACTCCATGCTTCCAGTTATAATCCCCGCTAATGTCATATAGCGTCGCCAATCCGGTGCGCCCATTCGAAGGCCGGCCCTGAAACCCAAAGGTCCACGGCTGAAACGCCCCTCCTCCCGAGTACCACAGGTCATGACTGTTTGAGAGCCACAGTCCATGCACGTCGCTGCGAATCGTCAGATTCTTCCCCGGGCGCAACACCACCTCCCCAAACACATCCCGGTTATTCATCTCATTGAAGAAGGGAAACCGCGCATATACTCTCGGGGTCGGCAGAATCGCAAAAAAAGTTCCATGCACGTTGTCATTGGGGTTGCCGTCCCCAGAAGAATAGAAGTACCCCGCGCGGAACCATGGCTTCACGGGCTCCCAGAACTTTGGTTGGAATCCGCCCTCGACCGCCCCCGCCCCCGAACGTTGGCTTTGGGTCCCCCAGCTACCGCTCTGCAGCGCGCCCCACCCCAACACGTCAAATGTGCCGCCGCTCGTCGGCAGCGCGGCAATGAAATGCCCGCCATACGTACCGATATTGATTGCGCTCAGGTCCCCGGCGCGCACGCTGGCTGGCCGATTATCCGTTTTCACTATGCCCCGGCTATCGTTGTAATAAATCCCAAAGACGCGCCATTCCGCCTGACTCTTCCCGCGGTCCATTTCGCGTGTAACCGACACATATGTGACCGGCGTTTTCACCCAGCCCCATCCATCTACCTGAAAAACACCTCGCGTGGGAATCGCGCTCACCGCCGTAAAATTCCACGGACCGGCGGCGTATGCATAATGCAGTCCATCCGTGCTGCGCATGATATCCGTGAATCCAAACGTACCGATCAGCCGCTGTCCAATGCGATCCGCTTTCAGCGTAGCCAGTGTCGCGTCTTTCGGCTTCACTTCGCTGCCATCCGTAAATTCAAATCGTCCCGCTTGCAAACTGGAATGCCCGTCCTTTAGCCGGATAAATGCCTGCTTGGGGAAAATAAACGCCGTGTATTGGTTCTTGTCGTTCGCCGCGTAATACGATGCACCCAATCCAAGCTGGCCTTGTGGGGCCGGCTGCACTGCCTTATCCGGTAGCCCCAGCAGAACGGGAACCGCAAATTCCACGTTCCAGTCGTAAGCTTCACGCTTTTGCGAAAACGAAAAGCGCATGAGCGTCCCGGAATAGCTGTAGAAATTCTGTCCAGTGGTGGGCTCAAACCAGTCCCACACCTCATAGCGCTCCCGGATGCTCCCGGAAAATGCCACCGAACCTAATTGGATGGGAGTTTGCTCGGATTGCCCCGCCGCCAGGTCGCAGGCCAGTAAAGCCAACAAACACACCAATAGCGTCTTCAATGGATCCTCCCTGCCATCGCCTCAGGTAGCGTCATCCGGCAGTATCCCGGATGCGAAGGAACGGGCCGCACTGGCCCACTCAATTGTCTTGAACTTTGCGGACTCCCCTACCTCACCACACCGTCAAATATTCCCGCGAGCATACGGGCCCCCAGTCCCCAGCGCAATAATGCAAAAGAATTACCCGTTGCGGCGTACGCAATCGCCGGACCCACAGGCAGCGCCGTCGCAAGCGCACGGCTTCCGAACGCGAAGTATCAGCTCACTCAATGTGGCTGGATTGATTGAAACGCATCAACGATTGGATTAAGGCGATCGACTGGCCACTAAAGGCTGGTAGCTTCGTCCTTACGTCTGATCGATCAACCGGTGGTGGATCGCATACAGCGCCAACTCTAACCGGTCCGACACGCCCAACTTATCAAAAATATTGTGGAGGTGATTCTTCACCGTCTGCTCGGAGATGAACAACTTCTCGCCAATTTCTTTGTTCCGGAATCCCTGCGCCACCAGTTGCACGATTTCCTTTTCACGGTCAGACAGCAATGGCTTCTCGCGCCGCGGCCCGGACTCCGACGATTTCGCGAACGCCTTCATCACTTCTGCGGTCATGCGATTGTCCAGCCAGATTTCTCCCGCGTGTACGCGATGGATGCTCTTCACTAGCAAATCCGTGGCAGACTGCTTCAACACCACGCCGCGCGCGCCCAGGCGCATCGCCCGCACCACGTCGCGGTCGTCTTCCGCCGCCGTCAAAACAATCACCCGCGTGGGCATCTGGTCGAAGTTCACTTCTTCCAGCACCGCCAGCCCATCTTTCTCCGGCATGCGCAAATCCAGCAGCAGAATATCCGGCTTCAGTTTCGCCAGCATCTTGATGCATTCCGCGCCGTTCTGCGCTTCGCCTACAATCACAATTTCGTCGTCGCCATCCAACAATTTGCGCAGACCGTCGCGAAAGATCGCGTGGTCATCCGCCATCAATACCCGTATTTGCTGTTTTGTCTTCGCCATAATTAGCCGAGCGGGACCTCAATCGTTAGACGCGCACCATGCCCCGGATTTGACTCCACAGTCAAGACTCCACCCACCGTACGCGTTCGTTCCTTGATGGAAATCGGACCCAACCGCAGGCGGTCTAACTCATCCCCCGTAAAACGTCCGGCAAAACTGAACCCTTCACCGTTATCGTCCACAACGAGAGAAAGACGGCTGTCATCCTGCGTCAGTTTTACCACGACATGGGAAGCCTTCGCATGCTTTTTTATGTTGTTGAGTGCTTCTCGGTAAATCTGAAAAATTTCCCTACACACCCGGTCCGGCGCCTGCAAATCCACAGAGTCCACCAGCAAGTCCAGCGCCAACGGTGATTCGTTCCGGAAGCGCTCCGCGAATCCCCGCATCAGATCCACCAAATCCGCGGATTGCACGCGCAGCGGACGCAAGTCCGTGACCAAATGGCGCAATTCCGCCCCCTCATTCCGCACCGTTTGTTGCAAAGAAGTTAACCCCGCCTCTAACTGCTCCGGCTGCGTTGCCACCTTCCTTCTCAATACGTCCAACTGAATCTCGATACTCAACAGCGTCTGCAAAATCCCATCGTGCAGATCCCGCGAAATGCGCGACCGTTCCGCTTCAATGGCCCGCACTCGCAGATGCCTCAACAGGAAGATATTCTCCAGCGGTCCGCTCACCTGACACGCGATCTTTTCGAACCATGCCAATTCGTCGCGGCTGAAAGGCCGCCCGCTTCGCCGATTGACCAGAAACAGCCTTCCCACCGGGTGTTTCCCCTGATCGAACGCCACGGTCAGAAAATTCTGTATCCGAAACTCCAGCAGCGTCGGTCCCGGAATCCGCGGCAATATCTTTAAAACCTGCATGTTGCGGCGGTCCCACCCGAAGCCCCACCCGCGTCCTTCCAGCGAGTTCCAGCACAGCGAGGCATCCATATCGTCCAGCAAAAAACCGTCCGAGCGCGTGAGCGGCAGATTCTCAGGAGACATTCGTTCGCTTTCGCCTGATTTCAATTGCCACAGGAAAATTCGCTCCAGATCCGTGTCGCGGTACGCCAGCAGCGCCCCTTCGGTCTGGAATTCCCGGCACAGATCCTCCAGCAGCACGCGCAGCGATTCCGCCAGCCCCAGTTCCACATGCATCGACCCGGAAACCCGGTTCAAAAATTCCTGCTGCTCCGTGAATCGCCGGTTCCGGTCTCCCAGGAACGCCATACCTCCCGCACCCAGCAACGTCGCCGCGAAAACCGGTAAGTAGAAAAACGCTGCCGGCGCCGGTCCCTCCGGCCCCAGCCGGTTCAGCCGCACGGCGACCGCCAGCAAGAGCAGGCCAAAGGACAGGAACATCGCCAGCTTCAGATTCCAGCGATACCCCGTGGCAAATGCCACGAAAAACACCAGGAACCATGCCGGCATCATTTCCGTAGAAAAGTACAGGTACAGCCCCACCACTAGGACATCGCACGCCAGCGGCAAGTGCCAGTTGTATGCCCGCAGCACCCGCTCCAGTCCCAGCACCACCACCGCCAGCACCAGATACGCGGTCAGCAGCACCAGTGCCCGCTCCGCGTCCCGCATGGGGCGCAATTCCAGCAGACAAGCGATGGCCAATAGCGCTACCGCTGGTCGCGCATACGCGATCTGCATTTCGAAATGGAGGCGATCCGATGTTTGCGGGTTCATGTGCGGGGACACGCACCCCACACAAGTCTAGCAACCGTCCGCGCCCGCTGCGGTGCCGCCCCGCCAGGCGTTTCCACCTTGCTATGTCCTAATCGGGCAAATCTGGCCTACGGGTAGCGCCGGCAACTTGCCGGCTTCTGTGGTGGGGTCTTCATGTTTCCCTGTTTCCCATGGAGACACTCAGGCATCGCTCCGCCCGAACCTATTGCAGGTCCGACTCCGCTGTTGGGCCGCACAATTTAGGCCCTCGAATTCACTGGGCATGCAGCTTTCACAAGGTGTGGCGTGCGTGGGCCTACTTTTGCGAGGCGGGATTCACGCCAAAAACGTACATAGTCGTCGATCGAAACGGCTTGGCCGGAGAGAGGACCGTCGATGGAAAGGTGGAATGGTTCGGCGAGTCCGGGAAGTGCTGCGTTTCCAGGCAAAACGCGGCTAGGGGAGCGCGACGTGTAGCTCCAGCCGCTGGCGGGGGAGGGGAAAAGCGAGGCACAAAGAATTGCAGACCGGGCTCAGTGGTAAACACCTCGACCGTTCTGCCGCTCACAGGGTCATCTACCTCTGCGGCCAGGTCCTCGATGGAGGTCGATCGAAGCACGAAATTGCTGTCGTAGCCGCGTTCTGGCGCCTTATCACCGACCGGGTGCGACGCCCGGAAATCGTAGGGTGTGCCTTCAACAGGTTCCAGCGCGCCGGTCGGGATTCCGGTCTGATCCACGGGAGTGTACTTATCCGCGTTGATGAGAGCGGCGTCGCCAAAAACCGAGGTGGAGAGGTCGTCCGACAAATTGAAGAACGCATGATTCGTGAGGTTAAGCACGGTGGGTTTGTCGGTCTCTGCGGAATAGGAAAGCACCACAGCAGGGTCCCCGTGGCGCTCGCTCACTGTAAAGCTTACGTGTACGGTGAGGGTTCCGGGAAAGCCCATGTCGCCGTCGGCTGAAATCAGGGACATCTCCACGCCATTCGGAATGACTTTGGCGTCCCACACCTTGCGATCGAACCCAATGGTTCCGCCGTGAAGAGCGTTGGGACCATTGTTCTTCGGGATGATGTATTGAGCACCGTTCAAAGTGAATGCACCGCCCGCAATGCGATTGGCATAACGGCCGATGGTTGCTCCCATCACCGAAGTTCGATTCTCTAGAAAACCGGCGAGAGAATCGGGTGCCACGAGGATATTGGACATGCTCCCACGGCGATCGGGCACACGGATACTAACGATGCGCGCGCCATAAGTCGCAAGCTGCACCTCGATCTTTGAGGCAGTGATGGTGAACAGATCGACGGGAGTGCCATCGGCCAGCTTCCCCCAGGAAGTTCGAGTCACAGTGGGCTGAGCGGACGTGAGCTGAGCGAATACAAACACGGCGGTGAAAATGAAGATTCGCCTCATGCGTAACACTCCCTTGGTGGTTTCGCAGTCGCGTCTCAAAACTCATCACCGATCACAAATGGCTATGGTTTTCAGAAGACGTTCCAAGGATATGGAGCCGGGACCCGCAAGAAGCAACGTCAGCGTCGCCGCCAGACAAGGGAAGATCAGCTCGCCATATTCGGGTTCGGACCCCTCGTAGACAGCAAATCACACTGATCAGGAACAAGCCTCCGGCGATCCAAACGCTCTGAGAAGCGACCGCAGTTACCACTGCGTCCACCGAGTTCTGTAGCCCTAGGAGGCGTTCCGCGATCCAGCCGAGGGAGGCAAAACCGGCAAAGAGCGCGCCGGCGGTTCTTAAAAATGGGTACCCGCCGGTGCGACTCATGAGAACAAGCGAAGGCATCACCGCGGCAACCACGAGCAACTGCATGGTTTCGATGCCCAAGTTGAAGCCCAGAATGCTGGCGACACGTTGCCAGCGGCAGAGCCCCAATTCGCTCAGGGTGGTCGCGAGCGCCAAACCGTGAATCAGGCCGAAGAACGCGGCGATTGCGGCTTCGCGTCCAGGAAAAAGCGGGCGGAGTGCGTGAACGGCGGACACGAGGATGGAAACCGCGATGAGCACTTCGATGGGACGACTGGGAACGCGGACCAAACCCAACGCCGCTAATCCCAGGGTGATCGAGTGACCGACGGTAAATGCCGTCACTACTTTGAGAATTCGCAGCAAGCTCCCACGCACCCCTGCGAATCCGCCCCAACGCGAACCAATCACTAGCAGCGGCGCAGGCAGAAGCAGCGCCAGCAAAAACAGCAGGTGATCTGTGCCTTCGGCGATATGGCGCATGCCGAGACGGAAGATACTTGCGAAGCCCACCGTGCCCATCCATTCCCGAATGGTGGACGACAGCCGTTTCAAGGACCCAAGGTTTGCACTGCTCCCTGCCTGCGCGTAATCCAGTTGATAGAACGATTGGCTTTCGTTTCGGTTCTGACTAACAATGCGAATATCCGGGTCCTGTGGAAGCAGACAGTTCACCAGGTAGGCGGATATCTGGTTCTGGTGGTGGTTTTCAATAACGATTCTACGTTGCGGACCGCCAGCGGGCAGATCCACCGTAAACTCAATCTGAATTTCTCCTAGCCCTTGCTTAATCTCCTCGATTGCCGGGAATCTCCGAGAAACGATATTGGGAACCGCACTTTTTCCGTCGACCATTATCGACAGATCGCCAAGTACCCGCTCCGCGTAAGTCCGCTGCTCGGCCTCGGAGATTACGCCATCTCCATTGCTATCGATGCTCGAAAGAACGGTAGAAGAAACCGCGACTCCCGGGATCAAGCGCATCAAGACTTCAAGGCGGTCTTTCTCGACAGAGATGATGGTGCCTTGCAGGTACTCATCGAGCCTATGCGCAAAGGCACCGGCAGCGAGGCACAGAAGAAGCACAACCGCGAAAACGAGCTTCGTGAGCTTCGCGTTCATTTCGCTGTGAAACTCCGTCCGTAGTCGTTGGTCGGATCGCGGTACATGGTATGGACATGCTGGGAAGGATCGCCACCCAAACGCTGGGGCGCGAACTCGATGACCAGGTGAGGCCCCTGGATCCGATAATAGGCGGTGATATTGCTCCCCGGAGTAGCGCTGGTTGGACCGCTCCAGGCGAACCAGGTCCCGTTGATATCGGCTTTCAGCTCGGCCATACGAGCGGCGGCCGCGCTTTCGTGAATAATGTCCGCCCATTCGGAAATGAGGTCGAGCAGCATGGCGCGTTGCTGGTCGTTCATGGCGGAAGCCTTCAGCCCTTCGGGCTGAATGGTCTTGCCGTCCTGGCCGGGACCAAGGACCAGATCGGCCAAACGGAAGCTGAGAACCGCTTGTTTGCGCTGATTGTCGTCGAGAGCGTTGAGCAAGGCGAGAGCCTTGTCGCTTTCCCCGCCGAGCGGCCGTACCGTCTTTCCGTTGCTCGTGTACAGAGCGGGTTGAGCGCCGGTCAGCGTCGGGGTGAGCACGCCGCGTTCGCCAGCGATGGTGATGTTGAGCGCCAAGTGGTGGCCTCCAAACTGCACCATCCAGGGATCTTTTTCGGAAGGATTTCCCAGAATTGAAATGTAATAAAGATCTTTGCCGAAGATCGGATTTCCTTCTTTGACCTTGAGAGCTTCGTCGCCTTCCATGATTTGCTGAACCTTCTCAAGACCTCTCGTACTGAGCGCGGAGGAGATCAGCGCCAGAGCGGCAGAACGCTGCGCGGCACGGAGAGCCCCGAGACTGAGGCCAGCCCGCGGAACGAACGATACCGGCAAATTGGACCAGTTTGCGCGCTGCTTTGCGTCGTCGAAAGGAAACAGAACATTTTGCCGCTGCTTCTGATCGAGCGTCGAAAGGAACGCATTTGCGGCGCTCACGATTCGAGAAGTCGTAGCCTGCTCCGCTGTGGCGGTCACCGACGAAAAGAGCAGGGCCAATGCGCACACTCCGAGAATCAATCGCGTCCAAAAAACGTTCATCTTATGTTCTCCTTGTCGACTTCAACGCGGCTATGGACTGCGGCTTTATCCGCTTTCTGCATATTTCCCAGGATTTGAAGTGGAAAGCGGAGCACCCTTCGAATGCGTTTCGCAAACTATAGTCACGATGGTTCAGATTGCAATGAGGAAATGAAGGCGCGCCCCGGTCCCTACCTCCGCTCAGTCGCGAAGCCACGAGCTCGGTATATCTGCACGGGATCGTTTTCACTTTCTTTGGTTGGCGGCAATCAAATCCAGCAAACCATTCACGATGGCCGTTTCCGCACAGCCTGGCTTCAGACGTGATCCAAGCACCTGGAAGGTTTGCGCGCCGAACGCAGTGTCGTTGGGGATGTAGCCGGAGTTGGCCATGCCATTCGCCAGCGTCACCATGAAGGTATTCGCCATGGGAGACTCGCGTTTCAGGCGCATCGCGATGGGGGTGTAGACCTCGCCGTCCACAGAAGCTACCCCGATATTCGAAATGCGCAGAACGCCGAGACGAATGTTGACGGGATCTCCATCTTCGTAGGTCCCTTGCATTCCTTCGCGTCCGCTGTCGGTACGCTTGCGGCCCGGGCAGGTCACGTTTTTTTGAGCACCAAGAATGGTTGGGGTGGCATGCAGTTGTTTGATATTGGTCATAACGCGGATGACTTCCTCACCCAGCAATACACCTTCGCTGTCCATCACACGTTCCAGCATATCTTCTACTTTAGGATCGACCGGACCGGGTTTTACTTTTCCATCGCGAATGGGCGCCTCGATCGGTTCGCGAGTCATAACATATCCAGTAATCGGTACGCCGCCCTGCGAGGCCATCGCATTGGTTCCAGCGCGGAGATAAAGAGGGTTCTGGTCGCCACTCGCGCCTTGCACAAAAACCGCAACTGTCTTGTCGTCGAAGGCCTGTTCGACATAACGGGAGGTGGCTCCCGCGAAATCAGCGCTGGTAAGTCCGGCGAGGAAGCCGTTAACCGGATGCATGGCGTAGTCCATGTATACGGCGATCGGTTGGCCAGAAGCTCCTAGGAATTCGATGACCGCCACAGTTTTGTCCGATGGGCCATCGAGGTTGGGCGCCTGGGTCCACAAGTGGGTGTCGCCATCGATGGCGTCACGGTTCACGTTCAGGTAAGACCGCCCGGTTCCGAAACCCACGCGCGCCGGTTGCAGGTCGCCCTTGGCTTGCTTCACCGCATCCACAATTTGACCAACGATGGGCGGTGGTGGCGCATTGGGATCAGGTCTCAAACCGCGCATGCCTGGAAAGCCGCCGGGACCCCAGCCGCTGTGCGTGTGCGTAGCAGACATCACAATGTTTTCCACTGGGCAATTCAGCTCAGCGGCGATCTGCTTGGAGGCCGCCTGCCAAATTGTTTCCGAAAGCCCGCCCTGGTCGGCGGCGATTAAGGCAGCTCGGGCCGACCCGTTATCCAGCACAATGGCACGGACGTAGAGCTTTTCGTGCGCATACTTGCCCGATGGCGGGTGGGCTGGATCCGAAGGCGGAGTAATATCGACGCGCGCCGCGCCCACGCGCAATGTTCCTTGCGCGCCAGTCGCCGCACCCCAACACAGCGAAAATACCAGCGCGACGAACAGTTCCAGTGCTTTCCTGTAGCCCATTTTTCGTGGCCCTCCATTCGGACGAATACACTCACTTCCATGCCAAAAACTCTACGGCACAAACTGCGGACGTGGCCCAATTGAACAGGAATTACCGTCGACGCTGTAGTAGACGGCCACGCTCCCCAGGGCGTTTCAATAGAATGCTCGCTTGCGGGCCCCTGTGGCTCGCCTCAAATGACCAAACCAAGCGTTGTTTGAAGGGGTCGCTTGACGTATCATCGGCGGTCATGAAACGCAGACTGACCCCGTTTGTTCTGTTCGTGGGCATCATAGGTGCCCACGTGGCTCTCGCGCAAGACACACCTACAGATTCCATGTTAGTGCTCTCCAAGGCCGAGCAAACGCTCGCGATCGTTGATCCATCGAGCTTGAAAGCGATTGCGCGGATCCCGGTGGGCAACGATCCTCACGAAGTCATCGCGTCCACAGACGGCAAGACCGCGTATGTGTCCAATTATGGAGGCGGAGCGTACAACACCCTTGCAGTCGTCGATTTGGTGTCTCAGAAGGCGCTTCCTGCGATCGACCTTGGCGTTTTGCGCGGGCCGCATGGATTGATGTTTGTGGGCGGCAAGACGTGGTTCACCGCAGAAGCAGCCAAGGTGATCGGGAGCTATGATCCCGCGACCAAAAAAATTGATTGGATCCTGGGCACCGGCCAGAACCGCACGCACATGATCTACGTTTGGCCGGACTTGAAACGCATTGTGACCACCAACGTAAGCTCCGGAACGGTCAGCATCATCGAAAGGACGGTCGGCGGCCATGGTCCGGACAGCGAGTGGAATGAGACCGTTGTGCCCGTGGGCAAGGGCTCGGAGGGTTTTGATGTTTCCCCGGACAGCAAGGAAATCTGGGTCGCCAATGCGGGCGACGGCACCGTTTCCATCATCGATGTAGCCAGTAAGGAGGTGACGCAAACGCTGGCGGCGGACGTTCACGGCGCCAACCGCCTGAAGTTCACGCCAGACGGAAAGCTGGTGCTGATTTCGTCTTTGAGCGGCCCGGACGTGACGGTTATCGACGCCGCCAGCCGCAAGACCGTCAAACGTATTCCCGTGGGACATGGCGCGGCGGGCATTCTGGTGCAGTCCGACGGCTCGCGTGGCTTCGTTGCCTGCACGCCGGATGACTACGTTGCGGTCATCGATCTACGTTCCCTGGCCGTGGTCGGGCACATCGACGCCGGCAAGAACCCCGACGGCTTGGCGTGGGCCACCCGCCGATAAATATCGGAGTTGGCTTTTCGGCCCTTTTCGCAGGAGCGCCGCCGGCTCTCCCGCTGCTGTCTTTTCCCGTTCCCGCGCGCATGCTAAACTAATTGCTCGTGCGGTGGGAGTAGCTCAGCTGGTAGAGCGTCGGTCTGTGGCACCGAATGTCGTGGGTTCAAATCCCATCTCCCACCCCAAACCTTTCCAACTGAAAACAAAGTCCTTCCCGATTTTGCCTAGTTCGCTCAGGACCAAATTTATTGCACAACTGTTGCACAAAAGCTCTCGGGACCCTCCGATTTTCGCAAGCGCAAGCGATCAATCAAAGTGGCGGCATAAAAGGTGCAATCCTTCATCGAAACAGTATGGCCCGCCTATCTCGCCGTGCGCGGCCTATCAGGGGAGGGAATTGGAAATGGTCATAAGCGGCCTTTCTGTGGTCAGCGACATCACGGCACGGGACGATACGGGCATCGGCGAATCCCACCACCGCGAACTGGCCATGCAAGGATGCCGGACATGAGGTCAATATGGGCGATGTTAATTGTTTCATTCTCGGAAAAAATGGATGTGAAAGTGGTGGCTTAAAACCGATGCGGGCGCAATCGATCCCACACGCTACATGCCCGGTGCCATCCCTCCGCCTGCCTAATTTCTTGATGATGCGGTAATGGGAGAACTCCAGCCCGATGAGGGAATCTAAGGATTCGGCCTTGTTCGGCATGGGAAGATCTCCTTCCCAATTACCCTCTTGCCTGAATAATAGCCGTGCGTCCTGCAATCACTTCATGATAGCCGTCACAGCCGCTGACCCTGGGAGGGCTGCCTTCTAGACTACACCCATTCCTCCGCCCCCAAGCCTTTCGAGGACGCGCTAGTGCGAGATGGTTTGGCCGATGCGCGCGTCGGTGCCTGGTGGGTGTACTCGACCCAGTAGGTGCTCGATCAGTCGAGAATTTGGCAAGTCGGTGGAATGGTTACTCACGGGCGAGGAATAGGTCCGTTTGACGTCTGAACTGAATCCAGAATGTCGGAAACGAAGCACTCACTCACGCAAGACGACTTTAAAATGTGCGCTGCCGTTAGGTATTTTTTGAGTTAGGGGATACTGGATTCGCGTGACGAATTGAAGCCAAACGCCGTTCGTGAATCAATGAGTCATGAGCGACGGCCCGCGACATCGGCGCGGTCGGCTCCTCTCCGCCAATCTCCCGAAACATTTTTCTCCACGCATGACCGAGGTTGTTGAGGAGCAGGTGCGCAATTCCCTGAACGCGATCGTCCGCCGCGATGTCGAACTTGCTCAGAAGGTAATGGCCAACGACGATCTATATTGTGCAAGGCCGTCTGCCACCCGACCGTAGATCGCTGCTAAAGCATCTCCAAAGAAGGCATGACGGGAACGTCTTGTCTTGGCTCTCTGGCAGGTCTCCAGAAAGAGCTCTACGCAAAGGCTCTACGTTCCCCTTCAGACTCAAACACTACAAGACCAAACTCGATTAGTGAGTGGAGTGGGAGAGCCGCAAAGAGATTAGCGTTGCGTGGAGCACAGTAGGCTTGTCCTTGTCCCAAGTGCCCGTGCAAATGACACGGTCTCCGTCTTTCACCTGGCTGGCGTCAATGTCATTGACCTTGGTGTCGCCGTGAAGCTGGCTGACCCATTTCGTCGAGCTGTCGTACACAACGATGCGCTCATCCGTCGAATCTACCTTACGAACCGTCAGGGTAGAATCATTCTTACTGCTTCGAATAACATTACCGTCCCAGCGCGCCTCTTTCGCCTTGGCAGGAGCCTCTTGCGCGACCACTGCCATCGCCAGCGGGAAGGTGATTACCAATGCGAACAGCAGAGCGAGTTGCTTTTGAAACATACTTTTCTCCTTATCTCCGAACTACCGGGAAGACCTGATGTGTAACAAGCACACTAGATCTAGCGACCGAAAAGCGCAAGCTACCTTAAAATCTGGACTTCGAATCCACCGTATCTGCTGCTTTCTTCATAGTGGTTGCCCCTGCCAGAACCTGATCCTCAGAAGAGGCACTCACGCAATTGAGTGGAGCAGTGTGCTTGAGTGGTCGCAGAAATCCCATCTCCCACCCCGACTTACCCCAATGTTTATGCGGCATTAGCGGCCAATCTCTGCCCATTTTCAGGGTATCCGTAGCTTGCGCGCTTCGCTGAGGATTTTGGTAAGTCGGTTGGAGAGGCGGTCGAGGCAACGGCGGGAAGTTCCGTTTGGCAGCGTCCGGCGAAACATCTCGAGCACATGTTGAGCGGCGAGCAAAGAATCGATCAGCCCATCGAGGCCAGTTCGGGAAGTGAACGGTGTCCTCGGCTGCGGAGCAAGATGCCGAGGTTTGGAACGAGCTAGCTGGAATTCCCGTTGAAGATCCGTCAGCGCGACATCGAGATAGCGCATAGTCATCTCGGGAGAAGTGTGGCCGAGTAGTTTCATCAGGACAGGAAAGCCGACACCGGCTCGAAGCATTTCCGAGGCATAACTGTGGCGAAACTGGTGCGGGACGATGCGATTGGGAAGGCCGAGCGCATGACAGACCTGATGCAGGTAATCGCGGAGTTGACGAACGAGTGCTTCTTTAGTGCGCGGACGTGCCAGAAGCCGTCCATCGGCGGGCAACGGATCAAGAGAACGAAAGAATTGGAGGCGTCGGACGAGTTCACACACAAAGGAATCCACGGGGACCATACGTTCTGTTTTTAGTTTTCCGAGTGGTACGTGAACGGCCCATTGATTCGGGCCGGTAGAGCGCAAGCAGCTGAAGGACAGATCGGCACACTCACCGATGCGCATGCCGGTGTGGCGAATCAGCAGGAAGATGTTGCCGCCCAGGTCATTGCGCAGGCGGAATTCCCGCTGCAGGAGTTCATCCTGTTCTGGCGCGAGCGGGCGTGGGAGTCTCTGCGGGAGGCGCGGAATGTCCTCGCGGCGGATCAAATGAGCGAGTTCAGGAAGCTGTTCAGTCCAAGCGAGCTCGTTGAAGATGCAACGCAGAGCGATAAGCAGATTGATACAGGATGCGGTCGTGAGTTGCGGTGTTTGCGAACGCAAGCGGGACATCCAGCCGAGGATGTGAGGTTCACGGCGCAATTGGTTCAGGCACTTCACCGCGGGATGAGCAGTGCCGAGATAGCTCAGGAAGTTGCGAACAGTCCCACGATAGTGACGAGTCGTTTCGGGGCTGAGTGCCACGCAGAAGGAATCGACCGCGCGGTCGAAGAGCGGAACCAGAGGATGTTGAAGCAGAGGGCGTCGCGCGCGGTTCATGAGGAGGCCTTCGGAAGGGGACGAATGTGCTGCGCCACGGCGCGTGCATACTCCAGGTAGACGTCTTGTGGGGTGACCGACACATAGAGCAGCGTAGTTTGGATGTTGGCGTGACCCATCAGCTGCATGAGCGCGGGCAGGCTCATGCCGGCGCGGATCATGTCCGAAGCAAAGGTGTGTCGAAAGCGATGGGGGTTGGCAAGTTTGATGCTGGTGGTCTGGCGATGGTGGCGGAATAAGGAACGCAATCCCGCTCGGGTCATGCGAACTCCACGTAGGCGTCCTTTGAGTGAGACGAACAGCGCGGCAGAACAGGGATCGGGTCGTTCCAGGCGCAGGTAATGTTCGAGCAGTTGCACGGTTTCCGGCGCCAACGGCAGGAAGCGAAATTTGTTACCTTTACCATGAACGCGAAGCTGGGCTTCGGAAAGCAACGCGTCGTCCCGATTCAGAGCCAACACTTCGGCAGACCGTAGCCCTTGCAAAAGCATCAGTCCCACGATGGCCAAATCGCGCGCAGTGCGGAAACTGGACCAGAAGCGCGACACTTCATTCACAGAGAGCGGCACCATATTGCGTTTCGGCACTTTCACTCGCAATCGGCTCATAGCCACCCGTGGCCGGCCAAGGCCCATGGGCTTGCGCTGCAAGAACGCTTGATGAAAACCGCGGGCGATCTGGCAGGGAGCATCGGGGAACTCATTGCGGATGGCACGATCGGCAACAGCGACGCGGTCATTGATGATGGAAGGGGAAGGCCGCGGTTGTTGGCTGGACTGGAAGCGCACATATTCCAGGAGCGTGGATTCGGTAAGGTCGCCTTCCCGAATGTCGCTGGCGTGACGAACACTCTCCCACCAGCGGACAAAGTGCAGCAGGTTGTAAGCGTAAGTGCACAGGGTGGTGTTCGCCAGGCGGCGAACATATTCGCGGTCCAGATAACGATTGATCCAGCCAACTCCCTGGCCGGTGCTCTGCTCGACGACACGAACCGGACCATTTGCGTTGTGGGAGGTCTGCTGGTAGATCACGCAGAACTTCATGGCTGAGCAGCCTGCAGCAGAGAGTGGAACTGTCGTGCATCACCGCCCTGGACGAAGAAGGAGTTCGGATCGTGGCCATCGGGTAGCAGCACGCGGCGGGCGGTGATGCCTCGCACCCGGAGACGATGTGCTAGCTGCTGTGAGGCTTGTTGGCCGCTGCCGTTCCCGTCGACATCGAAGGTGAGATAAATGGTGCGCGGGCGGTCGCACAGCTGTTGAAACTGGTAAGCGTTGAGATGGGTGCCCAACGAGCAGGTGAGGTGGCGAAAACCCGCCTGCCACAGCACGGCATGGTCGAACAGCCCCTCGACGAGAATCACCTCGGGGCATTGTTGAACCTGCTCCCAACCATACAAGCCACCCTTGGAGCCCGGGAGGAATCGATGGGCGAAGGCGGCAGCGATACTGCGGCCGTAGAGGTTGATGACGCGCCCGCCCTGGCAGCACGGGAAGACGACGCGCCGGTAGAAGGCATCGTGACCCTGCGAATCGAGCAGACCGAGACGCTGCAGGAGCTCGCAAGAATAGCCTTGAGCGGTGAGATGCCGGCGCAAGCTCCCACCAGGGGCATAACCGATGCGCAGTTCTTTGATCAGGGCGAGATCGTGCAGTCCGCGTTGTTTCAGATAGTGCAGCGCCTCTGGGTAGCCATCGAGTTGCTGTTGATAGAAGGTGGCGGTTTGCTCGAGCACAGCCGCAGGATCGGCTGAAGCAGCCTCGTGCTGTTGGAGGTAAGCGAGACTTTGGCGGAAAGACAGCTGGCGAGACAACTGGATAAAACGCAGCAGATCGCCGCCCTGACCGCAACCGTGACAGTAGAAGAGATTTTTGCGAGCGTTGACATAGAACGAAGGGCGGGTCTCCCGATGCAGGGGACAGAGGCCGACGAACTCGGAACCATGACCTGCAGGTCGCGCGACCCAGTTCTGCTGCCGCAAATAATCAAGCAGCGAAAAGCGCTGTTTGAGTTTTTCGAGATCTTCGCCCATGGCGCTTTTGCTTCTGGAGGCGAAGGTAGGCGAAGGCGGCCAGCTTTTCCAGACAAGGATGGTGGGTGAAGAAATTTTCTCAGAGCCGCAGGGGCCAGAGAATCGGGAGAACCGAATTCAGCCAAGACAAAGGCCCAGCTTGCGGATCGGCCGAGTGACCAGGCACCAACCAATGTGCAATGTCGGTGAGCGTTTGGCGGAGAAAAGAAAAAGCGGCTTGGGAGTGGTCCAGTCCGCGGGCCCAGCGACGAAGCGTGGAAGCATCGGGCACGCGATTGGGATCTTTGAGCGCAGGCGTCGTCTCCTCCCAGGAACAATGCTCCTCAAAGCGCCGCCGCAATGCCTGACCACGCGTCAGCAGACTGTAGTGCGTGTAAGGGAGAGAAAGCAGCGGGAGGAAGGTGAAGGTCTTCCCGCAACCACGGCAGCGACCGCGCCGAATCCCGATCCAGTCGTGGTGTGCATCGTGCGCCTGCTTGCGGCGATGTCCGTGGCCAATGATCAAATCGCGTCCACAAATCGGGCATCGCCGCAAGATGATTTCGGCGCAGCTTGCCGCCCAATCGGCTTCGAGCTTGTCTGGCGAGACGGAAAGTGGGATAAACAGAATCGTACTTCATCGGGGCTCTGCCCCTCCGGCGTCGACCTGCCAAGATCAGAGCCGGAAGCAGAGCTCCTTCCTCCTGAAAAGAAAAATCCAACTGGAAGAGAATACAGCTTCTCGGCTATGACCTTTTAAGGGTGTGATTCACAGGATTGGCCGCTAATAAACGGCCAACCGGAAGTAATCCTGAAAATTACAAATTGAGCGGTCAAGTCCTGGGAAACGCGCTGCTCTGAAAATAGGGACACGCCTCGTAGTCCGTTACTGCAGTCCAACCTGCCCGTGGAGGCTTTCGTAAATCGCGTTTGAGTCGTAGCCCACGCCGCTCTTGAAAACGATCTCCGGGTTTTCGATTACCGTGATGTCTTTCGCGAGGTCGCCATCGAGTAGCACCAGATCCGCCTGCTTGCCTGCCGCCACGCTCCCAATTCGGTCGGCGCCGCCGAGGAACGTCGCGCCATTTTGCGTGGCGATGTGAATCGCCTCGACCGGCGTGAATCCCCCCTCGACGAGAAGTTCCACTTCTCGCTGGTCGCCCAAGCCGGCCAGCGTTTGCCCGGTGCCGGTCGGATCGCAGCCGGCCAGTAGCATTCCTCCGGCGGCGACGAAGTTGCGCTCGAATTTCATCTCCTTCTGAAGCCACTCCCGAATCAAGGGATCGAGATCCATCATACTGGCTCGCACGGTCATCACCTTTGACCACGCTTGCGGGCTCATCAATTCGTGCGACCTCTTCATGATCCCCGAATTCATCGGGGGGCGGGCGGCGCCTTCGAATACGGCCAGCGTGGACGTGACGGCCACGTGATGGGCGACAAGCGTGTCGATGGTTTTGCGCAGCTCGGGACCGTCCGGGTCGATATTTTTGATGATTTCCGCGAGCATGCCGAAGTACCCGGAAAAATCATCCAAGCACACGCCCGGCTTCTTTTTCGAGTAAAGTTCTCCGTCGGGCGCGCCGTAGGGACCGTGCTCCAGATTATCAATGCCCATTTCCGCCGCTTCGTTGTAACCGACCGAGCAGAGATGGCCAGTGACCTTCATTCCGAGCTTGTGCGCCTCTTCGATTCCCGCGCGCAATTCATCGGGCTTCACGTCTATGTAGGCTTTCACCGAAGTAAAGCCGACGGAGTGCCAGTATTCGACGAAGGCGCGGGCCTCCGCTGCATCCTTAAGCGGATGCAATTGCAGGAAAGCTGAGGGCGCGCCTTCGAGGTACGGCGTGGTGAGATAAAGATCCGGCCCGGGCAATCGGCCGCCGTCCACGCGCGCCTTCACTTGCAGATCCGTGTAAGGTTCGATCGAGCCGGTCGTCCGCGCCGTGGTCACGCCGCTCGCCAGATAAAGCTGCGGGAAAGAAAAGGGCTGCTCGATGAAGATCGGCTCCCCGTCATTCGTGGCCGGATAAAAAAGATGCTCGTGCATCCCCACGAGGCCGGGAATCACGGTCTTGCCCCTCGCATCGATCACTTTCGCGCCCGCCGGCACGTTCGTGCTTGCCGCGAAACCCACCGCAGCAATTTTGCCGTGGTCGATGACGATAGTCTGGTCCGCCTGCGCAGCCGCGCCAGTGCCATCAATCAGTTGGACATGCGTCAATGCGATCACTGGTGAGTTCTCGCGAATGAACTTCGGGGCCGGCGCAACCTGTTGAGCATTGGCGCTTGAAGCAGCAAAAAGAAGAATGGCGACGAGAAACGTTCGCATCGACCCCTCCTGTTTTTTTTCGTTTTCTACTTCTCCGTTCACACTTCGACCGAACCTGTATTTTTTGAACATTCAGCGTGCTACCGATCGCACCAGTTCGGATACGTCAGTGCAAGTGGGACTATTTCTTGGCTGCTCGAGCTGCCATTTGAGCGCGGAAGTTTTTTTTCCCTTCTGAATTTCTTCGTCGTTGAAGGCAGATGCGAAGTCTTCGGGCTCCAAGATCTGGTGGATCTCCATGTCGGTGTCGCCTTCGTGGGGGTTGGGGCATCGCTTGACCCACTCGTAGCCTAACAAGACTCCGGCTTCTAAGAGCTCGTCGTTGAATTTGTTCATGTCAGCCATGAGCTGGGGATCGGGGGGTGCGCCTTCGTTTTCGGTGTCTTTCGTGGCTTTGACGATGACCATGAATCGCATTTTTTTTTGTCCTTTCGGGTTGAGTTGGTCTGACGTTCAAGTTCAGAGCTTAATTGCTGCTCTACCGATAGTCGAACGAGAAGGTGCCGAATCGACAGCGGAGGCATACGTCGGGGGCTGAAGCCCGGCTTGTTGCGTGTCCGTAATGACCAGGGCAGTCGCTTCATCAACACCTAGCGCAACCTGGCACGTAAGCCCGGAGTTCCCGTCTCCCACAAAGCAGTAACGGCGAGTTCAGGACACTCTGGAGGTTCTTTCCGCACCGTTCGTCTTGCTGCTCTAAACCTGCGAGCCGGACATCTTCGACTGAGCTCCTAGCGGTTCGCGGAAAGGATCCATGGGAATCGGCGAGTACTCGACCTCGATGATCTCGAGATGCTCCGTCTTCGCTGGCGCGCGCAGGTCCACACGGTCGCCGGGGCTCGCCTTCATCAGCGCATTGGCGAGAGGCGAGCGCCAGCTGATGTAGCCGCGGTCGAGGTCCACCTCGTCGATGCCAACGATCGAGACGACGTGTTCGAGGCCGGCGGCGTCCTTGTAGGTCACGGTTGCGCCGAAGAAGACGCGCGTAGCGGCTGTCCCTGGCCGCGGGGCGGCGGGATCGACGACCACGGCCGCGTCAATGCGTTTCGTGAGAAAGCGAATCCGCGAATCGATCTGGCCTAACCGTCGCTTGCCGTAGAGGTAGTCGGCGTTTTCACTGCGGTCCCCGTTACTAGCAGCCCACGCTACAACCTCCACCACCGCGGGCCGCTCGCGACTCAGTAGGAACAGATGCTCGTCTTTCAGCCGCTGCAACCCGGCGGGCGTGATGTAGTTTTTGAGTGTCGGCCCCGCTTCCTCGCGCACCGGTCCTCGGAGCGGCCGCTTTGTTCGCATTTGCCAATCTGTCATGGGATTTCGTGTACTTGTGGGTGACCCAACCTCGGAAGGTCCGCGCCTCGGTCCCGATAATTCCTCGCACGGTAAACGTGACGTACGCGGGCTAGATGTTGAATGATACATCGGTCTTTCCTGTGGCACTCTTAGAAAATGCGGTGACCCGTCCGATTGTCCGATTGCATACCCGCGCCGCTGGGCTTGGAGATTGCTGGTCGGGCTTCCGATCGTTACTCTGATTACTTGCGGAATTACTCCGTGGTGGCTGACGATTCATCGCGTGGACGACGGCAATTACGGAATGCGCCGTGTGGAAGGCAATGGCGTCACGCTGATGTGGGCCCCGGAGGGACCCGGCTGGCCCTCTCGCGGCGTGACCTGGTATGCCGCGGCAACAATGCTGGAGGCGTGTGGGATCCGCTTCTCCATAGTGCTCACTATCGATCGGTGCCGGACAAGGACTCCCCACTTTAGAGGGTCCACTCACAAGTGATCTACTGGTGGACGAGCACGGAAATCGACCGGGACCATGCCTGCTACATCACCGATAATGGCTTTGTGATACCCCTTGTCAAGAAGATCGCGCCGGGCGATTTGGCATTCCGATGCGTGTGCGAGCCATCTAAGCTCAGTGTGTCTGCGACAGCCGATGAATGAGCTAGCGCGTTTATCGATTCTAATCCGACCGACGAACGATAACTTGCGGGTTGCCCGTAATCCGTCCAGGATTGACTCGATGTGCGCCGCCGCCACACTGCACCGTACACTCCGCGTCTACACCTACGTTCCCAATTTGGAAAAATGGCGCTGAATGAAATAGGCTTCCAGCAAGAGGCGCGTTGATGAACATTGGCAAAATGCTTGGCAATTACCGCGTGGTCTCCAAATTGGGTCAGGGAGGGATGGGCGCGGTGTACCGTGCGCGAGACGAGGTTCTGCAGCGCGACGTGGCCATCAAGGTGTTGTCGTCCCGGACCGTCGCGGAAAAATCCGCGAAAGATTTCCTGCTGAACGAAGCCCGAGCTGCATGTGCGCTGAATCATCCGAACGTCTGTACGATTTATCAGGTAGGGGAAGCTGAAGGCGAGCAGTACATCGCCATGGAATTCATCGGGGGCAAGCCGCTGAGCGCCTTGATGGGAAAAGATGGTTTGCCGGTGGAATCGGTGCTGCGTTACGGCGTGCAAATCGCGGCAGCGCTGGCGCATTCCCACGGGCGCAACATCATTCACCGCGACTTGAAAAGCTCCAACGTGATGGTTACGCCGGAAGGACTGGTGAAAGTTCTGGATTTCGGCTTGGCGCGGCGCTTGCGCAAAGAGGTTCTGGACGAAACCGTGCTCACAGACGCGCAAGCAACCATGGGCGGAGTGACCGAGGAAAGCACCGGCGGACTCACAGGAACGGTGCCGTACATGCCGCCAGAACTCCTGCGCGGCCAGGAAGTGGATCACCGCGGAGACATCTGGAGCCTGGGCGTGGTGCTTTACGAAGTCGCGTCCGGGAAGTTGCCGTTTCGCGGGCAAACATCGATCGAGACCAGCGCAGCGATCTTGCACCAAATGCCCACGGCGTTGCCGGCGTGGATCCCGAACGGGTTATGGGCCATCGTACAACGCTGTTTAGCGAAAGAGCTGCACCAGCGTTATCAGCGCGCCAGCGAGGTGCAGGCCGCGCTCGAAGCGATTCAGTCCGCTTCCGCTGTCGCTGCGGTTGCGTCAGCTCCTACGGCGGGTCCGCCGACAACGGTGATACGCGGGATTCGCCATGTGGGCGTGAAAGACGGCGACGTGCTGTTGCTCGTTGGCACCATGAAAGGGGCATTTCTGCTGCGTTCCAACGCGCGACGGTCGCATTGGGATGTTATGGGGCCCTGCTTTCACGGCAACGTAGTTTATTCGTTAGCTTACGATGCGCGCCAGGGTCGGCATCGCTTGTGGGCTTCTACGTCGACGTTCTGGGGCACGATTTTGAGAAGCAGCGACGATTTTGGAAAGATCTGGACGAATCCCCAGCAAGGGAACGTGAAATTCCCGGAAGATTGCGGAACGTCGCTGAAAAATATCTGGCAGGTGACGCTCGGACGGGAAGACGAGCCGGACACGATGTATTGCGGAGTCGAGCCGGCGGCGCTGTTTGTGTCCCACGATGCAGGAGAGACGTGGGGGCTTGTGCGCGGGCTGTTCGATCATTCGCACCGGCCGCGCTGGGTGCCGGGGAATGGCGGATTGTGTCTGCATACGATTGTGCTTGATCCCGCGGACAAGCATCGCATGTTCGTCGCGATTTCGTCAGGGGGCGTGTACCGAACCGACGATGGGGGTTCAACGTGGCAGGCGCGGAATCGCGGGATTCGCGTGGTCCATCTACCGGACAAATACCCGGATTTCGGACAGTGCGTGCACAAGATCGTGTTGCACCCAGCGCGGCCGGAGCGGATTTTCCTGCAGAACCATTGGGGATTGTACCGCTCGGAAGATCGCGGCGATTCCTGGCAGAGCATCTCGAATGGCGTGCCGAGCGATTTTGGATTTGCGATGATGATGCATCCGCGGGATCCCGATTGCGTATATATCCTTCCGGTGGAATCGGACGAGTTTCGGTGCACTCCGGATGGTAAGCTGCGCGTGTATCGCACGCGAAACGCAGGAGCCTCTTGGGAGCCGCTGACGCGCGGTTTGCCGCAAAAGGGCGCGTATGAAACCGTATTGCGCGATGGCATGAGCACGGACGGCCTGGATCCCGCGGGAATTTACTTTGGCACGCGCAGCGGGGAACTGTTTGCGTCAACCGACGAAGGCAAAGGCTGGAAGATGATACTTAGCGGTTTGCCGCCGGTGGTCTGTGTGAAGAGTGTTGTTATCGGCGAGCCGCGACGAGCCGGTGCAAGGAAGAGCGTGGAAAGTAAGGGAACGAGTTCTATGCGTGGGAACAAAAAAAGTTTGAGTCGCGCAAAAAAGCGAGGTAAATGCTAGCGTGCCGGTAACGATTTACATCCCCGGACCACTTCGGATGTTTTCGGGCGGACGCGAACAGGTGAAGCTCATGAGTTCACCTGTAACGCTGCAACAGGCCATGGATGAGTTGTGGAAGGAGTGTCCGGGCATGCGAGACCGGCTCGTGAATGAGGAGGGGCAGCTCCGGCAGCATATCAATATATTTATTGGCGATGAAAACGCGCGTGATACCGGGGATTTTGCTACGCCGCTGCGCGAAAATGCAGAGATTTCGATCCTGCCCGCGGTGAGCGGCGGTTAAGGGCCGGGTTCGTAATCGGTAAGGAGCGGGTGCCCCACCCGCGATGGCACAGCCCCCCAACCGTCAGTCTGTCCCGTAAGTCCGGGTAAACGCGCTTGTGGTCAATTGATGGGCCACTCCTGGATTGTCGATTATTACCGGCCAATTCTTTGAATCACACCCGTAAAAGCTGTAGGCGAGAAGGGTTATTCTCACTTCTTCCCGGCTGAGGATCGAAGGAAGGTGAAATGCTTTTTTCGGATAGGGCGTCTCGGCGATGCTCCAGGTTTTCTTGAGAGTTTTGATGTAGAAGAATCGCAGAGCTGCCAATCGTTGCGTAACGGTGCCGGGCGACAACTTGCGCTTCTTGAACAGCTCGGCCTGATATTCACGAATGTGTTCTGGACCCAAACAATCTGGTGAACGCTTGAATCGTTTTGAGAAATCTTCGACTGTGCGGATGTAACAACGTGTGGTAGCCTCAGAATAATTACGACGCTCGAGTTCTTCGAGCATCATTTTGCGAAGTCGGGTCATGGGGACCTCCTTGTGACCCGACAATATCCTGATCACATCGACATCGTTCACCTACACGCACGCGAAGCGTCTGCCGCGCGGGCGGCTTAGTTCAAGTCGGCTAGTGATGAGCTATCCAGAATGCTTGTTTAGGTTCGGTGTATTCAGACTATCCGCGCTGTTCCGAAGTCCGGTTCTGGGAAACTGAAGTTTGCGGTAATACTATTGTCAGCGAGTAATTGAGGCCGCCTTCCTCGTGAGCATTATCGCTAGTCGAGTGCGCGCAACCGCGATTACAGATTGCGGAACGATGCGCGCCG
>CAVZMQ010000008.1:0-119624 GCA_963776365.1 Candidatus Acidiferrales bacterium | reverse complement strand
GCGGCGCGCATCGTTCCGCAATCTGTAATCGCGGTTGCGCGCACTCGACTAGCGATAATGCTCACGAGGAAGGCGGCCTCAATTACTCGCTGACAATAGTATTACCGCAAACTTCAGTTTCCCAGAACCGGACTTCGGAACAGCGCGGATAGTCTGAATACACCGAACCTAAACAAGCATTCTGGATAGCTCATCACTAGCCGACTTGAACTAAGCCGCCCGCGCGGCAGACGCTTCGCGTGCGTGTAGGTGAACGATGTCGATGTGATCAGGATATTGTCGGGTCACAAGGAGGTCCCCATGACCCGACTTCGCAAAATGATGCTCGAAGAACTCGAGCGTCGTAATTATTCTGAGGCTACCACACGTTGTTACATCCGCACAGTCGAAGATTTCTCAAAACGATTCAAGCGTTCACCAGATTGTTTGGGTCCAGAACACATTCGTGAATATCAGGCCGAGCTGTTCAAGAAGCGCAAGTTGTCGCCCGGCACCGTTACGCAACGATTGGCAGCTCTGCGATTCTTCTACATCAAAACTCTCAAGAAAACCTGGAGCATCGCCGAGACGCCCTATCCGAAAAAAGCATTTCACCTTCCTTCGATCCTCAGCCGGGAAGAAGTGAGAATAACCCTTCTCGCCTACAGCTTTTACGGGTGTGATTCAAAGAATTGGCCGGTAATAATCGACAATCCAGGAGTGGCCCATCAATTGACCACAAGCGCGTTTACCCGGACTTACGGGACAGACTGACGGTTGGGGGGCTGTGCCATCGCGGGTGGGGCACCCGCTCCTTACCGATTACGAACCCGGCCCTTAACCGCCGCTCACCGCGGGCAGGATCGAAATCTCTGCATTTTCGCGCAGCGGCGTAGCAAAATCCCCGGTATCACGCGCGTTTTCATCGCCAATAAATATATTGATATGCTGCCGGAGCTGCCCCTCCTCATTCACGAGCCGGTCTCGCATGCCCGGACACTCCTTCCACAACTCATCCATGGCCTGTTGCAGCGTTACAGGTGAACTCATGAGCTTCACCTGTTCGCGTCCGCCCGAAAACATCCGAAGTGGTCCGGGGATGTAAATCGTTACCGGCACGCTAGCATTTACCTCGCTTTTTTGCGCGACTCAAACTTTTTTTGTTCCCACGCATAGAACTCGTTCCCTTACTTTCCACGCTCTTCCTTGCACCGGCTCGTCGCGGCTCGCCGATAACAACACTCTTCACACAGACCACCGGCGGCAAACCGCTAAGTATCATCTTCCAGCCTTTGCCTTCGTCGGTTGACGCAAACAGTTCCCCGCTGCGCGTGCCAAAGTAAATTCCCGCGGGATCCAGGCCGTCCGTGCTCATGCCATCGCGCAATACGGTTTCATACGCGCCCTTTTGCGGCAAACCGCGCGTCAGCGGCTCCCAAGAGGCTCCTGCGTTTCGCGTGCGATACACGCGCAGCTTACCATCCGGAGTGCACCGAAACTCGTCCGATTCCACCGGAAGGATATATACGCAATCGGGATCCCGCGGATGCATCATCATCGCAAATCCAAAATCGCTCGGCACGCCATTCGAGATGCTCTGCCAGGAATCGCCGCGATCTTCCGAGCGGTACAATCCCCAATGGTTCTGCAGGAAAATCCGCTCCGGCCGCGCTGGGTGCAACACGATCTTGTGCACGCACTGTCCGAAATCCGGGTATTTGTCCGGTAGATGGACCACGCGAATCCCGCGATTCCGCGCCTGCCACGTTGAACCCCCATCGTCGGTTCGGTACACGCCCCCTGACGAAATCGCGACGAACATGCGATGCTTGTCCGCGGGATCAAGCACAATCGTATGCAGACACAATCCGCCATTCCCCGGCACCCAGCGCGGCCGGTGCGAATGATCGAACAGCCCGCGCACAAGCCCCCACGTCTCTCCTGCATCGTGGGACACAAACAGCGCCGCCGGCTCGACTCCGCAATACATCGTGTCCGGCTCGTCTTCCCGTCCGAGCGTCACCTGCCAGATATTTTTCAGCGACGTTCCGCAATCTTCCGGGAATTTCACGTTCCCTTGCTGGGGATTCGTCCAGATCTTTCCAAAATCGTCGCTGCTTCTCAAAATCGTGCCCCAGAACGTCGACGTAGAAGCCCACAAGCGATGCCGACCCTGGCGCGCATCGTAAGCTAACGAATAAACTACGTTGCCGTGAAAGCAGGGCCCCATAACATCCCAATGCGACCGTCGCGCGTTGGAACGCAGCAGAAATGCCCCTTTCATGGTGCCAACGAGCAACAGCACGTCGCCGTCTTTCACGCCCACATGGCGAATCCCGCGTATCACCGTTGTCGGCGGACCCGCCGTAGGAGCTGACGCAACCGCAGCGACAGCGGAAGCGGACTGAATCGCTTCGAGCGCGGCCTGCACCTCGCTGGCGCGCTGATAACGCTGGTGCAGCTCTTTCGCTAAACAGCGTTGTACGATGGCCCATAACCCGTTCGGGATCCACGCCGGCAACGCCGTGGGCATTTGGTGCAAGATCGCTGCGCTGGTCTCGATCGATGTTTGCCCGCGAAACGGCAACTTCCCGGACGCGACTTCGTAAAGCACCACGCCCAGGCTCCAGATGTCTCCGCGGTGATCCACTTCCTGGCCGCGCAGGAGTTCTGGCGGCATGTACGGCACCGTTCCTGTGAGTCCGCCGGTGCTTTCCTCGGTCACTCCGCCCATGGTTGCTTGCGCGTCTGTGAGCACGGTTTCGTCCAGAACCTCTTTGCGCAAGCGCCGCGCCAAGCCGAAATCCAGAACTTTCACCAGTCCTTCCGGCGTAACCATCACGTTGGAGCTTTTCAAGTCGCGGTGAATGATGTTGCGCCCGTGGGAATGCGCCAGCGCTGCCGCGATTTGCACGCCGTAACGCAGCACCGATTCCACCGGCAAACCATCTTTTCCCATCAAGGCGCTCAGCGGCTTGCCCCCGATGAATTCCATGGCGATGTACTGCTCGCCTTCAGCTTCCCCTACCTGATAAATCGTACAGACGTTCGGATGATTCAGCGCACATGCAGCTCGGGCTTCGTTCAGCAGGAAATCTTTCGCGGATTTTTCCGCGACGGTCCGGGACGACAACACCTTGATGGCCACGTCGCGCTCGATAACCTGTCTCGCGCACGGTACACCGCGCCCATCCCTCCCTGACCCAATTTGGAGACCACGCGGTAATTGCCAAGCATTTTGCCAATGTTCATCAACGCGCCTCTTGCTGGAAGCCTATTTCATTCAGCGCCATTTTTCCAAATTGGGAACGTAGGTGTAGACGCGGAGTGTACGGTGCAGTGTGGCGGCGGCGCACATCGAGTCAATCCTGGACGGATTACGGGCAACCCGCAAGTTATCGTTCGTCGGTCGGATTAGAATCGATAAACGCGCTAGCTCATTCATCGGCTGTCGCAGACACACTGAGCTTAGATGGCTCGCACACGCATCGGAATGCCAAATCGCCCGGCGCGATCTTCTTGACAAGGGGTATCACAAAGCCATTATCGGTGATGTAGCAGGCATGGTCCCGGTCGATTTCCGTGCTCGTCCACCAGTAGATCACTTGTGAGTGGACCCTCTAAAGTGGGGAGTCCTTGTCCGGCACCGATCGATAGTGAGCACTATGGAGAAGCGGATCCCACACGCCTCCAGCATTGTTGCCGCGGCATACCAGGTCACGCCGCGAGAGGGCCAGCCGGGTCCCTCCGGGGCCCACATCAGCGTGACGCCATTGCCTTCCACACGGCGCATTCCGTAATTGCCGTCGTCCACGCGATGAATCGTCAGCCACCACGGAGTAATTCCGCAAGTAATCAGAGTAACGATCGGAAGCCCGACCAGCAATCTCCAAGCCCAGCGGCGCGGGTATGCAATCGGACAATCGGACGGGTCACCGCATTTTCTAAGAGTGCCACAGGAAAGACCGATGTATCATTCAACATCTAGCCCGCGTACGTCACGTTTACCGTGCGAGGAATTATCGGGACCGAGGCGCGGACCTTCCGAGGTTGGGTCACCCACAAGTACACGAAATCCCATGACAGATTGGCAAATGCGAACAAAGCGGCCGCTCCGAGGACCGGTGCGCGAGGAAGCGGGGCCGACACTCAAAAACTACATCACGCCCGCCGGGTTGCAGCGGCTGAAAGACGAGCATCTGTTCCTACTGAGTCGCGAGCGGCCCGCGGTGGTGGAGGTTGTAGCGTGGGCTGCTAGTAACGGGGACCGCAGTGAAAACGCCGACTACCTCTACGGCAAGCGACGGTTAGGCCAGATCGATTCGCGGATTCGCTTTCTCACGAAACGCATTGACGCGGCCGTGGTCGTCGATCCCGCCGCCCCGCGGCCAGGGACAGCCGCTACGCGCGTCTTCTTCGGCGCAACCGTGACCTACAAGGACGCCGCCGGCCTCGAACACGTCGTCTCGATCGTTGGCATCGACGAGGTGGACCTCGACCGCGGCTACATCAGCTGGCGCTCGCCTCTCGCCAATGCGCTGATGAAGGCGAGCCCCGGCGACCGTGTGGACCTGCGCGCGCCAGCGAAGACGGAGCATCTCGAGATCATCGAGGTCGAGTACTCGCCGATTCCCATGGATCCTTTCCGCGAACCGCTAGGAGCTCAGTCGAAGATGTCCGGCTCGCAGGTTTAGAGCAGCAAGACGAACGGTGCGGAAAGAACCTCCAGAGTGTCCTGAACTCGCCGTTACTGCTTTGTGGGAGACGGGAACTCCGGGCTTACGTGCCAGGTTGCGCTAGGTGTTGATGAAGCGACTGCCCTGGTCATTACGGACACGCAACAAGCCGGGCTTCAGCCCCCGACGTATGCCTCCGCTGTCGATTCGGCACCTTCTCGTTCGACTATCGGTAGAGCAGCAATTAAGCTCTGAACTTGAACGTCAGACCAACTCAACCCGAAAGGACAAAAAAAAATGCGATTCATGGTCATCGTCAAAGCCACGAAAGACACCGAAAACGAAGGCGCACCCCCCGATCCCCAGCTCATGGCTGACATGAACAAATTCAACGACGAGCTCTTAGAAGCCGGAGTCTTGTTAGGCTACGAGTGGGTCAAGCGATGCCCCAACCCCCACGAAGGCGACACCGACATGGAGATCCACCAGATCTTGGAGCCCGAAGACTTCGCATCTGCCTTCAACGACGAAGAAATTCAGAAGGGAAAAAAAACTTCCGCGCTCAAATGGCAGCTCGAGCAGCCAAGAAATAGTCCCACTTGCACTGACGTATCCGAACTGGTGCGATCGGTAGCACGCTGAATGTTCAAAAAATACAGGTTCGGTCGAAGTGTGAACGGAGAAGTAGAAAACGAAAAAAAACAGGAGGGGTCGATGCGAACGTTTCTCGTCGCCATTCTTCTTTTTGCTGCTTCAAGCGCCAATGCTCAACAGGTTGCGCCGGCCCCGAAGTTCATTCGCGAGAACTCACCAGTGATCGCATTGACGCATGTCCAACTGATTGATGGCACTGGCGCGGCTGCGCAGGCGGACCAGACTATCGTCATCGACCACGGCAAAATTGCTGCGGTGGGTTTCGCGGCAAGCACGAACGTGCCGGCGGGCGCGAAAGTGATCGATGCGAGGGGCAAGACCGTGATTCCCGGCCTCGTGGGGATGCACGAGCATCTTTTTTATCCGGCCACGAATGACGGGGAGCCGATCTTCATCGAGCAGCCCTTTTCTTTCCCGCAGCTTTATCTGGCGAGCGGCGTGACCACGGCGCGGACGACCGGCTCGATCGAACCTTACACGGATCTGCAAGTGAAGGCGCGCGTGGACGGCGGCCGATTGCCCGGGCCGGATCTTTATCTCACCACGCCGTACCTCGAAGGCGCGCCCTCAGCTTTCCTGCAATTGCATCCGCTTAAGGATGCAGCGGAGGCCCGCGCCTTCGTCGAATACTGGCACTCCGTCGGCTTTACTTCGGTGAAAGCCTACATAGACGTGAAGCCCGATGAATTGCGCGCGGGAATCGAAGAGGCGCACAAGCTCGGAATGAAGGTCACTGGCCATCTCTGCTCGGTCGGTTACAACGAAGCGGCGGAGATGGGCATTGATAATCTGGAGCACGGTCCCTACGGCGCGCCCGACGGAGAACTTTACTCGAAAAAGAAGCCGGGCGTGTGCTTGGATGATTTTTCCGGGTACTTCGGCATGCTCGCGGAAATCATCAAAAATATCGACCCGGACGGTCCCGAGCTGCGCAAAACCATCGACACGCTTGTCGCCCATCACGTGGCCGTCACGTCCACGCTGGCCGTATTCGAAGGCGCCGCCCGCCCCCCGATGAATTCGGGGATCATGAAGAGGTCGCACGAATTGATGAGCCCGCAAGCGTGGTCAAAGGTGATGACCGTGCGAGCCAGTATGATGGATCTCGATCCCTTGATTCGGGAGTGGCTTCAGAAGGAGATGAAATTCGAGCGCAACTTCGTCGCCGCCGGAGGAATGCTACTGGCCGGCTGCGATCCGACCGGCACCGGGCAAACGCTGGCCGGCTTGGGCGACCAGCGAGAAGTGGAACTTCTCGTCGAGGGGGGATTCACGCCGGTCGAGGCGATTCACATCGCCACGCAAAATGGCGCGACGTTCCTCGGCGGCGCCGACCGAATTGGGAGCGTGGCGGCAGGCAAGCAGGCGGATCTGGTGCTACTCGATGGCGACCTCGCGAAAGACATCACGGTAATCGAAAACCCGGAGATCGTTTTCAAGAGCGGCGTGGGCTACGACTCAAACGCGATTTACGAAAGCCTCCACGGGCAGGTTGGACTGCAGTAACGGACTAGGAGGCGTGTCCCTATTTTCAGAGCAGCGCGTTTCCCAGGACTTGACCGCTCAATTTGTAATTTTCAGGATTACTTCCGGTTGGCCGACATTACGCCATCTCTCCTTTCTACGAGTCTTCTGTGAAGTGACCTCAACGCAACAGATCTCTTGAAAGCGGCATCTTTTAGACCTCTCGACCGCCTGAACTCAAAAGATCTGAGCCGAAGCGGAGCTCCTTCCTCCTGACCAAAATCCAACTGAAAGAGAATAACCCTTCTCGACCTACACTTTTACGGATATCAAAAATTGGCCGGTAATATCGACGATACAGACGCTAAGTGACCCTCGTCACCACCTCCCTAGCGCGATCAGCGCAGCATTCGCCATATTGCCTGGTTGACACCAATCAATTCGTAGAACAATAATTGGCCGCAACTGGGCGTGCGTTTCACAACCATCTCCTCACTCCTCACAAAGGAGGTAGAGCTTGATGACTACAACCTGTCGGGATTTCTTGAGGCAGCGGCACCGACTAGAGGAGCGGCGATGAACCCAGATTTGCCCCACACGCACGAGCATAAGCACGACCACCAAGCAGTTCCCTCAGACCCTGCGCTGCGAGTGAAGGCGTTGGAATCTTTGTTGGTAGAAAAGGGGCTGGTGGATCGGGCGGCGTTGGATGCGTTGGTCGACGCTTACGAACACAAGATCGGTCCCCGAAATGGCGCACGAGTCGTGGCGCGGGCGTGGTCCGATCCTGCGTACAAGCAACGGCTAGTGAGTAATGCCGATGCCGCAATTGCAGAAATGGGCTACGGCGGGTTCCAGGGCGAACACATGGTGGTAGTCGAGAATTCGGCAAAGGTGCACAACTTGGTGGTTTGCACGCTATGCTCCTGCTATCCGTGGCCGGTGCTGGGGCTCCCGCCGGTGTGGTACAAGTCGGCGCCGTACCGTTCTCGCGCAGTCATCGATCCGCGCGGCGTGCTACGCGAGTTTGGACTCGAGTTACCGGAAGACGTGGAAGTGCGCGTGTGGGATAGCACTGCGGAAGTGCGTTACCTGGTGCTACCGGAGAGGCCGGCGGGGACGGAGGGGATGAACGAGGAAGCGCTAGCGGCGCTCGTTACACGCGACGCGATGGTAGGCGTGGGGAAGGTTTCCTTGTCGAAGGTGGAGAGTGCGGTATGAACAGTGTACACGACATGGGCGGTATGCACGGCATGGGCCCGATCGTTGAGGATAAGAACGAGCCGGTGTTTCACGATGAATGGGAAGGGCGCATCTTCGCAATGAATCTGGCCATGGGGGCGTGGCGGAAGTGGAACATTGACGCTTCGCGCCATGCTCGGGAATTGATTCCGCCGGCCGAATATTTGCGGATGAGCTATTACGAAAAATGGGTAGCGGGGCTGATCGAACTGATTGTGAAAAGTGAACTGGTGACGCGAGACGAAATCGAGAGCGCAACGCCTACGGCGGGCTCCGTGAAAGCGGTTCCGGCGTTAACCGCGGACCAAGCGATGGCTCGAATTGCAACGGGTATCCCTGCGAAGCGGAACATGGATGTGCAGGCGCGGTTCAAAGTCGGGCAGCGGGTACGGACGTGCAACATGCATCCAGTGAGACACACGAGGCTGCCGCGGTACGCGCGAGGGCGATTCGGGACGATCAACCGCGACCACGGTGTTTTTGTTTTCCCGGACACCAATGCTCATTTCCTCGGTGACAAGCCCCAGCACGTTTATTCGGTGTGCTTTGCTGCGCGCGAGTTGTGGGGCGCTCAGGCCGGGGAGAAAGATGCTGTGTATGTAGATATGTGGGACGAGTACCTTGAGCCAGCCTAGTTCTATGCAAGGACCTGAGAAACTCGCCGCGCTGCCACGGCTTCCTCGCGACGAAGGCGGACCGGTATTCGCTGAGCCCTGGCAGGCGCAGGCCTTCGCGCTCGCGGTGAAGCTCTCCGAGCAGGGGCACTTTAGTTGGAAAGAGTGGGCGACCGCGCTTGCCGATGAATTGAAAATTGCGGCAAGCCGCGGAGAGCCTGACGATGGCTCGCGCTATTATGAACACTGGCTCGCAGTACTGGAGCGATTAGTGGCGGCCAAAGGTCTCTCTGATCCCACGGCGATGCTTGCCCGGAAAGAGGCTTGGGCCGACGCCTACAGGCGTACGCCCCACGGCAAGCCTGTGGAGTTATCGTAAGAGGAAAGCCCCTTCAGAATAACAAGGGACTGTGAAATCCCACCGGAGTTTGAATTAAGTCCGATCCTCTTGTTTGCCGTCCGAATGCGGACAGATTACGAGCAACCCTGAAGTAACCGGATTGGGTAAGAGTGGCCGACGATTCGGAAGTGACGCTCCGTTCACAAGAATGGTGTAGAGTTCGGCGCCCAGGGAGGATGTCGTGCGGCTCGTATTTGTCTTGCTGCTTCTCGGTGTCACTGTGGTGCAAACATCGCAACAACAATACAAAGTCATTTCGGACGTACAGTACTGCACTGGCGGCGGAAAACCGCTGTTGATGGACATCTTCATCCCTATATCGCGGTGGAAAACACCGACCCCTGCTGTTCTCTGGCTTCATGGCGGCGGTTGGGAGCGGGGAGACAAGAATGGGAATTCAGGCGCGCTCATGCTTGCCGATGCTGGGTTTGTCACTGGGAGCATCTTTTATCGACTCAGCGGAGATAGTCCTTTCCCCGCAGACATTCAAGACTGCAAATGTGCGATTCGGTATCTGCGGGCTAATGCTAAGACGTACGGTATCGATCCAGATCGTATCGGGATTGCAGGAGCATCTGCTGGCGGTCATCTCGCGGAACTGGTCGCGACGGCGGATAAAAAAGCAGGACTGGAAGGCGACGGTGGTTGGCGGAACGTCTCAAGCCAGGTTCAGGCAGTGTCTGCTTACTACGGGGTCTCTGATTTCACCGTTGGGGCACGCGAGTTTCAGCACCACACCGGGAAAGTGGTCCTAAAGCTTTTCCGCGGAAATGAAAAAGAAAAGCCGGAACTGTACAAACAGGCGAGCCCAATAATGCACGTTTCGAAAGACGATCCTCCGCTACTGCTCGTGCATGGAGACCAGGACGACCTTGTTCCGTTCAACCAATCAGTTGAGATGGCGAAGGCTTATGAACGCCTCGGACTCAAAGTTGAATTCATACCGGTCAAGAACGCTGGACACGATTTCGAACAGGTAGGCCCCAACCCAATCTCGCCGCCTATTACTGAAATCCATCAGAGGACAATTTCGTTTTTCAAACGGTATCTTGGCGGAGAACAGGCCCGCTAAAATCACGTCGCTGCCAGACTCTGGCGGCTCGTTGAGAGTCGTCAGATTCATGGCGGATGACGGGCAACCCTTCCATAATTCGGTAAGGTGAGGTTTGCCGACATTCAAACAATCCGGACGGAATCCGAATCTGAGGCTTCCCAGAAGCGTTTCGGGCCCGTGACGGGCACCTTTCCGAGTCATGCAACCAAGCAGGTGGAATTGAGCCGCCCGAGGTCGCTGTGGCTTAGCCGATCTTCGCTCCAATCGCTTCGCCGGAGACGACAATCTCCACGCGCCGGTTTTTCTGCCTCCCTTCGTTGGTGCTGTTGTCTGCGACGGGTTCAGCCTTGCCCAAGCCAACGGCTGTTACCGTGTCTGCCGCCAGCCCCTGCTGAACGAGGAACTCGCGCACGGCGTCCGCGCGCTGTTGGGAAAGCTTCATGTTCGCTTCATCGCTGCCGATATTGTCCGTATGCCCTTCAATAGCCAAGTGCAGGCCCGGATGGGATTGGATGATCCCGGCAAGCTTGGCCAGCGTAATCTTAGTATCTGGTTTCAGGTTGTACTTGCCGAAGTCAAACAACACATCGCCCATGTTCACCACTAAACCGCGAGGCGAATCGGTAGTCTGAAGTACGCTGTTCAGTTGCTGCAACAGTTGTGCGCGCAGGGCTGCTGTGGCCGCACGGGCCCGTTCCGCTTCTTCTTTGGCCGCCTGTGTTTTAGCCTGTTCTGCGGCTTGTTTCGCCTCGGCCTCTGCTTGAGCCTTAGCTTCTTTGGCCGCCGTCAGCTCGGCCTGGCGCTTTGCCTCCACGGCTGCCTGTTCCTCAGCCTTGGCCTTCGCGGCTGCCGCGGCTGCATCCTTTTCTTTCTGGATACGTTCCGCTTCCTGGCGTTCCGCAGAGAGCGCACGGGCATCCTCAGCAAACTGGATGGTCTGCCGAGCGTTCGTCAAGATTTTGCTCTTGTCTTCTTTCGCAGTCAGCGAGTTTTCCGCCATTTGCAGACTGCTGGTGGCCTTGCTGAAGATTTCAGGAGCGTACTTTTCCGCACCTTTTGACTTGGCGATATCCACGGCATTCCGCGCCTCATACATGTCGAGCGGCACATTCTTTAGGTCAAGGGTCAACGCAAGCGGATTCCCCAGTTTCGCGTATTCGCTGCGCTTCATCAGCTTGTAGCTGTTTTCGGGAAAAATCTTGCCTTTGGTTTTTTTCGTGGTGTCGTTTACCAGCACTACAATTTCACTCGGTATCGCTACCGCAAAATAAGGCTCAGCGGTCACGCCCATTGCGAAAGTTTGCGATTGCGCAGTCGTGTTCAGCTTGCCTTCTCCATTCTTGTCGATTGGAATTTCGCCCAGGCTGGTAGTGGCACCATCTGGCGTGACGATCCAAAGTACATAGGTCAAGAATTCTGCTCCCAATGACGTGGGCTGCGGCATTCCTTTGACCTTCACTTCGATGTCAGTCCCACCCTTCTTGGCCTCGACCTTGGCTTCACCGCTCGCATTTGGTGCATCCGGGGCGCTGATAAAAATCACCTTGCTGGCCCCTCCGCCAACTACATATCCCACTGCTTTGATGGACTTCTTGACGACGTCTGAATCCGGGACCGCCGGCTTACCCTGTGCCAGCACATAACCCGAGCTGGAAACGACTACTATCAGGGCCAGAACGCTCTTAACTGCATTTCTCATGTGGCTCCTCCGATTGCTCCGATCTATTTCCAAATCCTAAGTACTGCCCTTGTTTGCAGGCAACTAGGGGATTTCCTATCAAGATATGGCCGACTCTCACCCTGCCAAAAGCATACGCCTATATTTTCTGGTTCGAACTACTCTTGATGATGTGCGCCCCACATCACAAGGCCTCGGTAGTGATACTTTTTCCGACGTCCCATACTGGCGGCCTCCTGCGCCGCGTTCAGTATGGTCGTCCACTTAGCAGGCTACGGACCCGAACGCCGTTTCTGGATGGCTTCCGGATTGACGACAATCCGCCCGGAATAAGTCCGGAAAACAGAGCGATGCTTCGACGGTTGGCCTCGGGGCAGAAGGCACAATTGCCCGAGCTTAGCTCGCAAGTCTCAACGACTCCTAAGTGAACTTGAGCTTGCCTCCGTTACGGAGCAGATCCGCAGCCTGCGCTGCCATTGATTGCACGATTGATTCAGCACTCGGGCGGTCCTTTAGCAGACCCACAGCCTCTCCGCAGACGACTGCGACCGTATCGAGGTCGTTCTGCGCGCACGCCTGGACGTACTTTGCAGACAGCGTGCCGAATGCGCGAAACGCCTCGGCTTCCCGGTCTGCCCATTCGTCAGTCAGTTTGTTCTTCAGGAAGCGGAATGAATATTCCCTCGGCCAAGGAACCCCGCGCAGCGCATCCAGCACTTTCGTCCGGATAGTCGAATCGCCGGTCTTGCCGAAGGCCTTGTCCGTGTGAGCCTTTGGGGTAAGCGCTTCGGCAGACGCCCAAAGACGCGAACCGACTACAACCCCATCCGCACCGAGCATGAGAGCTGCTGCTAATCCTCTCCCGTCGGCTATGCCTCCGGCGGCAATCAGTAAAGTTCTGGGCGAGCGCTGCTTCAGGTAATCGGCAGCTTCCGGCACAAACGGAAACGTTGAAAGGTTTGCTCCATGCCCGCCTGCCTCGGTGCCTTGTACTACGACCGCGGTGGCGCCGGCTTCCAGAGCCATGTCGATCTGCGACAAGAACTGCACCTGGCAGATCAGCGTGGCACCGGCATCGCGGATCTCCGCTGCAAACGGACGAGGGTCCCCAAATGAGAGGAATACGCAGAACGGCGAGTGTTGCAGCGCTTTCGTCAGCATCTTTGGCGCTTGCGCCAGGGCCCAGGTGATGAATCCAACGCCGAATTTACCTGATTTCGCCCGAGCAAGTTCAATTTCCAAATCGGGCTCTCCAATCACAACCCCTGCATAGCCTCCGGCCACGATTCCTAATCCGCCGGCGCTAGCTACAGCCGCCGCAAGCGCCCCGCCGGCGACATACGCCATTGGCGCGCAGATGATTGGGTGGCGGATGCCCAAGCGCTCCGTGAGACGTGTGCTAATCATCGTGTCTTCCGAAGGAAGCGACTCGTGGCTGTGATCGTCTTCATGGTCGTCGGGGTAGGCGAGATTGTGCGTTGCCGCTACCCCCACGGCCGTTACCGCAGTCGTCAAGAATCCGTGTCGGGTCGCATCCATCAGGCACCCCTTCCCCCTCTTTTCTGAGGATCGCATTAATCGTGCAGCCGATCACAAAACAGACACTGCTGCCGGATAGCGCCCCTTATATTTACTCCAGTTTGGAGGTGTCAAGTTGTGTGTAAAATCCGCCGCAGTTGATGATAACTCGGCTCACGTAGAAATCACTTCATTCGCAGCCGATTTAGAGGTCCCGCTCGGGATTGTGCCCGGATCACGAGCTAACCGGAAGTTATCCCGGGCCAGAAGTCCGGTACCGTTCTCACCATGCCCACGCGTACGCCTCTACTCGTGGGTCAGCCCCTGTGCTCAGCACGTCGGTCTTCGCATCGATGATGATGGCGGCGCTAGACGCAAGGGACCAAGCAGGTGCGACACGCAACTTGTTGCCGCGTGCGATGAGTTCCTTTTGTGTCGCTTCCGGAATGCGCTCCTCCACCGCCATCTCGCCCGGAACCATGGTGTGCGGAAACACTGAAGACGGGAAGCTGTGAGTGGACCACCGTGGAGCTTCGATGGCTTGCTGAACGTTCATGCCGAAATCGATGACGTTGATTAATGTCTGCATCGTGATCATCACCTGGTCGTCGCCGCCAGGACTTCCGGTAATCATGAACGGCTGGCCGTCCTTCATCACGAGCGTGCTCTGTAACGTGCTCCGTGGCCGTTTTCCGGGCTCAAGCGCGTTGGCCTCACCGCGAACTAACGAGTAATAGTCGCCACGGCAGTTCAAAATGATTCCTGTGTTTCCCATCACGACTCCGGTTCCGAAGACGCTGTGAAGACTGGGCTCGAAGCTGACCATGTTGCGGTCCTTGTCGACGATGGCGATGTAACTCGTGTCGCCGGCGAAGTCCGCTTGACCGCCGATAATGGCGTGCCATTGGCGCTCCGCGTTGCCGGCGACAAATTTTTCGGGTGAACCGGGGCGCAATTCCAACGAAGCTTTTGCTGGATCGACGAGCTTTCTGCGTTCCCGCGCGTAGTCCTTCGACAGCAACCCGGCGTAAGGAATATTGATGAAGTCCATGTCGCCGAGAAATTTCTCGCGATCGGCCATGGCCAGTTTCATGACCTCGATATTAGTGGAAATGAAATCGACGCTATTATGGCCCAGGGCTTTCAGGTCGTACCCTTCCAGCAGGTTCAGGGCGATCAGTTCGGTCGGTCCCTGGCTGGCGGAAGGATTCTTATAAACCTGATAGCCCCGGTAATCAATGGAGACCGGAGTTTCCACTTTCGCGGTGTACTCCGCAAAGTCCTCGTAGCGGAACAGGCCGCCATTGGCTTCTGAGAAGGCCGCCATCTCGCGCGCAATGTCGCCTTTATAAAAACGATCGCGGGCCGCTTTCAGTGCCTCGTGCCGTCCTTTTGCCGAATTCGCCTTTTCCGCTTCGACCAGCTTTTTCAGGGTGGCAGCGAGATCAGGATTTTTGAAGATCTCACCGGCCTTCGGAGCCTCACCATTCGGCTTATAGATTTTGGTGGTCGAAGGGTACTTGAGAATTTTCTGGGTGCTGGCAATCATGCGGGCGCGATCTTCACTGAGGGGAAATCCGTTTTCCGCAAGGTCGATGGCTGGCTGCAGCACTTGTTCGAAGCTCATTGTTCCCCAGCGATCTAGCAAGATGTACCAGGCGTCCACCACGCCCGGAAGTCCGCCCGACAGCAGTCCGTCGCTGACGGGAATCTTGCCGCCGCTGTTCTTCTCGTACCACTCGATAGTCGCCAGCTTGGGAGCGCGCGGCTCCGCGTTGATGGAAAGCACTTTTTTCTCGCGCGTATCGTAAACGAGCACAACGGCGTCACTGCCGACACCATTGAGGGCAAAGTCTGTCACCGCGAGTGCTCCTTGGCCGCCAACTACTGCATCGAACGCGTTGCCGCCCTCTGCAAGATGTGGCTTGCCACCTCTGTCGCTTCCGCCTTCATCGATGACACTGCTGCCTGTCGGCCTCGGATGACCGGGCGCATGGTGCGGGGTAAAGAGGCGTCTGGGCCCTGGGCGATTGCATTGGCAGCAAAGCCCAAGCAGACGATCAACAAAAATCTGACTAGCGTTCTCTTCGAAACTGCCATGAGTGCCTCCCTGCATTGAAAGCGCTTGGCGAACAAAAGCCCTGCTTCGTCTTTGTTCGTGCATTGTGCATTCTACACGGTCTCTAAGAACCTTGATTTTACGAGATGCAATATTGGTCGCGCCGCGCTGCCGACCGGTCAGACGTATGCATCCTGATGTGGGAAGTCGGAAATCCAATTGGCGCTTGACGCCAATTGCGGGCGAATGACGGGCAAACAGGAAGTAATCCAAGGTAAGGCTAGCGGAAGTCCCTATCCCAGACATGTGCCTAGCAGCACCCGTCTACCGCGAGCCCTGGTTATGCGCTGCTTGCAGCATTCCCGCCGGATGAAGCCGCAACCGGTGGAAGTAAGTCGTCAAATCCGGAGATGCGCACTGTAGTCACCAGGCTCACCACTCCGGTCAAAGCAAAATTGCAACATAGCGCAATGAAGCCAGCATTCACACCCTTGTAGGGATCACGCCCGGTCAGCATGAGCAACACGGCAATTACAATACCCATACTCATTCCCGCGAAGACGCCCGTCGTGGTCACTCGTCTCGAATACAGGCCGAAGACAACTCCGGGGAGAAGCTGCGCTACGCCGGCATATCCCAGCAGTAGAAGTGATACCAGACTTGCCGATGTGTAGATGGCAAGAATCAGCGCGCCAATCGTCAGCACGAGCACCATGATCTTGGCGAGCTGCGCCACTTGACGATCAGTCATACCGCGCGCCAGGATGGGACGGAACAGGTTTTTGGCGAACAATGTAGCTGCACTTAGAAGTTGGATTGCCGCTGGAACCATCGCAGTCAGTGCGCCCGCGCCGCCAATGACCCCCAGAAACCAAGCGGGGAAGGTCTTGCGCACGATGGTTAGGAAAGCCAGATCACCGTTGCTAAGCCCCGGCAAAACGAGAAGCGCGGTTAGGCCAACGAAGAAAATCAGTGGCTGAGTCAGGCTGTAAAGAGGCATGAAAACAGCATTACGCCGCAATGTGTTGCCGCTTCGGGCAGTGAAGCTGGCCGCAAAGTTCTGTGGCCACATGTAGAAGCTGAGCGCAACAAGCAGGACGGTTGAGATGTACCAACTGTGTCCGAAATTCGTTGTAGCTCCAGGCATGACGAGGTGATTGGGCTTAGCATGCGCTACCGCAGCAAACATCGGACCAATGCCACCAAAGTAGATATAAGGCACCGCAATACCGACAAAAACTGCAGTGAACAACAACAGGATGTCTTTGATCACGCTGACCCATGCCACTCCGCGCACACCACTCACAAAGACAAAAGCGGCAACGATGGCAAAAGCGACGATCATAGCAGGTGTACGATGGACCGCTCCAAAGCTGGAAACTTCCACAATAATCCCCAGTCCCGTTAGCTGGACCTGCGCATACGGGAGAAGAGATATCACTCCCACCAACGCCACAAAGGCGGTCAGAAATGTGTTCCCGTATCGCGTCTGAAACACATCGGCCTGCGTCTGAAGTCGATATTTCTTTCCCACTTCGCAGACTTGCGGCAGAATGAAGAACGAGAACACGTACGCCAGAGGTTGTACGCCGAGAATATATAAGACTGGCGCCCCCTTCGAGTACGCCCACCCGCTGACGCCGAGGAGTGTGTAGGTGGTGTAAATCTCGCCCGCCATTAAAAGCCAAATCAGTACAGCCCCAAAGTTTCGTCCGCCCACGGTCCACTGCTCGAGGTCCATCTTGTGGTGGAATCGGGCAAGAAAACCGACCAACGAACCCACAGCTACAATGCCGCAGATTACTGTCAACGCGATGATGCTCGGGTTCAATGGGTACCGCCGTCTTCGTGATCCGTGTCACGTTGCCGTGATGCTTCCTCCCGATACGCTCCCCACATGCAGACAGGCGTGAGCAGCAGCCAGGAAATCAACCAGAAAAAATTAAAGGGAAGCCCGAGAACCATGGGATACACACGATCCCAAAGAGAAACCGAAAAGCAGGTGGCGGCGAAAGGAATCAGGGCCAGGAGAATCGCACCCAATGAAGGACGTTTCATATAGACTCTCCTTCAAGCCGATTCGCGGTATTGTAGCAGCCTTAGGCCCTGGATTACGGGCAACCCTTCCGTAACCCGTAAGGGAAGGGTTGCCGACATTACGGCCAGAATCGCCGTGTTACGGATTTACTTATGAACGTCAAGGACCACGCCAGAGAAGCGAAGAGCAGATTCACGGGGAGCAGGTTCAATCAGGATGCGGGCAAGGGCGACTGTGCCGGTTGCGATTGGGCCTTTTTTCGAAGGACCGCGGCAGAAAGCACCGTGATCACGAGCCCAATCGGGAAGGGCTCCAGGAACGTAATGAGTGAGTTGAAGAGAGGGTTTTCGTACATCTCCTTGTATTTATTCAGTTGCTGAAGTTGCGCCTGGACGGCTTCTGGGCTTGCGCCCGAGGCCTGAAGCTTCGCGATCATATGAGTGCTGTATTTGTCCATGAAGTCGTGCAGGAAGTTGAAGTAGAGAACTTCCCAAGTCACGACATAGCAAAGGCAGGAAATCAGCGTAATCGAGATGCCGACGGCGAAGGCTTTGGCGAAGGTGATCTGGCCGTTGCCAACATTGTCGCGGTAGGAGCGGATGCCGAAGAACACTAGCAAAAATGAAAGCACAATGGTGGTGTAACCGATAACCTCGGCCTTGTGGTCAAAGCCTATCTTGTCCGCGAACGGGACGGTGGCCACCATCATTAGTGAGGAAATAGCGCCGGAAATCAGTCCGAACGTGAGTATGGTCTTTTTCATGGGTACTCCTGTGAATGTAAACGCGAATGCGGAGGCACCATAGCGCATCTGCCGGGGTCTTTGTCGTCATTCTTTCGAATGATTTTGGCCGCAGGAGACGAAAATCACCCCTTCGCATGACTCGTTAAGGGAGCAGGTCGAATTGCTTTCCGAGCTGCACTGCCTGGGTCCGGCGCTTGGCCCCTATTTTATCGAAAACACGGCTGGAGTGGGTCTTGACGGTGTTCTCGCTGACAAAAAGCTTGGCGGCGATCTCGCGGTTGCTCATGCCCTGGGCAATCAGTTGTAGGATCTCCAGCTCGCGGGGTGTGATGCCGAGGTCCTTTCGTTTTCTCTCGTCTGGGACGAAGGGTTCCCCTGACGGGACGGACACTTCCTTCACTACGATCTTCTGCCGGGGTCCAGTGAGTCTGAGGCCGAGCCCGATGCCGAGAACGGCAAAGGTGGCCGCAATCAGTCCCGCGTAGATCTCGATGGAATGCTCGATTACCAGGAAGCGATACTCCGTCCACTTCAGCAGGACAATCAAGAGCCCACCGATTAACCCGTAGATAAGCACGTGCCGTTTCATGAGTTCCGGAGGCAAAGATGCGAGGCAAATTTATCCCAGGTGGGGTCGATCATGCCACTGCAGGGGAACACCAGCGCCTTGACCAATTGTGCCGACCAACCGGACTGGCTGTTTCAGCAGGCTCGCCGGGAGAAGAACTAATTCATCTTCTTCGCAGGACCCGGGTCGTCTGGCGCAACGAAATTCACCACAAAAGGCGCAATTCCATTCACCTGCACTACCCCGTCACCCTTGCACTGAGCATAGTGCCGCATTTGCGCAGGCGCGGACGCGAAGCCTCCCACGGGGATTTCTTTCATCGCGGCGTCATCCCACTTCGCACCCATTCCCAGCAGAAAAGTGCCTTTGATTACCGTCACATTTTCCGTCGTCGGATGCCAGTGCGGCGCAATCTTTGTCCCGTCCGTGCAGGAAAGCCGAAGCGTGTAAGAACGTCCAGCCGTCATCGGGTCGCCCTGTAGGACCGCGATCTTTACCGTTCCGCCCATCGCCACCGATGGCGTCCCTACCAGCGCTGCCGCGGGAATGTCCATCCATTGCTCGGAGCCCGGCGTCACCAGTAGGCTGCGTGTCGTGCCCCCGCTCTTTTTTTCGGGAGCCATTTGCTTAGCGGGGGGCATCTGCGCCACCCCCGCAGCTGCCAGCAGCAAGCACACAGCCAGCACACCCATTCGCTGTTTCGTCATGGCTTCATTTCCTCCGTACTTCAAGTCCTGACGTTGTATTTTGTAACCGAACCTCGGGCGGTACTTCCGCTGGGCGGAGATTAGCACTAACGGCGTACTACCTTCAATTCCAGGCGCCGGTGCAGCCAGTGCAAGAGAGCACGGCCGGGGAGAGAATCACGGACAAGCGGGAAGTAATGACAAGGTGAGGTTGGCCGACGATACGCTCGGAATCGTGCCCGGGTGCGAACGGACGTCTATGTGTCGCGCGCCACACGGCCAGCAGCGCAATACGTGGCCTTATAATGAGAACTCATCCGCACCGTCGCACAGGAGAGGTTGATGTTCTCTGTCACCGCGGAGATTTACGACGCCATTTATGGCTTCAAAGACTACGCCGGTGAAGCAATGAAGATTCGGCAGCTCATCGCGAGGGAACGGCCAGGTGCCAGGACCATTCTGGATATCGCTTGCGGTACGGGTGAGCACGCCAGGCTTTTGTCGCCTGATTTCGAGGTCGACGGCATCGACCTCGAGCCCAAGTTTGTTGGGATTGCGCGAGCCAAGAATCCCGCCGGCAATTTCTCTGTAGCCGACATGCGAGCATTTCAGCTGGAGAAACGCTACGACGTTGTGCAATGCCTCTTCAGTTCAATCGGATACCTGCTTACTCCAGAAGATATCATTGCGGCACTGAAATGCTTCCGCTCGCACCTGGCTCCAGGCGGAGTCATCCTGGTTGAGCCTTGGCTTTCCCCGGCGGCATATAAAGTGGGCCAGCTTCACATGGTCACGGTGGACAAGCCGGATCTTAAGGTGTGCCGAATGAATGTGTCGAAACGGGAAGGCGACATTTCGATCCTTCACTTCCACTATTTAATCGCTACCAATGAAGGCGTTCGGAAGGCAGAGGAAGTTCATCGGTTGGTGTTAGTGCCGACAGAGCAGATGGTCTCGCATTTCGAAGCGGCTGGTCTGCGCTGCGCGTTCGATTCGGTTGGCCTGTTTGACCGCGGGCTGTTCATCGCCCATCGGTTGGTGAGCAGATAAACGGAAGTTATATTTCCTGCCTCACGGCCCTTCTAAATTACTTCCGGATGGCCGACATTACCGGCCAATCTCTGCCCGTTCTCATGGCATCTCGGATGATGGACGTCTTGTAGGGTGACCTGCACATCACGCACCAGGGCAGATCTCCAAAGAGCTGCGATTCTTTTTATCGACCTTTCCGCACCGCCTGAACTCAAAAGATGTTAGCCGGAAGCGGAGATCCTTCCACCTGAAACAAAAATGCGACTGAAAAGAATAACACTTCTCAGAAAAACCTCTTCTAAAAATGAGATTGAAAATATTGGCCGGTAATAATCGACCACTCGGACAGAACTTCGGTGATGGCTGATATTCTGCAGCATCCCTTGGGCCCGGGGAGAGCTCGGCGAGGAACGGCGTAGTGTGCCGTGCGATCGACTCGTTCGGCGATCGACTCGTTCGTTGACCAGGCGTTTCTCATTGAAGTATTCTTGGTCGCCGCTGCCCAGAAGCTTGTTCGAGTGGTGCATCATGAGCGACTTCAGCCGGAATTCAGATCGAATACTCGCCTCACGAAAGGGGTGTTATGCCCAGAAAAATCGATCCACTCAATAAGAAGCACTACGGTTCGGTAACGGCAATTCTAACGGTTACCGACGTGAAAGCGGCAGCCGCCTTTTATCAAAAGGCATTCGGCTTTGCCAAACGGGGGATCATGAATGGTCCGGACGGCAAGGCGATCCATGCCGAACTTACACTCCGGGGCACGACATTAATGTTGGGGCCGGAAATGGAGCAGATGGGATCCCGCGCCGCGAAATCAATTGGCGCCTCGCCGACGACTTTGTATCTGCTGACGGAGAACGCAGACAAGACGGTTGCGAAGGCCGTAAAGGCTGGTGCCGCGCTCAAGGGACCCGTGATGGATATGTTTTGGGGCGACCGCTGTGGAACCCTCGTCGATCCCGAGGGCTACGCTTGGATGGTTGCTACCCACATTGCACAGCCCACGCCCAAGGAAATGCAACAGAAGATGAAGGAACAAATGGTCAGCCAACAGGCAGCGCGCGCTGCGAGTGGCTCCTGAGTAGCATTCTTCCAGATCCGCTATCTTTTTTATTCCAAACCGTTCCAGCCAGGCTGGCGCAGTCGAACGGGCATAGACGCAATAAACATTTCGTTTGGCCCAATCCGAAACCCGGCATCGTACAACAGCAGCAACCCTCGCCAGCGGTGCAGTCTAACCCAGATCTGAAAATAGCTTAGGCCGCCAGGGCATGTTCGAGCCTCTCGACGCGTCCGGCTCGGGCGATCACCAGGAAGCGGAACGTCCGTATACTGCGAAGCGGAATCGCCCCGAATCGTTTCATGACTTAGGAGGACCTCAGGAACGTTCTCAGTGAGTCGTTGTACTTCTGAGGACCTTCCCAGAACATCGCGTGGCCCCCACCTTCGTCGGCTTCAAAAACGACGAAGGAAGAGCCCGGAACGGCCTCGTGGATCCCTTGCGCGATCTTCACTGGTACTTTCGACACGCGTCCACCAATGACCAGGGTGGGCACCTTGACCAATGCATACGCATCCCACCAATCGCCGAAGGCGGCCCAGCGAAAAAGTTTGGCCAGGTACGGGCGAGGGAGCTTGAGCCCCTCACGGTAGAAGGCCTCCTTCGCCGACTCCTCCGCGTCGTCGGTGAGGAATTGGTCGCTAAAACCCTTGGAGAAGGCGATGGCATCGGGACCTTGGAAGGCGTCAATCGCGGCCAACGCCTGATCCGCACTGAAGATTCCATCACGCAGGTGGCAGGGTGAATCGTCGGAGAAGACAATCGCCCGCAGTTGAGAATCACCGTAAAGCTCGAGGTAGGTCAAAATGATCTTGCAACCACCGGAGTGGCCGAGGATCGTCACGTCGTTGAGGTCGAGTGCGTGGAGAAATCCGTCGAGGTCCTTGGCCAATGTGTGGTAGTTGTAGCCGCCCTCTGGTTTGTCCGACTCGCCATGACCACGGGGATCGAGAGCAATGACCCGGAACTCGTCGCACAGTCCCTCAAGCTGATACTTGTACAGCGACGCGGCATGACCTAGTCCGGGCAACATCACCAGCGCCCGGCCCGCACCAGCCTCCCAGTAGCGCAAGGTCACCCCCGGTTCGACCTCGACGCCCTTTAATTCAGCCCGCAATGAGAACGGTGTACTCAGCACTACCTCCCGTCGACTTGCCCGTATTGAAGCAGTTGACTCCTCGGCACAGTGCCCGAACTGCTCGGTTGTACCAGTCACGCAGGATGTTGAAGCCCCCTTTGGCATCGATGGTTTCGGTCAGGATTTCGTTGGCCCATCCAGAAGTCATCGGAAGGTATTGTCAGTTTCTTGTTTGCCGACCATCCGAACACTGCCCGCCCGTGCCAATCGAATTCGGGACGCCGGAACTGGTCACCTCTTACGGAACGCGCGTTACCCAGGAGTTGCAGTCCGTAGGACATGCCGCAAGCTCGCTTCCGTGATACAAGTGCAAAAGGGTTGCACAGATGCACAGGCAACAGATCCTCGGCTCGGGAATAATCCTTGGCACAATTCTGGTGCTTTCGCTCGTCGCAGCTGGTGTTATGCGGCATCGCGAGAGCGCTCAAGGCTCTGGAGTTGGCCTGCTCTGGACAGACGTAACATTGCTGGTCGCGTACGGGTTTGCAGGAATTCTTGTTTGGAAGCAAAGGTCCCCTGGCACGATCGCTGCGACAATGGTTGGGGCGCAGATCGGCCTGCTGGTTGGTGCTGTAGCGATCGCGAATCACCTGATTGAAGCCTTTGTCCCGGCCAGACCATTTGTTCTCGTTATCAGCCCCGTGTTGCTAACGCTCGCGTTGTTAGGCATGGCAGGTGCGGCGACGTGGGAGCGAACCGGATCTCTGATTCTGGCGGTTATCGGCGGAGTTTGCTGTGCCATTGTCGCGACGCTCATCACACTCTGCTTTGCCATTTCCTTTAATCTCCTTTTTGCGGCACGTGTGGACTGGCAATTGCGCGAGGCTTTTGCCGCTAGCGGCATGATCGATCGAGCGGGCTTCCGGGTAAAGAATATTCTGGAAGCATCGTCGGAGATACTGGTGCGTATGCCTCTGTTTGCCACCTGCTTGGCCTTTTCTGGAGCCGTTATTCAAGCATGGATGAGCCGCGAATCCCGCCGCACGCTTGTACTGGGAGCGAGATTCCTCGCCCCGATTTTGTTTGCGGCAGGTGCGGCCGCACTGTGGCACGCCAACGCGATTGAACGTGCTGGGCGACCTCCCTTTGTGCTATCGGGAGTCCTGCTTACCGGAGTTGCTCTATGTGCTGCGTATCCGATTTGGTCGGTCTTCCACGGCTCGACGGGCAGATCCAGGAGTGCAGGGGATTCCTAAACCCTTTTGTCCCGAGTCACGGGCAAGTGGGAAGTAATGGGTGAGGTTAGCCGACAATCCACGAACTTCGCGAAAGTCCTTGCGCAGGTCGCCTGTTCTGTCCGGCACTCCTAATCCGAAGAAGGCTCAATTAAACGCGGCGCAGACCCTGAGTACAACAGCGCTCCTTCTCCAGCATCTCGTGCGGTTCCTCTGGTATTCTTTGCCTGAATTTGGGGTATCTCATGGTTCAAGTTAGCGGTGGCATCGGCAATGTAACGACGAATGCAGGGCTCGTGGAAATGGCAATGGCGTATTCCCGCAGCCGCGTGCTTTGCGCCTCGCCAGCATCGGCGTGACGGAAGAGACGACGCCCGAACACTTTCGGCTGACTCCGTTTGGCAGACCGCTACGGAGGGACGTGCCGCAGTCCGTCTGGGCAGCCGTCGTCTTCTGGGCTGATCTACTCGCCGATAGCTGGTCCCTGCTTACCGACTGTGTTCGGACGGGTATGCCGGCCGCCCAGGTGCGCGATCCGAAAATACCTTCGCGGTGGTCGCAGGATGCCGAAGCTAATTCTATTTTTCGCGCGGTGATGGGTACGGCTCCGGCAGACGATTACGCGCCTATCGCTGAAGCGTGGGATTTTTCTGGGGCGAAGGTGGTGGCCGACCTCGGCGGGGGCGGTGGGTCGCTGATTCTTGCAGTGCTTGGACTCAACCCGCATTTGCGAGGCATGCTTGTGGACTTGGAATCCAGCGTGGATGCAGCAAAATCCCGCTTCGCGGAGGAAGATCCTTCCTCGAGATGCGAACTGATTGCCGCCGATCTGATGCAATCGGTCCCGGCAGGCGCCGATGTATACATGTTGAAACATGTACTGCACGGGCGCCAAGACAGGGATGCAATTACGATTCTTAAGAATTGCCGGGCGGTAATTCCGGAAAACGGCAGTTTGTTGATCGTGGAATTCGTCCTTCCTCCGCTGGTCTCGCGAGCAGATCCACAACTGGAAGGTCACCTGATGAGCGACCTGAACATGCTCGCAGTTACCGGTGGTAAAGAGCGTAGCGAGCGTGAGTGGAGAGCACTTCTTGAGCCAGCGGGATTCCTTCTGACACGGGTGTTCCCGGTCGGGGGCGACACTCTTATGGTTCGGAACGTCGGGATTGTTGAAGCGAAGCCGGCTTAGGGATGAGCCCGAGTTGTTCCGAACGTTGGACGGTTTTGTTCGGGATGACATCCACACAGGGTTGCTCCCGCCACGTAGGGATGTCCGCCGACCGCAAAATCGCAAAAACGTTGCTTTCGACGATTCGCAAATCGCTAGTACACCCATTGAGTGTGTTGAAGGGTTCCAAATTTCCGATTGTTGGTGAGTGACGAGCAACCGTTCCGTAATCCGGTAAGGGAAGGTTTGCCGACCACCCGGGACTAATCGAGTTGCCTCCGGCCAAAGGACAGACGCCGCCGCGCGGCGGCCCAACATCGAGTTCAAATCCAAGCCGGAAAAAGCCTAGGAAAAAGTCTTTAAGTCGATTGCTGAAATGCGTAGCTCTTTCCTCAACCCGCAGCCTTCTCCCGTGCCTCAAAAGCGTACCTGTAGTCCCGGAAGAACTGAGCGAAGCTGATTGGTTTGCGGCCGAGAATCTGCTCCACTTCTCGAGTCACCTTTCCAGCTTTGCCCTCGCGATAGAGCCGTTGTAGATCAAGGAGAGCATCCGCGTTCCACTCCGGGACGCCCGCAGCTAGTAGAGCTTCCATCAATTTCGCCGGCGGCAGATTGATGAACCGAATTTCACGGCCGAGTTCGTCGGAAAGGATCCGGGCGATCTCACTGTTCGTGAGGGCCTCCGGGCCGGTCAGGCTGTAGGCTTTGCCCGCGTGGCCATCTTCGGTCAGAGCCTTCACCGCAACTGCCGCCACATCCCGAACATCGATCTGACTGACTCGCCCGTCGTCCTCGCTTCCATAAAACGCGTTCTGTGTGTTAATGGTCGGCGCGTTGTAGTTGACCATATTCTGCATGAAGCCGTTCGGCCGAAGAAACGTATAGGGAACGCCTGTAGATTCGATGTAGTCTTCGGATTGGGCATGCTGCCGCGAAAATATTGCTTCGCGCCCGCCCATCGCTGAGAGCTTCACAACCTGCCGAACGCCCGACTGTGCGATGACTTCCATCGCCTTGCGCTCGAGTGCTGGAAGTTGCGCCGTTGGAGGCCCCACGAGAAATACTCGCTCCACAGCCTTAAGGGCTGTCCGCAGAGTTTCGGGCTGGTTGTAGTCTACTGTGACGATTTCAACTCCTGAAGGTGCGGGTGCCGCCTTGCCTGCTGACTGAAAAGCCGCCCGCACCTGGACCCCTGTTTGAGCGATTTGCTTGAGAACCTCTTTTCCCACGTTGCCGCTAGCACCAGTGATCAAAATCATGACATTCTCCATTTCTCACACAGGAATTGTTCGATGTCTCGCCGAGAAAGGGACGCCATCGCAGGGAGGACTCCCGGGTGACTCGCACGTTCCCTATGGAGGGCATCTTCGCCTGCCTGATACGGTACCCAAAATAGCTCGTTGCTGAAAATCCGGCAAGTACGCACTGCTGGCTCTTCTTCGATGCCTTGCGGCCATCAGGGGGGATTTAGGCCGAGCGGGATGCTAGCGTGCTCATGCTTGCCTCCTTCGGAATAACCCCCATCTCTCTCGCGGTTGCAGGATTCTTGGTTGCGTGGAGCTTGAAGCTCATGTTTCTGCTCGCTGGCGGACTAATGGCGCTGACCGCCGCTGGAGCTTCGCTCCAGAAGCCAGTGCGGAAGATTGAGTAAGCATCCGGAGCTTACCGTTGTGCGAAATTGGAAGTCCCGTCGGCGCGTGGCGCCGATTTCGGACGAATGACGGGCAACCCTCCCTAATCCAGTTATGGAAGAGTAGCCGACCACCTGGGAGGTGACCAGACCAGTCAATACATGCGCGTTATCAGGACCCAGTTTGTCTGTCAAAGCACGTTGTATTTCAACTGCGATGGCGGGGGGAGACACCGAGGTGGGAAAGAAAAGGAAGGAGCTGGCGCGAATTATGACGAGCAGACAGGTGCCAAATCCGCTTGATTGACTTGTATGGAGAGATATCTCTAAGATACGCCGACGATGGAGGATCCACGCACACCACCCGGCGGACAGCTCCCAACATCGCGATACCGCATTGTCGAGAAGCTTGGTGCCGGAGGAAACGGGGTGGTGTACAAGGCCGAGGACACCCGGCTTGGACGTTTCGTGGCCCTCAAGTTTCTCCCACAGGAAGGACAGCGGGATGCCCAAGTTCAGGCTCGTTTTCAACGCGAGGCACAGGCGGCATCAGCTCTCAATCACCACAACACCTGCACTGTTTATGACATCGGCGAGCAGGATGGCCAGACGTTTATCGCCATGGAACTGCTCGAAGGGCAGACGCTGAAGCAGAAGATCGGATCGCGTCCGCTGCCCGTTGAGACGTTGCTGGACTATGCGATGCAGATCGCCGCAGGGCTGGAGATCGCGCACAAGAATGGGATTGTCCACCGCGATATCAAGCCATCCAACATTTTCGTGACAAGCCTGGGTGCGGTGAAGTTGGCCGACTTCGGCCTCGCTAAACGAGTGATTCTGAATAGCACTCCGATTGGCGAGTCGCCAACAATTTCAGCCTCGATCACAGAACGTGGCACCATCGTTGGAACCGTGGCATACATGTCCCCGGAACAGGCACAGGACAAGGACATCGACGCCCGGAGCGACATTTTTTCGTTTGGGATTGTGCTCTATGAGATGGCGACCGGGAAGCAGGCGTTCCCCGGAGAATCTCCCGCAACGATCATCGGGGAGATTCTGCACAAAGCGCCGAAATCCATTTGCGAGTTGAATCCCCAGGTGCCCGAAGAACTCCAACGAATCGTTGTGAAGGCTCTGGAAAAGGATCGCGAGGACCGTTATCAGTCGGCGCATGAATTGATGGTGGATTTGCGCCGGTTGATGAAGAAGGAGACGGAACGGTCGCAGATCGGCTTGCCGGCAGAGTTGGCAAAGCAAGAGAAGTCGCGGAAGTGGATGTGGATTGGGGCGGCAGCGGTCGTCTGCGCCGTCGCATGGCTTGCGTTTACCGGCCGCGGCACGCCTGCCGATTCTGCGCCACTGCCGATGGAACAACTGACCTTTTCGGGCGAAACCAAAAGCCCCTCGATCTTCACGGACGGATCGCGTATTTATTTCGTCAGCAGAAGCACTCCCGTCGAAATGTCCGTAAAGGGGGGAGACACGGCGCCTCTCCGAGCCGCGATCGGCACCATGAGTATCCTGGATATTTCGCCGGATGGCTCTGAGTTTTTGCTGCTGCAGAGCGATCTGAACGACGAAACACAGCGGGGAACAATATGGACCATGCCCGTGCTGGGAGGTGCGGCGAAGCGGTTGGGAAATATCACGGGGCGTGGCGCAAGTTATTCCCCGGATGGGAAGCGGATTGCGTTCAATGAAAAGGAATCGGTCTATGTGTGTGACAGCGACGGACAAAACGTAAAGGAAATCTGGAACACCCACCATATGGTGCCGGGTAATCCCGCTTTTTCGCCGGACTCCAAAAGCATTCGTGTCACGGTGTCGAGAAGCACCCTGGAGGACGATCTTACGAGGATTTGGGAGCTGAACGTAGACGGCAGTAATTCACATCTACTTCCTCTTCCTCAGCATTGGCCAGAGGACACCGGCACTTATAGCGGAATCTGGACCCCGGGCGGAAAGCATTTTGTTTTTAGCTCGTACAAAGACGGATCCAACAATCTTTACGAATACTTAGAGCCAAGGTGGTACGAGTTCTGGAAGAAGCCGTACGCGGTGCGATTAACGCCGGGCCAACCCGAAGTGACCGCATTGGCACCGAGCCGGGACGGCAACGGAATGTTCGTCGTGGGGCGCCTGGCACAGGGATCGCTGCATTTCTACGACGAAAAGGAAAAGCGGTTTTTGCCGTATCTGGGAGGACTACCCACCACGCAGCTTGTGGTCTCACCGGACCGAAAATGGATGGTATACACGGATTATCCGAGAGGTTATTTGTGGCGGTGCAAGATCGACGGTAGCGAAAAGTTGCAACTCACAGACAGTCTGGCGCAGATGCCCACGTGGTCGCCGGACAGCAAGTGGATCGCGTATAGCGACTGGCACGAGCTTTATCGCGTCAGCGTCGATAGTGGCGCACCGGAAGAGCTGACGTCGGAAGGTTTCACGGAAGTACTGCCGAGTTGGTCACCGGATGGGAAATCCATTTATTTTAACGATTACCCAATCGCGGGACACCTGCGCATCCGTATTCTGGATCTGGAGACAAGAAACGTATCGACCATGCCGGGATCGGATGGCTACTATGCGCCATTGTGGTCGCCCGACGGGGAGTACCTGGCAGGAATTCAGAATCCACCGAAGAGCCTGGCGATTTATTCCCTGAAGACAAAGCAATGGAAACAGTTGAAGGTTTTTGAACACGATTGGGGATTTTTTGTGTGGGCGCCGGATTCGAAGTCACTTTATTTGATGCGCGGCCCGTCGGAAGCGGCGACCGGCGAGCAAACCGGAATCTACCGGCTGACGGTGCCAGACGGGAAGTGGGAGTTATTCGCGAAGTTTACGGGGTTGAACGCATTCCTGGGTGGAGCGCAGGATTTCGTATCCATCACACCAGAGGACAATATCGCAACGATGAGCGATACCAGCGTGACTCAGATTTATCAGATGAAGTGGAAAAACGCGGAGTAGGGCCACAGAGGTTTTCCCGGTTGCTTTGGCGAACATCCTCCAGTAAGCAACATCGGTTAAGTCAGGGGCTCATGTTCATGCGAGACAACCTAAAAGCGCGGGAAGCAGCTCTGCAAAAGAAAGGTGTGCGCTTTGCTGAAGGAGCGGTAAGCGTGTGGAGAACTGGCATGACAATTTCGCTTCCGGGGTTGGCGTCGGACGATATAAACCACAGCCGTCCACGTTTAGGAAGGCAATCGGAGGACGGAAAGGATCTAACAAAAAGCCAAAGAGACTATGTTTTTCCTTTGCTAAGTCCTGCTGAGTCAACTTGCAGGAAGTGCTATCCGCGCTTGGCTTCGATTCTGGGCGGACTACGCGAGGCACTCGGTAACTATTCTTGGCCCAAAGTCCGGTCCGAGGACATCACCACAGATCTCCTCGAACGCCCGCAAGAATCGCCCGATCTCCGACCCAGTCAATCCGGTGTCCGTATCCCCCAGGATCTCGGAGAGCGCCCGTAGATTCGCTTCATCGAATTTTGGTATGGCAGCCATGGTATTTCCAAGCGACATCAGTTTCTAATCCTTGTAGGCCATCAATTCCTACAGCTTTTCGCCTTCGAATGCTACTGCCTGATCGCTGCCTTCGAACTCATTCACCTTGGGGTGAAATCCTCCAGATTCTGCGCAGGTCGTCGGCGGGGAGCGACTTGTTCATCTGTCGGCACAGCTCAGCAAACTCCGAATCCTGGACCAAGCGGCATTCGTTCTCGTCTCGCAAGAGCGGAACAAGCGCGATTTTGAGCTTACTGGGGTCGCCGATCTTCCGGACTAGCGTGCCCTCGGGAAAGGGACCGAAGGAAACATAAGTGCCGGAGGCTTCTGGATGCGGATTGCTGGGGTCCTCAACCATCGCGACCGGGAAGTAGGGCGGTATGCTCTTCGCGGCAGAGTCTGAGTGACTGTGGAAGTTTGTCTCGGCCTCGAAGACAGTCGGAACATTCACCGATCGAGCTTGGCTCCGGGTGTCGAGACCCCCGCCAAGCAAGTAGATACTCCGGCCGCACACGTCCTTCCACCCCGCGGCCGGATCGGTCACAGCGATCCCGTATCCGCCCCAGTCGTCGAACCAATCTCGTACATCGTCCCAGCGGGCGAAAACAAACCCTCCGGACGCATCAGTCTGCCTCACTGCGCTCCGCATGACCTCGGGTTGGCGTCGGTGGCCGAAGCTTAACGGAATGTACGTTGCCAACAAACACACATCCATTTCCGGCACGGGCCTGCCAGTAACGGCGTCCACTACTGTTCCGGAGATCTGCGGCGTTCCGATATGGAAGGGAGATATCCTTTCCAAAGAAGCCAGAACACCCCCAGGTGCGAGTTTCCACAAGATGACGAAAACGACCATCATCAAAAGGAAATACAGCCGCCACCATTTAGGTCTCGATCGACGCACTGGAGATAGCAACGCGGCCATCCCTCACATTAGCAACCTAACTCCCGACCAAGTCAAGATTAACGCCATTCGTGCCCAGTTCGTTCACAGTCGGGACCAAAACTAAGGGATCGGAAAGATGAATCTGATAAGTGCTTTCCAATCAGAGAAGAAGTTGGTGGACGTGGCCGGGATCGAAGCGCCCCCTGCTTGCAAAGATTCGCCACACGAAGAATGAATAGCTTACAGCAATTGCGTCAACGCGCATTCACTTGTGACAACTTGCTACGCGAGAGTGGGTTAGGTGCGTTCATGTCGCTCGCGGTCGGAACTCGGCGGGACCGGTCACATTGACGCAGGCGATTCGGCAGCTGCGAATGAACCGGGATACCCCTCGGAAACCTCCCGACCTAGAGGGCGGGGCAATTGCCCTTAGCGCAGGCGAGCGATCTCACTCTGAAAATACCCTCGGTCTTCTTTGGAGAAAAACCCCAAGCCTCAAAACAGGCAGGGGGCCATTTTTATAGAAAGGGGCCGGGGAATGCGGGCCGCCGATCCCGGCAACTTCCCACAACGCCGTTATCGACAGCTAACTGGGAGCGGACCAGTTTCGGACAACTGAATTGCTTTTGTTCTTCCTAGTTCCGGGCCGATCCGTCCTGATTTCCCCCCCCGCTCGTCCTCTGTCGATCCGTTGGTTCACTTCGATTGCCAAACATTCCTGCGTGAGATTGTCCTTGTGAGCCATGACACATCCACGTGTGACGCAGGGTATAGATGTCGAGGCCAGCTTCAGATACATGACAGTTTGAGATCACCGTGCCAACCGGTTCGGAGAAATTATTTCAATTACTCAAACATCTCGCCGGGTTACCCCCAAACTGAGGTGACGTATGCTTCCAGACGGACAGACTTTCTCCGGCGCATTGAAAGCTCGTGGCATCTCGCGCAGACGCTTCATAGAATTTTGCGGAGCAATGGCGGCGACGCTGGCGCTGCCCCCACGTTACGCGGCGAAAGTGGCGGACGCCCTCGGTAGAGTGAAAAAGCCGGTTTTGGTGTGGTTGCAGTTTCAGGACTGTGCTGGCAACTCAGAATCCATCCTGCGCGCCAGTCATCCGACAGTCCTAGAAGTAGTCTTGGATCTGCTTTCGTGGGAGTACCACGAAATCATTATGGCAGGTGCAGGGAAGCAAGCCGAAGCGGCATTGCAACGAGTGGTCAAGGAAGAGAAAGGAAAGTATTTAGCGGTTGTAGAGGGTGCCATTCCTCTTGCTGATGACGGAGTGTACTGCACAGTTGCCGGTAGAACTGCCGTGGATCTGGCCCGAGAGGTTTGTGGCAGCGCAGCCGCTTCTATCGCGGTGGGAGCTTGCGCGTGGGATGGAGGACTGGTGGCCGCCCATCCGAATCCCACCGGTGCTGTGGGACTCCAGGAAGCCGTGCCGGGGATCACACTCATCAACATGCCTGGCTGCCCGCAAAACCCTGCCAACACAGTCGCCGTTCTTGTGTACTACCTAACCTTCGGCGAGCTGCCCGCCATGGACCAGTATCGCCGCCCACTGTTCGCTTATGGCCGCATCATTCACGACCAGTGCGAACGCCGTGCCCATTACGACGCCGGGCGATACGTCGAGGAATGGGGGGACGAAGGACATCGAAGGGGATGGTGCCTCTACAAAATGGGCTGCAAAGGACCTCAGGCTACCTTCAACTGCCCAAACGTGCGCTGGAACGATCAGACCAGTTGGCCGGTAAAAGCCGGGCACGGTTGTCTTGCGTGTGCGTCGCCCCGCTTTTGGGATACGAAATCGCCGTTCTACGAGCGCCTGCCGCAGGTACCTGGTTTCGGCGTGGATGTCAGCGCCGGGGAGATTGGCTTAGTCCTGACAGGTGCTGTCGCCGGCGCAACGATCGTTCACGGAATCGCCAGCGCGGTTCGCGATCGCACGCGAGGGGAAACGAAGCCCACTGAGGAACCGAAAACTAACCCGAGTGAGTCTGCCAAGTCCTAGGAGGCTTTTATGGCACGCATTGTTGTAGATCCCGTGACCCGGATTGAGGGCCACCTTCGCATCGAAGCCCAAGTGGAAGGCGGTTCGGTCACCGATGCCTGGAGTTCCGGGACGATGTTCCGCGGTATTGAACTGATCCTCCGGGGACGCGACCCGCGCGAAGCATGGATTTGGACGCAACGAATTTGCGGAGTTTGCACGACGGTCCATGCGCTTACTTCCGTGCGAGCGGTCGAAGACGCGCTTGGAATCGAAGTACCTCCCAACGCGGAACTCATCCGCAACATCATCGGAGCGACGCAATACGTTCAGGACCATGTGATTCATTTTTATCATTTACATGCATTGGATTGGGTGGACGTCACTCTGGCTTTGAAAGCCGATCCAGCCAAAACTTCACAGCTCGCCGAGTCGATCTCCAGTTGGCCGAAGTCCAGCCGCGCGTACTTCAAGGCGATCCAAGATCGGGTGAAGGTACTGGTTGAAAGCAAACAACTCAGTCTGTTCTCCAGCGGGTACTGGGGGCATCCTGCTTATCATCTGCCGCCAGAAGCGAATCTGCTTGCCGTTGCCCACTACATCGAGGCACTGGAATTTCAGCGGGAGTTCATCCGCATCCACGCTGTGTTGGGTGGCAAGAACCCGCACCTGCAAACTTATCTGGTTGGGGGGATGGCATGTGCAATGGATCCAAACGAGCCACATGCACCGATCAATCCGGAGCGCATCACTTTCCTCTCCGAGATCGCCAAGACGGCTCAAACCTTTGTCGAGCAGGTTTACATCCCCGATGTGCTGGCCGTTGCGGGTTTCTATCGCGATTGGTTTGGCCGTGGCGAAGGACTAGGAAATTTCCTCTCGTACGGCGAGTACCCACAGGGAGGAATCCACGACACTTCCAAGTATTTCTTGCCACGCGGAGCGATTCTCGGGCGCGATTTGTCCAAAGTGCATTCCGTCGATCCTGCACAAGTGAGTGAGTATGTCACGCATTCCTGGTATGAATACGCAGGAGGAGATTCGGCCGGAAAGAATCCGTATGAAGGAGAAACCCGTCCCAAATACACGGGGCCCAAGCCGCCTTTCGAACAGCTCAACGTGGAAGGCAAATACTCGTGGCTAAAGTCGCCGCGTTTTATGGACATGCCCATGGAGGTTGGTCCGCTGTCACGGATGCTTGTCGCCTATGCTTCGGGGCACGCGGAGGTCAAGGAACTGGTGACCGCTGTACTGACTAAATTGAATGCACCGGCCACGGCACTGTTTTCCACGCTCGGCCGTATCGCCGCGCGAGCGATTGAGACACAACTCATGGCTCGACAGGTCCCGAAGTGGATCGATCAGCTGTACCACAATCTTGCCCACGGTGACCTTCGCGTCCACAACGGCGAAAAGTGGGACCCGTCAACTTGGCCGAAATCTGCGCAGGGATGGGGTTTCCACGAAGCGCCGCGGGGCGCTCTGGGCCACTGGGTTCAAATCGAAGATCGCGCTATCAAGAATTACCAATGCGTGGTTCCGACAACGTGGAACGCAGGTCCGCGAGACGCGAAAGGGCAGAGGGGCGCCTATGAGGCCGCTCTATTGAAGACGCCCATCGCCGATCCTGAACGCCCCGTCGAAATTCTCCGCACAATTCATTCGTTTGATCCTTGCCTGGCATGCGCCGTGCACCTGACAAATGCGCAGGGCCGCCGCTTCACCGAAGTGCAGGTTCGTTAGAGAGGAGGTGCCCATGAGTGTGACTGCGGGTTCCTGGTCGGAATCAAGAGCGGCATATATGCCGGGCAATCCCGTGCGCTTTTATGTGTGGGAATTGCCGGTGCGCGTTTCGCACTGGTTCATTTTCCTTTCGGTTGTGGTGCTCTCCTTTACCGGCTACTACATGCACAATCCCTTCATCGTCGTTCGCTCTCGCACTGCTTACGTGATGGGGACGATGCGCTTCATTCATCTGGTGGCTGCCTCGGTGTTTATCTCCGCATTTCTTCTACGTATCTATTGGTTTTTCGTTGGGAACGAGTGGTCGAGGTGGCGCGCGTTTGTTCCGATCCGCCGGGAGCAATGGCGTGGCATGCGGGGGATGGTGTCGTACTACACTTTTTTCCGCAAAAACATCGCGCACTACGTGGGTCACAATGCTCTCGCCGCAACCACGTACATGCTGATGTTCACGCTGATGTTCATAGAGATCCTCACCGGGCTGGCACTCTACAGCTACACTGTCAGCAACCGTGTGCTTACTTTTTTTATTGGCTGGCTTCCGCGCCTCATCGACATCTCGTACTTGAGACTCACTCACTTCGGCATCATGTTTGCCTTCTTCATCTTCGTCATCCACCACGTCTACAGTGCGGTCTTGGTTTCCTGGGAAGAGCGCAACGCGCTGATCGAGAGCATTTTCACCGGATATAAATTTGTCCCGGAAGCGGAGATTCGAGAATCAGAGGCCAAAGATCGCATGAAGTAAGGCAGTTCTTTGTAGCAAGGGGGCACGCGGTGCGCACGACGTTGGAATCAGACATGAATCAACAAGCCGAACCGCGAACGCTGGTCCTGGCACTCGGCAATCCCATTCGTTCAGACGATGGTGTTGGAATCGCTGCACTGCGGTGTCTCGAAGAAGATCCAAGGGTCCCAGGCGATGTGGATCTGATGGAAGGTGGGACAAAAGGATTGGAGCTTGTCTCCTACATCTCCGGCATGTCCCGGCTTCTGGTTCTTGACGCCGTGGACGTCGGCGCAGTTGCCGGCACTATCGTGTGCATCCGGGGTACGGAGCTTTGCTCACTCCCAGGTAACGGCAATGTTCATGATCTGGCCCTTGCAGACATCCTCAATGCGCTGCGCCTGCTCGGGCAAGAGCCACAGGAGACAGTCCTGTTGGGCATCCAACCTGGCACGACTGAACTCGGCACCTCACTGTCAAGCAGTGTAGAATCCTCTTTGCCCTTGTTCGTGGAAAATGCCATCGCGCAGTTGTCCCTGTGGGTTAGCCCATCATTTGCCCAGGCGCCCTGACATTCTGCTGCCAAACTTCCTCGAACGCGTTCTGGATAGCTACCGAACCGGTCAATCTCTGCCTCTTCCTCACGCGCCAGGGCCCGGCGCGACATCGAGATGACCATGCATTATCTTGATGTGACGTTGAATGAAACGGCAACGTCCACATGACCAGGATATGAAGCTTCCGAAGCGATCAATACTGAGGAACTGGTGAGGAAACTGGCAGCGTCCGCCCTCGGAACCTACGTGACGGCGGTCACGCATTTCCGTGAGCTAGGGCACTGCAGAGCGTGTCGAAAAGTGTCAGACGTTGTGACTAACCCCGGGCCGGGGGGGAACCAACTGGGACCGTGTTGCTCCCCCAGGAGGTATGCAGTTTATGTATGACAGTATCTTGATGTGGGTCCCTGCTTTTCTCAGCCTTGCTCTCACTTATGTCGGCCTACACCTAGCGGTTCGCCCGTTGAGGCACGAGCATCGTAGCCGGTTAGTAGTAGTTCTTTGTTTTGCCTTCGCTGCCGTTGCGCTTATGGCGGCCATGTACAGCGGCTCAAAGAACGGGTAAGTGCAGAACGGCATGGAGCCGACGTGTGGTGAAAGTTGCCGCCCCTGGCTTTGTACGGCCTTGTGCCGATTGGATAGATAGGCGGCGAGAGCGCTATTTAAAGAAGTTAGGGCTATCTCATCTTGGTAAATGACGAGTGCCGAGGGAGTGCTCGACCATGGAAATGTTCTTAATGGTATTGTGCATGAGTATGTTCGGCCTGGCTGTCGCGGCCATCGCATTTGGAGCGGCGACGCGTCCGGGATCGTCATCTTCGTCTGTTCAACCTGAGCTTCGGCCAGTTAAAGCGCTGGCTCCTGGCCGGTTCTTTACCGACAAAGTCATGCCTCCTCCTGCTGCTCCGCGACCCCATGTGCCTACGGAGGTCCTGCTGACACAGATTGAAAACCACATCCGCTTGGAGCAGGCCGCCGCGGAGTCGTTCCTCGAGTCACCTTCGCATGCGCAGTTGCACACCAAGACGACCTCGGCACTCGTAAACTAAGAGTCCCTTCATGGCCCACGAACAATCGGAACTGCTAAAGGATCTCACAGCAGAGGAAGTGGAACGGATTTTAGCCCTCGGCACCAGGATCGCAGTGCCCAGCGGGACTTCCTTGTTCCGGCTGGGAGACCCGGCCGAACGTCTCTTTCTGATTGAGCGCGGACAAATCAGGCTTACACTTCCGATGCGGGTCAGAGGGAGAGAAGAGGATGTGGTCGTCGAAGAGCGAACCGCAGGTCAGACGGTAGGGTGGTCAGCCCTGATTCCGCCCCACAAGTTCACTCTTGCCGCCACAGCTCCGCTTGAAACAGAAGTCATCGCTCTGCCCCGGGAGGAGTTGCGTAAGTATTTCGCCGCGAACCCAACCGTGGGGTACAAAATCACTTTGAACTTAGCAGTTGTCATTGGCCATCGCCTGCAACTGTTCCAAGCAATGTGGCTGCGGGAGATGCAGCGCACCGTGGAAAAGCATTCTGCTTAGATTATTACGAGAGAGTTCTATGAGAATGGTAACGTTGATCGTCCAAACTTTCGCAGTTTCTGTTTCACCGGGTTCAGCTCATGGTCGTTGATCCCAGTCCGCATCCCAAACCAGCACGCCGGCGACTGATCAAAATCCTTCTTGGTGGCGGCCTGCTCGGTTCTTTCGCGTCTTTCATTTATCCCGTGCTTCGATACCTCGTCCCCCCGCCCGTAGCGGATCTCGGAGGCGATCAAGTCATCGCAGGTAAGACCGGCGAACTAAAGCCGAACTCTGCCAAGATTTTTCGTTTCGGCAGCCGTCCGGGCCTGCTGATCAGAAACAGCGACGGGAGTTATCGCGCTCTTTCCGCCACATGTACGCATCTCGGTTGCATCGTGCAATACCGCGGCGACCTGCAGGAAATCTGGTGTGCCTGCCACAACGGACTCTACGATCTGAATGGCCGCAACATCTCTGGCCCGCCGCCCCGGCCACTCGAGGCATATGAGGTCCACTTACGCGGAGACGATGTGGTGGTCTCACGGAAGCGGGAGGCATAACCTTGTTTGCCGCCCTGCGCAACTGGATCGACGAACGATTTGACTGGGCCGCCATCACCGCTCCCCTGCGAAAGAAAACTGTCCCCGCCCACGATTTGTCTTATTGGTATTTCCTCGGCGGCATCACGCTTTTTCTCTTCGGCATCCAAGTTTGCACCGGCATTCTCCTGCTCCTTTATTATCGGCCCAGTGCCAGCGAGGCTTTCGAGAGCGTCCAGTACATCGTGACCCGAGTGCAGTTCGGTTGGTTGGTGCGTTCCATCCATTCCTGGGCCGCCAACCTCCTGATCTTTACCGCCTTCTGTCACATGTTTAGCGTGTTGTTCCTGGGCGCTTACCGCAAGCCACGGGAGCTGACGTGGATAACCGGCATGTTGCTGCTCTTCCTGGCTATGGGATTCGGTTTCAGCGGTTACCTCCTCCCGTGGAATACGCTGGCATTTTTCGCCACCAAGGTCGGAACGGAAATCACCGGTCAGGTACCCATCATCGGCCACGGCCTGAAGGTCTTCCTGCGCGGCGGTGAAGACGTAACCGGCGCCACGCTGACTCGCTTCTTTGGATTTCACGTTGCACTTTTGCCCGGATTGACTGCGCTCCTGCTGCTCACTCACCTCGCATTGGTTCAATATTTTGGCATGAGCGTCCCACCGGCCGTGGAGGCCCGCTGGAAAGCCTCGCCCAGTGAAGCCGGGCAGATGAAGTTTTTCCCGAACTTCTTTTTGCGCGAATTGATGGCGTGGTACATCGCACTGGGAGTTCTCGGTGCGCTGGCGGCCATTCTTCCTTGGGAACTTGGAACGAAGGCGGATCCCTTTGCTCCCGCGGCGGCCGGAATCCGGCCGGAATGGTATTTCATGTTCATGTTCCAGACGCTCAAGAAAATTCCGGCAAAGGTGTGGTTTGCCGACGGAGATGTCTTAGGCATCTTGGCATTCGGCGTGGCGGGAATTCTTTGGCTGCTGTTGCCGTTCTTCGAACAAGTTGGCGGCAGGCGTGGACGAAGACTTGTTCTCGGCGCAGGAATATTCGCGCTGAGCTATATCATTGCGATGACAATCTATGCATACATGGCTAAATGACGGTTTTCTCCGGTCGCCAATCCTGTTGATGATTGTGTGCGTTTGTGCCGGCGGGGTCCGCGCGCAGGTGCCGAGTACCTGCCTGGATTGCCATGCCGCCTTGGATCCCCCGCTGCAGGTAACGCAGGCCCAGTTCTCTCAAGACATTCATGCTCAAAAGGGACTGACCTGCGCCAGTTGTCATGGTGGCGACCCCACAAAGTCAGACATGGACGCCATGAGTAAAGCTGCCGGCTTTCGTGGCAAGATTCAGCGCAACCAGATTCCGGAACTTTGCGGCCGTTGCCATTCCGACGGCGCGTTCATGCGCAAATATAACCCGTCGTTGCGAACCGACCAGTGGGCTCAGTATAAGACCAGCGTGCACGGCAAGCGGCTGCTGGAGGGAGATACCAAAGTTGCGGTTTGCGTCGACTGCCATGGCGTACACGACCTGCGCCCGGCGAGCGACCCGCGTTCGAAAATTAGCCCATTGAACGTGGCCGAGACCTGTTCCCGATGTCACTCCGACGCCAAATACATGCAAGGATATGGTATTCCCACGGACCAATATGCCAAGTACACCCAGAGCGTGCACCACGAAGCGATGACCGTTCGTGGAGATCTAAGCGCGCCGACGTGCTCGACTTGCCACGGCAATCATGGCGCCACTCCACCAGGGGTAGACTCAGTACGGAATGTGTGCGCGAACTGCCACGTTTTTCAGGCGCAGATGTATGACAAAAGCACCCATAAGGTGGCGTTCCAATCCGCCGGTCTTCCTGGATGCGTTGTGTGTCACAGCAATCATGACGTAAGCCGTCCCACGGACGCGAAACTCGGCACGGGCCCAGAAGGGGTCTGCATGCGTTGCCATAAACCTGGTGACTCTTGCGATCAAGCTAGGGTCAAAATGCTGCATGATTTGACGAAATTGGATGATGCCATCAAAGCGTCAGATCGAGTATTGGGCGTCGCCGAATCCTCAGGTATGGAGGTCAGTGAGGTTCGGACGGAGCAGGATCAGGCCCGAGATTCCCTGACCAAGGCCCGCGTCACTATCCATAGTTTTCAAACCGAACTCGTGGAACAAGACATTCAAGCGGGTCTCCAGATTGCCACAAAAACACAAGCCGAGGGCAAAGCGGCGCTGGTCGAGCGCGACCGTCGCCGAAAGGGTCTGGGCCTGTCCTTGGGAATTATCCTCATTGTTTTGCTCGGACTGCGCTTATACATCCGACAAATTGAAGGCAATTCGGGCAAAGTGGGGACTGCCGAGCTGCGCCGTTAGATTTGTTCCAGGTGCGATTTGGGTTTTGAAATACGGGGGGAAGTGCGAAACGGAAAGGGCAAGATGCCCGCCTACAAGACCATGACGGCGGATCAGATGAAGGACATGGTTGCGTTCATCCGTTCGCTGAAGAAGTAGCACTGTGAGTCAGCATCTCTAACTTGGATCCGAAGGACGATTTACTCACGAACGGCATACTCGGAGATTATCCGCCAACTGGGCGCGCACGCTCGGCACTCGGCTGCCGGTTCTCCGAAACGGGCCCGAAAGTCCCGTTCTGGGACATTCCGCCTTGTTAAGTCCAAATCGGACATCATGTTGCTACTAGGACTTCCGCTGTTTGGTTATGGGATTGCGATGGTGTACACAGGGTTGGGGAACAACGATGCCGCCTTCGAGTGGCTGGAACGTACCTATCGAGAACATTCGATGAGCGTAGTCATCTTTGCTGCTGAACCTTTACTTCTGAAGCTCCACTCGGATGGACGGTTCCAAGATTTGACTCGAAGAGTCCATTTACCGACCGCGACATCCCCGTTCTGAAAGAAGCCAAAGCCGAGTACGCGAAGTTGCAATAGCTCCCTCATGTTTTGGGTCGAGTTCTTGGGTGTAAACTTGCATCGTTTGTGCGGGCAAGGCTGGAGGTGCATGCGTATGACTAAGAGAAAACGTATCTCTCCAGAAGCTCTGGATGCGAGCTCGCTGCCCAAGCAGCGCCAGCCTATTCCCCATGCGTTCGTGCTTGATGCGATTTCCACACTATCGCCGTACACGCGTCCGATGTTTGGCTGCCTTGCAATCTATGTAAAAGACAAAATCGTGTTGATCCTACGGGACAAGCCTAAAAGCACTGCGGATAACGGAGTATGGCTCGCCACTACCCAAGAACACCACCAGAGCTTGCGGCGTGAGTTCCCGAACATGCGATCCATTCAAGTATTGGGCAAACGCGTAACGGGTTGGCAGGTATTACCAGTCGATGCCCCTGACTTTGAATCAGCGGCACTGCGGGCATGCGAGCTTGTGCTGGCTGGAGACCCTCGGATCGGCAAAATTCCGGGCGCACGAACGTCGAAGTTCGGATCAAAAGCGACTGGAAGATCGTCGAAGCAGATCAAAACCTCGACGAAGCACGGGAGCACAATCAACTTCGACACCGTGCGCAAGATCGGCTTGGCATTGCCCGGCGTGGAAGAGAGCACAGCCTACGGGTCACCCGCGCTCAAGGTTCATGGAAAACTTTTGGCATGTGTGCCTTCTCATCGCTCGGCTGAGCCGGGTTCACTTGTGGTTCGCATCGACTTCAACAACCGCGCCGAACTGCTCGCGGCAGACCCGGATGTCTACTACGTGACCAACCACTATCTCAACTACACCTCCGTGCTGGTTCGTCTGTCCCGCGTCACACCTGATGTCCTGCGGGACTTGCTCGGCATGGCTCACAAGTTTGTGACTGCGAGGAGGGGCCGATGAAGCGAGAACGTGCGCTTAAGATTGTGCTTGTATTGGTTGGACTGCATAGCAAGCGAGGACGCTCACGAGCTCAAACCTTTTTAGGAGGCGTAATGGCACGGGAAAGATGCAGCACGGGACTCGATGAACGTTGCCGCGATGAGCACGGGACGATTCGGAGAAAAACGGTCGGACACTCTGATCGGTACTCTTCGTCAAGAGTATGGTGAAGACTTCGCGACTGGTATGCGAAGTGATGCCACCCTTGGAACCCTTCTCGAAAGGTCGAGAGCCGAATCGCTGGCTAATACCTGAGACGGAAAAAATAGGCGACGGTGAATTAGCGGGGTAAGCTATAAGGCGGGGAAAAGTGATACACCCCTAGTTCCCATAAGTTTTTTCTTTGCGCCGACACGTGGATTTTGTTTTGCGGGGTGTGGTTCCATTATCCGATAATCCGACTTGATGTGCTTCTCGCCTACCCGTACCCTAGATTTATCTCGCAACTGAGGCCAGTTCATAATCCCACCTTCTGACGTTGGTCAGGCGGGATATGGCAAAGTGGCCTAACGTTGGCAGGGGCGTTTTTTTTTCTCTATGGACCGACGTTATCCAAAATCCAGAGGTTGCCGGCGTTTTGCTCGATAGTCAGGACTAAATGATCTTGATTGAGCGAAACGTCTACAGATGGCAGGTGTTGCGGCATGCCGAGTCTCGGGCTGTCGAAACTTGTGACCGGAAACGCGTTTCCGATTGCTGTTCCTCGAGCGGGGTCGAAGTGGATTCCCCAGACATTAAAGAACCCTCCCCGACGCGAGACGAAATAGATTATTTTCCCGTCCGGTGACCAGCGAGGCTTGTCGGCCCACTGTTTGTCAGCTGTGATCTTGGTCCATCGGCCGCCTGACGTGGGCGTCACGTAGAGTGTGGAGTCCAACGTGGTAGGCAAATCTCTTACAGCTCCAAATGCAATCCATCGTCCATCAGGAGACACGTTTGGGTGGTAAAGATCGTAGTTAGGGTCGGAGATCAGCTTTCGTCCACAAGGAGTAGCATGGGGTTTTTCGTCTGTGGACACTTGCCATATTTCTACTTTGTTAGTACCGCTCGCCTGCGATACCAGGAACGAATTGTCATCGGGCAACCAATCAAAACCGCCAGTTAGGTTCGTCGCATCGCAGATGGGTTCTTCCTCTCGAGTTTCGGCAGACCACAATACGAGCACATCTTCATGGGTCGACACGTTAATCCGCTCGTACAAGAGACGCTTGCCGTCGCGCGACCACCGGGGATTATCGCGAACGTAATCATCATCTACAATGGGACCCATACTGGTATCGTCTACTGATCTTTTCCACAGTTGAGAACGTCCTGCGTAATTGCCGGAAAAGGCCAAATTCCTTCCGTCTCGGGACATACTGTGGCGCCACGCTGACATTCCGGCCGGCGTCACCGGTTGTCCAGGACCTTTGATCTTGCCGCCGTCCGCATCAAACGGGTAATCCCATGCGCGGATGTACTGAACTTCTGCGGTGAATGCCAACTTGCTTCCATCACGAGAGAGGGCTAGTTCACGATCCGGCCCTGGGCCGATGGTCAATCGTTCAATACCGGTAACCAGCATTGTCGATGGATCAACGGTGAGCTTCCACAGATTTAGGGCTCCGCGAAACGATTGTGCACAATAAATGGCTCGACCCGATGGCGCCCAAGAAAATGTGAAATCCATGGTTTGCGCCACAATTCCCTGCAAAGCAACTTCTTGTAGTTGCTTGGCGACTTCAGGAACAAACGAAGATTTGACTACGCGACCTCCCAGGAGAGGAACAGTCCAAAAGTCGGGGCTCCATTCTTGGTCCACAACCCAAACCGATACTCGTTTGCCGTCGGGATACCAGGCGGCCGACAGAGTCGCTTCGTGCTCGGCGGGAAATTCCGTAAGTACTTCGCGCGGCTGACCTCCGTCAGGGCCTACGACATAGAATCGATTCAACCCTAAGTATTGCGTGGTCCGAAATAGAAGCTGCGAACCATCTGGGGACCAGCGCGGATAGTAGCCGAACGCCGCTATTTTTCTCGCCGATTCGGCTCCGCCCAGTGCAGGCACAATGTACAAGCCGCCGTCCCCGTTTTCGGAACGGTAGGCAATGTATCTGCCGTCCGGTGACCAGTCCGGCTGCCAGTTGGCACCAGGTCCATTCGTGATTTGAATGGGGGCGCCTCCACTGACCTGCTGGACCCAGATGTCGAATTTGCCGCCGCGGTCGGAACTATAAGCAATAAAGCGACCATCCGGCGACCAAGTGGCCCCGATCTGCAGGCCATCGTCGAAAGTTAGGCGAGTCAGCGTACGCTGTTTTGCCAGGTTCGGAGTTAGTGCACGTCTATACAGGAAAAAAGCCATACCTGCGATCAACGCCACGCCCAAGAGCACACCCATGTATCGAACGATTCTGGTCCGAAGAGCTCTCTTAGGTCCTGACTCTGCGTCGAAATCATGGGGCGCTGGGTGTTGGCCTAGGTCTGTCGCGTTCGGTACGCAAACGCCTTCAACCGGCGACGATGAAGCGATAACCGCGCCGCGGGATGGTCTCAATGAAACGAGGACTGTCTGGATCATCCGCCAACGCTTGACGCAATTTGTTGACCGCCACGCTGAGGCCGTGCTCGAAATCCACGAACGTGTCGGAAGGCCAAAGCGCCTGACGGAAATCCTCGCGGGTAACCACCTTCCCGGGGCGGTTTAAAAGGACGATCAAAACGCGCAGAGGTTGATCCTGAAGCTTGATACGGGTACCCGCCCTTACGTAGCTCACCCGAAGATAGGTCCAGTTCGAAAACTCCGAACCGGAATTTGGGCTCCTCGGCAGGCTCTAGCATCCTGCACCTCTACGACGTGACCGCGTTGACCTGAGTGGTGACCTGAAAAGCTAATAGGCGGCTAATCAGAGCATTAGCGGTTGATGAAGTCAAGATGCAGCGATGAAGTCTGATGAATTGAACTTACTGCTGGTCTATCCGACCTTGCCCGAGACCGCAACTGCGGACGAGGCAAGCTTCAATGCGCCACTGGATGCTGTGGGCCGTGCTCGTTCTGGGCACTATCTTCGCATTCGATGTAGAGGGACAGGGACAAGAGACAGACGAATTCGAGGCTGCGACAGCAGTTCCATTCGATTTGGCGGTCCGATTTCCTGGTAGTTGTAAATGGAGGGATCGGGAATCTTGACGGTCTAAAATTCATCGTGGACACTGGGACCACAAATAGCGTGATCGATCGGAAGGTGGCGAGGCGACTCGGGATACAACGAACCAAGGGAAAAATAATGAATTTTGACCGACGCATCGCCGTCGAGTGGGCCAACATTTCAGATCTCCGCGTGGGACCGCTTCGGGCTGAGATGGTCCAGGTTATGGTTATGAATCTGGCCGAATATTCCAAGTTTGCTGAAAACGTAGACGGAATTATTGGACTCGATCTGTTGAGCAGAAGCAGTAAGTTCACTATCGATTACGACAGAAGACTCATTTCTTTCCAGTTAGCAGCCGATTGGCCTAGAGACCGTGCCCCTTCCGGTTATCTGGTAATTCCAGTTGTCGTTCAAGGTCTGACCTTGCATCTAGCAGTAGATTCGGGATTTCCGGGCATCCTGCTTTTTAGGGATCGCATTCGCGAGCGATTGCCGAAGATGCGCACAGAAGGAGAATCGACAAATGTAGCGATAGGGCGTTTACGAGCAACACGGGTAAAACTACCAGGTGTTCGAATGGGCGGCCCTGAACTTGCTATTACGGTCTTTCTGATTGACGGGCCTGATAAAGAGGAATTGCCTGGAATCGATGGTTATCTGGGTCCTCAATCGTTGACTGCAAAGCGAATTGAATTTGACCTCGTTGCCAGCGCCGTGAGCTGGCAGTGATCGACAAGTGCATTTTAGTACTCACATGCCAAGGGCTTCTGCGGCAGCTCTGTTCGACAGCGTACTCCCCGCCGACAACGAGCCGATCAGTGTGGTTAGTTCTCGGTGGCTATGGGCGGCCCGGAGTTTTTAGGTTGTCAATTGTGGCGGAAAGGAGTAGAGTTCCACCCGCATGAACCCACTTCATCCGCGCTGCGACCGGTAGTTATTGGGAAGGCGCTGGACGCGAACGCGCTGACAGAAAAAGCCAAGCGCTATCTCACCACGGAGGAAGTGAGAGCGGTGATGGCGCGACGAGACAAGATTGTGGAGCATTTCAGAGAAGCTGATCGCTGAAAAAAGGTGAGAACGAAGTGCTGTACTGAATTATTCAACGATTCAAGAAAGTGCACCCTCAGCTGAGGGCCGGGATTCTTCCAGGGTCGATCAGGTTCTGGCAGGGCAACCATAATGGAGAATAAAGCGGGACGATGGATTGGAGGCCTATCACACCAAAAAAAATCGCCCGTGAGATAACGCCGGAGGACATCAAGGGCTTTCTCTCGTGGCGGAAATCGAAAGGGTTAGATCCCGGCTACGCTTTGCACCAATCGTGTACTTCTTCATAAAGTTTTTCTACGCTTAAGATCGATAATCCAGTCAAGAAAGTGCCACGACACCGTTGCCGGTCGGGTTTTCTCCCGGGGTATGAGTGCTTCTGTGTGAGGCCAGCCGTGGAAGTGAAAATCACTACAGCCAGTATCGCGCCTGCGACGAGCGGCGGAGCGATGCCTGGCGTACCCGTGCGTATGAATGTGAAAAACGTGAATTTTTACTATGGCAAGGAGCAGACCCTCTTTGACGTGAACCTGTCCGTTGCGACCAACAAAGTGACCGCGTTGATCGGGCCCTCCGGTTGCGGCAAGTCCACGCTTCTGCGGGCCATGAACCGAATGCACGAAACAGTTCAGAATGCGCGACTCGAAGGCGAAATACTCCTCGACGGCCAAGACATTCTTAAGCAAAACGTGACGATGGTGCGGCGCCGCGTCGGCATGGTCTTCCAGCGGCCCAATCCTTTCCCCAAATCGATTTTCGATAACGTCGCCTATGGCCCGCGTGTCCATGGATTGAAGGCTTCGGTCGATGAGGTAGTGGAAAAGAGCCTTCGCCATGCCGCGCTATGGGATGAAGTGAAGGACATTCGAGCTAAATCGGCTTATGAGCTCTCCGGTGGACAGCAGCAGCGCCTTTGCATCGCACGTGCCCTCGCCGTCGAGCCCGAGGTGCTCTTGCTTGATGAACCCTGTTCGGCGCTTGATCCCATCAGTACCACGAAAATAGAAGAACTGTTGATACACTTGAAGTCTGTTTGCACTATCGTTATTGTTACCCACAACATACAACAGGCTGCGCGTGTTAGCGACTTCACTGGCTTTCTGCTTACCGGCCAGCTCATTGAATTCAGAGTGACGGCGCAGCTCTTCACCACACCAGCTGATCCGCGCACCCAGGGCTACATTACCGGCCGCTTTGGATGAGAGCCGTTTGAAGGTCGGCCTTACGGTACCCGCTTTGAGGGAAAGATGGCATGGAACGTTTTCTTGAGAAGGATATCAACGACCTGAAAGAGCGGTGGTGTGGATGGGAAGCCTGGCGGAGCGCCGTCCACCAGACGGTTCACGCGGTTTTGGAGAGCAACGAGCAACTGGCCAAGCGGGTCTTGGACGAGGAAGACGCCATCAATGAAATGCAACTGCTCGCGCTTCATCAACTGATGGCTTGCAACCTTCGGTTTGATCTCGCCGCTTCTCCTATCAATAACGATCTCGAACGCGTCGGCGACCAGGCCGTCAACATCGCGCAGGGCGCTTTACGCATCCTCCCATAGACCGGATACAGAACTGCCCAATTGCCCAATCATCGGGACCGGCAGCCTTAAGAACCTAACGGCTTTCGCCGTATCGTTTCGGCCAAGCGCAAGCTGCGCGTGCAGGGTGCTCTCCCCGGCTCCACCGGCTATTTTAGGTTGTCAATGGTGGTGGAAAGGAGTAGAGTTCAGCCGAATGAACCCACTTCATCTGCGGTACCGCCCTTTGATTATGGCTGCAGTGGTGTGTCTGGTTTGCCGACTCTTCGTGCTTGCCGCGGATGAGCCAACCCTGACCAACGAGCAGATCAAGCATTTCCTTCTCACGGCCAAGGTGGTGCACAGTTCGGAGGCCAAGAAAGGTATAACCCACACCTCGCGGCTTACGCTTAGCGACGGCACTGTTACTCACGATGCCTCTTTCCAACCCATTGATGTACACAAAGCTACAATGCAGTTAGCCAGTGGCACCGAAATAAACTTCGTGGACTCCTACAAATACAACATCGCTGCTTATGCGCTGGCTGAGTTGCTTGGCATGGAGAACATGCTACCGGTGTATGTCGAACGTAAATGGCAAGGCGTTACAGGCTCGCTGAGTTGGTGGTTGCCGGCGAAGATGGATGAAGCGGAGCGCCACAAGCAGCATTTAACGGCGCCGGATGCGGACGCTTGGAACAATCAGATGTACAAGGTTCGGGTCTTCGATCAATTGATCTCCGATTCAGATCCCAATCTAACCAACGTGCTAATTGGCGAGGATTGGAAGATTTGGAGGATTGATTTCACCCGCGCGTTTCGGCTCAACAAGGAGCTGAAATCGCCGAACGAGTTGGTACGCTGCGACCGCCAGTTATTCGAGAAACTGAAGGCGCTGGACGCGAACGCGCTGACAGAAAAAACCAACCGCTATCTCACCAAGGGGGAAGTGAAAGCGGTGATGGCGCGACGAGACGAGATTGTGGAGCATTTCCAGAAGCTGATCGCTGAAAAAGGTGAGAACGAAGTGCTGTACTGAATTATTTATGGATCAGAAGCCCAGACCTTTTGGTAGATGTAGTGTTCTTGCCACATTGAGGTGTTCGGTAATTCGGAGTTAGGAGAAAAATATGCTTAAAAAGCAATTTGCTCTGCTGTTCGCATTGGTACTTACCTTTCCGCTGGCGATGGCAGTGGCCGGACAACAGGCCTCGCCGAAGGAGGCCCGCTGGGAAGGTAATGTTATTAGGAGCAGTAAGGAGAATTCCACGCTGGTTGTTCGTAAGGTGGGTTCGTCGAACGATGAGAGGACCGTTCAGTACGACAGCTCGACACGTTGGGTCAGTCAGTATCACGGCGATACGAAGGTCACCAACATCGACGCCAGTGAGGTTAAAGATGGGGACCGCGTGATTTGCACGGGCACCTATGACAAGCCCGGCGTACTCCACGCCACTCTAATCTCTAAGCGGCTCTCGCACTCCCCCAACTAGGCGCGTTCGGTTTTGCAACGCTAGTTGAAACGCGCGGATCTCCTGTGAGCATCGGAGGTCCACTTAGTAACCAGATCGCGGAGACTTCCAGTGGCTCTGCGAGGCGCTATGTCAGATGCCGTCGCAATACCTAACCTCGAAATGGCTGGGCCGCCCGTTTTACTCCAGCAGAACTGGGAACAACTTAGAATCTGAGGGGGCTGTGAAGGTGGAATTGCTCCCCAGGGACTACCGGCGGCCCTTGCCACTTAATTTCGGTCTTGCGCAATTCTGGCAGCCTAAGATGCACTGCGGAACTCAATGTTTTCGATAAGATTCTGCAGGGCTTGGCTCTAGGAGGCAAGAAAATGGTCCGCTCTCCGCTCTGCGTTTCTCCCCACCGAGCTTGTATTTCCCTCCTCCTGGTGTTGGTGTCGGCGGTGCTAGCGTGGGGGGAACCAGCAAAGGCTCCAGCGGAACCGCCGGAAACCGTGGTCGCCATCGGGGATGTTCACGGTGACTTTGACGACTTCGTCGCCATTCTCCGGCGTACTGGCCTTATAGACTCGCAGAACCATTGGACAGGGGGTAAGACCACGTTCGTCCAGGTCGGGGACCTTCTGGATCGCGGACCCAAGCCGCGCGAAGTCATGGACCTGATGATGGCACTCGAAAAAGAAGCCGTACAAGCGGGCGGCCGGGTAGTAAGCCTGCTCGGTAACCACGAGATCATGAATATCATGGGTGACCTGCGTTACGTCACGCCCGTGAATTATGCGAGTTTTGCCGACGGCAATTCCGAGAAGCGACAGAAAGCTGCGTATGAGGAGTATGTGAAATGGAGGGATAGTCACGCATCCTTACTAGCTGAGCTTCCCCAACCCATGGAGTTGACTGAGTCAGAGTGGATGGCACGCCATCCGGCAGGCTTTATTGAGCAGCGCGAGGCGTTTAGTCCACAGGGAGAATACGGTGTGTGGCTGCGAGGTCATGCCGCTGTGGCCGAAATTGAAGGGAACATATTCTTGCACGGGGGAATTCATCCTGATCTGGCCAAGACGACGCCTGAGGTGATGAATCACAAAATCCACGACGAAATCAAGGCATTTGATGCCACGAAACAGTATCTGCAGAATGAAAAGGTGATTCTGCCATTCTTTACTTTGCAGGAAATCACGAATGTGGTTCAAGCGGAGGTCGTCGCTGAGCAAAAATCGCATGTCCCTCCGAACGCTGAACGCCAGGCTAGGATCCTGGAGTTGTTGAGGTTTCAAGATTGGCTCTGCGTGCGGGTTGATGGCCCGCTGTGGTTTCGCGGTTACGATCATTGGAGCGAAGAGGAAGGTACACCGCAGGTGAGCAAGCTTTTGGAAGCTTACAAGGCGACACACATTGTGGTAGGGCACACGCCTCAGAAGGGTGGTCGCATTCAGCTTCGCTTTGGCAACAAAGTGTTCCTGATCGACACCGGCATGCTCAGCAGCTACTACCCTGGTGGGCGGGCATCAGCACTGGAAATCTGCGGCAATGCCAAATTCATTGCTGTGTATCCGGACCAGCAGGTAGTGCTTCTCGATACCGCTGCGTCTTCGCCTCAGAACGGACGGCCCGAAGAGCACCCAGGGGTGGGGGATGGCGCAACGGTTTCGGAAAAGCTAGGTGACTTATCGGCCGGCCGTATATGCTCCTCAACGACAGCCGCACTGCCATAAGACGGAAAGTTCACGAAAAAAGGTTCTGCAGATGAAACGGTGGATCGCGCGTGCTCTGAACGTTCAACCCGGAGATCTGGGTCGCGGCCTGCTTCTGAGTACCTGTCTCTTCCTAATCATCAGTAGTTACATGATAGGGAAGGTGGCGCGCGATGCGTTGTTCCTAGCGCGTTTCCGGGCAGAGCAACTCCCGTATGCAGATATCTCCTGCGGCATTCTAGTGGCGTTTGTGGTGGCGGCCTATGTGCGTTTGGCGCGGTGGACTTCCTTGCGCAACTTGCTGATCGGCAGCCAACTCTTCTTCGCGGCAAACTGCGGGGCGTTTTGGGTACTGGCGAAATTCTATCATCCAGTGTGGTTGTATCCGGTCTTCTACATTTGGGTGGGCATTTTCGGAGTGCTGGCGCCAACACAGGTCTGGACCCTCGCAAACTACGTGCTGACCACGCGGGAAGCAAAACACGTGTTCGGAATGGTGGGGGGCGGCGCGATCCTGGGGTCGATATTTGCCGGGTTTGTCTCGGTGTCGTTGGCTCGCGGTTTTGGCACGGAGAGTCTTCTGTTGGCGATGGTTCCGTTTCTGGTGATTTCCTCGGTGCTGATCTATGCCGCATGGAGGACAGCCAATTTCAAGCTCACGGGGTCGAAAGAACCACGTGGGGAATCACCGGAGAACGAGCAGAAGGACGTTCAGGGCAGCCTGCGGCTGATATTTTCCTCCAAGTATCTGCGGGCTCTGGCGGTGGTTATTTGGATTTCCTCTTTCGTGACGACGCTGACTGGATGGCAATTCAAGGCGATTGCCAAGACATTCTTGGTAAACAAAGACCATATGGCAATTTTCTTCGGTGATTATTATTTCTACACTGGAATCCTGGCGCTGGTATTCCAGCTACTGCTCACCACCCGCTTCCTGCGGCGCTTTGGAATTAGAACCATGCTATTCGTGCTTCCCCTCGTAATATTCCTGGGCTCGAGCGGCTTGCTGATCTGGGGAACCCTGGCCGCGGTGGTTTTCCTGAAAGGCAGCGATCAGGTATTGCGTTACTCGCTCGATAAGTCCACGGTGGAGCTGCTTTACTTGCCGCTGGCACATCGTGTGAAGTTGCAAGCGAAATGGTTCATCGACACGGTCATTTGGCGACTTGGAGACGGTCTGGCGGGCGTGGTCGTGCTTGTTTTTGCGACCTACCTGCACTTTACACCACAGCAACTCAGCGTGATTGTCCTGCTCCTCGTCACCGGGTGGCTTGCGGCTGTCTTCGTTGGGGGCAGGCACTATCTTGCGGTGCTTCAGGAGTCGATCAACCAGCACAGCCTTAATGCCAAGCAGGCGACCGCTTTGGCGCTGGACCGTTCCACTTCGGAAATGCTGGCAAGCAAACTCCGGGTTTCGGACTCCAAGGAAGTTCTGTATGCCCTCAGCCTTTATGGGGTGGAACGCGCCAGGAATCAGCATCCGGTGATCCGGAGTCTTCTCCAACACCCTTCCGGTGAGGTCCGGCAGAAGGCCCTTGCCATTCTCTCGGCTTCCGGGGACACATCCATACTGCCAACGGTCAAAGGGATGCTCAAGGATTCCGAGATTGCAGTACGCACGGAGGCGATGCTCTATTTGGTGCATCACGCGCATGTTGATCCGTTACTGCTGCTTCAGGAATTGAGTGAATTTGAGGATTATTGTGTTCGCTCGGCGGTGGCCGCCTATCTGGCCCATCCGGGTGAAGCACAGAACTTGGAGACCGCCAACAAAATATTGGAGGAGATGGCTGGGGAAGAAGGAGAAGCCGGGCAAAGAACGCGGCGGGAAGCCGCGCGGCTTCTGGGGGAGCTCCCAGACTCTTTCGATCCCCTGCTTTCGCGCTTGCTGGGAGATCCCTCAAGTGAGGTAGTGTGGGAAGCGATTCGCTCCGTGGGTCTGCTGCGAAAAGAGGCTTTGGCGCCGCAATTGTTGAAGCAGTTTCGTGACCCAGCGCTTCATGAAAATGCGACAAAGGCGCTGGTGTCCTTTGGGGATTCGGTCGTCGGACTTTTGAGTGACCGCCTGGGAGATCCCGACGCGCCGGCGGAGGAACGCAAAGAAATTCCCGATGTCCTGGCGGGCATCGGAACGCTCGCCGCCGCACAGGCGTTGCTCCAGAACGTGATGGCAGGCGACGCGACCCTGCGGTTCATGGTCATCAGCGGGTTGAACCGGCTCCACCGCGACCACCCGGAGATTCCGCTCGACTTTCAGATGCTGGAAATGGTGTTGGCGGGGGAGATCCTGGGGCACTACCGTACCTATCAGATCATCGATGCCATCTCGGTTCAGGGAAGCGAAGATGTGGTGGGAGGGGCGCTGGCAAGCACACTTGAGCAGGAACTAGAAAGGATCTTCCGGCTGCTGGGCTTGTTGTATCCCCGGGTGGATTTGAAAGCGGTTTATCTTGGACTGCAATCCAAGGACAAAACCGTACATGACAACGCGCTGGAGTTCCTCGAAAACGTTTTGAAGTCGGCGTTGCGCGTGACGCTTGTGCCGCTGCTGGATGGGCGGGTGACGCCGAAAGAGCGCGCACGGTTGGCGAACAAGCTGGTGCGCACGAAGTTGGAGAACCGGGAGCAGGCGGTCAATGAACTCGTTTCCAGTGACGACCCGTGGCTGAAAACGTGCGGCGCATATGCGATTGGATCCTTCCAGATGAAATACATGGCGGGAAAACTGGAGAGCTGCTTAAGCCACGCAGACCCACTCCTGCGGGAAACCGCGCGCGCCGCCAAAGTTCGGCTCGAAGAGGATGAAGCGGATTCTTAAACGGGGCGCCGCTCTGGCTATTTTACCTTGTCCAATGCGGTGCAAAGGGGTAGATTCTCACCTGTCTGAAGGCGCTGGACGCGAAGGCGCTGACAGAAAAAACCGAGCGCTATCTCACGAAGACGGAAATAAACGCGGTGATGGCGCGAAGCGACAAGATTGTGGCGCAGTTCCAGAAGCTGATCTCTGAAAAAGGTGAGAACGAATTGCTGTACTGAATTATTTAGCCACTCAAGTCGACTGCACTGCTCAACTGAGTGTCCGCCGCTTATTGGGGATCAGGTTCTGGCAGGCATCCCCGATGAGCAATGCAGCGGAGACGATGGATTCGAAGTCCAAGTTTACAAGCAGCTTGCTCTTTTCGGTCGCTAGATCTAGTGTGCTTGTTACACATCAGGTCTTCCCGGTAGTTCGGAGATAAGGAGGAAAGTATGCTTAAAAAGCAACTCGCTCTGCTGTTCGCATTGGTAATCACCTTCCCGCTGGCGATGGCAGTGGTCGCGCAAGAGGCTCCTGCCAAGGCGAAAGAGGCGCGCTGGGACGGTAATGTTATCCGAAGCAATAAGAATGGTTCTACCCTGACGGTTCGTAAGGTAGATTCGACGGATGAGCGGACCGTTGTGTACGACAGCTCGACGAAATGGGTCAGCCAGCTTCATGGCGACACCAAGGTTAATGACATTGACGCCAGCCAGGTGAAAGACGGAGACCGTGTCATTTGCACGGGCACTTGGGACAAGGACAAGCCTACTGTGCTCCACGCATCTCTAATCTCTTTGCGACTTTCCCACTCCACTCACTAGTCGAGTCTGGTCTTGTGGGGCAAGTTGAAGCGCCCCGATTTCTCGTAGGCACCGAGGAATCATTGAATTTGACTAAGTGATCGAAGTCCTAGCCTCGAACTGATTGACCGCCGTTCCCAGGGTGAGCGCAGGGAACGCCTAGCGTTTGGGCTAATTTAATCCACCCCTCAACATATTTCATAGCTAGACATGCAGCTCAAACGGCTTCAAGTCCACCGATACCTGAAAAGCCAAGCGTCTCATTGCCATGAGGTTCGACTCTGTTGTGATGACGTGAAGATTCCGTCCCACGTCACCCTGCAGCGGAGTCGCTTTGTTCGAGTTGGAGTTGACGCAATTCCTCTTTTGGCACCGGCTATGATGCCGTCGACAAGCACCTCCTGCGGAGCTTCTATCAGATGTTTGCGCATCATTGCGTGGGCAACTACTTTTGTTGTAGACAGCCAAGATGCGAAAGACTACCTGCGCGGCTCTGCTTATGGGCGGAATATTCTTAGCATTGCGGTTGGCTGGCTGTGCGCCTCCATCGGTGGTGCGGGACCCCGGTGCTCCTGTGGCGGAGTGGCCGAGTTACGGTGGCGATCCGGGAAGCTCCCGATACTCTTCGCTCACGGAAATCAACAAAGACAACGTCGCGGATTTGCGAGTCGCGTGGACCTACCGTACCGGTGATGTTTCCGAGGGCACGTCCATCTGGAATGGAGAACCAGTAAGGTCCCGAAGCACCTTCGAAGCCACACCATTGATGGTGGACAACACGCTCTACATCATCACCCCTTTCAACCGCATAATTGCCCTCGACCCGGAAACCGGCACTCAAAAGTGGACCTTTGATCCCAAGATCAACCGCATCGGCGACTATGGAGACGCATTCACCTCGCGCGGGCTGGCGCTGCGTATCGATCCGAGACTTCCATTGGGCCAGCCATGCCGCAAGACGCTTTATGAGGCCACCCTTGATGGGCGGCTGGTCGCGGTGGACGGTGAAAATGGCAAGCTATGCATGGAGTTTGGAGCCAACGGCCAAGTCGACCTAAAGGTCGGGATCAACCTGAAGACGAACGTTGACTGGGACAACAAGGGCGAGTACCACTTTACCTCGGCACCCGCCGTAGTCGGCGACGTCGTCGTAGTCGGCTCGGCGATTAATGATAACAACCGAACCGAAATGCCTTCTGGTCAAGTTCGCGGCTACAACGCACGAACGGGAGCGCTTGTATGGTCTTTTGATCCCGTCCCACGAGACTCTGCTGATCCAGCCCAGACCGGTTGGATAAACGGTACCGATAGAACAGGAGCTGCGAACGTATGGGGTCCGATCTCTGCCGATCCCGAGCATGATCTGGTTTTTCTTCCGACGACGAGCCCGAGCCCGGATTATTACGGAGGCGAACGCAAGGGGGACAACCGCAACGCCGATTCAATCGTCGTTCTCCATGCGTCTTCGGGGAAAATTCTGTGGACGTTCCAGGCTGTCCATCACAACTTGTGGGACTACGATCTACCTTCGGGCCCCTCGGTCATCGAAGTCGAGCGGGGCGGGAAACGCGTCGCGGCCCTCGCGCAACCCAGCAAGATGGGCTTTCTATTCATTCTCGACCGCGACACAGGGCAGCCGCTCTTTCCAATCGAGGAACGGCCAGTGCCGCAGAATGGTGTCCCCGGAGAATGGCTTTCGCCCACACAACCGTTCCCGGTCGTCACGCCACCACTTGCGCCCAACCATTTGGAGCCTTCTGAGGCATGGGGACTGACTCCCTGGGATCGACGCAAATGTCGCGAGCAGATCGCCGGATTGCGGCGCGACGGGATCTTCACACCGCCCAGCTTTGAAGGCTCGCTGATCTACCCCGGAATTATTGGTGGTACGAACTGGGGGGGACTGTCCTTCGATCGCTCGCGAGGCTTGATCGTCGTGAATCAGACCAACTTGGCATTCGTTGCGCAACTGATTCCACGGGACAAACTGACTGGCTGGAAGACCCACGCCGGGGGCCAACAGGATGGCTGGGAATACGCCCCAATGAGGGGAACCCCATACGTCATGCGACGTAAGCCCTTGCTCTCGCCACTTGGCCTGCCGTGTAACGCCCCACCCTGGGGAACGCTGGCCGCGGTCGATGCAAATACTGGGAAGATCCGGTGGCAGGTGACGCTCGGGACTGTTCGCGAGCTTGCACCGGTTCCCTTGCCAATCGGCTTTGGCGTGCCGACCTTAGGCGGTTCGATGACCACGGCAAGCGGGTTGACCTTCATCGGTGCAACACCCGACCGCACGTTCCGCGCGTTCGACACAGAGACAGGCAAGGAGTTGTGGCACGCTAGTCTGCCTGCCTCCGCGATGGCGACACCTATTACTTATCGTTCGCGGACGGGAGGGCGCCAATTCGTGGTGGTCGCAGCCGGCGGGCATGGAAAAATCCATGGAGCCAAGTTGGGAGATTATGTGATTGCGTACTCGTTGCCATAGGTATGCCCCCCGAAGTAACGCCCGCAACTGAGGCTTGCTCTTGTGCCACTCATCATCAGGTTGGTCAAGGCGCTTACACCAAATCAATGGCAAATTCCGCTTTCCCATTGTCCCGTTCAAAAAGCACACACCCCTGTACACACAGATGCTTGAAAGCGTGCGTCTCCTCATAGGGGGCTTATTATCCTGAGTAACGCGCCTTTTGCGTCGCGAAGAATCTCAACCACAATTTATCTGGGAATGTTTCCAGGGTCCGCGAACCGCAGCGTCAAGCTCCCTGCCTTCACGCGATCAACTGGGGCGGAGCGCAAACCATCAACCCTCAGGCGCTCCGCCCCGTCGGGCAGCCTATCGTCCTGCTGCCAATTTCTTCTCTGTACGCTGTTCGATCGGCACGAAGTTCCGTTCCGTGTAACCGGTATAGATCTGCCGAGGCCGCGCAATCTTCTGTTCCGGATCCTCCAACATCTCTTGCCACTGCGCCAGCCAGCCGACCGTCCGCGGAATCGCAAACAGAACGGTGAACATATCTGGCTTGAAGCCCAGGGCCTGGTAGATGATCCCGGAGTAGAAGTCCACATTGGGATAGAGCTTGCGCTTGATGAAGTACTCGTCCTCTAACGCGATCCGTTCGAGTTCGAGCGCGATGTCGAGCTTGAGGCTTTTCCGCGTGGTCGCGAACACCTGGTCCGCAGCCCACTTGATGATGCGTGCCCGCGGATCGTAATTCTTGTAGATCCGGTGTCCGAATCCCATCAGCTTGCCGTGCCCCGCCTTGACTGCCTCAACATAGGCTGGCACGCGATCCTTGCTGCCAATCTCGTCGAGCATCTTCAGAACTTCTTCATTCGCTCCGCCATGCAGTGGGCCGGACAGCGCCGCCGCTGCCGCTGCAATGCTCACGTAGGGATCCGCCTTTGAGCTGCCCACCGCTCTCATCACATTTGCGCTGCAATTCTGTTCGTGGTCGGCATGCAGGATGAACAGGATGTCCAGGGCGCGGGCCAGCGCCGGATTCGGATGGTATTTCGGCTCTGTCATCCGCCACAACATGTTCATGAAGTTCTCGCTGTAACTGAGATCGTTGTCCGGGTAGACGTACGGGAAGCCCAGGCTATGGCGGTAGGTATACGCCGCGATCGTGGGGACTTTGCCGATCAGCCGATGAATCTGAAGCTTACGCTTCTCCGGGTCGTGCACATCCCGGGCCTCGGGGTAAACCGTGGACAGGGCCGCGACCGTGCTGATGAACATGCCCATCGGATGCGCGTCGTAACGAAACCCTTCCAGAAACCGCTTGGTGGTCTCGTGCAGCATGGTGTGGTAGGTGATCTCATTGATCCAGCCCTTCAGTTGCGGTCCGGTCGGAAGTTCGCCGTACAGGATCAGGTACGCCACTTCCAGAAACGTGCACTTGTCTGCCAACTGTTCGATGGGATAGCCGCGATAGCGCAAAATCCCCTTGTCACCGTCAATAAACGTAATCGCACTTCGGCAGGACGCGGTGTTCATGAAGGCGGGGTCGTAAGTCATTAAGCCAAAATCATCTGTCCCTGTTTTGATTTGCCGTAAATCCATCGCCCGGATGGCGCCTTCGTTCACCGGCACCGCATAATCGGCATTCGTTCTCTCGTCCAGAATCCTCAGGGAATCTTTCGCCATATCGTGTTCTCCCTTCCGATGTTTCTACGTTGGGCCTGTTTTCTGCTCGCGCTCCCAACTCCTCACGTTGCCGGCGGTCAGAGGCGCAGGGGGATGAGGAGACGGTCCGAAAAGGGAACCCTATGGGCAGGCTGCTGCGCGCAGGACGTTCAGGGCTGAACCGCCATATTCTCTGGCTCAGCGCAGTAAGCTCACAGGGAGCCTGCGACGCTCCCCTTGCGGGCCCCTTGCCGGCAGTGTGATCAGGTCGGTAGGAAACTGCCGACCACACACCAATACCTCTCAAATCACCTTTCAACGGTGATTTAAGACACGCTTCTTTGTGACCACGGGCCTATTCTGAGGCTTTTTTTCTCCCGCACTCTAAGTCCCGAATAATGCTGCCAGCCCAACCGGTCGATGCAACACCATCCAATGCCTTGTTTCGACAATGCTTCCCCGGGGTGAACTGATCTCAACCCTTCGTCTGGAAAACCACCGCCGACGTCATCCTCGATAAGGTGCGCCGCTGCAAGGAAGCCATTGCAAAGAATTAGCCCGGACAGGAGATCTAGTATGGAGTCTGACTTCTCACTGAGAATAAACGGCTGAGTGTTCCGCACAGATGCTCTGGAAAACGTGCGCGTCTTTCTCGCCGTGAAAGCTGCTCAATGGATATGCACACAGGATATCTACCTTGTGCGTTTTGGGTAGGTCGTTGCCGAGTTGTTCGAAGCGAATAGCCGCATCCGCCTTGCCTTCCGCCTGCAAGAGCGCTACTGCTTCACCGAACACAACAATCCGAGGCTCTTCTGATTTCGCTGCTCTAGCAGCTGCTTCAATGAAGCCACCAATGCGCTCGAAAAATCGAACCGGGTCGGGTGAATCATTTACCATGATCGTCGAGAGCGTGTCGGCCGCATCCAATGAAACGTAAATGCCCTGGTGAAGTGCGCCATCTGTATCCACACCCTCGGCTTTCAATCTATGAAGAAGGCTATCCCGGTGCGACTTCGTAGCGAGCACGATAGCTGCGTCACCGGCCTTAAGAGCCGGAGCAATAAAGTGAGTAACCCTGTCTAGCAGAACCATGTCATCAGAGTAGAACAGAACCTCGTGGCGGTGAGGGGCTTGCTCCTCCCGCGGGGAGGCGCTGAATTTGTGGCCCTTTAGCTGTCGGTGAACTCGAAGCCTTTTAAGCTGCTGCTGACGAATTGCTTGCCTCGAAGAACTGCATCCACGGCAGGCAACAGTTCGCTTCTGGCGTCTGTCTTACGAACGTAACCTAGCGCGCCCGTGCCCAGAGCTGCCTTTACGAGGTCGAGATCATTGTTCTGACTTAGGAAGATTATCTTGGAGCTGGGAGAGAGTTGTCGTATCTGCTGGGCGGCTTCGATTCCATCTAATTTGGGGAGGCCGATGTCCAGCAGAATTAAGTCCGGCTTCAGGTCTTTGGCCTTCTGAACGGCTTCTGATCCGTCCGACGCCTCGCCCACGACCAGCAATTCCGGTTTTTCCAAGAGTATTGAGGAAAGAAAATGGCGCCAAGGTTCGAAATCATCCACCGTGAGAACGCGAAATAGCTGAGATGTCATCCCCTACTCCAGTTGAACTGCATCTCTAAACCTTTGGAAACAAACGGGTACGTTCTCTTGCTCTAGAATCTGCAAACTAGCCAAACTGCCCACTGGCTAGCGATTGCTGACCAGATAAGCACACCCGCAACTTAAGTGCCGCAGACCAATCTGCTGGCCACGCTGAACAAAACGCAACGAAACTATTCCTGAATTTTGACTAGCCAACTAACACGCTGTAGGGAAAGCAGTTGCGCAGATTTCTGACCTTATGCTAAGAGTCTCCTATTGCAGCGAGGGGTGCACATGCAGCAGCAGGTAACCGCAGGCCGGATGGTTCGTTTTGGGTCCTTCGAGGCGGATCTCCAAGAAGGCAAACTCACCAAGATGGGGGGCCGGATTCGTCTGCAAGAGCAGCCGTTCCGGATTCTTGCGATGCTGCTGGAGCGTCCCGGTCAACTCGTCACCAGGGAAGAAATCCATCAGAGGCTTTGGTCCAACGGCACGTTTGTCGAGTTTGACGATGCGTTGAACACGGCAGTGCGGAAGCTGCGCGAGGCGTTGAACGATTCGGCAGACAACCCTCGGTTTCTGGAAACTGTTCCCCGCCGGGGCTACCGTTTTGTAGCTCCGGTAGTTTGGCCGCTCGAACCGCAAGCCAGGACCGCAATCTGGCCCCGTGTCCGCCGACATCCGTATCTTTGGCTAGCCGCCGCTCTGATTTTGGCAGGCGGAGGCGTTGGAGGATTCTGGCATCTTCGTCATCCAAACTCCCGAATCGTCGCCGAAGACACCATCGTTATTGCTGATTTTTCCAACAGCACGGGCGACGCGATCTTCGACGACACTCTGAAGACGGCGCTCAGCATCTCCCTGAAGCAATCGCCCTACCTCAGTGTGCTTTCAGACAGCGAAGTAGCGAGGACATTGCGACAGATGACTCGTCCCGCTGACACGAAGCTTACCCCCGAGGTAGCCCGCGAACTTTGCCAGCGGGCAGGCAGCAAAGCCTACGTCGTCGGGTCGATTGACAATCTGGGTAGCAAATATGTGCTGGGGTTGAAAGTCCTAAATTGCCAGAGCGGAGACATACTGGCGCAGGAGCAGGTGACGGTGGCGTCTAGGGAAAACCTGCTGGACGTGCTGGGCGAGGCGGCATCCAAGCTACGCACTGAGCTGGGCGAATCGCTGGCTACGGTGCAGAAGTTTGATGTTCCGCTCGAACAGGCCACCACTTCTTCGCTGGAAGCTTTGAAAACGTTTAGCCTTGGTAGCAAGATCCTGCGCGAGAAAGGCGCCGCAGCAGCGCTACCGTTCAGTCTACATGCCATCGAGCTGGATCCGAATTTTGCCATGGGCTACCTGGAAGTGGGCCTCGAATACACCTATCTCGGCGAGGTAGGACGGGCCAGTGGATACTTCAGCAAGGCATTCCAGTTGCGGGAACGTGCCAGCGAACGGGAAAACTTGGCGATCACCGCCCTCTACTATGTGATTGTAACCGGGGAGTTGGATAAGGCGGCCCAGACGTATCAAGAGCAGATTGAAAGCTACCCACGCGAATCCCGGGCGTACGGCAATTTGGGCGTAGTGTTCTCCCGTCAGGGGCTGTATGAGAAAGCGACCGCGATCATGAGGCAAGCCTTACGCCTTGCTCCTGATCGGTTAGGCAATTTCGAGAATCTCGCTAACTACGCTCTGGCGTTGCAACATTTCGATGAGACGCGGCAGATTATCCACGAGGCGCAGGCGCGAAAAGCGGATGACTCCGTGCTTCACAACGCTCTCTATGCTGTGGCCTTTCTGGGGGCAGACTCTGCGGCGATGGCGGAACAGCAACAGTGGTATACGGGCAAGCCCGAAGAGAATTATGGACTTTCGCTCGCATCTGACACCGAGGCTTATGGTGGTCATCTGCGCAAGGCGCGGGAACTGACCAAGCGGGCGGTGGCCTCCGCAGTTCGAGCGGACAGCAAGGAAACCGGAGCCATATGGCAGGCGATTGCTGCTCAGCGGGAAGCCGTTTACGGTAATGCCACGGAGGCCCGCCAGAGAGCGGCAGAGGCTTTGCAGGTCGCTCCGACGAGTCAGGATGTCGGGGTCGAAGTCGCGCTTGCCTTTGCTATAGCGGGCGATACGACGCGAGCCGAGCCTTTGGCACAAGACCTAGGGAAACGCTTCCCTCTGGATACGCAGATGCAGTCGCTTTGGCTGCCTGCGATTCACGCACAGTTGGCGTTGGACAGAAAGAATGCGGCTCTCGCCATGAATGCCCTGCACGGCGCTTCCCCGATCGAGTTGGGGGCAATTGCGTTCATCGCCAATGGTTCCTGCCTCTATCACGTTTATGTGCGCGGAGAGGCATACTTGGCAGCCGGACAGGGCAGTGCCGCCTCCGCCGAGTTCCAGAAGATTCTCGACCACAGCGGCATCGTCTGGAACTGTTGGACGGGAGCGTTGGCGCATTTGGGAGTGGCTCGTGCCAATGCCTTGCAGGCGAGAACCTCGCAGGGAGCGGATGCCAATGCCGCCCGCGTTCGGGCGCTCGCCGCCTACAAAGATTTCCTCGCACTCTGGAGAGACGCCGACCCCGATATTCCCATCCTCATCACTGCCAAATCGGAATATGCGAAGCTCTTTACGGCTCGCTCCAAGAATCAACACGGCCCTTCCCATCGAAGGTGACGAAGCACTCCTCTGCTGTAATTGAGGTAGCGGTGACTCTAGCAATTTCGGAATCACAACGGCTCAGTCATGTGGAATCCCTTCTTCTGGAGGGTTTTACCGAGCTACGCTCACAACAGGGAAAAACCAGGGAAGCTGCCTCGTTCTGCGGTAACCAGCGAAATCGATTCATTTCCCATTCTAAAAGCCTCGACGTGCTTTTGTGGTTCAGGAAACGGAAACGGGACGGGGAACGGGACCCTATCTATTAATGGTGTGATGGCGCATGGCATGGCCCACAGCCCCCAAAGGCACACCGCCATCGCTCACGCGCTAACGAGTTAGTGTTTCGATGAGCAGTTCTTTTTTCCGCTCCGCGAGCCCATTCATGGTGTTGAGGGACGCCGCATAGCCACCCAGCGCGGCTGCGGCCAACGCCGCGAACGCGACCGAGGGCAGCCACGGACTTCTGGTCCACTGCCCGATAAACAGCACCAGCGCGCAGATCCCGCCTAACACGATTTGCACTCCAAACGCGGTCCACACCGCCACGCCGGAATTGCGCTGCCCTTTCATCCTGCCGATTTCCATTTTTCTCGGGAAGCTCAGCGAAGACCAGTTCGCGATAGCCAATTGCCCCAGTACCGCAAACGTTCCGGCCATAACCGTGGACACGAACATCGCTGTCCCTGGCCAGCCCACACGCCAAATCAATAGCGTGAACGACAAAATCAATTCAAAGCTCACCAGAACTACGAGGAACAGATTCTTTCCTAAGAGTACGTCCCGAAAATGAACGGGTGCCATGAAGTACGTCTGAATGCCCCTACTCTCGAACGCGAACGAGTTGTACGCCGGTGCCAATAGGATCAGGACGAGGTAAGCCAATATACCCGGAAAGAACATCGCCGGCTTCAGCGAGTGCTCTTTCAAAATGGATCCCGGGCCAAACTGAAAAGTAAAAAAGAAAACCATGATCGGGGGCAGAATCAGCGTTAGAAACGCGAAGCCGTTGCGGGTCAAATAGCGAAATTCCTTAACAAACATCGCGCCCACTTGGGGCGAAAGTATACTGGGGCCTTCCTGACCCTCGATGCGCTTCTTCGCTCGTTTCTTCGCTGCCGCGGGTGCCACACTCTCGCTGATGACTTCCCCGCTGTACAATGCCGCATAACGGCGCCACAGCAGTGCACTGACCCCCGCCGCCCAGAGCAGCAATCCAGCCAGGGCGAGCCAATAACCGCGATGGTCGCCCAATGCTAGGTGACCCACCGCATTGCCAGCCAATGATCCGGGAAGCCAGTTCAGATAGGGAAGCCATTCGAGAAAGCGCGGTTGCTGTCCGTGTCCCCACCTCTGAAATGCCGGATTGAGAAAATTCAGGGACACCATCGACATCACAAACAACCCGATGAACACTTCCCGGGCTCTGCGCGTGGCAAGCAATTTCTCCAGCCAGGAGCCTATGAGCCTCTCCAAGCTGACGTTGATGATCACAAACACCATACTTACTGCGATCAATGCTGGCACGAGATTCAGCCTCGCCGTAGCGGCTCCCGCGATCAACGAAAGAATCCAGCAGATCGAAGAGAGCGCCGCAAAATCCGACAGGCCGTATCCCAGACCCAGGAGGTAAAACGCTTGCAAGCTCAGCGGGAATCGCAACAAGGTAGCGAACTCAAAGTTCGTTCCAAAGCCCGCGATCAAGATCGGAAAGAGCTGCCACCACAAGAAAATTCCCCAGAACAGGATACCCAGCCACCCGGCTCGGTGCTTCGCCACGAATTCGTAGCCGCCAGCGTAAAACGCGAACGCGATTCCGATTACGGTAAGTCCACTGAAAACCCCCGCCCAAATCATTCCAATCAGGTCCCATACGTTGTTCTTCCTGCGCAAACCGTGCTTCAGGATGGACCAGCGCAAACGTGCTACCAGCCAAATCTGTTCGAACACGCCCGGAAGTTGGGCTACGTCAGCCATGTCAATTCCTCCAGCCGAGCTTGTTCCGCCCCGCTTTGGCCAACGATCGAAAGAAAAATCTGTTCGAGGGTTTTGTTCTCGCCCGCTTCGCCGGGCACGCCGGCGCGCAACTCCTCCATAGAACCCTGCGCCACAAGTCTTCCCTTATGAATGATGCCGACATGGCTGCACAGGCGTTCCACAATTTCCAGTACGTGCGAGGTGAGAAAGATGGTCACGCCGCGCTCGGTCATTCGTCCCAGCAACGCCTTAAGGGCACCGGCAGCCAGTGCATCGACACCCTCAAATGGCTCGTCCAAAAACAAAATGCGCGGGCGATGGATGACCGCCGCGGCCAGCGCCAGTTTCTTCTGCATGCCGTGGGAGTAATCGGCAACCATGGTCTTTTCGCGGTCGGCCAATTGCATAAATTCCAGCAGCTCTTCGGACCTTTTCTCGGTGGTGGCGCGATCCAGACCGTACATGCGTCCCACAAAGCGCAAATATTCCATTCCCGTCAACCGCTCAAACAGCCCCATGCCCTCCGGGACCACCCCGATTTGACGTTTCACTTCCACCGGGTTCGCTTGGAAATCTACGCCCAACAGCTCCATGCGTCCTGAGGTTGGCGCCAGCAGGCCCGTGAGCATTTTGATGGTGGTGGACTTACCCGCCCCATTGGGTCCCAGAAATCCGAAAAACTGTCCGGCTTGCACGCGCAGATCTACGGAGTCGACGGCGGTGAGAGTTCCGAAGCGGCGCGTCAACTTGTCCGTAGCGATGGCGATTTCCATCATTCGGCAGCCTCTTCGCGGCAGACCCGCGCCACCGTATTATGAGTTAGTACGCGTCCTACCGCGGCAAATTTCATCGTGTCCGTGCGGAAATGTCTTCGATTATTTCGCGGTCACGGGAGTGCCACCACTTTGCGGCACGCCACGTTGTGGCAAAACCGCCAGTACTGCAGGAAGCTCTACGCGAAAAACCGCCCCGCCAGTCTGCCCGTTATAGCAGAAGATTTTTCCGCCGTGCTCCTGGACAATGCCGTAGCAAATGCTTAATCCCAAGCCGGTGCCTTTTCCAACTGGCTTGGTCGTGTAGAACGGGTCGAACACGCGATGCGGTTCGCGCAGCCCAGGGCCGGTATCGGAAAACAGCAGCACCACATTGCCGCGGTCCCGTAGCGTGCGAACGATCAGTTTCCCGCCGCCAGCAGGGGCCATGGCGTCCAACGCGTTGCTGATGATATTGAAGAACACTTGCATCAACTGGTTGTTGTCGCCGCGCACGCCGGGAAGCACCGATTCCAGCTGAAGTTCGATCGTCGATCCTCCGCTGTGCAGGTCCAGGGCGCGGAGTTGCACCGCGTTCGTAACCACCGTGTTGATGTCCAGCAAGGTCCGTTCTGTGGGGACTTGCCGCGCGAAGCTCAAAAGATTTTGCACCAGGCTCTTGGTGCGCCGCGCCTGCTCCCGAATTTTTATCGCAGTAGCCCTGGTACGTTCTGGCAACGCGTTATCGTCGGCAAGCAGGTCAGAGTAGCCCAGGATGGCTGTTAGCGGGTTGTTGATCTCATGCGCCGCGCCCGCAGCCAATTGGCCAAGCGACACCAGCTTCTCGCTTTGCACCATCTGCGCCTGCAATCGTTGCAGGTTCTCAACGGAGCTCTCGGAACGTGCCAACAACCGCGCCCGATCTACGTCTGAAAGGTGAGTTCGCAGAAAAACAATCAGCGCCAGGGGCAGCGCGGCAACTAGAGTAACCAGCAAGCGAAAGTCGCGGACCGCCGGCGTGTCGTGTTCGATGCGCAGTGCATACAAAGCGAATAACGGTAGGCTGAGCACTGCGGCCATGGCAAACCGCGTGGCCCACACATAGTCACGCGCGAGCCGGTCATCGTCACCGCCCATGGGGGCGTCCAGTTCCTGGCGCTTACGAAACGCGATCAAGCCGGCCATGCCATACCAGAAAAACGCCGTCATCATCGGCAGGTCATACCAACTTCCCGTGTAATACGCGTTGCGTGCAATGGCGACGTTAGTTGCCAGCGAGTCCAGTGTGTACAGGGCGGTTGGCGCAAACAGATGGAAGTAGACGGTGCGCCAGGCCCCACGCGTGCGCAACCAGTAGATTCCGAATCCAATCGTGATCAGAAAGTGCTGCAGATATGTCAGAGTGTTGTAGTTTGTGTTGTAGACGTCCAGCGTTGGTGTGGCGTACATCCAAGGCAGGACCACGTAAACGTACAGAAAAGTCCACCAGGTAATGAGCAACGCAAAATCTAGGTAACCCAAGCCCATGTGCAGTTCGCCACGTTTGCGATGGGGCTGCAGCGCCAACGCCGCAATCAGGGGAATTCCGCGCAGGTAAAAGATGATATCGCCGACGAACAGGCCGGGTACTTCCTTGTGAAGGTAAACTTCGTAATATGTCCACTGGAACTGGCCTACCATCCACATGGTGCAGCTCAGCGCCACAAGCATCCAAAAGAGATTCCTCCGCCAGTGCGGCGTGCCAGCGTTAATCAGTAAGCCTGCATTGGCCAGCAAGGGCACGAAGCACTGTACGACATCTCCAAAGGAGGAGAGTTTCGTTCCAGGCCCGAAATGGTGGGCAACCGCGGCGTAAAAGGCGAGGAACGCCGTCCAGGCTACAAGAAGCCAGGTCATTTTTCCGAGTCTGGGCATACCGAGACTTACCTGATGTTATTCTAGCCGTGTCATCAGACGCACCCGGTCTTTCGCTAAGGCGAGATAACCAAAGGATTACGGCTTAGTTCAGAGCGGGACACTTACGGAGCCGTCGCGGCATCTTACAAACTCATGCATAAGTTCACGAACTCGGTGTACCCTGCCTTCAGCGGCTTGGGCTTGCTTCCAGTCGGAATCGTGATGGCCACAGCCATTCTCGCGCTCCTGATCCTTGTTCCTGCTCACAGCTCTTCGGCGGACGCGATGGACTCGACATACACGGTGGGCAACTCACGAATTGAAACTCATGTGGATGAAGGGCCTTTGCAGGTCTCGAATGAGGACTTGATGCAGTGGGTCCATTGGGCAGCGGACTCGGTCGCGACCTACTACGGTCATTTTCCAGTCCCCGCCCTGCAGCTCCGGGTTATTCCCACCGAAGGAAGAGGCGTTCGTGGCGGAAAGACCTTCGGTGCGAGCGATGGCGGCTCGATCCGCATCCACGTGGGTGGGGAAACGAGCATGGCGGGTCTGTCGGCGGATTGGATGCTGACCCATGAAATGGTCCATCTCGGCTTTCCGTCTGTAGCCGAGAACCATCACTGGATTGAAGAAGGCATCGCCACTTACGTCGAGCCCATCGCGCGCGTGCGCGCAGGCCACTTGGACGTCCACGAAATGTGGTTTGAAGTGGTCCGGGATCTTCATCAGGGGCTGCCCGAGCCCGGTGATAAAGGACTGGATAATACCCACACATGGGCGCGCACCTATTGGGGCGGTGCTTTGTTCTGTTTCCTGGCCGACGTTGAGATTCACAAGCAGACCAACAACCGCAAGGGCCTCGACGATGCGCTACGCGGCATTCTCAATGCCGGCGGGGATATTCGTCACGACTGGGAATTGACGGAGGCGCTGCGCGTAGGGGACGAAGCCACAGGAGTGTCGGTTCTAATTCCGCTTTATAACAAAATGAAGGACCAGCCCTATCAAGTAGATCTTCCCGAAACGTGGAAGGAACTTGGCATCGAACGCGACGGTGACACCGTGCGATTTATTGATTCTGCTCCGCTGGCAAAAACCCGCAACTCTATCAGTTTCGGATCTGTCGGTGGGTCTTCCCCGGCTCACGGCCACCAAGGCGCGCGTTAAAGGTGCGGCGCCCAGCCGCTCTCGTAATCGCGGCCCCAGCGCTTCATTGCTTCCGCATCGTTTTGGATATGCCCATTTGATAGGTCAAGTTGCAACTCGCGGTTCAGTTCCCAGGCAATGTTGGAAAGCTGCAGCATGGTCACCGCAACATTCCCAACAGACACAGGAGCGTTCAGCTTCTCGCCCTTTCGGATGCCAGCAATGAAGTTCGCAAAGTGCGCGTCCGTCATGGAATCGGCGCCGATAGTGTCTGACGACGAAGTGGTGCTGCCCACCTTATATTCACTTGTCTTCTTGCCACCCAGATCGTAAACCTCGTAGCCGTCCCGGTCGATGAGCACCGTTCCAGTGGTGCCCATGATGGTCGAACCTCGGTCTCGGCCGTAAAACTTCATTCCCTGGCAGCTTTTGCCTTCCCAGGAAATCAATTTGTCTTCATATTCGAAGCTGGTGACCAAGGTGTCGTAGAATTGCCAGTCATCCTTGAACTGGTACCTGCCCCCCGAAGCTGTGACCGTCTTCGGATAATCCACCCCGAGTGCCCACCGGCACACATCCACTTCGTGCGTTCCATTGTTTAGGGTCTCGCCGGTTCCATAAATCTTGAACCAGTGCCAATTGTACGGATGCACGTTGTCCCGGTAGGGACGTCGAGGCGCCGGGCCTTGCCACAGATCCCAATCCAACTGTGCGGGTACCGGCGCTTCCTTGCCGGTGCCGATCGACTTTCGCGTATTGCTGTACCAAGCCTTGGCGAAATAAGCGCGGCCGATCAAACCTCCATGGATTTTCTCGATGATCTCGGTCGTGTAAGCCGAGGAGCGCTGCTGCGTGCCCATTTGCACCAGCTTTCCATATTTCTTTTGCGCCGCCACCAGCAACTCCCCTTCCGCGGGATTGTGGCTGCAGGGCTTCTCTACATAGACATGCTTACCCGCTTGCAACCCCGCGATGGCCATGGGTGCATGCCAGTGATCGGTTGTGGCGATGGTTATGGCGTCAACATCCTTCAGCTCCAGGATTCGACGGAAGTCCTTCTCTGTTGCGGGCGCTTCGCCCATCTCTTGCTTCGTGGTATCCGCGAATTTCCTCAGAATCTTGCTATCGACATCGCACACATGGGAAATTCGCGCGGCATTTTGGTTGGCTTTGAGAGAAGCAAGGTGCGCATAGCCGCGCCCATTGAGGCCAATCACCGCAAAATTGAGACGATCGTTCGCGCCCAGAATTCGCGCGTAGCTCTGTGCCGTCGTCACCGCCAGTCCAGCCGTCCCCACAGCAATTGCATCGAGAAATTCGCGTCGCGTCACCATTGTTTGCCTCACCACGAGCGGCTTTCGTCGCACGCCGCCAGCCGACAGCATAGCTCGCCAGCGACGCGAGAATCCAGCCTGGTTCGAAGTCCGTCAGGGCTATTCAGGGAAGCCACGGGAGAGCGGAACGTGGCTTTGTGAAATTTCCACGGGCATGTGGCTCACGCAAGGCTACACCCAGGACCGTAAGTGTAGTTGCGACCCAATACTGTTCATGCCAAACGAGAGCCTTACCAAGCGAGTACCTGGCGATGAGATCCTGACCTTCGCGAAGTTTCTGCTGCTGACCGCGGTAATTCTTCCCATCGTGCCGAATCGCCAGTTTGGCACATTTGGATTTAACCCCTTCAGAACATGGTTGGTGGTTGTCGCGGTTAGCGCCATCTCCTACGGCAGCTATCTCTTGCAGGTGCGGACGCAAGGACGTGGCGGTGTTCTGCTCGCGGCTTTTCTGGGTGGAGCATATTCCTCTACGCTCGCAACCGTGGTGCTCGCCAAGCGCTCCCGCGACCAGTCGCGCCCGCATCTTTACGCTGGTTCGATGCTCGCTGCCTCCGGTGTCATGTATTTGCGTTTGCTCGTCCTTCTGGGAATTTTCAACCGCCAACTGTTCCACCGGCTAGGATTACCGTTCCTGTTGCTTGCTGCCGCTGCGCTACTCGGTGGTTGGCTTTGCATGCACATACCGGGTCATGGCAGCACAGGAACAGAGCAATCCTTGCGCCCGAAAAATCCGTTGGAGCTGGGCGCCGCCGTCTTGTTCGCAGGATTGTTTGTAGGAATGCTATTTGGCACGCACCTTGCTTTACTCTATTTTGGTCGCGACGGACTCTTCGCGCTAGCTGGTGTAATGGGAGTTACCGATGTCGATCCTTTTATCTTTGAGCCTCGCGGAGTCTGCTTCAACGCTCACACCCGTCGTGCTCGCCGGGGGCGCGATTATCATCGCAGCCGCAAGCAACAACTTGATTAAGGGCATTTACGCCTTCAGTTTCGGCGACCACGATACCGGCAGGCAGGGGCTCGCGCTCCTCGCAATGCTAGCGCTGCTCGGATTATTACCCCTGTTGCTTTGAGCGGGCGCCGGCGGCCTGGCCTCCGTGCTCCAGTTCTGTTTGGCACCGGGAAAAACCCACGCGAAACGTGGGACTACGTCACAGAAAACGAGCTTGTGCCTGGTGCGGCACGCTGGCACAATTACAAATTCCTTTTCAACCTGCGAGGAGATGACGGTGCATCGACTGGTGATTTGGCGGTGGACAGCCATCTGGGATGGAAAGGTGCAGAGAAGTATGTGGCCACCGTGCCCCAGGTCTTCGACCTTTGGGCCGACCCACAAGAACGCTATGACCTCTTCATGAATAACTTCACCGAAAGGACATGGCTAGGTCCGCTTATGGGAGAAGAGTTAAACCGAGTGATGAAATCCTTCCTCGAGTATCCGCCGCGCAAGTTGCAGAGCGACGGCTATACTGGCCCGATCAACATCGCGACCTTCCCCAGAGATTCTCCTGGTTGCGCGAGCAGTTAAAGAAGGAAGGCGTTCAGATCGCATTTCCAAACTAGAGGGATAAGTCAGTGGTGAGTGCGCGGGCTGCCGGGTGGGCAGTCCTTATCCCGTGGCCGCAATCGCACCGGAGAGAATAAAGGGACAATGGCCTTTGACCGTAAAGACTACGAGATGCACGGCGGCATCTTTCATCAAAATCGCCGACCGTGTCGAGGTAACAATCGCGTTTCAGGCGAAGCGAGTCAGCGGGCCTCCGGTGATCTTCAACTACTAGTAGCTACCGCTGGCCGCAGCCTGCGCCATGTGGCCGGCACGAAGTGGGGGGCACGGGGCGCAACAAAAGTGCGAAAATCGCCGATTTCACCTAAATGGAGTGGCCACATGAATACGAAAAACTCCCAGAAGATTCTTTCCGTGGTGCTCAGTGTTGTTCTTAATGCCGCTTCCTCACAAGTATTGAGCGGATATCAGACTGCGGTGCCAGGTCCTTTGCCAGAGACTGGGAATCCCACAGAGCCAGCTTCGCAGAGCGCGAGCCAACTCCAGGCATTGGTCGCCCCCATCGCACTCTATCCGGATTCCTTAGTGGCGCAGATTTTGACTGCGGCGACATTCCCGGATCAGGTCGCGGTGGCAGATTACTGGGTCCAGCAGAACAAGAGCCTTACCGGGAGCGCCCTGATGCAAGCCGTCGATAAGCAGTCTTGGGATCCCAGTGTTAAGGCTCTGACGGAATTTCCCTCTGTGCTCGATAACATGGCGAAGAATCTAGCGTGGACTTCCTCGTTAGGGGAGGCCTATCACGATCAGCAAGCCGAAGTGATGACGGCCATTCAGACTTTGCGGGCGCAGGCCAAAGCAAAAGGCACTCTCCAGTCCACTCCTCAAATTAAGGTGGTGCAACAGTCGCCGCAGGTGATTGTCATTCAACCCGCCAACCCGCAAATTGTCTACGTTCCCCAGTACAACCCCACGATTGTCTATGGCGTTCCCTACGTCGTCCCCGCCTACGTCGCCCCCACATACACAACGGGCGATGTAGTGGCGGCCGGTATTATTGGTTTCGGGGCAGGCATCGCTGTCGGCGCGATGATAAGCGGTGGGTGTTGCAGTTGGGGCTACAGCAGTTGGAACTGCGGGTGGCACGGTACCGCGGTCGTATATCACGGCGGCGGCTACTACGGAAATTCTGCCTGGCACGGTGGCTACTACAATGGCGGCTACCACAGCAGCTATGGCTACAACAATTCCTACAACCACAGCAACTACTACAACAACTCTTATAACCACTCGAACTACAACAGCAATTACAAAAACGTAAGCGGAAATACCGTCAACGTCAACAAACAGAGCGCGCAGAACTTCCAGAGCTCTCACACTTCGGCCTCCAACTCTTGGGCGCAACACGACAGCGGCAGCAGCGGGCACTCCGACGCTTTCGGCGGGATGAGTGGGCATTCCGGCGGCTCGGATGGTTGGTCTTCGCGGGCAGATAGCAGCCGCGGCTGGGGAAGCATGCGCTCCAGCGGGTTCAGTGGTGGCCGCTTCGGCGGTGGCGGTTTCGGGGGCGGTGGTTTCCGCCGCTAGAGATTAGTTAACGAGCGAAGCCGAAGAACGACGCGGCAGATTTGGGGGAATGAGTATGTCGTACGTAATTGGGTATCAGAGAAATCTGAATCGACGTGGCTGGATATCTTTTGCGCTTGTCGTGTTGCTCGGCCTGCTCACGTCCTGCAAGCAGCCGGAAGTCCCTAAACCTGTTCAAGAAACTTTCGCCTCTCCGGAGGATGCCGGGGCCGCATTCTATCAAGCTGCCAAGTCCGGCGACCAAGCTGCGTTGCTTGCGATCTTCGGCGAAAATTCTCAAGACGCCTTGTTCTCAGGGGACGCTGTGAAGGATAAGGACACAATGCTCGGATTTGTCAGTTCCTACGACCAAATGCATCGCTGGAGGGAGATTAAGGCAGGGGGCGAGATCCTGTACATTGGAGCCGACAATTATGCTTTTCCCATCCCCCTGGGCCAGAATCCTTCTGGCCAGTGGTACTTCGACACGGCTGCGGGCAAGGATGAGATTCTTGCACGCAGGATCGGCAAGGATGAGCTGGCTGCGATTGCCGCCTGTGTTGCCATCGCCGATGCGCAGAATCAATACTTCGGCCAGCCCCGAGGTGGCGAGAAGACAAAACAATACGCCCAGAAATTCATCAGCGATGAAGGCAAGCAAAACGGACTGTACTGGCCAGTTTCAGCGGGCCAAGCCCCAAGCCCATTTGAAGACGTTCGTGATTTTGCCAAAGCCGCTGGTTACACCAACGCAGGTGATAAACCGCAACCATTTAATGGCTACTACTACCGGATCCTGACCAAGCAGGGAGACAAAGCCAAAGGCGGGGCGAAAGATTATCTCGTGAACGGAAAGATGACCGGCGGATTTGCTGCCATGGCCTATCCCGCGGAATACCGCAACTCCGGTATCATGACGTTCATCGTCGGCAAGGATGGTGTCGTCTACCAAAAAGATTTAGGCGAAAAGACGGCGGCGATCGCACAAACGACAGTGGAATACAATCCAGGTGACGGCTGGAAGTCGGCACTCTAGTTTTGGTTCGCGAACATAGCTCGCCTTGCAACTCGTACCAACAGCTTCTAAGTCACAGGAGATGCGACATGTTCTTGAACAGACAGTTGGGTTACGCACTTGCGCTGGCCGTGCGGCTTTTGTTTGGACTGGCGGTGCTGGCCTCCGTTTCTGCGATTTTCGCCGTGCGCGCTTCGGGGCAAGAGGAATTCGACGAGTACAAACTGCGCCTGGTGGGCTACTGGTTTTACTCGAGCCCAACGGGAACCATCCAGGGCCACGCCGATTCTCCGTTGATTTCCATAGGGATCTCGGTTTTAGCTCTTACTCCACCGGCGGCGGAGAAGTGGACTGGAAATTCACTCATAAGAACCATTTCTACGTTGTGCTCGTCCCGCTTTTTAGCTCGAAGCAATTCATCCTCACTCGGACCATCACCTTCCAGGGCCAAACGTTCGATGTAGGCGCGCAGGTAAACAGCCAGCTACACGCTTTTTACATTTCCCAGGCTACCAGTACGACATAATCCGGCGGAGACGCGGCCACCTCGGGCTCGGCGTGCAGATGGATCTTTTCAAAACGGACGCGAAAATAACCGCGGTCGGTTCCGTCAGCGGCGGGGGTAGTGCGGGTGGTTCGTATTCTGCAAGCGGCTCACTTCTGGCACCGATCCCCGTGGCGGGCCCGCAATTTCCATTGTACCTGACCGATTCTCCTCGTTTATTCGTCGAGGGGAACCTATATGGAATGTATCTTTTTGGCTACGGCAGCTTTGTGTCTACGGCTGGGGATCTGGGTGTGACCCTGAACAAGCACATCAGCGTCAACGCCGGCTACCAACTTGCCTCGCACTTGACCGTCAACGGTACCCAAGACCGGCTCGCACTTCAGTTGTCACAGAAGGGCCCGTCCGTCGGAATGGAATTTTCTTTTTAAAGATGCTGCTTACCTCATTGCCTTCAATGATGGCGCGGGTGCGCCGCTATGTGGCAGTTACGTGCTGAACTTGTGGAAGCACACAGGAACACCAGCAAATACCCCGGCTACCCGGAGCTTCCGTTGGAAATTGTGCCGAAGGGCAAGGTTCGCGCCGTTCGATGCGATGCGAAGTACTTGAAGAGCTTGGATGCGACTGCGCTGCGCGACATGTGCCGCCGTTATTCGCTTCCAAAGATCAATGACGCCATCCGTGAGCGCTGGAGACCGGCCTTCTCCCTCTGATAAACGCTAGCAAGGCGAGCAAGTTGCCGCGGCACGCCAAGATTCAAGACTCTCGCCGTTGCTCCTATTACCGAGTGTTCAATACGGAACAGCTTTGAAATTGGACCCGCGTGAAACTTAGGGAGGTTTCTGTGGCTACAAGCACATAGGAGGCGCAAATGTCATTTTTAGCATGGATCGTTCTCGGGCTCATTTCGGGTTTCATCGCCAGTAAAATTGTCAACAAATCCGGCGAAGGCGTTGGGATGGACATTGTTTTAGGAATCGTCGGCGCTGTTGCAGGCGGCTGGCTCTTCAACACCTTTGGCCACATGGGGGTGACCGGCGTAAATCTTTACAGCATCCTGGTCGCGGTAGTCGGCGCAGTCATCGTACTGTTCATCTATCACGCCTTTGTTGGCAACCGCGCTCGCGTCTAAGTATTGAGCTATTTCATGTGATTTATCCGTGGACGTAGTCTTGAAATACTCCATGACTGTTCCGCTAAGCGCCTGATTAACGCTAACCGTACCTGTGAGTCCCGTCGGGTCGGAGGAGGCGCGCTTGCGCGCTAGCCTCCGTCCGCCACTCAAACTGCACGTTCGATACGAGAAGCCGACTCAACATAGCGCCGCACAAACGTTCCGTTTGTCACACGACGGTGTAGCAAGTACGTCGGATTCACGAGAAGCGCCACAGCCGAAGTGCCTGCCGCCGTGGCGAATGGACTCAATCGCGTCGATCCGTATCAGTGACCCACCAGGTGATCGATTGATATGCAGCGGCCCGACGTCTCAAATCGGTCGCGACCCGTCCTGCCCTTCTGAATCATATCGCGGGCAGTGATTGACGTAAGCGTCGACTGCAGGACGTCTTGATTAAAGCTGGATGAATATGCTTTTATCTTTGATTTTGTCCGGCGAGCTCAGCGGCAAGGTTCCAAGGCAGTAGTTCTTCGATGCGGTTGATGGGGTGATTGGGGATTCGCGAGAGCACTTCGCGCAGGTACGCTTCTGGGTTCAGACCATTGAGTTTTGCCGTTCCTATTAGGCCATAGATCGCCGCTGCGCGTTCACACCCGGCATCCGATCCAAGAACAGGTAGTTTTTTCTACCCAGAACCACTGGTGATGATGAACGTAATTAGCGAACCCCAGAGGCCACCACCGCCGCTGCCGGACGTGGGCGCGGTTGAACGGGCATACCGGCCCAAGCGTTCATAATGCCCAGAACCTCATGATTGACTTGCGCTAAACTACCTGAGGTTCTCCACCAATGGGTGGGCTCGAACTGGTCGTCCGAGACAGCACGAGTGATTACCTCTCCGCGTGAGCTGAAACATTTGTTCCAGAGGATGTGAACGCGGCGCGTGTGAGGTTTATTCGTAACCACGATGACCTTCTGTCCGCCCCTGGCTTTCAGGGTTGCGCTGATCAGAACATTATGAAGAAAAGAAATGAGCAACGGAAACAGCCCGACGAACTACGTCGCGAGTACGACCTGTCCAAGTTGAAGGGCGGCGTCCGCGGCAAGTACGCCAGGCGCTATCAAGCGGGGACCAATCTCGTGCTATTGTCACCGGACGTGGCTGAGCATTTCCCTGACGAGCTGTCCGTCAATATGGCTTTGCGCAAATTGATTCACGTGGCAAAAGTTAAGAAGATATCTTGACCTCCCTTAGGCAGTGCACAATTTCCAATAAGTATCCGCCGGCGAGGTAGGGGTAATGATGTCGCCGTCATAAGTTGTGAGCAACGATTGGGCACCGCTGATGAGGATGTGCACGCAGGAGCAGTTTGGTGCGGGCTTGATGGGCGTACTGGAAGATATGGATAAGCCAGACCTCCTTCCGCAGTTAGAGAGGGAGGTTCGTGCGCGTACGAGCGTGCCATATTTGGAACGGATGAGACTTGGGACTGGGCTTGGAAGGAATATTGCCTTCAGTGGTTTCACCAGCGCATCTTGGTGGGGAGCCACACCACGGGATTCCTGATGTGGCTCATCCCCAACGGCGAGAGTTTCAAGTTGTTCCTACACGGAGTGGAACGCCAGCCTAGCGAAAAAGTTCACGGCTATCCGTTGGTGGTGTTTCCACCAGATGAGTGGGCGAAGGAGGCGCGGAAAGGTGGAATGATTCCGTCTGCCGCTCGTCTGCCTGACGTAGAGAAAGCCCGTCAGGAAATCATCCAAGATTTGAAGTCTCCTGAGTTTGTAAAGTTGGCGTGGGACACCGCTAAGGAGTTCCAGCAGGCAATTTTCCCCGTTCCGAAACTCACGTCCGAGATGCTGCGAGCGCAGCGACTTGCTTGGATGCAATGATTCAGGGCGGGTGTCCGAGTGAGCGAGCAGCGGACGCGGTTCGAACGCTGGAATAAGATGGTTCGCGGTGCGCTATAGGGTCTGCGAGGCCAATTTGATTACGACCTCGGACTAGCGCCTAACTTACCGGTAACGCCGTTTGGACCGACTGCGCTCGGCTCAAATGCTGGGTAAGATTAGAAGTCCCGCCATGGTCTCCACAGTGGAACGCTTGTGTAGTGTACGTCTGTGGGCCTGTTGAGAAGTTCTCTGACTTTCGCGAGAAGCCGTTTCAACAAGGTGCGTAGGGAAATTCCGACCTTCATCAGCGTGCACTCATTCTCCTGAGTTGTATCACAGCCGCTGCAGCGACGGGGATCGTTAATTCTCCGAAGGCTTTTCGACTTTGTCAATCACCAACACGTCGGTCTCCGCCATGGTAGATTCCAGCTTCAGTCCCAGTTGCTGCTGAATGGCCGTGAACAGATCCGGTTGCGTTTCGGCTCCCTCGGGAGGCTTCGGCGGTTCGCCCGGCGCGCCAAGCGGGGTGAACTGAGTCGTCTCATCGGGCGTCCATTGCAATTGGAAGTCGAACCGCCCCTTCAGCCCGGTTTGATCCACCACCGGGCGATCCAGGTGTGCTTGCATGACGCCCGCGACTTCCTCCATGGTGGCGTTGTGCACAGGCCAATTACCGGGCCCGCTGGGAACCAGATTGGGGAAGGGACTGGCGGCCTCGCTTCTGGTCAGTTTGGCCCCGTTCTTTTCCACCGTCAGTGCGTACACCGGAAGCTGCTTCTTATCACGATGGAAAGCGAGCTGAAACCGATCCCCCAGGAGTCTCTGAAGCATCGTCCTGAATTGAGTTGGGTTGGGCTGTCCCCCGCCCTCGGCCTTCCCGGTGATATCGAACTTGTCCGACCCAACCCAGCCAGGTGCGCCGCTGATCTGCCGGACATGAACGCGATAGGCGAAGACGATCAGGTCGTTTACCGTCGTGCCAACGGTGCTCACCTCAGTACTCCCTATGGAGAACAGCCGCCGCTGCTTCGGGTCACTGGGTTTGATAGTGGCTACTTCGAATACCGGATCGGCGTCCGCAGCCATCATTCTAGGTGCAGGCCGTGGCTTCGGGATTTCCCACGCGGCGTCGTCTTTCACATGCGCCAGGGTCAGAGGCATCGGCATTCCGCCCGCGGTCCACTTCCCCGTTAGGGTAGTCGCGTCTGCATCCAGTTTGCCTTCGTAAGTGCCCCCGATTCCCGGAATCGTTATAGTAACGTTCGAGCCTTGAATCGCGACCGCGCTGGCAGGCAAGCCCGGGACGGGCCGGTCAATCATGTAAAACGTCGCCTTAAGAGCGCCCTCGTCAGCCTTCAATATTTTGAAGACAATTCGTAATTCTCCATTAGGCGCCTGGGGCACCATCAATTTGCCCTGCCAGGTGCCGGTTATATCCTGTTTCGGGACTGACTGGGCTCGTGCCCGCAGTTCAGGCGCGTTGGTGATGCCAAGAATCACCGGAATCGCGATCGCCAGGATTGCGGCGAGCACCAATCCCACCTTCTTTGGCAGATTCAGGTTTCGCATAGGTCGGTTCGCCATGATCGCCTCGATTCTTTTCTTGAGATGTGCCCCGGTCACGCCCGATACGCATTTGAGCGGCGATCGCAGGTACAGCTCGCAAACCTTGAGGATTCCCTCCGCGTAGGCTTCCGCTTCACTCCCCATCCGCAGCACCTCTTCGTCGCAGGCCCGCTCCCGCTCGTCCATCAAACGGGCCCCCAGCCACCAGACCAACGGATGAAACCAAAAGACAGCCTCGACAACCATGTGCATCAACGTCGCCAGATTGTCGCGGCGGCGAACGTGACACAACTCGTGGGCGAGAATCGCCTGAAGTTCCGCGGGCGCGAGGCGATCCCCAATCCCGTCCGGTAACAGCAACACCGGACGGAATACGCCTAATACCCCAGGCTCAAGGATCGATGCCGAAGACAGCGCTGGAATGCCGATCCCCAAAAGCACCGGCGACGCCGCGCGGACGGCAACCTGCATTCGGCGCCATTGCATCCACCACGAGAACAACAAAGCGCCGCAGCCAATCGCCCATAACGCAACCAGCATCGGAACAACATGAGTCTCCGATTTCGACGTATGCGGCATCGCTACGGCTCCTGACGGAACCTCGGCCACAAAAGGCTCATTCACCTGCTCGACGAGAACTGGTACGCGCGTCGGCGTAGGCAGGACCACCGAATGCCGTCCAACCAGCCCACCCACAAGCATCAGTAGCGAAAAAGGGACCAGGAACTTCGCCGAAGCCGCTAGCCACAGACAATACCGCGCATGCGCCCGGTTGTTTTTCAAGAGCAGAGTCAGAAGACCTGCGATCCCGGCAAACAGCGTGGATTGCCACAAGTGGTTTGCGATGGGTAGGAGGCTATTCGGGATCATTCCGGCTTCTCCTGTTTCGTCGCCTTTCGCAGCGCGGCGCGGGCCTCGCGAAGTTCCTCCGGAGTTAGTTTCCCCGATTCGATGAGGTACGTAACGATCGGCAATCGCCTGCCGCCGAATAGCGCCAGCAGGTCATCAATCAACTTCCGCTGTGCAGCATTGCGGGATACTACGGCTTCAAAAATGTGAAAGTTGCCGACCTTCTTCACGCGACGCACGGCTTTCTTTGCTTCGAGGCGGTAAACGGTCGTTTGGATCGTGGTATAAGCCGGTCTGTCTTTTTGACGGAAACCCTCTTGAATCTCGCGGATCGAGGCGTTGCCAAGGGTCCACAGCGCCTCCATGATCTGCAGTTCAAGTTTCGCTAGTTTGGGCTCTGCCACTTTGTCCTCCTACGTGTGTATGCTCAATTACTACAGCAGTAGTTTATATGTCAAGTTTTTTTTGTGGGCGTTCTTGGCCTGGTGGGGAAGGCTGTGTTTAGCGAAGGGGACCACAGTATCAGTCCAAGTGCCTGTGAAGTCGCGAAATCGGAAACATAGGTACTGGATCCGACGCCAAAATCAACTTCGACGATTACGCGTTTATCGGGACCTAGTCAGCCTTGTGGCGGTCAACCCTCAGTGAGACAATCCGCGAGGTGGAGGGCCCGCAAATGAAGCCTTCAAAGAGAATTCAACAATTCATGCTCTTCATTGCAACTCTACTGCTGCTGTGTGGATTATCGGCCGCGCAGAAGCCAAACAGGAAAGATTGGGGCAACGCTACAGACGGATTGCAAATGAGCATCTATCGCGACCAAGCGGAGGGTCAATCCGAGTTTTCAAAGTTCAGAGTTGAGTTCCGTAACACCGGACACAACGACCTACTCTTAAATCTGGGAATCATGAGCCGCAACGGGGGTCAACAATATCTGAATGCGGTTTCCTTGATTCTCGCAGACGGCCAAGGACAGCCTCAGCGGCTTGAACTCAAGAAGTCTTATCAGACTAGCGATGCAGGGAATACGATGCTTTTTCTGCCCCTCCCCGCTGGTGCTACTTTTTCATTCCCGGTGGATTTGGACAACTATTGGGCGCCGACCTCGACGGACTTCGACGCCTCCAAATTGAAGCCTGGGATGTACTGGCTTGCAGCTCAATTCATAGGGGGGTTCACCGGCACAGACGGCCGCGCTGTAATACCTACCGCACATGGCACTGAGCAAGCGGGGCCCCCGATATTGCCGGTACGCACGTTCGACATGGTAAACCCAGGAACGGCTCTCGGCGCTCCGCCGATAACAAATACATTGCGGCTTGAGATTCCAAGTCGGTAATTGCAAGACAGAGCGCCGGGTCCGACCCGCGAATCGCCTCGCTGCGTCGCGTTGCGGGACAGCTTCGTATTAAAACCCACTTGTCCGGTTTCGCCGTTTCCCAGGACTTTGGACAGGCCAGAAGACACTGGGGTTGGCACTTTTGCCAACATCCGTTGATGGAACTTCTGGTAAACTCATTCAACTATTCCTCCTGTCCATAAAGTAAGGCGGGAATCACGGAGAGTTGCCACATGAACCGGGTCCGCGATATCCAAAGTTAGCCATTGCCGTATTTTGTCTTGCAACTTTGATTGTCTCTGCGAGAGTGACTCTCGCTCAGACACCCGGGCCACTGCCCTCGTGGAACTCCGGGCTTGCGAGAAATGCCATTGTCGAATTTGTCCGTGTAACCACAGACCCAGCAAACGCCCAGTTCGTTCCTCCTTCCGAACGAATTGCCACGTTTGACCAAGATGGCACGCTATGGACTGAGCATCCGATTTACGCTCAGCTAGCATACTGCCTCAGTCGTGTTCCAGCCGTGGTGGCCGCGAAACCTGAGTTGAAGGACACCGAGCCGTTCAAGACCGTGCTGTCAGGAAACCGCGAGGCCATTGCGGCTCTTCCCATGAAAGATTGGGAAACGATTTTGGCGTCCACGCTCACGGGCATGACTACAGACCAATTCCAGATTGACGTGAAAGCTTGGCTGGCTACCGCGAAAGACCCGAGGTGGAAACGCCCCTACACAGAGTTGACCTTCCAGCCCATGCAGGAACTCCTCCGCTTCCTTCGCGACAACGGCTACAAGACCTACATTGTTACCGGAGGCGGGCAAGATTTTGTGCGGGTCTACGCCGAAAGCACATATGGCATTGCTCCTGAGCAGGTGGTGGGCAGCATCGGTGGCGTTACTTACGGCTACGACGCAAATGGCAAGCCAATCCTCACTAAGGAACCTAAGCTGTTGCTGAATGACGACCACGCGGGAAAGCCCGAGGGCATTCACATGCTGATTGGGCGACGCCCATATATTTCAGTCGGCGACAAGCAGATGTTGGAGTACACGAAGGCAGGCGATGGCGCTCGGTTGGCCATGTTGGTTTTGCATGACGATGCGGAGCGGGAATATGCCTACGGCCCTGCGAAGGGGTTACCGGACACCAAATTCGGGATTTTCCCGCAGGATTATTACGACCTTGCCATCAAGAACGGTTGGGTCGTGATTAGCATGAAGAACGATTGGAAGCGCATTTTTTCTTTCGACGAGAAGTAGCGTGTTCGCTCGACACTAACTCAAATCCCCAGAAAGGAAACAACGATGAAACTTAGCAAGAATGCTCTAATACTGAGCAAAGAGATGCAGTTCGAGCGTGACTTTGCAACTAGCGGTGGCCTTCTGCTCGCGGGATGCGACCCGACAGGTGACGGTGGAACGCTTGCTGGATATGGCGATCAACGCGAGATCGAGTTGCTGGTCCACGCGGGATTTAGTCCGGTAGAAGCCATTCACATCGCTACGGAGAATGGCGCGAAATTCCTTGGGCAATCGGGGCGCATCGGCACCATCGCGGTCGGCAAACAGGCCGACCTTGTTGTAATTGCGGGTAATCCTTCCAACCAAATCTCGGACATTCGGCGAGTCGAGGTGGTTTTTAAGCAGGGAATCGGTTACAGCTCGTCGAAATTGTTCCGGGCTGTCCGCGGCCTTGTTGGCGTGGATTAGTTGGCATCATTGGAAGACATTTTGTGGGGGACAAAACGATGAAAACAATGCTGATTCGATTCACCGCAAGGCGAAAATTTGCAATCGCCGGCTGCGCTTCTTTTGGAAGAACCGTGGGGAGCCACCAGGGCGCAATCGCATTACTCCGCGCCGTTTGTTTGCTGGCATTGTTTTGCTGGGGTTCATCCCTTCGAGGACAAGTCCCCGCCGGAAAAACGCGGGTCTATTATGTTGCCGCGGACGAAGTCAATTGGGATTACGCGCCAACGGGGCGCGATGAGGCGATGGGCCATCCTTTCGACGCACTACAGAAGGGCTTCACCGAAGTAGGTCCGCACCAGATCGGGCGCGTCTACAAAAAGGCGATCTATCGGGAATTTACGGACGACACTTTCGCAGTTCGAAAGGAACGAAGCGCGGAAGATGCTTATCTTGGCCTACTCGGGCCGATTCTTCGCGCGGAAGTGGGCGACACGATTAAAGTCGTATTCAAGAACAACGCCACGCATGCCTTCAGCATGCATCCACACGGAGTCCTATACCAAAAAGACTCCGAAGGGGCGGATTACAACGATGGAACCTCCGGTGCGGATCAGAGCGATGGCGCCGTGCCTCCCGGCGGGACGCACACTTATATCTGGCAGGTACCGGAGCGCGCCGGACCGGGACCGAACGATCCCAGCTCGGTCTTCTGGCTCTATCACTCGCACGCCGATGAATTGCGGGACGTGGCTTCCGGCTTGTTCGGCGTGATTGTGGTGACGCGCAGGGGAATGGCGCGGCCGGATGGGAGTCCGAAGGATGTCGACCACGAATTTGTGACGATGTTCGTCGCCATCAATGAAAACGAAAGCTGGTATCTGGAGGACAACATCCGCGACCACACGACGGACCCGAAAGGGGCGGATCGCAATGAGTTTTCCCAGGCTACGCCGGAGGGAATTGTTGTGTCATTTCCAGTCACGGGCTTTGCGGCGACGAACGTCAAATCTTCCATAAACGGATACATTTTCGGAAATACGCCACTGATGAAAATGCAGGCGGGCGATCGCGTGCGCTGGTACGTCACGACCCTGGGTGACTTCAACAATGCGCACACGCCGCACTGGCATGGCAACACAGTAATGGTCGGGGGGCGGCGGACGGATGTTTTATCAGTGGTTTCGGCCGAGATGATCACCGCGGATATGGTGCCAGATATGCCCGGTATTTGGCTGTACCACTGTCACATCAGCGATCACATGCTGGCAGGGATGGTGGCGCGCTATCAGGTGATACCGCGGTAGGTCAAAAAGACATTTTGAAGAGGAGAATTCGATGAAAACAATGCTGAGAATCGGGCTGATCCTAATCGGCCTTCTGACTTTCTGGCTTACATGCTTTGCGAAAAGTGGCGCACCAGCACACGGCCAGTCACCTAGCAATTCTCCGCAACCTCCTGCCGAGATGCAGAGCTTGGAAGAGGCGCTCGTCGGCAAATGGTCCACGACGTATGAATTTGCGGCGGGTGGCATGTCTCCCACCGCAGGTGCCGGCACGGGCGAAGAAGTCTGGCGGACTGGACCCGGCGGTTACGTTTTGATGGAAGAAGAACACGTCCGGGGGCCCTTTGGAGAGGTGTTTCTCTTTGCGCTCCAGTGGTGGGACAAGAGCACAAAAAGTTTCCGCGGGATGCTCTGCAACAACTCCGGCCCCGCCCCGTGCGATCTGAACTCCTACTACAACAGTTCTCTCAAGTGGGACGGGGAGCAGCTGACAATCGACATGCAGTTTCCTCAAAATAGCAAAAAGATGGTATGGCACGAAGTATGGTCCGGTATCACCGCGACTTCTTTCACGCAGACCGGAGACATGGGCGAGGTCGGGGGCCCACTGAAGAGAGCAGTCACGATTCAGGGTACCAAGGTCGCGGAGGTCGTACAAAGCCCGTTTGCGGGGACATGGAAAACCGAAAATCCAGTCCCCACGGCCGGCACCATCACGTACTCGAAGTCATCTACAGGCGGCGAGCGCTATTCCAACAATCGAAACAGCGAATATGACTTCGCAATAGACGGAAAAGAATATCCGACCGATCGTCCAGCTTCGACTGTCGATTGGGTCAGCACGGGACCATCTTCGTGGGATTGCGTGGAAAAAATCAGGGACAGGGTGACTAGAAAAATACATCTAGCTTTGTCTGCTGAGGGACAGACGCTCACTATGACCTACACCTGGTTCAATCCAACAAATCGAACAGCGACAGGATCCAGCGTTTACACCAGAGTCTCCGGTGGGCCGGGCCTGGAGGGGTCTTGGAAGATGCTGAAGAGGGTAGAGGAGCCAGATACGATGACCATCGCTTTTCCCGCGCCAGGTCAAATGTACCTTTACGTCGATCCTATCGACAACACATGGGCTGGCCCCCCTGACGGAACCTTCATGGCGGTGCAAAGTCCGATGTCGCCTCCGGGAATGACAACCGCCTTTCGGATTGCGGGGCCTCGAAAAATGACGTCCGAGACAAAACTTGGAGACAAGACTCTTTACCTCGCCACCCTCGAAGTTTCGGAGGACGGCAACACTTTGACGCGTACCACCTGGGTGCCCTCAAAGGAAGATCAGAAAACAGTGCTGACTCTAAAGAAACAGAACTAGGGCGGATTCAAAGTGGCGTACCGGCAACTCGAAATTAGAAGCATTTTTCAAGGGAGGAGAACAATGGAAAGGAGAGCATTTCTTGCGGCCAGCGCCCTCGCTTCGTTCGAGGGATTCTCGCTGAACTCGGCGGCCGTTTCGCAAGTCTTCGCAGACGTAAATCAGGCAACCAACAAGGGAAATGCCCGGCGGCCGGTGTTGGTGCGGTCCGGCTTCACCCGCACATCCGACGGTACCGGTGAGCGCGCGCCCTCGCCGTCAGGGATGTTCGACACCGAGGTCGTTCGTTCGTCCGACTCCGAGGCGCGGCTTGCCATCTTTGTGTTTCCTGCGGGAGACCATCACCCATATCGCGGCGCTCCTCTTCACGTGCATCACGAGCAGGATGAGTGGCTTTACATCCTGGCGGGCGAGTTCGTTGCCGAAGTAGGCGGCAAGCGCATGCGCTTGAAACCTGGCGATTCCTTGCTGATGCCGATGAAATTGCCACACCGCTGGAGTGTCGCGCAGGAACAGCATTGCGGCGCCATTCATCTCTATTCGCCCGCAGGCTTGATGGAGATGGACTGGTCGCCCGTTGCGCAAGACACAGATCCTAACAATAAGGAAGCGCGCAAGGCGGAGTTCGAGAGGCACGGATTGACACTTCTCGGGGCGCCGCTCAGCAAGGGAGAAATCGACGGCACGGCATAAGTGGGCGAGGTTTCGACGCCCACATGTAATACTCGGCCAAGGTCTGAAGATTTCAACTCTCGAACAAGGTGAAACATGACTGCCAGCGGATCACTTCCCATTCGCAAACACCCGGACGATTTCTTCTTTGCGTCGATGGCCGGGCTCATACTCTTGACTGTCTTCATCGGATTCGCCCGGACCTATTATTTGGCGGGTGTTTTTCACGCCCACTTGCCGAGCGTGTTAGTCCATTTCCACGGCGTTATTTTTTCCTGCTGGATTCTCCTCTTCATTACGCAGATAGTCCTCGTTTCTTCCAATCGAATCAGATGGCACATGCAGCTTGGTGTTTTCGGGATATTTCTCGCAGGGCTCATGGTTCTCGTCGGGTTTGCAACGCTCATCGGTGCGGTACGGCGGCATGCCGTCTTTGCCAGTGGCCTTGACACCATATTCGCGGGCGACGTACTTCAGCTGTCGACCTTCGCGCTGCTAGTCTCATGGGGATTTTGGGTTCGCAGAGACGGCCCCGCGCACAAGCGTCTCATGGTCCTGGCGACGGTTGCTTTGTTGGGGCCAGCCCTGGCGCGTTGGCCATTTCCCTTCGTATTTTCGAGTGCTCTCGTCTTTTTCGGAATGCTCGACGCTATTCCGATTCTTCTAATCGCCTTTGACCTCTGGTCTCGCAGGAAAATCCATGTCGTGACCATTTGCGGGACTCTTTTACTGGTCGCCATGCAATTCTCGATGCGCCCGCTTGGGCACACGGCGGCTTGGCATCAATTCACACTCTGGGTTCAGAATCTTTGAAGTTCCTGAAGAATTCACAATGGGAGGGGACAATGATCGACCCTTGGCGCGTAGGAGTTCTGGCCGCGGCCCTAATGACAGTCGCTGTGTTAGCTGGGATGCCGCTCTCTGGAGCGGCTCAGGTTGGCCCCGGCTACAGCATTGAGATGAGCCGCATGATTCCAATGCGGGATGGCGTGGAGCTTGAGGCGTGGATATCGAGGCCGGACAAGCTCATGGGCAAAGCGCCTACCGTGTTGGAATTTACGCAGTACGACATCGATGGCGGTAGGCGTCGCGACTTCTCCGCATTCGTCAAGCGAGGATTCGTATTCGTGCAGGCCTATGTGCGTGGCCGAGGCAGGTCGGGAGGAGTCAAGACTGACAATCTTGGCCTGCAGGTCGGGCGCGATGGCTACGACATTGTGGAGTGGATTGCCAAGCAGCCATGGAGCGATGGACGAGTCGTTATGTACGGCGGCTCTTTCGTGGGCATGACGCAATGGCGCACAGCTGCACAGCACCCCCCGCATCTGGCAGGAATAGCTCCCTATGTTCCTATCTATCCTGGGTGGGACATCCCGAATACCAACGGAATCCCCCAAGCCTGGACGACGGTCATTTTGGGTATTACGGCGGGTCGTTCGTATAACGAGGGTTTCGTTGCCAATCAGGACTATTGGATGGAAAAAATGCTCGAAGAGTACGCGGCCTATCACCCTTTCACACAGCTTTATTCCGCGATTGGCATTGAAGCGACCGATTGGTGGATGCTTGACGAACATGGCGATAAGAAACCGATGTTGAACGTCTGGATGGATCATGTCGGTGATGAGACTTTCAATCTTGTGGCCGAACCGAAAGCAGTGGACTTCAAGCAGATGACATTTCCCGTGCTCACGGCTACGGGTTTCTTCGACGACGATCAACCGGGCGCGTTACGCTACTACCGTCGTTACATGGCCGACGCACCGGCAACGGCGGTGGACAACGCTTATCTCGTGATTGGGCCTTGGGATCACGGCGGGACGCAACATCCTGCAAAAGAAATCCTGGGGCTAAACATTCCTGAAGCTGCAGTCCTTGACATGAACAAGTTGCGCGCAGATTGGTACGACTGGGTGCTCGGACGCGGCCCTCGTCCCGGGTTTTTGCGCGACAAGGTGACTTATTTCATGCTCGGAGCCGACGAATGGCGTTACGCGAAGTCGCTGGATGCAGCGTCATCCGGGAAAGACCTGAGCTTCTTTCTGTCCGCACCTGAAGGTACGCCAAAAGACGTATTCCGTTCTGGTTCTCTCCTGCAGCAACCATCTGGCGCTCAACCGCCTGCCTTAATTGTCAGCGACCCCCACGAACTCCCCGAATTGGAAGTCGCCAGATATGCGGCAGCTGAGGGCCTGACAAGCCAGTTTCGCGATTTTCAAAGGCGCGCAATCGTCTTTCACTCCGAACCATTCCCTCAGGAAGTAGAGGTGGCGGGACAAATGCGGTTGAAGTTGCAGGTCGAGGCCGACGCTCCGGATTTCGATCTCTGGGCCCAGGTGCTCATGGTTCTCCCTGACGGATCAACGGTGCGTCTCGGCGAGGACATTCGGCGTGCCCGGTTTCGAAACAGTTTCTTCAAGGAAGAGCTTCTGAAGCCAGATCAAATCGTCGAGATTCCGTTTGAGTTTTACTGGATGGCTCGGCGGATTCCTGCCGGAGCGCGGTTGCGACTCACTATCGCTCCGCTCAATTCGCCTCAGTATCAGAAGAACTACAATACAGGGGGTCGTATCGGCTACGAGAAGATCGAGGATGCGCGGATCGCACACATCAAGTTATTTCACGATACACAGCACACAAGCGTGCTCGAATTACCTCTTGCAGCTTTACCAGAAAGCAAGGCCCATAGCTACTTTCCGGCGCAAAAATAAGGACCGAGGAGAAGCAATATCCCTGAACCCAGCTCGTGGGTTCCTGTCCGGGCTGCCATTTTATCTCCATCTTTTCTCTTTCCCCTTTTTTGCTGATCGCCGACTCACGGCTCGATCTCTATCCGCTGTTCGTTACTGCCAGGAATCGACCGATATTGATCAGATTGTCTGCAATCACCCCCAGGCCCACCCACCGTTGCATGCCAGCATCTCCGCGATAACGACAGCGATTCAGTCCATGGCGCCGTTTGAGCACGCTGATGCGACCTTCTGCCCCGGTTCGCCACTTCTGGCCTCTGCGGAAGGATCGTTTCTTCTGATGTCGTCGTCGTTCGGGACTCTTCGTGGAGCGGTTCGGAACCGAGATTTGTCTCACGCCCATCTCTTGCAGTTCGGCTTCGTTATCCGCAGAGTAGAACCCTGCGTCGCCGGCTACCAGTTGAGGAACACGCCCGAATTGCTCTTCATGCTTCTGCACTGCCGGCACCAGCAGGTCCGCATCATTGGGCCGCTTCTCGAACACCTCATAGTGAGTGATGATCTGATTCTCCGCTTCTTGAATCTTAAGCATCTTTCCAAATTCGGTCGGCTTGCTGGCTTTCCCCTTACGGATCACTTCCGTACTCGGTTCAAATACACTCACCAGTTTCCCCGCTACATGGACGTCTCCACCCAGCACGCGAGCTCTGGCTTTGCCGGATCACTTGTTGCACTCGCGGCACACATGGTTTCCAAATCTTTCCGTAGTGCTTGTCAGAACCAATTTCTGCTCGTGGTCTTTAGCGCGCTTCACACCGCTGGCCATCTCCTCCCGGAAGCGCTTCGCTTGGTTGACTACCTTGCGTGTCGACGGTCAACAGCTTTCGGTAGCCCTGTTTCAACTTTTCCTGAACTTGCGGCCCCTTGCTGCGGCTGGTCCGTGCAATCTCCATCATCCGATGCCCGATCGTGCGCATGCGGTTGCGCAACTTCGTTCCCGCTCTCCCGGTCAGCTCCGTGATCTTCTTCATCGTGCGCGTCAGTACCCGCGCGCCATCGCCGAGCAAACTGCTGTCCGTTGGGTAGTGAATGTTCGCTTCCACGACCGTCGTATCCACTCGCAATTTGCGCCCCCGCACGACCTTCTTTTCTTGGGCTATGGCCACCAGTCGCTGATGCACCTGTTGGATCACTGCCGGACCCAGCGCTTGCACCAGTCTCCCCAGCGTCTTGGCATCGGGAACTTTTTCCGCTCCAATCCGCGTAAACTGCCGGTACACCACATTCGCCCGCACTTCCCGCTCAGTCTCTTCGAAGCTCCAGTTCCGCACGTGCTTGAACACCGCCAGTCGCAGAACCACTTCGGCCGGTGTTTGCTTCCGCCCATGACAACGGCTTTTCGGTCGTCGCTTTCCCTGAGCTTCATAGACGAGCTCCAACAACTCGGCATCGTCCAGCACCTGATCGGCCTGCCTCATCCACTCTTCCCACCATCCTTCTGCTTGTTCCGGAAACCATCCCTCCCACACCAGCCGCTGGTGATGACGAAGTTCAACCATTGGCTCTCCTCCGCCTGGCCGGTGGACTCTTGTCCCTGCATGCGCTCGCGCAGCTGTTCACGGTTCTCTGCGGCCAGCGCACACGCCACATCCCAAAACTCTTTCCAGGCGGCCTGGCCTGGCGAGCCTGCTCGGCATGCTGGTGCGGTACATACAAAGCGCAGCTTTTGCCTTCGCTGCGATAGGTCAGGTAGAGATGCGGGCCGTGCCGTTGTGCTGCGTCGCGGTGGCAGATGCAATTCCGGTTGCCACAGCGGCGAGTGGTCTCCGACAAGCCGCCCTGCACCATGAGCTGCGCGGTTTTCAGGAGTCGCCGTAGGAGTTGCTGCTTGCTTTGTGACTTACTCATACTAAGATAGTAGACAGCGCTTAAATTCTGTCAAGCAGAAAATGACGTTCCGGTCGAAAAATCAGATGAGAATCCGCGCTAATCTACTATTTTTCAATCCTATTTTGCGCCGGAAAGTAGCTAGGAGGATTCATGAACATGCGGATGTTAGCCCTGCTCTCGTTTTAGCTGCTGCGCCCAGGAGATTATCCAATGTTAGTAACCAATCGTCTTGTTGGGTTTGCTTTACTGTTTTTCTCGATAGGTGCGAGTGTCTTTGCGGCGAACACCTCGGATGAAACGGCTATTCGTGTGGCTGTGATTGCATTTCAGGAAGCCTGGAACCACCATGACATGAAAGCAATGGGAGATGTCTTCACAGAGGACGCTAACCTGATCAATGTGCTAGGGACACGCTGGCAAGGAAGAGCGGAAATCGTCAAAGCCCTCGGCGTCTATCATCGGGTGATGTTCCAAAACGAGCAGATACATTTAGACAAAATCACGATTCGAATGCTGACACTGAACGTGGCCGTGGCAGTTGCAGTGCAGACTGGCAGCGGCGAAGAAATCATGCCGGATGGACACAAAGACGTGCCGTCCGGGAGTCAACTCGACGCATTCGTGCTGGTTAGGCGCGATGGCGTGTGGAAGGTGACCCAGTTGCAGAATACTATTGTGAATCAAGAGGCCCAGCGGTTCGACCCAATCAAGACAAATTGGAATGGCGAGATCTCCAAATAGACAGCAGCATCCAGCAAAGCCAGGGAGGTCAGCAACATGAAACTACATGGCTATCAAATTGGCTTGATTGTAATCGGCTTATTCCCCATGAGTTTTCTCAATGCTCAAACCCTAAGCAAGCCCGACTAAACGCCTATTCGGACAGAACCCCCTCCAATTCGAGTTCCGTCCGAATTGTCCACCACCCCCTCATGATTTCCGCTCAAGCGTTGGGTGACCTTGAATTAGTCCACCAATTGGGCGTCTGCCTTATCATTCGCACATGAAAGGACCACACATGAATCGACGAGATTTTGTCAGCACTGTATCTCTGGGTTTGGCGGCGGGTCTTCCAGTTTTTGCCGAAAACGGCGTAGCCGATGTCGAAGCGGGTAGCGCCAACGCGAATGTTATTGGTCCGACCGCCAGTCCGACTGGACGGCTGGAATTCGCGTCGGCGCTGGAAGCTGCTGAGGCGATTCGCAGAAAGCACATTTCCTCGTTCGAGCTGACGCAACAAACCTTCGCGCGGATCGACAAATACAATCCGAAACTGAATGCGTTTGCATATCAACTTCGTGAAGACGCGTTCGCACAGGCGAAGCGAGCGGATGAAACGCAGGCAAGCGGGAAATTGCTCCGCGTCCTTCACGGCGTGCCGGTTCACGTGAAGGAAAGTTTTGCAGTGACGGGGCATCCTTGTACCTGGGGAATTCCGGCGTTGAAAGACTCCAGGGCGCCAAGCGATTCGGAGGTTGTGGCGCGGTTCCGGGGCGCGGGCGCGGTGCTGATTGGGGCGACGAATGTTCCGCTCGGGCTGGGCGATTGGCAAAGCTACAACCAGATTTACGGCACAACAAACAATCCGTGGGATGTGAAGCGGTCGCCGGGAGGATCCTCCGGCGGGACCGCTGCAGCTCTGGCTGCAGGCCTCGGCTACTTGAGCGTGGGCAGCGACATCGGGGGATCGATTCGCGTGCCAGCGCATTTCTGCGGCGTCTACGGGCACAAGCCGACTCTGGATCTGATAGACATGCAGGGACACTTCCCGGGCGGGCAGCGCCAAGCTCCGGGTTTCTCGACTCTGCTGGCAGTAGGCGGTCCGCTGGCGCGAAGCGCGGAGGATTTGCTGGCAGCATTGCGTTTTCTGGGCGGTCCGGCGGACTACTCCGCGAAAGCGTGGAAATGGGAACTGCCCGCGGCGCGACACGAAAGCTTGCGGGAGTTTCGGGTCGGCTACGTGCTGGACGATCCCTATTGTCCAGTGACTTCGGAAACCAAAGTAGTGCTGGAGAACACGATCCAGAAACTTGAGAAAGCGGGTGCCAAGCTGAAACCAGGCTGGCCGGCGGGATTCAAGATTGAAGAGCTGAATCAGAATTACATGTTCCACCTGGATGCGTTTGGGTTCAGCGTTGAGCCGGCGGAGCAGCAAGAGGCGGAACGGAAAGTTGCGGCGGCGAACGGTGAAGCCCTGCCTGGTCTAGCGAGTTTTGCGGACTGGCAGCGGCAAAACTTCCGGCGGCTGGGATTTCGCGCACAGTGGCAGAGCTATTTCGACGAGGTCGACGTGTTCCTATCGCCCGTAGCATTTACCAGCGCGTTTGTTCATGACCACAGCGAACCGCACAGTAAGCGCACGATCGCAACGGTACACGGGCCGCGCGCGTACAACGATATGTTGCGGTGGATCGCATCTGCGACACTGACAGGATGTCCGGCGACGGTAGCGCCGGTCGGACGAGGCGAGGGCGGCTTGCCGATCGGCCTGCAAATCATGGGACCGTATTGGGAAGACGCCACGCCAATTGTCTTTGCGAAGCTGCTGGCACGGGTACAGGGCGGATTTGTGGCGCCATCCGGTTTCGAATAGTACGGCGCGGTAACGATGCTCAACGGATCGGGGGCGGGTACGGCGCGGGCTGATAGTCTATCGAGTAGACCGGGAATTCCCCTCCCCGGGTTTTTGCATTTCGCCGATGTGCGGTTGGTGAAGCGATTGAATCTGAGCCGAAAAGATTTTGTGTGGCTTGCGTTGCTCCTGATTGCTCTGGCGATCTTGCGTTCGGCAATCGCGACGCGACTCGACGGTTTTACCATCGACGAGGCCTATCACATCACAGCAGGCGTTTCTTACGTGAAGTTTCACGATTTCCGAATCAATCCGGAGCATCCTCCACTCGTAAAACTTTGGGTGGGCAGCGTCATTGCAGCGACCGGATTTCGTCTGGATTCACTTCAACAATTCAACGATAAGCCAGGTGAACGGAAGTTCACGCAACATGCCGTTTTTAGGGAGAACGACCCTGATTCCGTGCAGAGGCGTGCGAGGGCAGCGATGTACGCCTTGAATGGCATTTTGTTGCTTGCCCTGGCATTTGCGCTGGAACGCGTATTCAACTCGGGCGTTTCCCTCGGCACACTTCTATTCCTCGCCATTGACCCGACCGTTGCGGCGCACCTGCCAGTCGTTATGACCGATCTACCGGTGGCGCTGCTCTCAACAACCGCCGTCGTTCTCGCCGCAAGAGCCTTTCGCGAATGGATCTGGACCGACCTTGCGGCTTGCTCGGCATTTCTCGGGCTTGCTCTGACCGCCAAACATTCTGCCCCCGTGGTGCTCTTGAGCGTAGCCCTCATTGGTGCCGCGCTTGCCATTCTTCAACCGCTTTCCTCGCCAGAGGACTCTCGATGGCCAAGATTTGTAAAGCTTGGCATGGTGCTAGGCGGAGCAGTGGTTGTCCTGTGGGCTTCCTATCTGTTCCGCTATGCCGAGTCTCCATCTGGGGTGGAGTCGTTCAATCGCCCGCTGGCAGAAAAAATCAACGACGTAGCTTCACCCCGTTATCACGCTGTGTTAGCAACAATGGCCGCGACTCATGTGGTGCCCCGAGCCTATCTCTGGGGTTTTGCAGACACCATCCGTGCGGGAATGGAGGGCCGGGAGAGTCCTAAGTTGTTTTTTGGCAGGCTATATCACTTCAAGGGCCCAAAATATTTCTTCCCCGCAATGATTGCCGTGAAAGTGCCCATCGGCCTGATTGCACTGGTACTGCTCGGGTTGTTTCTGTATTTCACTCGTCGCATTCCGCCGGACTGGTTCCTTCCTTGTGGAGTCGTGTTTGCAGTCGTGGTGTTGTTTCTGCTGGTTCTTTCTCAAGGAGCGACCTACGCAGGAATCCGACACGCTTTGCCTGCCGTTGTTTTGCTCGCCGTTTTTGCGGGTGTCGGCTTTGAGGCGGCGCTGTCTTCCACACCTCCACAACTCAAGGGTTTCGTGGCGCTCGGTCTCGTCGCAGCGGCCGCGTCAGCGCTGCCGCAGCTGCGGCCCTGGGAATATTTTAATGAATTCGTGGGTGGCTCCGCGAATGCTTACAAGTACTTCAGCGATGAAGGCGTGGATCTTCTGCAAAGGTCGAAAGAGCTCGTGGAATACTACAGGCAGGAGCTGAAACCAAATGGTCTACGGCCTGTCTGTCTCTATTGGGTTTGGGACGAGGAAAAGGCCGCAAGAGTCATCGACTGTTTTGGTAGCGACGAGAAACGGGACCGTGTGCTCATGGAACTCCCGAATAGGTCGGGCACGATCTTTGCCGGCCCGGCCGACTTTATTAGAAATGGTTTTTGGGATAGTGCCGCCTTGCGGGAAGCAACTCCGGTAAAGCGACTGGGGAATCTCTTTATCTTTCGAGGCAACTTTTACTTGCCCGGCCAGGCGGCCTCTGATTCTTACTGGCTCGGAATCAACAAGATTTATGGCGAGAAACCTGATGATGCGGAGGCGGAAAAAGCGTTTCGCCGCTCCGTGGAAATTGATCCGACAGCCTACTTCGTTTACATTCAGCTGGGAAATCTCTATCTCAAGCGCGGCTCCCGCCAAGATTGCGTGCGCGCTTATTCGGATGCACTCAGGTACGCGCCCGAAGAGCTGGAGCTTCGCTCTGCGCTTGAGAATCAAATCCAGCGGGTATCCCGCGATGCTCTGACAGGCGTCGGCCCCCTGCGCGACCCTTACATGGAATGAGTCAAGCCCTCATTTACAGCATGACTGTACCTGCAACCCCTACCAGTGATTCGTACCTGTGTTTCCGCCAAGATAGATGGAAAGATAGCGTTGTTAAACCGAATGGTTTCAAAAACCCATTTCTGGCCGGGGAGCCTCTGGTCTTTGAGCGCACGACTGAGGATCTAGTTTACTGGAAATCAGAAAACGCAGTAGGTAGGATATGTTCGCAGCGAATCCGGCGAATCTCAAACTTCCCCCAACGAGACTTCTGGACAGCAAGGAGAGTCTGAATTACACCGAACCGAACCCAGCATCCTGGATAGCTCTACATTGGCCCACATATCATTACCAATCCGGGCTCGATGAGTGACATAGTGATCTCCAAATGCTTGCGTGCTCACTATCTATATGAAGCCTTCAGAGCGGGGCTCGCCGTAGTTCAACATTCCCAGACTATGTTGAGAGCAGATTTCTTAGAGGATTGGCCCTGAAGTGCTTTGAACTTCGCGTAGGCGGCCATTACCCAGGCCCAGGACCCGGCTCAAGCGCCGGCGAGAGAAAGTTATAGCTTCTGCTTGCCGATGGCCTTCAGGCGCGGCAGGAGCACCAAGTGGGCCGCTTCCTCGGCATCCCTGAGAAGCGTCTTGCGCGGCGCGCCAATCTGCGCACGCATGGTCAGGCCACGAGCAAAATCCGTGACTTGGATCGCGCGGACGGCCACAGGAAAGTCGGACGGGATTTCTCCAGCGGTGATAGCGTCCCGGAAACGACCTTCCACCAGCGCCGCGCCGCCCGCGACCGCGCTCTGCAGGAACCGCTGGACCTCAGCGTCGTTCACAATCGGCGCAACGCACATCATAAGGCAGCCCCGGGCGGACCCTTTCTCGGTCGCACTTTCGACGGCGTACCTCAGAAAGTCCGCGATCGAGTCGCGAAGACTCTGTGGCGAGAGGAGTGCCTTCGCGGCTGCTGCGGCCTTCCGTTCTGCGTACGCCCTAAGGACGCGCAAGAAGATCGCCCGCTTGTCCCCAAAGACGGCATACAGGCTCGGCCGTCCCACACCCATCCCGGCGACGAGATCGTCAATCGTCACTCCGTCGTAGCCTTTCGACCAGAACACCTGAGTCGCCTTTTCCAGCGCCCCCGTCTCGTCGAAGCTGCGCGGTCGACCCCGCGGTCTAGCGGTATTTTGAATCATTTGGTTCAAAACTCCTTGACAATGGTCATCGAACCAATATATAACCGAATAGTTCGAAATTAGCAAGCTGGCTCTGGCCTCACGGCTCGGCCTTCACACTTCACCACGGAGATGCCCATGGAACATTCGATCGCGCTCGTTACCGGCACCACTTCCGGGCTCGGTTATGCGGCAGCCAGCATGCTGGCCACCAAGGGCTACCGCCAGGTCATCGTCACCGGGCGCAGCCTGGCCGGGGTCCAGAAAACGGCCGCTCAACTCGCGGCTGAGACCAAGAAACAGGTCTTCACGCCGCTGGAGCTCGATCTGGACTCGCCGTCCAGCGTTCAGTCCGCCGTTGCCGAGCTCGTCAAGCGGGGTCAGCCGATCGATTTCCTGCTGCTCAATGCCGGGATGGTCCCAGGTAAGAAGCGCGTGCTCACTGCGGCGGGCATCGAGGAGGCTCAGGCCCCGCTGATCGGCCATCATCAACTGACTGTCGGGTTGCTCCGCGCCAACCTGCTGAGCCCCAACGCGCGGATTGTCATCGCCGGCGCGGAACCTGCCCGCGGGGGCGTGCCGATGTTCAGCTACACCGATGTGCCAGCCTTCGCGGCCAAATACTTCCGGGGAGACCGGACCGCCGCTATCGAAGCCCTGATTCGCAACGGGCCAAACGTGAAGTACGTGCCCAACAATACGTATGCCGACGCGAAGCTCATTATCGCTTGGTGGGTCGCGGCGCTGGCGCGCCGGCTACCCTCCGGCATGGCCGTGTACGCTGTCTCGCCCGGTGGGGCGACCGCCACCAAGGTGGTGCGAAACGCTGGCCCGGCGTTGAAGTATCTGTTTATCCCAATCGTGAACCTCATTCCCGGCATGAATCAGACGCCGGAGACCGCGGCCCGTCGGTACCTCCAGGCGTCGGAGTTCGGAACCGACGTCTCAGGGCAATTCTTCGCCTCGGCTCAAGGGAAGTTCTCAGGCCCAATTGAGGCGCAGCGCCACCCACACCTCTACGATCGCGCCAGCCAGGAAGCCGCGTGGCAGGCCGTCGTCAAGGTCTCTGGCGTCGATTTCTCTTCCGCAGCAACTTGAGAGCGGTGTCCTGAAGGAGAGCCCGATCGCGGCTGAACTGATCCCGGTGACCAGAATCAGCAGGCGATTGCGGAGCTACATGATCATCCACGGGGTCTTACGGTATTGTGAAATAAATAGTTCAAAAATTCCTTGACGGCGGCCTCCGCGCCTGATTATCATACCAAACAGTTCAAAATCAGCCAAGCAACCCTAACCTCGCGAGGAGAATACATATGGAACGGTACCAAGATAAAAAGGTGGTGATTATCGGCGGCACGAGCGGCATGGGGCTCGCGACGGCGAAGATGCTTCTCGATGGGGGTGCGCGTGTTCTGGTGACGGGTCGCTCGCAAGCCGGCCTGGAATCGGCGCTGAAAGAGCTTGGAAAGGACGCCATCGTGGTTTCGAGCGACGCGCGTTCGTTGACGGAAATCGACGCCCTCGCCTCTCGGGTGAAGGCCGAGTTCGACACCTTCGACCTGCTCTTCGTCAACGCCGGGTTCAGCATCCGAGCGCCTCTTGAGAGCATGACCGAGGCAGTCTACGACGAGATGTTCAACTTGAACGCCAAAGGGCCGCTTTTCGCGGTGCAGAAGCTCACGCCGTTAATAAACCGGGGAGGCTCTGTCGTCCTCACGACCTCGATCGCCAACGTCAAGGGAATGCCCGGCAACGCCGCATATGGAGCCGCCAAGGCTGCGCTGCGATCCTTCGCTCGGACGCTCGCCGCCGAGTTGCTTCCTCGCGAGATTCGCGTCAACGCGGTGACGCCCGGTCCCATCGACACGCCGATCATCGGCAAAGCGTTTCCCGATAAAGACGTGGCCGCCCAGCTTAGGGAGAAGATGATCGGTATGAACCCGATGAAGCGCTTCGGGACGTCGGAGGAAGTCGCGAAGGCCGTCCTCTTCCTCGCGTTCGACGCGACCTACACGACCGGCGCCGAGCTTCCGGTAGACGGAGGATGGTCTCAACTCTAAGGTGTGGACCATCCGGAGGGTAGGCTGGCATCTAGCGCTAGAACGGTCTTCAATGACTCGCATACCATTGCGCACTTGATCGTCGCCACTGCGCGCTCCGCCCAAGAGGAAACATCGTGTTCGGCGCGAGCTTCACGACCGGTGCGGAACTCCCACGGGAGGGCACAGCGTGAGCCACACCTCAGAGGATTACTGCCGCTCCTGTACAGCAACCGATGAGTATTGGCGCGGAGATGCAGGCCGGTAAAAGGAGGACTAAGAAGATGCACAACCTAGTAGTGAGCTCGTTGGCGGTTGCTTATCTCGCAGCGAATACATACGCCATCGTGAACGTAGGAGTGTTTGAGTTAGCCCGTTCGCGCAAGCATCTCCTACTCTATGGCGTTCCCTTCATATTGTGGGGCTCTGTCATTCTGATGGGATGCAAGCTCATGGAGATCAATCGGCTGAGCAGCGTACCACTTTGACGCTCGCAGTTTCCTCAGATCGAATCAACTGCCGAGCTTTAAGGGTTCGGAAAAGTGAGAGTCAGGAATTGGTTGGCATGGGCGCGCGCCCAAGTACCGTCGGGATCATAGGTTTTCATGCTGGAGGCGATCTCGGGGGTCTTGGCACCGAGATCCTTTTCGTAAATCATGCCATTCTGATTGACGAAGAAGGTTTTTATGCCTGAGGAGCGATAAACCGCGGGAAACGCGACGACCGCGAAGCCTCCGGTCATCGTGCCGTCGACGATGTAGTTCCGCGCGCCACCATGCGCGTGCGAACCTTGCGCGGTGAGCATGAGGAAGTAGTAGCCGTGGAAGGGTGTGCGATCAGAGCGCTTGTAACTCGCCTCAGCCAGGTAAGGTCCGATGGGGTTCTTGTCCATATCGTTGCCGTTCTCAGGTGAAAAGAGGCCGTCGTGCCGGCCCGGCGAGCAATTCAGGTGTTGCGCATATTCGCCGTTTTGGGCATCAAATTGATTTTCGGCGGCGATGATGCCGCGGAGCGCTTCCGTGGCGTCCATTTCATTTTCGCCGATGCGCCGGAACATAATTTCGCGGCTGCCGAGATCGGAGTCGAAAAACCATGAGGTGTTGTGCTCTACGAGCGGGAACGGCACAGGCCAGTTTTCTGCGCCGACGTAGACCGTGGTCTCGTTGTCTGGCTCCGCGACGAGGCGGTGCATCTGCTCATACTTTTTCGCGAACATGTCGTCCTGGGCGTAGCGCTCAGCCTGATCGTCGCTCCAAATCACGATGTCGCGAGCGCCGGGGCCGAGAATGGCGATCAGGGCCTTTTCATCATGATTGCGCGCCGCGTCGTAAAGAGCCTGTGCGGCTTCCCCAGGGGATGAAAAAGTCTTCTGCTTCGCGTTAGGGACATTGTGCGCTGCAGCGTGGTGAGTGGGAGGCTTAGCCGGAGCTGCAGTTTGCGGAGATGAGGCGTCTTGCGGTCGCGCGAGAATGGTCGCCGCGGCAAAGATGAAGAGCAGCGCCACGATCGTAAACGAAAATTTGGACGAGAAAATCTTCCTTGCATCACGCGACATCTTCATCTTCCTTTTTCTTTTCTTCTGCACTTCCCTGAGTCTATCGTTACGAATAACGTCAAAATGAGCCAGAGTCAGATGGTGCTTCACGCGGGGCTAGCGCCGGCCGCCGCCACCGAAGCCGCCACCACGGAAACCTCCGCCACCGAAGCCACCTCCACGAAAGCCGCCGAAACTCTGTTGGCCGCGAGCGGAAAAGCCCCGGCTTTCAGCGCCATGGCCGAAGCCGCTAAATGGGCCTGAGCGCAGACCTGGATTGCGACCGTCGAAGCCGCGACCGAAGCCCTCGTCCGGACGGCCGCGATTTGCAAAACCCGGATGGCCGCCATAGTAGCGGCCACGATCCCAGTGATCCCAGCCGCGGCCCCCGTAGTAACCGCCACCAAACCAGATTCCACCTCCCCACCAGTCGAACCCCCAGGCCGGCCATCCCCAGCCAAATCCCCAAAACGGACCGAGGCCAAACCCGACGCCGAAATAGAGGCCTGGGCCGTCATACCAAACACCGGGAACCCCCACCCAACCGGGCCACGGAGCGATGGGATAGCCGTATGCGATCCAAGGATCGTACGCGGGGACGTAGACGACCTGGGAGTCCGGATTTTTGGGCTCGATTGTGATGTAGCCGTGCTTGTCCTCAACCTTGATCTGGTCGTTGCTTTTGAGGATTTTGTGGTTTTTCGCCTGGCGGCGCATTTCCTGAATCGCGTTCGTAACGTCAGTGGGCTGATTGTAGTAGGCGTCGCCCAGTTCGGAGGTCCAGGAAAGATTTGTGGCTAGATTTTGCAGGACGGGAGGAAATGCGAGCAGGGACTTCACACCGGGATCCCAGCTTTGTTTGTCGGCTTCGGTTGCCATTTCCTGAGGCGACAAATTGCGGCGAGGAGCGAGCCAGTCGTAGGCCTGAGCGATTTCCGATGGATAGGCGGAAGCCGCGAGGATGGAGGCGACGAGCGGATCAGGGTAGAGCGCAATTGGCGCAACAAGTTGTTGAAGTTGTTCAGGATTTTCCTGTTGATACGGCCGCTGGGCGGGAGGTTGACCACTGGGAGCAGGCGGTGCGCCGGATGCTGGCGGAGGCGGCGCTTGCTGTTGACTCTGATCCTGTGAAGCGGCAGCAAGTAAGGCACAACCTGCTACAAATGTGAGACCCACGGTTATTATGTGAAGGTTGAGTCGGCTCATCTTGGCGCTCGGGATGTTTGTCTACCCGGCATTCGATGCAACGAGTAAACGAAAGGGCGCGAAAATGTGCGACACAACGAAAGAAATTCAGAACAAGTCTGCATCTCGCCAGCAATACAACGGTCACGGCTAGCGCGTTTCCGAGGACTAATTGTCTGCGCTGACTCCTGAAGGCGCTCTATAAGTGCATCAGCCTGACGGCGCCAATTGAGGAAGAGATGCCTTATTGGCTCAATTTAGAACCTATACCAAGTATGCTTCCCTCTTGGGATGAACGGGGCTGTCGCATCCTTACCCTAAGCAGAGGTCGTCGTTATGAATCAGAATTGCGCCGCAATTATCCTCGGTGGTACTGGGCAAGTCGGTGGTGCAGCGGTCGCGGAGCTGCTAGCAATTCGGGAATGCCGAGAAGTGGTGATGGTCACCAGAAAGCCCATTGCGGCGCGATCGCGGGTACGCAACGTCGTTCTTGATACCGGCGCTGCTGACTTTGCCGAGCGCACTGCCGCTCTTGCCCGCGAAGTCTTAAGCCAAGGTCCCGTCAGCGCCGTGAGCTGTGTGGGTGTCGGTTCTGGATCGATGCGCTGGAGCGAAGAAGAACTGAAACGACTTGAACTCGGCGTCGTCGGTGCATTTGCGCGTGGCTGCCATGACGCCGGAATCGCCCAGTTTTGCCTACTTTCTGCGGTAGGAAGCACGGCCCGCAGCCGGTTTCGATATGTCCGCGTAATGGGCATGAAGGAAGACACCGTGCGCAACATCGGTTTTACCCGCCTCGTCATCTTTCGCCCCGGCATCATTGTAGGCAACGCTCATACCCCGGCCTGGGTCGGTTTGTTGGGAAGCCTCGTGCCTGGGCCGTTCGGCAATATCGATCAGCGAATTCTCGGTCGCTCAATCGCCGCAGAGATAGCTTTGCACAGTCGAGAGGCCGGCGAAGTTATCCGCGAAAATGCCGCAATGAAAAAACTCGCTGCACAGTTCAATAGATGAAGCCCAACGCAATCGAGCCCCGGACCACGATAATGTGCGCTGATCTCAGTTCCACCGAGCGAACCTTGAAGAAGTCACTCTTTAGAATCTTGCGCCAGCAGGAGGATCTTCCCGATGCCGCCTTTCTGCCCGAGCACATGTGCTTCAGCCGCATCACGCAGCGGCATCCGGCGGCCAATGGGCAGAACGAACTTGCCGTCCCGCATGTCATCGGCAAACTCGCGCACCTTGGATGCATCAGGCCGAGCACCCACACGCGTAATCTTCACTGTCGGGTTTTTGGCCGCGGCACTCTCCGGTAACATGGCGGTGTAGCCAAAGGAGCCGCCCTGCTTTACCTTCGCGATCAGCTTCGCTGCAACCTCACCGCCAACGGTGTCCGCAATTGCATCGACTAAGCGGAAGTTCTCAATCGCTTGATCGTCATCAATCGCGAGCACGTCAGAGACCCCGAGGGAGCGGGCGTCATCCAGCTCTTTCCCGCGAACGCCTGCAATCACCTGCGCGCCTATCTTCTTCGCCGTGTGCACAGCCGCGCGCCCAACGCTGCCCAGCGCTCCCGTAATCAGAAGAACCTGTCCCTTTTTCACGTTTGTCGCAAGCCGCACAAGCTGGTCACCGGTGAGTGAAATAAGCGGGATCGCGGCCGCGACCGCCATGTCCACGCCATCCGGCAGATGAGTCACGTCCGAATCGTCCACTGCAACCAACTCGGCATAGGTCTTGTTGGATAGTGCAAGAACGCGGTCGCCGGCCTTGAAGTGCTTCACATTTGCGCCCACCGCCCGTACGATGCCGCTCACATCGCGGCCCAGAATTGCAGGAAACGACAACGGAAAATTCTTCTGCCTCATCCCTGACCGCAGTTTCCAGTCAATCGGATTAACGCTCGCGGCGGCTGCCGCGATCAGTACCGTACTTCCGCTCATCTGCGGTTCGGGAACGTTGTCTTCAAATTTCAGCTTCTCGGGACCGCCGTACTCATGCAGCACCACTGCTCTCATCGCGTACCTCCCAGAACTCCAGGCATATTCAACCCTAGAATCAGATGCGCGGGAACCGCTCGCGTCTCAACGGGATAACTTCGGGCTTGCCGTCATCCGTCCCGAGCTGATCATTGACGGCGCATTCTTTGGGAAAGATCTAGTGGTATGTCCCGTATATAACCTTACAGATCAAGTCCATTCTTTTTTCCCCTTGGCTGGGTAGATCCGGGTGCGATCTGCTCCATCTTCACCCGCGCGCGCTCGATCTTTTTGATGATCTCTTCGACGGTGGCGCTCCAGATGAACGGGTTGGGGTTGTGGTTCCAAGCCTGCAGAAATGCCTCGATGGCTCGCTTCAGATCCGGCACACTCACGAAACTGCCGCGGCGAATGGCTTTCTCAGTCAATTCTCGAAACCAGCGCTCCACCAAATTCAGCCAACTGGAACTGGTCGGCACAAAGTGGCATACAAAGCGGGGATGCTTCCTCAGCCACGCTTGCACGTGCGGCTCTTTGTGCGTGCCGTAGTTGTCCATCACTAGATGCAACTTCAGCTCCGGGGGAAACTCAGCGTCTAAGCGGCTCAGAAACTTCCGCCACTCCTGATGCCGATGCCGGCCGTGACATTCACCAATCACCTTGCCATCCAACACCTGCAGTGCCGCAAACAGCGTGGTGGTGCCGTTGCGCTTGTAGTCGTGCGTCATCGTACCGCACCGGCCTTTTTTCAGCGGCAGCCCCGGCTGCGTCCGATCTAACGCTTGAATTTGGCTCTTTTCATCCACACATAGCACCAGTGCCTTGTCGGGTGGGTTCATATACAACCCCACCACATCGGTCAGCTTCTCGAGGAATTTCGCATCCCGCGACAGCTTAAAAGTGCGGCTCAGGTGCGGCTTGATATTGTGCAGCTGCCATAAACGGTTCACCGTGTTCTTGCTGACCCCTTGCGCCTCCGCCATGAGCCGGCAACTCCAATGGGTCATACCCTTGGGTTTGCTCTGCAAGGTCGCTTTGATGATCCGGTCTCGCTGGCCTTGCTCATAGTGCATTTTGCGCCCGCGACCGGGAGCAATCTCCCAGACCTCCCCGATGCCCTGCTCGTGCACACGCTTGCGCCAAAGCTGCACGGTGGGCCGGCTCACGCCGAGTCCCTCGGCGATCGCCACATTCTGCTGACCCGCCACCGCTCGCAGGATAATTCGGCAGCGCAGCGCTACCTGTTGAGGCGTCCCGTGTGCGGACTCCCACTGTTCCAGTTGAGTGCGCTCAGCCGGTTGCAACTCGATCGCCAGACCTGTGTTCGGCATGACAGAGATCATACCAAGCACTAGAATTCTGTCAAGCTATTTATGGGACACTACACTAGCGGCCCTGTGCGGTCAGCTAAGTGATGGACGGTCAAGACTCCCTGGTTTTCGGCCTGGCCTCGCCAGCAAGGCTGGCCGTGTTCATATCGTTGCGGGCGCAGAGCGCGTTTCGCGGTACCAAACCTGCACAGGATTATCGTGCGGCAAATGGCTTGCCACGCACCGCCGTGTACACAGCATCGAACACGCTCAGTCCGTAGATATTCGCAACGCCGCCAACGGTGATTGGATCGCCCAGATACTGAACCTTGCTGTTCGCATTGGCGAACGCCGGCCACAAGGGAAGCCCAGGGCCGTTTGGATCGCCCGATCGCGCGAAGTTGACCCAGTAGTTGGACATTTCCTCAGCGAGCCTCCGATCTGCCGCAGTCCAGCTCCAGGTCGACTGGTCCAGGTGGTCGAAGACATACCAAAGCTCAGCGAAGTGGCTCGCGCCCCAACCCGCGTAGACGGAGCCAGCCGGGAACGGCGGCTGCTGTCGAAACGAGTAGTAAAAGACAGGGCTCTGCCCCGTTCCGGCTTGCAGCCTCGCCCATGCCCACATGTCCCAGCCGAAGCGGAGGTCGCGCTCGAGGCCGAGCCGCGCCTGCCGCGCCTCTTCGTCGGTCGCGTGAGGATACGCCGCAATCAGCGCAGGGGGAAGTTGGCCGACGCTGTGTTCCATGTCGCTGTCGAACGTAGCGGCCGTCTCGTGCGTGACATCCACCATCGCTCGCGCCTCCTCGGCGTTCGAACCGATCAGTAGCGGGACATCATTCTGCTGCCCTGAACTGAATGCCTCATAGGGTGACAGCGGAAGCACATACGGTTCGATCACCGCGTGGACGATGCCGCCGGCATTGCCGGTAAGCTGAATCGCTGGAAGCTGGCGTAGTTCCTTGAGCGAGGGCGCATCCAGCGAAACGGCATACTTGTCCCCGTCGCGTTCTGCGTTGGCCAGCAGGAATTTTGGTGCGAGTGCGACCGGCTCAAACAGGCCGCCGCTCTCTCCGATGGCACGCTGAAACAAGCCTTTCACAAGGGGCGAGGCCATCAGGATGCTCACCGATATTGCTCCCGAGGATTGACCGGCGATGGTTACACATTTCGGGTCACCGCCAAAGGCTCCAATGTTCCTCTGAATCCATTCGAGTGCGGCGATCTGATCCATCAGGCCGTAGTTTCCGGACGAGTGGTGCGGGGACTCGCGCGTTAGCTCAGGAAGTGCGAGAAAACCAAGCGGGCCAAGGCGATAAGCAATGGTGACAACGATGACACCTTTTTGCGCGAGCCGGTCGCCCCAGTACAAGGGCATCGAGGCTGAGCCGTTGATGTATCCGCCCCCGTATATCCAAACGATCACCGGCAGGTACTCGTGTGCGGTCTTGGCCGGCGTCCAGATGTTGAGGTAGAGGCAATCTTCGCTCACTGCCGGAGGCGTTTCGCCCGGCATGGAGACTCCAACTTGCATGCACGCTGGAGCAAACGCATCTGCCTTACGCGTGCCAGTCCAGGGTGCGGCATGAATTGGGGGGCGCCAACGCAAGTCGCCCACCGGCGGGGCAGCGAATGGGATTCCTTTGTAGACACTCAGTCCATTTGCACGTATTCCGGATATGCTGCCGGATTCCGTCAGGACTTGCTGCGCGACAGTGGCACTCGCCAGCTGTGCCGCCGCTACCAATACACACATGAACTTCCATCGGTTGCGCACGTACTTGCTCCTCCACCCTGGCTCTTCAATTTGGAGAACATCAGGATTGCTCTTCTCGAATTTCGTGTTGACCTGAGGCTCTATCCAGAAGGCCCCCACGCAATGACTGTCTCCTCTCTGGCGTGTTGGCGCTGTGCAATATTGCTCAGGTGGATGAAATCGGATGTCGCAACCCGATCCTGTTGGTCATTGCACAACGTAAGGTAAGGTGCTGGTTGAGCCCGGAGTAGGTCGCCCGTCGGATAAGTATTGATAAGTCGGCTTCGCGCCGGTAATTGGTCCGTGACTGCTAGCGCGTTTGGCGGTACCAACCAGACCGGTGAGCTGATAACTTCTGGGTTGGAGGCGCGAGATTGGGCAGAGATTGGCCGCTAATGCCCGTGAACTGGGCAATTGTTTTTCCAGGGCAACGCGCTGATGTCGGGCCAAACGGTGGGCGAAAATATGAGGAGCGGTTCAACTGGGAGATTTCGCTGTGGATCTTCTGGGGTTCACTTGAGAATGGTGGAGTGCCCGTCCTATTGACGGCGCTTGCCACAAGCTATTGAGGCTTGGATGGAACGTATGGTCCAATGACTCCTACCTTTTTGAGGCGTATGCGCATCTAAGTTTCACTGCGACAAAAATGCCCCTCGGCGAAAGAGGGACGGCGCCTGTTTTGCCTGCGAGGGAGAAATGTCCTCTCCACCGATACCCAGCGCACTCGACGGTCGGACCCAAGCTTTTCCGGTGTTGACGGAAGCGCAAATCAGCCGCGTTCGTCCGGGTAGCAAGTTGCGACAGGTCAAGAGGGGCGAAATCCTGTTCGAGCCCGGTGATTTAAGTATGCCGTTTTTCGTGCTGCTTTCGGGGAACATGGAAATCGTACAGCCGGACCTTGCGGGCGAGCGCCTGATCACGAACCACGGTCCCGGCCAGTTCACGGGAGAGATGACAATGATCTCCGGGCGGCGATCCCTGGCGCGGGGCCGTATGACGGAAGCCGGGGAATTGTTGGAACTGAGTGGAGATGGCTTGCGGTCACTGGTGGCAAAGGATGCGGAGCTCAGCGAGATTTTCATGCGAGCGTTTATCCTGCGCCGATTGGCACTCATCAGCCACGGGTACGGCAACCTTATCCTGCTGGGTTCGCGCCACTCGGCGAACACGCTGCGTCTGCGCGAGTTTCTTACTCGCAATGGACATCCTCATACGTACATCGATCTCGATACGGACAAGAGCTCGCAGGAACTTCTGGACCGTTTTGGGGTGAAGTTGGATGACATACCTGTGGTGATATGCCAGGCGCATGCCGTGCTACGGAATCCCTCAATTCGGGAATTGGCTGATTGCGTCGGACTCAACAGCGCCATCGATGAAACGCAGGTGCGCGATTTGATCATTGTCGGTGCCGGACCTTCCGGACTTGCAGCAGGGGTCTACGCCGCTTCGGAGGGCTTAAATGTACTGCTGATTGAGGCTGCCTCACCCGGAGGGCAGGCCGGATCGAGCTCCAAGATCGAGAACTACCTGGGCTTTCCGACGGGAGTTTCTGGTCAGGAGCTTGCGGCTCGCGCGATCGCTCAGACGGAGAAATTTGGCGCGAAGATGATGGTGGCGCGCAGCGTTGCGCGGCTGGACTGCGAAAAGCGCCCCTACGAAATACTTTTGGACAATGGCGACAAGCTCGCGGCGCGCGCTATTGTCATCGCTACAGGGGCGCAGTACAACAAACCGCATCTGCCGTATCTGGAAAAATTTGAGGGCCAGGGCATCTACTACGGCGCGACCTTCATGGAGTCGCAGCTGTGCGGGCAAGATGAGGTTGTCGTGGTGGGCGGAGGCAACTCCGCCGGACAAGCAGCAGTTTTCCTGTCACAGACGGCGCGCAAGGTGTACATGCTGGTGCGCTCGGGTGAGTTGTCCAGCACGATGTCACGCTACTTGATCCAGCGAATCGAAGAGAACCCCGCCATCGAGTTGCATTACAAAACGGAAATCGTGGGCCTCGCGGGTGGCACGCAGCTAGAGCGGGTTACCTGGCAGGACAAAACCAGCGGCGAGACTTCGATGCATGAAATTCGCCATTTGTTCATTATGGCGGGAGCTTCGCCGCGAACCGAGTGGCTGCGGGGTTGCGTCGCTCTTGATGAGAAGGGATTTATCCTCACCGGGCGGGATTTGGAGGCAGGGACAGGGGCATCGGGGTGGACACAGGTCCGATCACCACAAATGCTGGAAACGAGCCTTCCGGGCGTGTTTGCGGTGGGCGACGTTCGCTCGGGGAATGTGAAACGCGTGGCTTCGGCTGTGGGCGAAGGGGCGATTGCCGTCCACCAGGTCCACCGCGCCCTGGCCGAGCTTTAAGGGGAACATATGAAACAGTGCACGCACCTGGATCAGGTTAAGCATGTGAAACAGCCCGCGCGAGTGTGCGGCGAGTGCATCAAACTGGGAGACACTTGGGTTCACCTGAGGCAATGCATGATATGCGGCCAGGTGGGCTGCTGCGATTCTTCGAAGAACAAGCACGCGACAAAGCACTTCCACTCCGTGAAGCACCCGATCATGAAGTCGATTGAGCCCGGTGAAAGCTGGGGCTGGTGCTACGTCGATGAGGTCGAACTTGATTTCGCCTAACGCCGACCCATGCGTGACAGGCAGGCGTTCTAAACCAACTGAACTACCCCCCGGAAACCTGAACCAGCAAGGGGCAGCAGAGGACGTTCGGATTAGTACCCGGAAGTCGGCTTCAGTCCAGCGATTGGTTGGTCACTGCTGGCGCATTTGTCGATACTAATCCGACGGATCGGTCCGGCGACCTGAGCGTGCTTTCGCGGTCGCTAAAACTTGAACAGGATCTTGCCGCTGCGATTCGATTTCAAAGATTGCCTGAATGCTTCCTTGAACTGGTCGAGCGGGTACACATGCTCCACTGCGGCGGAGAGCGATCCATCAGCTACGAGGTCCCCGAGCTTCTGGTATATCTCTTCGATCTCTGTGCGCGGCGCGTTGCGTATCCAATTGATGAGCCAGAATCCGTGGAGACTAAGACCACGGTAGATGAACTCTTTGGGCGGCATCGCTGGGAATTGCCCGCTTTGCAGGCCGTACACGACAACCGAGCCGCCAGGTTTAAGCGATTTGGCCAACTCGCCCACGGCAGCTCCACCCACGGTATCGAGGACCAGGCTGAGCTTCTTCCCGTCGAGAGCCTTCTCAATATCCTTGTGTAAGTTATCCTCTTGGAGGACTACGCGGTTACCTCCCCACTGCCGCACCTGTTCGGCAGCTTCTTCCCGCCGGACGACATTCAACGTCTTGACTCCCGCAAGCTTCGCGAGGGCAATGATGTACTGCCCCATGGCCGCGTTGGCTGCGGTTTGACCGATCCAGTCGCCGGGCATCAGGGAAACGTATCGGTTCAGCAAGAGATAGGCGGTAGCAGGGTTGATTCCGATCATTGAGAGCTGCAGGGGATCTGCTTCGTTGCTCATTGGCACGAGGTTGCTCACTGGGGCGACAACTTGGTCTGCCCAGGTGCCCTGCTCGTAGGTCGGGATAATCAGGACTCGCTTGCCCCGCAGAGCAACATCAACCTTCGACCCGATCTTTGCGACTCGGCCAACACCCTCCGCGCCTACCGAGGATGGGAAGGCCGGCCGGACGCCGTAAATGCCGCGGACAAACAGGAAGTCTGATGGATTCAGTGGGGCCGCTTCCATCGAGATGAGAACATCCTCCTGACCAAGAGCCGGTTCGGAGACCGTGTTGAGTTCGATGACATCGGAAGGTTCGCCGTGGGCTATTAGTTGCAATTGCCGCATAATAAAACTCCTTTCATATTATTCCCGACCGACTTCACTGCGGATCTCCTTCGGCATGAGCTTTTGCCAACTTCGCCTCGCTACCGAACGGCCTAAATGCGCCCTGAAAAATGGGAGCTCCAAACGGGGCACCGGTGGCTCCGCCATCCACCATCAGCTCGACTGCATTGACGTACGAGGAATCGTCCGAGGCAAGGAAGAGCACGGCGTTGGCAACGTCTTTCGCCTCAGCCCAACGCCCCAGTGGCACCGCAGAAGAGAAGAACTTCGCCAGCTTGGCGGACTCGTCCGTAGACATAGAAGCGCGGGGCCCGCGATTCCAAATAGGAGTCTTGGTCGCGCCCGGTGCGACGACATTCACGCGAATGTTGCGCGGTGCAAGGTCGGCGGCGATGGAACGCGCCATCGAGACGAGCCCACCCTTGGTGGCTGCATATGCGGCGACGCCAGGTTGGCCGAGATAGTTATGTACCGACCCATTAAAGATGATGCTGCCGTTGTCGTTCAGCAGAGGCGCCGCTGAATTAACCGTAAAGAAAGCGGCATTAAGGTTGGTGTGGATCACGTTCTCAAAAATGGCCTCTTCGGTCGAACCGGTAGGAGTCCGGCCGGAGATGCCGGCATTGGCGAAGACAATGTCGAGCTTCCCGAAATCTTTGGCCAGGGCTGCGAAGAGCCGCTTGCGATCTTCCGCAATGGTGACGTCGACGCGGTAGGCACGCGCGCTCGATCCAAGTTCGGCGATCGCTTCATCGAGCGTCTTCTGGTCGCGACCAGTAATGGCGACCTGCGCGCCCTCCGCAATGAAAAGTCGGGCTGTGGCAAGACCGATGCCACTGTTACCGCCGGTAATAAGAGCCTTCTTGCCTGTGAGCTTCATAATGTCTCCTTTTTGTGGGGCCGGCATCAAATATGATGACTATCATAGATGGAAGGATACAAAAAATATGCGCTATCCCGTCGAAGAGACTGCCGCAAAGCATGAACGGATTGTCAAGGAGGCTTCCCGCCTGTTCCGGGAACGGGGGTTTCAGAACGTAACCGTGGGCGAAGTGATGAAGGCCGCCGGCCTGACGCATGGCGCCTTCTATGCTCATTTCAGTTCGAAGGAAGAACTGCAGGCGGCTGCCGTTGCCCACGGCATAGAGGTCTCGCTGGGGCGCTTGCAGCGCAGCAACAGCAAGAAGAGCAAAGGATCGTTTACTCACCTGTACCTGAGCCGGTGGCACCGAGATAATCCAGGCGACGGCTGCACCATGGCCGCGCTAGCCCAGGAGGTGGCTCGCTCGACCCCTGAACTCAAAGCCGCGTTCGAGCAAGGACTTCAGAACATTCTCTCCGCTAAGCGCGGAGACCGGAAAGAAGCCATCTTTTGGGTAGCCGCGCTGATCGGTGGCGTAGTCTTGGCCCGCGCCGTGCAGGATCCGCGACTCTCCGGCGAAATCCTTAGCAGCGTCCGACAAAAGCTCGGCTGAAGGTGTAATGGGCACTCGAAGCGGAACTCAAAAACACCACGTTAGCCGAAGTCATCAATCACAAAAAAAAAGAAAGGTCAAAAAAAAGGAGGATCAAATGAAATCAGAAAAGAAATTTCTTGTGACGGGACCGACCGGCGCAACCGGCGGCGAAACGGTTGAACAGCTTCTTCAAAAGGGACACTCCGTCCGAGCACTTGCTCACCGGGAGGATGAAAGATCGGAACGACTCAGCAAATTGGGCGCAGAGGTCGTTTTTGGCGACCTTCTCGACATGGAATCGGTACGTTCCGCCCTTCGTGGAATCTACGGAGCGTATTTCGTTTATCCGATTCGACCGGGGATCGTGGATGCAACTGTTCGATTTGCTCAAGCTGCAAAGGAGGCTGGCGTCGAAATTATCGTCAACATGTCACAAAAATCGGCACGCGGAGACTCTCAAAGCCATGCAGCACTAGCGCACTGGCTATCGGAGCGTGTGTTTGACTGGTCCGCGGTGCCCGTCAGCCACATCAGACCGACACTCTTTTCGGAGTGGCTCCTCTATGGGGCCGCCATGATCCATCAAGGTACCTGGCTCGTACCGTTCGGCACTGGCCGCCACGCTCCCATCGCGGCAGAAGATCAAGCCAGAGTGATTGTCGGAATCTTGGAGAATCCGAAAGCACATGCGGGGGAAACGTATCCTCTTGTTGGCCCGGTCGAATATAGTCATAAAGAAATTTCTCGGATCGTTGGACACGTGCTCGGAAAGAAAATTCACTTCGAACACATTCCAATTGAGAAGTATCGTCAGCTCGTAAGTAGCCGGCCCCGTGGCCCGGCTCGGAATACCGCTGCTACAGCGTACGCCGAAGCAGACAAAGCTGGAGGTGCGGGCTCGGATTTCGTGTTCCAACATCTAAAAGAGATCGCTATCGACCACCAAAATGGCATTTTTAGTGGGATGAATAATTATGTCCAAGAGATCAGCGGTCGTCCTCCGATGACGGTTGAACAGTTTGTCGAAAAGCATCGGACGGAATTTGAGGGATAGCTGAGACATGTTCACAATTATATCTATCACACTCGCATAAAACCGACAGACAAGGCGCGTCCGAAGACCAATCCGGGGGCTACTTCATTTATGGGCACAAGAGCGTTTACCGGGGACTGATCTAAGCCATTTCTCCGGCGCATGCCGACGGGTTTAAGTAGAACAGCAAATGAATCGGCGCTAAGCGGGCTTCGGAGCTTTAAGCGCCGAACTTCTGGCAAGAGCGCACATCAGCCACAAACTTTGCGGGCAAAGGAGAGGCGAGTATTCTCAGTCCGCAATCCAGTTTCCATGAAATCCGTACGGCACGCGGCGTGGAAGTTGCACTCGAGCAACGGGCTTGCCCTGGAAGTCCGACGCGTTGATTATCACCAGATCGCTGCCGTCCCGGACCGGGTCGTAGACGTACGACAGATACCAGCCGGAGAGTTCGCCCGCGTCCGAATCGGCCGGAGCGAACACGGCCTCACCGGGGCCACCGGGCGCGGTAGCCGTACCGAACGAATGCTCCTCGGCAGTGCCGCGTTCAAGGTCATAGCGCACGAGTTTACCCGAACCCACGGTAACGCCGTACCGCGCCGGCAAACCAACCAGGCGATCATCGATGCGCGGGAACTCCACAGCGCGCTCGTCGATCTGCTGCTCTGTGACGGTACCGCGGGTCAGATTGATCGTCCAGGACCACATCGTAGCGTCAGAACCAGATGACCCGTCGTCGCGCCACAACTCAGTATATCGAGCCGCTTGCAGCACAATAACTTTGCCATCTTCTGTGGCCTTATCAAAGGCGTTGAGGACGTGAAAAACGTAACACGGGTCTATGGTAAACCACCGGATCGGACCGTATGGGTCATCGCGGCGCAACACTCCGAGCCGGGCGCCGTAGTCGTCGCTCCACCGGTACGGAAGGTCTCGCTCACTGTTGCGCGCGATGTCGAGCCTAAACACGATCGGCAGGTCCATGAGCACTATGTGCTCAGCGCTCAGCGCGAAGTCGTGCATCATGGTCAACTTGGGAACGTCGACGCCGCGATCAATGATTAGTCCCCCGACGCGTTCGCGCGGTGGTAGGTGACATACGGCTTGGTCAGGCTGCCATAGCCGATAAAATGTAGCTCGCCAGTTCGGGGGCAGATCTTCGCATGTGCACTCATCGAGTCGGCTAGCTTGCCGCCGAAGTCGTAGGCGCCCAGAGATTCCAGCTCATTCGTGATCTGATACGGCAGAGACGACTCTACCAGCGCGAGCGTCTTGCCAGCGTGATTAAGAACATGAGTATTGGCAACGCTGGCGTGCAGGTTGCGAGTGCCGTCACTGTTATAGAGCAGGAAAGGTTTATCGAAGCTCTCGGTGCGCACCCATCGATTGCGGTACCAGGCGGCGCGCCCGTTTTCTAACCGCACGCCGTGGATCATCCCGTCGCCCGTGAACCAATGCGGCGTTTCGTGTCCGTGCCGGGGGTTGGGCCCGTTGCGCAGATACCAGCCATTGAGCTCTGGGGGGATCGCACCCTCAACTGGCAGATCGAATGTGGCCAACTCGTCGAAGACGGGTGCATAATTTCCAACGCGGAAGAACGGAACTGTGGATTGGCTAGACCAGGCCTGGACGATCGCGGGTGCTGCTTGCGCCATAGATGTCTCCTTACTTTCCGGTCATCGATGTACCTCGTCCTCTCCACGTATCGGCAAGGTCCCATCCCCTACGGGCCCTCCCTCCACCGAAGTTGGCGAGAAGGCTCCTGAAGGGCGGAAAATATTAGTTTGTCGAAACTGCCGTTGCTAAGTATCCTTAATAGTCCTTTCGCGTGGGGTTTTTAGCTCACCCTTCATTTATGTCGAAGTGGTTAGCAACGCTAGGCACTGGGCAATCAGGGACACAACGAACAGCGGAGTACGGATCATCACCGATCGATCCCACGACGACTGCAGCTCACGAGCATTGTCGAGCCTTCCTCCCGTTTGAAGCCGATTGATTGGCTTTGACAAACGATTGTATAAAACGACGAACAGGATCAGCACAGAGACCGACAGCAAATAGACGCCTCGATGTCCACCTCGGGTCAACAGGCCCAGCAAAAGGTTAGACAAGATAGCCAGGACACCCCAGATTGGCATTCGTGCGTCACCGTAGAAATGGAAAAATCCCATAACCTCCGTTCCAGCAGCTGGCGAAGCCAACCTTAGAGCGGGCCGGCCCACAGTCAAAAAGAACATGTCCGTGCCGAAAACCACAGCCGTGCTTAGGATGCGACCAGAGAAACCGCCCATATGAGATGGTTCATTGTTCCTCCGGCTTTCGCACCGTCGCAGCCCCGAGCTTCTGGAATACTTCTAGTAGGTTGAGTTCGTCCCAGTGTTCTACGAACTTCCCGTCTTTGACGCGCCAGATATCGATGCTTCGCATTTGAATCGAAGCACGGTTGGGCCGATAGCCCATGAACGGCTTGCTAAAGGTTCCGTTGTAGGTGAAGCGGGCGCTTATGCGATCGCCCTCTTCGATCACGTCCTCCATTACAACTTTCGTGTCGGGAAATGCGTCGAGGTAGTGCCGAAAGAATGCTTTAACGCCCGCCGGGCCCGGCTGTACGTATGCGTTGTGGTTGTTGTACTCCGGGTGGATGAACTCGTCAAAGAGTTCAACCCGTTTTTCGTTTAGCGCTTGTGCGAAGAGCCGTGGGAGATGTTTGTTGCTCATAAAATCCTCCATGACCCGATAGAAAGGCGTGAATCAAGGGTTTTGCGAAGTACGAATCGGCGCTGGCGGTACGACGATATCAACAAGCCCGGTCGCCACGTCATACACGAGGCCTGATATACGCCAAGCGCCAGGCAATGCGGGGATCGCCCGGAGCTCAGCAACGTCGAAAGCGACTGCCGCCCGAGGGTCATTGACCGCTTTTGTCTTGAGTTCCGCTTCCTGTATTTGAAAATAGTGCGTCAGCATGTCGGTGTCGCCGACAAGGCGAGTAATGCCGCAATCGGTGTGTTGAAGCACGACGAGGTGAAACTCCCCGCCGCCTCCAGGAATCTCTCCGGCAACCACACCGATTCGCCCGAGTAGACCTAACTGCTCCAACAACCCCGGGTTGATTCGACCGCCGATATTGCGCAACACGACGGCCTCGCCCGGTTTAATTCCAAGGACATGAGCCGGATCGACACGCATGTCAGCGCAACCGATGATGACCGCCTTTACATTGGGCAACGCCCGCGGAAGGGAAGGCATAAGTGTGCCCTCAGCAGACTGCCGAGCAGCAAATTCTTTATTGCGTTGTAACATGCGGTCGAGATTGCTCAGTTCGCTGCCTCGCTGTGTAGCACTGGATTGGGTCATGGCGTCCTCCTTTTGAATAGTTTTGGATTTTTATGTTTGTGATGCACATCATTGTCCGGAATGGCGGGATAATCGGAGGCGCGACTATTGCCCTCTGTCCTGTGAGTTCAGATTTTCAATTTCTGCCGGGCAATCATTTTGGAATTACCACACCAAAACAACTAGAAAAATGGGTTCTTCGCCTGAGTCTTGCCTGGGATTTCGTGTATGGAGGCGGCCAAGTCCTGTGAAACGGCGTAATCGCCGAAGTTCGTACTAGCCTCAACATTTCTGATTTCCGGCAAATGACATCGAAAATAAAAAGTGGGAAATAGCTTGTCCTTTTCTGTGAGTTGAGAGTTGGTTCTCTCACCCAGAAAGGAGCACCAAGTCGCAACGGACTCACGGAGTGAAGCGGCAGGAATTTGCGGCCGAAGCGGATGGCAACGGGCGTGACAGATCGGTGTTTACCTGGCGCGGATGTGTGCGAGCGAAGGCCGCAGGTATAAATAAATCAAGCACATAGAAGCAATCCACCTTGCGCAGCTGGGGAAGTCTGTGAGATGCGAGCGAGACCTGGCGAGAATAGTGGCGAGATCATGGCGAGAATATACTAGGATGATGGCGAGGTAAATGGCGAGATTATGGCGAGAACCTACATCCACGAACTTGCGGACTGGCCGAGATTTACATGGGAGTCAGGAGCCATAGCCCCACTGCTCTCGGAAGTGAGGCTGCGGCAAGGCGTGCTACTCGGAAGAATGAAGAACTATGGCTTCGCGTCGCAATGGACCGCCACTCTCAAGGTGCTGACCGAAGAGACGATTAAGTCGAGCGCCATTGAAGGCGTCGTGCTAGACCCCGAAAGCGTACGTTTCTCAATCGCGAAGAAACTCGGGCTCGACGTGGCGGGGCTTAAGGAGCACAAGGATCGCAGCGTCGAGGGTGTCGTCGAAATGATGGTGGATGCAACGCAGAGATTCGAGGCGCCTCTGACCAAGGAGCGTTTGTTTGACTGGCACGCGCACCTGTTTCCTGGGGTCCGCAGAACAACCGACAAGTTTCGCGTCGGCGCGTGGCGGGACGACAGTCAAGGTTCTATGCAGGTGATTTCAGGGCCGATCGGTCGGCCGAAAGTCCACTATGTGGCCCCTGCTGCTAGTCACCTCGATGCGGAAATGGAAAGATTTCTCGGGTGGTTTGAAAGCAACGAGCAAAAAGACCCTCTGCTCAAAACGGCAATCGCGCATCTTTGGTTTGTAACCGTCCATCCGTTTGAAGACGGCAATGGAAGAATCGCAAGGGCCATCGCCGAGATGTGTCTCGCGCGTTCGGATGGTAGTGCCCAGCGCTTCTACAGCATGTCGTCGCAGATCCTCGAAGAGAGAAAGAGCTATTACGAGATTCTGGAAAAGACACAGTCGGGCTCACTCGACATCACGGAATGGCTTAAATGGTTCCTTGAATGCCTGGACCGTGCGATTGAGCATTCGAACGAGATCACGAGCGGTGCGCTCGCAAAAGAGTCTTTCTGGCAAGATTTGACCACGAAGAATGTTTCTCTCAACCAAAGACAAAAGAAAGTCCTGAACAAACTCCTTGGAGACTTCGAGGGAAAGCTGACCCGTGAAAAGTGGATGAAGCTGACGAAAGCCTCGTCGCGCACGGCTCTACGAGACATCGACGAATTGATCGAGTTAGGGATACTCGAACAGGAAGAAGCGGGAGGAAGAAGCACCTCTTATAGGTTGAAGAAAAGCCTAAGCTAGACTTAATTACGCAGATTGTTGATCGTGTACAACCGTGTTCAGCATTCTTCCACTTCGGTTAGGGAGAACAACTTTATATCCGAGGGATGGGGACGGTCCGTTTGAGATGGAAGAATAGTTTTGTCTTTCAATGACAATGCGAAAAAATATTGCGCATGTCTCTGAACACTCATTATCGTCCGGGAGCACGCACGACAATATGGTCGGCAACCACCTGAGGACCGGCAGCGGAATTAGCGATGGATTCGGCTCGGGATTTATCTGACGCCGATGCAACCGTACCAGTGAGCGTTACGACGGCATAGGTTCGGTCCTGCCTGACGCGTATGTTTTTCAGTCCCGCCAGATCGAGGGATCTATGGATGGTGCCGGCTACAGCTGACTTCGTGGAGTCATTTTGGCATCCGGAAAGGCCCTCAAGAGCAAGCGCGGTGAGCAATGTACAAACAGAATATGCGGTCTCATGATTCTCCTCCATTGCTATGCCCTGGAGTTTGTCCTGCATAGCCGGTTAGCCTCAGGCTTACGAGACCTTGATCACGATGCGGCCGGTCACATTCCCGGTCCGCAACCGTTCTAGCGCGCCGTTGACGTCGTCAAGTGTGATCGTCTCGATGTTGGCTTTCACCTTTCCATCGACGGCGAATGCGAGGGCCTCCTTCATATCCTCACGCGTACCCACCAGCGATCCGCGGACCGTCAAGCAGCGAAAGACCACGTCGAAGATCGAAAGCGGAAAGTCTGTGGGAGGAAGGCCGTTGAGCACGCATGTTCCGCCTCGCCGGAGCATCCCGGTGCCCTGGGCAAACGCTGCTTTGGAGACGGCGGTGATCAATACGCCGTGCGCTCCGCCAATCGCCTCCTGCACCGCCTTGACCGGGTCCACGGATTTGGCGTTGAACGTCAAGCTTGCGCCGAGCTTCTTGGCGAGCGCGAGTTTGTCGTCGGCTATGTCGACCGCAGCCACGCGAAGGCCCATGGCCTTGGCGAACTGCACCGCCAGATGCCCCAGTCCTCCGACGCCGCTTACGACGAACCAGTCGCCCGGCCTGCAATCCGCTACCTTGATGCCCTTATATGTAGTGACGCCGGCGCAGATGATAGGACCTGCTGCCACCGGGGTGAGTTCGTTGGGGATGCGAGCCACGTATGCAGGTAACCCATCATCCCTTCGGATAACTGATCGACCGCAGCGTCCCCCGAAATATCAGCCAGTCGAAGCCACTCAGTACTCCCGCAATCTCTTCCTTGTGTTTCGCGATAAACTCTTGCATGGCGCTGCTGTTCCTCCTGAGATAAAGCGTTCTCGCAGAACAGCCACATCTTATCGAGGGCAGCAGCGCCTTTTACCTTTGGTTGCGGCTCCGCCGCGCTGTGTTCCACGGTTGACTTGCCCTTTTTCTGCGTCGAACATCCAATGAAACAACGGATGCAGCGGAGGTGCGGAACCTTTTCTCGGGGAGGAAGTCCTGGCCTTGGCTTTGGTCGCCCTCCGAGACACATGCATCTTGGAAACATAACTGCAGAATACGATAAGATCGCATAAATCATTGAAATTAATTGATTAGTCTACGACTAAGGAAGATAACCAAAGCGCTTAGGTTAATGGTATAATGCCTACTGTTGACGCGACATATGGTCTGCGAGTGGTGATTTATTTCAACG
>CAVZMQ010000007.1:0-243977 GCA_963776365.1 Candidatus Acidiferrales bacterium | reverse complement strand
CGTATTGCACACTTTGTAGCGTTTAACACTTGCGGGAAATTGAGCCGGCGGCCTAAGCATTTTCCTGTAGTAGACTTGCGCGATGATTCGCCATATTGCGCCACAGTTCTTCACCCTGGACATTCCGGGCACGCTGGCCTATTACGACTCGAAGCTTGGCTTCAAGTGTTTAGGCACGTGGCAGGACCCGCCGGTTTACGCGATCGTAGTACGCGACCAGCAGGCGATTCACCTCCGCTGTGCCGAACCTCCCACGGCCAATCCCAACAAATATTCGGACGAACTGCTCGACGCGTACCTAATCATCGAGGATGTGGACGCGCTTTATGCGGATGCGGAGTATGCAGCTCGAGGCGTGGAATTCACGCGCGGAGTTGCCAACATGCCATGGAACGCCCGCGAGTTTGTAGTGAAGGATTGTGATGGCCGTCTGCTAGCGTTTGGCGCGAGGTTGTAGCGTGGCTTGAGATGTTCCGCCATAAAATCCTACTCTGGACCATCCACGAGAAAGACCCGCCTCGCGTGGAGGGAGTGCACGTCTGGAAAGTGATGAGTCAAGCGGTCCTGCGTTCCCAGAAATCCTGAAAACGACCACTGAGTTTCGAGCACCGAAGAGCGATGATGGCGTTGGCGCCGTGAACGGTCCAGTGCATTCCGGCTCGTTTGAGCCGCGTGCCGATGGCGACCTTGCACCCGGCCTCCACAACGCCAGTGGAAGTGCACAAACCTTGAGCATGGAACTCCGGGTAGCGCATGCGTTCTCGGTTGGTCTGAAAATAATGGAGGCAGCGGCGGGCCTCCTCAGAACGAGATACCTGGCGCCGGATCGCGGTGAGTAGCGCCCGGAATTTTCCGGTGTCGAGTTCTTCCTTCCGACGTTCCGCCCATTGCGCAGCCCGTGGGGTGGTGGGACCGTAAAGAGCTTTTCCGAGATCGCTCAAGTGCTGCTTGGCGTGAAAGCGGTCAACGATCTGGGTAGCATCCGGAAACTGATCGTCGGCGATGTTCTCACGGACAATGCCAGATACCATCACGCGCGGCTTCACAAAGAATGGAGAGCGTCACACGTTGAGGACTTTGTGCTGGATTACTTGCCGCCCTACAGCCCCGAACTGAATCCGATTGAGCGGGTCTGGAACCTGACGCGCCGTCAATGCTTGCACAACCGATATTTTCCTGTACTGGAGGAGGTCGTTGCTGCCGTCGAGACGTAGTTTAAAAACTGGCGTAATGGAAACGAAACCCTCCGCCGTCTATGCGCAATAACTTAAGACCCTGTGTTTTAGCAGGGACGAGATGAATGAGCGGTAGGTTCTTTCTCGATACAAACGCAAACATATTCGTATACTCCTTCGACGCGAACTCGCCAAAGAAGTCTGCGCGAGCTAGGAAGCTGATCAGAAGCGCAATCGAGACTCGGGGCGGTATTGTCAGCTATCAAGTGGTGCAAGAGTTCTTCAATGTTGCGCTACGCCGTTTTTCAAAGCCTATGAGTAGCATCGACGCAGAACAATATTTGTCAACCACGTTTCGTCCACTGCTGTCGGTTCACTCCTCGCAAGCCTTGTATGGAGAGGCGCTGCGGATCGCAGCTCGGTTCCAGTTGCCATGGCATGATTCGCTGATCGTCGCTTCTGCGATTGAAGGTCAGTGTGAAGTTCTTTACAGTGAAGACTTTCAAGATGGACAGCAGTTTGGGAGCGTCAGAATCTCCAACCCCTTTGCTTAACTGAAAGGCATCATTGGCGAAGCCCTAACGTTTGCGCCATTTACCCAAGGTGGGCTTCTCCTCCCCAAAAAAAGAAAAAGGCCGGGCGCCTGAGCCCAGCCTTATAAATCCAGAATTGGTTGCGGGGGTCAGATTTGAACTGACGACCTTCGGGTTATGAGATTGACGATCAATCCCTAAGTCTTGATGATTCAATTGCCCTTGCGGTTCGTCGACCCCCAAAACCACGCCCCAAACGAGGGGTTTTGGACGCTAGTTGGACGCCAGTTGCAAAGAGGTTGCAAATAAATTAATGGAAGTGCCGGAAATTCTGGAACAGTCTGTACTCGTCGGCACGACCCCTTGCAAGTTTGCAGGTTGAGATGCGACATCTCCCAGGGTCCGTGAGCCGTCCTCGTTTCTAGGACCCAGCTGAGGACGACAGTTCGGTTATTAGTCGCGTCTTTGTAGGAGTAACGCAGGTTTTTCTTTTGCGATGGCTAACAGTCGGAGTGCCGAGCTTTGTGGCTTGCGGGAGCCTTGTTCCCAACTTCGGAGAGTTCCGACGCGAGTACAAAGGAATTCCGCAAATTCCGGCTGGCTAAATCTCAGACGAGTTCTGATGCGGCGAATTTCAGCAGGTTTCATTGAGACGGGCTCAAAAGCCACACGCGATACGCGCATTTTCGCCTTTTTCCCTGCACGATACTTCTTAGCCTCAACAAACCCGGAGATCATTTCGTTGAATAGTTTGTTGTTCATTGCCCCTCCTCCCGCAGTTCACGAATGAGATTAGATAATATCTTTTTCTGTTTTTGGGTCAGGTTGTCCTGCTCATTCTTGTTAAAAACCATCAACAGAAAAATCTGCCCATCTCGCTCGATGTAGTAGTACATATACCGAAACCCGCCGCTCTTTCCTTTGCCTCTAGTAGGGTCGGAGGCCCGAGACTTCCGAACACCTGAAGTCCCTTCTATCACGGAACCGCGCTTCGGGTTTTCAAGCAGGTCGTTCTGAATTTCCAGCAATACGTCATCAGCGCGGTGTTTCGCAAGAGCCATTAGGCGCGTTGTAAAAGCCGGAAACTCTATGAACTCTAACACACTGTTATACTACAACAGAGTAGTACCATTGTCAAAGGGCTCGCTGTGCTATATCGTCAGTGACAGACGGACGCCGAATATACCCGTAACGGGGATTTTGCCAGCTATTACGAACGGCCGGACGAAGAAATGTTTGCCCTCTGGCGAACCGGTGTCGAGGAAACGCGAAACATTATCGCGAATGACTGGGCATGAATGTGACAGGAGGAACGTCAAATCGGCAAACGTCGTGGATGCCTCTTCATCGGTGATGTTTGTCCTTCCAGTCATCGAGGCGATCAAGCGCTTCCATGTCGGAGATTTCACCGGTTTCGACGAGCACGTTCAGCGCTCCGGTGGCGGTCGATCGGCTGTCGGTCGTCTCCGCCACGGTCAACAGCGCGGTGTGAATGTCGTCAGGCACCTCCATACCCTCTCGCGCTTTGAAGTAGTCTTCTAGAAAGATAATCGCTCCGCGGACCGTCTGGCTGCGGCTGCGGCGCAGTGCTTGGCGGGCCATGTCCAGCGCCTCCGGAAGATCAAACAGGCGACCCGCAATGCCGAGGATCTCGAAAGATTGTCCGCGTCTTGCACCGGCAAAAGCGTCGCTTGGCCGCGCGTTGAAACGAAGGCATTCCAGGGCATAATCACGCAGCTCGGCAACGATTAATATGGACCGACGGAGGTCCGGGATTAGTGCGTCGGCTGCAGCGAGATCAGGAATTCGTGGCACGCCGGCCTCCTCAAGCACGTTACAACAAGTCCAAGCAATGCCTTTCAAGGTATCTATGATCTTCTGCTCGGCGACGGAACGCCCTGGGCCGGTCGCGTCGCGAATAGCGCGGCCAACGGCGATCAACTCCCGTACCTTCCCAATGTCACCGGCAAGCTCGTCTTCGAAACGCACCAACTCCCAGGTCGCGTGGAAAAGATCCCCGTAACGATTCTCCCGCGCAACATCGGCAAGCGCGTCGCGGATATCGGCGATCAGCAGCTGAAACTTGCGCCGGTCTTTCATCTCCTCGCTATGCCTTGAATCCGTCCCGGCGCATGAGAACGCGGCGGAGTTGGCTCTCTGTTGTCTTGGGCCACCGGAGCATCCTCAAATGCTTATTGGTCGAGTCCCGATTGAAGACTTCAGGGTCGAAGGGGCGGCCCAGCCAGCCCAGCATCGACTGATGTTCCTCATGGCCCGGGTCGCGCAGGATTTTGAGCAGGTCCGCGTAGCCGCACACGCCTCCGCAATCCTCCGGCGGACGGGCGCGTGCGCCATCCAGGCATTCCGCACCCGGCGCCACCGCCGGATCGGGCGGCAGAATCTTTTCGACGGTGATGAAATGATCCCAGGAATCGCCAAAGTCATACTCGTAGACGAGCACGCTCTTCAGCTTGGGCGCAATCTTCTGGAGTGTGGCCTGACGCTCGTCGAAGATCTTCGGGTCGTCCTCAAATTCGTCGAGATCAAAACCCCGGTCGGAGTAAACGGTCCCTCCAGACGTGAACTGATGCAGGTGGCTGTTGGTCCAGCCCATCGCCACCTGGATGACGGCGTGCAGCCAACCGAGGTTCGCTTCGCCAGGCACCCGCAGTCGCCGCCAGATCGGCGGTTTGACCTCGGCCAGAGTGATCTTCAAATGGTAGATGCTTCCACGTCCGGCGACCGAAATGCGCGATTTAATGGGTGCGATCATCGCGCGAAGACTACTCCGTTTGGCACGGGCTGGCAAGGTTCGGCTTCAGTTGCCCTCCCCCCAATGTAGCTCATCATAAGCTGTAGAGATCGGAGCAGGTGGCCGGCCCACTCCAGGCCGATGAAACTGAACAGGCGATGCTCGACAGGATTCCACTTGCTGGCACCAGGGGGACAGTGGCACACGGCAATGATAAGGCCGTGGACTCGGGTAATGGTTTGGTAGAGACTGTATTTCCGTATTTTCAAAGGCGCGGCCGGTAGCCATTGCTGCCTCCGCTGTCACAGAGCATTTCCTTCATGCCCGGATAGGTGGTCCAGCCGAATTCCAAGATCCATCGGCCCAGGCAGTCCACGGCGAATTCGGCCTGTCCCCGTCTGATGTCTCTTAGCTTATTATCGTATTCTCAGTTGCTAGAAGGAACCAGCATGGGACATTACTGCAGGATTTGCGGGCGCGAACGTCCGAACGAGCAATTCTCCGGCAAAGGTCACAAAATCCATGTGTGCAAGCGTTGCAAGGCCAGGCCGAAGAGCGAGCGCCAGGCCATTGAGGACAAGGACGACATCTTCGCGTTCCTTGAGCAATCGCACATTTCCGAAAAGAACGTGGCCCACCTTGAACGGATGGCGAAGTCGGGCAATCCGCAAGTGGCCAGCCTCGCCGCAATTGTTTTGGATGTCGCCCGTATTAAGCCATACAAAACCAGAAGACTCGAGTTCCTTGCCCACAAGTATCCGGAATTGCTGGGCAAGTTGAGGGACATGGGTTTGATTTTTGCCTAGTCTGGAGGACTCAATGTGTCCCACCCTTGTGCTCTCGCTTCTTTAACGATATGGCCTTGCAGCGCGCGGGAAATGCCCTTGGGCGTTCCGTGTCAAAAAGAATGAGCATTAACGGCGAATCGGAGCTTCCAGACTCCGTGCTGCAAAGTCCAGTACCGCGGTGACCTGTTCCCGCGTCACGTCGAACTGTTCCATGATTTCCTCGATGCTTAGGCGATCCTCTAGGTTTTCAAAGATGGTAGCCACAGCCAGGCGGGTTCCACGGAAAACCCACGCCCCGCTGATTTTTCCGGGCACACTTTCTACTGCCACACATTTTGTCCAATCCAGTGCCATGCGCGCCTCCTTAACTCCGTTCTAGCTGAAAGTCTAGGAAACCTGGCGCTTATTTAGGTTTGGCTTTTCAGTTTCGCCAGGTAAGCATCCAATTGATCTTCGGGTATTTCCTCGCCGCAGTCGAGTTGATTGATGCCGCTCCTGATCTTTGCGTTGGCTGTCTCCCGGTTCTCCAAGAGCCAACGATCCTGTTCCTCCTGGGTGTCCAGCAAAGGGAGTAAGACTTCCTCGACACTGGCAGAGCCGGTCGTCTGAAGCTGTTTTTTGATTCTGGCCGCAAGGGCCGCATCGTGGATTTCGATATTCACGTCTTAAGTACGCCCCTTTGTTTGGACCGATTCAAGTTCACCCTTCCGAATCTTTGTGAACTGGCGAATTTGTACTCTCCCGTTTGGCATGTTTGCAATGATCTGGAGTTCTCCGCCCATTGCTTCAATGATCTTGCTCAAAGTGCTGATATACATGTCCGAGCGCCGTTCCATTTTGGAGATAGAAGCTTGTTTGACGTGAAGCGTGTCTGCTAGCGATTCTTGGGTTAAGTCCATAGCCTCGCGGAGTTCAGCAAGGCCCATTTCTGAAATCATTTTCTTAGCTGCCTCTTCGCTGCGAACGCGTGCTTCACGAGACATTTTTGCCTGAAGTTCTTTGAAGTTCCTGGCCATTTCTATTTCTCCTCCTTTTTCAGAGCTTCCAGATGCCGGTCATAGAGGGCATCCGCAATCGGAACAAATTCTTCATACCAACGGTCATTTCCCGTCTTGTCACCGCCGATCAACAAAATCGCGCAACGGCGCGGGTCAAAAGCAAAGAGCACCCGATACGGCCTTCCCGAATGCTGTACCCGAAGTTCTTTCATGTTCGGATGACGAGAAGAGTGAATGAGATCGGCATGAGGACGCGGAAGCCCTGGACCGATTTTCTGGAGTAGAATCACTTTGGCGTTCACGTCCACCTGTTCGGCCTCAGTCAGGCCATCCCACCAGTGAGAGAACTCGTCTGTAAATTCGACCTCCCATTCCATGGGAGGAATATAGCTCCAAAGCTATGTTTTGTCAAACCCAGAATCGACCTGGAAGACATGGACGCACAAAAGACAAGATCAATAGCGGGCGTGACATCGTGACAAGATGCCGCGCACGGTTGGCTCGGCTTCGCCAACCCTAAGATGATGCACAGCACATAAATTGAGCTTCGAGACTGCAGAGATCGCGAATCCATCTAAGCTCTTCCGGCACGCAGACGCGAGTAGCTGGAACCGAGCACCCACTTCTGCAAGTAGTGCATTCGTCGTTTCAACCGGAGCGTCTTCTCGGTCATCCAAGGTTCGCCTCGAATCCTACGGGCATGGCACCCGCCCACTTTCCCTTTTTGTCAACTACTTACATCCGACTTGTGAATTTTGCGGTTCCTGTAGCTTATGTCGGTTTTCGTTACTGCTCCTGCCCTGAGACCTGTTTTGAAGCCTCCTCGTCCACGGCAAAATCGTAGTGGCCTGCCGCTATCTTTGCCCGTGCCCTATTGAAAAATCGCTCAGGGGGCTCAGGCTCGCCGCTCGCGCAGCATCCATGCGCGCCATCAGCGCGTCGCCGTTCGCGAGCCTTTACTTGCCGGTGAGTCTTTTGTTGTAAAGACTCAAAATATCCTGCGTTGATTGGGCACCTTTTTCGGTCGCTATTTTTCGGACTATGCTGAGTTTTATGCCGCCATAGTCTGGCATCCGCGAATCGTTCATCTCGATCAGGTAAAACCCTGGTTTATTGCAGTCCCTCAAGTTTGCTATCAGGGTTCATGAGGACTGTTTCGCAGAAACAGGTTCGGACACAGGCGACGTTCAACTTCCCGAAAAGTTGACTACAGGTTGGGATCAAGCCGTAGCACATCAAAGAAAATGACGCCGGCGAAGCATGCGGCGCAAGCTGCGGTCTTGTCGCTGGTGTTCTCTTGAGCGGAGCAGGAAAATCACGTGTGACGTTCCGGAGAGGAGGGAAGTGTTGGCAGCCAATGACAGGAGCACAGAAGCGTGCAAATCTGTGCCCTTTGCACCTACAACCTCTTCTTCCGTGCCGTTGTTCGAACAAAGTGATCCAGAGGGCCAAACAATGAGTAATACGCATCCAGAAAACGGTCCCGCTCATATCGGCTGATCGCTGGCACAAGCGCTTCTCGCTGCTCAGGGTCCAGAACGTAACCGTACTCGTGATCCAAATGTAGAATGAACCCCTTGCTCTCCTCCCACAGATCTACTCGGAAGTCCTCGTTGTAGTCGTCGTAGTGCGCGATCATCTTCATCGACGGGGCCCCTCCCATATAGGGGCGCACGATGGGAGCACCTCGGGGATCAAGGAAGTCTACGACTGCCCGGTCCCTGCGCACTTTCTCGACGCGCAAGCGATACCCGAACTGAGAAACCCAGGAACCAACGAATTGTGCAATGCCGTTGCGCAACATGATGCAGAACCTGCCGAACGTGATGCCAGACCTGAGCACTCCGTCGAGACGCTGCCCCAGAAAAAGGGACCAGGATCCAGGCCACAGCACTATCATAACTTCCCACGTTCTTACGGTGAACGGGGCATGGCACAACTAGTGCAAAAGGGGCCTGGATGGAACTGAAGTGGTTCTGTTTGCTGATAGTTGCTTTTAGGGATTGGAAGGCCCTGTTTCGCCGACCTTGGTAAGAACACTAAAAAGGAAATTGGGGTGGCGTACTCGAGGCGCGCCCCGCCATGCGAACGCAACTCTGATGAACAGTTTCGGAGCATCACAGAAATTGCGTCAGCAGAGACTCGGACATGCCGACGGCTCGCCGGTTACGGTCACGATTTACACGCACGTGATCAGCGAGGACGGAAAGCGTATTGCGGCGCAACTTGTCAACGCAGTTTGGGGAATTTTGGACGCCAGTTGGACGGAAAAGGGAAACGGCCCAGGAGTGGAGCCTCCTAAGCCGTTTGTTATCAACTAAAAATGGTTGCGGGGGTCAGATTTGAACTGACGACCTTCGGGTTATGAGCCCGACGAGCTACCAGGCTGCTCCACCCCGCAGAAACACTATAGCGGAGTGCAGGGGTTGCGTCAAATTTCTGTGAATTTGAAGGAAGTTGGGCGAACGTACGGTATCACTAAGTATTGGTTGTTGAAGGCTTGCCCGGTTCAAGGCGGATGCCGGCCTGAAGGCGCGGCGCTACGAAACGCCGATTACTCGGTGCTACGGCGCCACCGAAACGCAAATTACCAGGTGTTGTAGGGCGTACCGTCGCTGCTGACCTGATCGGAGCCGGAGTGTACGTCGTCAACGCCGGTGCTGGTTTGATCGGTGGAGAGAACGGTGTCGCCGTAATGAAGTTGCCAATCCGTCTGCTGGTTGATGGGATCCACGGGGATGCGGCGAAGATATCCGGCGTCGACGAGATCCTGCAAAGATTGCGGAGCTTGCTGCTTGTCCATAGTGAAGTTATCGATGGCTTCGCGCATGGTTTGCAGATCTTTTTTCAACACGGATTCGCGCGCGTGCTGGACTGTTTTCGTGTAGATGCCGGCGGCCATGCCAATGAGAATGGCCATGATGGCGATAACGATCATCAACTCAATCAGGGTGAAGCCACGCTGCGAGCGAGCCCCGGCAAGGGAGCCCTCCTGAAAGTGGAATGAAGCGATATTCAATCTGCGTCTGTGCATAAGTTCACCAATCTGAGTACTTCGTACCGTCCATGGCCGTGGCGGTCGATTTGGAATACACATCGAAAACGTCTTTTCCACTCCAGTTTGTGGAATCCGCATCATCTTCGACGGCGCGCAATCCCCAGTCGGCTTGTTTAGTCATGGGATCAATCGGAATGCTGCGCAGGAAACGAATTTTTTTGCCCTGCGCGCCCGCTGCAGCTCCGGCCAAGGGCACACCTTTCACCAGAGTTTCGAGATCGGGAGGGTAGCCACCGGTCAGCGCATCCACGCGAATCTGGCCACGATCGGCCAAGTCCTTGTAGCGATCGATGGCCTCGCGCATGGAGATCAGGTCGCGGCGCAACTCCCGTTCGCGTTCCCGATAGGCGGTCCAACGGGCGATGGGAAGCGCCGCGGTGGACAAGATCAACAAGATGGCGCAGGAAATGATAAGTTCCAGAAGAGTCATCCCTGCTTGCGATGGGGAGCGCCGTCGATTGTAGGTTTGAGCCATCCTGCGCTTGCTCCAGGGATTTTATTGTACGCGGATCGTGGCTTCGCTGGTGACCAGCGGAATGGACTTTTGTTGGGAATCCTTGGCGTTCACCTGGACGATGGATAGGTTCGTGGTGCCCGGGCCGATGGCCTTAATCACTATGCCGAGGAGCGTGCCGCTGCCACTGACGCCGGGAGTGTTGGGCTGCCGCGTGGCACTGATGATGGCTTGGCCGTGTTCCTTATCGACGCGCTGGACAATGGCTATTTCTTGAGTGCCGCCGGAAAGGAAGCTACCGTGGCGAGCTTCTTCGATGCTGATGACCGCCGAATTGTACTGGATCATCAGCGGTATCGAAAATAGATCGGAGACATTGTCGACAGCGATGCCGATCGTTGTGGTTTGCCCAGGACTCAGGTTGAGCGACGACGGTTCGAAGTGAATCCTGGCACCACTGACCTGCGGTGGGGCGGGGGCCGGCGTTGCGTTGGCCATGGGAGCAGGCGCGCCGCCAGCCGGTGTTGCCATCGGAAACTGGGAAGTGCCGGGGCCGCCTGGCGTTGAAGCTGGAGCGGAACTGCCCGAGGGCAGAGCCGAAGGAGCAGGATTCGCGGTAGGCGCTTTGACGTCCAGTTCTTTACGAACTGCGGGGAAAGTTTCCGTGCCGGAGTACAGGGCGCGCAGATTCTCCTTATTCCATTCCGGCATGCGCACGATGCGGGGAATCAATACGATCAAATCCTCGTTGTCTTGATGATCCGGGTTTTCCGTGGCGAAGAAGTACTTCATGATGGGTACGTTGGCAAGCCACGGCCAGCCGTTCAACGTTTTCGTATCGATGCGCTCAATCAATCCAGCCAATACACTGACTTCGCCTTCTTTCAGGCGAATTTCATGAGTGATTTTGCGTTGGCTGATAATCGGCTGTTGGATACCGCCGATGGTGGCTTGTCCAGTGACGGAAGAAACCTCAATGTCTAGCTTCATGCTGACGTCGCGGTTGGGATGCACGTGGGGGGTTACGTCCACGTTGACACCGACATCGATGTATTGAAATTGCGTGTTCACCAGGGGATTGACCGCGGTGGTGCCGACGCCCACACCCGCCTGGAAGCTGCCGGTGGCGACGGGAACGCGGTTACCGATGCGCAGTTTGGCTTGCTGGCCATCGATGGAGCGAATCTCGGGATTCTGGACAATTTTGGTGCTGGTATCGGTCATCAAGAAATTGGCGGTGGCGCTGGGGATGGTCAGGACGACGTCACTCTGATTCAAATGCGTCAGCTGGTTCAACGTTATCGTGTTACTGCTGGTAGTGGTGGTGGTGGTGCTGCTGGAGCTGTTGGTGGTCGAGTTGTTGGGATTGATGCTCACCGTCGTGCTCTGTGGGGGGAGAATGCCAAGATTCTTCATGTGGTCGGTGCTGGCCTGGAGAATCTCTACCTGAATCACTACTTCCGGCTTGGCCTTATCAATATCGTTGATGAGCTTTTCCACCAGGGCGAGCTTGTCAGGGGTGTCACGGACCACGATAGCATTCTGTCCGTTGATTTGCCCGATACGCTTGAGATCCAACAACTGGCGCAGGCTGGTGGTGATTTCCGTCAGGTCCTGAGGGATGGCCACATTCTTCAGATAGAACGTGCGAACCACCTGTTCTTCGTAATCCCGGCGCTTCTGGGTCTGGTCGGGAATAATCATGATGATATTTTCGGTAACTGGCTTCCAGAACGCCTTGCTCTCCAGACAGGCAATGTCCAGGGCTTGCTCCAAGGTAACGTTGTTTAGCTCGATGGTGATGCGGCGGGCTTGCAGATCGGGATCATAGATGACGCTGACGCCGGCGAGTTTCCCGATGGTGTCAAAAACCACCTTGGCGTCGTTGGACATTTTGAGGTTGATGGGGGAGCGGTTCAGAGGCTTCAATTCGGGAGGCGCGGAAGCAAGGACGGGCTCGCCATTTTCCACCAAGGGTGTTTCCGAGGATTGCTCCGACGCCCGGACCTTGTCGGCCATCATGGCCAAGGTCTTCTTTAGTTCCTGGTCAGCGATGACGCTGGAAGGATCCAGAACCTGGGCGCGCTGAAATTCCGAAACCGCACCCTGTAAATCGCCTTTTTCCCTGAGTTTAAGGCCGTCGTGGACGTGCAATTGCCCGGCTTCGAACCGCGCGTCGTTCAACTTAATACGGTAGAAGGCGTTGTGCGGGTCGTTGGTGAGCGCCTTGGAGTAATAATCGACCGCTGCATCGTAGTCCTTCAGGTCGAAAGCCTTTTCGCCCGACTTGTAGTCTTGGTGCCCATTGTTTTTCGGGCAGCCCGCTAGAGCCACTCCAACGAGAACGCAGATGAGTACGTAACTCCAGCGGCGCATGCCATCTCCGGGAAGAGTACAGGGAGCAAACTCCGTCTTTCCTTGCCTTTGCAGTCTAGCATCGGCGCGAATGATGCGGCAAGCAGACCACCGCAAACCACCGCGATAAATCAACCGTCCCATGTGTCAGTGTCCCTTTGTCAACCCGATGGACCTAAAGGACAGGCGCTTCGCCAACCACCAGGCGAGAGCGGAAACGCGGACGGCAGGCTGTGGGGCTCGGCGAGGGGCCATCCTTGCGCTTTCCTGTCTTTAGACGCAGCATCGGGTAAAATGAAAGATTGTGACCAAGCCAACCACACGACCGGAGAGAGGCAAGGACCGGAACAAACCGCGCGAACAAATCGTCGCGCAGAATCGAGCTGCTTCCTACAATTACCATATTCTTGAGAAGCTCGAAGCCGGTTTGGTGTTGCATGGCACGGAAGTAAAAGCGCTTCGCGAAGGTAAGGCTAATATTCGCGACGCTTACGTGGACTTCAAGCCCAGCGGCGCATTTCTGGTGAACGCTCATATCGCGCAATACCTGCCGGGTGGTCCCTGGAATCATGAGCCACTGGGTGACAGAAAACTGTTGATGCACAAGCGCGAGATTCATAAGTTTGCCGGCCGTATCGAATCCAAAGGCCTGACCGTTATTCCTCTGCGCATCTATTTTCGCGAAGGCATCGCCAAAGTGGAAATCGCATTGGCGCAGGGCAAGAAATCGTGGGACCGCCGCCAGGACGAGCGCACCAAAGAAGCTCGCCGGGAGGCGGAACAAGCGATGTATCGCAACCGGAGGCGATAATACATCATGCAAATCACCTTAGAACCCAAGCCATTTGCGGCAATCGAGACGGAAGCACTGGTCAGTTATGTGTTCGACGACAACGAAGGACCGCAGGATCGCGTCGGCGAGCTCGACAAGCTGACCGGCGGGTTGCTTTCGCGATTGAACAAGACCGGTGAATTGACCGGCAAATCGCTAGAAACGATCCTGGTACACGCGCCCGCTGGACTGAAGGCCGCGCGTCTGCTGCTGGTCGGGGCGGGGAAGCGCGAGCAATTCAACTCCGCGACCCTGCGCAAGATTGCGGGCGTGGCCACCCGCTATCTGAAGAATCGTGCGGTACATCATTTTGCGTTTGTGGTGCGCGAAGGGGATGCCTCGGAGGTGAACGCCCAGGCTCTTACGGAAGGCGTGATTACGGCAGATTTTGAGACCGACAAATACAAGACCGAAAAGAAGAAGGATAAGTTCATTGACGCGGCGGCGCTTGCAGGGTATGGGGACGCGGAAAAAACAGCAGGCGAGAAGGGAATTACGCGCGGGCGCATTATTGCCGAAGCGCAGAATTTCGCGCGGGATCTGGTGAATGAGCCTTCGAACAAACTGACGCCCAGGATTTTGGCGGAAAAGGCCGAAGCCATGGCCAAGGGAGCGGGCCTGGCGGTGGAAGTGCTGGATGAAAAGAAGATCGCGGATTTGAAAATGGGGGCGCTGCTGAGTGTGGCGCAGGGCAGCGTCGAGCCGCCCCGCATGATTGTGATTACCTACACACCGGCGAACGCCAAGCCAGGTGCGCCGGTTGTCGGTCTGGTCGGAAAAGCGGTTACGTTTGATACCGGCGGTATTTCCATTAAGCCCGCGGACGGAATGGAAAAGATGAAGTACGACATGGCAGGTGGCGCCACCATGATCGGCACCATGCGCGCTCTGGCGGCGCTTAAGCCGAGTGTCAAAGTGATTTGCGTGGTGCCGGCTACGGAGAATATGCCCGGTGGCAAGGCGCAAAAGCCGGGGGACATCCAGACGGCCATGTCCGGCAAAACGATTGAGGTTTTGAATACCGACGCCGAGGGGCGATTGATCCTCGCGGACGGTGTGCATTACGCCAAGCAGTTGGGCGCAACGCATTTGGTGGACGCCGCGACGCTCACGGGAGCCATCGTTGTGGCTCTGGCGAATGTGAATGTGGGTGTGTTCGGGTCCGATCAGGCATGGACCGATAAATTGTTGGCGAGCGCCAAAGAAGCGGGCGAGAAAATGTGGCAGTTACCGATGGACGAGGAGTATCGCGAGTTCATCAAGGGCAGTTTTGCGGACATTCAGAATATCGGCAGTGGCAAAGGCGGTGGCTCCATCACGGGGGCATGGTTCATTCGCGAATTCGCTGGCGATACGCCGTGGATCCACCTCGACATCGCCGGCACGGCCTGGAACGATGACGCCAAGCCGTGGTTGGCGAAGGGGCCCACCGGGGTGGGTTTACGCACGCTAATCCAGTTGATTATGTCGTTGTAAGTTTCGTTCTTGGTAGGGCGCAGTAGTGCTCCGTCCCATGTCGCACGATTGCTCCTGTTGATCGGGGTGTGGGTTGAGGCAGACGTACATTGTGGATCTTCCGAGTAGGGGGCCAGCAGTGCTGGACCCTTACGCAGAATGTCGTAGGGGTTGCTCTACATTTTGTCTGGGGTTTCTATGCCAAGGAGATGGAGAGACTGCACCAGGCGGCGTTCGACTAGTTCGGTCAGACTCAGCAGGAACGCGCGTTTCTGTTCGTCGGGCTCCGACAGGATGTGGTGCTTGTGGTAGAAATTGTTGAAGGCCTGCGCGAGCTGGAAGGCGTACTTGGCCACGAATGCGGGCTCTTGCGCAGCAATGGCGGCTTCGACGGCATAGTCCAGAGAACCGTCAAGAAGCTGAAGCTCCCAAATATCCGCTGCTTTCGGCCCGTCCAGGAATACTTTCACGGAATCGGCGACAAGCGCCTGCCGGGTTGATATGGTTTCAGCGCCTTTACGGCGAATGCCGCGTATGCGGACGACAGCGTACTGGCAATAGGGGCCGGTCTCACCTTCGGCGCGTAGAGCGTCCTCGAAATCGAAAGCGATAATCGTGTTGCGTGTGTACTTCAAAAGGAAAAAGCGCAGGGCACCGACCGCCAACGCATTCGCTGTGCGTGCCAGCTCGGCGGATTCCATCGTGGATTGCTTCTGCAGGACACGAGCTTCAGCAGCCTCGAGCATGCGGTTAATGAGCTCGTCGGCTTTAACGCCTAGACCCTTGCGGCCGCTGACCTCGACATAGGACTTCGATTCCTCGCTGGAGATTTCGTAGCCCATTTCCGCGGCGCAGCGCGGCGTAAGCGCGACGATCTCGTAATCGAAGTGAATGGAATTGGCGGCTTCCTTCGGATGGCCGAGAGCGCGCAGACCTTCCGCGACCACGTCCTGGAGATAGGCTTGGCGTGTGTCGATTACGTTGTAGACGACGTCGACGCCGCCAAAATGTGGCGCACCGGGCTCGTTCGGCCCGCTGGTGGTGGCCCAAACGGCCCTGCCTTCAGGCGGATTTGGCCACTTCGTGTAATGAAAATCTTTGCCAAGCAGGCCGAACTTCCATAGTTGATAGGCGATATCCTTGCCGACGTAAGTAACCGTACCATTGGAGCGAACGATGATCTTGGCCTGGTCCTCTTCTGAGACCTCCGAATCCTCTACCTTCTTCGCTTCGTTTCCATCCTTCAATTCCTGCTTCCACGGCATGATCCAGCAACCGGCATTTTTGCCACTGGTGGCGTACCGAATGGCTGCGCTGGCTTTCAGCTTTTCGAACGCGGCATCCCAGAAATGCAAGTGGAGAACTTCACTCTCGCGCGCGAGTAGTTCGTAAAAAATGTCCAAACGCGCCATGGTGCGGAGGTGGTAGCCAACGATGGTGTCGCCGATGATCACCGCCATTTGCGCGGTTTCCCCTTCGCCGGCTTCGATGGCTTTCAATGTGTCTCCACGTAGTTTGGCCGCGCGTGTTTTGTCTTCCTCGAAAAATTGCGCAACCTTTGCGTAGAGATCCCAGCAGAGATAGTCGAAGTGAGGTTCTGTCGCGAGCGTCTTCACCTCGGCAAGGGATTTCTCTTCCATGTGCTGGAAGGCGATTACCACGTCGGCGACCTGCACGCCGGTATTGTCGATATAGTTCTGCACGACCACTTGGCGGCCAGTTTCCCGCAGGAGGCGCACCATGGTGTCGCCGAGCACGGCGTTGCGAAGATGGCCGATATGCGCGGCCTTGTTAGGGTTGATGCTGGTGTGTTCAACGATAACGCGTTGTGCTGTACCGATCGCTGCTGGCGCTTCCGGCTGAGCGTCCACGAGAGATTGCCAGAACGCTACGCGATCAAAGTAAGCGTTCAGGTAGCCACCGCCCGCCACTTCTACGCGGGAGATGCCATCGATTTTTGGCAGCGATGCGGTGATTTCTTGGGCGATGGCGCGTGGAGCTTTTTTCAGGCGCTTGGCGAGTTCAAAGCACACCGGTGAGGCGGCCTCCCCCATTTCGAGCTTCGGGGGCTTCTCCAGAACCACTGGAATCTGCACACCATAAGTCTTGTGAATGAATTCAGCGAGGGCGTCGCGGAGCCGGTTTCGAATGGTGAGATACACGTGGCCTCAGTCTGTTCCTGAATGAATCCTGGAATTCCTCAGTATACCAGCATGGATTCGTGAAACAGCGGCCCACGGCCGCAAGTGCCTGCTTTCAAATTCATTTTCCACGAGTACATCGCGGTGTACACTCCGGCACCAGGGCGGACACGAGCGCGCCACTGTGCCTTCCAGCGTCAGGATTTTCGGAGAACGAGCGATGAGAACTTATCTAATTTTGCTGTTCTTGGCGATCACCGCGACTGCCACACCGGCAGCAGCGGATACGGTTATCCTGCGCGATGGCGCCAGCTATTCCGGCCAGTTCACCAGTACAATCGCTGGCCAGATCGGATTTACCGATGGGCAGGGCGTGCAGTACAAATTTCCTGTTGGCGATGTGCAGTCGCTGGTGTTTTCGAACAGTCAGGACATCGTAACCCTGCGGAACGGCAAAGTGTATTCGGGGCAATACGCTGGACCCGATTGCATCGGCTTCCGCGATGGGCAGGGGATCGACTACCGCTTCCCCCTGCGAGATGTGGAAACCACAGTGTTTACGCAGAGCGATGCGCCGCGGGGTGGCGCGCGTTATCCCTTGCGGCACCGAGATTGTTGCGCACACCGATGACACCATTGATTCGGAGAATTCTTCTCCGGGACAGTTGTTTTCCGCCAGCGTCAGCGAGAATGTTCCAGGCAGCTCGGGCGGGATTGCTATTCCGCGGGGAACTCGCGCCAGACTGGTGATCAGGAATATCACCACCGGAGGCGCGGTGCACAGCCCGGAGCTCGTGCTCGATTTATTTTCGGTTGAGCTAGGCGGCAAGGAGTATCGCTTGGACACTTCCGACGTCTAGGTGAACAGTGGGCGGGGTGTTGGCGCGAACAAGCGCACGCTGGAATAGGGCGGAGGCGCGGGCTTTGGCGCATTGATGGGAGCGATTTTTTGGCGGTGGTCGCGGCGCAGGAATCGGAGCAGCGGCGGGTGCGGGCGCTGGATTGTTGACAGAGATTTTCACGCGCGGGACGACCGTGAAGGTACCCGCGGAGACGACGATGCGTTTTCGGTTGGACCGTACGCTGGTGCTCAAGCAACGGAGCTAAGTTGCCGAAATGTACCAGGGAGCCGGCTAGAAGCCGGTACTACTAAGTTTCCGTACAGGAAAGTCGGGTCAACGATTCCTATATTGTGCGGAATGGGGTACAGCCCTTCGACGCTCAGGGTAAACAGTGGTGGACCCCTACGCAGTTCTCTCGCGTGACGCGGTGACGCGGCTGGTGGTTTGACGGTTGGCGTTGGGGCCGATAGTATCAAAGAGCGCCTCCACACGAGATCGAAACGAATGAAAGCAGCCTATTTTGACTGTTTTAGCGGGATTAGCGGAGACATGACACTTGGTGCTCTGATTGATGCCGGGTGTTCCGTGGAGGTGCTGCGCGCGAAGCTGAAGGGGTTGCAGGTACCGGGCTGGGAACTCGCTTCGGAAAAAGTCTGGAAAAATGGAATGGCCGCGACGCTTGTGCGGGTGAAAACGGAAGACCAGCAAACGCATCGGTCCCTGAGTACCATTCTAGAGATTCTGGAAAAATCCGGTTTGGATCAACGCGTGAAGGAACGCGCGAGCGCCATCTTTCGCAAGTTGGGTGAGGCCGAAGCTGCGGTGCACGACGTTCCCATTGAGAAGATTCATTTTCACGAAGTGGGCGCCCTGGACGCCATCATCGATATCGTAGGCGCTTGCATCGGCTTTGAAGATTTGGGCCTTGAGAAGTTCGCGTGCTCCGCGCTGAATGTGGGCGGGGGCACGGCGAGAATGGCCCACGGTGTGCTGCCGGTGCCTGCTCCAGCGACAGCGCGCCTGCTGATTGGCAAGCCGACATATTCGAACGGCGTACAGAAGGAGCTGGTGACGCCGACGGGTGCGGCCATGGTGGCGACGTTGTGCCAATCGTTTGGCCCACAGCCGGCGATGAGCATTAGCGCGATTGGTTATGGCGCGGGCGCCGCCGATCTGGAAGGCCAGCCTAACGTGTTGCGGATTATGGTGGGCGAGCTGGCGGAAAAGGACGTGGACACTCACGGCGGTACCATTCGCGTGCTGGAAGCGAATCTGGACGACATGAATCCACAAATTTTTGGTTATTTGCTAGAGAAAGCGCTGGCAGCAGGAGCGCTGGACGTGTTCGCGACTCCGGTGCAGATGAAGAAGAACCGGCCCGGAACCCTGGTGACGATCTTGTGCAAGCCGGAGGACGAGGGCAAGTTTCAGGAAATGCTGTTCGCGGAGACCACCACGCTGGGCGTGAGGAGTCATCTGGTAGAGCGCCGCGCGATGCCGCGCGAGTTTGCGACAGTGACCACCCGTTTCGGGGATGTGCGCATGAAAGTATGCCGGATGAACGACCGGGTTCAGCATGTGGCACCGGAATTTGAGGATTGCCGTAAGCTGGCAGAGCAGAAAAACGTCCCGCTGCATGAAGTGATGGAGCAGGCGATGCTCCGATTTGGAGAGCAATCCAAGAAGTGAAAAGGTGTGCAGGAAGTACAGGGCCACGCAAGACATTGAGAACCCAGAATGGCTGAGAGAAAAGAAAAGTTTTATATCACCACGCCGATCTATTACACGAACGGCTTGCCCCACATCGGGCACACGTACACGACGGTGGTGGCGGATGTGTTGCGCCGCCATAAGAGAATGCGTGGGTACGACGTGGTAATGACCACGGGCACGGATGAGCACGGGGTTAACGTCGAACGCGCGGCGAAAAGGGCCGGGATTCCCGAGTCGGAGTTTGTAGCGCGCATGGCGGAGGCCTGGCGCGGTTTGTGGGATGAACTGGGTCTGACCGCGGACGAATTCGTGCGCACCACGGAGCTGATGCACGTGCGCACGGTGCAGTGGCTGTTCCGCCTGTGTAAGGAGCATGGTTACGTCTACAAGGGCCACTACACCGGGCAATACTGCATTTACGACAACGCGTACGTGAACGATGCCAAGCCGGGAGACCCTTGTCCGGATTGCGGACGCCCGACAGAAACGGTGACGGAGGAGAATTACTTCTTCAAGCTGTCCGCTTTCCAGAAGCCGCTGCTGGATTTTTACAAGAAATTCCCCGATTTCATCAAGCCGGAGAGCCGGAAAAACGAAATCATCAGCTTCGTCGAGGGCGGGTTAAAAGATCTAAGCATTACGCGCACCACGATTCGCTGGGGCATTCCTGTGCCGGGCGAGGAGCCGCACGTTTTCTATGTATGGTTCGATGCCCTGACGGCGTATTTAAGCGCAGTGGGTGGCCCGGAGTGGGAGAAGCGCGGGATGTGGCCGGCGGATGTGCATCTGGTGGGCAAAGACATCATCCGCTTTCACGCCGTGTATTGGCCGGCATTTTTGATGGCCGCGATGCTGCCGCTTCCCAGGCAGGTGTGGGCGCATGGCTGGTTCCTGATGGACGCGGCCAAAATGAGCAAGTCCAAAGGCAACGTAGTGTTGCCGCGCCCGATCGCGAACATGCTGGGCATGGACACGCTGCGCTATTTCCTGTTGCGCGAAGTGGTGTTTGGGCAGGACGGGAATTTCAGCTACGACGCCCTGGTGACGCGCTATAACAGCGATTTGGCCAACGGCCTCGGCAATCTGGCAAGCCGCACCGCGGCGATGCTTGAAAAGAATTTTGCGGGCAAGGTACCGAAACCGGGCGTGCGCTTGGCACAAGATGATGCCTTGGCCAAAGAAGCGCAGAACGCGATTGGCGAAGTGCTGGAGCGTTACGACAATTTCGAATTTGCGCGCGCTCTGGAGACCATTTGGAGTGTGATTGCCGCGGCGGACAAATATCTGACCACCGAGCAGCCCTGGGCGCTGGGGAATTCACCGGATGAAGAAGGGCGTAAAGCCACGATTCTGTGGACCACCGCCGAACTGTTGCGGATTGTGACCGTTCTGGCCCATCCGGTTCTGCCCGACAGTACAGCGAAGGTCTGGCGGCTGCTGGGCCAGACGACGGCGATTGGCACAACAGAATTGGATGGACTGCATTGGGGACAATTGGCGGCGGGCGTAAGTTTAGGGAAATTCCAGGCGCTGTTCCCACGCGTGGAGAAAACTGAAGCGATAGAGAGGATCGAAGCCATGGCAAACGAAGAACTGAACCCCACCCCCGCGGTGCCCGCGATGGCACCGGCGGCGGCTACCCCCGCGGCAGCGGCGCCAGCACCCGCGGCCTCTGCGCCGGAGAAAATTGGGATTGAAGATTTCACCAAGGTGGAAATGCGCGTGGGACAAGTGAAGACTGCCGAGCGCATTGTGGGGGCGGATAAACTACTCAAACTCACGGTGGACATTGGGTCGGAGATCCGTCAGATCTGCGCTGGCATTGCGCAATACTATGAGCCCGAAACGCTGATTGGCCGCAAGGTGGTGGTGGTAGTGAATCTCGCGCCGCGGAAACTGCGCGGGGTGGAGTCCAACGGGATGATTGTTGCGGCGTCCGTTGGGCCGGAGGGCCGGCCGGTGCTGGCAGGCTTCCATGAAGATGTGGAAGTGGGAGCGCGGCTGAAGTGAGAGATAACAGATATCAGGCAACAGCTATCAGGATGACGGCAAGCTGTGATCCGATGTCAGCGATCTGATATCGGAGCGGACGGCCTAGGAAGGCCGCCCTACGCACTTCTTAGCTGATATCCGATCGCTGATATCTGATGTCTAATAGCCGATACTCGCTGCCTCAAATACCATGGACCTCATCGATTCGCACGCGCACATTGATTTTCCTCAGTTTGATGAGGACCGCGAGGCCATGCTCGAGCGCGCGCGCGCGGCTGGCGTGAAGACGATTCTGGCCATTGGAACCGGCCCAGGTCCGGAAAAACTGGACGCGGCGATTCCGTATGCTGAATCGCACGACTGGATCTACACGTCAGTCGGCATTCATCCGCACGAAGCGAAGGAAGTCACACCAGCACACCTGGAGACCTTGGCACGCCTGTCGAAGCATCCCAAAGTGATCGCATGGGGCGAAATTGGGCTGGACTACTACTACGACCATTCGCCGCGCGAGGTGCAGCAGCGCGTTTTTCGCGAGCAGATGGAACTGGCACGCGCTGCGAAATTGCCGCTGATTATCCATTGCCGCGATGCCTGGTCTGACTGCCTAGCCATGTTAAAAGAAGCCTGGAAGCCCAGCGGCTTCGGCGGCATCCTGCACTGTTTTACCAGCACGATCGAAGACGCGCGGCGCGGGCTGGACATGGGCTTCCTGGTTTCCTTTACAGGGAATTTGACCTTTCCGAAAGCGCAGAAGATCCGGGATGTGGCAAAGGATGTGCCGCTGGAAAATATCCTGATTGAGACGGATTCTCCGTACCTGGCGCCGCAGCCTATGAGGGGCCAACGAAATGAGCCGGCCTATGTAGCGGAAGTGGCCAAGGCCCTTGCGAATGTGAGAAACTTAGGGACCGAAGAAACCGCCGAATTGACGGCAGGGAATTTCAGGCGTTTCTTTCAACTCGCCCGGCCGAGTGCGTCCCCGGCCGCGGTACCCCGCTAGCAGCGGGTACGAATCAGGAGGACGGCCATAGCCTTACTGACAGTCAGAGAGATTTTCGAACTGGTAAGGGAAGACCTGGTGCAGGTCGAGCAGGAACTTTCGCTGCAAAGCGCTTCTGCGTATCAACCTGTTTCTGAAATCACGAGTTATTTGTTGGGAGGGGGAGGAAAGCGGCTGCGGCCCGCGCTGTTGCTGTTGTGCCATGGCTACGCGGCCGGGTCACAGGTGAGCCGTCGCAGCGCGATTAAGTTAGCGGCGGTGGTGGAATTGCTACACAGCGCTACGCTGATCCACGACGACGTGATCGACAGCGCCGACACCCGGCGGGGACGCCCATCTGCGAATACACGGTGGGGCAATCACCGCAGTGTGCTGGCCGGCGACTGGCTGTATATGCAATCGTTTCAGATTGCGCTGGAAGAGCGAAATTTCCACGTGCTGGATATCCTGATCGACCTGACGCAGAAGATGGTGGAAGGCGAACTGATCCAGTTGGCGAAAATCGGGCGCATGGATGTGACCGAAGAAGACGCACTGAAGTTGGCGACGCACAAGACGGCGTGCCTTTTTAGCGGCTGCGCCAGGCTGGGCGCGGTGCTTGGCGGATTCGACGAGAAACATGAAGAAGCGCTGGCCGAATATGGCCGGTATGCGGGTTTGGCGTTTCAACTGGTGGACGATTTACTGGATTTCACGGCGTCCAGCGAGCAGCTTGGTAAACCTGCATTGAGTGATTTGAAAGAAGGCAAAGTGACGCTGCCGTTGATTTACGCCATTGAAAATGGCCACCGGGAAGCGCGGGAACTGGTGGCGCTCGTTTTGGAAGAGAAGGAGTTCAACTCGGTGCAACCCGAGACGCTGGTGGCATTGGTGCGCGATTCGGGCGCCTTGGAGCGCACGCGCAATCTGGCGTTCGATTATGTGCGCCGCGCTAAAGGATGCATCAATGGCGGGGGCGACGCGGAATACGGCCGGGCGCTGTTGACCTTGCCCGATTTCATTCTTGAACGCGAGAGTTAGACGGGTTTTAGTAGCATTAGTAACGGGGTGCGGCTTCGCTGCACCCCGTTGTTTTTAGAGCTCTAAATGGCACCATTCAAGCTGATCTATCATGACGGTTACGACCTAAACCTCGGGGCGCATGTGTTTCCCTCGCAGAAGTTCAGGCTTATCGCAGAGAAGTTGCGTGCCGAAGGAATCGCCACAAAAGAAGATTTTCTGTGGCCGGAGCCAGCCGCCGATGAGGATATTCTGCGTGTTCACACGAAAGATTGGGTGCACAAGCTGAAGACGGGGACGTTGACGCGCAGCGAAGAAATGAAGTTGGAAGTGCCGTACTCGCCGGAATTGGTCGATGGGTTCTGGCTGGCGGCGGGTGGCTCCATCCTGGCAGGGCAAAACGCGCTGCGGGATGGCTTCGCCTGCAATCTCGGGGGAGGGTTCCATCACGCCTATCCGGACCACGGCGAGGGATTTTGCGCGATTCATGATGTGGCTGTGGCCATCCGGCGATTGCAGCATGAGGGCGCTGTTAGTAAAGCGATGGTGGTGGATACCGATGTGCACCATGGAAACGGCACCGCGGCGATTTTCTCTCGAGATGACACGGTGTTCAGCCTCTCGATCCATCAGCTTAACAATTATCCCGCGCACAAGCCGGCGTCTACGCTGGACCTGAACATGGAAGATGGCGTGGGCGATGAGGAGTATCTGAGCGCGCTTTTACCTGCCGTGCGCCACGCGCTCGACAAGTTTCAGCCGCAAATTGTTTTTTATGTCGGCGGGGCCGACCCGTACTGCGAGGACCAGTTAGGTGGCTTGGGGCTTTCCGTGGAAGGGTTGAAGCGGCGCGACCGAGGCGTGTTCGAGGAAGCGCGTAAACGCAACATACCGGTAGTGACCACGCTGGCGGGTGGGTACGCTCGCCGGCTCGACGACACGGTGCGTATTCACGTAAACACGATCCTGGCAGCCAAAGAAATCGCTGGCAGCTTCCCGAAAGCGCTTGGGACGGGGGATTAATGCGCATTTCTCACCACAAAACGACAGCGCAGATACTGGATCTCAAGCGATCTATAGTTCGTTCTAACGAGCGGTTGAGATTCTTCGCCGCCTCCTCGTCGGATGCGCTCAGAATGACAGGGCTGTCGATACGTTCGTACCTTGGCGTAGCCTTCGCTTGACTGGCGTTGAGGAGTTCAGATTAGGGCTTCAGAGCAGCGGAAGGGGAGTTGTCGGTTTTGGGTTGCGCGGCGCGGTCGATGGCATCGCCCAACGATTTTTCAAATCCATCGGGATCGAAACCGTCCTGCCGAAACGCGATTTTGCCATTGCGGTCGAGAATAACCGTAGTGGGAAACGAGTTTACGCGCAGCAGGTTCTCCAAGCCGTCGGCATACAAAGCGGGTGTCTTAGGCTTTTCTTCGGCCAAGAATGGCGGGACCAGGGATTCGTCGTCGTCGCAGTTCAGCGCGTAGAAAATCACGTCGGGCTTCGAGGAGTAGCGCGCGGCGACCTTTTCGAACAGCGGCTCTTGCTCGCGGCAGGGCCCGCACCAGGTGGCCCAGAAGCTTAGCACCACCACCTTACCTTTGGCCTCCGCCAGTCGAACCGGGCTGCCGTCAATCACTTTGCGCAGTACGAAATCGTATGGCTCCTTTCCATTGAGATTCCGGGGAGGCTTCACCGGGGCCGCCGCCGCGGTGCTGGCATCAAAGGCGTGGAGCAAGTAGTCTCCCAGGCCATCTTCGGAACCGTGCGCCAAGCGCCAGACGTTCCCGATCTTCTTGCGAATCTCCGCGCGAGAGGAGGCCCCGTTCGTGCCATCGGTGAGTGCGAACGCGCGCGCATATTGCTGGATCGCGGCGTTCAGATCCTTGTTTAATTCCGCGAGTTCGCCGAGTTTTTCGGCGGCCGTGGCGTTAGGGATCAGCGTGTAGCTGGATTCAAAATCCTTCTGAGCGTTCTGATTGTCGTTCAGTTTCTGGTAGAGCTCGCCGCGAATGAGGTAAAGAGAAGATTTGTCCTTCTTCTTGGAAGTTTCCCAGTCCTCGGGTGAGATGCGAGGCGATTTTTCCGCCTGGGTGGTATGGTCCACATATTCCAGCACACGGCTGCAATAGAACACCGCGCGGCGGTAGCCCGGAACGTCGCCATAGCGATTCAGCAGTTGTATGGTCAGGACCGTGTTCGAGATATCGTTGGGGTTCAGCGAGACCAGGCGCTCAGAGTAATCCACGGCGCGTGGGAAATCGCGCAATTGCAAACTGGATTCCACCAGCGCACGGTAAATCTGTGGGCGTTGGGTGGATTCGGGATACTTTTTCAGGAACCCTTCCAAGTTCTTCACTAGTGCGGCACGGTCGTTGGCAGCCTGTTCAATCGCTTTTTGAAGCTCCTGGCGTTCGAAGAGGTCCTGCTGTGGCTGTTGTGGGGGACGCTTGTCGCTGTTGCCGGGGGTCGCGGGCGGCATCTGGGCGGGGGGGTTGGGTAGCTCCTGGCAAAACGCTGCTGATGCCATGGCCAAGACCAACGTGGGCGCGAGCAGCACTCTCAACAATGGACGACAAACATACACAAGGCTATTGTACCGGGAGGCGTCTAAATTTGCAGGGACTCTGGGGAATGTGCAATGCCCGCGTGCGGATGACGGCTAGGAACCCCGAACGTCGACGCCGCCGGAGACCGTATGCACTTCGACTCGGCCAGAGGAAGACCCAACATGCGCGCGCATGGAGTGCTTGCCTTGTTCCTCGAGCACTACAGGAATGTTGGTGCGAATGTCCCCGGAAGTGGTCTCGGCGGTAAACAAGAAGCTGGCGTTCGGGGGCACGTGAATATCGATGGAGCCCGAAACGGATTTCAGTTCCCAGTAGCGGTTGGCGCTGGGATCACCCCCAACATTAACCGAGCCAGAAATCGCATGGATCTTCAAATCGCTCTGCGCTCCGGTCACTTCAATCGAGCCGCTGGCGGAGGAAGCGTCGACGCGATCCCCTGGATTTCTGACGCGGATGGAACCAGAGGCAGCACTGACTTTCAGGTCGCCCTTAACGTCGGTCAGCACGATATCACCAGATGCACTGCTGACGCGCAGAATGCCACCGATGCCCGATGCCTCGATGGAGCCGCTGGCCGCAGAGAGTTGCGTATCGCGTTCCACCTGGTACACGTGGACATAACCCGAAGCTGAGGAAGCCTTGACGGGGCCGCGCACGCTATCGACGGTGATACCGCCAGAAGCCACGCTGGCATCGATGTCCGAATCGTGTGGGACTTCAATTCGATAATCGATCGAGACATTCTTGAACAGGGAGTTGTTCCTGCCGATGCGGACCACATTGCCATTCTGCTCGACCGGGGGATTGGCGACCACTTCCTGGACATTTTTTTCGGAGCTGCCGAATACCGACCAGCCCGGGGTTACTTTACCAAAAATATGGACCTTCCCATCGGCACTGCCGCGGATCTCCACGTTGCCCGAACCATTGTTTAATTCCAGGCGGACGGGGGCACTGACGCTGAAAGTGCGCTCAAAGGTGTTATCCGCTGCGGTGACGCAGGCAGGAGAAAGTGCTAGTGCCGTGTAGGCCAGTAAGACTGCCGCGACCCAGAAACGACGGCTTGCTACCGTGGGGGAACTCATATGCTCCACTCTGCCCTCCTGCTATACAGTACGCATTTTGGAGCAGCTATGTTCCCGTGGATTTCTTCAGCGTTTCGTTCAAAGAGCCCTGGCGGTAGCCTTCCAGGTCGAGCGTCACATAGGTAAATCCGGCGTCCTTCAAGGCCGCGGAGATAGCCGAGGCCATGTCGGGTGTCAGAGCTCGGGGAAGCTCGTCGGGCGCTACTTCCACACGGCCAAGTTTGTCATGGAGGCGGACGCGAAACTGGCGGAAGCCCAGCTTGCGAAGGGCGGCCTCTCCTCGCTCGACCAGGCCCAGGCGCTCCTCGGTGACTTCCGTGCCATAGGGCAACCGGGAAGCCAGGCAGGCGGAGGCAGGGCGATCCCACATGGGCAATCCGGCACGCTGTGCCAGGAAGCGAAGTTCGGCTTTGTGTAGTTTCGCATCCAGAAGAGGAGTAAGGACTTGATGCTCCATCGCGGCACGCTGGCCGGGGCGAAAATCGAAGGTATCGTCGGCGTTCACCCCGTACGCCACAGCGCAGATATGGCGCTCCTGGGCCAGGAGGTCCAGCATGGAGAACAGCTCGTCCTTGCAGTGGTAGCAGCGGTTGGAATCGTTGACGCGGTAAGCGGGGTTCTCCAGCTCGCGGGTCTGGATGAACTCGTGGTGAGCTCCGGTGACGCGAAGGAAGCTCTCCACCTGCTCGCGGTCAAACGCCGAATAGCTGGCGGATACAGCTGTGACCGATAACGCGCGTTCACCCAAAGCTTGCTGCGCAGCCCACGCCAGGTATACGGAGTCAATGCCGCCGGACAATGCCACTAGGACGGAGGGGAGGCTAGCCAGGCTCGAGAGCAGGTATTGTTCTTTCTTCGCGGCGAGTTCGGCCGACGCCTCGCCCATCTTGATTTGAACCAGAGAAGCCATCTTCACTGGAGTATAGCGCAGGCACATTGGCTGGCAATACGGAACGCTGACTTGGTGGGCTACTTGAAATCCAGTAACGCGTCTACGGTGCCATTCGCAGGGTCGGTCTGGAGCCAGTGGCCCACGGTTTCATAGTGCACGGGAAGGTCCTTGAAGATGGATTCGCGATGGGATTCCAGGCGCAGCAGAAGCTGTTCGAAAAGGGTCTTGTCCATCACCTCGCCCGGCTTGAGGGGCCACGCCTCGCGGATGAGTCGCTCCCCGGCCAGCGACATGCCGGTGATATTCATGTCATGGTAGCGGTATTGTTGGCCTTCGGCGACGGCGACGCTATAGGAAACGGTATGGGCTTGGTCGTCGTATTTCGCGACCGGCACTATCTTGGCTTCCAGGTAGCCCAAATGGCCATACTCCTCGCGAACGCGGTCCCACCCCCCTTCGATGTTCATTCCGTTGGCCACGTCACCGGGATTTATCCGCAGCGCCTTCGTGAGCGCTTCGGAAGGCACTGTGGCGTTTCCTTGCCACTGCACTTCTTTCCAGTGGTACACCGGCCCCGGCGAACACGGAACGTACACGGGAATGGCTTCAGGAAATTTCTTGTTGGGATCGCCGGAAAGCCGCACGGAGGCGGGTCCAATCTTCGCGCGCAAGTACCCCTGTTCCAGATAAATCGGGCGAATGGCCTCGGCCAAGAACACGTCAACCGTAAGGCGGGAGTAGGGCTTGCCGCGAACGTCGGAGAGATGCTGCTGGACCGCCAGGTTCGGTTTGAGCGCGGTATCACTGAAAGCCACGCTGGCGATGGTCTGCGTCACTCCCACGATTTGAAATTCCTGCTCGGAACTATCGAGCAGAGGGTTTGCGAGGACGAAATGCTGAACCTCTGCTTTTAGTCCATGGGCATCCAGAAATGCTGCCAGGGAATTTCCTGCCAGATCAACCACTGTGCCACCTTCCGGGAGCGTGCCATCGTAGAAGGGAAGATCCTTGCGGATGGCGTCCACGAGTTCCGAATCGTCGAACCACGGAAAGTTGTCGTAGGCGACCGGCAAGCGCGGAGCCTCCTCGACATGGAAGGTCAGAGTCACGTCGCTATTGTGGGTGTCGAATTTATAGTTCACCTTGGCGAATAGGCCGCTGCGCAGGAGCAGGTCCGCGGCTTCCTGCAGCTCCTGCCGGCCCACCTGAGAGCCAATTTGCAGGCCAGAAAGTGAGGCAATTTGCGCCTCGCTGAAGGTTTTCATACCTTCCGCACGAATTTCTTTCAGTGTTGCGGTTTGGGGATAGGAGTAGGGAGCGAGCGCGAGAGAAAGGAGAAATGCAAACAGCAGAAACCAGGGTCGGCACCGCATGAGGCTATAGTAGCGCATTCGAAATTTTTGCGCTGCCGACGACAGAAATACCGGCTGTTCAGTACGGAGTTGCAGTCGTGGGCGCGCGATGGAGTTCGCGGGATTTGTCGATGACCCACTGGGGGAAGGTGGGTTCTCCCAAAGGCACCTGGCCGCGGGTGATGGCGAGTTGGTCCAGCCAGCCGGTGCCTTCGCCAACGTAGTCGTTGGGCATGCTGAAAATCGCGTCGCCGAGAGCATCTTCCAAGGTAATGAACTGATAGCCGCGCTTGCGCAGCAGGTCCAAAACTTCGCCGATGTGGTCCGCCTCCAGCCAGTTGGCATGCAGCAGCAGGATCTGCTTGGGCTCGTAACCGAGCATGGTTTTCGAAAGTTTTTCGTAATAATCGAAAACGGTTGTGGTGTAGGAAAGATAGGAAGTGACCAGTTGCTGTTCGAGGTTGGTGTCACCGCGGCGCCGAGCGTCTTCGTACACTCCGGCATACATCCAATCCCAGGCATCCATGGTGATGGGAGCGATCTGGTAGCCACGAGCGCTGAGGAACGCTTCGGATTCCCGGCGGGTCTGCACATCCCGGCCGGAATCGAGATAAGGATGCCGGAGGTAGCGCAGCTTCATTTTGTGCTGTGCCAGCAGGAGGCGCGTGACGGTTTCTCCGCGAATCACCTCTTCTTCCCAGGTCTGCAGCGGAACGCGATTCAGAGAAGTGTGCGCGAAGGTGTGATTGCCGAGTTCGAAGCCGTTATCGAGCCACAGGCTGAGCGCTTTGATGCGCTCGTCCACCTCACCGAATTTATACAGTTTTTGCTCGTTGACGAAGCCCACCACGGGAATTTTCTGGTCGTGTAAGGTGCCCAGGAGCTTGGTAGTCATTTCCACGATTTCCGCTCCGGTCATCAGATTTGCGCCACCGGCCGGAAGGTCATCGATGGTTATGGCGATGCTTCTTGTCGGGGCAGTTTGCGCGAGGAGAGGGAATTGGCTAAACGCGAAGCAGAACAGAATACAGCAAGCGAGGCGGGCGTGAATCGCCTTCATGGAACCCCCAGTCATTTCTGACCTGACCGTAAATCGTTTTAAAGCTGCGGCCTGATTCTAGTGCCACGGGAGCACGATGGCAAAGAGCCACGGCGCACTATGATGATAAACCTATTCTACCGTGACGGATTTTGCGAGGTTTCTCGGCTGATCCACGTCACAGCCGCGGCGCACGGCAATGTGATAGGCCAAGAGTTGGAGCGGGACGATCTCCAGAAGGACGGAAAGGAGGTCGGAAGTGGGAGGCAACTCGATAAGGTGGTCAGAGGCTGCGCGGGCCAGCTGGTCTCCCTGCGTTGCGATGGCGATCACGATACCGTCGCGGGCTTTTACTTCCTGGATGTTGGAAACACTCTTTTCATACAAGGTCATGGAAACTGGGTCAGACTCGTCGCGCGTGGCGAGCACAACCACTGGCAGATTTTCGTCAATCAGTGCATTCGGCCCGTGCTTCATCTCCCCGGAGGGATAGCCTTCCGCGTGAATATAGGAAATTTCCTTGAGCTTCAATGCGCCTTCCAGCGCGATCGGGTAATGGATCCCACGCCCGAGATAGAGGAAATCGGACTGGCGGAAGAACTGGCGAGCCAAAGATTCGTATAAGCCAGTCGCATCCGCCTGAAGGATCGTCTCGACTTTGTGAGGAATCTGAATAAACTCCAGCATCAGCTTGCGAGCGTCGTCGGGCGAAAGCTTATTGCGAATCTGGCCCAGATAGGACGCGAGAAGAAGTAGGGTGGCGATCTGTGCCGTGAAAGCCTTCGTGGAAGCTACGCCGATTTCCGGGCCCGCATGGGTCAGAACAGTTCCGGCGGCTTCGCGTGTGATCATGGAGCCCTTCACGTTGCAAATCGCCAGTGTGGGAGAGCCTTTCTGCTTGGCTTCCCGCTGGGCGGCCAAGGTGTCGGCTGTTTCGCCCGATTGGCTGATGCACACCGTAAGGGTTTTGGAGTCGAGAATGGGGTCGCGGTAGCGAAATTCGCTGCCGTAGTCTACTTCGACGGGGATGCGTGCCAGCCGTTCGATCATGAATTTTCCAGCCAACCCGGCGTGCCAACTGGTGCCGCAAGCGACGATGCGCACGTTTTGAAAATCGCGGAATTGCTGCTCGGAAATCTGCATGTCATCCAGAAAAACTTTGCCGGTCTCTTGAGAAATACGGCCGAGCAGAGTATCGCGAATGGCGCGGGGCTGTTCGAAGATTTCCTTCTGCATGAAATGCTTGTAGCCGCCTTTTTCCGCCATGATGGGGTCCCAGGTGACCTGGTGAGCGGGGCGGTCGACCTGATGGCCATCCAGGTCCGTTACGCGAACCCCTTCCCTGGTGAGCAGCGCAACATCACCATCGGCCAGGAAAAAAATGTTACGAGTGTGCTGCAGCAGCGCCGGAATATCGCTGGCCACGAAATATTCGCCATCACCCAGACCGATCACCGACGGCGGTCCGATGCGCGCGGCAACCAGTTTCTGCGGGTCTCTGGCGGAAAGAAAAACCAGTGAGTAGATGCCACGAAGGTCCTTCAGAGTTTTGCGCACGGCTTCTTCAAAGGGCAGAGTCTTCGCGTACTCTTCTACGAGATGGGCCACCACCTCCGTGTCTGTCTCGGTGACGAACTTGTGCCCCTGTTTTTGCAGTTTTTCTCTGAGTTCCAGATAGTTTTCGATGATGCCGTTGTGAACAACGACGTATTGCCCGGTGCAATCGCGGTGCGGGTGGGCATTCTCTTCCGTTGGCCGGCCGTGCGTAGCCCAGCGCGTGTGCCCGATGCCGTAGGTCCCATCAATGGGGGAGTTTTGAATGGCTTCTTCAAGGTTCCGTAGTTTTCCCGGGGCGCGGCGAATGTGGAGTTTTCCCGAGGAATCCACCACCGCGATACCGGCGGAGTCATATCCGCGGTATTCCAGTTTGCGCAGGCCCTCGATGATAACGGGAACAACCTTTTTGGAGCCGATGTAGCCGACAATGCCGCACATACAAAAAATCTCCTGTAGGCAAGTATTTCAGCTTAACACGGGCGTATGGCTCAACCGTGAAAACAGGCCCCTAAAGGGTAGGAAGAGTCAACTTACTTGGAGATAGGGGCATTTATAGTGCGAACAATTTCATAGGTATTGAGCTTGCCGTTCGCGTCGAAGTAGAAGGTCACCCGCGCGGTGACCGGTTGCAGGCGCTCGGTGTCGATATGGCGAATGGTGGCGATCAGCCTGCCGGGCTTGTCCGAAGGCTCTATCGGGTATCCACGCGTGGACAGGAATTGACTCACCATGCTCTCGGGCGTGCCCACTGGGACATTCTCTTGCAGCATCTTTAGAATCGGTTGCAGTTGAGGATCGTCGACCTGCGGCGTTTGCTTGCAACCGGCGAACAGCAGCAAGGTTGCGAGCAAGATGAAATATACGGGTCGGGCCGTCGCGATTTTCGCGCTGAACGAAGCCATGGATTCCGCCTAATCGACGATTTCGAAGCGATATTCTTCGATCACTGGGTTGGCCAGCACTTCCTTGGAGATACGCTCAAGCTGCTTTTGTGCTTCCTCGTGGTTCCAGCCGTTGAGGTTCAGGACAAAAAACTTGCCCTGGCGCACATCGACGACCTGCGAATAGCCAAGTCCAGAAAGCGCGTGCTGAATGGTTTGGCCTTGCGGATCGAGGACGGTGCGTTTTGGCATTACCCAAACATGAGCTTTCATGGCGCCAGTATAGCAAATACCGGGCGGGCGTCACGCTGGCCGGGAGACCAGCCGGGTGCGTTCTTCCGCCGGCAGAAACGAAAATGTGAAACTGTGGCCGACCAACTCGTACAATTCCGATTCACTCAGGCCCATCGCCTGCGCGTGGCGATACTCCTCGGCCAGCGAAGTGTGGAACATGGCGGGGTCGTCGGTAGACAAGACCACTGGAATGCCGTGACGCAGTAACCGGGGAAGGGGGTGTTGGCGCAGCGAGGGCTGCTCGATTCTTAGTTGGCGGGCTAACGCACCGGTGCGCAGGTTGCTCACAGGGCAGAGCTCGAGAACGATTCGGCGTGCGGCAAGCAAGTCCATGAGAGCGCGGTCGTGAATCGCCGCGATGCCGTGCCCGATACGCTCCGCGCCAAGGATTTCGATGGCTTGGCGAATCTGTTCCGGCCCGCCGATTTCGCCCGCATGGATCAGGCGATGCAGCCCGCAATGATGCGCGTGTTTGTAGACACCCTGAAACTCTGTGGTAGGTCTACTCAATTCATCGCCACCAATGCCAAAGGCCACGATGCGCGGGGAATGGCAGATCTTCGCCCAATCCACCACCTGCAGCGCCAGATCGGCGCCGAATTGCCGAACTGCGTCGAAAATCCAATTGATCCGAAGGCCCTTTTGTTCGAAAGGTTCGACAGCCTGCAGGAGCGCGTCGAAAATCGCTTGTGGATTCTGCTGGCGCAGCAGCATCACGCCTACGGAAAGCGTGATTTCCGCATAAACTACGTTTTGCGCCAGAAGTTGCCCGGCAACATCCGTCGCCAGGAGAGCGAAATCCGCCGGATTGCGCAGAAACGAAGTGACCCATTTGAACGCCTCGATAAACGATAAGAAATCCGCGTAGGCATAGCGCGAGCGCACCTCCGCTTCCGAGACCGATAAGCCATGTCGCGCGGCCAGTGCTACCGCAATCACCGGGCGAATCGAACCTTCCAAGTGCAGGTGCAACTCCGCCTTGGGCAGTGAGGTGATTCGAGGGGGAAGTTCAGCACCTGACACAGAGCACGATCAGTGAGGCAGAGCTGGTTTGCCGGCGTTGGTCCACGCGGTCAACCAATAGGAGCCAACGTCGGTGGAAGCGTCCGACAATTGCTTGATCAACGAAGCCGCGGTGAGGTTGTAAAAGCGGTCGTAATATTCGTCGGTGTAGGAACTCAATCCGCGCTTGGCATTTCGGTCGGCCAGAAGAATAGACTCGATCAGGCTGTGCGCATTCAGGCATATTTCAAAGGCGAAATCGGTGGGATCGGTGATGAAGAACGCGTCGTGCGGATTTAATGGGAAGAACGAGCCGTAACGGTCGATGAGGATAGTGTTGAAGCGTTCGTTGACTCCGCTCTGCCCAGTCATCTTTCCGTCGTAGTTTTCAGTGGTGTTGAAAGGATCGTGGGCTTCCGCGACATAGTTCGCCAGAAAAGCGGCATCGAGTTTCGCTTCGTCCCAACGGCCATTCCTCATATCGTCGGTCAGTTTGGCGCTGTAAACGCCGATCTGCCAGGGGAGTAGGCCGGTGGAGTCGATTCTAGACTTGCTGTATTTCGAGAGAGCGGCTTTGTAATTGCGAGGTAAAGCCTCGAAAGGAAACTTGCCGTAGCGATCGAGTTCGATGAAATGGTTTTGGCGCTCGTTAGGATGCTTGTCCAGAAGATTCAGAGGGTCGTTTACGTGCTGAACGAAGAAAGTGCGATTGGCTTCGAAGAACGGCCGCATGCCGTAGGGCAGGGTATCGACCGCGTGGTTGACGATAAGCCGCTGCGCATTGTTGCCCCAAGCCAAAGCGGACGCGGGCAGCATTCCCAGACAGAGCAGAATGGCAAGAATCTCTGCGCCCATGCGCAAGACATTCAGATGGCGTACACCGCTCATGAGTCGGTTCAAGCTTTCGATGCCGTATTCAACGTGCTGCGATGACGGCTATATGCAAAGTAAATCACAAGTCCAATGATGAGCCACACAAAAAAGCGGATCCAGTTCTCGAGCGTCAGGCTGGCCATCAAAAGCACACACGTGACGATGGAGAGAATCGGCAAGAACGGCACCAGCGGAACGCGGAACCCTCGTGCGCGGTCTGGCTGCGTTTTGCGCAGGACCAGCACTGCGGCGGCCACCAACACGAAGGCGAACAGTGTGCCGATGTTGGAAAGGTCCGCCAGCGTGCCGATATCGAAAATGCCTGCGGGAATGCCCACGACGATTCCCGCGATCCAGGTGGCAAAATGCGGCGTGCGAAAGCGCTTGTGCACCTTGGAGAAGGCCGGAGGGAGGAGGCCGTCGCGCGACATCGCAAACCACACGCGCGCTTGCCCATACTGGTAGACCAGCAGAGAGGAGATCATGCCCATCAAGGCGCCGATGGTGACCCAGCGTTGCAGACGGTCCAGGCCGATGTTGTGGAGCGCGGTAGCCACCGGCGCGGCATCGCCCTTGAAGATGTGGTAAGGCTGAATTCCCGTGAGCACTACGGCGACGCCGACATATAGAGCCGCGCAGATCAGCAGGGACGTCATGATGCCCAGCGGCAAATCGCGTTTGGGATTCTTGCATTCCTCTGCCGCCGTGGACACGGAATCAAAGCCAATGTAACTGAAGAAGACGATCGCGCCGCCGGTGAGGATGCCTTGGAACCCGTTCGGCGCGAAAGGCTTCCAATTGATGGGATTGATGTATTTCGAAGCGAACACAATGAAAATAAAAATGGCGATCAGCTTGATGCCCACCATGATGCTGTTGGAAGCGGCGGACTCCCGAATTCCCGTCACCAGCAATAACGTCAGCAGCATGACGATCAGAAATCCAACCAGATTAAAGTGCGGGAGCCATCCTATCCCGGGCTGATACGCGGGGGTGCTCAGCGTAGCTGGCAAATGAATCCCAAAGGAGTTCAGCAAGCTGTTCACATACGCGGAGAATCCGACGGCCACCGCCATGTTCGAGACCGCGTATTCCAGAATCAAATCCCAACCGATAATCCAGGCAACCAGTTCGCCCATGGTCGCGTAGGTGTAGGTGTAGGCGCTTCCGGCAATGGGGATCATCGAGGCCAGTTCCGCATAACACAGACCTGCGAATCCACACACAACGGCAACCATGAAAAAGGAAACCGCGATAGCAGGTCCCGCGCCGGGCCGGCCGCCAGCGCCGAGGGCATGCGAACCATGCAGAATCACATCGAGGACTGGCGCCTTGAATATCGAAGGGTAAAGAACCTCCTCGCCCGCCGCGGCAGTACCCGTCAGGATGAAAATGCCGGTGCCGATGATTGCGCCTATGCCCAGGGCCGTCAAGCTAATCCACCCCAGTGTCTTCTTTAATCGTTTATCAGGATGTTCGGAGTCGGAAATGAGTTGATCGATGTTCTTACATCGAAAAAGTTGTGGATCCACCCATACTCTCCGACTGCGTCCAGGCACATGCACCCCTGCTGTGAAACCTGACGCGGTGTGTAGGTAGGAATGCGGACTTCACTTTATCGCGAACCCCGACCAGGCGCAACCTAAGCGCCTTAGTGGCCTTAGTGGGGTTCAACCATCGCGGGCTTAGAGTTGCTGGAGTTGCGCGTAGCGTTCCACGAATTTCTTTGTGCCGCGCCCCGGAAAGCTGACACTAAGCCGGCGGTCGTCCTCTTCGCCTTCCACACCGACGACTGTGCCAACTCCATACTCCGGGTGCCGCACTTTTTGGCCCAGCAACGGGTCAGCGTTTTTGCCGCGCTTGAAAGCGGACGTGCTGAACGAGGGAGTCGAGGAAGCGCGACGCGGCGTATTTCGTGGAGCCGGCGCAGGTCCGCCACGCGCCCGGCGCACAAACTCTTCCGCGGAGTAGGAATACTCCGGATCCGGTTCGTACCGGCGCGTCTGCCCGATTTCCGCCATGGAACCGCGCACCGTTTCCACCAGTTCCGCGGGTATCTCGCCCAGAAAACGGCTGGGAAGGGAGGCACGCATTTGCTGCTCGTTGCCGAAAATGCGCCGGTACACTGCACGCGTCAAGGTGAGCGAGGTGCGTGCGCGGGTCATGCCCACATAGACCAGGCGGCGCTCCTCCTCGATGCCCTTATCTTCATTGAGAGAACGACTGTGCGGGCAGATCCCTTCCTCCAGCCCGGTCAGGAAAACGTGATCGAATTCCAAGCCCTTGGTGCTGTGCAGTGTGATTAACGTTACGCCCGGTTTGTCTTCGAACGCATCGGCATCGCTGACCAGTGCCGCGGCATCCAGAAAATCCGTGAACGATTCGCCGGCTTCCAGGCCTTCCGCGAGTGCGCGCACTAGTTCTTCCAGGTTTTCCATGCGGGCGACGTCTTCGGGCATGTTGCGATCCCTGAGCATGGGCATGTAACCGGTCTCCTCCAGCAAGAAGCGCAGGAACTCCGCGGGTTCCTGGGTGCTGTAGGCTTCCTGAAGGCGCAGCACAAGCTCACGGAAGGAGCGCAACGGAGCTACGGCCCGGGTGGCCGCGGGGCTGGTCATTACGGACTCAACGGCATCCCACAGGGAGAGACCTTCGCGCTCAGCAATATCGCGCAGGTTATCGACAGTGGTCTTCCCAATACCCCGAGCGGGCACGTTCAGAACGCGCAGCAGGGAAATATCATCCTCAGGGTGCAGGGCCAGCCGTACATACGCGAGCGCGTCCTTGACTTCGGCACGGTTATAAAAGCTGAATCCACCCACAAGTTTGTAACGGATGCCGCGGCGTCGAAACACTTCTTCGAACGAGCGCGACTGAAAGTTGGTGCGATATTCCACGGCGCAAGTCTGATCGGGGTCGTCGCTGAGGATTCGTTCCAGCTCACCCGCAATGAATTCGGCTTCCGCCTGCGCATCGCGTGCTTCGTAATACCGCAGATTCGCGCCCTTATCTTTTTCCGCTCGCAGATTCTTGCCCAGACGGTCCGGATTGTTGGCAACCACGGCCCCGGCGGCATCGAGAATAGCCTGCGTGGAACGATAGTTGCGTTCCAGGCGCACAACTTTTGCCGAGGGAAAGTCTTGAGAGAAACTCAGGAGAATGGAAACATCGGCGCCGCGCCAGCGGTAGATGGACTGATCCTCGTCGCCGACCACGCAGATGTTGCGATGAGCGTCCGTTAGCAGCCGCATCAGGTCATACTGCACGCGATTCGTGTCTTGGTATTCGTCCACATGAAGATAACGGAACCGGTTACGCCAGCGCGTGCGCACATCCGGCGCTTCCCGCAACAATCGTGCGGAGCGCAACAGCAAATCATCGAAATCGACCGCTTTGCTGTGTTTCAGCAGTTCCTCATAGCCGGCGTAGATGTCCGCCACTTTGCGGTCATCGGGGCCGAATGAGTCGGCGCGGACCTGTTCCGGAGATTGCCCATGATTTTTGGCGTAGCTGATGCGGCTGAGCACGTTGCGGGGCGTGAGCCCGTCTTCTTCGATGCGGAGGCGAGCCATCACCAGTTTTACTGCTGCTAACTGATCATCGTCATCATAGATCGCGAAATCCTTGGGCAGGCCAGCATGTACTGCTTCCCGACGCAAAAGACGCGCACACAAGGAATGAAAGGTGGAGATCCAGGGGCGCGCGGGAGGTACTCCGGCCTTCAACAACAGATCGGTAACGCGATTTTGCATTTCCTCTGCAGCTTTGTTGGTGAAAGTCACCGCCAAAATGGATTCCGCAGCGATTCCTTTGACAATCAGATTGGCCATGCGAAAGGTGATCGCGCGCGTCTTTCCGGTGCCTGCACCCGCCAGAATCAATACCGGGCCTTCGACGTTTTCGGCAGCGAGGCGCTGTTCGGGATTCAGTTGTTCTAATAGATTTTGCATTGGATATGAAAAAGGAGTTGTTTTCAACACTCCATGTTAGCCGACGGCGACGAAGTGGGCAAATCGGCGTAGTACTTGGCGTAGTACTACCTGTGGATTTTGCGCTGTGGAATTAATCTATATTTCACAAAATTTCACAACCCAGCGAACTGACGGCGCAGGCTGCCGCAACTGTGTCCTTCTGAGCGCATCCGGCGGGGGATGTGGCGAAGAATCTCAACCGATCGAAAAGAAACAATGTGGACCGGTTGAAATCCCTCGCGTTGCTCAGGATGACAAGTCCCTTAGACCCCTAGTGGATTGGCTCGAGAAACGCTACCTCAGGTGATTTTAATTTGTTGAATCCGGACCGAAAGCGATATCGAAATAAGACAGCGGCTGATTGTCCGCCATGCTGACGATATTGGGAAAATACAAGTGCGCGTTTTGCAGTAGATCCCATTCGCCGTGCAAATCGAAGTACATCAAGCCGTCTACCGTGCTGTGAGCGGCAAGGACGTTCGTGGGAACTCCGGCGTTCTGGCAAGCGTCGCGCAGCGCGTTCCAGTTCGAATCGCGCGAAGCATGCCCTCCGCCGGTGGGCAAGGGAATTGGCAACGGCGAGCGTTTGGCGGTGGGGTCTTTTCCATTGTCCTTCAGCAACACGGCGTCCGCCACATCGTCTGCCGTCAACGGAGCCAGTTGTTGCCGGTTATCTTCGCTTACCAATACGATCAACCGAGTGCTCGGCAGATTCACCCTCAGGCCGTGGTCGTTGTCGTTGCGAAAACTGACGTGTATGGCCACAATGCCCTTAGGGAATGGCGATTTTTTCGGGAATTTCTCTTTATAGCGGCTGGCTGTGGTCCACGGTTCAATTGCGATGGTCACGCCTTCGTGGGAGTCCGAAATTGCGGCGTGCAGGGCGGCAGAGCTCTTCGACGAGTCCGCTTGTCCGGAGCTGTTCTGCGCCAAAAGGCCGGTGCCGGCGAAAGCGAAGAGCAGCAGAGCAACCGGCTTTCGCGTAAGGCTATAATAGAGTGTCTGCATCCTGAGGCCTTCGATTCGATGGGATAAAGCAGGGTTGCCCTGCTTCTGGGACCTCGGGCGATCACAAATCCCGGATCTAACCGGAGTCCAAGTCGCGTGTACTTTGTTTATAGCATATTGATGGGTTTGGCGGCCCTGATTACGGCGCCGTATTGGCTGATTCAGGGAGTGCGGCACGGAAAATATCTATCCAATCTTGGCCAGAGGCTGGGGTTCTCGATTCCCGCGCTACGTGCCCTTCCTTCGGACCGCCCCGGGGCCATCTGGATCCACGCGGTCTCTGTCGGCGAAGTGCTTTCTGGAGTGACGCTCGCCCAGCGCCTGAAGGACACGTGTCCCAAGCGGCCGTTAATTGTATCGACCACCACGATGACCGGCCACGGTTTGGCAAAAGAACGGATGCCCTTTGCTGATGCGGTGATCTACTTTCCGTTGGACTGGGCATTTTGTGTGCGCAAGGTTTTAAACGCGGTGAAGCCCGCGCTGGTCATCGTGCTCGAAACCGAACTGTGGCCGAACTTCCTTCGCGAAGCACGCGCGCGAAATATCCCGGTGATCTTTGCCAGCGGCCGCATTTCCGACCGTTCGTTCGCACGTTATCAAAAATATTTGTCGCTGTTCGGATTTTACCTGCGGCCATTTCTTGCCTCGGCGCTGCGAAACGCGGCGGTATTTCTCATGCAGACCTCGACCGACGCGGATCGAATCCACGCGCTGGGGGCGCCCGCGGACCGCGTCAAAATCAGTGGAAACTTGAAGTACGACATGATCCTGCCCGATGCGACGCCGCTTTCCGCCTGGTTGGCTGAGGAGTGCAAACGCCGGCAGCGATGGCCGGTAATCGTGGCGGGTAGTGTTGTGGCGACCGAGGAACCGCTGGCGCTGATCGCTTTTGGCGTGGTCCAAGGCGATTTTCGAAACGCTTTGCTGGTGCTTGCTCCGCGAAAGCCCGAACGCTTCGGCCCCGCCGCAGATTTCATTGAGGAATCGCACCGCAAATTCGTGCGGCGATCGGACTTACCCATCGCTGGGCCGGGAATTACGCCTAGGCCGAACGGAAATGCCGGCGGGATTCCGGACGACGCCACGGTGCTGCTCCTGGATAGTATTGGAGAACTTGCTTCGCTCTATCCATTGGCGGATGGTGCTTTTGTGGGAGGCTCACTGGTGGGGGCCGGGGGACACAATATTCTGGAACCTGCGGCATTCGGAAAAGTACCGGTTTTCGGTCCATCCATGGAGAATTTCGCGGAGATTGCCGCGCGATTTGTGCAAGCGGGCGCAGCCATTCAGGTGGAGAGCCCGGAAGATGCTGGCGTGGAATGGATCCACTTGCTGAAGGACCCGGAAAAAATGAAGCGCATGGGAAACGCAGCGCAGCAACTAGTAGAGAGCAGCCGGGGCGCGTTGGACCGCTTGATGGCGGAAGTGGCCAAGCGGTTTGGCGGCTCAGTGCCATGACCTTGCCGCTGCCGGTGCGGGTGCTCCTGTGGCCGCTTTCGTTGATATACGGACAAGTGACGCAACTGCGGGCCTGGCTGTACGCGAACGGCTTTCTGAAGCAGCGGAAACTGGGGCGCCCGGTGATCAGTGTCGGTAACTTGACCGTCGGCGGCACCGGTAAGACTCCCATGGTGATTTGGCTCGCCGAACACTTCCTAGCTGAAGGTAAACGCGTTGGCATCTTAAGCCGTGGGTACAAGGGCAGCGACGGAACGAGCGACGAAATTGAGCTAATGAAATTCCGCTTGCAAGAACGCGCAAAATTCGGTGTCGGTCCGGACCGTTACGCACAAGGCAGAAAGTTGGAGCGCGAAGTCGATGTGTTTCTCCTGGATGACGGTTTTCAACATCTGCAGCTTGCCCGCGACATGAATATTCTGCTGATCGATGCGGCGCAGCCTCTCGGCAAGCAGACGATGCTCCCCACTGGACGATTGCGCGAACCCGTTTCTGCTATGGGTCGTGCGGACTTGCTGGTGTTCACTCGAGCAGAGACGGTGCCAGGGACGGAAGCAGCGATCCAGAGATTCCCGGGCGATCCGGTGTTTTCTGCGGCGACTCGATTGCTCGGGTTTCGCCAATTCGGCGTGCCAGAAGCGCCACTTTTGCAGCGCGAGCCAGTCGGCGAAGGACCTTTCTATGCGTTTTGCGGCATCGGCAATCCCAAAGCCTTTTTTCAGGATTTGAAAAACTGGGACCTTCCGCTGGCGGGCCAATGCGAGTTCGCTGACCATCACCACTACGACGCGCGGGATACGATGGAACTCGCATTGGCAGCACGCAGTTCGGGTGCGAAGGCCATACTCACTACGGAGAAGGACGCTCAGAATCTAGCGGGCATGAAATTCAACGATCTTCCCGCGTATGTGGCAGTGATTGACCTGGTGATTGCGAAAGAAGAATCGTTGCTAGGGCTGATTCGCGAAAAAATACAAGTCGGGAAGCCCGTGGCATGAAGATCCTGATTCGAGCAACGAACTGGGTGGGCGACGCGATTATCGCTTTGCCCGCGTTGCGTGCGGTACGCGCCAAATTCGCGAATGCACACATCGCGATTGTTGCGCGACCTTACGTGGCGGATGTTTATAAGGACCAGTCGATTTGTGACGAACTAATTCCGTACGATCCAAAGAGCGAACACCGCGGCTGGCGGGGCAGGGAATTGCTTGCTGGTGAATTGCGCCAGGGCAAGTTTGACGCGGCGTTGCTGCTGCAAAACGCGTTTGACGCCGCGTGGTTGGCTTGGCGCGCGCAGGTGCCCGAGAGAATCGGCTATGCGCGTGATGGTAGAAGCTTGCTGCTGACCAAAGCGATTACCGTTCCCAAGCTCGGAGAGATTCCCGCGCACGAAAAGTTCTATTATCTCGAATTACTGCGCCGCGCCGGGTGGATGGAAACTTTGCCAGACGACCCACACATCAAGTTGCACGTTTCCGGCGCGGCCCGCCAGCGTGCATCGCTGACTTTGCTCGACGCCGGTGCTCGGCCGAACGCACTGCGCATTGCCGTGGGCGCGGGTGCTTCCTACGGATCCGCCAAATGCTGGCCGCCCGAGCGATTTGCGCAAGCTTTAAATCAGATCGTGAGTAAAAATGAAGCCGAGGTAATTCTGTTCGGCACCGCAGGCGAAGCCCTCGTCTCTTCCGCGATTGCCAATCAGTTGCTGCGGCCGCCCATTGACCTGACCGGGAAGTCCGCCATCGCCGACTTACCGGCGCTTCTTTCGCAGTGTCATCTGTTCCTGGGAAACGATTCTGGGGCGATGCACGTCGCCGCGGCGGTTGGTTTGCCGGTAATCGCGGTATTTGGGCCAACCGATCCAGAGGCAACCGCTCCGGTCACGCCGCTCGTGAGTGTCGTCCAGCAGAAACCGTACTGCAGTCCGTGCTTCCTGCGCCGCTGTCCCACCGATCATCGTTGCATGACGGCAGTTACCCCGGACATGGTGGAGGCGGCGATGCGTCCGTGGATTACGGAGGTGGCTTCTGGCTGAGCACACAGGGCACCGGCCGGCGGTATTCCTGGATCGCGACGGGACCATAGCCGAAGAGGTCGGTTACTTGAATCACATCGACAGATTTCGTATGTTTCCTTTTGCCGCGGCTACTATTCAGCGTTTGAATCACGCCGGCTTGGCTGTGATTATCGTGACAAATCAGTCTGGGGTTGCGCGCGGCTATTTTCCGGAGACTCTAGTGCAGGAAGTAAATGCGCGCATGCAACAGGAGTTAAGCGCTGCCGGCGCGCGTGTGGATGGCGTCTATTACTGTCCGCACGGCTCAACGGACGGCTGCAATTGCCGCAAGCCCAATCCCGGCATGATCGAGCAGGCCGCCAGGGAACACGGCTTGGATGTGGCGAACTCTTACGTTGTAGGAGATCGCTACGGCGATGTGAAATTAGCCGCGCGCGCCGAGTGTAAATCGGTTCTCGTGCGCACGGGCTATGGGCGTGGCGAAGAGGCTTGGCATGCCCGCGAGTGGCCCCGCCAGCCGGATGCGATTGTGGATGACTTGCAGCAAGCGGTGGAATGGATTCTGGTGCGGAAGCGATGAAACGGGAGAAGAAATCTAAAACCCCGGCGGAAGCGCCGGATTTGCTGGCGTTGGGCGAGATTGTGGAACGCTTTACCGGCAAACGCATTGTAGTGCTGGGCGACTTCGTTGCCGATTCGTTTCAGTACGGCAATATCACGCGTGTCTCGCGCGAAGCTCCCGTGCTGATTCTACGGCACCGCGAAACGCAGATTCTGCCAGGCGGTGCGGCCAATGCGACCCAAAATTTCGTGTCACTCGGCGCTCGCGTCACGCCCGTCACCGCGGTGGGTGACGATAAAGCGGGAGACTGGCTGGTGCAGGCGCTTCGCGGGATGAGCGTGGACGTGTCTGGCATTCTTCGAGTCCCGGGAGCAACCACACCGACGAAAACGCGGTTCCTGGCCGGCTGGGCTCATACCGTGGGGCAACAAGTCCTGCGGGTGGATTATGAGCCGCAGTCGCAGCTTCCGCAGAAATATCGCGATAAGATTCAGGCGTTGCTGGCGGTGCGATTGAAGAGAGCGGATGCGTTCGCCATTTCGGATTACGGGCTTGGTGTCGTCAACCCTACTGAAGTGCGCCGCGTCCTTGCAAAGGGAAAGCGCAACATTCCTGTAAGCTTGGATTCCCGGTATCAGTTGCTGGCGTACAAGCGTGCGGGAGTCACCGCCGCGACACCCAATGAAGCGGAAATGGAAGCGCTGCGCAACACCACCATCGGCCAGAACATAGCGGCATTGGAACGCAGCGGGCGCGAAGTGCTGGAGGAAATGAAGCTGCAATCGTTGGTGATCACGCGCGGGAAAGATGGTATGGCTGTCTTTCAACCGGGCCAACCCACGGTACAAATACCTGTTCATGGCAGCGATCAAGCTGTTGACGTGACCGGCGCTGGCGACACGGTGTTGGCCGCTTATACGCTGGGATTAGCGAGCGGCGCGTCGCCCGTCGAAGCGGCTCATATTGCGAATATTGCGGGCGGCTTGGTGGTGATGAAGCGCGGCACCGCTACCGTGTCGCAAAACGAGCTGCTGGAAGCGATTCAACGAGCAGCCTCGGAGGTGGCCCCTTAGGCACTCGCTATGCGGTCCGCCCAATCCAAATTTCAATCCCGGGAATCCGTGCGCGACGCGGTGGCCGGGCTACGGCACGCAGGGAAGCGCGTGGTGTTGGCCAACGGTTGCTTCGATACACTGCATGTCGGCCACGTCCGCTACCTTGCCGGAGCCAAAGGCGAAGGCGATGTGCTTGTCGTAGCTGTGAACGACGATGCCAGCGTTCATGGTCTGAAAGGGATCGGCCGTCCGATCCTCGACGAAACAGCCCGTGCGCAACTGGTGGCGTCGCTGCGCGATGTTGATTTTGTCCTGCTCTTTTCTGAACCCAACGTTGAATCGTTGCTGGAAGAATTGCGCCCGGCCGTGCACGCCAAGGGTACCGACTACACCTCGGAGAATGTACCGGAGCGCGCGGTGTCGCAGCGTCTCGGCATCCGCATTGCCATCGTAGGCGATCCCAAAGATCACTCCACTCGTTCATTTCTGGACGCCATTCGAGAAGGCTCTCATGGCTGATCAGAACTTTGTGGTCGTCCGCCTGGGCTCGCTCGGCGATATCGTGCACACCTTTCCCGCTGTGGCGGGTTTACGCGAAACATTTCCCCCCGCGCGCATCGTCTGGTTAACACACCCGCGATGGGTGGAACTGGTCGCCAGTAGCGCCTTGGCTACGGAAGTATGGCCCGTGGATTCGCGCGATCTTGCTTCCGTGCGCCAGGTGATCGCGAAATTGCGGTCGTGCCGGTGGGACGCGGCCATTGATTACCAGGGATTATGGAAAGCCGCGTTTCTCCCTTTCCTCGGGGGCGCCCCGAAACGCATAGGGTTTTCTTCCGCCACCATCCGCGAATTCGGTGTGCCCATTCTCTATACCGACAGCGTGCATTGCCGCACGGTGCATATCGCCGATCAGAATGGTGAGTTATCCGCGCGGGCTGGCGCCATACGGCCAGTGGGACGTGTTTCGCTGCGCGTCTCGGATCGGGATGCTGGCAAGGTCTGCGCAGACTTGGCTGCTCAGGGGCTGAGGAAGTATGTTGTGCTCAGCCCCGGTGGTGGCTGGCGCGCGAAGTGCTGGCCCGCCGAGCGGTTTGGCGCTTTGTGCCAACGCATCCACAACGAAGTCGGTCTTCCCTGTGTGATCAATTACGGGCCCGGCGAAGAGCCTCTGGCGACAGAAGTGCGAGCGTCCAGCGGGACCGCAAAAGCCATTTGCTATGACGGAGAAATGGGAACGTTACAAGCATTGCTGCGTGGCGCTGAGTGCATTGTCGGTGGCGATACGGGCCCGCTGCATTTGGCGATAGCACTCGGCACCCCGGCAGTGGCGTTATTTGGACCAACGGATCCGACGCGCAATGGCCCGTACCCGCCGGGAGAAATGGTCCTGCGTAGCCCGAAAGCCACCACAACATACGGACGCTCGAATCTGACCGATCCTTCGCTGCTGGATTTGTCCGTGGACGCCGTTTTCGCCGCAGTAAAACAGCGGTTGGAGTCGCGCGCGTGACCTTGCTGGATTTCTTCGCCCGCTGGCGGGTGCGCCTCGGCTACGTGTTGGCGGTCATTGTGCTCTGGCTGGCGCATCCGACGCCGCGCTCCATTATGGTCGGAACGGCGCTGGGACTACTGGGCTTGGGCTTGCGTGCCTGGGCCGCGGGTTATCTTCACAAACAGAGCGTGCTCACCGTTGCGGGTCCTTATGCCCGCACACGGAATCCTCTCTATTTCGGCAGCAGCCTTCTGGCCTTGGGCGCGGGAATTGCTACGAATTCGCTTTGGGCCACAGGGTTGCTCCTCGTGTACTTCGCTTTGGTTTACAGCTTCGTCATGCGGCGGGAGGAGTTGGAATTGCAGCAGCAGCATGGCGAGACTTTCGCGGCTTATGCAGCTGCGGTGCCACTTTTTTTCCCGAAACTGAGGGTATCTTCAAAAGAGGGGGAAGGCACCGTAGGATTTTCCTGGGCGCAATACAAGAGGAACCACGAATATGAAGCAGCCGTCGGCTTGGCGTTATTGTTGATTACCTTGATGGCCATCTGGAAGTTCCGCCCGCACTGACGAAACCGTTTGCGTAGCACATCCCGTGAAACAACGGACGCGCAGCGCGTGACCGTCCGTCAAGAGTTGCACTGCTCCGTTTCGATCGGTCCTAAATATTCGCGTGCCGCTTTGTTCCAGCTGCTCCAGAAGTTCGAGACTTGGATGGCCGTACGGATTTTCCTCGCCGGCGGAAATGATGGGAAATTGCGGAGCGACCGCACTGAGGAATTCCGGCATGGTGGAATTCTTACTGCCGTGGTGGCCCACTTTCCGCACGTCTGCGCGGAGTATCGAAGGATCGTTTCGCTGAGCATCGCATACTCCACCTGCTTTTCGGCGTTGCCGGGCGATCGCCGTAGTGCAGCCGAATGACGAGCGCATCGTTGTTCTTAGCCTGCAGCGCAACTTCTTCGGGCGCGATTTCGGGCCAAAGAATGTCGGCCCCAGGGAAGTCGCGCGGGTTCGGCGATTAATACGCCAAGCCAACGAAGGGCTGGGCGCAACGGGATCTGCTCAGCCGCCAATCGTGACAGGACGTGTTCAGGCGGCAGGGGCTGGCGGGTTATGCAGCCAGCAAGAATTCCTAAGCCAAAACCACGCTGTGAGCGAGAGAACTGCCGCAGTCCACAGAGAGTTGCGTAAGACCTGCGTAGCAAGAACCAATAGAAGAGCGATACCAAGGCCGGTGACTGCTACAAGAAGGGGCCACCCAGTGCCAAGCGAGAATCCCTGACTGCCGAGCAATTATGCCGCCAGCAAATGCGGCGACTATTGCAACGGCAGGTACGTTCATGACGCTCTTCGCAACCTCACTAGTGTTTCGATATGAAAGGTCTGCGGGAACAAGTCGAACAGATGAACCTCGGCTATTTGGTATTTGTGCTCGAGGAAAATAGGGGATTCCGGCTTGCGTTCCGACGCCGTCAGCACCGCCAGATCGCGCGCCAATGTAGACGGATCGCAGGAAAGGTAGGCGATTTCCTGTGCGCCCAGATTCGCCAGCCGTCCGGCGGCTTCTGCGCCGAGCCCTGCGCGCGGCGGGTCCAGCACCACGAAATCCGGCGTTTCCTGCGGCTTCTTCAAAAAGTCCTCGGTGTGTTCGTTTTCCGAGACCACTGGCGAACCGGCGGCTTCGGCGTTGTCTCGCAGATCACGCGTAGCGGAAAGATTCGCGTCGACGCTTGCCACTTTTGAGAACGTTTTGGTGAGCGGCAAGGAGAAGAAGCCCACTCCGGCATACAAGTCGAGCGCGTAAGCACCTTTAGCACCGCCAACGATGGTTTGTAGCAGATCCTCCACCAGGAAGCGGTTCACCTGGAAAAAGGATAGGTGGTTCACGCGAAACGTGAACCCTCCGACTTTTTGCAACAGGTAGCCGGGACCATCCAAGTCGAAGCGATTCTTGCTCTGGTCCAGGATCAACAAGCTTTCCAGAGCTGGGAGTGCCGCCCGGAATTCCGCGGCTAAGGCCTTCGCCGGTTTTGGGAACCGTTCGAATGCGATATTCAGCGCCACCTTCTGATCGACGCTATCCACGAACGCCTCCACCTCCAAAATTCCCGGCGAAAGGGAATTGCTGCGCGCCATTTCCTGCAAGCGGCTGAAGGTTTCCGCCAGTCGAGGGGACAGCACCGGACACTGATCGATGGGTAGGATGTGCGCGCTCTCGGGCAGGAAATAGCCGAAGGCCCTGGGTAAGGCATCGCGGAAGGCCCATTGTGCGCGATTACGGTACGCCCAGGGCTGCGCGGTGTGCTCCTGAATCGCCCCAGTCCACTGCACACCGCCAAGGCGCGACAACGTTTCCCGTAGAATTTCTTTTTTCAGGCGCACTTGCTCGACGATCTCGATGTGCTGGTAGTGACATCCGCCGCAAACCCCGAAATGCGGGCACGCCGGTGCGACACGGGCGGGCGACGCGCTCTCCACTTGCACGAGGTTGGCTTGAATCAGCTTCTTCTTTCGCGTGCGGACCGAGGCGCGCACTTGCTCTCCGGGTAGTACGAACGGCACGAACACGGTGTTGCCGTCAGCGTGAGCCAAGCCATCACCGCCGTAAATAAGCTTCTCAATTGATAAATGTAACTCATCAGGCATAATCGTTCAACCCTGTCTTTCTTGTGTATTGATCCGCCCGAGACCGTTGGGTTTACGAAAAGTAATAAAGGCTCAGGCGCGGCAGCCGATATTCATCTAGCAAACGTTTCTGCAGGTATTGCTTTTCGATCAGCGCGAGTTGCTCCGCTTTCATTCTGCGCCGATAAGCCGCCAATTGCGAATCCACTTCACGGCGTATTTTCAGCATCAGCTCCTCAGGAGCATGCGTCAGCAAAGCGGCGTGGATCTTCTCGTCTAAGATGGTCAGCCGCCGTTCCAGGTCTTCCAAGTCCAGCGCGCCCGGGGCTTCCAGCAAAGTAGCGAGGGAATCCAATTTCTGTGCGGTTTCCGCTAAGAGAAGAGAAAGTTGCCGCAGGGCAGCCTCGGAGCGCGCCGCCGCGCTTCGTAACATTTCGGTGTTGCGGTGGAAATACCCCTGTAGGTCTGGACGCGCAAGCGGCTCCTTGGCGAGCGTTTTCGCAGGTTGCGAACCGGCGGCCGCTTCCTGCTGCTCCTCGGAAGCTTCCAGGACTGCATCGGTGCAATACGCGAGGCTTTTCATGGGTCGGCCTGCCGCGCGCCGCGACCGCTGGTAGCTTTCGAACGCGCGGTCGATGCCTTTTAACGCTGCTTCCAGCGGCACTCCAGCCTTCTGCCACGTTTCCATGATGGCCCAGTCCAACGGGGAAACCAGCAAATGGGCGCCGCGCTTTTTCCAGAAGTGTTCCTCGATTTCGGTGAAGTAGTTAAAGTAATTCCAATTGTCCATGGAGAGCACTTGAGTACGACAAGTTGTCAGCGAGGCGCCTTCTTGGCTTTGGAAAGGTCGGGCTTCGGCGCGATAGCTCTCGGCCCTTCACGACGCGATTCTGCCGGCAGGTTTTTCTCCCAGATGTAGCGCAAACCCGTCAGAGTGAGAAATTCGTCGACATGCTGAATATGTTTGGACCCGCGTGCCACTAATCGTGCTTGCCCACCGGTAGCCACCACCGCAGGATCAGCATTCAACTCTGCCTTAATGCGCGCGAGCATGCCGTCGACCATGTCCACGGCACCGTAGTACAAGCCGGCTTGCATATTCGTTACCGTATTCGTGCCGATCACTTTACCGGGATCTTTGATCTCCACGCGTGGCAAGCGCGCAGTACGCGAGAAGAGCGCCTCCGCGGCGATGCCGATTCCCGGCGCAATCACTCCTCCCAGGAATTCGCATTTTCCGGAGATCACATCGAAAGTGATGGCAGTTCCGAAATCGACGACTACACACGGCCCGCCGTACTGATGAAACGCGGCTACCCCATTCACGATGCGGTCCGCGCCCACTTCCATCGGATTATCCACGTGTACAGACATCCCGGTTTTCACACCCAATTCCACGAACAGGGCCTTTTTGCCCAGATACAGGCGCGACATTTCCGCCAGGGTCCAGTTCAGTGGCGGCACCACGGAACTGATGATCACGCCATCGAACATTTCTTTGTCTAGGCCGGCGAGCGAAAAAAGATTACGCGTCAGAACGCCGTATTCGTCCACCGTCTGCGTGCGCGCCGTGGTCAGCCGCCAGTTCGCGACCAACTCCTCTTTCCGGAAGACTCCCAGAACCGTGTTGGTGTTGCCCACGTCGATGGTCAGCAGCATTGGCTATCGAACCTCGGTGACATCGCCGGCAATCACGGTGGCAATGGCCCCACTGTCTCTGGCTATGAGCAACAGGCCTTCCGGGCTGAGTCCTGCCGTAGTGCCCACATAGCTTTCCACGCCCGTATCCACGCGCACGCGGCGGCCCCTGGTGAACGAGGACACGAATTCGAAACGATCGGTCACGAAAGTCGGCCCTTCGCGCAGGAACCGATTGTAATCGCTCTCGAATTGCGCCAGCAACCGCGCCAGCAGTTCCAGCCGGTAGCTCATGCGTCCGGTTTCCTTGCGGATCGATGTGGCAATCGAAGCCAGCTCCGCAGGAAATTTCTCCTGATTGACGTTGATCCCGATACCGACGATCACGAAGCGCATCGCATTGGGTTCGGCATGCATCTCCGTGAGAATCCCGCCCAGTTTTTTGCCGCCGACCATGAGATCGTTGGGCCACTTCAGTTCGGGCTGCAAGCCAGTCTGTGCGGCAATGGCGGCGTGGGCCGACACTCCCGCCAGCATGGTAAGCAGAGGCGCCTGCGCGGGGGCAAGCCGTGGCCTGAGCAGCACCGTGAAGTATAAGCCAGCGCCCTTTTCGGAGTGCCAGGATCGGCCAGAGCGGCCGCGTCCGGCGGTTTGCGCTTCGGCCACTACTACAGTGCCTTCCGGCTCGCCCGCAAACCCCAATTCCATGGCTACGGTATTGGTGGAGCCGGTTTTGAAGAAGTGAAAGACGCGCTTGCCGAATAGGTTGCCTTTGAGCCGCTTGCGCAGAAGGTCGGGCATAAGCACATCGGGGACTTTTTCCAGGAAATATCCGGCGCTGCGTTGGCCCTTGACATGTACGCCGAGCTTGCGCAGCTCCTCCACCGAGCGCCACACGGTAGAGCGCGACATTCCCGTTTCTCGCGCAATGCGTGCGCCGCTGATGACAATGGTGGCGTTTTCTGACAGCAGCGTGAGCAGCGCCGCCAGCCGCCGATCGGTTGTACCTGGTAACGAGGGTGTCTGGGGCATTCGGCCCTGGTCCTGTGTTCCGTGGGTCTTAGCTTACGTTCAATGCCACATTCCCCACAAGGCACCCGAGTAATTGCCGCGGTACCCGGTTGTGCCGTACAACGGACCACCTCGGAAGACACATGAGGGGAAACAGCGACGGGAATGCCAGCGCTATCATTGCCAAGATGGGGTCCAGCAGTGCTGGACCCCTACGTGGAAACAGAAACGGCAAGGCGGCGTAACGCCGCCCCTACAGAAGAGGGTTTGATGTACTTAGGCTTCGCCCAGCTGGTGTAGGCGCTCGGCCATTTTTTGCAGCTCGATGCGCTGGGCGTTCACAGCTTCTTCCATTTGCTGAATGATCTTTTCGGGCGCGCGGCTTCGAAACGTCTCGTTGCCCAGTTGACTTTCCTTGGACAAGATCGCTTTTTGCAGGCCCTGCATTTCTTTGTGCAGCCGCGCGCGTTCGGCGGCTACATCCATGGTGTCGGTCGCGTACGAGATGCGCACGTCAAATTCCGCCGTTGAACGGCTCCCTCCGCCCGCCTCGGCTAATTTTGTGGGACAGACGGTGAGCTCCGAGAGAAGCGCGAGACGCAAGATGCCTTCCTTATTCGCTTCGATGATTGCGCTGGCTGCGGCGTCGCCGCTAAAAAATTCCGCGCCAACCCTTTTCTTTGGATCCAGCTTCATTTCCGCACGAATCGTGCGCAGCGCTTGAATCACTTCTTGAACCAAGCCGTATTCCTTCATCGCTTGTGGATCAATCCAGCATTGGCGCGCTTCGGGGAAGGGCTGTAACGCTATCGATTTGGCCCCGGTTCTCTGCGGCAACTGGTGCCACAACTCTTCCGTGATGAACGGCATGAACGGATGTAACAAGCGTAGCGCCGCGTCGAATCCGGCAAAGAGATTTTGCCAGGCAATCGTAGCGCGGTCGCGATCCGCGTTTTGCAACGGCGGCTTGACCCACTCGATGTACCAGTCGCAGAAATCTCCCCAGAAGAACTGGTAAACGTTCTGCGCCGCTTCATGGAAGCGGTAATTCGCCAGAGCATCATCCACCGTGTTTACCGTATCGGCCAAGCGCGCAAACAGCCAGCGGTCGATCAACGGCACTTGCCCCTGAAAAGCACGGGGCGCTTTATCGCGCACATTGGGATCGGCCAATTCCTCAAGTGTGGGGCCACCCTGTTCGAACTTCTCCAGATTTAGGAACAGGAAGCGCGCGGCGTTCCAGATTTTGTTGGCAAAAGCCTTCGCCCCGCCCAAGCGATCATCGGATAGGACAATATCGGTGCCCGGTGCGGCCATGGACGCCAGGCAGAAGCGCATTGCGTCTGTTCCGTACTCCTCGTTCAAGGCGACTGGATCGAGTCCCGTCCCTTTGGACTTGGACATTTTTTCGCCGCTTGCGGTGCGCACCAGGGAGTGCAGATACACCACGTGGAAGGGAACTTCACCGGTGAAGTGCAGGCCCATCATGATCATGCGGGCTACCCAGAAGAAGAGTATGTCGTAGCCGGTGATGAGCAGACTGGTGGGGTAGTATTTCTGAAAATCCGCGGTCTTCTCCGGCCAGCCCAGGGTGGAGAAGGGCCAAAGCGCAGAGCTGAACCAGGTATCCAGCACGTCTGGATCCTGTTGCAGTTCCCCGGACCCGCACTTCGGACATTTCGTGGGATCCTCTCGCGAAACAATGATGTGCCCGCAATGCTGGCAATACCATGCCGGGATGCGATGGCCCCACCAGAGTTGCCGCGAGAGCGTCCAGTCACGAATGTTCCGCATCCAGTTGAAGTACTCTTCGCGGCGGTTGTCCGGGATGATCTGGATCACGTCCTCTTCCACTGCGGCAATCGCGGGTGTAGCCAAGGGCTTCATGGAACAAAACCACTGCGTGGAGACGCGCGGTTCCACGATGGTGCGGCTGCGCTCGCAGTGGCCAATGGCGTTGGTGTGCTCGGTAATTTTTTCGATCAGCCCTTGCGCTTCCAGGTCCTCCACAATTTTCTTGCGCGCGGCGAAGCGTTCCAGCCCAGCGTACACGCCGGCATTTTCATTCATATGCGCGTCGTCGGTCATCACGTCAATCAACGGCAGGTGGTGGCGTTTGCCGGCTTCGAAGTCGTTGGGGTCGTGAGCCGGGGTGATCTTCACTGCTCCGGTGCCGAACTCGCGATCTACCATTTCGTCGGCGATGATGGGAATCTCGTGATTCATCAGGGGCAAAATCGCGGACTCGCCGATCAGGTGCTGGTAGCGCTCGTCCAGCGGATGCACCGCCACCGCCGTGTCGCCCAGCATGGTTTCCGGCCGCGTGGTCGCGACAATCAAGAATTCCTTCGAGCCGGCCACCGGATAGCGGATGTACCACAGGTGCCCCTGCTTTTCCTCGTGGATGACTTCCAAGTCGCTCAGCACCGTGCGGCATCCGGGACACCAATTCACCATGCGTTTTTCGCGGTAAATCAGCCCCTCTTCGTACAGGCGGACGAACACCTCGCGCACCACGCGCGACAGTTCGGGCGATAGCGTGAACCTTTCGCGCGTCCAGTCGCACGACTCTCCGATCTGCTTCATCTGCCGCTGGATGGTGCCGCCGCTCTCTTGCTTCCATTGCCAGACGCGCTTGATGAACTCCGCGCGCCCCAAATCGCGGTAGTGAACCCCCTGGTGAGAAAGTTGGCGCACCACGACGCGTTGCGTGGAAATTCCTGCATGGTCTGTGCCTGGCAGGTACAAGGTGTTGTAGCCGCGCATACGGTGCCAGCGCGTGAGCACATCAATTTCCGTATGGTCCAGCATGTGCCCGATGTGCAGCATGCCGGTGACGTTGGGTGGAGGGATGACGATCGAAAACACGGGTCCTGGCGCGTTTGGATCCGCTTTAAACAATTCTTCCTTGACCCAAAACTCCGCCCATCGCGGTTCAATTTGTTTTGGGTCGTACGCTTTGGCTATCTCTCGGGCCATTCCGTCCTCGTGGTTCGCCTTGGGCGATCTCCGCAGAATCGCTGCAACGACCCTCATGCGCAGGGGCACAGCCGGCAGAGATCCCGGCGCTACAAAGATCGGACTTGTCAGCGCCTGCTTCCAGCCGGCTCGCCCGTTGCTAGCAGGGTAATCTTTGAATATACGGGGAGGTACTCGCGTGCGTCAATTCGCCAAAAGTCAGCCTCGCCAAAAGTCAGCCGCGCCGGTCTGCTTCCCGTGATCGGCCTTAGAAAACTTACGCCGATCAACGTGATCCCACAGGAGGAAGCGTTTGAACCCAGAGGCTCCATTCGATTGTCTCAGATCCGCTATAATATGCGATGATACATTTAGTAAGATAGGTAAATGGCAGAATCGAAGGACTCAAATTGACGCGACTCGTTGCAACCTTTATTGCCATAGTTCTAGTCTGGGTGGTTTCTACTGGAGCCCAATCCACGCAGAGCCATCCATCGCCAGCCCCAACTCCGGCCAGCACTCTTCCGGAGACGTCTACCAAGCCAGCAAGTCTCCCGAACGGAAGCAGGCTTGTGGGAAAGCTAACGACAAAGGTGGACACGAAACACTCAAAGGTTGGGGCGGCCGTCGTCGTCGAGGTCACAAAAGACGTCAAATCGGGCGACCAGATTGTGCTGAGCAAGGGCTCGCTGGTTAAGGGAACCATCACCCAAGTGCAGGCGTTTTCCAAGGGGCATTCTAACGCCGAAGTCCAAATTGTTTTTGACAACGTGATTCCTAAGAACGGGCAGCAAATCTCGACCCACTTCGCCATCTTTGCATTGGCTGCCAAGCTAGAGAAACAGCCAGGAGATGTGTACGCAACGAGTGGTTACAAGGGGCTGGCAGATTCCGCGAGTACCTCCGGGCGGGCGAGCGGGACGGCCGACACGGGCGGAACTGCAGATGTAACGCCGCAAACGGTAGGGATCTTCGGGTTCGACGGTGTGGAACTGCATCCCCTTGTGACAATGACACCGCCGACTGCCGGCGTGAATTCTAGCAGCGGAAACATTGTCCTAGACAGCGGAACGCTGCTGGTCTTGGAGTCTATGGGTCAGTGAATCTAAGGCAGCACAGGGGTGGCCGCTCGATGCATACCAAAGAGCAGACTGACCAATCAGGAGTCGGGCCGTAAAATCACTGCCATAGCAGTTACGATTTTTTGGAGTTGATTTCGTCTCGGACGATGGCTTCGATCACTGGTTTCAGGATTTCGCGAGTGACCCGCTGCAGCACTTCGGGATTCATCTTCCCCAAAACGCGGGAGATTATTTCGTCCATATCGGGCTCTGCGGCGTGCTCGGGTACCGGTAGGGGCTCCGCTGGCTCGGCTTCGGGGGACTGCGTGGCTGCCTGCTCTTTGGTAGGAGCCTCTGCGACTGCGAATTCCGACGGGGCAGGAGCGGGTTCCTCGACGTAGGGCGACTCCGCTTGTACTTCTTCCGACACTGGCTCTGGTGTTGGTGCTGCGGGCGATTCCCAGGTATTTTCCCAAGCTTGCGGTTCGGCGACTTGAGACGAAATTTCCGTCGCAGGCTCGCTCGGCGCGGCGGCGATGTGTTGTTCCGTTTCCGCTTCGGTTTCGCTCGCTACCGCCGGCTCAGCGGAGTAGGGCGAGGGCTCAGCCGAGGGATTCTCGGCCGGAAGTTCCGCATGCTCGACGGGCGTCTCCGCGGAGTACACCGGCACTTCTTGCGTTTCCTCCACCGAATACGTCTTCGGCGCGTCCCAGGTCGAAGCCAGCAGCGAAGCCTTCTTGGCTTCGATTTCCCAGGCGGTTTCTGGAACTGCCGCCCAATTTGCGGGCTCGAGGGAGGGTTCGGGGTGCACGTTTTCCGTCGCGCGGGCCTCGACAGACGCCGCATCCTGGACTGGCGCGGCGACTTCAGGAGTCTGCTGCTGCGCGAATTCTGAGTGAACTTCTTGCGCAGGTTCCGCCTCGGTCTCACTCGGGGCGAGATCCTTCAGTTGACCAATCTTTTCCTCAACGCCGGCAGCCATCGCGGCAGCCCAGGCGTCTCCGGAGAAAGGCGCCGGGCTATCCGCGGGTTTGGTCTCTACCGTGGCCACCGCTATCGAAGGGGAGCCCGCTGCTTCCACCTGTTCCGCTTGCTCGATTGCCGGAACCCAGTGACTTGCGAAACTCTTCGCCGGAGAATTTCCGTGGAACGCTTGCTCGCGCCAATCTGGAGCCGCTTGCGAGGAATCGTGAACGCCGCTTACTTCTTTATCCAGGCCTTCGGGATGCCAGCCAGCTACCGGCGACTCCTCTTCCTCTTGTTTTTCCTCAGGAACATCGTCAGACTCGTCATCCCACTTGCGTTCTTGCGAGAGCTCAATCATAGGCTTCGAAGTGATCGCCAACTCGTCTGCTTCCGCATTCGAAGTGTCCAGCAGGCTTCCAAAGGCCAGCGGCTCGCTGCCCGCTGCAATTCTTACGCTGGGAGCGGGAACCGGGAAGTCTTCCACTGGCTCCGGTGCTGCTTCGGGGAGCTTTTCGGGCGACAGCGCCGCTAGTTTCGAGGTCACCCCTCCGGTTAGGAGGTCTGCCGCGCGCTTGGGAACGGGAGGCGTTTTCTCCGCAACCGGTGCCGGTCGAATCGAGATTCCCGCACGGGTCAAGGCCGACTTCACCATGGAGATTAGCGGATCGGGAGGAACAAAGGGTTTCTTCAAAACTCCATCAGCACCCACGCGCTGGGCTTCTTGTTCATCCAGCGGATCAAAGGCGCCCACCAGCAAAATTACCGGGATATGCGCAAGCGCAGAATCTTCTTTTACGTAGCGGCAAACTTCATAACCGTTGCGCACTGGCATGAACACATCGGCCAACACCAGGTCCGGTTTAATGTCCGAAATCTTGCGCACCGCTGCTTCGCCATTGCCGACGGCAACCACATCAATGCCCTGGTCTTTCAGAGCGAGCCCGACCATTTTTTGGATGTTGCTGTTGTCGTCCGCAACCAGTATCTTGGCCACCGAACGTCCTCCGGGCAGCCGACGCCACCCAAACACCTAGCTGACAAATTCAATTGGAGCACTCAGTTCGGAGGGCGTCAATTAGACTGCCTTGGCGATGTGTCGGAAGTGGACATGGTTCGTTCCTTTTCGTCACCCTGTACTAAAGGACAAGGGGTGCGAACCCTCCGCACCCCTCTCCGTGCGAATTCCGATAGAAGAGCGGCGGGATATGCCCACTGCTGCACGTAAGCAGTAGCTGCCGCGTTACGCCCGGAAAGCTACCAGGGTAGTATTTTCTTAAGGCCCTTCTTTTTGCTGCTCGATTCCTTCTGGTTTTGGCTCTGCGTTTGGCTGGAATCACTGGAAGTCGCCTGCGTGTTGTCCGTCTTAGTGCTGTCCGCGGTTGCCGAACCGTCTTGCGCCGCACTGGTACTTGCGCCGCTATCCGGAGCATTGCTTCCGGTGGTGGCTCCGCCATTTGCATCCGGGGTTGTGCCGCCGCTGGCGGTATCTCCAGCGCTGGTCGAATTCACGTCTTCAGCGCCGGAACCAGCCGGGGGCGCTCCAGCGGGCGCGGGGTCGCCTGGCTTGACCACGTCGACGACTGCGCCTGTACCGGGCGTGCTGCCTACGGCGATGTTGGAGCGGTTACCGCCCTTCAGAATGTCGCCCCCACCGTCGTCCGAATCCGGTTCCAGATTCGGCAGACCGTGCTCCGCGGCGGCATGCACATCCGGAGAATTGTGCAGCATGCCGACGGACTTGTGAATTATGGTTTCCTTCGGACGCGGGGTGTTTTGTTCAGCGGTCATCCACTCCACGGCCTTGGGATCGGGCTGCGGAACCGGCATGCCAAAATCCTTGAGCTTCTGTTTGGCGGGGCCGTCGTGCGACGACAGCGGATAATTTTTCACGATTTGCGCATAGTAGCTTCCAGCCATGTCCTTGCGTTCGCTCTTTTCGAAAATGTCTCCCAGCATCCACAACGCGGAATCCGCCTTGCTGTATAGGGGATAACGGCGCACCAGGGGAATGAGCCGGCCCGCGGCCGCCCGGCGGTCGCCCTTCACGTAGTAATAATAGGCCACCCGGAATTGCCCTTCGGCCAACACTTCCTGAACTTCACGCAGCCTTTGCTCAGCCTGCGGAGCCAGTGGATCCTTGGGGTACTTCAGCAAGAAAGTCTGAAACTCGGCTTCGGCCTCTTTGGCATGGGTAGTGTCCCGGTCGGCCTTGGCCATTTCTTCGTAGTTGGCCATGGCCACTTGCATCTGAGCGTAGGCGGCTTCGGGCAGGAACGGGAAGAACACGATGAAGTCTTTGTAACCGTTGATCGCCAGAGTGATATTGCTGGAGCCGCCCTCTTTAAAATAGGAATCCGCGATGGCCAACTTTGCTTTCGCCAAATACTCACTGTCGGGATAGGTGTTGATCAGCGTCTGCAATCCCAGGCGACCCACTTCATGACGGCCATGCTTGATGTCGTTCATAGCCTTGTCGTACAACTGCTTGTCAGGCTCTACGGTGTTCGTGGTATCCGTGGACTTATCGACTTTTTTCTTATGGAAGATAGTCTGGGCCGTGCACTGGCTGGCGGTCACCAGGGTAAGCGCACAGATAAGAAGGAGCGCTACTCGCCGCAATCTTCACCTCTCTTTTTATGCTGACTGGTCCCCGGCCGAAGCTCGATGCTGGACTAGGCGACCCCTACCTGGCTCGGACCATCCTCAGTATAACCTGAACGTCCGCACAGGTAACCCCACAAACTTGCCCCTTTGTACGGGGTTAGCTGATGGTTGGGATGCGGCAGACCCATGACGCGGTTTCCTGCCGTCCGGGTTCTTGGTAGGGGCAGCCTTGCTGGAGCCGATTCGGCAATGATTGGGGGCACAATGTTTTTTAACGTTTTGTAATACCCAACTCGCCCCACTCTTACTACAATGATTTCATTGCCTTTCGCTCCGAAGGGCCCCATTCATGGAAAAACGAAAATTTCTGTTTGTTTCCCTTTCCAGTCTGGTCGGTGACATCGCCTGGCAAGTGGTGAAAGAGGGACACGAGGTCCGCTATTACGTCGAGAACGAAAAGGAGCGCGACATCGCGGACGGCTTCGTTCCCAAGTCCAGCGATTATGAAAAAGACGTGAAGTGGGCGGACATCATCGTCTTCGACGATACGTTGGGGCAGGGAAGCAAAGCGCAGACGTTGCGCGCGGCCGGGAAGCCCGTCATCGGCGGCACCACTTACACCGACAACCTCGAGGACGATCGTTCCTTTGGCCAGGAAGAGTTGAAGAAAGCGGGCGTCACCATTATTCCGTACCAGGATTTTGATTCCTTCGATCCCGCCATCGAGTTCGTGAAGAAAAATCCGGACCGTTACGTGATCAAACCGAGCGGTGAAGCGCAGAACGTGAAACGCCGCCTGTTTGTCGGCGAGGAAGAAGACGGCAATGACGTAATTGGCATGCTCGAAGCGTACAAGCGTGCGTTTTCCGAGGAAATCAAAGTGTTTCAGTTGCAGCGGCGCGTCAATGGTGTGGAGGTCGCGGTAGGCGGGTTTTTCAACGGCAAAAAGTTCATCACGCCCATCAACATCAATTTCGAACACAAGAAGCTGTTCCCCGGCGAAGTGGGGCCGCCCACAGGGGAAATGGGCACGGCCATGTTCTGGAGCGAGCCTAATGCGCTGTTCAATCGGACTTTGCTCAAGATGGAGCCGAAGCTCGCCGAAGAGGGCTACGTTGGATATATCGATGTGAACTGCATCGTGAACAACAACGGGATCTATCCGCTGGAGTTTACTTCGCGTTTTGGATATCCCACCATCAGCATTCAGCAAGAAGGTATTCTTACGCCGATCAGCGATCTTTTCTGGGATCTGGCGCACGGCCAGGAGCCGAAATGGCGCACGCGCAGCGGCTTCCAGGTTGGCGTACGTATCGTGGTGCCGCCGTTCCCGTTTGACGACGAAGCTACGTTCGAATCGTTCAGCAAAAACGCCGCCATCGTTTTTAAGCGGCCGGTCAACGAAGGCATCCATATCGAAGATGTGAAGATCGTCAATCAACAGTGGTTGGTGGCGGGAACCTCGGGCGTCGTGCTAATCGTCGTCGGGCTCGGCCAAACCATGAAACAAGCGCAAGCCCAGGCGTACTCTCGCATCAAGAATATTCTGATCCCGAATATGTATTACCGCACGGACATCGGCGACCGATGGGGGGAAGATTCGGACAAACTGCACAACTGGGGCTACTTGCGCTAACAGCTCGGCTCAGGGGGGGCTGCGCTCATCCTCACGATCTCCCGATTTTGAGCTATCGCCTGTTCTTCTGTTTCACCGGCTCCAACGCGAGTTCATTCGATGCATCTACGTGATGTTTTTCCAGCTCGGCCATCAGGCCGGCGTCCGTCAGGTCCAGCGGGTGCGAGTGCTTCCAATCATGTTTGGCGACGCGTACCAAGCGATGCACCACGTTAGGCGCGTACACTTCAATCGCCAGTTCTCTGCGGCTGTCAAAGCTTCCCGGGGTGAGGTTAATAGAGCCTACAATCGCACGGGAATGATCCGCCAAGAGCATTTTGGCGTGTAGTTTCAGATGTTTCAAGCGGTGCACTTTGACTCCCACATCATTCAAGATGCGGAGACCGCCGACACCTTCAGTGAGCTTTTCTTTCTTGAGCTTGTGCGGCGGGCGAGCCATCACGTGCACCTTAACGCCACGTTCGTGCGCGCGCACCAGTCGTTCGATGATGACCGCGTCCTGGTAACGCTCGTTCTGTACGAAGAGCGAGTGCTGCGCTCCGTCGATGAACCGGCAGATGCGGTCCCGGCCGTTGCCTTTGCACCAGATCAATTCGCGGTTCTTACGGCCATTAAAGGGCTTACGTTGCCAGTCGGCTTCAAAACAGTCGACGATTTCGCGAACTTCCTTGGCTCGTGTGGTCACTACGGCGTAGTCGCGGGTCTCGGTCAGATTTTTTGTGACCCAGTTCAGCGATTTGACGAACGCGACCTTATCATCCACCACCATGGATTTTTCATGGGTCACATCAAACGCGGGATTGCTGTCGCGCACTTCGATCTCAGCTGCTTGCAGCTTCTTCTTCGAGGCCTTGTTGTCGGCTTCGCCGCTGCGCCGCGCCGGATTCAACATCACGCGAACGTCTACGCCGCGTTTCCTGGCGGCCACCAATGCCTTCATGAGAGATGGATCGGACAACAGGAACATTTTCACGCGCAGGGATTTTCGCGCTGTTTCGATGGCGCCCAGCAGCGGCGCTGCCGTATCGTCAGGTAGCACAATCAGGCAATGTGTCACACAGCCCCCACTGGTCACTTCTACTCGTCCATCGGCCATTTGTTGTCGCCTGGTCTGGAATGTCAAGAGGTCGCCTGTTCCGCCTGTGCCAATGGCTCTTTCCCGAATTGTACTCTATACAATTCCGCATAACTTCCGCCCTTTGCCAGGAGAGCCTCGTGTGTGCCCTGCTCCAGCACCACGCCGTCTTTCAAAACCAGGATATTTTGGGCATCGCGAATCGTGCTCAGCCGGTGCGCAATGGTGATCACTGTGCGGCCTTTCATCAGCCGTTCCAGTGCCTCGATCACCAGTTGCTCGGATTCCGTGTCGAGCGCCGCGGTTGGTTCATCCAGAATCAAAATCGGATTATTTCGAACAATGGCACGGGCAATTCCGATGCGTTGCCGTTGCCCGCCGGAAAGGGTATCTCCGCGATCGCCCACCATGGCGTCGTACCCTTGGGGCATTTTGACGATGAATTCCTCGGCATTGGCTAGTTTGGCTGCGGCGATGACCTCGTCTCGCGTAGCGCCTCCACGGCCGTACGCGATGTTCTCGGCCACCGTGCCACGGAACAGTACGGTCTCCTGTAACACGTAGGCAATCTGGTTGCGCAGCCCTGCCAGAGAATAGTCGCGAATGTTTCGCCCGTCGATGGTGATTGTGCCAGAGGTTGGGTCGTAGAAGCGGGGAATCAGACTGACCACCGTGGACTTGCCACTGCCCGTCGGTCCGACAATCCCCACCGTCTGGCCGGCCTTGATTGTGAAGCTCACGTCCCGCAACACCGCAGCTTCCGTTGAATAGGAGAAGCTCACATTTCGAAACTCAACGTCGCCGCGGAACGGCGGTGGGTCTGGCGCGTCGGGTTTTTGCGGGATCACGTCGTCGGCGTCCAGGATGGCGCGCACGCGTTCCACGCCCACGGCCGTCTGCGCGATGGAATTCGTCATCTTCGCCAGATCTTGCACGGGCTTGAAAAAGTTCGCCAGGTAATAGAGAAACACCGTCAGCGAGCCCGCCGTCATCGCTCCAGCAAGAATCAGCGCGGAGCTTCTCCACAGCACAAATGCGGTGCAAAGCGACACGATTACCGTCACGATCGGAGCTAGCAGCGCTTTCACTTTGCGAGCCCGCAACGCCGCCTGTACCGTGGCCTTGCTGACCTCGCTCAACTCCTCCTGCTCCAGGTCCTGCCTGCCAAACGCCTTGACCACGCGTACCGACTGCAGGTCCTGCTGCACCACTTCTACAATGTTGCTTTGCTGTTTGCGCACTTCATGAGTAGCTTTCTTGACCGCTTTTTTGAACCTGGAAATCAGCAGCAGCATCACCGGAGTCAGCGCCACTACCATCAGTGTGAAATCCCAGTTCAGCCAGAACATGATCACCACCATGGCCACAATGGTGAGAAGGTCCACCAGAATCGCCAGCGTGGAAGAGGAAGCGAAGGACTGGATGGTTTGCACGTCGGCGGTGATGGTGCTCAATAATGAGCCGGTTTGATGCTCGCTGTAATAACGAAGAGAAAGCTGCTGCAAGTGATGGTACGTGCGCATGCGCAAGTCGTTGGCCACCCACTGACCCACGCTGGTGGTGTAATAGTTGCCGACGTAGGAGGCAAGCGCGCCAAGCAGCGCGATGATAACCGTCACCACGGCAGCAGCGGCGGCAATGCTCATCTTGTTGGTCTCGCTGAGAAATGGCTGCAAAGCCGCGGCTACGCGTGGTGGCAAGTGGTGCACTCCCACAACGTTATCCAGCACGACTTTTAGCGGCCACGGCGCGGCCACGCTCATGGCGGTTTGCAGCAACATAGCCGCCAGAATCGCCGCCAAATTCCAGCGGTACGGGCGCAGCAAGCTAATGAGCAACGCAAACATGCGATTCGAATCCTGACCGAGGTAACCAGGCGAGGGCGCAAAGCCCTCCAGGTTGGCTGGAAGTTTACCGCAGAGCGCCACCGGCTGCGCAAGCAAAACGCCGAGCCTGTTTTTTGATTCCCTCGTGCGCGCCCAATTTTAGGCTCGCCGCCTTAGGTTTGTGCGGGTATCATCTCTCGTGCGGCGAATTCCTGAATTGGAGGTCACACCGTTGAAACGTCTGCTTGCTTCTGCTCTTGTGCTTGCGTTTGTGCCGGCCCTTTCTTCGATATCCGCGCCACCCCAGAATAAAGATCAGGTGGCCAAGATGACGCTCAAGGTTGGCGATCAGGCCCCGGACTTCACCCTGTTGAGCGATCAGTGGAAGACCGTCAAGTTGAGCGAGTACCGCGGCAAGAAAAACGTGTTCCTGGCGGTGTACGTTCTGGCCTTCACCGGTGGTTGAACGAAGCAACTCCAGGCGGTCCAGTCTGGACTCGACTCCGGCAAGATCGATGCGAACGACACGGAAGTGTTTGGCGTGAGTATGGATAGCCCCGCCGCCAACGCGGCCTTCGCCAAGCAGATTGGTATTAAGTATCCGCTCCTCAGCGACATGAACCGCAAGATGCTAACCGAATATGGGATTCTCAAAAACTACGATGTAAAAGGCGATTCTTACCAGTGGGCCTTGCGCGCCAACATTGTCATCGACAAAGATGGCATCATCCGTCACATCGAGGGTGGAGATAGCGCCGTGGATCCCAATACGGCCGTGGCTATCTGCACCGACCTGCACAAAAAGCAAGTAGCTCATTAGTCGCCGTCCATTTTGCTATGCCTGAAAAGCGACAATGCCTGCGAGGAAATCCGGGGATTGTTGCTGATTCTTTCTGTCCCGTTGGCAATGGAAACAGTGATCCGGAAGGCACCGCTTAGTTGGCAATCGTCAATTCCACTTCTGTGCTGGTGGTGATGCGGGTGCCGGCGAGAGGGCTCTGGTCGATGACGGTGCCATGCGGCCATTGAGGAGCGGCCACATAGTTGATCTTGCGATGCAAGCTGGCTTGGTCGAGGCGGTGCTGCACGTCTAGCTCGTTCAATCCCAGAAAGTACGGCATCACGAAGCTTTGCTCCCTCGGCCCCGCAGAAACCAGCATATCCACGCGGGGAGTAGCCGCACCGTGCCCAGGCTTGGGATTCTGCTGCAGCACGAGATCCGTAGCGTAGTCCGGCAGTGTCACGGAGGACACCTCACCCACTTGCAGCCCGGCTCTCAGGAGCTCAATGCGCGAAACGCGCAAGGAATTGCCTTCCAGCGGCGGAATCTGTAACTCCCGCTGACCGAGGCTGAGCACCACGTGGGCCTGCTGCGAAACTTTCATCAGCATTCCCGGAGGCGGTGTCTGGCGGATGACCTGGTTGATGGGGACGTCGCTGTAAACGCGGTCGGCCACGCGTAAGAGCAATCCCTTGGAGCGCAGTGCCTTGCTCGCTTCGGCGACATCTTTCCCCACCAGATTGGGCATGGTGGTTTCGCGGCCGTGAATGGCGATGCGCATGGCGGTGATGGCGCTGAGGAAGGCCGCAGAAGCGAGAATAAAAATCAGAAAGGCAACCCGGCTCGCCCATTCGACTCGCTCCCGTAGCGTCATATGACTACTTTCGGACTCCCACCTTACCGGGTCAATCCCTTTTTGTGTGATTGGTTCTCACGCTGCCGAACTGGCTTACTTGCTCAGCGCCGGTGCGGGATACTCCGGCAATTTTTCCTTGGTGGTGTCCGCGCGTTTCACTTCCAACTCATCAAACAAAAGGGAAGGGCAAATAATCGTTTGCGGCAATCCGCCCATACGATTGCTGACCAGGGGGTCGTCACCCATCGCGGATAAGTCATTGCGGAGCGAGCGCACGTCCAGTTCATTGAACACCGCTCCACGCACCAGCTCTTCGTGACCGTCCTTGACGTACACGCGATAAAGCAGGCGCGGCGAATTGCCCGGCCCGAGCGTTTCCACGCGGTAGCCGTAGGGCTGCCCTTCGTCGGAAGCCATCTGCCGTAACTTCTCCTGGAGTTCTTTCGCGGTCTCTGGCTCGGCACTCTTGAATAACAGGACCCCCAGGCTCGGTACCGGTATGCCTCCGGGCGTGGCCCGTCCGTGCCCATTCGAATTTGGAAAATCGCGCAGCGGCTGGCGGCCCACCAGATAATTCACCAACATTCCTTTGTCGACTACAGTGACCGGTTGTGCCTTCACGCCCTCGCTATCCACGTCGTAGCTGCCCAGAAGTGTCTTGCCGTCGAATTTTTTCATCGTCGGGTCGTCAATGGCCGTCACGAACTTCGGAAGCACCCGAGTCTTGTAGCTGGTCGCAAACGCTCCGGTGGTTCGATTGGGCCTGCCCAGTTGCGGCTTCCGCCCCAAAACGTTTCCGCCAATCAGTCCGGCCATGATGTCATCGGCGGCGTCTGGGGAGAACAGCACGGGTCCTCGGTAGGATTCTTCGACGATGGGAGCCTGAACTAGCGCCTGCAGCGTGTCCAGCATCTTTGTGGATTCCTTCATCAATTCGTCGCGGGTCGGCAGATCGTCCGGCCGATCCTCGGTCCAATAGGGGCTGCGGCCGAGTCGCATTCCATCGGCCGCCTGTGTGGTGCCGGAGACAGTGACGGTTGCGGTGGAACGTCCCTGCCGGACAATCGTGCCTTCGGAATTTATAAAGTATTCGTTGACGGCAGAGAATTGCGCGGACGCGTCCACGGACTGAATCTGAGGATACTGCCGGTAGAGATTGGTGACGTCTTGCAGGGTTTTATCCCAGCTGTTCTGGTCCAGCTTGAGCGAGACCGTTTCGCCGACGTCCGACACAATCGGGGCGTGGGCAAAGTCATCCACCGGATTCGTGTCTGGGTTGAATTGCTTGAGCGCGGATAACTTTTCGGCATACGCATCCGCCGCTTTTTTGTAGGCCTCGTCGGTGAGCAGCCAAATCTGGCGCCGAATCGCAATCTCATCGTTATCGAGTGGTAGGATGGAGCCGCTGCCGGTTCCCTGGCCATAGAAGCTGTCCTGCTTGTAGTCGCCAATGCGCACCACCACGCGCAAGAATCGAAAATGGGAGCGATCGCTCTCGCGAATGGCCCCAAAGGCTGCTTCCGCGCTGTAGTTGTCCACGTCGTTGACGCGGTACTCGATGTAGTAGGGAGCCTGTACCCGCTCCATCTTCAACTGCGATTTGGAACGGTCCAATTCCGTTAGCAGCGCTTCGAGGAGCGCGTCGCCTTTGGCCGCCACACGCGCTGCATCCATCGGCGTATCGGAGGCATTTCCGTCGGAAGCATCCGTCCGCGCCATGCAAGCGCCACCCGTCAGTAGGACGGCCGTAAGCATCAGGGAAGGGCAGGCGCAAGTGAATTTCACTTGGTCACCTCCGCCGACTTCGCAGGGCTCTTTGTTGGCGGCGTGTTTTCCAATCCTGGCGGTGGCAAGATCGGTGGGCGGTCGTGCCCGTGCGCACGTTTTTGCACTTCCAATTCGCTGAAGAGCATCGCCGGCGCAACCGCGGAGACGGGCACATAGCCGCTCTCCGCTCCGCATACGCCGTTAAAGACGTGCTGCTTGTCGCCGGTAGTTACAATGCGCGTCAATGCCGCCAGCGGTGTGCCCACGATGTCCACGCCGCGCACCAGTTCATCGGGCCGGCCGTCGGGATACACTTTATAAACAATCACCGGCAAAACCTGGAAAGCTTGCGGCAGCGAACGAGTCGTCAGCGTAAACCCTCCCTGGATGTCGTCGAAGTAAAGCCCGTAAGGTTTGCCCTCTTTTTTCACTTCATCAATCAGCTTCTGCCGCATCTCCGCTTCCGGCACCGATTGCGTGGACGAGACGATGAGGTTGCCCTGCCTTCCGGTGGGCATCGAACCTGGTTGATTCCGCCCGTGGCCGTTGGACTGGTCGAAGTTGGTGATGGGCATGCGCGACATGAGGAAGCCCTGCAGTACGCCGTTCTGAATTACCTCTACGCGTTTTGCAGGCACTCCTTCGTTGTCGAACGAGTAAGTTCCGGCAAGTTTCACCCCGTCGATTTCCTTGAGGGTCGGGTCATCCACAACGCTAAGAAACGATGGCAGCACTTCCTGCCCTACCTTCTTGGTGAATGTTTGCCCTTCATCTTCGTCGCGCTGCCGGTGACCCTCTAGTCGGTGGCCCAGCACCTCGTGAAAAAACACGGCGGCGGCGCGTCCGCTCAGCAGGGCCGGTCCGTCATACGGCTCAGCCACGGGAGCATTGCGAAGTGCCGTCAAATCCGCGGCCATTTTCACGATTTTGGCGGTTAGTTCCTTCTCCACAGGCAAGCCACTTGCTGCGGGCGCTTGAAACGTTTCCACGCGCAGCAAATCCATCCCATCGTCGGCGCGCGTTTGTGCCTCGATCACCAAACGCGCGGTGGCGCTGGGCATCGCCAGTTCCGTACCCTCGCTGTTGACCATGCGCGAATTCGAAGTGGAAACCTGGAGCACCACCGTGGAGTAATACACGTCGGCATAATTGCGAAACGCACCGGAAAGCCGGCGAACTTCGCTCTCCCACGCGGCGCGATCAAACGGAGGCTCTTTCAGCTTCGCGTCCATATGCACTTGCGGCGCGTCTTTAGAAAAGTCCGGGGACTTGTCCTCTTCTTCCGCCTGCACCGCAGTATTGGTCTTCACGTTCAGGTAGGCGGGCGCCGCACGCTTGTAAGCGCGGTCAGTGAGTTCCCACAATTCGCGCGCCTCCGCGTCCGGATCGTCATTGAGGGGCAGAGAGCCTGAAGTCATGCCGCTCGAACGGCTTTGGCCGTGGGTATTGTCGAGTTGCGGAGTACCCACGCGCATGGTCACGTCCGCGGAACGCCGCCGGGCCGTGGAATTCGACAAAATTCCGCCGTAGGCGCCGGCGATCACAATCTGGTCCTGGTCGTACACGGTATAGCTTAAGTAGTACGGAGCCGGATCACTCTTCGCCAGACTCTCTTTGGCGCGGATCAACTCCGTTTTCATCGTGGTGAGCACGGAATCCGGAGCCGCACCGCCAGCGGGTTTGTCGGCAGCGGCCGGGAACGTTGCCATCGGAAAAGCGACAAGTTGCGCAGCAAGAACCAACGAAGCCCCACACCGCAATCGCCCCCAAACACGTAGAGAAACTCCCAGATGCGCTCGCTCGTGCCGCTTACTTTTCATGCGATTTTTGCTCCCTGAACCACGCTACGTGGGGCCAAAGGTGACGAATACGCGAGTATGCCTTAGCAAGATGGGTTGTGCAAATCAGCGCTTCCGAAACGTTCTCCGGGATGTAAACGAGCCCCTTGCGCGAATTCTGCCGCTGAAATTTGCTTGCGTCCTTCTACTTTGACGTTGGTTAGCTCCATTACGGTTGCTGCGCCGCACGCCACCAGCAATTTGCCGCCTTGTGGCAATAGTGAACCGGGCGTGTGCGCGCAAACTTCCTTTGCAAGCGGGTGCCCCACAATGTGGCAGGTTTGGCCGCGGAATTCGGTGAACGCGCCGGGCCACGGCGTGAAGCCGCGCATACGATTGTAGATTTCCACGGCGGGCATGCTCCAATCAATCCGTCCGTCTTCGCGCTTCAGCATCGGTGCATAGCTGGCAGCGCTGGCATCCTGCGGCCGAGCCTTCAGCGTCCCCGGCTGCAAGCCGCGCAAGGTCTCGATCATTAGGCCCGCGCCCGCTTCAGCTAGGCGTTGGGCAAGTTGGGGCGCGGTTTCGTCCGGCCCGATCGGCATCTCCTGCTGCATGAGCGTCTCGCCCGTATCCATTCCGGCATCGATGCGCATGCTGGTGTTGCCGGTCGCCGCTTCGCCGTTCGCAATCGCCCACTGAATAGGGGCAGCGCCGCGATATTTTGGCAGCAGGGAAGCATGCAAGTTGATCCAGCCCAGCCGGGGAATTGCCAGGAGCCGAGCCGGAATGATCTGACCATAAGCAATAATCACGATAGCGTCGGGGGCCAGCGTGCGCAGTTGTTGCTCGATTTCTGGTGCGCCGATTTTTTCGGGTTGATGGACCGGCACGTTCGCGGCTAAGGCTTGCTCTTTCACCGGAGAGAACGACACTTCGTTGCCGCGACCCTTGGGACGGTCAGGTTGCGTAAATATACCGAGAATCTCGAATTCCGGTAAAGTGAGCAGCTTTTTGAGGGAAGGAACCGCAAACTGGGGCGTACCGCAAAACACCAGCCGCAAGCGGTTCACCCCTAACACCGCCGGCGCACTCGCCGCTTTTACCACTCGCCTTCTTTCCGGAGCTTCTTGATCTTGCGTTTGATCAGGTCGCGCTTGAGCATGCTCAAATGCTGCAGAAACAGCACGCCGTTTAAATGGTCAATCTCGTGGCAGAACGCGCGGGCCAGCAGATTCTCTCCGCGTATTTCGAACGGCTCGCCTTTAAGGTTCTGCGCTTTGACGGTCACAAACTGTGGCCGCACCACATAGCCGCGGAACCCCGGAATGGAAAGGCAGCCCTCTTCCTCGCGCACTTCGCCTTCGGCGTGGATGATATCAGGATTGATCAAGACAATTTTCGCTTCCGGATTCTTGCCGTTTGAAACGTCCACGACAGCCAGCCGCAGGCCCTTGCCAACTTGCGGCGCCGCCAGCCCCACGCCGTTCGCCGCGTACATCGAGGCGAACATGTCCTCGGCTAATTCTTCCAGCTCTTTATCGAATTTCTTAATGGTGGCGGCCGGCTTCTCCAGCACGGGGTCGCCGTACTTTACGATCGGATAGATCTTCCGCGGGGGCGCCTCGGGCTTCTCCGGTGCCTTCACTGCGGTAGTGGGTTCAGAACTCTTCGATTTGTCGGCCATAGCTTTCGAAATTCCGCCGCGTTTCGGTGAGCGAATCTCCTCCAAATTTTTGCAGAAAAGCATCCGCGAGCACAAGTGCTACCATGGCCTCTCCGGCAACACCCCCGGCGGGTACCACGCACCAGTCGGATCGCTCGTAAGCGGCCTGCACCGGCTCTTTGGTGACCATATCGGCAGTGCCTAATGATTTCCGGAGCGTCGAAATGGGCTTCAGGAACCCGCGAATCACGATATCTTCGCCATTTGTTATGCCGCCTTCTAAGCCGCCGGCGCGGTTGCTGCTTCGTTTGAACCTGCGAGCGACCTTGTCGTAGGAAATTTCGTCCTGCACTTCGCTGCCGTACGAACCCGCGGCATGAATGCCCGAACCAATCTCCACAGCTTTTACGGCTTGTACGCTCATCAACGATTGCGCCAGCCGGCCGTCCAGCTTTTCATCCCATTGCGCGTGCGAACCTAACCCCACGGGCACTCCGTGCGCCACAATTTCGAATACGCCACCGACGGTATCGCCCGCCTTCAGCGCGGCATCTACCTCCGCCTTCATTCTTTCCTGGATTTGCGCATCCACGCAGCGCAGCGGCGACTCCAGATCGCTGCAGACGGCCTTGATCTCCTGCCAGCGTGCAGTGCGATCCAATTGCACATGCCCCACTTGAATCGCGTGACTGGCAATTTCCACGCCAAATTGCGCCAGCAACTGCCGAGCGAAACTGCCCGCCGCGACTCGCGCGGCCGTTTCTCGGGCGGAGGCCCGTTCTAGAATGTAGCGGGCATCATGAAAATTGAATTTCTGCGAACCGGCCAAGTCCGCGTGTCCGGGGCGCGGCGCAATTAGTTGCTTCGAAGTAGTTTCTGGAGCCGTCGACGCCTCCACCGGGAGTATCTTTTCCCAGTTGGCCCAGTCGCGATTCTCAATCCGCAGCGCGACGGGCGCTCCGATCGTTTGCCCGTGGCGCACCCCAGCAAAAATGTCTGCGCGATCCTTCTCGATTTTCTGTCGTCCCCCACGGCCGTAGCCGAGTTGCCGCCGGTGCAATTCATGGTTGATTGCGTCGATATCGACGGGCAATCCCGCGGGCAATCCCGACACAAAGGCCAACAGCGCCTGCCCGTGCGACTCACCCGCGGTATAGAAGTGCAGCATAAACTATTAAGTGTAGCACCACCTCCACTTCGGTCTAGCGGCAGCGTTAGTGGGAGTGTTTCGCTAGCCGTTTACTCCGCTCAGGAAGCCGCCGAGGTGCCCGGTCAGCATGATGAGAGCTACGACGGCCCATTCGATCGGAAAGCGCCATATGGGTGGAGAGCTGAGTGCTCGGCGGCGGACAATGAAATGAATCCACCAGGACCATAGAATCCGCAGGGAAGAGCCGGAGCGGCCAGCACGTGGTAGAGCAGGATGCCTCTGAGCCGCTGGCCTTCGAGCTGGAATTGCCACGCCAGCACTCCGGTGAGCAAAGCCGGTGCGAGCGCCAACACGGCGGCGGTCAGGTTGAAGTACACGGCAGTGGCGAACGCCATCTTCTTCGTGCGCGCGGCCAGTCCGTCGAAGGCCACGGCCACGATAAACAGCGCAATCGGGAAGTGAATGAGCGCGATGTCTTGAGCGTGTTTAGCGAGCAGCGCAGCTCGCAAATTCAAAGTGGCTGGTGATCGGAGGCATCTACTGCACCACGACTTTCGCCACCATCTTCGGATGGATGGAGCAGAAGTAGGTGTACGTTCCCGACTTGGTGAACGTGTACGAGAACGAATCGTCCGTATCCAGCGCCTTCGACTTGAACGTGTTCTTGTCCTCGCTTACTACCGTGTGCGGGATGTCGTCGCGATTCACCCACTTCACGGTTGTGCCTGAGGCGATCGTCAATGTGGGGGGCGCGAAGGTGAAATTGTCGATCTTCACCTCCACCGACCTCGCCGAGGCTTTCCCCGCGTGCAACACGACCTGGCTTGTGGCGCCAACCAAAGCCCCCGCACTCAGCACTAAAATTCCCAAAGCCACCCTCTGCAGCACTCGCATCTCCGTTTCTCCTGTGTGATTTTCAACCGGCTGGTAGCGCCGGCATCCTGCCAGCTACCTGCGCAATCTCACGCCATTTGCCATGTCTGTGCTCGGCGTCTTCAGCGGTGCATCCGTCTTTCTTACTTCTCAGCGTGCCTCCGCCCTATCTGCGGTCTCTGCGTTCCCGGAGCCGGCAGGATGCCGGCGCTACCAGATGGACTGAAAAATCATCGAGGAGAACGAGCAGCGTTCACATCAGCCGCTGGTCCACGATCGCGAGCGCCCCCTGACCGCGCACGAAGTGCACGTCGGTGATGCCCAGCAACCCACGCAATTCCTCTGCCGGTACCTTCATCGGGCCCGGTGAGTCCGCTTGGCCTGGTTGAGGTTGAGGAAACGCTGTCGAAGCGGCAGTGTGGAATGTGACCGAGCCTTCCACTTTTTGCATGGTCTGGTGAATGTGCCCGTTCAGCACGGTCACCGAGCCGAAGCGCTTCAGCACCGCGAGCGCCTGCGCGCTATCGTCGGTTCCCCAACCCCATTGCGGATAAACCGACCAAATCGGAATGTGCGCGAAGACGACGATGGGAGTGCTTACCGATAGCGGTTCCACGTCTTTCCTGATCCAATGTAGTTGCTCCGCGCCCAGCGAACATTGTGAACTGACCGGGATCCATCTTCATGCTTATTTGGATGGCGAATTGGACGCCGCGGGAGTCGCCAGCTTCGAGCGCCATTTGCAATCCTGCGCGGAGTGTTCCTCGGCGCTGTCCTCTGAGCAGTCCTTGCGTCAGGCTCTCGCCGGGGCTCAACTCTACGAACCGGCTTCTGCTCAATTGTGCAGCAGCGTTCGTCCCAAGTTGCCGGCAGAATTTCAGGCGCGGTCTCTGTTTTCCTCCGTTGTGCGCTGGGGAGCGAGCGCCGCCGCGCTGCTCCTCGCAGCCCTTCTCGGCCACCAGCTTCTTCCCATGCGAAGTAACGCCGATGCTTTCGCCGTGGCAGCTGTTGATGCGCATTTGCGTTCGCTCCAGCCCGGCCATCTCACGGACGTGCAGTCCACCGACCAGCACACGGTGAAACCGTGGTTCGATGGCAAGATCGATTTCGCACCCCCGGTACGAGATTTTGCGATCGATGGCTTTCCGTTGCTTGGCGGACGCCTCGACGTTCTCTCAGGCCGTACCGCCGCTGCGCTGGTTTACGGGCGACGCAAACACGTCATCAATGTATTCGTCACGGAGCCTTCCCGGGCGGCGCAAGCGCCTGGTTCCGGCGAGCGCTACGGCTATCACTGGCTGTTTTGGCAGCAGGACGGCTTCACCTACATCGCTGTGTCCGACGTTGCGCCCACTGACCTGCAGCAGCTCCGTGCGCTGTTCTCGAAAAATTGACACGCCGTTTCGCGAGCCGGACTCCTCAGTGCCTTGACGCTTTTTCCCGCTCCAGTTACGCTTCTCGCGAGGTTTTTTTCGCGAGATCCCTGTGGCCGAAACCCCTCTCCAGGTCTCCCAGCCAGGTTCCTCCGCTCCCGAGAGCCCTCGGGTAGCAGAAGTTCTCGCAGAGGCAGGCAAACAGTTTGTTCTGCGGGTTCAAGAATATACCCGGCTGTCGGTTAATTCCTTGACCAACCTGCTCAGCAAGCCCCGTTATGGCCAGGACACTCTGGACCAGATGGACGATATCGGCGTAGGCTCGCTTCCGATCGTGCTGCTCTCGGGCTTTTTCATCGGCGCCGTAATGGTGTTACAAACGGGTTCGCAATTCCAGCGTTTCGGGCAGGTCTCGCTCACTGGCGATATCGTCTCCCTTGCCTTGGTACGCGAACTTGGGCCGACGATCACCGGCCTGCTTGTGGCCGGCCGCTGCTCTTCCGGCATAGCGTCGGAACTAGGCTCCATGCTGGTCACCGAACAGGTGGACGCTATGCGCGCGATGGGTACGGACCCCAACCGCAAACTAATTTCTCCCCGGGTCCTTGCAGCTCTCATCACCGTCCCGCTGCTCACCACCATTTCCGTTTTCGTCGGTCTCCTTGGCGGCATGGTCGCCAGCGTGTTTTCCCTGCGACTGAGCGCCACCACGTTCTGGCAACGGGCGATTGCCATTCTTGAGTTTTCCGACTTGATGCAAGGTTTCGCGAAGTGCCTGGTATTTGCGTTTATCCTTGCCACCGTGGGTTGCTATCAAGGACTGAATGTCCGCGGCGGTACACAGGGCGTGGGCCGCGCCACGACGCAGTCGGTGGTGATTTCTTCGGTTATGATCATCATTGCCGACACCTTCATTACAAAGCTGGCGTTGTACCTGGCTGACAAACTCTGACGCACATGGACTTACCTCTGACATCCTCCAACGCTGCAACTCCATCGGCAAGTGCTCCGGCTTTGCAGTTTCAGGATGTGTGGCTGGGTTTCGACGAGGGGCCGGTCCTGCGCGGATTATCCTTCGCCGCGCAGCCCGGGGAAACCGCGGTACTCCTGGGAGAAACCGGCAGCGGGAAGACGCTCGCTTTGAAAATGGCCGCCGGCCTGCTTTTCCCCGATCGTGGCAGCGTTCACGTGTTGGGTCACGATGTAACCAACCAGTCCGAACGCGAACTGCTGGAATTTCGACGCCAGATTGGCTTCGTATTTCAGGAAGGCGCGCTATTCGATTCGCTCACCGTTGGCGAAAACGTCTCGTATCGGCTGATCGAGGACGGTGCGGACGAAGACGAGATAAAGCCGCAGGTGGAAGAGGTTTTACGCTTTGTGGAGCTGGAGCACACGATCGACATGTTGCCCGCCGAGCTCTCTGGGGGTATGCGCCGCCGCGTCTCGATTGCTCGTGCGCTGATCACCCGCCCGCCCATCGTTCTTTACGATTCGCCGACCGCGGGTTTGGATCCCATTACCTCGCAGACCATCATCACTTTGATTTTGCGTCTGCGCGACGTTTACGGCGTGACCGCGTTGATGGCTACGCACCGCTTGCAGGACGGTTTTGCACTGGCGAATTTTCATTTCGATTCGAAGACGCGTACGGTACGTCGCGGTCCTTCGGAAAATCACGGCCGTCAGCCGATCACCCGGTTTTTGGTGCTCCGCGACGGGCGCATTTATTTCGAAGGCAGCCCCGAAGACCTTTTGAAGTCCACCGACCCGTATTTGCAACGGTTTTTGATTTGAAACCTTGTATAGTGGTGCGCAGGCTTGGGTTGGCCCTTTCGGAGGAATCGACGAATGCCGCGCAGCAAACAATTGACATGGTCGGAATTGCGCGTGGGGCTGTTCGTGCTGGTGGGATTGTTGATCCTCGCCGTCGCCATCTTCTACGTTACGGGACAGGGTGTGTGGGGCCCCAAGTATCAGCTGAATACCTTCCTGCCTGAAGTTTCCGGCCTCGCCACCGGAGCACCCGTTCGGCTCGATGGCGTCGAAATCGGAAATGTCGATCGCATTACGTTGGTGCCGCGCGAGCACGGTAAGCCGCCAGATAAGATGCACAATATCGAAGTGGGTATGCGGCTCGATCGCAGGTTTCAGAACGACATTCTGACGGACTCGGTCGCTACGCTCGTCACGGAAGGACTTCTCGGGAATCGCTACGTGAATATTCAGCGTGGTTACACGGGAGTGCCCCTGAAGGATGGACAGAGCGTGCCCGGTGGCGAAGAGAAGGCCATTAAGGAAGTGGTGGAACGTAGCGCGGACGTGCTTGCGAATTTGAAGGCGCTCAGCGAACAGATCCAGGACATTGTGGCCGACGTGAAGGACGGCAAGGGCACCATCGGCAAATTGCTGACCGACGATCAAGCCTACCGTCGCCTAAACAGTATCCTTGCAAAGGGCGACCAGATTGCCTCCACGGTGCAGTCCGGCCAGGGCACCCTTGGCCGACTGGTTATGAAAGACGAGATGGCCAATAAAGTGGACAACACTCTCGACCAGGTCAACACCATGCTCGGCGATATTCGCGCTCAGAAGGGTACGTTGGGCAAGCTGCTTTACGATCCCAGTTTGTACGATCAAGCGAAGCAAGCGCTGACCAATGGCAACGCCGTCCTCAGCGACGTACGCGCCGGCAAAGGCACCCTGGGTAAACTGGCCACCGACGAAACTCTGTACAACAAGCTCCGCGATACCAGCAGCAATCTCTCCGAAGCCACGGCCAAGATGAACAAGAACAACAACACCGTGGGGAAAATGTTCAACGACCCACAGCTTTACGACAATATCACCGATCTGAGCAGCGATATGCGCAGTTTGATCGCCGATTTTCGCAAGAATCCTAAGAAATTCCTAACCGTCAAACTTACGTTCTTCTAGTTAACACGGCGCATGACCGCTCTTTTTGCCTCGTGGTCCGGGGTGTGTTGTAATGTTTCCGTAACAATGACCGATTACGCTCAAAACTTTGAGGGGCAGCCGCTTAGCGGTGCGATGGACAACCAAGAAATCACACCTAGGCCTTCTCGGTCCGAAGCTTCGAAAACCACACTGCCGCAGCCGGGGCGTCCGGTACCCAGCCGGGCCTATCCGGGTGCGCTCATTGTGGTGGAGGGCACCGACGGTTCGGGCAAGAGCACACAGCTTTATCTGCTGAAGCGCTGGCTGGAAATTGGCGGCTACCGCCTGCACTTCACCGAATGGAATTCGTCGCCGCTGGTGAAGTCGGCAACCCGCCGCGGCAAGCAAAAACGGTTGCTGACGCCCACGACATTCTCTCTCCTTCACGCCGCGGATTTTGCGGATCGCTGCGAACGCCAGATCATGCCGCTGCTTCAGGGCGATTATCTAGTGCTGGCGGACCGGTACATTTACACCGCGTTTGCCCGCGATGCGGCGCGTGGCTGTTCGCATCGCTGGCTTCGCAATCTTTATCGTTTTGCGCCCATCCCGGACATTGTTTTCTATTTTCGCGCGCCGCTCGACGTCGCCGTGGACCGCATTCTCAGCGGCCGCCCGAAACTGAAATACTACGAAGCGGGCATGGATTTGGGCTTGTCCTATGATCGCGCGGAAAGCTTTAAGCTTTTCCAGGCGCGCATCCTCGAGGAGTACGACAAAATGGTCGACAGCGATAATTTCGTGGTCCTCGACGGCACCCTTCCCGTAAATAAATTGCAAAAACAGATGCGCGACATCGTCGCTTCAAAAATCGATCTGAAGCGTTTCGCGCCCCGCGCGGATGTGGTGGAGTGATGCCCGATCAGGATAAAGAAAGACCGGTGCCCACAACGGAGATTCCCGCTGTTAAGCAGCCTTTGCCAAGCGATGCGCAAGATTCCCAGCTTTTCTTTGGCGAACACCTGGTCGGCCTCGATCCATCGGAACTTCACGGCAACTTGATTGTGATTGAGGGTCTGGATGGTTCCGGCCGCTCGACGCAGATTGCCCTGCTGCAAGAGTGGCTGGAATCCGAAGGCTTCGCCGTGCAGACCAGCGGTTTGCGCCGCTCTAATCTCGTGGGCCGCGATATCGACGAACTGCTGGCCAAAAATGCGGTGACCCGCCTGACGCTCGCGCTCATGTATTCCACCGATTTCTTTGACCAACTGGAGCACCGCATCGTTCCAGCTCTTCGCGCCGGCGCCATCGTCCTTGCGGATCGCTTCATCTTCACGCTGATCGCGCGCAGCGTTGTTCGCGGCATTAACCGCGATTACCTTACCGGACTGTACGCCATGGCGCTACGCCCGAATCTCACGTTTTGGTTGAATGTCAGGCCGGAAACCGCCTTCGCCCGCGAGTTCAAGAAAGCTCAGGCCATCAGTTATTGGGAAGCTGGTCGCGACATGTCTCTCTCTCATGATCTCTATTGGTCCTTTGTGCGTTACCAGACGATGATCAAGCGCGAGTTTGAGCTTATGGCCAAACGCAACGCGTTTATCGAACTGGACGGCGAAGCCAGCGTCTCCACGGTCAACAAGCAACTGCGCCAGCGCATTGGCGAGCATCTTGGGATTCGCCCCACCAAGTACACTCCTTCTTCCGCTCTCGCGCATCTCTGGCGATAACCCGGCATGCCCGAGCCTGTCCATATCGCCGCCATCGATGCCGGCTCCAATGCAGTGCGCTTGTCCGTAGCGCGTGCCTATTCCGGTCTGGACATTGAACCGCTTATCACCGAACGTTACCCGCTGCGCTTGGGCGAAGGGGTGTTTGTCCGCCATCGCTTCAGTGAGGAGATCCTTAAAAAAGGCGTGAAGGCGTTTCGGCACCTCCATGAAATCATGGAGGAGTTCGACGTCACCAAATACCGTGCGGTGGCTACCAGCGCCACGCGCGAGGCGCAGAACCGCGACGCACTAATCCGGGGCGTCAAACAAGCTACTGGCTTGAACCTCGAAGTGATTAGTGCCAAAGAAGAATCGCGCCTTGGCCGTGAGGCGGTCTTCGCTGCGCTCGGTCCCGAAGTGCAAGCTGGCTGCATCGTCGATCTTGGTGGTGGCAGTTTGGAGCTCAGCATTCTTCGCGATCACGCGCTCTCGCAGGCCGCCCAGATTCCTCTTGGCACTGTGCGACTCATGAGCACACTCAACATTCCCGGCGTGATTCGCCCGGTTCAGGCCGAGCAGGTGCGCCGCTACGTACGCGCGCTGCTGGAATCACGTCTTCCGAGCCGTCCCAATCTCGCGGACCGCGTCGCCGTGGCTCTTGGCGGAAATGCGGAAACTCTCGCCAATGTGGCTCCCGGCCCACGCCAGGACGGTTTGCCGACTCTCGAGGTCTCCCTGCTGCGCGAACGTCTACCAGACATTCTAAAACGCGACGTGACGTCGCGCATGAAAGCCTACGGCGTGCGTCGCGATCGCGCCGACGTCATGGCCGTCGCGGCCCTCATCTTCGTGACCCTTGGCCGCTATCTGAACATTCATACCTTTGCCATTCCCAGCGTTGGCTTGCGCGAAGGCCTGTTGAGCGAAATCGCCCGCGACGCTTTTTCCCGCAAAGAGCCGCACCGCTACAACGCCGACGCCCGTCAGCTTCTCGTAGCCACCCGCAGCTTCGGCCGCCGTCTGGATTTTGACCAACGCCACGCCGAGCATGTCCGCGAACTGAGCATCATGCTGTTTGACCATCTGCAACCCTTGCATCACTTACCCGTTCAGGCTCGCGTGCAATTGGAAGCCGCCGCGCTTCTCCACGATCTGGGCCATCGCGTCAGTCATCGCGGTCATCACAAGCACGGCGAATATCTCGCACTGAATGGCGACATCCCCGGGTTGCATGGACGAGATCGCAGCATCGTGGCCGCCATCGTTCGTTACCACAACCGGAAATCGGAACCCGCCAGCCACCATCCCGCCTATTCGAGTTTGAGCAACAACGACAAACGCGTCGCTCGCCGCCTGGCTTCTTTTCTGCGCATCGCCGAGGGCCTCGACCATTCCCACCGTCAGCGCATTCTCGATTTGCACGCCTCGTTCCAGAAAGGCGGGGTTACGTTTCAGGTCGAGGCTCGTGGCGATATCACGGAAGATCTCCGAGACGCTGAACGGAGTGCCAATCTGTTCGAAAAGGAATTTCACCTGCAACTCTTTTTCCGTCCTCCGGCGCAGGAGTAGCCGCGGTTCGGCTGCTAGTTGGCCGGCTCTTACTGATACACAACGGCGAAACTCTTGTTACCCGATATACATCTGTACTCTTGTAGGATGGTGCCAAGGAGGAGCTTTGCTCATGGAGTTGTACATCGTGCGCCACGGGATTGCCATTGATCGCGAGGACCCCAAGTGTCCCGCAGATCCCGAGCGCTTTTTGACCGATGAGGGCATGGAAAAGTCGCGGCAAGTGGCCAAGGGTGTAGCCGAAGTTGCCTCCGTGCCGGACTTAATTCTGTCCAGCCCCTATTTACGCGCGGTGCAGACTGCCGAAATCTTCGCCGAAGCTTTGGAATATTCGAAAGCCAAAATTCGTAAGTCCGATTTGCTTTTGCCCGGCGCGGAACCGTTGCAGCTTTTTCGCGAGTTCGCCAAAGATAAGGACCTTTCTTCGATTTTTGTATTCGGCCACGCTCCGCATCTCGACGATCTGCTAGCCACGGCCATTGGCACCAAGCACCATATTTCTTCACTGAAAAAAGCAGGGGTGGCTTTCGTGGAGCTAAAACGGATCGTGCCCCCCAGCGGGGAACTTGTATGGCTGGCTACAGCCAAGTTGCTGCGCAAGGCAGGGAAATAACCTATTAAGAATGTTCGCAATGACCCACTGGTAGCGCCAGCTTCCAGCCGGCTTTCTGAAGAATAAGTCGAAGCCGGCGAGAGATGCCGGCGCTACCCCGGATTTCCCTGAGATCGTTGGCTAGTCGGACGCGGCTGCGCTCGGCTGTGGCGGCGCTTCTTTTCGGGGAAGCTGCACTAGGTTCGCGAGCACTGGCGCGGACTTGATAATCACCGGCAGGCCCACGCTGTTCTCCAGCAGATACTTGCCGGCGGCCAGCCGCGCAGCATTCTGCTCGCTTTCTTCCAGCCCGGGTACGCGCACGATAAGCGCATCCACCGATTTTTCTACCACTAATCCTTTTGCCGACAAAACCCCGCACTTGCAAAGAACCCGGGCCAGGCGCAGCACTCCGGCGAGCATTGAAATTATTTTCTGCTCATCGGGCTGGAAGCGGTTGAACGACTTGCTGTTCGCGTCGGGCAGCGCACCGCGATGGTAGCGCACCACATTCACCATGATGTCCCATTCCGATTCCGTCCATCCGGGTGGTAGCGCCATACTCCTCAGATATTTTCTCGCCGCTTTCTGTGGCGACTCGGGGTCCAGTCCCGCTCCAATTCCGTGCAGCCGCGCCGCGGCCAACATGATTCTTCGCAGATCTTTATTCGGCAGCTTTGGATCGACGCGCAACCTCCCCAGGGAATCGAACAGGCGCGTCGACAGTCGTGACACCAGGGTGGTGCGTGGAGTATTCCCGTCCAGGGCCTTCGCGGTAGCACGCAATCGCGCCAGCGACGCCACCAGCAAGCGGCTAGACTCCGGCAGGCCGCGCCGCCATTGCTGCCACACACTGCCTTCGCCGATAGCCAGACGGCGATAGACTTCGATGCGCTCGTGCCGTTGCGAAGCGATCCGCTCGGTCCACGCGGACCGTGATTCGGTGATCTGTCCGGTAATTTCCTCGATTTTGCCCGCCAGCACGTCCAGGTCGTGCACTTCCCCCAGCAAATCCTGAATGCGCTTCAATTGCTCACCCCAGTCTTCATAACGTGTGGGAAGCAAGCTCTCCACGGTGTAACGGAATCGCTTTACGCCGATGCGTAGCTCGTGCCACGCCTCCGGCTTTTCTGCACGCAGCGCGCGCACGTGCAGTTCTTTGGCCGCCTCCAGCCGTTCCAGTGCCAGGCACTCGGCAGCCAGTCCATCGAGAGGAACCAGCCGGCTTCGCCGATGTAATTTTCGTTCCAGCTTTTTCCAGGCTTTCTGGTCGAACTTCTCCACGGCCTTCAGTGCCGCGCCCTGCAATTCCTTTTCTTGCGTGGAGAAGGCGGAGAGCAGTCGCTCGCAGACGGCATCGGAGTCTGGACCCAACTTCTTGGCCCAATCTTCCAGGACTTGGGTGTCGCGAAGCTCGCCGAGTTGCCGGAACAGTCTTTTGCCCAGTTTGCGCATGTCCGGCCAAGCCGCATCGGGGTCCACTTCTTCCATTACCGCAGCGACGGAACGGCACCGGCGGACGGCTACGCGCAAATCATGCACCGCATCGGGGTCGGGTGATTCGCGCACCGCGTCCAGTTCTTTCAGGACACGCTCCATCCAATACTGCAATCCCCGGACCTCGGGTCGAGATCCGGCTAACGTGTTTCCAGTTGCCATTTTTCTCTTTCAGCCGAACCGCAGTGTGGCGGCCCCTGTCGGCTATCTATAGGCTAGCCCGATCTCGCAGTCTCGTCCAGTACAACGCGCTCGGCCATAACTCGGGAAGCATCCTGGCCAGCACGAATCCCATGGCGATGCACGCGAGCGAGCAAATCAGGAACACATGGCCGGGATCGGGATGACCTAACCGCATCATGGCGTATTGCGCCAACGGCTGCAGCGCGATTCCTCCAAAAGACAGAAGATTTGAGGCGCCGATCACGCGGCCCTTCACCTCTGGTCTCGGTCGGTTCTGAATCAACGCATTGATGGGCACGACAAAAAATCCAGCGGCCATCCCGAGGGCTACCAGCAACAACATCACGGCTCCGTAGCTGAGCCCGGGGACGAACAAGGCGCCGGTGGCCAGAACGATTCCCGTCATCCCCGGCAGAATCATCCCCATTTCAATTTTTCGTCCTGAAGCGTGCCCGGCGGTGAAACTCCCCACGCCAATCCCCAGACTCAACGCAGCCAGCAAATAGCTGCTGCGCGCTTCGTCTACCTGCAGAACATCCGTGGCGTAGAGCACGATATTCAACAATAAAATCGCGCCCAGGAACCAGAAAAACGTGTTGGCGACCACCGCGACCCATAAGACCGCGTCCTGTCTCATCCGCTGGATCTCTTCCAGAAATTCTTTGGCCCAATTCCACTGGTAACGCCGTGCGGCGTCGGCAGCAGGCACCCTGCTGATTCCCAAACTCGTGAGCAGTCCCAGCAGCGACAACCCCATCAAGAAAATCCCCGACCATTGCTGTTGCCCGTGGAAATTGTGGGTCAGAAATCCGCCGGCCAGCGTTCCGCCAATGGCCGCCAGGAGGGTCCAAAACTCAATTACGCCATTGCCCCAGCTCAGTTTGCTTTTCGGCAGCAACTCCGGCAGCAATCCATATTTGGACGGGCCAAAAATCGCGCCCTGCATGCACACAAAAAACAGAGCCACCGCCGCCAGATCCAGACGGTTTTGCCACAGGGCATAGGTGGCTCCGCCCATGGTGATCAGTTCCAGAATCTTGGTCCAGATGGTGACGCTGCGTTTGCTGAAGCGATCCGCGAAGTATCCGCCGGGAATGGAGAACACCAGGAAGGGAACCGCAAAAACCAGTGGCACTACCAGAACGAAAAGAAAATCGCGTTGCTCGCGCGAAATGTTCGATTCCAGCACCAGAAAACTAACCAGCCATTTCAGCGCATTGTCGCTGAACGCCCCTTGGAACTGCGTGGCGATCAGAGCCCAAAACCCCAACAATCCTCCACGGGGATCGTTGAGCGGTGTCTCGTGCGCCTGACCAGGACACGGTTCCATGAGCAGGGGAGTCTATCTGCTCCCGCCAGCGCCCGCAAGCGTGCCCGCCCGCAGAGTTGGTGCCGATCAGCGTTGTTGGTACTCCCGCTCGCTTGCTGTATCCTTGCGCCAGTTCCGCCCCACCTGGATTCGCCGCTATGAACGACTCGCTCTCAGCCAAGCGCCCTCGCGCGCCTTGGCGTGACCGCTGGCAGGAAATCATCTTCGGCCATGAGACCTTCGCCGGCAGCCTTTTCGACGTAATCCTCCTAATCCTAATTCTTCTCAGTGTCTTTAGCGTGCTCCTGGAAAGCGTAAATAGCATATGACCCGTTTTTTCGCGCCGCTGAATGGACTTTCACCGTGCTTTTCCCCATTGAATATGCCGCTGGCCTGGTGACTGCCAGCAGCTCCGCGCGCTATGCCAGAAGCCTTTTTGGAATCGTCGATTTTCTCGCGGTTGGTCCGGTTTACCTAAGCTTCGTGTTTGGCGTCACTCGTTCGTTTTCCGTATTTCGCTCTCTTCGTCTCCTCCGGGTATTGCGCATCTTGAAGCCCACCCAATTTGTCGGCGAAGCAGCAGCGTTGCGCATTGCCGTCGTCGCCAGCACGCGCAAGATCGTCGTCTTTTTGTTCGCTGTAATTACCATCGTCATTATCGTTGGCGCGCTGATGTACCAGATTGAGGCGAGAAAAATGGTTTCACGAGTATCCCGGCGGGGTTGTATTGGGCGGTGGTCACGGTCACAACGGTTGGATACGGAGATATTTCTCCGCACACCGTGGCTGGCAGGCTGCTTGCTTCTGTACTGATGATTCTGGGCTACGGCATCATCGCCGTCCCCACCGGCATCGTTTCTTTTGAACTTGCGCGCTACCGGTTCCACTGCCACGCGCAGGTGCGCTCAGTGCGGTCTACAGTATCACGACCGCGATGCCCGGTTTTGCAAGCAGTGTGGCGCATCTTTGAGCGATAGCGCCGTCAGCGATTAGCTCACGCGAGGTATTCCAACGACGCGGCAATCAGCCTCTTCGTGCCCTCATAAGGATTCTCCGGGCCTTCCCACTCCATGGAACAGTAACCCTTGTAATGGCTGGCATTCAGAATATCGAACGTCCTCTTCAAGTCCACGCGAAACACTTTGCCGTCTTCGCCCACTTCGGAATCCTTCACGTGGCAGATGTTGTAGGCGTGTTGGAACATCGTTTTTACCGCGTCATAGTTAAATTGCTCGTTTCCGCTGGCCATGGAGTTGCAAAAATCCGGCAGGGCGTGCAAGTAAGGGTGATTCACTTTCTCGATCACCTTCACCACAAAGAACGCGTCCTCGCTTAGCAGGTCGTCATTTTCAAGATTCACTAAAATGTTCTTCTCCGCCGCATAGTCCACCAGCGCACGAAGGCTCTCCGCCGTCGCATCGAGACTCGGTTTGAAGTTGTGTGCCTCCGCGATGGACGTTCTCACGCTCGGGGAGCCAAGCACTACCGCGATGTCCACCCATTTCTTGCCGTGCTCAATGGCCTTTTGTCGGTTCGCTTTGTCTGCATCGTAGAAACTGAAGGAATTGTCCACGGGAATGTTCACCACCTGCACTCCCGCTTTCTCAATGGCTGCGCGAAATTCCTGCAGGTAGCGCTCCTCTGTGGAAGGGAAGTGGGCGCTCAGTGGTTCTACGCCCGGCACGCCGAATTGTTCGCGCACCTTCACGGCAAAATCCCGCAGGTCCATTCCTGGCCTGCCTTTGTCGCGGTATTCGTTGGTCGCGCTCTCGATTTCGGCGCGGAATGGCCAGGACGCCACCGCCAAGCGCTCCCGTCCCGCAGTTGGAAATTTCAGATTCGGAGCCTGCGCCCCGGTGGGTGTCAGGAACGTGGCAAGAGAATTTGTGCGAAAAGCAAGCGAGCTTGCGGCCAACGCGCCCGTCGAGCGTAGCACCTCACGACGCGAACAATTTGCCATTCTCATTCACCTGAATTCTTGAGTTCGAAGCGATCTGCCGTTATTGAACACCCCGATACATCAAAAAGCAATTTGTGAACCGGCCGTCGTCCGCAGCTTTACCCACCTCTCTGCTCATGCTATTGGAACTGGCAGACGCAGCAGACTCAAAAGCCAACGTCAATCCAACACTCAAACTTGCTCACGTTATACACGCGAAAACAGGGTTTATCTTACGCGTAGGACAAAAAGCCGTAGACTTTCTCACGGTTGCGCATTTCTTGCCCATGGAGAGGTTATAGATAAGCTAAAGAAGTGAAGCGGGACGCCATGCGGTTCAAGGCCGCACAACGTCCCTAACCCACAAAGCGGAGGTGACCCGCTATGCAAGCTCCGCTCCAATTAGTGTAATCCATTCCCCTGTTGTCCCTTTCTAGGGCCAATCTTCAACGTAGTGTTTCTTTGCCATCACTGCAGTCACGTTCGAGAAGTTGTAACAATAGCTGCAAAATATGCGAAGAGACGCGGCGTCAATGTCTTCGAAGTTTCTTTTTTCGCTGATATGGCTAATTGCGATGGGATGGTCGCAGTCGGGACAGACGAACAGCAGGATGTGCACATATCGGATCGCTGGCGGGATGACGGCCATATGCTGAGGTAGTTTTGCCGTGGTGCGCATATTCGAGGCGAAGGCAGCGAGGAATGGCGCGTCGGCTTCTATTTTCTCCACGACGACATGATGAGGATCGAAGAGGCGGTGCACACCTGCGACCCGGGCTTTTCCGGACGCAGTTCGTGACGGCTTGTATTTATACGAAAATAAGCATATTTTCGACTAGCCGGGTTAGCCGCCCATCCCGGCTCTTTAGGAGAATGGCTCCTCTGAGGGAAGAGCCATCCCCCTTGCGACTTCAACCCGTAGCGATTCATCCGCCCGGGGAATCGCACAGGCTGTCTCAGAGCAAAGGCTGTCTCAGAGCATCGCAAGCCCTTTTTAGACTTCAGCCCCGCTATCTAACAACTGGGGGAATCCCTAATGCCCGTATACTTTCTGAAGCGATAGCCAGTACAATCCTGCCGCGCCGAAGAAGAGCAATCCAGCCCCGCAATTCAAGGTCGGAGACCGCGTAAAGGTGAGCCTCCCTGTCGGTGAGATTGTAGACGCAACGATCCGCGCCATCGTGGAGCGCACAGATGGTGTTCATTTGCAGGTGGATTACGGACGCGATCAAACCGCGCTAGTGACGGCGCGCCAGATCGTCGCTGCGCTATAATCCATCTCCCTTCCTCTACCGCATCTTAAATGTGGAGTTCCTGTCATGATTGGTTTCGAGTCCAACGATACTTACGTCCGTAGACTGCGTGAACGCTTGCAAGCAATGGGCGAGGAAGAGCTTATCCAGTTCGGAAAGGATGCTAGGAAGTTAGCCGGCATTCGGGTCTCAGGATTGCCGGACCCGAACAAGATTCAGTTGGACGAAGCGAGGGGGGAGTGGCGTAGGCGGCATCCCAAGCGGGCTCAGTGACAACCCTTGATTGCTCCAGAGCAACGACACACTCCTCCAGGCGCGCCATAATTTCCTTAATTGGTTGCAACGCCGCGGTGATAATGACTACTCAGTCGGTCGGCATCGCCGCGGTGATTAGCGCCGTGTCCGCTGCTTTGAAAGTCGAATTCTTGCGCGGCTAGGTGAAAGCGTGCCATTTTGCTGTCCCACTGTCCCACGGTTTGGGACACTTCTGGGACACTACTAACCTCATCTAACTACCACTTACTACACTACTTATCTCATCTTCTCTTCACCGGAGTCCCAGATCTAGGGGTTGCGCGGGATTAGCTGAGGCGTAGCACAAAGTAGCACTTTGTAGCAGAAGCCCGATTGGGGTGGGATGGCCCTCGGAGGGAGAAACCATCCCCTTACTGGCGATTCCCACCAGCTCGGGGGAATCGCACAGCCTGTGGTTTCCTGTTTCTTTAGGCTCAGGGCCGCCGCGAAACAACTGGGGGAATCCCTAATGCCAACCTAGGAACGGGGCAGGAAACAGTCTCACGGCTCCCGCCCACGGCATGTGGGAATTGTGTGTTGTATGTTGTATGAAACCGGACATCACAGAGACGTAGCACCAAGAGTAGCACTTTGTAGCTCAGAAAAGCCCCGTCTGCCACCGGGGCCGCCGACCAACTCTGCACGAGCAGCCGATTAAAGTGTCCCTCGCATAATACCACTGCCCAGCTTTGGGCGGACGGAGCGGGACCACAACTAGCGGCGCATAAATACCCAACCGGAACCACCGCACTGACGGCAATATCTCTTACGTTCGAAACCTGTAGCGGCGCACGTTGAGCACTCTGCCCACTCACATTCCTGCAACGCGCTCTGATTCATTCCTTCGCATCGTCTTCCGTTTAATATGTGTCCGCATCTCCCATTGGCGAGTTGGATATTGTAACCGGGCGCGCCGCAGTTCGTGCAGACCGTAACCGGCCTTTGCCTATTCCCCATAGGTCTCTCCGAAGACCCTCGCTAAGCTCCCGGAGGACAATCTTGTGCAGATTCAAGCTCAGACTCCACCACTGTCACTTCGATGCTTGGCTTTGATTCTAGCTGATTTTGTGGCAGGTTAGCCGGACTGAAGCCGTTTTGTTGCTTGACGCATGGTGAATTAGGAATAGTATTCGACTGCCGGAACCCGTTGAAGTAACCATGCGAGTGGTCTTTGATGGGTTTCCGGCCCGAGCATTCGACTGATGGGTCCGCGCCCTTCTGTCTGGGTACAATCGTTGCTACTACGTCTACCCGCAAAACTCGAAAGCGGGGATTCCAATGACTGAAGAACGGAAGTACGCAATTCTTTTTGCAGCAACTATTCCGTGTGCTCGAAAGCTGGCCGAGTTGGATTCTGACAAGCCAAGTCCGGCAAAGGCTTATGCCCTAAACACGGCAATCGAGAAAGCGAAGTTTGTTTTGGACAGGATTGACGAGAAATGGCCCACGCGGTGAGGTATGGTGTGAGCGGGGCTCGAACAATGTTTTGCTGTCCAACGACTATCAAAAGCAGAGCGAAAATTGGTTCAGGCTACCGTTGTATACCAAGATGCAGGCCCCGCTGCGTGCCGGTGTAGCGAACAGCCGGGGGCCTCCACCCCCTAGCTCGATTCGAAAAAAAACTCCCATCCATCGGCGGCGTAACAGCAAACCGGTTTGGTTTTAGCACCTGAGTGATGGTTATGGCCGGGTTCTACCTCTTGAACTCATTCTTTGCCCGTTCCAGAAGTTTGCAAGCACAATTGATCGTTAGGCGCGCTTCTCGCGCATTCCCCGTACGAATATAGTCCCGAGCTTCCGTGAAAAGTTTCTTCGAGAGGGCGAAGAGGCAATCTCGCGTTGCTCGGTCCGGAATCTCTCCTTCCAGCTCAACTATTTCCGCCTCCAGTTCCATGAGCAGTCCGCTGTTTGCAGTCACCATGGTCAATTTGTCCCTTCTGCATGTCCCTGCAAAAGTAGGACGTGTTGCGCGTTGCGACGGTAACAGAATGGTTTGCAAAAGATTTATCTGCCGTTGAACTCTGTTTGAAGATTAGAAACTGACGTTTTGCAACGTCTGATGGTTGGGGTTCGGGTGTATTTGGCTATAGCACGAAGTAACCCACTAACGCACAGAAACATCCTAGAAAAAGGGATATTGTGGGACTTCAAATCTCAATGCGGGAGTGCGGCGACGTTAGTATTTTGGATCTTCTGGGAAGATCGACCATCGACGCGGGAGAGAGTGAAGTGCTGGGTAAGCATCTACGTGACTTGACGGCCAAGGGTAAGCGCAAGTTGTTGCTGAACCTGGTGAACTTATCGCACATCGATAGTTCTGCCGTAAGCGTCATGGTGGAAATGTACGTTTCTCTGAAACGTAGTGATGGCGAGATGAAGCTGCTCTCTCCGCGAGGCCGAGTGCTGGAAGTGTTGAGAGTGTTTCGCTTGCCAGACATTATTCCTACCTTCGAGGATGAGACTGATGCTCTAGAGAGCTTCCGGCCGCGAGGTTTGTTCGCAACGCCCTGACTTGGCCTACCCAGCCGTTATTGTTGAAGAATTTTGCTCGCCTGAGCGATGTCCATCGCAACTGCTCCTGCCGCAGGGTGACGTGCCTGCCGCGGGTGCCGCTGACACGAATCGCCGGGATTCGCTTCTGGATTGAAAAGCATGTCTCGCGCTGCCTCGTATTCCCCACTGTAAGTACCCGTCAACCAGAAATTTAGCTGCCCGATGAGAACTCGCAGAAGATCATCAGACAACCGCTACGGCGACGGCTCTAATTGCGACTCGAAGATATGCGAATAACGATTGTAGGCATCTGCTCCAATGGAGACGATCTGACGGCGGGAAGCCAGTTTTCCGGTCTCGTCTGTTTCGCACGGTCTCCAAATCTAACGATGTTCATAACAATAAAAGAACCGGAGAAGAACATATCTGGCCGGGCGTTAATTGGCTGACCTTTGCACTTAAGTCCGCAGTCCACATACAGGGCCGAGACCAATTCGCGAAAGAGAACGGTCACAAGCCCGACTCACTCGTCTTCGAGACTTACGGAATTGACTGCCTGAAAGAATGTCTCGTCGTACTGCGGTGGCCCAAAGTCCTTTGCGCCCGCTTGCCGATTTCCCTCTGATGGCGCAGCATTAAACGCCCGCCGCATTCGCTCTATCTTCGCAGTTAAGCTCTAGACAAGTTAAAACGGTACGAAGAGCGTGAGACACAGAAAACGGAAAATGTTATTCTTCAGTGAGTTAGATTAAGCCCGGAGTGGCGGAACTGGCAGACGCAGCAGACTCAAAATCTGCCGGGGATCACTCCCCGTGTGGGTTCGACTCCCTCCTCCGGGACCAACACCTGTGCTTCTTTCCGCTTTTATTTGTGACCCAACCCCAGTCCCCTGGCATCAACTAGACGGCGTTAGCGATGGGCCTGAGCGTTTGAATAACCATTAAATTGTCTTTGGATCTATCCTGTGACCAGCGCCATCAGCGATTACGCGTTGATCGGGAACTGTGAGACCGCCGCCCTCGTGTCTCACACTGGCTCCATCGACTGGCTCTGCCTGCCTCGTTTCGACTCCGCCGCGTGCTTTGCAGCGCTTCTCGGCAGTCCAGAAAACGGCCGCTGGCTCATCGCTCCCACCGCCAAAGCCAAAGTCACGCGCCGCTACCGTGCTCATACGTTAATTCTGGAAACCGAATTCCACACCGCCACCGGCCGCGCGGTCTTGGTCGACTTCATGCCCGTCGGTGAAGTCAATCCCAGAATCATCCGCATGGTCAAGGGGGTCCACGGCCGCGTCTCCATGGAAATGGACATGACCATCCGTTTTGATTACGGCTTAACGGTTCCCTGGGTCAAGCGACACCAATCGCGGCTGACCGCCGTCGCTGGTCCAAATCGTTTGCTGCTGCAAGCCAGCGTGCCGCTGAAGGGGAAGGGGTTTCACACGGTCAGTCACTTTACGGTGGCAGCCGGCAAAACCGCCGTGTTCGAGTTAAAACACCACAGTTCCTTTCAATCCGCGCACTCCGCTTGCGCTCCGCACGCCGCACTGGCAAAGACGCAGCGTTTTTGGCGTCGCTGGTGTTCGCGGTGCAAATACAAAGGGCCAGGGGCTGAAGCTGTCGAACGCTCCCTTTTGACCCTCAAGGCGCTCATCTACGAACCGACCGGCGGCATGGTTGCCGCGCCCACCACATCCTTGCCCGAGAAACCGGGCGGCGATTGGAATTGGGACTACCGCTATTGTTGGGTTCGCGATGCTACCTTCACCTTGCTGGCCTTTATTCACGCCGGTCACCACGAAGAAGCGCGCCGGTGGAAAAATTGGTTAATGCGCGCCGCGGCCGGCAGCGCTGACCAGATGCAAGTGATGTATGGAATCACCGGCGAGCGACTGCTGAATGAGTGGCAGGTGCCCTGGCTGAAGGGTTACAAAGGTGCCGCCCCGGTTCGCGTCGGCAATGCCGCCAGCGAACAGTTGCAGTTGGACATTTACGGCGAACTTGCCGATGCCTGGCACCAGGCCCGCACCTCCATCGAAGGGGGCGGCTCGGACTTCGATCTGCAGATTGCGTTGCTGCGACGCCTGAAACAAATCTGGCGCCAGCCCGACAATGGCATCTGGGAAATTCGCGGCAAGAAACTCCATTACACCCATTCGAAGGTAATGGCTTGGGTTGCTTTCGATCGCACCATCTGCAGCGCCGAGCGCCTCAACCTGAAATTGCCGCTCAACGAATGGCGCGCCGTTCGCCAGGCCATTCACGACGAGGTGTGCCGTCATGGATTCAACTCGCGATTGGACAGCTTTGTGCGGACCTACGGCTCCCAAGATCTCGACGCCAGCTTGCTGCTGCTGCCGTTGGTAGGCTTTCTCGCTCCTACCGACTCCCGTATCGTTGGAACTGTCCGGATGATTGAGAAAAAGCTTTTGCGCGACGGATTCGTCATGCGTTACGCGCTTACCGAGAATGGGAGGGAAGTGAACATGCGCGAAGGTACGTTCCTTCCCTGTAGCTTCTGGCTGGCCGATTATTACGAACTAGCCGGACGCCACGAAGAGGCTGTGCAGCTGCTCGAGCGCTTGCTAAAGGTGCAAAATGATGTTGGCTTGCTGTCCGAGGAGTACCTCGTCAGCAAAAAGCAGTTGGCCGGCAATTTCCCACAAGCCTGGTCTCATGTAGCGCTAATCAACTCCGTGATAAATCAGAACGGTGCACACGGTCCTGCGCGCCAGCGCTCGACGCGCAACCACCAAGTCGTCGGGTGATCCTATCTGGACTGCCAGCATCCTGGATTCGCATGGCATTCACGTTCTGTTTACTTATCTTTAATCATCACCGGTCCGGTTCCCCCCGGTTTTGCTTACAGGGAAACCCTGATTGACCGCTTGACGCGGCTCCGCTATTCTCTCCCACGTACTAGCGAGGACTAGGGGTGCTCTCTCTGGGCGGATGGGGGCGCCCTTAGTCCTCGATTTATTTTCGGGCCACCGTCGGTCGATCCGGACATTTCCTCCCCTCAAATCCCCTAGGAAAAAGGCCTTGACAGTAGTCAGTCACTCCTGTATTGTCTGTATACACTGAAATGACAGATGCAACCAAAACTTCACTTACTCCTGTAGCCCAGAAATTTATTCTGCATTGGGGCGAGATGGGCACCAAATGGGGCATCAACCGCACCGTGGCCCAGGTCCACGCCCTGCTCTTCCTTTCTCCCAAACCCATTCCTGCGGACGAAATCGCCGAGACTCTCGCGGTCGCGCGCTCCAACGTCAGCACCAGCCTACGGGAACTCCAGGGCTGGGGCATTGTGCGCGTCGTCCACGTCCTGGGGGACCGCCGCGACCACTTCGAGACTTTCAAGGATGTCTGGGAAATTTTTCGCACAGTCTCCGAAGAGCGCAAGCGTCGCGAGATCGACCCGACCCTGAGAGTCCTCGGTGAGTGTGTCCAGGAACTGAAATCCAAGCCGGACAACGACGCCTATACACGGGAGCGCCTCGAGGGCATGCTGGAGTTCCTCACCGTCATGACCGGCCTGTTCGATGAAGTCCTGCGCATGCCCGCGGGCGCGCTGAAAGGCGTAGGCAAACTCCGCGGCAAAGTTATCACGCTTCTCGGCGCCGACAAGAAGAACGCCGGGTAAGGACCGGGTAGCGGAACTGCGAAAGGCCCACATGATCTCCCTGGCCAACGAATACACCGACAGGAAAGGACGCCACGCCAAAGGCTGGCTCTTCTTCGATGCCGAATGCAACTTCTGTACTCTTCTGGCGCGCTGGATCGCCCCCATTTTGCGTCGCCGCGGCATGGCCGTGGCTCCGCTGCAAGACCCGCGCGTCGCCACTCTCCTAGGTCTGGCGCCTCACGAACTTCTTCGCGAATTGCGATTCTTACTCTCCGACGGTACTCAATACGGTGGTGCTGACGCGATCCTCGCTGTAGCCCGCCAAATCTGGTGGGGGCGTCCCCTGGTCTGGTTCGCCGGCGCTCCGGGTGCGTTAGCGCTCCTCCGTGCAGGATACGCCTGGGTGGCGGTGCGGCGGAGTTGTGCGGCCAGGTCTGCCAGCTGCTAAGGTCGTGGTATGTCCGCCCATTTTACGACCTTAAACGGACCACACAAAGACAGCAACCAGCGCACTCTCGGCCTGGCCGTTGGCGAACCGGACTGCGACGCGCGACGTGCCCGCCGCGCGGCATTCATTGGATGGATGCCTTTGGTGGTTTTGCCTATTGTCGCAACCTCCTTACAAAGCCAGATGAAGCCTTGGATTTTCATGTGGGCGCTGTCGATCTCCATCTATTCTGGGTCGAAGTGGTTGAGCTGGTGGCGTGTTCGAAAATCAATTTGTTGTTCGGCCTGGCGTTCCGCGGCCTATCTTTTCGCCTGGCCCGGGATGGACGCCCGTGCGTTCTTGGACGAAACCAGGCGTCCAACTGCTCCGCGTCTTCCGCAATGGCTTTGGGCCTTTCTTGAAACCGTCCTCGGCGTGTTTCTCCTGATGGTTGTCGCGCGGGTATTTCCTCCCCAACAGCCTCTCTTGCGTGGCTGGATCGGGATGCTTGGCCTAATTTTTTTCCTTCACTTCGGCACGTGTCAGATCGCCGCTCTGTTCTGGCAGTTCCTTGGAGTCGACGCCCAGCCGATCATGAACGCTCCGCTTCGCGCCGCGTCCATCAGCCAGTTCTGGGGTAAGCGATGGAATCTTGGATTTCATCATCTCGCGCACAATTTCATCTTCAGTCCTTTACACAAAACCCTTTCCGCCGGAGCGGCCACCTTCTTGGTATTCCTAATCTCCGGGTTGATCCACGATCTGGTCATCTCCGTTCCGACCCAGGCAGGCTACGGCCTTCCTACCGCCTATTTCTTGCTGCAATGTACCGGCATGAGTGTCGAGCGGTCGACGTTTGGCCGGCGTTTCGGTCTCGGTCGTGGCGTGCGTGGGCACTTCTTCACGGTTCTGACTGTGGCGGCGCCGGCGTTTTGGCTATTCCATCCTCTTTTTGTGATGAGAGTGATGATTCCTTTCATGCAGGCGATACACGCGTTATGACCAGCCAATTCGCAGGACTGAGAGCATTTTTCGACATGGACCTTTGGCTAGTTGGCGCCGGTCATTTCGTGATCTTGCTGGCAAGTTTTCAAGTGCCTTTTCGCCTGCGTTGGAAGCAAGACCTCCAGTCGCTGATGCCGTTAAACCGCAAGCTTCTCTGGGTGCAGAGTGGCTTCACAGTCTTGACGATTGTTGCCTTTGGTTTGCTTACTCTCGTGTTGCATCAGGAACTTCTTCGTGGGGATCGTGCTGCGCTGGCTCTCGCTGTCTTCATTGGCATCTACTGGACGGCACGTATCCTGGTCGACGCCTTCTACTTCTCGCACTCCGATTGGCCCACAGGGAATCAGTTTGTCGTCGGACACATCCTGCTGACTTCGCTCTTTTTGACGTTGGCTACAAGCTACCTCGGCTTGTTCCTGTGGCATACCTTCGCAGGCCGGGTATGAACGTTAAGCTCAGCATCTAGTAGCGCCGGCATCCATGCCGGCTCAATGCGTGCGCCAATGGTGGAAGTTAGCGGGAAGCGCCCTGAAAAAGGCAGTCCCTACGGGCATGCATTCAGAGCCGACGAACTATTTTCAGTGGCATGCAAGACTTCTGGTGGGTGCCCGATTAACTAGGACATTTCAGCGCTGTGCCGACATGCCTACCGGCACATCTTCATATCCCAGCACCCGCTCGTAATACCGCTCATACTTGGGGATCACATCATTCGCGCAGAACTTCTTTCTCGCGTCCGCCCGCGCTTGTTGGCCCATTGTCCGGCCCCGGTCCGCCCGCGACAGTATCTCCATCGCGTACTTTCCCGCCAGTTTCACGTCTCCCGGCTCCACCAGATAGCCGTCCACTCCGTTTTCCACTACCTCTGGCACGCCGCCGGCATTTGTGGCGATCACTGGCACTTCGCACGCCATCGCTTCCAGCGCCGCTAACCCGAACGATTCCAACTGCGACGGGAGCAGAAACAAATCGGCCTGTCCCAGCTTCTCCTGGATGCCATTCTGCTTTCCCAGGAAGAAAACGTCTTTCTCGATTCCGCGCTCCCGCGCCAACTCCTCGGCTGGCGCTCGGTCAGGACCGTCGCCAATCATCACCAGCTTCGCCTTCATCTTCTCCCGCACCAGGGCGAAAATCTCCACCGCATCCAGGATGCGTTTCACCGGCCGGAAATTGGACAAGTGCATCAAAATCGGTTCGCCATCCGGGGCCCATTCCGCCCGCAGCGCGGGATTGGGTTTCCGGCAGTACAGATCGCAGTTCACGAAATTGGGAATTACTTCAATCGGCCGCTTGATCGCAAATTCGTCCACCGTGTGGCGATACAAATACTCCGATATCGACGTGACGCCATCGCTCTGCTCGATCGAATATCTCGTAATGGGCAGGAAGTTAGGGTTGTTTCCGACCAGGGTGATATCTGTCCCATGAAGCGTAGTGATGAACGGCAATCGCCGCGGCGCCGCCATTTGCCGCGCCAGCAGAGCGCTGACCGAGTGCGGAATCGCATAATGCACGTGCAAAATATCCAGCGACTCGGTCTCGAACACTTCCAGCATCTTCACCGCGAGCGAAAGCGTATAGGGAGAATGATCGAACAGCGGGTATTGCACCACCGCGGCTTGATGGAAGTGAATGCGCGGATCGTTGATCTTCATGCGAATGGGCGGCGCGTAGGTTATGAAATGCACGTCATGACCTCGGGCGGCCAGCTCCTGGCCCAATTCCGTCGCCACTACACCCGATCCGCCATACGTCGGGTATCCGGTTATACCGATGCGCATATTGGCCCTCGATCCGACAACGCAAGCTCAGCAGTGCCGTGACGGCTTTGCTTGCGAGGTGGCAAGCCCGGATGCTAGAGTCGCGCGAACCGCTAGCTGTAGTATCTGCCAGCGGAATGGTACACCGTTTAGACGCAAAGGTGACGGTTAACGTGACACGCCTCAAAGACAAAGTGGCGGTCGTGACCGGCGGCGGCACCGGCATTGGCCGCGCCATCGCCTTGGCCTTCGGCCGGGAAGGAGCCAAAGTTGCTGTCTTCGGCCGCCGTGAAGAGCGATTGCAGGTTGTCGTTCGCGAACTAGCGCACGCGAACGCCAGCGGACTCGCCGTCGTTTGCGACCTGAATAAGCCGGGCGACTCTGGCCGCACCATCGAGCAAGTCGAGCAGCATTTTGGCGCTATTCACATCCTCGTAAACAATGCCGGCGCGCTCAGCGTCTCCACCGTCGAGAGCATCTCGGAAGACGAGTGGGACCGCGTGATCGACACGAACTTGAAGGGCCCGTTCCTCATGTCCCGTGCGGTCCTCCCGGCCTTCCGCCGGGCGGGTGCAGGCTCCATCGTGAATGTCGGCTCTGTGCTTGGCCTGGTGGCGATGAAGGATCGTGCCGCGTACTGCGCCTCCAAAGGTGGAGTCACCCTTCTTACCAAAGCCATGGCTTTGGACCACGCCCACGAGGACATCCGTGTGAACTGCATCTGTCCTGCAATTGTCGAGACCGAATTGGTGCGAGGCCTGTTCAGCGAGACCGAAGAAGGCCGCCGGGCCCGCGACGCTCGTATTTCCACCATTCCCCTCGGAAGATTCGGTCAACCGCAGGACATCGCAGAACTGGCGGTTTTTTTAGCTTCCGATGAGTCCTCGTGGATGACCGGTACAGCGATTCCCGTAGACGGCGGGCTAGCTGCCTATTAAAGGAGCTCAAATCCTCATGGCCCGGAAATTAACCAAGGAAGAGAAACGCGTTACCGAACTCGTTCGCCTGCGCATGAAAGAGAGCCAGTCGTCGGAACTTCTCGGCTTTGAGGTGGAGAGCGTGCATGAGGGCCGAGCCATTTTCCGCCTGGAAGTTCGCGCGCGCCACAAGCAAATCCACGGTGTGGTCCACGGGGGCATACTTGCCGCGCTCGCGGACACCGCTGCCGCGATTGCCGCTTACACCGCTGTGCCCCGGGGCGTCGAACTAGCTACCCTCGAACTCAAGATCAACTATCTGGAACCAGTGCCAGGAGGTACGGTAAAAGCGGACGCCCGCGTCCTGCGCGGAGGACGAAACTTTATTGTCACGGAGTGTGAAATTTTCAATGAAACCGGCACCTTAGCGGCCAAGGCGCTTCTCACCTTTTCTGCCGCCGCCGGTCACAACCTCAGCCAATAGCGGCTACTCGTCGCCTTTGCCGTCTTCATCCTCTTTATGGACGTACCGGATGTGTCGCTTGAAAACCATGAGGTTGGGGGCGCCTTCGCGGGTCAGCTTGATGCAGTCGCGGTCATACCATTCGATGATGCCGCGCAAGGTTTCGCCGGAATCCAGCACCACCGACATCGGCGTGCGGCTTTGCATCTGCTTCACCCAGTAGAAATTCTCCGCGTGGGTGATCTCCGGTGGGGCGGGCTTTTTGCTCGGTAGGGGCCCTCCATTATGCTGAGGACGAGGTGCGGGCTGCTCCTTTGCGTCCGCGAAGCTGGGACGGAACATGCGGCGATTCACCATGACTGCTCCTTATGGAAATGAAGGTGTTTCTGTCCTCTATGATGCGGGCGGTGAGCCTAGGGTTTCCATTATTATGGCGCACAAAAATGCTGTAGGACAGTGAATTCTTATCTCCGGACGGTTACATCCGCCTCGGGACTCAGCGAGGCGGCGAAAGAATCCAATCCGAGCTGGCGGCTCAAATTTCGACGCAATCCTCCGGCCAATTGGTCCATTCCGGTGATAGCTCGGCCAATCCAGTCGACATCTACCATCCGCGAGAGCGCGTGCAATTCCTTCGCCAAGTGCGGATTCCGCAACATCGGCTCAGCAATGCCGGCGTTCAATTCCAGCAGGTCCGAAAGCAATCCATAGAAGATGCCGATCAGCTCTTCAAACGAAGATTCACGATCCTTTGCCAGCGCTGCCGTATCGGCGAAGAGCTGTGCGAAGCCTTGCCCCTTTGCCGCGTGTTCCAGAATCCGTAGAGCAGTGCTGCGCTTCTCCACGGCATCTTCCAAATCAAGCTCCATCGCCAAACCCGGACTGCCTTCAGACAATTGCGCCGCGAGCTTTAGTTCCGCTGGCTTCAAGTCCGAGTGCTCTCTGAGGATTACCTCGACCTCCGGAATCGGAAGAGGGGCGAAGTGGAATTGCATGCAACGGGACAAGATAGTGGGTAACAAGCTGAACGGCGATGGCGCGGTCAGAATCAGCGTCGCCGAGCCGGGCGGCTCCTCCAGAATCTTCAGGAACACATTGGCGACGTCCGAACGCATGGTTTCCGCACCATCCAGAATGAACACGCGCCGTCGTCCAGTGGGCTGGAAATAGGCGGCCCGGCAGACGGCCCGGAGTTGGCCAATGCGCAGCACCGGACGGGCCACCGGGCTTTTCAGGCGCACGGGATCGGGCACGGCAACCCATACATCCGGATGGCTCTGCAGGATTAGCGGGATGCGCTCGACCGTCGCAGCGTCTGCACTTTCGCCGCGCTCAGCCAAACCCTGTTCCATCAGTTTCTGGGGATCGGCTAAGTGCGAAATCTGCAGGCACGTTGCGCATTTCCCGCAAAAATCGTCGGTCATCCGCTGGCAATTCGCTGCCTGTGCGAACATGCGCGCCAACGTGTACTTTCCTACGCCGCGAGGACCGGTAAACAGCAGGGCGTGCGGCACGCGTGAAGACCGTAATCCTCCGCGCAACGCCGCAACGATTTTGTCGTTGCCCAGAAACTCCGAAAACCCCATCTCAGCCCTTTTTTACAGGTTCCAGCAAAGGTGTCACTGCGGACAACACCTCGCCGGCAATATCTTCCGGTAGCCGCAGCGAATTACTCTGCGCGTCGTAGCACTGGATTGTGGCCCAGGGCCGGCTGCGGGAAAGCATGTCGTACATTTCCGCCGCGTCTTCCAGGTGTCGCAGGCTCATCTCCTGGATGTCGTGAGTCGCCTGCGTATATTGGCGCTCCGCTTTTTGCCCCACGAGTTTTTGTGCCTGACTCGGGGGAACCCGCAGGTACAAAATTAAGTCCTCGTGCGGAAGTCCGTAGACGGAGTATTCCAGGTGCTCGATCCACCTCAGGAATTCGGAACGCTTCTCGGCATCGGCACGAGCGACCTGATGCGCAAGGTTGGATCCGACATAGCGGTCCACCAGCACGATTCTGCCGTCGTTCAACATTCTTTCGATGCGCGGCTTGGCCTCGAACCGATCACCGGCGTACAGCAAGGCCGAGAAGTGCGGGTCCACGTCGTGCAGCGGTCCGTAATCGCCGTTCAGAAACCTGCCCACCATGCTGCCGAACCAGGAGTCGTATTGTGGGAAGCCGGTGGCAAAGACGGCGTATCCCGTTGCCGCGAGGGAATGTTCCAGAAGCTTGGCCTGCGTGTGCTTGCCGCTACCATCGATGCCTTCGATGGCAATCAGTAATCCGCGTGTCGTCATTGGATTTTTACGGTGGCGGGGGATTCCACTCGTGTGAGCCAGTGTAACCGGAGTAGGAAGTTCTCTGCAATGAAAGTAGTTGGAGGTGTTAACTCCGCGCGCGCGCCGGCTTGCTTCGTTGGCGTGGTACGATTTCCGGATTGAGCCTGGACATGGCACCAAGGACCATTGCAGAAAATCTGCGCGCAGTCCGCGAACAAATCGCAACTGCCGCTAATCGCGTTGGCAGAAAAGCCAGCGACATTACTTTGGTCGGCGTATCCAAAACCCATCCGGCCATCGCCATCCGCGAGGCCTTCGAGGCTGGCTTAACGCATTTCGGCGAAAATCGCGTGCAGGAGTGGGAAGGGAAGCGAGCGGCCGTTGCGGATCTGCCGGCAACCTGGCACCTCATCGGCCATCTGCAGAGCAACAAAGCCGCCAGGGCCTCTAACCTATTCGACAGTATTGACGCGGTCGACGACGGAGCATTGGCGCAGAGACTGGACCGCGCTTGCGCTGCCTCTGCTCCTTCCCATCAACGCCTGCGGGTGCTCATTGAGGTTTGTCTCGGCGATGAAGCCACTAAGAGCGGTGTATCGGAAAACGACCTGCCGCAATTAACGGAGCGCGTTTTGTCTTTTCAGAATCTCGATCTGGCGGGCTTGATGTGTATCCCGCCGTTCCTCGAAGAACCTGAACAGGTGCGGCCCTATTTCGCGCGACTAAGAAACTTGCGCAATCAGTTGGAAGCGAGACTGAGCCGCAAATTGCCGGTACTTTCCATGGGTATGTCTCACGACTTTGAAGCCGCGATTCTGGAAGGTGCCACGGAAGTACGCGTCGGGACCGCGCTGTTTGGTACCCGATCGCAGCCGCGCTGAATCGAATAACAGGAAAGCGAGAATATAAACGCACATGAACCTCTTCGCACCTCTTCGTCTTCGCGGACTCGAGCTCAAGAATCGCATTGTAGTTTCCCCCATGTGCGAATACTCTGCGCGCGACGGGCATCCCACGAGCTGGCATATGGTGCACTTAGGTAGCCGGGCCGTGGGCGGTGCCTCGCTCGTCTTTACCGAAGCGACCGCCGTCAGCGGCATCGGGCGTATTTCTGCCCCGGACACGGGAATTTACCTGGATGCTCATGTGAAGTCGTGGCAGCCCATCGTGGAGTTTATCCGCCAGCACGGAGCCATTCCGGGGATTCAGTTGGCCCACGCAGGGCGCAAAGCCAGCACTGCGGTTCCCTGGGAAGGCGGCGCTCCCATTCCACCCGACAAAGGTGGTTGGATTCCCGTCGGCCCTAGTCCCATTCCTTTTAACACAGGTTACGCGGTGCCCCACGAACTGGGCGCTTCGGAGATCAATGAAATTGAAGAGCAGTTTGTCGCTGCCGCGCGTCGGGCCCTTGCAGCGGGTTTTCAGGTGGTCGAAATTCACGGCGCGCATGGCTACCTGCTCCATGAATTTCTTTCGCCTCTCAGTAATCAGCGAACCGATAACTTCGGCGGGAGCTTTGAGAATCGGATCCGCCTGCTCCTATGTGTCGCAGCCAGAGTCCGCGAAGTCTGGCCGCAGGAACTTCCTCTGTTTGTTCGAATTTCAGCGACCGATTGGGTCGAGGGTGGTTGGAATTTGGAACAAAGCATCGAACTCTCTCGCCGGCTAAAGGGGCTAGGCGTCGATCTGATCGACGCGTCCAGTGGTGGCGTGGTTCCTTATGCCAAAATTCCATTTGGGCCGGGCTATCAGGTGAGCTTTGCGGCGGCCATTCGCCGCAAAGCCGGCATCGCTACGGGCGCCGTAGGAATGATCACCGAGCCTGCGCAGGCGGAAACTATTCTTTCCACCGGGCAAGCCGACGTAGTGCTGTTGGCCCGGGAGATGCTCCGGGACCCCTATTGGCCGAGGCGCGCCGCGCATGAGCTCAGCGCAAAAATCAAAGCGCCCGTGCAGTACGAGAGAGCCTGGTAATTTGTGAGCCTCCTGGTCATTGCGGTCGATCCCATGCGTGGAACGGTCTCTTTTCCCGTGCGCGTGCAGCCCCGCGCCAGCCGCGATGAAATTGCCGGCGTCATCGAAGGCGCCATGAAGGTCCGCCTTCGCGCTCCGGCCGTCGAGAATCGGGCCAACGAAGCGTTGGTCGAGTTCCTGGCCACACTTTTGAAAACCTCTAAGTCGGCTGTTAGAATCCGGAGCGGCGAGCAAAGCCGCATTAAACGCGTCGAAATCTTTGGTGTGACCCAGCAACAGATTGAAAGCCTGCTTCAAACGGACGCGTAAAGCAGCGCGACGAATCCGAGAAGGGGACCGTTCACATGAAGGTGGAAATCGTAGAGATACAGAAGGATCTTCGCGCCACTAAGCTGGACGGTTGGTTGTTTTACGATTTTCGTGGCCGCGATCCCATCGCTCAAAGAATACTGGGCTTGCCTTCTGGCATGCGTACCCGGCGGTGGTTTTATTTTGTCCCCGCGAAAGGTACCCCTAAGAAACTGGTCCACAAAATTGAAGCGGGAGCGCTCGCTGCGCTGCCGGGACAAACGCTTTACTATGCCGGCCGGGAAGAATTGCTGGGCAATCTGAAAAAGGCCGTGGGTCATTCGAAAACCGTAGCCATGCAGTACTCTCCGAAGAATGCCATCCCTTACGTAGCGATGGTCGATGCCGGAACCGTGGAACTGGTTCGCAGCCTCGGCGTCAAAGTGGTCACTTCCGCGGACCTGGTGCAGAAGTACGAAGCCTGCTGGAGCAAAGCGCAGCTTGAGTCACACATGGCGGCGGGCCGTGCCATCGATCAAATCGTCCGCGAAGCGTTTGAGCACGCGGCGCAATGCGTAAAGCAAAAGAAGCCACTGACTGAATACGATCTTCAGCAGTTTATCCTGCAGACCTTCGAGCCAACTGGAATCACCACGGAAGAAGGACCTGACGTGGCCGTCAATGCAAACGCCAGCGATCCGCACTATGGACCCACACGCGAAAAATCCTCGGCCATTCGCGAAGGGGATTTACTGCTCCTTGATGTGTGGGGAAAACTGAAAACGGCAGACAGCGTGTATTACGACATTACCTGGATTGGTTATCTGGGGTCATCGGTTCCGGAAAAGTATGCCAAAGTGTTTCGCGTTCTGCGCCAAGCGCGCGACCGCGCAGTGGATTTGATCCACTCATCGGTGCAGGCCGGAAAGCCTTTGCAGGGATGGCAGGTGGACAAAGCCGCCCGCGCCGTCGTTGAAAAAGCCGGTTACGGCAAATATTTTTTCCATCGTACCGGACACAACATCGGCACGTCGGTCCACGGCAATGGCGTGAACATGGATAGCCTAGAAACGCATGACGTGCGCCACTTGATCGCACACACCTGCAACTCGATTGAGCCGGGAATCTACTTGCCCGAATTTGGCATGCGCACCGAAGTCGATGTATATGTGGATGACAAGGAAGCCCGAGTAACTGGCGCGATCCAAACAGAGATCCTGCCGCTGCTCGCGTAAGGCTGAGCGCATACAAATCGCATGAATCCAGAAAACAACGAGCCGTTGCCGACAGAGCCAGTTGCAGATACCGCCTTCTCGGCCGCGCCGGAAACCACGGCCAGCGCCCCGGCCAAGGGCAAGGCTTGGGTTGTGGCTATCGCGGGTTGGCTGCTTCCCGGACTGGGTCACGCGCTACAACGGATGTGGGGCCGCGCGGCGGCTATTTTTCTCGCAGTGGGCGCGCTGGTGATCACTGGCGCACTGATGCGCGGGAACCTTTTCACTTCCAGTGGAAACGATGCGTTCGACACCTTGGGTTACGTGGCCGATCTGGGCGCCGGCAGCTTCTATTTTCTTGCGCGTGCGGTCGAGCGGGGCGGCATCGATGTATCCCACGCCGGAGGCGATTACGGCACCAGATTCCTCGCGACCGCGGGTGTGTTGAATCTCCTGGCCGCGCTGCATGCTTACGAAGCCGCCCGGGGGCGTAAAGCATGATTCGTTCGAGCCCGCTGAACCTGACGCATCTTCAGGCGTTTCTGCTCTTCGCCGCCATCATTTCCATAGCTTTTGGCTTCCTGGGCCGCCGCCAGCCGCGAGAGCGAATCAAATATATTCTGTGGACCTTCTTCCTTTTCCTATTGGTAGGGATCGGCATCGCATGGGCCATGTTCCCCTTCTCTCGTTAGCGCTCTCGACGGATTTGCTACGTCGTGCTTAGCTCTTGGCAACGGTTGCGGTAGACACTCTCCGGGCTATAAAGGTAACCCGAGTGCCGTCGTCTAATCGCCGGACAATCTGTCCTTGATCGTGCAATTGCCGCATTGATTCCTCCGCTCCGGCAAACTCTTCGCGGCACCCTGCGGCTAACATTCCGAAATCAGTGTCCCGGTCTGCTGCTTCCAACGGGTCGTTGTTTACCTGTATTCGTACTTCCATTCACTTTCTATGTTCGCGCGACCGTAATACGCGGGTCCTTTGACCGTCGTCTAAGGGATTTTCGCCGCCACAAGAGACTGTACAGTTCTTCTTGTACACCTTGCTATCGTGATTTAAAGGGCCGAGGTAGCTCAGTGGCAGAGCAGCCGATTCGTAAAGCACTTCTCACCAAGTTGTGGATCCGCGCAAGATACGGGCTTTACCTTCATTAGAAAAGGGTTCAACACACGGTTTTTCTGTATTCCGCCTAAATTGTAGTCGCCAGAATAGTCGCCACATAAGGAACCCCACGAAGAGGCTCACTGGAGTCCCTGGAAATTTTTCTGTTGCAAGCCCTACCACCCTATTCTAAAAACCTTCTAAAAAAAATTTCTGCATGTGTACCGTATCCCTATTTTTCATGGTGTACCCTTCGACGCCTGGCAACCTCTCCGCCAACTCGGTACCTTGGAAGTCCCTGCGCCCCCCGCTGGCTCAAGGCGGTCTCCAAGGTACCGGGTTCTCTGGGGAATTTCTCTATTGAAAAATTAATCAGGCAACGCGCGACTGGCTTCGAGGTGGGGGGCACTCGGGGAACACGCGTCGCTGTCATGCTCAAGAATAAGATGAGCATGCTCGCCAAAATGCCAGTGTTTAGAAGATGCATCGCTAATTACTGGATTCGGGTGGTGCTGGGGTGGTGACAGTCCGTCACTGCGGAAGTCCAACGCGCCTCATCAGATTCTGATAGCGCGGCTCTGAGCGCAGAGGGTCGAACATGGGCCAAACCTTAGAGAAAACCAAATCATGCTCATGGCCGTCATACGCCTTTTGCAACCAAAGAAATGCCTCCTCCTTTTTGCCCAAGCCGGGATAGATCATAGCCGGCCACCACGGTGACACATAGGAGTGTTGAGATAACTGTTCGAAGTCTCTCAAAATTTTCTCGGCGGCCAACTTATCTCCTGAGACCGCATAAGCATGCGCCAGAAAGCCCGCGAATTGACTGTTATTTGAGAGCTCCAAGGCTTTCTTAAGTTCGGAGATGGCCTCAGGAAACTGGCGTTTCTGTTCAAGGGATAATCCGAGCCACAAGTGGCCCGCCACCGAAGTGGGGGCCAAGGCTAGCTGCCTACGGGACATTTCGATCGCTTCGTCGTAACGCCGAGCCCAGTAGTAATTCGCGTTCATCGGATTGGATGAGTACCAAACAGGTTCGATCTGTTCCATCCGCTTCGCTTCCGTAATAGCTTCATCAGGGCGTCCCATGGCAAGGAGGAAGTCGCTATAGCCGGCGCGCGCGTCCACGTCATTAGGATTGAGCTCGATTGCCTTCTGGAACTCTTTTTCGGCGCCCGGGAAGTCCCAGTCATATAAGAAATGCACGACAGCAAGGTGCGTGTGGCCCTCGCCCAGTTCCGGATCTAACTCAACAGCCTTCAGCGCTGCGGCCTTGGCTTTTGGAAAAGCTTCGTGGGGCGGCCAGGCGAGGCTGTGTCCGAGGCCGATGTACGCGCCCGACAGCCCGGAGTATGCCGCCGCGTAGTCCGGTTGTTTTTCGATGGCCTGCTCAAAATAGCTGATCCTCAGACTTTTTCCATTTTGAGTGCCTTCCTGCAAAATTCCGTGCAGGTACGCTTGGTAAGCCTCCCAACTCACAGCAGGCGCGGTTCTCGGTCCGCGATGCCTTTCCGGTAATAATTTGACTTGTACCTGATTCGCTATTTCCTTGACGATGTCGTCCTGTACGGATTCCACATCATTCAGAGTGCGGTCGTAGGACTGAGCCCAGAGCACTCTTTCCGGGTCCACCCGAATGAGTTGAGCGGTAATCCGCACACGGTTGCCCAGCGGCTCTACGGTGCCTTCCACAAGCGCGTCCACTCCCAACTCTTTGGCGACCTGCGGCAGGGGGCGCTGGACAGCCTTGTACTGCAATACCGACCTCCGGGAAATGACTCGAACCGCAGCGTTCTCTCCGAGTTTAGCGATTAACTCTGCCGTGATGCCATCTGCGAGATAGTCTTGCCCTCTGACATGCGAAAGGTTCTCCATCGGCAGCACCGCAAGTGAGCCAATCCTGGCTTCAGGCTGTATCCGTCCGCGCCTTCCCCACCGAATGATCCAAAGCGCTGTTCCAGCAAGGAGAATGGTCAGCAGGGTCCAAGCGCCGGCCTTCATCCATCGGTTACTTTCCAAAGCCGAAGTCTCGGGCCTCGTCACTTCTGAAGCTGGGCTCTTCTGGTCTCGTACTGAGGGTGAGGCAATCGTAAGTTGCGGGGGGCCGGCGCTAGGGACAGGTATTGCCGCTGGTGCGATGTTTTGGATCTCGGCGACGAAGCGGTAGCCACGCTTCGGAATGGTCTCGACATAACGAGGGGTAGCGGCTACGTCGCCGAGGGTTTCGCGGAGACGCTTCAAGGCGTTGTAAATGCCTTTATCAAACTCGACGAAGGTATCGGCTGGCCAGAGGCGTTGTTGAAGTTCTTCCCTAGTGATGAGGTGGCCGGGTTTTTCGAGAAGAATCAGCAACAACGCAAAAGGCTGGTCCTGGAGCTTGATGCGGATGCCATGCTTGCGCAGCACCCCTGCGCACGGGTCCAATTCGAAAGGCCCGAACCGGATGGGATTCTCCGTTCCTGGACGATAGTCAGCCATCGAAGTCCGTCGGATACAGTGGCGGAGAGTCTATCACCGTCGCTGCTTCCAAGGCTATCCCAGGCAAGTAAGGTCGAATGAGATGAACTGCTTACCTCGACAGAAAAGGGAGCAACCGCGGAGCGTTGACGGCGAAGCTAAAACCCGCGAGAAGGGAGCGTACGTAGTAGGCATTTGATACCTAGTGAAAGAGGTCACCATGAATTTGTGGGGACGACAGGCGGGCACCGGGATTTGCTGGCTCCTTGGGGCTTGTCTGATCTTGTTCCCCCTGCCATCGGCCGCGGCTCAGAAAGTAGTCGCTAGTATATCCTCGACGAGGGCAGGCGGTTCGGCTTCGGCGGGTAACCCGATGTGGTTGCCACCGGACGTGGACGAAAAAGTGCCTCCAGTGGAAGAGACAGCCTGCTCGGTGGACGAGGTTGTACAAAAGGCCGAGGAGCGCATCCTGGAGTTCGTGCGTAACGTCGATCGATTCACGGCCACAGAATCTCTGACACACCAGTCGATCAACAAACACGGACAAGCATCAGCGCCGGTCGGGCGCAAGTTCGATTACGTGGTCTCGATTCATGAAGTGCGACAAGGGCATCTGGGAGTGACCGAATACCGGAACGGCGGGTTAGCTCTGAACGAATTCCCCGGCGGAATTGTGACCTACGGGCTACCTGCGCTGGTGCTGATTTTCCATCCTTACTACGCGCCAAGTTATGAGATGACCTGCGAAGGATTGACTCGGTCGAACGACCAGCTTGTTTGGCAGGTGCATTTTCGTCAGAGGCCGGATAAGCCGAACGAACTAAAGACTTATCAGTCTGGGATCCACGGGCCGTCTTATTCCGTGAATCTGAAGGGGCGCGCGTGGATCTCCGCCGATAGCTATCAGATCGTGAGGATGGAGACGGATTTAGTAATGCCTGTGCCGCAAATCCGATTACTGGCTGAGCATACCGCTGTCGAATATGGTCCAGTAAAATTTCGCGAAGGTGACGTGAATCTATGGCTGCCACTAAGTGCGGAGGTGTACTTCGCCTGGCGAGGGCAGCAGGTGCATCGCCGTCACAGCTTTGACCATTACATGCTTTTCACGGTGGACGATAAGCAGCGCATCAACACGCCGCCGGCATTGTGAGCGGCTTCGCGCCTCGGCCACTGGGAAAATTGGGGAATCTGCTGACGTGAACTCTGCTAGCCGATGCACGGTGGTCCTTGCTCTCACAGTTGCCCTTGGTCTGGCCGCATTTCCGCATCCCCAGGATCCTGTGGAAGTCCCATTTGAGTACAGCAGGGCATTCGGGTTGATGTTGATTAAAGTGGAGGTCAACGGAAAGCCAGCGGTAATGGTCCTGGATACAGGGTCGAACGAAACCATCGTTAGTCCTCGGGTAGTAATCGTGAAACAGCTCAGCTCCAAGGAAGCTGTGGCGATGGCCAAGGGATCTGGCTACTCGGGCACCGGCGTCATTGCAACTGCGTTCTTAAGGGTCGGACCATTGAATCCGAAAAACTGTCAAATCTTGGTTGTGGATCTGAGTGACCTTTCCAAAACTCTTGGGCAGGAGGTTGATGGAATTTTAGGCATGAGTGTTCTGAAAGAATTTGAAATTGTTAGTGTGGATTTGAGACATCACAAATTGGTTCTTAAATAGGTCGAGAGCCATAGGAACAAGATGAATTGTTGTTTTCTATCGAAGCGAGAAGCTCCTCTAAAAAAATCTAAGCTTTCTCAGCTCCTGGTAAACGCTGATTAATCGGATGCGCGTTTTCGGGAGCGGTCGAAATTCGGCACGGTACTCTGCGCGCGTTCGATTAATCCGTTTGAAGGTGGGCGCTGGCGGTTGCGGCGGATGCGGGCTAGTGGCTGCACCGATCTAACGGCGATGGGAATTGAATCTTTTTTCGTTTGCAGTCTATTGATTTTGCTTGGCTTAGGAAAATCAGAGAAAACCGAAAATCGCACTTAAAAAGCTCTACCTTGCGGCATGGTGTGAGGAGCATAGCACGCGAAGCGTCCGCCGCACGGTCGGCTTCGTTCTCGCGGACAAATCGGGAGCTAGTCTGTTCTCGGCGCAGAATCAATCAAGTTCCAGAAATGGAACTCAGGCAACTTGCGATTTTTGGGTGGCACGTTCAAACACGCGAAAAGGGAAGGACTGATTGCGTTTGAGAATCCGATGCGGGATGTAAGCGTGCCAGGTAAAATCGAAAAAGTTCCACGGCCCTGCCTACGATGTGGATGAGATCAGCCACATGTTCAATGTCTTACGAGATCAGGGCCAGGATGTGGCTCTCGCAGTAGTCGCAACCGCATCTCTCGGCGGGTTGAGGGCGGCTGAACTCCGTGGCTTGCACTGGTCGGATTACGACGGAACGAGGTTGCATATTTCGCGGTCTGTGTGGCGGTCACATGTAGGAGACCCGAAGACTCAGGACAGTGAGGCAAGTGTACCTGTGCTTCCAATTCTTAGAAACATATTGGATAAGTACAGAGAGAAAGTCGGCGGGAAAGGCGAGGCTTACTTGTTCGCTGGGCAGAAGCGTGGGACACCGCTTGTCTTGAACAACCTGGCGAACAGAATCATCAAACCAATTTTCAAGAAATCTGGTATAGAATGGAAAGGCTGGCATGCTTTCAGAAGGGGACTGGCAACAAACTTGATTAGCCTAAAGGTTGATCCCATAGTGGTGCAGGCAATCCTTCGCCACAGTGGCCTGGGAACGACACTGGCTTTCTACGTTATGACGCCGGGATCAAAAATGCGTGAAGGCATACAGATGCTGGAGACTGTGTTGCAGCGCAAACCGCAGATTAGTCGCCATATTAGTCGCCACTCTTCGTAAGTTGTTGAAAGGCCGAGGTAGCTCAGTGGTAGAGCAGCCGATTCGTAATCGGCAGGTCGAGAGTTCAACTCTCTCCCTCGGCTCCATTACCCCCTTGATTCATGTTGCGCAAGTCAGTTTACTGGACCCCTCGGAGCTGTTGCACTTTCGTTGCACAATCCCAGTTTTTCGCTCAACGCATCCATTGCGCTCACTTGCGATTCGCCCACGCTCTTAACGTAAACGTTCATCGTGAGGCCAATGTTGCTGTGACGGAGAATCGCTTGGATTGTCTTATCGTCCACGCCTAGCGCATGAAGGTTTGTCGCGAGGCCGCGCCGGAATGCGTGCCAACCGTGCCAGGAGGGAAGGGAAGCGTCCAGTTTGAAAAGATGCCCCTCGGCTTTGTGTTCTTCCTCCCGTTTCCGGCAGACTTCGCAGCGCGATAGGGCGGGGATGACTACGCGGCGGGCGAGATTGTCGAGATTTAGAGGCTGGCCATTTCCAGCTTGGAAGTTCGGGAGACTAGGCTGCGCAAGGATGCCTGCGCGGAGCTTGTGCGCTTCGGGGGCGTTCGCAAGTTGCTTCACTACTGGGATGGGCGAACGGCTACGCCGCGTTTTCGGTTCGCTCACCGTGCTATTCCAGACCTTTCTGCAAAGAGTCTAGCCGAAGTTCGTCACGGAACGATCAGGAAATCGCCTAACCCTTTCAGAATCAGTTCAGGCGATCGCTGAGTCTGCACTACATTTTGAAAGGGATTTCAGCCGTTCCGGCAGACTGAGTCCCAGTTGGTGAAGCAGGGATTTCTGTTCGGCCGTAGGTTCCGTGATCCGGCGCAGTCGGATCTCGCGCCCATCCGTCGTGGGAAGGACGATGTCGCCGCTGTGCAATGTGGACAGTAGGGCCAATGCTTTCCTGGGCGAGAACGGCTGAGCATTGTCGACTCCGCTGGCCGAGGGCTGGAGAACGATGGCAGGCCGACGCTTCAGCAGATGCTTGAGGGTCACCCACAAGGCATAGCCGAGAAAAGCCACCAGCACATGGGCCTTGACCCGCGGTTCCTTCTGATGGAACAACGGCCGGATCGAAAGCTCGCTCTTCAGCGCGCGAAACGACGCCTCAGCTTCGGTCAGTTGCATGTACTTGGACCACATCTCCTCAGCCGAGTCTGCCTGCAGATTGGTGCGCAGCAGGTAGGCGCCCTCCCGCAAGTCCCGCCAGGCCTTTCGTTCTGCTTTCATCTCCCAAACCAGACGTGCGCCTGCAGGCGTGTCACACAAAGTGACTTCGAACAGATCATTGACTTGCGAGTGCCGAGCCTGAATTTTTCCCAGCCGGCGCTCCATTTTGTTGCGGTCCTTCAGCCGGCCCTCAGCAATCGTCGTTCTGCAGGCGCTTTCAGCGCCTCCTCCATGCGCGTGGAAAAACGCTTCCGGATGGCCCGCTCTTTCTCTTTGCGGCCGGCCGTGCGACACAGGATGTAGGTCTCGCTGCCTTGCGGAAATCGCGACCCGCTTCACCTCCACATCTGGGCGCACCTGGGTCCAGTCCTCCTTGAGCAACTCGGCTTCCAACCGCTTCATCTGTCGGCGCGGCGTGCCCACCAAATACTGTCCGCCACGATTGCGGATCGCCCCCAGATTCTCCTCGCTCACGATGCCCCGATCGAACACCCAGATCCTTCGCGCTTTGCCATATTTGCGCTCCACCATGCGCAGAATGGTTTCCATGGTCGACACATCGGCACGGTTGCCATCGAACGTCTCATAGCTAAACGGGAATCCCTCGCTGTTGACGATCAATGCGATCACCATCTGCTCGCAGTCCGGACGATGATCGCGCGAGTAACCGCGGGCCATCATCGGATTCTTCTCCGCTGCTCCTTCCACGTAAGTGCTGGTCAGATCGTAAAGCAGCACATCGAACTCGGCTCCAAATAACTCCCCGTAACGCTGTTTGAGATGCTGTTCCAGCTTCTTCTTGTGGGGCAGAATGCGGTCTAGACAGCGGTACAGGCGCGAGTCGTTGATCTTGCCTTCTTCGATTTCCAGCAAATCATCCAACGCCGTCGCTGGGTACCAGCGCTCCTCCACGGCCAACTCGCTGCCTGGTGCACACAGCCGATTGATCGCCAGCACCGCAGCCACGCGCGACCAGGCTACATCTGCCGGATCGTCATCCACGGCTTGCTCAAAGAAACGATCCAGTTCCAGATGTTTCCACAACTCCCAGCCCAGGAAACAGGCGCCGAACTGCCGGGTTCTCTCCAGGCGGACTCGATTCACTAAGACGCGCGCCACCTGCGGATCATCGTCCGGGACCTCGACATGCGAAGGAAATAGTTTCAGTTGCTGGGCCTCGCCCTGCTCGTTGAACACCTCGACGCTTTTCAGCCAGCGCGCCTGAGCCGAGCCGTTCAGCTCACCCAAATAGCAGAGTGTTCTCTGGCGCGGACCGTTGGCTGTCCGCACCGTCTCCACCAGAGACCAATAGGTGTGATCCTTGCCATCCTTGCTACGCTGATGCGGGCGCAGAAACATCCTGGCCGAGTTTGTCATCCGCCACAGATGGCTTCAAGAGGGTAGGTCTGCACTACATCGCTTTTCTGAACATCCCGATTGTAAAGAGAAGGCTTCCGCCGATCTCGACATCGAAATCGCAGAATTCGGCGGTTCCGTGACGAACTTCGGCTAGATCGCGTGGGAAAAGCCCTACTCCGATTGATTGAGGGCCGTGCGACGGCTGCACAGGAGGCTACGGTTTCCTATCAGCGCTGGCTTTGTAGTAGCGACAAGCAAATAGGGTCAGTAGCCGCGAGTTAGCGAGGCAAATGGGCCAAAAAGGGCCAGGTCTCCAGCAGCAATATAGGGGCGAAAATCATGCCATCCGTGAAGAGTACGATCTGCAAGGCTGCAGTGGAAGTGATTGAAAGACGAGAGGCCACGGCAGGAGAGAAGCTCAAGGCTTGCAGAATTTTGCTGAGATTGAAGGTGTTAGCCCCAAAGGGCAAGCCGCGCGGCAGGGCATTTCAAAAAAAGGAGCAACACACAAGCCTCGACCGTATTCTTGGGCGGATTTAGCCACACTCCTGACCTCCAGAATGCAAACGTCTGATTGCTCCAGGGCAACGACAGACACCTCCACAGCGGCCATAATCTTCTCAATCGGTTGTGTGTCTGTGGGAGAGCGGGGAATGCCAGGGAAGGCAGTTACTCCGCCCAGCGCAGGGCCGGCCAAATGGACAAGGCCGGCCCTTCTACAATCAGAAGGCCAAACCCCGCGGCAGGGGGTTCTCAAAAAAAATTGAACAGACACCAAAAGGCCTCGACTATTTCCTGGAGCAGATTCAATAGCCGCGATTGACTGGGGAGCCTGCGGTTTTGCTGCCAGTTTTACAGCCGGAGTGCAACGGTTGTGCAACGATGCTTGGAATCTTCTGATCCTAAGGAGCTAAGGTCTGATATGCCGTTAAACTATCAGCCATTCGGGAACGGCACTCCGCGGCGGATTCCGTGTTTGGATTTTTTGGCCTATGCTACCCCGGCGGAACGCCCCCACCCGGTGGTTACCTCACCCGGAGGCAGGGCCTTAGAATCAGGCGAAGTCCCAGCCCACTGAGCAAAGCGAACCCCAACCCGACGAGCAAATAGGACAAGCTGCTCGACTCCGGCGCCGCAGTTACCGTGTATTGCAGCTCGCCGCCAACTGCGGGACCGGCATAGTATGGGGAGCCAAACCCATCGTTCACACAGACGGGATCAGCTGGTCCAAAGAGGGGGGCGCACGAGTAAACTTCTGCTCTAATTAGCTGAGGTGGTCCAGGGACCTCAGTCTGGTCTAAGCTACCATTACCATAGAGAAGATCGATTTCGTCGCCAGACGCATTCCCGAATGGCACGTATCCCTGATAGACAAGACCATTGAGTTGAAAGGGCGCAAGGGGCCCGAACGATGTCACCTTCGCGTCGAGCATTTCGGGCAAGAACGTCCCGGGGAAGGTAACGCTGGGCTGGTAGTCCACGTCAAACGAAAAAGCAAGCGTCTCGACACAGGGCGGCCCACCACAGGCATTGTTCCCGACTAAGGTGATGACTCCGGAAACGTCCCAAATACTGTCGGCCATCGCCGGAACCGCAAAAATGAGCAGGACGAGCAGCAGCTTGAATGTGCGCATGAGCGCCGCCTTTCCGTGAGAGGGGCGGTCACGTGCGGCGGATGTTACTCCCAATCGGTCAATGCGTGCAATAGAACTATGACTTAGCCTCGTTGCTTCGGATGCCGCCTATGCTACTCCCTCCGCGCTTCGTCCAGCTGAATCTTGTACGGGTCCGGCAATCCCGAGACTCGAATGCCGGCTAATTCCCTGGCATCCTTCCCGAACTTTATTAACTCTTCGTCGCTCATAGCCTGCAAGCGTTCGCGCAGCCTACGCACATAAACATCCTCGGACTCGAAACCAATCATGGCGGGAACTCCACATTTTGGGATGCGGTAGAGGAAGGGAGACGAAATTATACCTCAGCGACGATCTGTCGCGCAGTCACCAGAGCGGTTTGATCGTGTCCGTAATCCACTTGCAAATGAACCCCGTCTGTCCGCTCCACAATTGCGCGGATCGTCGCGTCTACAATCTGACCCAGAGGCAGGCTGACCTTTACGCGGTCTCCGCCCTTGAACCGCGGGGCTGGGTTGCTCTTCTTCGGCACGGCAAAGTGTACTGGCTATCGCTTCAGAAAGTATACGGGCATTAGGGATTCCCCCAGTGGTTAGGTAGCTGGGCTAGGTCTAAAAAGGGCTTGCGAGCTTGACACGACCTGTTCGATTTAATCGGGCGGATGGAATCGCACGGGTAAGCCGCAAGGGGATGGCTTTCTCCCTCAGAGGAGTCATTCCCCTTTTGTCGGAATGGCCCAATTTTGATGCACCTTGCAAAATGCGAGTCGTAGCCTTTACGGCTCCTTTGCCGGGATGTGAGACTGTTTGCAAACCTCTACGAACGCGCTTCTCAGCTTAACCGCGGCGATCAATAACCCGGCACTCAGCACACCATCTCATCGCTGGGCGCAGTACGAGATTTACTTAACTTCACGTGTACTCCAATTTGTAGAGGGCCGGCCCCTTCTTTGGCCGGCCCCAGGGCCGGGCGGACTGGGCGGACTAACTGCACAGCATCCCCGCTCATGAGACGAGGAACTGTCCTCCCAGCAGGCAACCGATTTAGAAAATTATGGCTCGCTGTGGAGGTGTCTGTCGTTGCTCTGGAGCAATCAGGGATTGTCCGTTAGACTGCAGAGATTGCCGCTGCCCAAAAGAAGAATCTTCGAAACGGTTTATTCAAGACGACGAGCAGCAAAACGACAGAGAGGAAAATCCAGGCACCCAATGTCATTAGGAACCACCTCCTCTGTTGGTTAGAGGCCCCGGGATTCGCAGTGCCGCTGCGTCCTGCTTTTAGACTTTCCTTTTTCTCCCAGGCTTAACGCCCGCTAGGACTTTCCGGGCTTTCTCAATGTCGCGGGCTGTCCAAAGCCGGACTCTCACCGTCCCCACTTCCACCACGGGCGGCGGCTTGATCGTTCCCTTCGCAATGTGCCGCTGGAGTGTAATGAGCGTGCGGCCTAGTTTCTTGGCGGCCTCGCGGGTTGAGAGACGTTCTTTCATACACAGACCCATATCACGTTTCGGCTGGACGGACAAGGGAAGCGCGTTGCACTTTGCGTTGCACAGTAGCCCAGCGAAAGGGAGCGAAAGGGGGAGAATCGCGTCGAGTGAGGGAGACTGAGAGCAAAAGGGATAGAGAAAAACGGTTCATTTCGTAATCGGCAGGTCGTGGGTTCAACTCCACTCTCGGCTCCAGTTTTTAACGGTCCGACCCGAACACATGGGTGACACAAAGCACCTAAGACATAGGTAACACTTTTTGCTCTAGAGTCGACCTCCTGCCTCGAATAATTGATGAAATCCACTCAGCTGTGACCCAGTGTTGATTTTTCCAGCCTTCCCAATCGATTTGCTATGCTAGCGCGTGTGAAACGGCCCGTCTTTTTAATCGACACCGACACTGCGTCCGATGACGCGGTCGCGCTGATCATGGCGCTACGAAATCCACACATCCAGGTTGTCGCCATTACCACTGTGGCCGGGAATGTCCCGGTGTTGCAGGCCACCCAAAACGCGCTGTACACCGCGGAACTGTGTGGCTCAGGTGTTCCTGTATTCATCGGCGCAGAAAAACCGCTATACCGGGAGCGTTACGGCGCGGAGTGGTTTCACGGCCTCGACGGTTTGGGCGATCACGGCTATCCGCCTCCGAAACGCGCTGCCGAGAAGCGGAACGTAGTCGACGCCATCGTCGAAATCATCGAAGCAAATCCGGGGTTGGTGCTGGTTACACTTGGTCCCCTGACCAACATAGCGCTGGCGTTGCAGAAGAGCCCGAGCATGGCCGCCAAAGTGAGCAGGTGCGTGGTCATGGGCGGGAACCCGTGCTGCGAAGGGAACGTCACACCAGCCGCGGAGTACAACATCTGGTGCGACCCGGAGGCGGCTCGCATTGTGTTCCGCAGTGGCCTCCCAGTGGAATTGGTCGGGTGGCACCTGTGCCGGGGGCCAGCGGTTTTGAGTTTATCCGACCTTCGCCACGTTCTAGCTCTCAAAAACCCCATCGCGCAATTCGCCATTGAATGCAACAGCCATGCGCAACAAGCGCTCCGGCGGCAAACGGGCGAGCATGGGATCGCTTTACCCGATCCAGTAGCCATGGCCATCGCCCTCGATCCCTCCATCGTTACTGCGCAAACTCGGCATTTCGCGGACGTGGAAACGGAAAGTGAACTTACGCGAGGCATGACTGTGGTGGATCGGCTCAACGTTGCAGCGGACGAACGGAACCGGGAGATCTGGTCCGCCACTCTCGCTCCCGGCCAAAAAGTGACCGTCTTCTGGACCATCAACAACAGCCGTTGGAAACAGGCCCTATACGCCGCGCTCAAGTAGCGTTGCCCCTGCCAGAGTCCGCCTCCGGACCTACCCGGCTTTCTGGCCTATCGACTGTTTGCTTTTCGCCTGGCATTCGGTATTATCCCAACGCAACGGAGATACACGCTCAGGTGCATGCCCGGAAACCATCGAGGAAGCCTAAGGAGCAGGGAACCAAGCAACACTCGCAACTGTTGCTGCGCCTGCAACTTGAGAGCAACCCGGAGTCGCTTTGTCTGGTGCGTGCCACGGTGCAGAGAGCCGCCGAAATCGCGCACTTCCCGGAACCCGATTCGCGCGCCATCGTTCGCTCAGTGGACGAGGCCTTGGCCAACGTGATTCGTCACGCCTATAAAGGACAGCCGGGTTTGCCCATCGAGGTTACTTGCCGTCGCCTGTGGAGAGATGAAAAGAAAGACAGATCTCGCGGGTTGGAAATTGTTCTTTGCGATTCGGGTTTGGCCGTCGACCCGAAGAAACTTCGCGGCCGGCCCTTGGAAGAGATTCGGCCCGGAGGCTTAGGGCTTCATTTCATCAAACAGAGCATGGACGTCGTAGAATTTCGCCGTAAGAATGGCCGCAATTTGCTGCGTCTCGTGAAATATGTAACCCCGTCGCAGCCGGGAAATGAGCCAGAAGGAGAATAGAAAGTGCAGATTGGCGCCCGACATTCTGAAGGTTTCGTGATTTTCGATATCTCCGGTGACATCGATTTGGCGAACTCTCCCTCCATGCGCAAGGTGCTTTTGGGGGAGATTAAGGAAAAGCATACCCGCAAGGTGTATCTTAACTTGAAAAATGTCCGTTACATCGACAGCTCTGGAATAGCCTCCCTCGTGGAGGGCCTGAAAGCTTCGCGCGACAATGGCGCTCGCTTGATCCTTTTTGGATTGAGCCCGTCCGTTAGGGAAGTGATGGAGCTTTCTCGTTTGCAAAAGATCTTCGAGATTTACGACAGCGAAGAACAAGCAGTGGCATCGTAACGAATCAGGAGTTCCGCAGACAGGTCGACGGCTTAATTGGAACTGACTCGAAAAATCGGCGGCTCCGTTCTCGACGGCCTCGCGTATGTTGGTTCGTTGACGACGCTGGCAATGCGTGCAGTGTATTTTACTTTCATCGGTCCATTTCAGGGTAAACCCGCCCGAGTTCAGCGCGCCATCGCTCAGGCGATGGAAGCGGGTGTGCGCGCACTTCCAATCCTCTCCTTAATTACCTTTTTCATCGGACTGATCCTGGCGTTGCAGGCCGCCTACGAGCTGCGGCGCTTTGGCGCAATGAGTTTCGTGGCCAGCGCTGTGGCGCTCTCCATGACTCGCGAGCTCGGTCCGCTGATCACTGCCGTTATCGTCATTGGCAGGTCCGGGTCCGCGTTCGCCGCGGAAATTGGGACCATGAAGGTTACCGAAGAGATTGACGCGTTGGAAACTATGGCCATCGATCCGGTGGGTTTTCTGGTCGCGCCGAAGTTTGTCGCCATGATCATCATGCTGCCGTGCCTCACCATCTGGGCCAATTTCATGGGCATTCTGGGCGGCTCGCTTTTCGGCGTCCTGAAAGCGGATTTTACTTTTCTGCGTTACATCATTGCTTCCTTGGACGCACTTTACCTTCGTGACGTCCTTACCGGCCTGATCAAGAGCTTTATGTTTGGCATTACGATCACCGCGGTCGGATGCCAGGAGGGATTCAACACCGGCGGTGGCGCTGAACAGGTCGGCCGCTCTACGACAAAAGCGGTGGTGGTCTCCATTTTTCTTGTGATTTTGGTGGACCTTATCTTTACAATGCTGTTTTTTGTTTTGGCACAGGACTAGGAGCAATGGCGGAACGAAAACCAATGCCCGCGGTTGGCACAGAATTTTCCGGGCCTATGATTTCCATCCGGGATCTGCGGGTCAGTTACGGTGGCGGGCGCGAGATCTTGCACGGTATCAGCTTTGATGTGCAACGCGGGGAAACATTAGTGATCCTGGGCGGCTCCGGTTCCGGGAAAAGCACTTTGCTGCGCACCCTGGTTGGCCTGGAGAAGCCTACTTCCGGCGAGGTCTGGATTCGTGGCAAGAATTTCGCGGCCATCTCCAACGCCGAAAGAGATGAAATTCGCACGCGTCTGGGCATGTCGTTCCAGGGTGGAGCTCTGTTCGGCTCGATGACCGTGGGGGAAAATGTAGCGTTGCCTCTGGTGGAGCACACGAAGTTGGAACCGTCCACGGTGGAAATCATGGTGCGCTTGAAATTGGACCAGGTTGGCTTATCCGGCTTCGAGGACTATCTTCCTTCTCAATTGAGCGGTGGGATGAAGAAACGGGCGGCGGTGGCGCGCGCCCTCGCTATGGATCCTGAAATCCTGTTTTTCGATGAACCTTCAGCCGGTTTGGATCCCATCATCGCAGCGGGAATCGACCAACTGATTCTGGAGTTGAAGAAGGCGTTTCACATGACCATCATCGTGGTCACTCACGAACTTGCCAGTGCTTATCTCATCGCGGACCGCATGGTCTTGATCAACAAGGGCGATCTGATCGCCGTGGGCACGGTTCCGGAAATGCAAAATAGCAAACATCCCAAGGTGCGGCAATTTCTGGATCGTGTTCCCGAGGCGGCAGTTGCCCAGGAACTGGATTATCTGCAGATGCTGACGGAACCTTCCTCGAAGCAGGGCGAGGGCCGCCAGGGGAAGAGCAGGTAGAGATGGAAGCAAGACGTGAGCAGGTGTTCGTCGGGCTTTTCGTGCTGGTTGCCGCCGCTCTTTTGGTGGTGACAGTTTTCACGCTCACCGGGGTATTCGCCAGTTCCCCCAGGACGTTCCACGCCAAGTTCCACAACGCCGCGGGGTTGGAACCCGGTGCCACGGTCCGCTTCGAAGGTGGCCCTAAGATTGGCCGCGTCGAAAAACTCAAGATCGATCCTACGGATCCTTCGCTGATGGACATGGAATTCAGCGTCAAGAACGACGTCCCCGTGAAGACCGATAGCCGTGTGGCCATTCTTAGCTTCAGCCCGCTGGGCGACAACCACCTGGAGGTCAAGGCCGGTTCGCCGAATGCTCCTCGTGCTCCCAACGGATCTTTGTTGCCCGCCGATTCCTACGTTGGTTTCAACGATTTGACGGCGGAAATCAATCAGTTGGCTCCCCAAGCGCAGCAGCTCTTAGCCAACCTGAATGAGCGTGTCACCCAGCTTAAAATTACCCTTGATCGCGTCAACGATCTTCTCAACGACAAGAATCGCCAGAACGTCTCGGCTTCTCTCGACGATCTTCACGGGATGCTCGCGGAGAATCGTCCACAGATCAAAACTACTCTGAACAATGTGAATGCCGCGACCGCGAAACTCAGCCCGCTGCTGGACCAGATTCAAAAGACCGTCGATCAAGCCAATGGCACGTTAAAGAAAGTCGACGGGATGGTTACCGACAATAAAGACGATGTGCGCGCTTCGGTAATCAAACTCCGCCAGGCTTTGGACAACGTCACCGTGATCACCGCGCATATTCAGACCATGCTGGATGACAACGATTATAATATTGAGGAACTCCTGAATAATCTGCGCATCGTCTCCGAGAATTTGAAAGAGTTTACCGACACCATCAAAACCCGTCCGTCGGTTCTTATCAATCCCGCTACCCCCCACGATCGCAGGGTTGGAGAAAAGCCATGAACATTCCTTCACGCGCCATTCGGAAAGCGATCGTCTCAACGGGCTTTGCGCTTTGTGCCCTTTTCCTCGTGAGTTGCGCCGCACCACGGCCGATTAAGTATTACCAGGTGAGCTATCCCACCAAATCCTTGGTGGCCCCGGACGCTTTCGACGCTACGCTGATGGTGCGTGCCTTTGAAACCTCACATCTCTATCTCGACGATAAAATCGTCTACGGCTTTGACTCTCCTGAAATGGGCACCTATGAGTATCAGCGGTGGGCAGATCCACCCGTCGAGATTCTACAAAATGCTTTGGTTCGTGGCCTGCGGTCCTCGGGACGACTCAAAGCGGTGTACACCATGCGCGCCGACCCCGCCGGGCGTTTCATTCTGGCCGGGCATCTCTACGATTTCAAGGAAGTCGATGCGGCCACAATCGTAGCTCGCCTGAGCTATGAAGTTCGCCTACGCGATCGCAAGTTGGGAACCACCGTCTGGGAGTATTCCTATAGTTACGACGAGCCCGCTACGGAAAAAAGCATAGTTGCGTTTGTCACAGCGATGGACAAGAATCTCCAACGCAGCGTGCAGGCGGTGCAAACCGGGCTCGATGAGTACTTTCGGGCGCATCCGCTGCAATGATCTGAGCAGGGTTGCTTCTGCTGCGCTTATCCCGTTAGCTCGAAAATGGGCTTACACTGTTTACTGTCTATGTCGCATACAGAGCTGGATAGAAGCGTGAGCGGCAGTTTGCCGCGGCCGGTTGAGCCGGCGTTCCCGTTTCTCGATCTCAAGGCTCAGTTCGCGTCAATCCGCGATGAGGTTATGGCTGCGGTCAATGGAGTTCTGGAGAGTCAACAGTTCATTCTCGGCCCGGAAGTTAAAGAACTGGAAGAGGAACTCGCAGCCAGATTAGGAGCGAAGCACGCGATTGGCTGCGCCTCCGGCACCGATGCCCTAGTCCTTGCCTTAATGGCAACGGGAATTGGACCGGGCGATGAGGTCGTCACCACTCCCTTCAGCTTCGTCGCTACCGCGGGTTCCATCGCGCAAGTCGGAGCCAAGCCTGTTTTTGTCGATATCGAAGCGGCTACCTTCAATCTCGATCCTAGGATGCTGGAAGGGGCAATCACCCCGAAGACCCGCGCCATTATGCCAGTCCACTTGTTCGGTCTGCCGGCTGATCTGGATCCCATTCTGGAGATCGCGAAGGCGCAAGGAATTCTGGTCATCGAAGACGCCGCCCAAGCCATCGGCTCTCGTTATCACGGACGCTTGGTCGGAGCGATTGGCGATTTTGGCTGTTTTAGTTTCTTCCCTTCGAAGAACCTTGGAGCTGCAGGCGATGCGGGATTGATCACCACAAACGATCCCGGCATGGCGGAGCGCCTGCGGATGATCCGTGTCCACGGTAGCAGCCAGAAGTACTTCCATGAGATTCAGGGCATCAACAGCCGGCTGGACGCCTTACAAGCTGCCATCCTGCGCGTGAAACTGCGGCACCTTGATAAATGGGCCGCGGCTCGCGGCGCACATGCCCAGCGCTACCGCGACTTGTTCGCACAACAGTCTCTCTCTGCTTTCATCACCTACCCGGCCCCACCGCCTTCCTCGGTTTTCCACGTTTACAATCAGTTTACGATCCGCGCTCGGCACCGAGACCAGCTCAAGGATTTCCTGAGCAACGCCGGCGTCCCTACGGAGATTTACTACCCGCTTTGCCTTCACTTGCAGAAAGCATTTTCGAGTTTTGGATTCCGCTCCGGTCAATTCCCCGTGGCGGAGAAGGCCAGCCACGAGGTGCTGTCGCTGCCGGTGTTTCCCGAGTTGCGGAACGACCAGCAGGACGCGGTGGTCCAGGCGATAACGAGATTCTACCGGTCGCACGGTAAGGATCACCCAAAAACTAGCTGAAAATGTTTATGGTGCTGTTGTAGTTTGCATCACACGTTATTGCCGCCATATCGCCATCATTTTGTTGCAGTTGCCAGTGCATGTTCAATTCTTCCCGCGTTCCGCAGTTGCAGAATTCAACGTTTATAGTGCTTTGTATTCTTCGTCGACTCGCTTTATTTCGTGTCCGAGTCCACGCAACCGCTTTGTTCTTCTGTGCCTACGAGCTTGCGCCAATGATTTCATCTCTTTGGTCAGACGATTGCCCTTAGTGAGGTTGGTTGGAATTTAGAAGTCAGGCCGAAAAAGAGGAGACTGTTATGACCGTCATTCTGATGCTCGCCATGTTCGCCATCTTCCTGACTATTGACTACGTGAGGAAGGGAAAAGAAGCAAAAGAAACAGCCGCCGCCCGCGATGAAGCCGCTGCGGTTACGCCGCGCGTACTCCCCACGATTGTGGCGGGATTTGAACTGCCCGAGAATCGTCGCTATCACCCCGGGCACACTTGGGCATTACAGGAGAGCCCCACCTTGGTTCGCGTAGGGCTCGACGATTTTGGCGCCAGGCTGGCCGGAAAGATTGACGAACTCAGGCTGCCAAAGCGCGGCCAGTGGATTCGCCAAGGACAGAAGTTCGCCACCTTGGTGCGCGACGGACAGAAGACGGAACTCGTGTCCCCTGTTGAGGGTGAAGTGACCAGCGTGAATGAATCGCTCGCTTCAGACGCAGCGATGCTGAACAGCGATCCCTATGGGCAGGGCTGGTTCGTTTCGGTCATTTCTCCGGACTTGACTACGAGCTTCCGTAACCTCCTCAATGGCACGCTGGCTCGCAGGTGGATGGCAGAGGCCTCCAGCCGGTTGCAGCTGCGCATTCCCGCTCTGGCTGGGGCGGTTGCCCAGGATGGCGGCGTTGCCGTTCATGATCTGACGGTTCAGATGCCGACCGCAAAATGGGCTGAGATCACGCGCGAATTCTTCCTTACTTGATTGGGTTAGCCTCTTTCCCGATCCGGGTATGCCAATCAGGCCTCGGTCAGCGCTGACCGGGGCCTGAACCGTTTTTGGGGGCCACTGTAACAAAATTCCACAGATGAAAGTGCTCATGGTCCTAAGTGACGGCGGTCACCTAGCGCGGTGCCCAAACTCACTGGATTCCCCCTTTTTCTCAGGCAGACTTTTCGTGGGCCGACGACTACGCGGAAGGTTTCATCTCTGACGTCGCCATCTGCGCTGAACTTCTTTACAGTTGGAGGACCTTAGTTCCATCGTCGGCCCCAGGGTCCGGATGACTCTCCGCCAGTGCCTTGGCGTCTGTTGCGCAGCTAGAACCCTAACGCTCCAATTAGGAACTACCAGCCAGAGGCATGAACAGGAGTTCCCCGGTTGCTTGGCGACGATCCTTCCCGGGGAGAAGGCCGCTCCAGGGAGCATTTCCAACATGAGCAAAGGCATACTCTACGATTCCACGCTATGCATCGATTGCAAAAACTGCGAACGTGCCTGCGCAGAGCATCACGGTTTACCGTACGACGACAACATTGCGGCGGAGCAGAAGCAGTCGGACCACAAGTACACGGTGGTCCTCAATCGCGGTGATAAATATATGCGCCGTCTTTGCATGAACTGCCAGGACCCGACGTGCGCTTCGGTGTGCCCGGTGGCCGCGCTACGCAAGAGCACCCTGGGTCCGGTCACCTACGATGGCTCACGTTGCATTGGCTGCCGTTACTGCATGATGGCGTGCCCGTTTTCCGTCCCGAAATACGAGTGGGGCAAAGCCCTGCCGCTCGTACGCAAGTGCGATATGTGCGCGGACCGTGTCTTGAACGGTTTGCAGACCTCCTGCGCGGAGGCCTGTCCTACAGGAGCAACGAAATTCGGCGAACGCGACGACTTGATTGCCGAAGCGAAGGAGCGCATCGCCAAGGGCCAGGGCCAGTACGTCCATCACATTTATGGGCTGGAAGAAGTAGGCGGCACGTCCGTCCTGCTGCTCTCCAGTGTACCTTTTGAGACATTTGGGTACCGCACGGATCTCAGCAACGAAGCACTGCCGCCCCTCACCGGGCACGTGCTTTCGCACCTCCCCGACGTCGTGTTCATCGGCGCGGTTGCACTTGGGGGCATTTGGTGGCTCTGCAATCGCAAAGAAGAAGTGGCGCTCGCGGAAGGGCGTCCGGCAAGTAACAAGGCGTAACAGGAGCAGGAGAAATGTCCAGAGTGAAAATCACGTTTTGGCGTGTCGTACTTGGACTGCTTCTAATCGCCGGCGCTTACGTTACTTTTCTGCGCTTCTTCCGCGGGCTCGGCGCCTCCACGAACCTAACCGACAATTTTCCCTGGGGCCTCTGGATTGGCTTTGACGTCATGTGCGGTGTGATGCTGGCCGCCGGCGGCTTTACCCTTACGGCGTCCGTTTACGTCTTTAATCTAAGAAAGTTCAAGCCCATCGTCCGTCCGACGGTGCTCACTGCCTTTCTCGGCTATCAGTTGGTGGTGGTGGGTTTGCTCTTCGACATTGGGCGCAGCTATCGCATCTGGCATCCCCTGGTGATGTGGAATCCGCGCTCCGTCATGTTCGAAGTGGCCTGGTGCGTCACTTTATATTCGATCGTATTGTCTCTGGAGTTCGGTGGAGTTCTCTTTGAACGATTCCATCTCACGAAGCTGCTCCAGATTCAAAAGACCATGCTGATTCCACTGGTCATTGCCGGCGTTCTTCTCTCAACCCTGCACCAATCCTCGCTGGGCAGTCTTTATCTCATCGTACCGAACAAGCTCCACCCCTTCTGGTACACACCGCTGCTGCCGGTCCTTTTCTTCTTATCGGCAATTTGCGTGGGCTTGGCGATGACCATCTTCGAGTCATCGATGAGCGCGAAGCATTTCGGCAAACAACTCGAACTTCCCATCATTCAATCGCTGGGGCGCACTCTTCTGGTGATGCTCTGCATCTACACCGCCGTGCGTTTCGACGACCTGCTGCACCGCGGTGCCTTGCACTTGCTTGCCAAGCCCGGATGGGAAACTGCACTGTTCCTCCTGGAAATTTGCCTGGTGTCGGTGCTGCCCATTTCCTTGTTCCTGATTCGCAGAGCACGGCAAAGCGCCAACGGGCTGTACCTGATCTCCGTGCTCTGCTTGTTAGGCTTTGTTGCCAATCGTTTAAACGTCGCCATCACCGGCATGGAGGCAGCATCCGGCCAGCACTACGTTCCCAAGTGGACGGAAGTTACCGTTACTCTCGCCATCATTGCCTTCGGATTCCTGGTATTTGCTCTCGCGGTGAAGTATCTGCCGATTTTCAGTCACGAAGTCGTTCCTGAACCAGTCGCAGCAGAGGTGGAAACCGTCCGGGGAGACCTGCCCGAGCTCTCGAATGCGCAAAGTTGAAGACAAACCGCTACTAAAACGACGCTGGAGCAAGCTCGCCAGGAGCCTTAGCGGCAAATTGCTCGTTTTGCTGGTTTCTTCCATGGCCCTGGTGTTCGGGGTGCTTGGCTATCTGAATATTCAGCTTCACCGGCGACATTTGGAACGAGATGCGCTGGCCGATGCGGCACGCACCAGCAGCGTCATCAAACACAACACCTCGTATTACATGCTGCGTAACCAGCGCGACGGCCTGTATCACATCATCGCCGAAATGGCTGACGAACCCGGCATGGTCCGTATCCGTATCATCAACGATCAGGGGCGCATCAGTTTTTCTTCCGACCCTGCGGAGATTACCAAATTCGTCGACCGCAACATGAAAGCGCAGGCCGCTGCTCCGGCTCCCGGAAATGCCATTGAGATATCGAACCTGAAGCAAAGCTTCCGCACTTATCAGTTGGCCAACCAGCAACGCGCTCTGGCGGTGACTGATCCCATCGAGAATTCTCCTACCTGCAGCAACGCGGAATGTCACGCGCACCCGGCCAACGTGAAAATTCTCGGGATTCTGGATACGAACATATCGCTGGCCAGCAGTGAGCAGAACGTTGCAGAAGGTACCAGGCAGGTCCTTATCTATACCGTTCTCGCAGTGCTCGGTGTCGCTGTGCTGATCTCGGCATTCGTTCGCCATATGCTGGCGGGCCCGCTCCGGGCGCTCACCGAAGGAACGCGACGCCTGGGTTCAGGCGAGCTGGGTTATCAAATTCCTTTTCAGTCCAGTAGTGAATTAGAAGACTTGGCCAACTCCTTCAACACCATGAGTTCGCAAATCCAGGAAGCCCACAACGAAATCAATGCGTGGAACCACACACTGGAAGTCCGTGTTGAGCAAAAAACGCGCGAACTGAGTGGTGCGCAGGAAGAAATGCTGCGCGTTGAGCGCATGGCTTCGATCGGCAAGCTGGCCGCGGTGGTCGCCCACGAAATCAATAATCCGCTGGCAGGCATACTCACTTACTCGAAGTTACTCAAGAAACGCCTGAGCCGGGAACCGCAACCCAACGCCGAAAACATCAGCATGCTCGACCTGATGGAGTCAGAGAGCCGGCGGTGCGGCGAAATCGTTAAAAATCTAATGACCTTCGCGCGGCCCACTTCCATCAACATGGAGCCTTCGGACCTGAATGCGGTGATTGAGCGGTGCGTGCGGCTGGTGCAACACCAGCTGACTCTGAAGAACATCGAACTTCAGCTCCACCTCGCCCGCGATCTCCCCGCGGTTCGCTGCGACCCCGGTCAAATCGAGCAAGTCATTCTGGCCCTGGTGATGAACGCGATCGATGCCATGCCCAATGGCGGAAACCTGTCTCTGAGGTCCGCAACAACAACCGCTGGCGACGGAGTTCAAATCGAAGTGCGCGACGACGGTATCGGTATGCCCCAGGAAGTGCTGGCCAAAATGTTCGAGCCCTTCTTCACTACCAAAGAACACGGGCGCGGCTTGGGGCTGGGGTTGGCAATCAGTCGTAACATCGTCGATCGCCACGGCGGGCGGATTGACGTTAGTTCCGAACCCAGCCGCGGCACCAATTTCACCATTACGTTGCCTTGGCAGTGTTCCGCCGCTCTGAAACCGGAAACCGTGGTTACGGCGGAACGAGGAGTATGAGAAATGGCCACAAAAGCGAATCTTCTGGTGGTTGATGACGAACTCATTGTTCGAGATTCCCTCGACAAATGGTTCCGCGAAGAAGGCTACGATGTCTCGGTGGCGGAAAGCGCGCACGATGCGCTGGCAAAAATGGCGGCCAAGCGCTTCGATCTAGCGCTTGTCGACATCAAGATGCCCGGCACCGACGGCGTGGAACTCCAGCGCCGCATGCACGAAATCGATCCCGATATGCTGGTCATCATCATGACCGGCTACGCTTCGGTAGAGACGGCTGTAGCCGCCCTGAAAAACGGGGCCTACGACTATGTGTCCAAGCCATTCGACCCTGACGACATCGCGCATACCGTGCACAACGCGCTCTCTCACCAGCGCGCGCAACTGGAAAACGCGCGTTTGCGGGAGACTGTCGCTTCCGTTGTGCGGTTGCAGGAAATCGTGGGACAAAGCGCCGCGATGGTACGCGTCTTCGAAGCCATTCAGACCGTTGGCCCCACGGAGGCCACGGTGCTCATCACCGGGGAAAGCGGCACTGGCAAGGAACTCTGCGCCCGCGCCATCCACGCCGCCAGCCCTCGCCACTACAACCCGCTGGTCGTAATCCATTGTGGCGCATTGGCGGAATCGCTACTGGAAAGCGAGCTTTTTGGTCACGAAAAGGGTGCCTTTACCGGGGCGCAGTACCGCAAAAAAGGCAGCTTCGAAGTGGCCGATGGCGGTACGGTTTTCCTTGACGAGATTGGCGATATCAGCCTGAAAACCCAGACCGACTTGCTGCGTGTGCTGCAGGAAAGGGAAATCACCCGGGTCGGAAGCACTCACCCTATTCACGTTGACTTCCGCTGCATCGCCGCCACCAACAAAGATGTGCAGAAACTTGTTGACGAAGGCAAATTCCGTCCCGATCTGTTCTACCGCCTGAACGTATTCCAGATTCAGTTGCCGCCTTTGCGCGATCGAAAGGGCGACATTCCCGTACTGGTCGAGCATTTCATCCGTAAGTTCTCGGCTTCCATGAACAAACGCATAACACGCGTCTCTCCTGCCGCGATGGCCCTATTGGATCACTACCAATGGCCGGGAAATATCCGCGAACTCGAGAACGCCATCGAACGTGCCATGGTTGTGGCTCAGGAACCGGAGATCCGCGAAGAAGACTTTGCCCTTCGCCTGCCTCTTACCGAACATGCCTCGCGCACCCTCGAAGACGTGGAGCGCGACCACATCCTCGCGGTTTTACAGGAATGCAAGGGCAATCAGACTTTGACCGCCGAAGTCCTCGACATTGACCGCGTCACTTTGCACAATAAGCTAAAAAAATACGGCTGGAGACGAGAGGCGGCGTCTGCGCTGTGAAGCAAATTCAGCTTTTGCCGTTCGGTTCGGTTTCGGCTGAACTTCTGGTGGAACTCCGCGACGGTTTAAGCCGCGAGTTTGCGGTACGCTGCGACGTGTTGCCGCCCGAGGCGGATCCCCGCTTCGCTTTCAACCTCACCCGGCAGCAGTATCTCTCGACGGAAATTCTGGCCCACATGGTTAAACGAGATACCCCGCCGGCCTCACGCGTGCTTGGGGTAACCCTAGTCGATCTTTACATTCCCATTTTGACTTTCGTTTTTGGTGAAGCGCAGTTGCAGGGAAGTTGCGCGCTCGTCTCCGCGCACCGCCTGCGCCAGGAGTTCTACGGCCTGCCGGGAGATAACACTCTGTTTCGCGAGCGTTTGCTAAAGGAGGCCGTTCACGAACTCGGGCACACCCTGACGCTTTCGCACTGCGAAGACTACCAGTGCGTCATGTCTCCGTCTCATGGAGTGGAATGGATCGATCTGAAGACCCGCAGTTTTTGTTCCGGGTGTGACTCGCTGGTGCGTGGACGCAAGGCCATCGAGGCCGTTCTTTAACGAATCCCCAAGTTAGTACATGTCACTGGGATCGATCTTCTTTCCACTCAATCCCAGTTGCAGCACTTCAATACTCTCCGGCCGGTCAAACACCTTCCCCGGCCACCAATGCTTGATCAGGATGCGAAAGCCTCCGAAGGCGATGCCGGTCACCGTCGCCATCACCAGAAACAAACTCGTGAACAGAAAAATCTTATAGAGTACGCGCACCAGCGGCGGGTCGGTTAGCGTCTGGTGCGGTTCGTTCCAAGTCACCTGAGTGTCGTAATTGACCGCGTCCCGAATGGCTTGAGCATGCATCTCGGACGTGGCGCTAAACACCAGAGACAACAGGGAGGCCTTTCGTTCCACAGTCACGCCAGACTTCTTCGCCGCGGCAGATAGCGCCCGTTCCAAATGATGCAAGCGGTTCTCTGCCACCTGCGGCGTGGGATAATCCAGCAGCAGCAAAACACCGCTGCCGTGCTGCCCTTGATACCGCGCCAGAATCGCTTCGGCCTTATCTTCATCTCCGAATCCAACTTCTTTCGACAAACCCGCATAAGCGCCCTGGCCTAAAGAATTCATTGCGGAGCGAAAAGCGCCCGGCCCGTCCGCGTACTTCTCCGAACCGAAAATCCGCCAATCGGTGGGTAGATACTCCTTGAGGGGAGGATACGGCGTAGAATCGGCGTTCGGTTTCAGCGCCGCCACAAGGCCATCGAGGCTTTCCGGTTTCGTATGGGGCGACAGTGTCGCTTGCAACACGAAGTTCCCGATCAATATGCGGCCGTCGTACTGGCTGAGCGCGGAATTTGTCCCCACGCCCATGTTCTTCATGCCCGGCTCCAGCAAGAACGTATAAAACTCGTAGGCGGTGGTCGAGTCCCTTAGTTGGAATAGCCGCAACGTGGCTTGGTCTGGCCCGCTGGTATACGCACGTTCCTCAATCTTGCCCAGGCCGCACTCTTGCAACACTTCTTCTACGTTGGTTCCCCGTGCCCAATCGGTGCCCAGATCTTTTGTTGTTATGGTTTTTGCGGGGCCCGTTGCGTCCCAATCTCCGAAATGGTCAGGCAGGATACTTTGCTGAGCGTGCACACCACTGCACAAACATACAACCAATACAAAAACGAACATCAGCTTTCGCATAGCGACCTTCTCTTTAGATGCCAACGACCTACTTTTGGTTCCTGGACTGTTCCACTGGGGTGACCACGGGTGCGTGACCGGGGCGCGCATTGCTATTTTGGGCCATGCTGTTCAGGCTTTGCAGGTAGGCGGACACGCCCTGATACACCCCTTCCGCTATGTGCTGCCGGTGTTCTGGCTTCTTCAGTAGTTGTTCGTCGGCAGGATTGCTCAAGAAGGAAATCTCCGTCAGGATCGATGGCATATCTGCACCGATAAGCACCACAAAAGGCGCCTTGCGTACCCCGCGGTTTCTTACCGGCTTGGCTGTTTTCTGAATCCTCTTCGAGAGGGAATCCTGCACATCCTCCGCAAATTCCTTGGACTCATCGATCTTCTCGGTGCGCGCGATCTTTTTCACCAGGTCTTCCAAATCATGAATGCCGTCCTGAGAAACGGCATTTTCCCTCGCCGCCACTTCCATGGCCTCGGGCGAACCCTTCATATTCAAGTAATAGGTTTCCACGCCGCGGGCGCCATGATCGGGGCTTGAATTGGCATGAACGGATATGAACAGGTCGGCTTTGGCTTCGTTTGCAATGTGCGTGCGTTCTTCCAACGGTATGAATGTATCGTCAGACCGCGTATAGATCACATCCGCTCCCGGAAGCTTTTGCTCGATGATTTTTCCCAGCCGCAGAGCTATATCCAGGCACAGATCTTTTTCCATTAGGCCCGTAGGCCCAATGGTGCCGGTGTCATGCCCGCCATGTCCTGCATCGATGACGATTCGGTTGATTTTCAGCCCCAGCGCGCGCGTTAAGGTAGAGTTTCCGTCGCGAGTGGGGAGCGGAGCCGCGACGGGCTGTACCAGGTCGGGCTTGCTCTTGGAGTTTACCGGGCGCGTCAGCGAGGTTTTGCTGGGTTCGGGCAAGGGCTTCGGCGCGGGCACCAAGGGCGACTCCGTCATCTCCGTGGCATCGCTGGCGGGCACGGTGGCGCCTGCTGCGACGCTTGCGTCGACCACTTGTGGGGAGCTGCCTGTGGTTTTGCCTTTGCTCTTTTGTGCCGTTTCTGTCGCTTCCGGTTTTCGATTCGACGACGGATAAAGCTCGATCACCAGTCGCGTGGGCTTCTTCGTCAACGAAACCGCATAATCCCGCACCCCGTCCACATCCAGCACCACGCGAACCACGCCCGACTGATTCTGCGCCACGCGCACTTTGGTCAACAATCCACCGCTTACATGGACGTTCCCGTGAGCTACCGCCGGGGTGAGCCGTGCAGTATGCAAGTCGAAATAAATGCGGTCGGGATTGGCGATTCGCCCGGAGGCATACTGAACGGAATCCTCCAGATCGATAATCACCTCGGTGCTATCCGCGGTGACATTGGTGCGAATTTTTTGTACCCGGGGCACCGCGATGGACTTGCCCGGCTCCCCTCCGATGATAATCTTTTTCGAGTCCGTGGAGGCAATCTCCGATTTCACCGGCGTATCCGCCGCGGCGGGTGCGGAATTCCGTGCGATCGCGTCGCCCGATTCCGCGCTCTTCCTCAACGTAAGCTCCGCCAGCGCCTCTTGCACCTCGCGCTTGTGCGTCGACCGGGGATATTTCTTGGAGAATTCCTGGTAGGTCTTGGTGGCCGCGTTCAAATCCCCTAACTGATCCTTTTGCAGATTTGCCAGCCGCAGCATCGCGTCCTGCACATGCTTGCTGCTCGGATAATCATGAATCAGATAGGCATAAGCGTCGGCGGCGGCCTGGTAATACGTCCGCCCGAAATGATCGCCCATCTCGGTATTGAGTTCCGCCACGGCAATCAGCGCATCCGGCACTTCCGCGGCGTGCGGCGTGATCATATACACCCGCTGGTAGCCCGCCACAACTTTGCGATATTCCGAAAGGGTTCGCTGATCCGCCGCCTTGTTATTCAACAACGTGCGCAATTCTTCGGCCCGAGCGAATTGGGAACTGGCGGCCTCTCGCCGTGCGGTAGAATCCGCGGTAGTCGCCCAAGCAACACGGGGCACCAGGCCCGCCGTCACTAAGGCAAAACCTAGCGAAACCACGGCGAACATCTTGTGGAAATTTTTTTCGCCCCAGTTCATCCGCTCCCCGATGCTTCCCGCCTTCCAACTGTCCTAGTAGTCATTCGTGAAGATGATGCGTCCGCTCGGCTCCACCACCCGGTGGATTTGATTCGCCCTGGTATAGGCGCTCCCGAGGCGCCCAGATCCCGGCCGATAGTAAGCCTCTTGCACGCGCTGCACGTAATTCCTGGTTTCCCGAAACGCCGGCACGCCGTGCGCCCGGTCCACCGCGCCTTCTCCAGCATTGTACGCCGCCAGAGCCAAATCGAGATTACCGTTGTAGCGCTCCAGCAATGTCTTTAGATACCTAACCCCGGCATCCACGTTTTGTTTTGGGCTGAACGCGTCGTTCGCTCCAAATCGCTGCGCCGTGGTGGGAATGAGCTGCATTAAACCCAGCGCGCCCTTGCGCGATACCGCCGCAGGGTTCCAGTTGGATTCAGTCTCAATCACAGCCCGCACCAGCGCCGGATCCACTTGATGCCTCTCCGCCGCCTCTCTGACCAGTTTTTCCACACCGTCCCGATCAATGCTCAGCGCCGGTCGGCTCTCGCCCAGGAACGAACTTGCTTGCGGCATGTAAATGGTGGTGCGGGGCTTAGCCGGTGTCAGCCTCACAGGAGTGGGATCCGCGTTCACGAAGAAGCGGCGCCCGAATTGATCCGTAGTTGTTGCGATCTGTGCCATGGTCGGATGGGGAGCAAAAAGCCATCCCAGTCCAAACAAAAACAAAACTCCTGCACGCACCCTCATGTCGGCTCGAATTTGCAAAACTCGCCTGGAGGAAGGCATTGGTTTGTACACTAATCCCACGGCTGCAATCCGCCCGGAGTTTTGCCGAAGCGGCTCAGCAGGATTTCTTATTTACGACCATTCCGCACATAAGTGTCAAAGAAGCTGACACTTGCAGGGACACGGTCCCGGCGCTACTCCGAATTATAGCAACGGTTCGAGCAGGGTAGGGACGCTTTGCAACGCACTTTTTAGCGCGGATGTGTCTTTTCCGCCAGCTTCGGCCAGGTCCGGCCGCCCGCCCCCAGAGCCGCCCACCTGTTTTGCAAGTGCCTGTATCAGCTTGCCAGCATGGACTTTAGCGGTCAGATCTTTGGTGACTCCGACAATCAGCGCCACTTTCCCGTCGTCCGGCATGCCCAACGCCACGATGCCAGACCCAAGTTTCTGTCGCAAGGAGTCCACTAATTGCCTTAGGCCTTCACGGTCCACGTTCGCCACTTCGCCGACCACCGTCTTCACTCCCTTGATGGTCTGAGCTTGCTCAAACAGATCGTCCAACTGTCTCAATGCGCCTTGGCGCTTCTGCTCGCCCAGTTCCTTCTCCAAGTGTCGCGCCGTTTGCGACAGCTTCTCGATGGAAGCCAGCAACGTGTCTTCACCTACGTTCAATTGGTTTGCCAGCGTGTGGAGAATCTGTGCCTGATTCTGATAGTGTTCCATCGCGCCGATTCCCGTGACTGCCTCGATTCGCCTTACACCCGCGGCTACGGATTCTTCGCTCACGATTTTTAGCACGCCAATATCGCCGCCCTGGCTGACGTGCGTGCCGCCGCACAACTCCTTCGAATAGAATCCGCGGGGCGCATGAGGATCGGGAATCGTGACCACTCGTACGTTATTTTCCGGATATTTGTCTCCGAAAAACGCCAGTGCTCCCGAATTCAACGCCTCTTCGAGCGACATCACACCCGTTTCGAGATGGGTATTCAGCCGAATCTCCTCGTTCACCTGCTGCTCGATGTCCCGCAATTCTTCCTGGCCTACCGGGGCAAAGTGCGTGAAGTCAAAGCGCAGCCGTTCCGGGGAATTCAGAGAGCCCGCCTGCTTCACATGCGTCCCGAGGATATTACGCAACGCCGCGTGTACCAGGTGCGTTCCCGTGTGATTGCGCATGATGCGCGCGCGGCGCTCGCCGTCTGCCACGACGTTCACGCGGTCTCCTACATGCAACGCCTCTTTTGCCTTGACCCGATGCGCTACTAATCCCGCGATGGGATAGAACGCCCCAGTCACGTCTGCTAATTGTGGGCCGGACTTGTCGTAGAAGCCGCCGGTGTCCGCCATCTGACCGCCGGATTCTGCGTAGATGACCGTGCGGTCCAGCACCACTTCTCCGCTTTGTCCGGCCCTCAATTCGTTGACGGCGCCGTCCTTGGTGATAATCGCTTCGATCCGGGAGTCCTTCGACTGTGCCGCGGTGTAAAAGTCCGGCTCAGTTCTGAATGTCTCCGCCAACCTCGCATACGCTGGATTGGCCGCTTCCTTGTGCACGCCCTTCCACGAAGTACGCGCTCGTTCTCGTTGCCTCTTCATGGCTAATTCGAACCCGGGTTCATCAAAAACTAAACCTGCATCTCGTGCCGCATCCTCTATAAAATCGCGTGGCAAACCATACGTGTCATATAGGTTGAAAGCCTCATCTCCAGGCAAAAAACCGATCGGAGGCTTCTGCGAATCTCTGGCCGCCTGAAATTCCATAATGATTTCATCGAGATGCTTCAACCCTACCGCCAGGGTGTGGCCGAAGCGCTTCTCTTCCGCTAGCACGATGTCGGGAACACGATCCGCCGTGGGCTCAATCAACTCCGGGTAAGCGCTCCCCATAATGTCCCGCACGGTGCCAACCATCTCTGCCAGGAACGGCTGGGTCGCCCCGAGCAAGCGCCCGTGGCGGATCGCCCGGCGCATGATCTTGCGAAGCACGTAGCCACGTCCTTCATTGGAAGGCAGCACCCCATCGGTGATCAGGAAAGTTGTGGCCCGAGCGTGGTCTGCAATCACTCGAAGAGAGGCAGCGGATTGCCGCTTTTCTTCCTCTGCAAGCTCGTTCTGTTCGTCAACTCCGGTGAGTTGCGCGGCACGGTCAATCAGCGGCACAAACAAATCCGTGTCGTAGTTCGAAATCACGCCTTGCAGCACTGCCGTCACGCGCTCCAACCCCATTCCTGTATCAATCGATGGCCTCGGCAACGGCGTCAATGTACCGCTCGCGTCGCGATTGAACTGCATGAACACCAGATTCCAAATCTCCACATACCGCCCGCAATCGCAGGGGAACTTGCAATCCGTATGCCCCAAGTCCGATGCCGCCGGCCCCATGTCGTAGTGAATCTCGCTGCAAGGCCCGCAGGGCCCCGTATCACCCATGGCCCAGAAATTGTCTTTCAATCCCGGAATGGCAAAAATTCGGCTCTCGACAATGTTTTGCTCCAGCCAGAATTTCTTGGCCTCTTCGTCCACGCCCAGTTGCGTGCCGGGGGCAACCTCCGCGCCGCCAAAAATGGTCACGTACAATTTATCTTTCGCGATTCCAAACCACTGCGGCGAAGTCACCAGCTCCCAAGCGTAGGCAACCGCATCCCTCTTGAAATAATCCCCAAACGAAAAATTTCCCAGCATTTCGAAGAACGTGTGGTGCCTCTTCGTGAATCCCACGTTTTCCAAGTCATTGTGTTTTCCGCCCGCGCGCACGCACTTCTGCGCCGTAGTCGCCCGCGTGTATTCGCGCTTCTCCAAGCCCAGGAAAACATCTTTGAATTGGTTCATCCCGGCGTTCGAAAATAGCAGCGTGGGATCCCCGTGAGGCACAAGGGAAGAACTACGGACGCGCCGGTGCCCTTTGCCCTCGAAAAATTCCAGGAATTTCTCGCGCACCTCGTTGCCACTCAGTTTTTTGCCGCTATCGCCGCTCACGTCCGCCTCAATTCCAAGTTTTGGAAGGAACAATTGATTATCGCAGAGCCATCAATCGCCCAGCAAATTCCCGCGTTATTACAGGTCTGTCTCGACTTCCGGAACATCTTCGTGGGTCATCTGGTGCAACTCCTTCCGAATCAAATCCGCGGAAAATCCCGCGCCGATCAGCGAGCGGTACAGCGATGCCATCTTTTTTTCGTCAATTTCGCCGCGCCACGAGCGCATCTTGCGTTCGATGCGCTGCCGAACCAGCGCGCTGGGGTCGGTTTCCTGGGCAGAATCCTTCAACGCCGTTTCGATGTGCTGGTCGGGAACCCCGCGGGCACGCAACTCCCGCGCGATCCGGAACTGTCCTTGTTTCCTGGCTTCCGCGCGGTGCCGCGTGAACTGCCTCGCATAGCGCGCATCATCGATCAGATTTTCCCGCTTCAGCCGGTTCACCACACTCTTAACTATCTTTTCCTCTTCGCAACGCCGCGCCAGCGCTTTTTTCATTTCAGAAACGGAGTGGGCGCGCCTCATCAGAATCTTAATCGCCGCGTCATACAACTTCGCTTCGGTTTCCATCTGTTTCGGTTTGCCGAACATGAGGGAAGCATAGTGGAAGAAAAGGGGATAAACCAGTAGCGGCTTAACGGGGAGCGAGGTGGGGCATAAACATAGGTACGTGCGCTAGATCACCCACCCCAATTCGGTCCTAGTTCACAATTCTTTCAGTGATTCACTGAAAACACGGCACTTTTGCCGTCAGCCAACTGGCACATCAATTGCCACTTTCACTTTCGGGGAGAATTTGATCATGGCCTACGTCATCACAGACACTTGCACCAAAGATGAGCACTGCATCGAAACTTGTCCGGTGAATTGCATTCATCCCACCAAGGATGAAGCGGATTTCGCCACCGTTCCGCAGCTCTACGTCAATCCAGCGGAATGCATCGACTGCGGCGCCTGCGTGCCGGTCTGCCCAACGAACTCGATTTTCGTTGTTGAGGAATTGCCGGAAGAACTCAAGCCCTTTATCGAAAAGAACGCCGCGCATTACAACTAATCCGGCGCTTCGTTCCGGCTCGGGAGCTCGCCCTGCCCAGCGGTGGGCTCCTGCGTTCCCTTTACTCACCCGCCGGTTTTGCCTTGGGCAAGCGGCTTTTCAACAGCTTGATCTGCCCGTTGTGATTCGCTTCATGTTCCGTTACATGGAACCATTTACAATAATTGTTGGTCGGGCCCCAACCCCACGTTTTATCCACGGCCATCAGCCACGCGTCATCCCGTTTCCGGAATTCTGCCAGAGTCTGCTCTCGAGTCTCGTTTAGAATATTCAGATAGTAGTCGAGATTATTCCCCACAATGCCTTTTCGTGCGGGCTCGCCCAGCTCCATCGGCATCCCCCATTTTTCCTTCCACGCTTCCGGAATCGTGCCGGGATTTAATCCGTCCAGAGTATTGAGTTGATAGAATTTCTCTACCGCTGCCAAATGCAACAGCATCGCCCCGATCCGGTTGGCCTTGTCGTCAAGCAGAAAATCCAGGTCCTTCTGGGACATGCCCTTCACCGAATTCAGCACCTGCCAGCGCATAAACGCCATTTGCGAAACTAGCGTCCCAATCTGTGGCGAATACCCCTTCTTCGGGCCCACGATGTACAGGTCGGTGTCCTCGGACCTTCCCGATTCCGGCATCATCGTCAGTCCGGTGATCCCAGTGGTCAAAGCGGCTGTCGCTTTCAAGAAGCTGCGACGCCCGGGAAACAACACAAGCTTGCTCATAACAATCTCCAAATGGAACGATCAGCGAAAGCGGCTGGCAAACCCGCACGCAATTCCGCGGATGATACATCCCGCCTGAACTGTCAGCAAGGCCGAATGAGATTCGTGTGTTTAAGGAGCGGGAACGATCAAAGGCAGTGTCTTTGTCGAGAAAAAGCATTCGCTTAGAAGAACCGTGTAAGCAGGCAGCGAGAGAATCCATAACAGGCGGAATGCGGCTTTGTTCGTCAACCGCATGGGGAAGGGCCCATAGCCGATTTCGACTGCCGACTCCCGACCGCTGACTCGCAAGCGGCTACTTGCGAGTGAAACGCTCGAAGTCCGCCATTTGCGAGGCCATTTCCTCCCGCGCGGCGTCCGCGGCGGAACGAATACCCTGAATGCGCAGTTTGAACTCGTCGGGGTTGGACGCGCGCATCAAGGCTTCGTCCAGCGTAATGAGTTCTTTCGAATACAAGTCGAACAAAGACTGATCGAAGGTTTGCATGCCATATTGCGAGGTGCCCGCCGCGATTGCATCGTGAATTAGCCGGGTCTTGTCCGGATTAATGATGCAATCCCGGATGTACGCAGTGGCGATCATGACTTCTACGGCAGGCACGCGGCCTTTGTCGTCCGCGCGGCGGACGAGGCGCTGGGAAATGACGGCCTTGAGCGTTGCCGCCATTTGCAAGCGAATCTGTTTCTGCTCCGGGGGAGGGAACACCGCGATGATGCGTTGGATGGTCTCGGTGGCGTCCAAAGTGTGCAACGTGGAGAAGACCAGGTGGCCAGTTTCGGCGGCCAGCAGTGCCGTCGAAATGGTTTCCAGGTCGCGCATTTCGCCGACCAGAATCACATCTGGGTCCTGACGCAGGGCAGCGCGCAACGCGGTGGAGAAGTTCGCGGTGTCGACTTCCACTTCGCGCTGATTAATAAAACTGCGCTTATCGCGGTGCAGAAACTCGATCGGATCCTCAATGGTAATCAGGTGATCCGCGCGGCTGGCGTTAATGCGGTCAATCATAGCCGCCAACGAAGTGGACTTACCGGAACCTGTGGTCCCCGTAACCAGCACCAAACCGCGCTGTTCTTCGCAAATTTTGGCGATGACCGGGGGAAGGTTCAGTTCCTCAATCGTCCGAATCTTTGTGGGAATAACGCGCAGCACCATACCCACATTGCCGCGCTGCTGGAAGACGTTCACGCGGAATCTTCCCAAGCCGGCCACGCCGTACGCCATATCCAATTCCGCGGTTTCCTTAAATTTCTGTTTCTGCCGGTTGGTCATCATGCTGAATGCCATTGAAAGCATTTCTTCCGGAGTGATGCGCGGCACGTCGGTGATCGGGGCAAGCAGGCCATCGACCCGCAAGTAGGGGTGGTTGCCGACCTTTAAGTGCAAGTCAGAGGATTTGTTTTCAACCGCGCGGCGTAACAAGTCGTCGATGCTTAGAGCCATGTGCAGACACCCCGCAAGAATGCGCTTCTTCCCTGAAGCTAGCACCCCATCGGAATCCCAACAACAGGCCTCCTCGCATTCGTAGCGGCTTAGTTACCTAGGCGCAAGGGCAGGAAGTAGCGGCGGCGCTTACCGCTGATGAATCCCCGCCCCGTAAGTAGCAGCGGGTTTACCCCGCTGCCCACTATGTAATACCGTTGGTTAATCTTCAGGTTTTCTCAAGAACAGCGAGTCATACAGCAGCCCAGCAAGGAACCCGCCGCCCAGCGGACCCACCCAGTAGATTCCCCAGTTCAGCCAGTGGCGCGAAACCAGTTCCGGCCCAAGGGCTCGCGCGGGATTCAGGGCTCCACCCGTCAACGGTCCAGCTACCAGTATTCCCAACGTGATCGTCAGCCCAATCGCAAATCCGGCTACCGCCCGGAACGATGCCCGCGCATCCACGATCGTCGCGAACACTACCAACACCACAAAGAATGTCGCGATTCCTTCTACCGCCATGCCCGACCACCGCGGATAATCGCGCATCAATTCCGGCGTGCCCAGGAACACATTGTTACCGGTGTCCTCCGGCATCACTAATTTCAGGAAAAACGCCGCGGCAATGGCGGCGAGCAGTTGTGCTCCCCAATAAGCCAAGGAATCTAAGGTCGACAGCCGCTTCGTGACCCAGTACGCAATGGTGATCGCCGGATTAAAATGCCCACCCGAAATATGCCCGAGCGCGCAAACCATAATGGCGAACGCCAGACCGCTGGCCAACGCGATCGCCGGTAATCCCAATCCCCCGGAAGCTCGCAGGTGGAAATCGATGCAGATCGCGCCCGCCCCAAAGAAAACCAAGGCGAATGTCCCCAGGAATTCTGCTGTCAGCTTTTGAATAAGGTTGTACATCCAAGGGCCTCCCGCGGGTTATGGCGTATGTACAACGATGGGTGAATTTTAACTGGAATGGCACGGGCGCGCTAGGAAGGAGAACTGTAGATGTTCTGGAAAGTATAGCAGCGGGTTCGTGTCGCAGCCGCACCGCCCAGGCCGCGGGCCAGCGGCGTAAAGCCGCTGCTACCCACCTTGGTAGGCCGTGAGCGAAGTCACACGCGGCAGCCTACCGTGAAGCGGCCACCACCGGCGTGTTTACCGGCGTTAACCAATTGTGCCGATCGGCCTTCTTGCCGCTAGTCACAGCGAAAAACTCTTCCTGAATTCTTCGCGTAATCGGACCCGCAACGCCTTTCCCGATCGTGATCTTGTCGATGGACCGGATGGGCGTCACTTCCACCGCAGTCCCCACAAAGAACACTTCATCCGCCAGGTAAACCATCTCTCTGGGGATGACCGCTTCCTTCACCGGAATATTCAAATCTCCGGCAAGCTTCACGATGGAATCGCGCGTAATGCCTGGGAGAATACTCGCGGACAACGGTGGGGTGATCAGCGCCCCATCATGCACCAGGAACAGATTCATGCCGGACCCTTCGCTGACATGCCCATCTGCATCCAGCGCGATGCCCTCGGCAAAGCCGTTCAGCGCCGCCTCCATGCGAATCAACTGCGAGTTCATATAGTTCGCTGCCGCCTTGGACATAGCCGGCAACGTGTTCGGCGCGATGCGCGTCCACGAACTCACGCACACATCCACACCCTTTGCCAGCGCGTCCGGGCCCAGGTACGCGCCCCACTGCCAGCACGCCATGTAAATCTCAATGGGAGAGCTAAGCGGGTTCACGCCCACTTCTCCGTAGCCGCGCAGTGCGATGGGCTTCACGTAGCAGGCCCCCATCTTGTTCACGCGCACCAGTTCGCACGCGGCATTGCAAAAGTCCTCAAGCGCATACGCAAATTCCATGCGGTAGATTTTGCCCGAGTTGATAAGCCGTTGCATGTGTTCCCGCAACCGGAAGATCGCCGGGCCTTGGGGCGTGTCGTAGCAGCGGATCCCTTCGAACACTGCGGAGCCATAGCCGACGGCGTGGGTAAGCACGTGGAGCTTCGCATCGTCCCAGAGAATCCAGTTTCCGTTATGCCAAATTTTCTCGGTTTTTTGTACTGGCATTGTTGGCCTCCCTAATGAATCGGACGGACTCAGCTCGCAATTCGAGAATAAGTCAGGTGGGAAAGAGCGTCAATGAATTCGACGCATGGCAACCATGCATCGTTCAGCCATTTTGGCGCGGTAGCTTTCGATTAGCGAACCAATTTGGAGCGATTACTGTGCCTTGTCGTGCGGTGCGTTCTGCGCCGGGCGGTCGGACATCATCGATGCGGCGGTCGCCAGCAATTTGCCATTGTGATTCTCCCAAATCCCCAGAAGGATGAACGGCAAGATCGTGGCTACCGCCCAAAGCTTGGCATTGCGCGGCAATTTTGCCTCCGGTTCCCAGCGGAACAGCAGGCTAGAAACGATAAAAGCGAGAGCCGCCCAGGAGGTCAGTGAAGTAATCTCGACGCCCAACGAAAACACACTCGCCCCGTATACCATGCAGCGCTGCAGTCCGCTGACAAGATACGTCGCCGGAAGGAATAGCCCCACGCGCTGGACGACATTGGGAAGAACGGCGAGCGGGAGGGTGGCCCCTGAAAGGAAAATCAGCGCAAACCAAAGCAACTGATTGATGATTTGCGTTTCCTGCATGGTATTGGTCACACTGGCGACAATCAACCCCAGCGCCCCGAACGAGGTTATTCCCAGAATCACCAGGACGAACAAGCTGACCAGGTTACCGAACTGCGTGACATGGTAGACGTATCGTGCCAGTACGAGCTCAACAATCACCGTGGGCAAGATCAATGCATAATTGGCAATGACGCTTGACGCGATCATGCTGGTCGGCGCTAACGGCGCCAGTCGGAATCTCCTCAAGATTCCCTGCTCTCGCCAGGTTACCAATTGCATGCTCAGGCCCCAAAACGTCCCCATCACTGTCAGGGACAGCACCGGGCCCATCAAGTAAGTGAGCACTTGGGGGTTACCCTTGGCAAAAACGCTGCCGTACAAGAAGAAAAATACCATCGGAATAATCAGACTGAAGACCAGGAACGCCTTATTCCGTCGCGCCAGGCGGATGCGCATCCCAGCCAATGTGAGGATGGTTTTCAATCCCGCAATCTCCTTCCGGTCAACTCGATGAACACATCTTCGAGCGAGGGTGTGGCAATCTCCAGGCTCACCAACTCGTTGTTCTCCGCCTCCAGGTGTTTCACTAGCGCCACGATGGCCGGCGCGGTGCGCTGACAATGCAACACGTACGCACCGTCCAGTTCGCGGGCGTCCTCCACGCCATCGAGATTCTTCAACGTTCCATTCAAAGCCGGCTTACTTAGCCGCACCTCGACGCGTGTGGTGTTCGCTGACCTTTGTTTTAGTTCCCTTGGCGTGCCCGACGCAATGACCTTCCCGTGATCGATGATGGCCACACGATCGCACAGTCGCTCCGCTTCCTCAATATAGTGTGTAGTGAGCACGATGGTTTTTTTCTCCGCCTTCAGCTCTTCGATAATGGTGTAGATTTCCCGGCGCACCTGCGGATCCAAGCCCGCTGTCGGCTCGTCCAGGAACAGCAATCGCGGATCGTTGATCAGCGCCATGGCCAGCGCCAGTCTCTGTTTTTGGCCGCCGGAAAGTTGGTTGTAGAAACTTCCACGCTTTTCTTCCAGCCCGAACCGCTTCAACAGTTCGTCGGTGTTGCGAGACTTCTTATAGAATCCCGCGAACATCCGGATAGCCTCTCCGACACGCAGTTTGTCCGGCAAGGAAGTGGATTGCAGCGCGGCTCCGATCACGTTCTTTAGTTCATTAGGACTTTTCTGAGGGTCCAGTCCGCACACGGAAATGCGTCCGCCATCCGGCACTCGTAGACCTTCGAGGACCTCGATGGTGCTGGTCTTTCCCGCACCGTTGGGACCCAGCAGGCCGAACACTTCGCCTTCCTGGACACAGAAGCTGACCCCCTGGACCGCATGCACGTCCTCGTAGCGCTTCTCCAGATTTTCCACCACTAGAATTGGATCGGGCATGATGGGTGAGCGAACTTCTATGGTATCTCAAGCTGTGAATTCTCTCGAATCCTCAGCCTCGCTTAGTCTTGATACGTTTGCGGGTGGCCTTCTGTTTCACCGGTGGCTTTGCCGCGGCAGTGGGAGACCACAGGTGACGCTTGAGGTCCACACGGAACTCAACCAGTTCCACCCCTTCGCTCTGCAGCATTTTTCGTTGAAGTGAACCGTACGGTTCGGGAATGAGTAGCTTTCCATGGTGGCCCACGACACGATGCCAGGGAATGCCTTTTCCAGAGGGCGTTGCCGCCATTGCTCTACCCGCGGTTCTCGCCCCACCGCGCAGTCGCAAAGCCTTGGCTAACGCCCCATAGGTAGTAACCCGGCCGCGGGGGATTTGTTTCACGAGCCGGTATACGGGATCCCAAGACACCTGAAAACCCTCCGGTGAAAAACCGCATCTTATCGTATCAGGTCGCCCGAAAGCTCCGCAGTACTTACCCGCGCAACGGAGTCCAAGTAAGCGCCAAAATCGAGATTCTTCCCTTGCGGTTGTGTTTCATGCAGTAGCCCGAGGAAAGTAGCCGGCTCCGGCCTGGAGAAGTTCGAGTGTGAGGATGGGAAGTTGAGCAACTGAGATGGCAGTGGAAAATCCAATACGTCGCAACCAAAAAATTACGGGGAAAATGTTGACTGATTGGTGCCCTGCCGACTTGACCGTTGTAGTGGAACAATCTTACACTACAGCCAGAGTACGACGCTTCGGCAAGTTCCGCAGCGTTTGCGGGGGACCCGGATTGGCCTTCATTCGTCGCAAAGGGAATTCCTACTACTTGGTGCACAACGTGCGCCGCGGCGGAAAAGTGCGTCAGCTGCATCTCGCTCGACTCGGCGAGCGCGCCCGTATTACGGACGCCGTCGTCCGCGAAGTTACCCGCAAGCATCCCTTCGTTGAATTCAACTGGCCCTCCCTGCGTGAACAGGTGAACAGCCAGATTGATCTGGCGGATCCGGCGTCTCCGGCGCTCCAGAAGCTGGTCCAAACCATGCGCAACCTCAACCTCGATCTTGCGGACCTGTTCCCACCGGTCCTGCGAATTTCCGAATCGCCCGCGGTCGCACACGAACTTCTTGTGCAGCTGCGGTTGCTGAACTCCACTATCCAAGTGAAGCTTGATCAGTTTCGGGAACGGAACGATCTGAAACGCATCACTCGGGGCGGCGGGCGTTTTGGAAATGCGCATCCTGCTTTGCGGGGTCGCTAGGAGGCAGTATGGCCACAGGCGGTATGTCCCTGGATCCGAATATTCGTAGCGCAGAGACCGTCGACTTTCAAAAATCTCTGCGCGCGAAGATCGTTGGTCAGGATGAGGGTGTTCAGGCGCTGGTGGAGCTGTTCCAGGTTTTTACCGCCGGCCTGAATTCCCCGGGCCGTCCCGTGGGAAACCTCCTTTTCCTCGGCCCAACCGGTTCGGGCAAGACTCGCCTGGTGGAAGCCGCCGCGGAAATACTCTTCGGCAGCCCGCGCGCCGTTATCAAGATCGACTGCGCCGAATTCCAGCATTCCCACGAGATTGCCAAGCTAATCGGCTCGCCGCCGGGCTATTTGGGGCACCGCGAGACGCATCCTCTGATCACTCAAGAGGAGTTGTCCAAGAACCACACGGAAACTCTCAAACTCTCGTTTCTGCTGTTCGACGAAATCGAGAAAGCCAGCGACGCCCTCTGGCAACTCCTGCTGGGCATGCTCGACAAGGCCACCCTCACCCTCGGTGACAATCGCCGTGTCGACCTCTCTCAGACCGTCATCTTCATGACCTCTAACCTTGGCGGCTCCGACATTACCGAACTCTTTAGCGGAGGCTACGGTTTCGTCAAGTCGGAAGATAAGCCGCAATCCGACATCAACCAGAAGGTTGAGCGTACCGCCGTCGAAGCCGCCCGCCGCAAGTTCTCGCCCGAGTTTATGAACCGCATCGACAAGGTGGTGGTCTTTCATCCCTTGGACCGTAACGAACTCCAGTCGGTTCTGGATATCGAGTTGGGTATGGTCCAGAAGCGCGTCCTGGATACCGCTACCGGCAAGTTCCTTTTTCGTGTCACCGACGCCGGCCGCGAATTCCTTCTCCAGGAAGGCACCGACCAGCGCTACGGCGCGCGTCACCTGAAACGCGCCATCGAGCGATTCTTGGTCTACCCTTTAGCCAATCTACTGGCCACCCAGCAAGTACGCATGGGGGACCTGGTCCGCGTAGATTGGGACGGTGTCCATAAGGAATTGACCTTCGTTCGTGAACGCGAAGGTGCGATTGTCACCCCCGAACCGCCCACCGGGGATATCACGGCCGCGGTACCGGGTGCCGATGGACTCAGCAAGGACGCTCCAGTGGAAGCGGTCGCAGAGGAGGGAACCCCTCGTCCCGCCGCGCTGCCTGCTACGACCCCCGCGGCGGCTCAATCTACGCAGGGCCGCAACAAGAAAGACACGCGCTGAGTCGATTTGCAATCCAACTATATATCGGGGCGCTTCGATGATCTGAGGAGCGCCCCTTTTTGTCATGGGTCGATGGACACAAACTGCCGTCTCTCTCTCACATTGGAACACCGACTTGGCAGTGTCTCAGCAGTGAGACACCTCCTCTAACTTGCGCATTTGTATGTTGTTGACGTCAGGGGTCTTCTTTTTCGCCGGGGCCACGTCCGAATTGGCACTCCTCATGCTCCTCACAGGTTCGCGCACGTCGCTTCGACGTCGACAGCGTGCCTGGCCCTGACGAGATCTGAGGGATTAAAGGAAAGGGCCGGCACGGCCGAGGTAAGGGTTATGAGAGCAGCGGTCAGACATCAACTCGACCCCAGCATCCGCAGCAATGATACGCGCGACTTCCACCAGTCGTTGCGCGCCAAAATTGTCGGTCAGGAAGAGGGTGTCCAGGCGCTCGTTGACCTCTATCAGGTCTTCTGCGCCGGACTGAACTCGCCCGGCCGCCCTGTGGGCAACCTGCTCTTTCTCGGACCGACGGGGTCCGGCAAAACCCGCATCGTCGAAGCCGCCGCGGAGATTCTTTTTGGTGATCCCCGCTTGGTCATTAAGGTTGATTGCGCTGAATTCCAACATTCTCACGAAATCGCCAAACTCATCGGTTCGCCCCCGGGTTATCTAGGCCATCGCGAAACTCATCCTTTGATTACCCAGGAAGCTTTGGCCGCCTCGCATTCCGATAAGCTCAAGCTCTCCTTCCTGCTTTTCGACGAAATCGAAAAGGCCAGCGACGCGCTGTGGCAACTACTGCTCGGGATGTTGGATAAGGCCACGCTCACTTTGGGTGACAATCGCCGCGTGGACCTCTCGCAGACGGTCATCTTTATGACCTCCAACCTCGGCGGCGGCGAAATCACCGAACTCATGGCCGGCGGCTATGGGTTCGTCAAGTCGGACGACAAACCCAAATCTGATCTCGACCAGAAAGTCGAACGCACCGCGGTGGAAGCCGCTCGCCGCAAGTTCTCTCCGGAATTCATGAATCGCTTAGATAAAGTGGTTGTTTTTCACCCGCTGCAGCGCACCCAGTTGGAGCAGGTTCTCGACATCGAACTTACGATGGTGCAGCAGCGAGTCCTGGAAACCGCCAAGGGGCAGTTCCTCTTCCGCGTCACCGACTCCGGTCGCGCTTTTCTTCTTCAGGAAGGAACTGACCAGCGCTACGGAGCCCGTCACCTGAAGCGTGCCATCGAACGCCATGTCGTGTATCCCATGGCCAACTTGTTGGCCACGGACCAGGTCCACTGCGGCGATCTCATCTGCATCGATTGGGACAGCTCCGACGACAAACTCTCCTTCGTTCGCGAAGGTGAAAACCTGGCCATGCCCGCTCGCAAGCCCGAGCCCATGCTCGTTGCCCGCACCACACAAGCGCGGGGTGGCCGTCCTGTCGAAGCTCCTGGATTGCCGGTTCCTCCGGAACCTGCGCCTCGCTTTGCCCGCTAATTTCTCTTGCCAGTGCTTTTGATAGCCCGAGTGGGTCACCGCCCGGGATTTTTCTCTTTCGCAACCCACGTATAATTTCAGGTGCGCGCGGTCCAGGACGTTGCGGGCAGTGGGAAATCCATGAACGGCAAGACTCATTTTCGTGCTGCGACTTTTGCTGCTTGGCTTCTTTGGCTAGCGCTGGCTCCCTTTTCCTTGGCCCAGCGCACCAATATCAAGCCGGGCATCAATGCCTTCTCTCCCCAGCAGGACATCCAGCTCGGGCGGCGGGCTGCGCATGAAGTCGAGCAGAAGATGCCGATGTGCAACGACCCAAGAGTGGACGCGTACCTAAGCAAACTTGGTCACCGCCTCATTGAGCACCTTAATACCCGCGGCGTTGAGTACCCCTGGGAATTTCATTGCGTGAACGACAAGGCCATCAATGCCTTCGCCCTGCCCGGCGGATTTGTTTTTGTCAACCGTGGCGCCATCGAAGCCGCGGATAACGAAGCGCAACTCGCCGCAGTGATGGCGCACGAGCTTTCCCATGTCGCGCTTCGCCATGGTACGAATCAGGCGACTAAGGCGCAGTATGCGCAACTCGGAGCCGGTATCATGGGCGCGGCAGGTAGCCTCTTTGGCGGTGCCGCGGGCGCGGCTGCCGCCGGGGCAGGGAATTTCACTTTCGGCAGCGTTCTGTTGCACTATTCGCGCGGCGCCGAGACCCAAGCTGACGTAATGGGCACTCAGGTTCTTTACGACTCCGGTTATGATCCACGCGCCATGGCAGCGTTTTTCGAAAACCTCAATGCTTCCGCCGAAAGCAAGGGACCACCGGAGTTTTTTTCCGACCACCCGAATCCCGACCATCGCAGTGAACGCGTGGACGTGGAGATCCGCAAGCTCGGAGGGGCTCCCAAAGGTGCGCAGAAAGACTCAGCCGAATTCGAAGCCATCAAAAGGGAAGTCGCGGCGCTGCCGGCGCCCGCAAAGGTAAAGCCCGCCGCCCCTTCCGGCACTGGATCTGGGGGCAGCAGCGCCGCCACCCTTTCAAAACCCGAGGATCCGTCCCCGGAGGTCTCGCAACTCCGGTATTCCAAAGCCTCGCTGGCTTACCCGGCAAACTGGAAAAACTACAGCAAGAAAAATAACCTGGCATTGGTTCCGGCTGGCGGCGTCATTGATGCTGGGAATGGCCAAGGAGTTTTGGCGTGGGGCATGATCGGCGGTATCGCCACCATTCGCAAGAACTCCGGTTCAGGCGATGCCCTTCGCGATGCCACGCAAAGTCTGACCGCGTCTTTGCAAAAAGAGAACGACGCTATGGACGTCGACAACGGTCCAACCGAAACGACCGTGGATGGCCTTCCTGCCCTTTCCACCTACCTACACAACGACTCGCCCGCTGGTGGCACGGAGACCGACTGGCTGGTGACCGTCCTCACCACCCAGGGCCTCTACTATTATATTTTCGTTGCGCCGGAGCCGGACTTTGCCCGTTTCAAATCCGCCTTTAAAGACATCGTGGAAAGCGTGCGATTCCAAAAGTAGCCAGACAGTGGCGGTGGAAATAGGGGCGTCGGGATCACTTCGACGCCCCTAGGGTCAACAAGGTTCTCCGGTTCGGTCGCGACGCTAGAACGGCAACGATGGTAAGGCTTGTGTGCCTTCGAGCCTCACCCCGTCCAGTGCATCGGGTCAAGCCCGAGGGCTTTCAAGATGGTAGGAGCCACCTGGATGGTTTCGACCGGGCGGGTGACGCTATGGGGCGTCCAAGCTCGGATTCGAGACCAAACATCATATTAGTGCCGTCACGGGAAAACCCGCTGTGCTCCGCTAGCTTCGAGGTGCTCCCCGAGTAGGTCACACCGATGTGGGGGGGCACGACGATATCCGGAGTTCGCGGATCACCGTAGGGAGGAATTCCGGGTTTGTTGAAGTACGTGGTCCGACCGGAGAAAATCTCTCCGATTCCAGCGATGTTGTTTGTGGCCGGGGAAGTCGAGCGGAGCTTTTCTTTCAGTTCGTCTGCGGGGATTGCTGTAGGGAGCTTATTCAGTCGTGCGCTCAGAAATGCACGGGAGTGGCTGCATTGGCTTCGTGAATCTCTTTAGCGCGGCTCAAGGCCGTCGTGATGTTCTCACAGATATTCTCCTCGCCCACATGCCGGCCGAACCCCGCCTCGTGCATTAAGGCCAGTGGTTGCGGCCGGGCTCCACACACCAGCATAGTCCGCCCGCTCTTTTTCACTGCGTCGGCTACTTCCTCTAGCGCGGCGATGCCTGTGGCATCAATCGCGGTCATGTTGCGAAGTCGTACGATAACGATCTGCGGAAGATTTTCGATGCTCTCGGTAATTTCGGAAATCTTGTCGGTTACGCCGAACAGGAATGGCCCGTGAATGCGAAACACCGCCGCATATTCGGGAATATCCTTGTCCTGCAGGATATGTACGCGGCCATGTTCGATGTATTCGTCGGTTACTTTTGAAACCGTCGTGGTCTGCGAGATTTTTCGGATAAAGGTGAACGCCGCCAGGATCATTCCCACTTCCACTGCCAGCGTCAAATCCGCAAATACCGTCAAGCTAACCGTCAGCGTCCACACCGCAATGTCCGCCTTGGTCAGTTTCAGGATCTCAGGTATTTCCGCCCAATCGCCCATGTTGTAGGCAACCATGAACAGGATCGCGGCTAGTGCCGCCAGTGGCAGGTTCTTCACCAGCGGCGCCGCAAACAGAATCACCGCCAGCAGTGTCAGAGCATGTATCATTCCCGCCACTGGAGTTTTCGCGCCGGAGCGTACATTGGTCGCCGTCCGCGCGATGGCCCCGGTAGCCGGCAATCCCCCGAACAGCGGCGAAAAAATATTGGCCACACCTTGCGCCACCAGCTCCACGTTCGGGTTGTGTTTGTCGTGACTCATCTTGTCGGACACCACCGCGGAAAACAGCGATTCAATCGCCCCCAGCATCGCCACCGTTACTGCAGGAGACAACAGGTGCAGCAACAGGCTTGGCTGCAGTGTTGGGATCGCCACATGCGGCAAGCCGCTCGGGATTCCTCCGAATCGTGTTCCTATGGTCTCCACGGGCAGGTGCAAAAGACGGACCACTGCTGTAGCTCCGAAGCACACCACGATTGCTCCCGGCACGCGTTTGAAGTACCGCAGGCAAACAATCATCACCCCCAGACACGCGATTCCAACCGCGGTTGCCACCCAGTTCAAGGTATGGAAATTCTCCGCGATCGCTCCCATGCGATGAAAAAAATCCCCGGGCACATGCTCCATCCTTAATCCAAAGAAATCCCGAATCTGCGTGCTCGCGATCAGGATGGCGATTCCATTCGTAAAGCCCACTACCACCGGGCGAGGAAAATAGCGCACCATCGCGCCCAATCCCGTTAGCCCCATCAGCACCAGCAGCACGCCCGCCAACATGGTGCAGGTAAACAATCCCTCGATTCCGTACTTAGCAATAATTCCCAGCACCACCACCACAAACGCGCCGGTAGGACCGCCAATCTGGGTCTTGGAACCCCCAAGTGCGGAAATCAGAAAGCCCGTTACCATCGCACAGTAAATTCCCGCCTGCGGTGGCACCCCCGAGGCGATGGCAAACGCCATAGCCAGCGGCAATGCCACCAGGCCCACGGTTACGCCGGCGATCAGATCAGAGACAAACTTTTCGTAGCTGTAATCGCGCAGCAGGATGACCGACTTCGGCATCCACGCTTCGAACGAAGAACTCATTTTGTTGAAGACCTGCTTCCGTTAGGGTGTGCTTCTAGTTTAGCAGGTGGGTACGGGAGGGTTGCTCACTTTCCTTTCGGTTGTGCTCGCTTCTTCGGCTTGCTGCTTCATCCCGGGCTTCCAGCGCAAGATTGGTTTACGTGCCGCGCCCACTTCGTCCAGCCGCCGAATACGCGTATTGTGTGGCGCGGTTTTAACCAGTTCCGGATTGTTTTCCGCTTCCTCCGCCACGCATTTCATCGCATCGATGAAGTAGTCGCATTCCTCTTTGCTCTCGGATTCTGTCGGCTCGATCATCAGCGCGCCGGGCACAATCAACGGAAATGCCGTGGTGTATGGATGGAATCCGTAATCGATCAGCCGCTTGGCAATGTCCATGGTGTTTACGCCACGCCGTTTCTGGATCGCGTCGCTGAACACCACTTCGTGCATCGAAGGCCGCGTGTATGGCAAGTCGTAAAGGCCCTCGAGATGCTTTCGAATGTAGTTTGCATTCAACACTGCATCTTCCGTTGCCTGCCGCACTCCCGGCCCATACGCCAGAATGTATGCGAGCGCACGCACCAGCACGCCAAAATTTCCACCAAACGCCTTGACGCGCCCGATGCTTTCCTTTCGTTGATAGTCCAGCGCTAGCCGTCCGCCTTCTTTCTCCACGAGAACCGGCACCGGTAAATACGGTTCCAGGATTTTCTTCATTGCCACCGGCCCTGCTCCCGGGCCGCCTCCGCCGTGGGGCGTGGAAAAGGTCTTGTGCAGGTTCAGGTGCATCACGTCGACACCCATGTCGCCCGGTCGCGTCACACCGGTCAGCGCGTTCATGTTCGCGCCATCCATATACAGCAACGCACCCTTGGCGTGCAGGATCTCGGCAATCTGCGGAATCTGCTGTTCAAAAATCCCCAGTGTCGAAGGATTCGTCAACATCAGCGCCGCAACGTCTTCGCTCACCTGCTCGCGTAAGTGCGCCAAATCCACTTGGCCATTCGAATCGGATTTGATGTTTTCCACGTCATATCCGGCAATCACCGCTGTGGCCGGATTGGTCCCGTGTGCCGAGTCCGGGATCAACACTTTCTTCCGGGGATTCCCGTGCTTTTGGTGGTACGCGCGAATCAGCAAGAGTCCGGTCAGTTCGCCCTGCGCTCCCGCCGCGGGCTGCAAGGTGATCGCGTCCATCCCGGTAATTTCCAGCAGGCACTTTTCCAGGAGCGACAAAATCTTCAAGCAACCCTGGGAAAGCTCCTGGGGTTGGTAGGGATGTTCCGTGGCGATCCCCGCCAGACGCGCCACGTGTTCGTTCACGCGCGGATTGTATTTCATGGTGCAGGAACCCAGCGGGTACATGCCAAGATCGATGGCGTAATTCCAAGTGGAAAGTCGCGTGAAGTGTCGGATCACCTCAATCTCGCTCACCTCGGGAAATCCTTCCACGCCGTCACGACGATATGCCACTCCCAACGCTTTGCTGGCATCCACGGCCGGCACGTCTAACGGCGGAAGTTCAAACGCGCGTTTCCCTGGAGACGATTTTTCGAAAATGAGTCCCTCGTTCTGACTGACATGCCTCGAAGCTTTCTTGATCTTCTCGCTCATTCCGATCCTGTCATTGCCTTTCCGCGTGAAAACTGTACGTGATCCCGAACGAAGAGAGAATCCCTCTGCGGGTGGGCTTGCGTCCTCACAGCGGCGCTTCCAAAGCGCTCTTCACCGCGCCAACAAACTTCTCAATCTCCGCACGCGACGTCGTCTCCGTCACGCATACCAACGCATGCTTACTTAATTCCGGATACGCCGCCCCAAGTACATAAGGACCCACAATCTTGGACTTGAGCAGTTCCGCGTTTACCATCTTTACCGATCGCGGCAGTTCCACCGCAAACTCATTAAAGAAAAGCGCGGGAAAACTGCGCTTTACTCCGGGAATCTTTTCCAGTTCACTCAGTGCGAATTGCGCCTTGGCCAGGTTCTGCTCGGCCATCTCGCGAATACCTTCTTTCCCGAGCAGCGTCAAGTGCACGGTAGCAGCCAGCGCGCACAGTGCCTGGTTGGTGCAGATGTTCGAAGTCGCTTTCTCTCGGCGAATATGTTGCTCGCGCGTGGCCAGCGTCAGCACAAATCCGCGGTGGCCGTTTACATCCGTGGTTTGCCCCGCCAATCGCCCCGGCATCTGCCGCACAAATTTGTCTTTTGATGCAATCACGCCCACAAAGGGTCCGCCGTAACTCGGCGCCAGTCCAAAACTTTGCCCCTCCATGGCCACGATGTCCGCTTCCGCTGGAGGCTTCACCAACCCTAACGACAGAGCTTCCGCGACCGCTACCACCAGTAGCGCGCCCGCGCCGTGCACAATTTCCGCGGCGCCTGCGATATTCTCGATCGCACCGAGGAAGTTCGGCGATTGCAGAACCACCGCGCAAACGTCGTCACGCAAGGCGTTTCGCAATCCCTTCGTATCCAGGGTGCCCGCTGCCCCAAAGACGATTTCTTCCACCGTCAGTCCCGAATTTCTCGCGTAGGTCCGCAGTACCTCCCGGTACTCGGGATGCACACTCCGCGCCAGCAGCACGCGTCGCCGCCCCGTCAGCCGCTCGGCCATCAAGACCGCTTCGGTGGTCGCCGTCGACCCGTCATACATCGAAGCGTTCGCCACTTCCTGACCGGTCAACTGGCACATTAGCGTTTGGAATTCGAATATGGCCTGCAGTGTGCCTTGCGCGATTTCCGCCTGATAAGGCGTATAGGAAGTGAGAAATTCGCCTCGCTGCAAAATTGCATCCGTAACCACGGAACGCAGGTGCGGGTAAACCCCCGCGCCCAGGAACCTGCTATACCCCAGCGAGTTTTCTGCGCCTCGCTCCTCAAAGTAGCGGATTACCTCGGCCTCTGACAGCGGCCCCGGCAAATTCAGTGGTTTTTTCAGTCGATATGCCTCGGGGATGGACGAAAACAATTCTCCTATCGATTTCGCGCCGATCGCCGCCAGCATTTCCTCTCGTTCGGCAGGACTCTTCGGGAGATAGCGCATCAGGCCGACGCTTCCTTCTGCTTTTCCGCGATGTAGGCCTCGTACGCCGTGGCATCCATCAAACCGTTCAGTTCGGCGGAATTCGCCAGCTTAATTTTTACCAACCATCCTGCTCCGTGCGGGTCGCTGTTGATCGTTTCCGGCTTGTTCTGCAACTCCGCGTTCGCTTCCACAACTTCACCGCTCGCCGGCGCATAAATTTCGCTCACCGCCTTTACGGATTCTATGGAACTGAAGGTCTTTCCAGTGGTTAGCGCGGTTCCGGCTGCCGGCAGTTCGACAAACACGACGTCGCCCAATTCATGCTGGGCATAATCGGTGATGCCGATGGTCGCGGATGTACCCTTTGCGTCGATCCATTCATGTTCTTTGGTATAGCGATATGTGGTTGGATATCCCATGAGCCACTCCTTGTGTTTATCTTATTGCGCGATTGCTTTCCGGAGCCGTTTGTAAAACGGCGTAGTCACAACCTGCGCTTTGCATTTTTGCGTACGGATCTCCACTAGAATTGTTGTGCCAATTCCGCTCAGCGCCGTTGGTACATACGCCAGAGCAATGTTCTTGCCCAGTGTGGGCGAAGGTGAACCACTGGTTACTACTCCGACGGCATTCCCACTTTCATCAAAACATTGATAGCCGTCGCGCGCAATCCCTCGCTCCACCATTTCCAGTCCTACCAGAGTGCGGTGCCATCCCGCCGCTGCCGCCTGTTCGATTGCCTCGCGGCCCACGAAATCGCCTTTGTCCATTTTGCAGTAGCGGTCCAGTCCCGCTTCCCAGACGTTGATAGTGTCGCTGATTTCGTGCTCGTACAGCGCCATTTTGGCTTCCAACCGCAGAGTGTTCCGCGCGCCCAGTCCGCACGGCACAATTCCATACTCGGTCCCCGCGCTCATCACTTCGTTCCAGACGCGCTCACTTGTGGCCACATCCGACGGCAAGTAAATCTCAAAGCCGTCCTCGCCGGTATAACCCGTGCGCGCAATCAGAATGTTTTTCAATCCGCACATGGTTCCGTGCGTGAACCAATAATTCTTCAACGCCTGCAAAGGCGCGTCCGTCAACTTGCGCAGCACATCCACCGCGCGTGGGCCCTGAATCGCCAGTTGTGTGTAGCTATTGCTTAGATCGCCCACCACGCAATCGTAGCCGGCGGTGTTTTGTTTCACCCAATTGACGTCTTTCTCCCGGGTTCCAGCGTTGATCACGAAGAGGTAATCGTCCTCGCCGAGTCGGTGCACGATCACGTCATCCACAAACGTGCCTTGGGGATACAACATCGCCGAATACTGCGCCTGCCCGATGGCCAGTTTCGAAGCATCGTTCATCGTCAGATGTTGCACAGCCTGCAACGCTCCGCCCTGGCGCTTTGCGCCGTGAATTCGAATGTCGCCCATGTGGCTGACATCAAACACACCAACTGCGTTTCGTACCGCTTTGTGTTCTGCCACCAGGCCACCGCTCGAGGGGTACTCCACGGGCATGTCCCAACCGCCAAAATTCACCATTTTGGCGCCAAGGCGGCGGTGCAACGCATTCAGTGGCGTTTTGCGAAGAGTTGAATTGGCAGGAGAGTTGACGGATTCCATTCCGTTAGCTCGGGCAGTGTTCGATACTAGCATGCGCTACAAGTGCCGTCAAAAGCCGCAGCGGCGGCTTGCGGCGGCTGCGGCGGCTCGTTCTCTTGCCTTTGCAGGCTGTGAATCGTCGCCATGCTGGCCCTTGCTGGTGGCTGAGCGCTCAGGTAAAGTCTTGGGCGGAGGCGCAATGGGGGCGAATCGTCAAGAAGTTGTTTGTGTTCAGTGCGACAAGAGCGAAGAGTATTGCGTCTGCGAAAAGTATTGCACCATCTGCAAAGGCCAAAGCAATGTTCGCCTCGGTGCCGACGGCCTGTACTACTGTCCCGACTGCCGCGAAGCGTGCGATGTTGCGCTCGCCAACCAAAGTTGACCGTGGGTACCTTGCCTCATCAGATCTCGGTGCGCATGGATCCTGACGAGCGCCTTGTCGCTGCAGTAGGTGGCGCTGCGCGCTATTTAGCCGACGCCGCCGGTTTGGGCAACGAGACCATCCTGCAATTCCAGGCTTCCGTGGTTTCAGCCTGCAAACACTGTTTCCATTGCCACACCTCCGGCGTTCCTTGCGGCATTACTTTGCGCCGCTCGCTCGACCGCCTCGAAGTGGAAGTGGACTTGCCAGGAACCGAGCCTCCCGACAGTGACAAGCCCGCTTGGGACGGCATTGACGAAGTTCAATGCGAGTCCCACGCGCAATCTGCCGTTCTTCGCCTGACCAAATTCGTCCCACCCAACCCGCCCGCCGACTAGGAGCGGTCGCTTGGCGCTGCCGTTTCCGCTATTGCTGAATGTTCTCGAGTGCGGATAAAAAAGGAGGCGCCACTTCCTGCACCCCTTGGAAACTGCTAACTAGGCAAGGGCTTCGCCCTTGATATCCCTTCGGGATATGGAAGTCAGGAGTCCGAAGCCAGAATGGCCTTTGCATAGGCGTTGAGTAAGCGGCTGACTTGCTCGAGTGAAGTTGTGAGACTGCTGGTGTCACCGTATCCAAGATCTTGCGCCAAGATCAAGTAATAGCGACTCTCCTCCAGGGAAGCCTCGGCCATATTCATATAGCGAGCTTTGTCAGCTTTTCCACGCCGACGAAATCCTTCCGCGATGTTGGCAGGGACGGAGACCGCAGCCCGTCGCATTTGCAACGTCAAACCGTAAGTTTCCTCCTTCGGAAAGGCCGCTGTGAACGAGTACACCGCTAACACCAACTCGTGCGCCTTGCGCCACACCACGAGATCCTGAAACGTTCGTGCCGGAGTTTTGGGGACAGGCATAAAACAGAGAGGCGTTCAGTGGGGTATGCTCCAAGGATCTCACCCCACTGGAGGACCCCATGAACGCCTTTTACGAACACCATAAGGATAACATCCGTTTCGCCTATCGTTGCTTCGATCGTATCCTGCTGCACGCCATGATCCAGCCGTTTCAACAGGAACAGCGCGCCGTGGGATTTTTCTGGAGCTATCGCCAGATCTATCCCGTGAGTCGGCAAGTGTTGCGCGACATCGCCACGCAATACCACAACTGGGCCAAAAACCGTTCTCAGAAATGGGGTGTACCCGTTCAAGAAGATCCTCCTGGACGACGTGATGATTTCGTGGATCGCTACTTCCGGCGTGCCCAACCCGATCAGGTGGTGGCCATCATCAAAGCCCGCGAACCCGCTACCATCATGACCGCCATCGGGAAAGACGACCGTTGGCATCTGGAGATGAAGCGGCGCTGGGTCGAGCAATACAACTTCTATGTTCAGGACTCCCGCTGGGGACAGCTGTTTGTGCGCGTCTGTCCCTATTTCCCCTTCTCTGCGCGCGTCTGTCTCAATCAGCACTACTGGCTGGCCCGGCGCCTGCAGGAGCGTGGCATTCACTTTCAACAGTGCGCCAACGCCTTCTTGCAGTGTTCCGATCCGCAAGCTCTTCAAAAACTGGCCGATTCCCTCACCGCCGACGAGATGATCACCTGTGCTCAAAAGTGGCTGGCCCGCTTCACGCCTTTTTTCACTTCCGCTGAGCGCAGCCATGCCTGCGTTCAGCATCGCCTGTTCTTTGCCCAGGTAGAGTACTCCGACAATCTGATCTTCCGTCGTCGCGCTGCCGTCGATGCCCTTGAGCAACGGCTCCTTGACGCCAACCGCACTATCGGTCAACCCAACAAACTCACACTGATCTTCGGCCGCCGCATCACGCGGCATCATGGCGGCAAGCTCCAGACGGTGATCGAGGACATGAACCTACCCAACCCGGTGATTCGCAGCCACTACCGCAAAGGCTTCCTCAAGCAATATGTCCGCGATCGTTTCCTCCTGCGCACGGAAACGGCGACCAATAATATCTCCACTGATTACGGCATCGGCAAGGCCGTGGACAATCTTCCTCAATTACGCCAGACGTTAAGCGGCATCATCGACCGCTATCTGGAGGTGCAGCAAGATATTCTGGAAACCTTCGTGGACCGTGAGCAACTTCACCATCTCACGCAGCCTACGATTCTTCCCAACGGCAGGCGCATCCCTGGTCTGAAGCTGGATCAGCCTCGACAGTTGGCCGTCATGCACTCCCTGGTGCGCTTCTGCTACCTCGCCGCCGAAGGCACCTTCACCACCCGCGACTTGTATCCACAAACCCTGCAGGCCCTGCACATGACACCGGAACAGTACAAACTTGCTTCCCTCCGTTATGACCTCTGGAAGCTGCGCGCCAAGGGCTTAGTCGAAAAGATCCCTCATTCCCGCCGCTACCGGCTCCTCGCTCACGGCTATCAGATCTGCCTGATTTTCCTGAAGCTTTATGAAAAGATTTATGCCCCACTGACGGCCGGCATCCTGCAGCCCTTTGCCGCGGACCAGTCCATTCCCAGAGAAAAGATTACCGCCCTCGACCAACGATATACCGCAGTGATTCAGGCTCTGGACGACCTCGTCGATGTTATCGGTTTGAAAGCAGCCTAGAAACGTAACCGCCGCGAGAACGGAATTCTCGTTTGGGGCCCTATAAGTAGCTAATCATTTCTAGCGGAGTCTTCGAAACGAGAAATCTTCCTTCGAACCTGGCAGCAACTACATCTTGAACGCGAACGTATTGCGCCGGATCAACGAGGTCATTTGATCATCGCTCACCGACAACGCAATCACCACACGATCCCCCGATGGGCTCACGTTCGCCTGATCCAGAAGCTGCGCCAAATCCGGATTATCCTTGGTGGCCTGGTATTTCTTATACAGCAGGCCCGCGGCCATCAGTTGGCTCAACGTGTTGGCATCCTGCGGCGATCCGCACACCGCCTGGAACTTGGTATCGACTCCGCTGCTGGCGTTAGCGGTGATAATCATGGCTTGCATTCTCTGCACCAGCGCCGCCGCTTCCGGAAACTGCTGCACTTCCGGCGCCAGTTGCCCCATGGCCAACCGTGTATAGCCCGGGTCCAACACCGCCCACACCACGCCCGAGCCGTTTACTTCATTTATGCGGTTATACAGCATATCGTTCCGCAGCAACCCGTCCGCCTGTCCCGCGCGAATCTCCAGCAGTTTCTCAATCAGTGGCTTGTGGCCAAACACGGCTTTGCTGGAATCCAGGAAAAAGAAAAACAAATCGTCCGCGCCGGATCCGGATCCGAATGCGTACAACGTATAGGCATCAATCTTGGTCATAGCGAGCTTCTGCTGCTTGAAATACGCTTCGGTACTGTCCGGATTGTAATTGCCCATGGCGATTCCCACGGTCATCTCACTCGATGGAATATCCGTGGCGACGCCTTTGTCATTCTTCGTCATGCCACTCGGCACAAGTGCCCACACGAGTTCGTCCACTTGACTGTTGGGGTCCACTCCTGCTGAGGCCAGGAATTTCTCAAACTGCTTGAACCGGTCCGGGAGAATTTGATCGCGCAAAGCAGGAAACCACTTCTCGCCTCGCGCCTTTTTCAGGTCCACGTAGCCGATTTCCCCGGTATCTTTGGGGAACAATGCCAGGGTATCCGCGCTGACGCCGCCAGCCTTCGCTGGTCTCGGGAGCGCGCTCAATATGAACATCACGGCGCAGGCCGCGACCATCCTGGTCAAACTCTGTCTCATCCTCATGTCTTGCTCCTTCTGGTCCTTAAGCGGCTGGGGAAGTGACTCTTTATTTTACGACATCGATCTTCGGCTAGCCTAATTGGTTGCGCAATTCGGCAACCTTCCCCTTCATGATTTGCACGTAGGAGGCATCCTTCAATCCGTCTAGATTGATCTGGACGTTCGCCAGGGCACCTTTCGCAGCCGCTACCGCCATTAGACGCGCCACTTGCAGATCTGACTTCATAGATGCGGCAGCGATAGCCTCCAGTTGTAACAGGCGAGCCTGAAGCTGAGCCGCCTGTTCCGCCACTTGCAGCGGAACTTCCGCCGCGCCCTTGGTAGCGGCCTGAATTGCACTTTCACGCTGTTCCGTCTCCTGCGCGTTCCCCTGCGGCAGCTTGAATGCCGCCATCACCGATTCATACGAGGCGGCATCCCGGTCGATTGCTTCCGTGAGCTCGTGTGCGGTTTTGCGGAGGTCATCCAGCATCTCAGATAACTTGTCCACGTGGGCGGCCTGCGATTTCTTCTTTCGTGAAAGCCCCGCGACCATTTGTCCCAGCGCTGCTGCCATCGCTCCCGCATACGCGGAAACGCTTCCGCCTCCCGGTGTGGCCGTTGCTGACGCCACTGCCTCCAGAAAGGGGCGCGCCACGCCAGCCAGCTTTCCCTCCTTTGTTCCCAAGGGCGCACCGCTCAACGCGGCCTCCAGCTTGTTTTCGAATACCTGCGATGGCGAGAAGTTCTCCAGTTGTAAGAAATAATCCACGGCCATCTCAATCGCCTTCTTCGGAATCAGCCCGACAATTTCGCTTCCCACCGGCATTGCGCCGTAGCGCGCCGCCTCGCGCTTGACCATCTCGTAAACGCGATGCATGGGCGTTTGCTCGAAATCGGTCAAGTTGATCGACACCTGCGCCAGGTTCCGGGCCTTCAACGCCACGCCCATGGACTTCACATAGCGCAGCCCGCCACTCGAGAATCGAATCGCCTTGGCGATCTTGTTCGCAATACTCACATCCGATGTATTGAGGTTCACATTGTACGCGATCAGAAACTTTCTCGCCCCGACCACTGTCACTCCCGCCGTCGGATGCAGTTTCGGTTCGCCGATATCCGGCTGCCGGTCGTGATTCTTCTTCAGCTCCTCGCGCAATCCTTCGAATTGCCCGCGGCGAACATTTTCCAGGTTCACCCGGTCGGGCCGCGTCGCTGCTGCCTCATAAAAGAAGATCGGAATGCGGTGTCGTTTCCAAATCTCGCTCCCCACGCGCCGCGCCAGCGCAACGCAATCTTCCAGAGTTGCGCCCTCAATCGGAATGAACGGCACAACATCCGTGGCCCCAACGCGCGGGTGCGCGCCCGTGTGCATAGTCATATCAATTAGTTCCATGGCCTTGCCGGCTCCGCGAATCGACGCTTCGCCTACCGCCTCGGGCTCGCCCGCCAAAGTGATCACGCTGCGGTTGTGGTCCGCGTCCATCTCCCGATCCAACACGTAGACACCGGGCACGCTGCTCATGGCCTCGACAATGGCATCGACCTTTGCGGGATCGCGTCCCTCGGAAAAATTCGGCACGCACTCAATCAATCGTTTCATAGCCCGTCCGTCTGCTATTGCTTAGATTTGAGAACACGGCAACCACACACTGGTACGCATTGTTATCCTGAGGGCCCGCTTGCGCTTGCAGGACCATTCCGTTCCGTTGACTCGTCAGCCCGTTCAGTCCCGCAGGTACACAATCTCGCCGCTCTTCATCGTCATCCAGCAGCGTTGCATTCCAAAATAATAAGGAATTTCGCGGTAATCCTCTACTTCGAAGGCCGCCAGATCCGCCGCTTTCCCCGGCTCGAGCGACCCAATCCGCTTCTCCCTTCTCAGCGCATACGCCGCGTTAATCGTCGCCGCGGCGATCGCCTCCGCGGGCGTCATCCGCAACTGCGTGCACGCGAGAGACAGAATCATCGGCATGCTCATCGTCGGACTGGTCCCCGGATTGTAATCCGTCGCCAACGATACAATCGCTCCTGCCTCGATGAGCTTGCGTGCTGGAGCGTAGTGTTTCGAGCCCAGGTGAAAGTCGCATCCCGGCAGCAACGTCGCCACCGTGCGTGACTTCGCCAATGCGCGAACATCCGCCGCGTTCACCTGCTCCAGGTGGTCGCAACTCGCCGCTCCAAGCTCCACCCCCAACTGCGCAGCTCCGGTGCGCGACAATTGTTCCGCATGCAGCCGCGGCACCAGCCCGTGGTTCTTCGCTTCGCTTAGGATTCGCCGCGCTTCTGCCAGCGTGAATGCTCCCCGGTCGCAAAACACATCGCAAAACTCCGCGAGGCCCTCGTTGACCACTTCCGGCAGCATTTGGCCTATCAGCAGATCGATATAACGCTGGGTACCATCCGGCATACCGCAAAACTCCTGCGGTACCACATGCGCGCCCAAAAACGTGGAAACGATTTCCAGCGGCTGCTCGTTTTTCAACTCGTACTGCAGCTTTAAGATTTTTAGCTCGCTGGTCACATCCAACCCGTAGCCGCTCTTTGCCTCTACGGTTGTGGTGCCGCACGAAGCGAACTCCTCCAGCGCTGCCCGCGCTCTGGCCTTCAACGTCTCCGCGCTGGCAGCTCGAAGCTTTTTCACGGAATTGAGAATCCCGCCGCCTTGGCGCGCGATCTCCTCGTAACTCGATCCTTGGATCTTCAGTTCGTATTCTTCCGCGCGGCTCGTGGCATGGATCAGGTGCGTGTGTGAATCTACGAACCCGGGCAGCACCAATCGACCGGCAACATCGAGCTTCTCGGCCTTCTTCGCGTCTTTGCGTGCTTCCACTCTTGCGCGCGTGCCTACGGCCACAAGGCGGCCGTCGCACACCAGCACCGCCCCATCTTTCACGATACCCAGATTGGAAAGGGAATTACCGCGCCGGGGAGGCGGTCCCCGCAGCGTCAATAGTTGCCCGGCACCTGTGATGAGCAAGTTCTCGGTCAAAGTGTGCTAATCGCGTTTCCGTCGAACGCAAAATCCTGTTACGCGCCTACCGCCATACCCTGATACGCCGGCACAAATACATCCTTCGCGAAAGTTTCGATGGAAGTCGGTGTCGTATTGTGCATTGTTCGCAGCTCTGTCGGAGCAACGATACCGCTGTTCATCCCTTGGAACATTTCCATGAAGTACGCCGCAGTTTTCGCTGGTATTCCCGTTTGCACCAGCACCTGTTGCACTTGCTCGTAAGAGAATTGCACATAACGCAGGTCTGGCTGGTTCAGCGCCCTTCCGATCACGCTGGCCGCTTCGTTCATGGTTACGTCCCGCTGACCTAGCAGTTCCTGCTTTTGCTTTCCGTTAAAGTCCAGTTTCAGCAGGTGTTCCGCGGCATATTCCCCAATGTCTCGCGTCGCGATCATGGGAACCGGCAGGTCCGGCTTCAGCGCCCCTCCGTAGAGTCCCATGGTCTGGATCATCCCAATCGCCGCCAAATGGTTCTCGAAAAAATACCCAGGGCGCAGGTGCAGCACATTCAGCTTGTCCACCGCATTCAACTTCTGCTCTAACCAATGCACCCCTAAGATAGGTCCCGTACCTGCCGGCGCGTGGGCTCCAAAGCTGCTCAAGCTTACGGCGTAATGCAGTCCCGCGGTCTTCACCGCTTTGGAAATGGAATCGGTCTCATGTTCCTGATCCACCCGATAATCCTGTGAACTCAACCCCGGCGGGATCATCAGGAATGCCGCCCGCGCTTCGCTGAAGGCGCGGACTAACGCATCCGGGTCGTTCACATCGCCGATGAACGCCTCCGCACCTTTCTGCACAAACGGCTGCAGACGCGTGGTGCTCCTGCCCACGACACGCACCTTCTCGCCTCTTTCCAGTAGTCGCCGCGTAATCACAGAGCCGATGTGCCCTGTGGCACCCAATACGGTATACATAGTTCTGCTCCCTCGACTGGAACTCCTTCTACTGCACCACTCCGCCGATGCCGAGTAAATCCTCAGCGTATGCACCTGCGCGTGAGGTCCCACTCACGTTCACAGCATCGGAATCTTCACACCAGCCTTCTTGGCAAACTCAACTGCTTCGCCATAACCCGCATCCACATGACGCGCGACGCCCATGCCGGGGTCGTTTGTCAGTACCCGTTCGATGCGCGCCGCCATCTCCTTGGTGCCGTCGGCGCACGTCACCTGGCCCGCGTGCTGGGAGTACCCTATCCCCACCCCGCCTCCGTTGTGAATCGACACCCACGAAGCGCCGCTCGCTGTGTTCACCAGTGCGTTCAAGAGAGCCCAGTCGGCTACCGCGTCCGAGCCATCCTTCATCGACTCCGTCTCTCGATACGGCGACGCCACCGAACCACAGTCCAAATGATCCCTACCCATCACGATGGGCGCCTTAATCTCCCCCTTGGCCACCAGTTCGTTAAGTGCCAACCCGAATTTGTCTCGTTCGCCATACCCGAGCCAGCAAATGCGCGATGGCAATCCCTGAAACTTAACCTTCTTTGCCGCCATGGTAATCCATCGTCTCAGGTGCTCGTTTTCCGGAAACATTTCCAGCACCAGTCGGTCTGTTCGCGCAATATCCGAAGCTTCCCCCGAAAGTGCTGCCCACCGGAACGGCCCTTTACCCTCGCAGAAAAGTGGCCGGATGTACGCAGGCACAAACCCCGGAAAATCGTAAGCGTTCTTTACGCCGGCCTCAAACGCGAAGGTCCGAATATTGTTGCCGTAATCAAAAGTGACGGACCCAAGCTTCTGCAAATCCAGCATCCCTTGGACGTGCCCACCGATGGCGGCAATGGCGCGTTGGCGATACTCCTGCGGGTCCTTCTTGCGCAGCTCTGTGGCTTGCTCCAGGGACATCCGGTTCGGCACGTACCCGTTGATCGGATCGTGCGCGCTAGTCTGATCCGTCAGCACGTCAGGCACGACGCCGCGCCTTGCAAGCTCGGGAATTAGGTCCGCACAGTTGCCAACCAGTCCGACGGAAGTGGCTTCGCCTTTGCGCACTGCATTCTTGAGGATGCGCAGCGCTTCATCCAGCGACGTCACCATCACGTCGCAATAACCCGTCTTCACCCGCTTCTTGATCCGTTCCGGATCAACATCAATGCCCAGAAACGCCGCACCATTCATGGTGGCCGCCAGCGGCTGCGCTCCTCCCATTCCGCCCATCCCGCCGGTTACCACCAATTTCCCGCTTAAATCGCTTCCAAAATGCTTGCGCGCTGCAGTTGCGAATGTTTCATACGTCCCTTGCAAGATTCCTTGCGTCCCAATATAAATCCAGCTACCGGCGGTCATCTGGCCGTACATTATCAGTCCGGCACGATCTAGTTCATTGAATTTCTCCCAATTACTCCATTTCCCCACCAGGTTGGAATTGCACAGTAGCACCCTTGGCGCGTATTCGTGCGTTCGAAAAACCGCCACGGGCTTGCCGGATTGCACCAGTAAGGTTTCGTCATTTCCTAACTTGCGCAAGGACTTCACAATCGCGTGGAAACAGTCCCAATTCCGCGCGGCCTTTCCGGTTCCTCCGTAAACCACTAAATCCTCAGGTTTTTCCGCCACTTCCGGATCAAGGTTGTTCAACAGCATTCGCAGGGCGGCTTCCTGCTGCCAGCCCTTGCACGTCAGTGCATTCCCCCTGGGCGCTCGGAACGGCCCCTTGCTTGTCGCTGGATCGTTGATTACGGGTGTGCTCGATCCCATTTTCCGGCTTCCTCTGGCCCTTATCTTAGCGCAGCTTCAATCCCTAACGATAACAGTCTCGCTGCGCTTGAATCAGCGCCCAAGAAAGACCTTAGGCTTTCAAACTCCTGCGGGTAAACTCCAAGCCAGTGTTGCGTCGACCGTCTGAGCCAACAGTGCTTATCGGAGTTGAATTATGGTGGTACGCTGCTCGGTGGAGTCGATTATGGTTAAGAAATACTATGCCTGGGTACTCTTCTCGGCCTTTGTGCTCCTCCTGGTCTTTAGTACCACCCCATACGCCAGGGTCATCGATTCCATCCTTTGGCCAGTGCGATTTGGAATCTTAGTAGGCATCTCTATCCTGTTCGTTCGCTCCTGGTGGCGGCACCGCACCGTCGCGCCGAAGAATTCAACGGATGATTTCCTCACTTCCGTGCGCCGCTGGTATTACGGGGAGCCGAAAAGATAGAACCGTCCCGTTCGCCGTTTTCCGTTTTCCGTTGCACTCTTCTACCATTCACTTTTGCACCTACTTGGGTTCGGCCCTATTTTGACCACCTCCCGTTGCGCCCGTTTTCCTTCTAAGGTACATTCAAAATTCCGATGCCTTACCGTTCACTTCCAGCCAGTCTGCTTCGCGCCATCGACGAGCGCCCCTGCCTGCGCGCGCAAATGTACCGCACGTCAGATCGCTGGGAAGCCATTTCGTCGCAGGAATTCCTGCGGCGTATCGCAGGTTTGGCCGATTCCCTGGTGGAACTTGGCGTGAAACCCGGTGATCGCGTGGCCCTGTTTGCCCCTAACTGTCCCGAATGGCACACCGCCGATTTCGCCATTAACGGCTCGGGCGCCGTCACGGTTCCCGTGTACTTTAATGAATCCCCGGAACGCACTGCCTTCATCCTCAATCACAGTGGCGCCCAGATAGTCTTCATCGCCGGTCTTCGCCAACTGGAGAAATTCCTTGCCGTCCGCGAACAGCTTTCGCAGGTTCAACAAGTAATTGTTGCCGGGGCAAGCGAGGCCATGCCCTGCGAGTTTCTTTGCTACGAAACCCTCATCGCAACCGCCGGCCCTTCCGAGATTGCCTCTTATCGCAAGCGCGCCGCGCTGGTTCAGTTAGACCAGTTGGCCTCCATCATCTACACCTCCGGCACCACCGGTGAACCCAAGGGGGTTATGCTCACCCACGCCAACTTCAGCTCCAATGTGGCGGACTCCTGCGAGAATATTGTTCTCCGGCCAGAAACGGATGTCGCGGTTTCTTTCCTTCCCCTCGCGCACGTGTATGGGCGCATGCTGGACTATCTCTATCTTTTTCAGGGCTGCCCAATCGCATACGTCCCGGTTGTTGAAAATGTTGGTCAGGCTTTGCTTGAGGTTCGCCCCACGATCCTTGCGGCTGTCCCGCGGTTCTTTGAAAAAATCTATGCCCGCCTGATGGAGCAGGGAAGCAAAACGACCGGTATGAAGCGGAAGATCTTCCATTTCGCCATGAAAGCGGCGAGAGATTCGGCCGCCTGGCGCTGTGGCGAGAAATCCGCGAGTCTAGCTGTGAAGATGAAGTGGGCCTTGGCGAACCGTTTGGTCTATTCCAAAATCCGCGCGGGCACCGGTGGCCACTTGCGCCTGGTGCTCTCTGGTGGTGCTCCACTTTCCAAGGCCCTTGGCGAATTTTTCTGGGCTATCGGCATTCGCATTTATCAGGGCTACGGCCTGACGGAAACGTCGCCCGTCCTGACCAACAACTACCCGCACAATCGCATTGGCAGTTCCGGCCGCCCCATTGCCAACGTCCAGATCCGCATCGCGGACGATGGCGAGATTCTCGCCAAAGGTCCGTGCGTCATGCAGGGTTATTACAAGTCTCCCGAAGCCACTCGCGAAGTGCTTTCCGAAGATGGCTGGTTTAAGACCGGGGATATCGGCTATCTGGATAAAGACAACTATCTCTTCATCACCGACCGCAAGAAGGACTTACTCAAGACCGCTGCGGGCAAATTCATCGCTCCCCAGCCTATCGAAAATATGCTGAAGACCAGCCCCTACATTCTCAATGCCATGGTCGTCGGCGATCAGCGCAAGTTTGTCGTCGCCCTCCTCGTGATCAATCCCACCACGCTATCTTCGAAGCTCGCGGAAGAAGGCTTGAACTTTTCCTCGCATGCTCAAATTGCCGCACATCCGCGCACCTATTCCCTCATCGAGGAGGAAGTCAACCGCCTTACTTCGTATCTCGCACAGTACGAAACCATCAAGCGCTTTGCTCTCCTTGCCGACGATTTCACCTTCGATAGCGGCGCTCTCACATTCACCATGAAGCTCAAGCGCCGCGTCGTCGAAAAGCAATATCGCGATCTCATCGACAAACTTTACTCCGACGTTACCGAGCCTCGCCCGATCCTCCGCGATTGATGAATCTTGACGCGGGCCCAATTTCGTCCCACGAATCCTTTCCTGCCTAAATTTTCGTATCTCTCCAGATTTTCTGCGCACTAGACCAGGACCTCTGGTTCCTCGAGGCCCGTCTCATGGAAGCCTAAAGCTCGCCCTCCCTGCAGCAAGAGTCCAGAGTGGTGGCCTGCCGTTGACGCATTTTGCGAAGAGTGCGTGTTACCCGCTCTTTGAGGGTGCACATTGTGTTCAGGTCCCTGGTAGGCCCGCCTTCTAAGGCGGTCCAGTAATCGAGAGCGGCGCTACCTGTGCTCAACAGGTCTACGCCCCACGCGCATTTGTTCTCCCCCTCTCCAAGGTCTACAATTCCCGTGGAGAATCCCTCATGCCTGATCAACTCGTCATTGCAGGTCGCGCTTTTCAGTCTCGGCTCATCGTCGGTACCGGGAAATACCGCAGCTTTCAGGAAATGGCTCGCGCGCACGCCGCTTCCGGCGCAGATATGGTCACCGTTGCCGTGCGTCGCGTGAATCTTACAGACCGAACCAAGGAGTCTCTCATCGATTACATCGATCGCGAGAAAATCTTCATTCTTCCCAACACGGCCGCATGCTACACCGCCGAAGAAGCCATCCGCACGGCCCGCCTAGCCCGCGAAGTTGGCTTGTCTAACTGGATCAAGCTCGAGGTAATCGGAGATCAGCAAACGCTTTTCCCCGACACCGAGCAGCTCATCGAGGCCACAAAGGTTCTCGTGAAGGAAGGATTCGTCGTGTTGCCATACACCAACGACGACCTGGTTGCCGCCCGCAAATTGATCGATGCCGGCGCAGCGGCTGTGATGCCGCTGGCTGCTCCGATTGGCTCTGGTCTGGGCATACAGAATCCCGCGCACTTGCGCATCCTTCGCGAGCGCATCACGGAAGTTCCCATGATCGTGGACGCCGGCGTAGGCACTGCCTCTGACGCTGCTGTTGCTATGGAGTTAGGTGCGGATGGTGTTCTGATGAATACCGCGATTGCGGAAGCCGCCGATGCGGTGCTAATGGCCGAAGCCATGCGCGATGCCGTCATCGCCGGGCGGAAAGCTTATCTCGCGGGCCGAATGCCCAAGCGCCTGTACGCCTCGGCCTCGTCGCCCCTTGCGGGTGTTGTGCGTTAGCAGCAGAAGGATCGCCCATCTTGGCGAAAAAGGTGGGCTATCGGGATGTTCCCTGGGGTATTGGGCGCTTAGTCGCTCAGGCTTTAGCGACTCCAGTTCTGAATCTTCAATCCTCGCACCCACCGGAATTGTTTCTCGTTGTTGGTCACTAGTGCCTCGGCCAAAAGATAGAAGGCCCGTTCCATCCCCCCGGGTTTCTCGCGCAGGACGATCTCATTTCCTCGCTTTTCGATTTCCAGTTCCTTGCTTTTGACCCGGAATTGCTTCGCCAGGCGGACTGCTTGGCTGTTCCCGCATTTGAAGACTCGTGCTGTTGCCATAGGGAATGGTATCCTCCTCCGCGTTTACACATGGTGTATATACAGTGATGGACTCGGTCCACGTGTTCTTTAAATCGTTTTTCCGTGGTGTCTGCCCGCCGCCTCAAACAGCGATAACAGATTCGTCATGCTGAACAGCTCGCGCACCTGCTGGCTCGCGTTCACAATTTCCACCCGGCACCCGCGCGTGCGCGCCGACACATACAGCCCCACCACCGTTCCTAATCCCGAGCTGTCTACCTGCGGCACTTCTTTCAAATCAATCACAATGCGCTTGTGCCCCGGAATCTTCTCGCGCACCGCGTCCTTCAGCACCTGGGTATTTTCGAACGTAAGCTTGCCGTGGCACTCCGCCACCAACATGTCCTCACGTTCGTAGCAATGTACACGGAATCCGCGCGTCGAACTGCCCGGTTGCTCCACCATCGTTCCATCCTCCCTGCGTATTCCCTGGCCATGACACCCGGTCCCTCCTTCTATCGCACTTAGCCGCTATTTGCCAGACATTCGCATTTCGGGGGTGTCCCGGTTAGAATATTCCCCGTGCAACGCAAGATCTTCTGGATGATCTTCGCTGGCATCGGCTTGGTCGCCGACCTGATCCTGCCGTTCTGGTGGGCTCTGGCGGCCACCATCCCCATTCTTGCTTTCAGTTGGTGGCTGGCTTACCGCAGCGAGTGGTTCAACTAAACATTAGTTGTGCCGGCAACGTGTCAACTCCGTAGCGACGGCCTTCCGAAGAGGTCGAAGCCGACTCACAGCGTCCGAAACAAAAAATGCCACACCGCGTCCACGGCGCCATGCACCAGCGCCGGCGCGAATATCGATCCTGTTTTGCGCCACGTCCAGCCATAAAACAATCCGGCAATGGTCGCCAGAATCACATACCGCCAGTTCGGAAATCCCATATTCGTGATGTGTGAGAACCCGAAAAGGACCGATGCCGTCCACCACCCCGCCAGTTCGCTTTTCGACGACCGCGACAGAAAGTTCTGCAGCAGCCCTCGGAACAACAATTCCTCCGGCCACGCCGTGAACATCAGAATCGCAACCGAAAGTCCTGTGTACGTGCTGATGCGGCTCCATTGCGGTGCAAACGAAATGAAGTGCAGCGCGATTCCCAACGGGATCGCCACACACGCGAACAACACAAAGCTTCCAACAACGTAAGCGCCCCAACGCTTTCCCCAGCCAATCGAATAACCGATTCCTTTTGCTCGCCGCACCAGCAGAAACGAAGCCACTGCCGTATTCACCGCCACCAACGCCGTCAACACGTGCGACAGCTTAGCCTCGGGATAGCGCCACAACCAAGGCCGCGGCCCAAATTTAACGAATACCCATATCCCCACCAGGCTGACGAAATCCTGCCAGGCCCCGGGCGCCGCATTGCCCGCCCAGGCAGCCAGCCCCAACGGAACGAAGATCAATGCGCACATTGCCAAGACTCTGTTGATGCTCAACGCCGACGTGCCCAGCAAATAAATGAGATAAAGCACCAGAGCGAAAACCCCAACGAACATCCCCCCGGCTGTACCCACTTTCGCATCAATCCCGTCAGCCACTCCGCGCGCCGCCAGCAGCAGCATGACCAGCAACAGCAAACTGAAGCTCGTCAGCGTTGCTGCGAACGCTCGTCCGCCATATCCTTGCCAGGAGGCATACAGTGCGCCGCCAAGACAGACTACGACCCAAATCCCCAGCATCGCCCACGCGCTTACTTGCCTCATGCTGCCACTCGCCTCACCATGATTCTCCAGTTACAAATAGTTGCACATCCTTGGCGCAGCTGCCCGAATTCGATCCCCAGAATCGATACACTAGAATGAGCACCGCCCTTGAAACGCCTTTCTTATATTGACTGGATGCGCGGTCTGGCCTGCCTGCTCATGTTCCAGACCCACTGCTACGATTCGTGGCTCCGCCCGGAACTCCACGAAACGCAGTTATACAAATTATCGCAACTCGGCGGCACATTGCCTGCGCCACTATTCATCTTTCTGGCTGGGGTTTCGGTCGCGCTGGTCACGGAAAAATCTCGCCAGAAGGGAATTGCCGCCGCTGCCACCCTGAAACAATCCATTCTTCGTGGCGCGGAAATCTTCGGCCTCGGCCTGCTGTTCCGGGTACAGGAATATGCGCTCGGCTACAAGTGGGTTCCCTGGACCGATCTCCTGCGCGTGGACATTCTTAACATTCTCGGAATCTCCATCATGCTTCTGGGCCTTCTTTGCTGGCTTACAGCTGCGCCCGATATCTCTGCGGCGCGCCGCAACGGTATCGTCTCTGCGTTTCTGGTTGCCGCGGCTATAGCGCTTTTGACACCACCGCTTTGGACCACTTGGCGGCCGAAGTTCCTCGCATGGCCGCTGGAAAGTTATGTCAACGGGGTACACACCTTCAGCGAGCCGCAGCACTGGCTGTTTCCCATTTTCCCCTGGTGCGCCTTTGCGTTTGCCGGCTTGGCCGTCGGTTTTCTGGTTTTCAGCGATTTCGCCCAAAAGCACGAGCCCCTGTTCTTCATCTCCCTTGGGTTCGCGGGCATTACGGCAATTCTGCTTTCCATGCTCTTGGATCGACTACCGATTCGTCTGTACTCGGTCTACGACTATTGGCATTCGAATCCCAATTTTTTGCTCGCGCGCTGTGGCGTGTTACTCATCATCTTGTCTCTCGTGTATGCCTGGTGCAAATGGGGATTCGCGCAGAAGGGTTTCAGCCCGGCGATCCAACTAGGGCAAACCTCCTTGCTCGTTTATTGGGTCCACTTGGAATTCGTGTACGGGCGATTCTCCATCCTCCCGAAACACCGATGCTCGATTCCCAAAGCCACTCTTGGTTTATTGGTGATTTTCTTCGCGATGCTGTTTTTGTCGATTGCCCGCACCCATTACCAGAAGAAGAAAGTCAGGGTTTTGCGGCCGCAGGCCCCGGCTGCTCCGGAGCCGGCAACTTGATGATGATTTCCCCAGGCTGCGCTAGACCCAGCTCTTCGCGTGCAATCTTCCGGATCGTTTGGGGGTCGGTTTTCAAGTCCTGCACATCTTTTTCGAGCGCGGCATTTTCCTTATTCAGCCGTTCCAGCGCCGAACCTACCTTCTGAATCTCTTGCTGCTTCCGGTGCATCGCCAGAAAGCCATGCGTGCCGAACACGTCGTGCACCAGGAGCACAACCACAAAGATCACTAATACATGTGGCCCATAGGCGTGCCATAGCCTGCTTAATCGCTCTTCCCAATTCATCTTCATTCGGCGATGCCAACTCCGTTTTGCAGTGGTTCCAGCTTCTGCGCCTCAAATTTTCCGCCATTCCTTCCATCTACCGGTACAACTTTTCCACGGTAGCGTGTCGAACCGTCCACGGCCACCCGGTTCTGCATATTTGCCTTCTATTCGACCACCACAGGATGGCGTTGAAGCTGCCAAACGCATCCAATCACTATACTGGCCCTTGCAATCGGGGAACTTTTTAGACGTCCGGGAGTAATAATGTTGATGGCAGCCGGCACCAATGGGGAGGTGCTCACGTCCTCGATAGTTAGAAATTCCCACCGTATACCTCCTGGGACGAACCGTAATCGCACGGCATGGTTTCTCCTGGTGGTGTATCTTCTCTTTGCTCCCGTGGTCAGCTCACAAACCCAAATTACAACCGCGGCGCCATACCCTGCTCAAGACGTGGTAGTCCTCGCGCTTCAGGCTCTGAATCCGCGAGTTGAACACCGCCAACATGTGTCACAAGAACTGGTAGGCACTTCTGGTGTAACGCAAGACGAAGAGCTACACCTACTCGAGATGCAAATGAATTCAGCTTCTCGTCCCGTCGTATCAGGATTACGAGTCCGACATACAATCTTCGGCCCTGGCGCAGATTCGAGGTGCGTTTGGTGTCGATACCGACGTTATCCCCATTGAATCCACAGAGGCCGCGAAGGCACAAGGGGCGATTCACTGCCTAACCTTGACCGTCCCTTTGCGTTTGTCGGTCTTCGGCGACCTGGACGACGCTGCCAGGCGTGCCGCCTACCTGGTCAGAAAAAATCAACTGAATCGTGATCTCGCGCGAGACATCGCGTCGCAAATTCCGCCCAACGGGCTCCAAGGATCATGGGCCATTCTTGAACAAAACGAACGATCCGACGAAACCCCGGTCGATCTTTACCCACAGCGAATCTTCTTTGGGAAGAACGAATTTCAGGAGGGCATATTCCATCAATTGGAATCTCAGGGAATCTATACAATCGACAGGATGGATCTTACTTCCTGGGTTTTGCATTTTCGCTTTCCAGACCAAAATGTCCTTGCTGTCGTCCAATGGTTGGGCAGAGACGAGGTGAAATTGCTTCTCCTGGACAGCGGCACAACCCTGCTGTTGCGCCGAGTTGCTTCCGAACAGTCTCCCTTTAAGGGTGGGGAGCAAGTCTCGCACCCGCCCACGCAAGCCACTCCAGGCCCTTCCAGGAAACATGCGACAAGCAACAATCCCGACTCTGGGGGAAAAGGCTCCCCTTCTTTGCAGCCGGTTCAGCCCTGAATTTTCCTGTCTAGAGGCGTAACGCAGCTCTCGATTATCAGGCATGTTCATTACACCTGTTACCAGTTCGCGAAAATACGCTGCACAGTACGAGAAACTACCTGGCCAGAAACCCCGGCACATCCTTTGCTCTTCGGCGCCTTTCGATAGCACAATGAGGAAACACGGCGTGCACCCTTGCTTCACATTTGGGAGGACGACTCTTATGCCACTTTGCGGATCTGCGTTACGTTTGTGCCTGCTCGCGCCGGCGACGCTGTTGCTCTGCTTACTCCCGTCAAGCGGTTTCGCCCAGTCGAATGACGCAAACGCTCCAACTGATTGGCTGGCTCCGGTTGCCATCGATGAGCTCTGGCAAAGAGCGATGGCAAAGTTCGATTCCAAACGTGCCACCATCCTCGAACATGTGGACGAGATCAATCGAAACGGACCTTTCCGGCCGGATTGGGAATCGCTGGGAAGCTACGAGGTGCCGGACTGGTACAAGGACGCGAAGTTCGGCCTGTTCATCCACTGGGGGGTCTACTCGGTGCCAGCATTTGGCAACGAGTGGTATCCGCGCGAAATGTATCAGCCGGGCTCAGAGGAATACCAGCATCACCTTGCGACCTACGGCCCGCCGGACAAGTTTGGTTACAAGGACTTCATCCCCAGTTTCCGGGCGGAGAGGTTCGATCCACAGGCATGGGCTCTGCTGTTTAAGGAAGCCGGCGCGAAATACGTGGTTCCGGTTTTCGAGCACCACGATGGCTTTGCCATGTATGACTGTGGTCTTTCTGACTGGACCGCTGCGAACATGGGACCCCACCGCGATCTCATGGGCGATCTAGCAAGGGCCGTCAGGCAAGAAGGCTTGCATCTGGGAGCATCGTCTCATCGCGTGGAACATGACTTTTTTCTCGGCGTCGGACGCGCCGTTCGATCGGACGTGAACGATCCACAGTTTGCGGCGTTTTATGGACCAGCGCATCCCTGGATGGAGAATCCGGAGAGCACTCCGCTCTCCAACGATTTCACCTTCGTGTCGAAAGCGTGGACGGACGATTGGCTGGCCCGGTCCGCCGAAATTGTCGAAAAATATCATCCCGATGTGATGTATTTCGATTGGTGGATCGGTCAACCTTCCGTGCGACCCGCGCTAGCGCGTTTTGCCTCGTTTTACTACAACAGCCAAATCCAGAAAACCAACTCTCCCGGCGTAATCAACTACAAGGAGTTTGCGATGCAGCAAAACTCCGGTGTGCTGGATATCGAACGCGGTCAACTTTCAGGAATTCGCCCGCTGTATTGGCAGACCGATACCTCGGTCAGCAATCGTTCGTGGGGTTATATTGAGAACGACACCTTCAAGTCGCCAGAATTCATCGTTCACCAATTGATAGACATCGTGAGCAAAAACGGCAACCTGTTACTGAACATCGGGCCGCGTTCCGATGGCACCATACCCGATCAGGTGCAGCAGGTTCTTCGCGAAATAGGAGCGTGGCTTAACCTGAACGGCGAGGGTATCTATGGCACCCGCCCGTGGAGAATCTATGGGGAAGGTCCCACCAAAGTCATCGAAGGATCGTTTCATGACACAGACACTCGCCCCTACACTCCCGAAGATTTCCGCTTTACCACCCGAGGAGACACGCTATACGCCATCGAACTGGCGTGGCCCAAAAATCGCGAAGCCGTGATTCACTCGATGGCCATGGGAATCGTTGGAGAAAAACCGGTCGAATCCGTCGAACTCCTCGGCACCGCTGCTAAGCTCAACTTCCAGCAGAAACCTGATGGCTTGCACATTCAACTTCCGGAGCAGCCTCAAGGCCAGTACGCCCACGTTTTCCGTATTCGCTTCAGTGCGTCGCGCTAATACACATTTCGTCAGGCGTTTTCATTCCCCGATCGGTCGGAATGCCGCCGTACCAATCAAACACGAAGTGATTTGAGTCAGAATTTCAACGAATTGGAAGATAAGGTGAGGGGCGCGCTGGATTGGCGGACGCAATTCGAAGAACGGCCGCTCACAGTGCTGGCGGTAGCTTTCGGTGGAGGCGTGCTGGCTTCCGCGCTCGTGCCCATGGGTAGCTCCCGACGCAAGCGGTACGTGGAGGACAGCCAAGCGAATCGAAAGCGTAATGGCAGCCAGCGAAGCGAGAAAGTGGAGTACCTGCCGGACTTTTTGCAGTTCTTTACTGTAATGCGAAACCAAATCGTCCAGCACTCCACCTAACCTGCTGGCTGCTACCGTCATTAGGGCGCCCTTTACCGCATCCATCGCGTCGTACTTGTGCTGGGCCTTGTTGGTGGCCCTTTTTGTCGGTATTATCGCCATCGCCCTGTTCAGTTCGGGAGTCCCTGGCCTGAAACAAATCGAGCCGGTACCGCAGAAAACAGTGCAAACGGTAAAGGAGAATGTGCAATGGGTGAAAGGGCAGACGAAATAGAAGAGCACATCACCAGCAGCGCCGCCCGCCAGTGCGGCATCACCATCGAAAGCGCATACACTGCTGCGAGCAGCAAGAATCCCAACGCGTACAATCCCAAGACCATTCCGGTTGCCAAGATGCTCGCTGGCTTGGAAGCTTGCGTCGCCTTTTCCTTCAGCTCCGTTTTTGCCAGCCGGAATTCATCTCGAATGATTTGCTGAATGTTGGCAACGACGTGCTGCAGGACATCGGCCACCGTGCGCTGTGTTTGCGGAGTTGCCATGGTGAACTCCTGGCGATTCACTTGCTGCTCGGCTAGCGTTATCGCGCTAGCCCCCGCAGGCCGCAAGCCACGAGAAAACCCAACACGCCCGCACCCGCAAGCGACTGCGCCGGATAGCGCCGTACCAGGTCTTGAAAGTCCTGCATGATCCCGTGCAGGTCCGTTTCACGGACATACTCAGCGGTAGCCTCTAGCCGTTCGGCGGCGGTGTGGCCAATTCCCGAAAACTGCTCTGCGCCGGAATGCAGCGACGTAGCCGTTTTCTCCAGTGCATCTGCGGTCGATCGGCGCGAATTGTCCCATTTATCTGTGGCTCTACGGCCCAGATCGTTGACCGCGTCCTTTGCATCCGCAGCTCGCTCCGAGATGCTCTTTTTCATGCGTGCGGCCGTCGCAGTTGACGCACTCACGTCCGCCGCTGATTCCCTGTTATTGGCATCCATTCTCTGTATCCTCCTCATGGTGTTTCTCGGTTATTGCCTGCTCTCCCCTAGCCGGCTCGGGTCGAAGGCGCACGGAATCTTCCATACGATTCACATCAACCCACAATATTCCCAGGGTAGCGCAAGAACCATACGCTAAACGGCTTAGGCGACGGACGTCGAATACAGCAACCCGCACCAGAATCTGCGGAAGCCGTCACGGGAAAACACCGGCCAACGCGCGGGCCCGGGCCATGAAAGTTTTGTAATGTAGTTGAAGTCGTTTGGAGATAGACTCGCATTGTGTTCGGCTGATGTAGTTCGGATCCCCGCTCCAGTGGATCCGACAAGTGCAACCAGGCAAGTGCTGCTCCCCGCCCCCTTCAAGAGCGACACCGCCACGCACAGCAGTTCTGTTCGGTGCCTTTTTGAAATCACCCGGGAGGTAAAAATGACAACTACAGCGATGGCAGAAGCCAATCCACTGCTCGAGATCAGCGCGTTTGGAAAGGCGCGATCCACAGTTCAAGGTACCCCTCTGAGCCCAGAGGAATTGTGGAAGACGGATGCGTTTTGGCGCGCTAGCAATTATTTGATTCTGGGAATGCTGTACCTGCAGGAGAACCCGTTGCTCCGCGAACCGCTGAAGCCCGAGCACATCAAGAATCGGCTGCTTGGCCATTGGGGCTCCAGTCCAGGCCTCGCCTTCACCTACGTTCACCTCATGCGTCAGATTAAGAAGTACGACCTCGACATGATTTTTCTTGCAGGTCCCGGCCACGGCGCCCCGGGCGTTTTGGCTCCCGTCTATCTGGAGGGCAGCTATTCCGAGGTCTACCCTGAAAAGGGCCAGGATGAGGAAGGCCTTCGCGAGTTCTTCAAACAGTTTTCTTTTCCAGGCGGTATCGGAAGCCACTGCACTCCCGAAACGCCGGGTTCAATTCATGAAGGCGGGGAGTTGGGATATGTGTTGTCACACGCTTGCGGCGCGGCGTTTGATAACCCCGAACTTATCGTCGCTGCCGTCGTGGGCGACGGCGAATCCGAAACCGGACCTCTCGCCACTTCCTGGCACATCGACAAATTCCTGAATCCCATTCGCGATGGCGCGGTGCTGCCGATCCTGCACCTGAACGGCTACAAGATCAACAATCCCACGCTGCTTGCACGCATCGGCCATGACGAATTGGAAAGTCTCATGCGCGGGTATGGATGGACTCCCTACTTCGTGGAGGGTTCCGATCACGAAAGCATGCACCAGGCCATGGCCGCCACCACCGAGCATTGCGTCCAGGAAATCCGCAAAATCCAGCAACAAGCTCGAACCTCAGGTCACGCCGGCCGAGCTCATTGGCCGATGATCGTTTTGCGTTCTCCGAAGGGTTGGACCGCTCCGGCCAGCATCGATGGCCACAAATTAGAGGGATTCTGGCGCGCTCATCAGGTACCGCTGATGGGTGTAAAGAAGAATCCCGAACATCTTCAGATACTCGAAACCTGGATGCGCGCGTATAAGCCTGAGGAACTGTTTGACCAGGGAGGCCGGCTGAAAGCGAATATAAGGGATATCGCTCCCACGGGAACCCGCCGAATGGGTTCGAATCCTCACGCCAATGGCGGCCAGTTGAAACGCGCTCTGCGCTTACCCGATTTTCGCCGCTACGGGATTAAGCTCGAAAAGCCCGGGGTCATCTCCGCGGAAAACACGCGTCCGCTCGGCAATTTCTTACGCGATGTGATGAAATCCAACATGCACAATTTCCGGGTCTTTGGCCCGGATGAAAATACTTCGAACAAGCTCGACGCCATTTACGAAACCAGCAAGAAATTCTGGATCGCCGACTACTTTCCCGAAGACGCCGATGGCGGCGAACTGGCTCCAGATGGCCGGGTCATCGAAATGCTCAGCGAGCACACCATGGAAGGCATGTTGGAGGGGTACCTGCTCACCGGCCGCCACGGGTTTATCTCTTCGTATGAATCGTTTGTGCATGTCATCGATTCCATGTTCAACCAGCACGCCAAGTGGCTCTCCATCTGCAACAATTTGCCTTGGCGCGAAAATGTGGCCTCGCTCAACCTGCTTATCACCTCCACTGTTTGGCGGCAGGATCACAATGGCTTTACGCACCAGGACCCCGGTTTCCTGGACGTCGTCGTAAACAAGAGCGCCGCGGTCACGCGCATCTATATGCCTCCCGACGTTAATTCGCTTCTTTCCGTCGCGGACCACTGCCTGCGCAGCGAAAACTACGTCAATGTCATCGTTTGCGACAAGCAAATGCACCTGCAATACATGACCATGGAGGAAGCCATCGTCCACTGCACCAAGGGCATCGGCATGTGGGAAAAGGCTTGCAACGATCAGGGCAGCGAGCCCGACCTGGTCATGGCTTCCGCCGGTGATATCCCCACGCAAGAAGCGTTGGCGGCCATCGTGCTCCTCCGCCAGGAATTCCCCGACCTCAAAATCCGCTACATCAACGTTGTCGACCTCTTCAAACTTCAGCCTAGTCAGGATCACCCCCACGGCCTTACAGATCGCGACTTCGATTCGCTGTTCACCGCAGATAAGCCCGTAATCTTCAATTTCCACGGCTATCCCTGGCTCATCCATCGCCTGGCCTACCGCCGCACGAACCACGAAAATTTCCACGTGCGGGGATACAAGGAAAAGGGCAACATCAACACTCCGATGGAACTGGCGATTGAAAATGAGATCGATCGCTTCAGTTTGGCCATTGACGCCATCAACCGCGTTCCGAAGCTACAAAGAATCGGCGGACACGCCAAAGAACGCTTCCGCAACATGCAGATTGAATGCGTCAACTATGCCCACGAATGCGGTATCGACAAGCCCGACGTTGCTGCCTGGACGTGGCCGTACTGAACAAGCCGTTGCAAACTTTTCAGGGAGCCGCCGATCCCGTTGCTCTCCAGAACGCGAAGCGCTCCCTTTACCTTTCAAAGCGAACGAAAACACATGAATGTTCTTGTGCTCAACTCCGGAAGCTCCACTCTCAAATTTCAGCTTATAGCCACCGATCTCGACCGCATTCAGAAAAACACCGATGCCCGATTGTGCCGAGGTGTCATCGAGCGCATCGGCGGGGAAGCGATCATTACCGCAACCATGGGCACGCAGCCGCAAACCGTTTTCACAGAGCCCCTGCACAATTTGTCTGCCGCCCTCGATTTTCTGGTTCACTGGGTGGTTTCAGAAGAGTCCGGCATTTCGGAAATCCAGAGCGCTTCCGACATCCATGCGGTTGGCCACCGGGTTGTTCACGGGGGAGAGAAGTTCTCGGAGTCGGCGCTCATCACCGACGAGGTGCTCAAAGACATCGAGGGTTGCATCGATCTCGCGCCTCTTCACAATCCGAATAACGTCAAGTCCATTCAAGCGGTACGCAAAATCTTCGGCCCCAAGATGCCGCAAGTCGCCGTCTTTGACACCGCGTTCCATCATGGCTTGCCGGAGCAGGCTTATCTTTATGCGGTTCCGTATCACCTCTATCGCCGTCACCATATCCGCCGATACGGTTTTCATGGCACCTCGCATCGCTACGTCGCCTTCCGCTACCGCTTCCTCAACAAACTCACCCGGGAGCAAACGCACATCATTACCATGCACCTCGGAAATGGCTGTTCGGCTGCCGCCATCCGCAAGGGCTATCCGGTCGACACTTCGATGGGTATGACCCCACTTGAAGGTTTGGTGATGGGTACTCGTTCCGGGGACGTGGATCCTGCCGTCGTCAATCTCATCGCCACGAAAGAAGGTCTGTCGACGCTGGAAGTGGAATCCTTGCTCAACACCCAATCGGGACTCCTCGGCGTTTCTGGTTTAACGAACGATATGCGCGTGCTGCAGCAGGAATTGAAGGAACACGATGATCGTCGCGTCCGGCTCGCCATTGAGATTTTTTGTTATCGCGCCAAAAAATATATTGGTGCCTATCTCGCTTGTATGGGTGGAGCCGATGCCGTCGTTTTTACCGGTGGAATTGGCGAAAACTCTCCGGACATTCGGAAACGCATTTGTGATGGCCTGGAATGCCTCGGTTTGACACTCGATGATGCTAAAAATCAGCAGGCCGTAGGCAAAGAACAGCGCATCAGCGTGGAAGACTCAAAGATTCATGCTTTCGTAATTCCTACGGATGAAGAATTGCTCATCGCCCGCGACACCGTGCGTTGCATCCTCGGTGAGCCTCATCCTTCGTGATGCGCAGTTGCGTTACGTCTATCTATGGCTTCGACGCATCTTTTTCCGCCCCTAATCCGGTGGGTTCCTGGAAGGGGAGATCCACTAGCATCGGGCTATTATGGTCAGAAATCGGCTCAGGAGTGCAATTGTTTAAGTCCACTAACGTACGGGGAAAATGCGGTGCAAACAGGTACGAGCCTTTGACGTCACGCGGCTCGTGCAAATCATCCTTCACGAAAATCCAGTCCAGTTTGTATTTCGCTACGCGCACATTACCCCAGATCAGTTCCGCGACAAAGGTAGGAGTAAATCCCTTGCTCTGGCGCTGGTTGGAATCCGCCAGTGTGCCGGAACTGCCATTGATCGTCCGTTCCGGAACTCCTCGAAAATCAATCGCAGTGCCATCCGCAAAGCGGTATTTCTCCAGAGAGCCAAAGAAACCCCGCTCCAGGTTCGGAGAAGCTCCGGGAATATTCGCCGATGTAGGATCGACACGGTACTGAATACCAGCCAGTTTTCGGAATGTTTTCGCTCCGGTGTAAACGAGGCCCACGCCGGTGGTCCACTGAATGCCCTTGGTCGTCCAGAAATCCAGGCTTCCGTAGCGCTTGTAAAGCAGGTTCTCGATACTTGTCGGCGTGCCATTCGAACCTGTTGTGTTCATGTCTCCGCCGATGATCACGGGATGGCTGATTTCGTGGACCTGCTGAAGAAGTTCCTGCATTTGCTGCCGCCGAACCTTGGGTGGCGTCCGATTTTCCAGATGCGTGGATGCGATCGTTACGCGATGTCCCGGCGCTTCCGGCACATCCAAATCGACGAACAGCGTCATGCGCTGGCCACGGCGCACCTCTTTTAGCAGATCCTCCCCAATCAGTATCGCGGCTTTTCTCTTCCCCTTTTCCAGTGGTCGAATCTTGCTCTCCGTGTACCAATCATATCCAACCGTGAAGGGTACCAACCGAGCGCTCCGAATGGGATAGCGAGAGAGCACCGCGTTCCCATGGAGTGCCTTTAAGCGCTCCTCGTCCACCTGAAAGAGATCAACCAACTCCTGGCGTTCTTCGGCCTTTTCTCCGTCATCAAACGTATCCAGGCCTAATTGCTTTGCATCAATCTCCAAAAACTCCACGCCGTACGCCCAATTCATATTCAAGGCTTTTCCCAGTTCGCGCACCACTTCGCGATAGTCCGTCCGCTTTACGCCCCAATCCACTTCGTTCAGGATCCAGACGTCCGCGGCTTTCAACGCCTCAATTTCCTCGGGGATCGCTTCCAAATCGACCGTTCGGATTCGTTTCCCGCTCTGCTTCGCTTTCTTCCTCTCCTCTTCAACCTTGGCCATAAAGGCAGCGGGATCCGTCAAAAACAGTTTTATGTCGTCCAATTCCAGCCCACGTTCGATATTCCAGAACGCCACTCTTAGCGATGGCCCGAGCTTTTCCACGTCCAGCGGTTTTGCTCTTGCTCCTTGGAGATACGCTTCGTTGTTGATGAAGGGAGCAGTCGTGAGCACCCGAAGCTTTTCCGCAAGTTCAGGTGGCATCTCCTGGTTCTTATTCAGTTCAACGAGCTCTTGGTACGTAAACAGCTGTGGTTCAGAGTCGCGTAGGTACTCTTGCGCGTGCGCAGACGCCTCCACAACGACCAGGAACACACATCTTGTGCGGCTGAGCATTCTCCGTTTCCAATTCATCGGCATGACCCAGTCTCCGGTTCTGCGTGAGCCGTGCGGGCCCCGGCGCAATTCCCATGAATCGTCGTTCTGATTTCGGCATATAGTACTTTCAAGCGTTCTCTATGCATAGGCGAAAGAATGTAAGCACCGGAAAGGGATGCTCATGGGGTTTGGAATGTCCTATTGCGAAAGAAACTTCTTTGCAAGACGCGGTTACCTACTCGCTGTACTTACCGGGGTTTTCATCTTCGCGGCGAAGCCCGGTTTCAGTCAGCGAGAGAGCCCAAAAATGCCGATGCAGGCGGTTTATGAAGACGGAGCCGAGGCCCGTTGGCAGGCAAAGAAAGTCCTCGAGTCTAAACTCCTTGATTCGATGGAAGACCTCTCGACCTGGTCCTTCACGGGCGAGGGCGATATGCAACTCGCCGATGCTCCCGTCAAGCAGGGCAGGCACTCGCTGCGCATTCGATCCATTCAAAACATCGGCAAGGTCGGAGGGGCGGGCGAGTGGGAGGACCTGATCGCCACCCGCAAATTTGCCGGTGAGGATTGGAGCAATTTCAATCGCATTTCCATTTGGGTCTATCCGGACGTTATTGGCGCGCCCGCCATCTCTGCTTCCCTCGTTCTCCACAATCAAGGCGCGCACGTGCTCCCCGACCACTACAACGAAGGCCGCCATGAATCCATCATCCTCAAGAACCACGAATGGAATCACGTGGTCTGGGAAATCACTCCGCTCTCTCGAGACAAGGTTACGGAGTTGGAGTTCGCCTACAGTTTGCCCAGAATGCTCCCCGACCCGGGAGATCAAACCATTCTCTATATCGATCAATTGGAATTACAGACCGTCGATCCAGACCACGTCGAAGGTTGGGACGTGGCCAGCGGCAAAATCGCGTTTAGCCATGCCGGTTACACCGCCGGCGGCACCAAAACGGCAATCGCCAGTGGCCTCCAAGCGCGAGAATTCTCAGTTGTCGATCAAGCTACCGGAAAAATCGCGCTGGCCAAACCCGTTCAGGAGGAAAAAACCCCTCTCGGCGTCTATGCGGTGATGGATTTTTCAGAGTTGCAGGCCCCTGGAAAATATGTTCTACGCGCTGGCTCAGAAACCACACGCTCGTTCGAAATTGGCCCCGATGCGTGGCGGGAAAGCATCTGGAAAGCCATCAACTTTATGTACAGCGAGCGCTGCGGAACCGTAATTCCCGGCATCCACGCCATTTGCCACACCGACGATTACAGCATTCACGGCGACAAACGCATTATTGTGAATGGCGGGTACCACGACGCCGGCGATCTCAGCGCCACCGGCAATACCCCGGGCATGGCCTATGCTTTATTTTCTCTCGCCGAGCGCCTGAAACAACAAGATGCTGACCCTGCGTTGCGCGCCCGCTTGACCGAAGAGGGAATTTGGGGCCTGCGCTGGGTTCTGAAGACCAATTTCGGCGATGGCTTTCGAACCACCGGGCAACTGATCAGCTATTGGACCAATGGCATTATCGGCGATGCGGATGATCGTAGCGGCCAGGCGGTGAACGATCCCGAATGGAATTTCCGCGTTGCCGCCGTGGAGGCTCTCGCAGCGCGCGTCTTAAAAGACAGCAATCCCGAGCTTGCCATCCGCAGTCTTCGTACCGCGGAGCAGGACTGGAACTATGCGGTCGAAGGCTTGAAAACCGCAGCCCCGCTGCCCGAGGTCTATGGCGCCCGCGATGAACTCGAGCGCATTTCCTTCGGCGCCATCGCTTCCGTCGATTTATATCGCGCCACAAACGAGCAGAAGTATGCGGCCGAGGCCTTCCAATTGGCCGACCTCATCCTGCAATCCCAAGAAAAGAAAATGCAGCCGTGGACCATTCCCATGACCGGCTATTTCTACACCGGCCCGAAACACGAGAATCTTTTTCATCGTTTTCACATGGGCGAAGAAGAACAACCAATCGTTGCGCTGGTTCACTTATGCCAGACATTTCCCAATCACGCGAACTGGATGAAGTGGTATTCCGCCATCTTGCTGCACTCCCGGTACTATCAGCAGGTCGCCGCTAAGGTCGATGAGCCTTTCAGCGTGTTGCCCGCTGCGGTATACAAAGAAAGCGAAATGCATCTGATTCCCCAGGCCAGGGATTGGACTCCACTCCGCGCCGCCGATCGCGATTCCTACCTGGAACAGGTTCGTCGTGGCATACCGCTAGGCGGAGAGTATTACCTCCGCAGATTTCCCGTGTGGTTTGACTTTCGGGGAAATTCTAGCGTGCTGTTGTCGCAGGCAAAGGCCCTATCCACCGCCGGACAACTGCGTGAGGATCTGGATGCCGAGGATTTGGCTCAACAACAAGCCCAGTGGATCTTGGGACGAAATCCCTTTTCCACCAGTCTGATGTACGGTGAAGGCTACGATTGGACTCCACTTTACAGCGTGCGTTCAGGTCAGATGGTTGGTGCGCTTCCCGTCGGCATCGAAACCAGGGAGTACAACGATGCCCCCTACTGGCCCGCTCAGATTTGCTGGACCTACAAAGAAGTTTGGACCCAACCCGTCGGCGAATGGATTTGGCTGATGCAGGATTTGCACGGCGGTCCGGTTGTGGAAGGTGAAGCCGACAAAGGTTCGCCTAGCCCGATCGAATTCCGTGACGAAAAGACCGGCCACGTCACATCCACTACCGCAAACTCCGCCGATGGCAAGTTCCGTGTGCAACTGCCGCAAGGTAGATACTCAGTTCACCAGGGCTCCGTCCAGACCACGCTTACCGCTCTGTCCGGTGGCGTTTATCATCTCGACCTTCGCTCGAACCAGGCCTTCGATTTTCAGGCCGCTGCCGATGCCGCGCAGCCCCACACCGTAAACCTACGCATCCACGCCGAAGGAGCCGGCGCTCACGTTTTCGAGATTCGAACCAGCAATCTGGAATTTGCCGAGCCCGGTACTCAGAAAATCGACTTGCGGCCCGGTCAGGATGTGGAATTGACCAGGCAAGGTCGAATTGTCGACCCGGGCACGCCGTGGGTGATTGTAGTGATTCCAGACCAAACGCTGGATGCCCACCGGGAACTGACCGGCTTAGACACTGCCGGCAACTGACCGGCTTAGACACTGCCGGCAACTGATATTGATTTCGTTCCGGCGTCCCGGATGACCGGCAATCGGGGCAACCATGAGCGCATCAAATATTCTTATTTACAGATTCTCGTCTACCGCGGAAAACGGGTTCCCCGCCGCAAGTTCTCCCTGGTCGATCAAAACTTGCACGATCAGCCCGGTCCACCCAGTTTGATGACTGGCGCCGCAGCCACGTCCCGTATCTCCGTCGAAATATTCGTGAAAGGGAATCAAGTCGCGCCAGTGAGGATCGTTGTTGAATAACTCGTTTCCGCCAAAAATCGGGCGAGTGCCATCCTGGCTGCGTAGAAATAGTCGTCCGAGTCGCGTCCCAAGTTCGTGTGCCACCTCCGCCAGCGTCATCTGCTTCGCCGATCCTGTAGGGCATTCGATTTTGAACCCGTCCCCGTAATAGTTGTGATACTGGCGCAGCGCGAGAAGGATCAGATGATTCACCGGTATCCACACAGGGCCCCGCCAGTTGGAGTTCCCTCCGAAGAGCCGCGTCTTCGATTCTCCCGGTTCGTAATCCAATCGATACTCTTCTCCATTCAGGTGCAGGATCAGCGGATGCTTCAAATGGAACCGAGAAACCGCGCGCACTCCATGCGGTGACAGAAACTCATTTTCGTCCAACATGTATCCGAGCAGGCTACGCAATTGATCTTCCCGCACGAAACCAAGCAACAGATCGTTGTGTGCACCCGGCTTCACCATCGGTTGGATACTCTCCACTAGATCGGGCCGATGTGTGATGAACCACTTCCGGCGGCGTTCAAACGCTGGATAGCGGTCGAACGTATCCGCGGAAACCGTGTTGACGCCGAACAGAGGGAGAAATCCCACCATCGTCCGTGCCCGCACGGGAAATCCTCTATTCTTCAACGAATAAAGATAATCATAGAAGAATCCGTCTTGCTCATCCCACAGCGACATACTCGAGTCGTGGGGATTATTCATGGAATACGCGATGTAGATGTAGTGTTCCCAGAACTTGCTGGCCAGATCTTCATAGACCGGGTCGCGTTCGGCGAGAATCAACGCGATGGACAGCATGTTTTTTGCGAATGCCGCCATCCAACTGGTGCCGTCGGCCTGGCCAAGCAGGTAGCCTGGCGGAAGATGGTCGCGATCAAACGGTCCGATGTTGTCCATGCCCAGAAAGCCGCCCTGGAAAATGTTCTTTCCCAGCGCGTCTTTGCGGTTTACCCACCACGTAAAATTAAGCAGCATTTTCTGGAAAACTCGTTCCAGAAATGCATAGTCGGCGTACCCCGTCCTTTGTTTCTCCACCTGGAAGACGGCTTGTGCCGCCAGCGATAGCACCGGAGGATTCACATCTCCGAAATTCCACTCATAAGCCGGCACCTGGCCGTTTGGATGCGTATACCATTCGCGAAGCATCAGCAAAATCTGTTCCTTGGCGAATTGGGGATCGACGTAAGCCAGCGTTACGCAATGAAATCCCAAATCCCAGCTGGCGAACCAGGGAAACTCCCATTTGTCTGGCATGCTAAGCACGTCGCGCGCAAAAAAATGCAGCCAGTCACAATTGCGCCCCTGCAAGCGCTCGGCCGGAGGTGTTGGCCCATTCGGATCGCCCCGCAACCAGTCCGTCACTACATAGTGGTAATACTGTTTTGACCACAGCATCCCTGCGAAGCCCTGTCGTGCAATCAGTTTCGCATCCTCTGATAATCCAGATGGCAAAATCACGGCGTAAAACTCGTCGGCCTCTTCCCGGAGCTGCTGGAAGTTGGCATCGAAATCCGCGAAAGGGTCTTCATAAGCATGATTATCAATCAGCGCCGCAAGCCGCAGGTGGAGCGAGATGGTTTCCCCGGCTGGCACCCGCAGGGAATAATGCGCAGCAGCTTTGGTACCGGTCCTCGCCGGATTCACGGCATGGGTATTTCCAGCGATCAAGTAGGAGTGAAAGGCGTCTTTCACGTACGGAGTTCGCGAGGGCACTCCGAAGATACGCTCGTTATTCGTGTCGTTCTCGGTGAACAGCAGTTCGTCGACGTTCGCGACATACAGCAAGTATTCGCCGAGTTCCCAGTGTTGCGCATGGACGCCTTGCAACCGCGGATCCTTGTATCGCGTGGCGGTCCAGGCTGACAATGACGGATGGCTGTCGTCGCGCCCCCATGTCCAGGTATTTCGAAACCACAGGGTGGGCAGTACATGCAATGGCGCTGCTTCCGGCCCACGATTAGCAATATTGATGCGTATCAGAATATCTTCCGGTGCCACCTTCGCGTATTCCACTACCACATCGAAATAACGCCCCTGGTCGAAAATTCCCGTGTCCACCAACTCGTATTCACGATCGAGTACTCCGCGCCTGCGGTTCTCCTCAAGCAGCTGTTCATAAGGATAAGAAGCCTGGGGATATTTGTAGAGGCACTTCATGTACGAGTGCGTCGGCGTGTTATCGAGGTAGAAGTAATATTCCTTCACGTCCTCGCCATGATTGCCTTCCTGAGAATTCAAGCCGAACATCCGCTCTTTGAGTATCGGATCCCGCGTATTCCACAGAGCCAGCGCGAAGCATAGATACTGGTGCCGGTCGCAAATTCCCGCGATACCATCTTCATTCCATCGGTATGCCCGAGAGCGCGCGTGATCGTGGGGGAAGTATCCCCACGCGTCTCCATTCGCGCTGTAATCCTCGCGCACCGTGCCCCACGCGCGCTCCGCCAGATAAGGGCCCCAGCGGTTCCAATGCCCCTCCCGCTGCTGATTCATCAGCAGGCGGACACCTTCGCGGGTGTCAAAAATGTTCATTGGCGTTTGCCGGTCTTGCCGTTTTCTGTCTCTTGTTCAACGGCGATGCGGTACGAAGCTCGAAATTCCGCGCCTGCTTCCAGAATACGCAAGCCCTTCCCGGAAATAAGTGCGTTTGTCTCAGCGGTCATTGGTTCAATCGCGATGAACTCCTTTCCCTTTGGCGCAAAAACCTGCGTGTACCCATAACCTTCAAGAAAGGCGATCGTGAGCTTCATCCCACCGCCACTCACCGCAAACCGGGGTGCCGGATCATCATTCAGCACAAACCCATCGTCGTATCCGCAGTCACCCAGGAATTTGTCAATCGCTCCAAACGGCTCCGAGGCTCCCGTCGGAATTCCTCGAGCATCCGTTAAGAGCCTATGCAGTACCGGCAATTGCAGCCGCCATTTCGTTCGCGGAAGATTCGGAATCCCCAAATACGGATGAAAGCCGAAACTGATCGGAACCGCGGATCCCGAATCTGCAAATACTGTCGTTTGGATCGTGAGAGAATTAGGCGCGACGTTTGCCGCCAGTTCCAGTCGGTGAGCAAAAGGGAATATCGCCAGCAGTTCGGGGCGCTTCCAATCGAGACTCGCCAGCAGGGAATCGCGCCTCGCTTCGCGTACGGTCCAAGGAAGCTGTCCCCATGGAACTCCGTGCATCGGCAGCCCGCGTTCGTCGAAATGCAGGAGCGGGGAGGTCGCGCCGAGTTTTACAGCACTTGCGCCAACACGATAGTCCAGAGACGCAAGCCGATTTGCCCACGGGTACAGCAACGGAATTCCCGCGCTGCTTCCTTTTCGCTTGGCCGTGTCCAGATCGTCGATTCGCCGCAGCAGTTCGTCGCCCCGATAGCGCAGAGACACTCCCAACATGCCGGAATCGGGCAAGAACTCCGCAGAAACATTCCCCGCATCTATACGGACCCGCGTTTCATTCATGGTTGTGTCTTGGGAAGCGCTGACGCTTGGGCGTTTAGTTGAAAGACCCTGCTGTCGCCGCGGCCGCGGCACTTGCCACCACCGGAGTTTCCCATCCACCCGACGGCACCACCCGGCCCTCCACTTCTTTCGGCCCCCATGTGCCGGGCTCATATTCGTAAACTGGCGTGGCTGCTTTCAAGATCGGATCCACAATTCGCCACGCTTCCTCGACGTAGTCTTGGCGCGCAAACAGCGTCGAGTCGCCCGCCATGGCGTCTCCCAACAGCACTTCGTAGGGGGTCAGTTCGTTCGGTTGCGTGTGATGGTGCGCTAGCATCTCCGCAGGCTCCCCGTTCATCTGTTCTCCCGGCGCCATCACCGTGATTTGCATCGCAATGTCGATGTCGGGGCTGACGCGAAAACGCACCTGATTCTGTTTTAGTTGACACTCCGGAATGACCGTTGGTGGCATGTGAAGTCTGGCCATCACCTCCGTACATGTTACCGGTAGGCATTTGCCCGCCCGGATATAGAAAGGAACGCCCTTCCAGCGCCACGAGTTCACGTCCAGTCGCAGCGCGGCAAACGTTTCCGTTTTAGAGTCTTTCGCCACACCTGGTTCTGCCAAATATCCGCGAAACTGTCCGCGCACCACTTCCCCCGGCTGAATCGAAGGGATTGCCCGTAACACCTTGACCTTCTCGTTGCGCATGTTTTCACTATCCGTGCGAACCGGCGGCTCCATGGCCAGATTGGAGAGAATCTGAAAGAGGTGGTTTTGGATTACATCCCGGATCGCGCCGGTCTCATCATAGAACGCTCCCCGGCCCTGCACCCCAAAGTCTTCGGCCATCGTAATCTGCACGCTTTCGATGTAATTGCGATTCCAAAAAGGTTCCATGAACGTATTCGCAAACCGGAAAATGGTCAGATTATTCACCGGCCGCTTGCCCAGAAAATGATCGATGCGGAAAATGTCCTTCTCTGCGAACGCACTCAGCAGAATCTTGTTCAGGGCTTGAGCGGACGCCAGGTCCTCCCCGAATGGCTTCTCCACAATGATTCTTCCCCCTTTCGCGCATCCAGATTTCACCAGTTGTTCCACCACCGTTCCGAACAGCACCGGCGGGATCGCCAGATAATGCGCAGGGTGCTCGGTATTACCCAACTCCTTCCGCAGCGTCGTGAAGGTTGCGGGGTCTTTGTAATCGCCGCCCACATACCGAAGCAATCCGGTCAATTTGTCCCACGCCCCTGCGTCGACCCCTCCATGTTTTTCCAGGCTGTCTTTTGCTCGAGCTTTCAACTCATCCAGACTCCATCCGCCTTTTGCGACGCCAATCACCGGCACGTTCAAATGTCCACGCTTTACCATCCCCTGCAAAGAAGGGAAAATCTGCTTGTACGCCAAGTCGCCTGTCGCTCCAAAAAACACCAGCGCATCGGAATGTGTCGAAGTCATTGTTCAGTCCTCTCCTGGGCGGGGAACCACCGTGAGCGGCAGCTATCTCAGCCGGCCAGCCGCAGTGAGAGTGGGAGTTTACAGCAAAACGACATTCGGCTCTATCAGGGTTTTTATCTTGGCATAAGAATACGGGGTCGACTCCTACTTCCGGGTAAGCACTTCGACGTGTTGCGCACCCGTGGCCGGATCGAGCGCCCCGTCGACTAGCGCTAATCCTTCTTCGATAATGTCCAGCCCGTGTGCAAGTTCTTCTTGATTGATGATCAGCGGGGGGCACACCCACAACATGTTAAAGCGGCTGAACGCGTACAAGTGCTTACTCTTCAGGTAGACGGCAAGCTTGCTCATCTCTGGGCTGCTTCCATTAAACGGAGCCAATGGCTCACGTGTGCCTTTGTCCTTGACCAGTTCGAGCACGCTGAATAGGCCCTTGTATCGCACATCGCCCAGGCAGCGAAACTTTTGCTTCATCATTTCCAGCCGGGATGCCAGATAGCGCCCGTGCTTTTCCACGTTCGCGAAAATGTGTTCTTCTTCATACAAATTGAGATTCGCAACGGCGGCAGCGCAACACACCGGGTGGCCGCTATAGGTCAGTCCGCCCCATAGCATGTGGGTTTCGAAATAATCCGCGATCGCTTCCGAAACGACCACTGCACCGAGAGGCATATACCCGCTGGTCAATCCTTTCGCGCAACTTACAATGTCTGGCCGAATTCCATAATGCTGCGTCGCCAGCCACTTCCCAGTGCGCCCAAATCCGCTCATCACTTCATCATCGATCATCAAGATTCCGTATTTATCGCAGACCGTCCGCAGCTTCGGATAGTAATCATCCGGCGGAACGAGCAGCCCGTTCGAACCGGTGATTCCTTCCGTCATCACCGCTGCTATCGTTTCCGGTCCCTCCATCTGGATTACTTCTTCAATGTGCGAAACACACTCGCGATGGCAGGTTTCTACTTTCTGGCCGAAGGGGCAACGGTAACAGTAAGGATCGAACACTCGAACAATCCCGGGAATCCCGGGTTCCACCGGCCAGCGCCGCGGATCACCCGAAGCCGTCATAGCCCCCATGGTCGCGCCATGATACGACCTATAACGCGTGATGATTTTCTCCCGCCCGGTAAACAGCTTCGCCATTTTCATCGCGTTTTCGTTGGCTTCGGCGCCGCCAAGGGTGAAGAAGGCTTTTGCTAATCCGGTCACTTCGGCGAGTTTCTTTCCAAGCCGTCCGCGAGGTTCTGTGGCGAAGCTCGGTCCGGCGAAACAAAGTTCGTCCACCTGTTTCTTGATCGCTTCCAGCATCTTCGGATGCTGGTGCCCCACGTTCAGATTGATCAGTTGTGAACTGAAGTCTAGCCAGCGGTTGTCGTCGCCATCCCAAAACCACACTCCCTGTCCGCGTTTCATATACAGCGGCGTCGATGCCCCCTGTACCGACCACGAGAACATGGTGTAATCGCGATTTTCCTGCACTATTTTTTGGGAATCCGAGTCCATACGGTGTTTCCTTCCTTGGAGTTCTCCGCGCGTCAGGTCTGTTTCCGTATCCACGCCATGGTTTTTGACGCTAACCGGTCCAGCGCCATCACCGATAGTTCCAGATGCTCTTCCCTGGTGTCTTCAATTTTATTATGGCTGATGCCCTTCAGGGATTGCACAAACATCATAACAGTGGGTATTCCCGCACGCGACACTTCGGCCGCGTCATGCAAAGGGCCCGAAGGCATGCGGTGGGAACTCCCAGCGGTTTCATGTACGGCTTCCTCACACAGGTCGAGCAAGTGCGGATGAAAGGGAACAGGCTCAATACTCCACAGCCGCGACCATTCCACCGTACAACGCTCCTCTTCGGCGAAACGCCCGCTGGCCTCTTGCGCTTCGCGATACATCTGCGCCAATATCCCGGCGTCTAAATCCCGCTGGTCCAGCGTCACTTCGCAGCGACCCACGACGGCCGTGACGATTCCGGGAAATGTTTTCACGCTGCCCATGGTACAAACGGCATCTTCGTGTTTTTTTGCGATATTGCGTATTTCGAGGGCCAGCTTTGCCGCAGCCGCCAGCGCATCGCGTCGCGCATTCATCGGCGTAGACCCGGAGTGCGCTTCCTGCCCATGAAAATTGATGATGTGGCGTTCCACCCCTTTTGTTCCGAGTACCACGCCCAATGGCAACTGCAATCGCTCGAGAACCGGCCCTTGTTCAATGTGCAATTCAAGGTAGGCCGCGGCGTTCTTCCGTTCTTTCTGCGCCTCGGGAAATCGGTCGATCTCTACACCACACCGCCTTAGCGCATCTTCCAGTTTCACGCCATCGCGATCCGTTCGAACACGGTCGGCCGCAATCGAATGGGTTCCTGCGAATGCCGATGAACCCAGCAAGCTGCGCCCGAATCGTGCGCCCTCTTCATCCGCCCAATCCACCAGCCGCACTGTTACCTGCGGCCGGCCCGAATATTCTGCGGCGATTCGGCGCAGCACCTCAAGTCCCGCAAGCACATTCAGCGCGCCGTCCAGCCAGCCACCATTCGGCACAGAGTCTAAATGGCCGCCAATGAGCAGCGCCTTTTCCGACGAGCCTTTCAACGTCAACCAGTTATTCCCCGCAGCATCGTAATGATGCTCCACCGGCAGTTCCTTGACCTTCGACGCGAACCAATCGCGGGACTTCAACCACGGTTCGGTCCACGCCACGCGTTGCGCACCGTTTTCGTCGCCGGTGAGAGCCCGGAGTTCTTTCAATTCTTCAACCGCGCGCTTTGGATTCAGACCCATAATGTCGAATCGCCTAAAAATGTGTGGGTTCGCGCTTCAGCAGTTTCCCACGCCCGCGTTCACCCACGAACTGGCCATCTCGCACCTGGATTTTCCCTCGTACCGTCACAACGGCCGGCCGGCCCTTGATCTGCATTCCTTCGAAGCCGTTGTAATCATTATTCGTGTGCTGGGACTTCGCAGAGACGGTGCCAATGTAATCCGGGTCATAGACCACCAGGTCCGCATCGCTACCTACCGCAATCGTCCCTTTGCGCGGGAACAGCCCGAACAGTTTTGCCACACGGGTACTCGCGGCATCCACAAAACGATCCAGATCAAGCCGGCCACTTTTCACGCCGTAGGAGTATAGAAGATTCACCCGTTCTTCTATCCCCGGAATGCCATTCGGAATCGTTACAAACGAATCTTTGCCCAGCAGTTTTTGTTCGGTGTCAAAAGGACAATGATCCGTTCCCACGGTATCGATCTGGCCTTTCGCAAGAGCGTTCCACAGCGCCGTCTGATTGTGTTTGGCGCGCAACGGTGGAGACATCACATGCTTCATGCCCTGTACGCCCTGCCGTTCTGCGTACGTTTTGTCCAACAAGAAATGCGGTAGTACTGATTCGATCCAAAGCTTCACTCCCCGCGATTTCGCCGCCAGCGCGGCTTGCAACGCCTGCTCGCAAGACAGATGCACGACATAGCCAGAAGCGCCGGTGTTTTCCAGAAACGTCGCGAATCGTCCGGTGCCCTCTGTTTCCACGGATTCCGGCCGGCTGGGCTCATGCCATTCGGGGCCGGTCTTGCCTTCCGCCAGCAATTTCTGTTGCAGGCGGGACACTAACTCCGCATTTTCGCAGTGCGCCGTAACAATCACGCCCAGCCGCTTCGCAAGTTCGAGCGTCTGGTACATTTCGCCGTCCTCCACGCCGAAGAAGTTCTTATAGGCCAGGAAAATCTTGAAGGATGCGGTTCCATCCGCCACAATCTCTTTCAGCTGCGATTCGGTTTCCTTTACGAATTTTGTAACCGACATGTGGAATGCATAATCGCAAGCGCTCTTCCCAGCCGCCTTCGACTTCCATAGCGCATAGCCTTGCAGGGCATCATCGTTGCGATTTGGGCAGCACATTTCAATATATGTGGTCGTTCCGCCGATCAGCGCGGCAATGCTGCCGGTCTCATGCGTGTCCTTCGCAAATGTGGCCATGAACGGAAGATAAATATGTACGTGGGGATCAATGAAACCCGGAAAAACTAGTTTACCGCTGGCGTCCACAATATCGGTACCGGGTGGTACTTCAAGATTGCTGCCGATTCGCGCAATGGTCTCGCTTTCGACCAAAATATCGGCCCGCGCCCGCGCACCCACATTCACAATGTCGCCATTTCGAATCAGCAAGCCCATCATTCACTCCCGCAACGCGTCGGTGCCAGCTCTAGTGAATCTGAATCCCCATCTTCTCGCGATATTGCTTCATCTTCTCCCAATCCTCGGTCACCTCTCGCTGCGAAGCGGAAAGCTCTTTCCAGGTAACCGGCGGCCGCCCCGACGGCTCTTCGATCATCTGGATGCAATCCTCGACCGGGCAGATGTTGTAGCACAGGCGGCAGCCCACACAATCCTCTTCGCGGACGTGCACACTCGGACGCGTGCTGATTGCGTCCTCTTTTCCGCTGGAATGAATGTCGTACGAATACGGCTGCACCACACTTCCGTCTTTCGCGATCAGGTCGATACACTGATGTGCCGTATCATTGCACGCGATGTAGCACAGATTGCAACGAATACATTTCTTCTGATCAATGCGTGCCACTGCACGGAACGAAAGATCGAAGTTGTTGAAGTCCGACACCCGATGAAGGCTTTGCCCGATTACGTCGGAAATCCGCGCAAAGCCCTTATCGTTCATCCAGTTGGATAACCCGTCGCAAAGATCTTCCACGACCCGGAATCCGTAGTGCATCACTGCCGTGCACACCTGCAGGCTGCTGGCGCCCAGCAGCAGGAATTCCGCCGCATCGCCCCATGTGGAAATTCCGCCCATGCCCGAAATCGGCAGTTTGGATGCACTCACCACCGAGTCTCTGCCCAGCGCGGCCAACATATTCAACGCGATCGGCTTCACCGCGGGACCTGCATAGCCGCCATGGCCGCCCTTGCCGCCAATGTTCGGTGTAATCTCCATAGTGTCCAGGTCCACCCCGATAATCGAATTGATCGTGTTGATCAGGGAAATCGCGCTGGCCCCCGCAGCAACGGCAGCCCGCGCCGGCATCACGATGTCCGAAATATTCGGCGTGAGTTTTACGATCACCGGAATTTTGGCAATGTCCATCACCCATCGGGTGATCTGCTCGCAATATTCCGGCACTTGACCAACTGCGCTGCCCATGCCGCGCTCGCTCATGCCGTGTGGGCAACCGTAATTCAATTCGATCCCGTCCGCACCCGTATCCTGAATCATTCGAATGATGTCGTGCCACGCTTCCGGTTTGGATTCCACCATTGCGGAAACGATCACCGCACGGTCGGGCCATGCGCGCTTCACTTCCCGGATCTCGCGAAGATTCACTTCCAGCGGCCGGTCAGAGATCAGCTCAACGTTATTGATTGCCAGCATCTTCTGGCCACCGTAGTGCCAGGCGCCGTAACGATTCGAGACATTCAGCACCGGCGCGCCGATCGTTTTCCATACCGCGCCTCCCCATCCTGCTTCAAACGCGCGATGCACCTGCAGCCCTGAATTGCTTGGTGGTGCCGACGCCAACCAGAAGGGGTTCGGCGAGCGAATGCCCGCAAAATTGATGCCCAGGTCAGCCATGCCCCACCAGCCTTTCATGAATTGCGCCAGCCGCCAATTTCCCATCCTGCACGGCCATCACCGTCGAAGCCGCGCCCCGTGCACGGATGCAATCGCCACCCGCATACACGCGGGGCAGGTTGGTTTCCAACTTCTCGCTCACCCGGATGAATCCTTTATATGTTGCCAGTTTCAGCAGGGAAGCTAGCCGCGGCTTCTCTTGTCCCGTAGCTTTCACGATCTGATCTGCGGGGAATAAAAACTCCGATCCGGGGATGGCCTCGGGAAAAGGCCGCCCCGAAGCATCCGCCGCTCCCAACTTCATGCGCACACACTCCAACGCCTTAACAACTCCATTTTCCAGCTGCACGCGAATCGGCTGGGTGAAAAACGAGAAACGTACTCCCTCGCGCTTCACGAACTCATACTCATGCGCGTACGCGGTCATCTCCTTCTCCGACCGCCGATAAATCATGGTCACCTGCGCAGCCCCCAGTCGTTTTGCGATCGTCGCGCAATCGATGGCGGTGTTGCCCGCGCCGATCACCAGCACGTTTCGCCCCACGGCCAGGTTCTGCACGTTCAGCTTGCTTTGCTCAATGTATTCCAGGCCATCCAAAATGTGCTCTTCGCCGGCGATTCCAAGCGTTGTAGTCACCCCTAAACCCACGCTGAGGAACACAGCGTCGAACTGTGACTGCAGCTCAGGCAGAAGAAGATCCGTCCCAAGCTCTTTGCCAGTCTCGATCTGAATCCCAAGCTTTACCAGCATCGCCACTTCTGCTAACGCCACTTCCACCGGTTCCCTCAGGCCGATAATTCCATAGGTCGAAAGACCGCCCGCCAGATCGCGTTTTTCGAATAATGTTACCCTGTGTCCGCGCTTCGCCAGTTCCCCCGCACACGATAAACCCGCAGGCCCGGCGCCGACGACCGCCACTTTCTTTCCCGTCTCTTTTCCCGCCTGAAAAAATGCCCCATCGTTGCTGTACGCGTAATCCATCACATAGCGCTGCAAACGACCGATAGTGATGGGCTTGTGTTCAGCGCCAAGCACGCATGCGCCTTCGCAGAGTTCTTGTACTGGGCACACTCGCGCGCACGTAGCCCCCAGCAGATTTGATTCCAGGATCGTACGTGCGGAGCCCCGCAAATTGTGTGTCCCGATTTTCTTGATGAATTTGGGAATATCGATGTGCGTCGGGCAAGCATGCGTGCACGGCGCGTCATAGCACATCAAACACCGGGCAGCCTCGATCGCCGCTTCGTTCCGGCTCAGCGGCGGCAGGAGTTCGCTAAGCCCGTTTCTGCTCGCTCCTGCTTGCGACATCTCTGCCAAAACTCCCCTCCGTCACTCTCACGTTGATTTTAGTCACTCAAGTAAGCATTCGCTCGGAAGCACCGCCCCACACCAGAGCCCATCGCCTCATCATCACCCAATATAATCCGCCCGCCATGAAGAATCCCACAAACCAGGCGTAGTCATAGAGCCAGTGCAGAGCCGGAATCACTAAGCCCACTAAGGCTACGGCAACTCCGGCGAACAGCGCGATGATGGCGATTGGATTAAATCCTTTTCGATATTCATATACTCCGCTCTGGCGGTATAGGTCCTGCACCACCAATTCCCGCTTCCGCACCAGGTAATAATCACAAATCATAATGCCCGCGATCGGTCCCAGAAGCGCCGAACATCCCACAAGCCATCCAAAGATATAAGCGCGGAACGTGCTCAGCAACTTCCACGGCATCATCAGAATTCCTACGACTCCGGTGATCAGTCCCCCGGTCCGGAACGAAATCAGACTTGGTCGCAAATTTGAAAAGTCATTCGAAGGTGACACCACGTTCGCGGCAACGTTGGTGTTCAGTGTGGCCATCAGCAGCGCAACCAACGCGATCAATGCCACCACCGGTTGCTTGAACTGCACCAGCAGTTCCACCGGATCCCAAATCGCTTTGCCAAAAATCACCGCAGACGCCGAAGTCACTGCCACTCCGATGAACGAATACAGCGTCATGGCCGTAGGCAATCCCAGCGCCTGCCCCACCATTTGCGCTCGCTGCGATTTGGCATAACGCGTGAAATCCGGAATGTTCAGTGCCACGGTGGCCCAAAAACCGACCATGCCCGTCAGCGACGGCACAAAAAACCGCAGAAAGTCCGCAGTGCTGTGAAATTTACTCGGGGTATGGAGCACGGGGCCCAGCCCGCCGGCCTTCCGCGTAATCCACAACAGCAAAAGCAGGCCCACAATCAGCATGAACGGCGCGCCAATTCCCTCCAGAAACTTGATGGTCTCAATCCCGCGCCAGATCACCACCATATTGATGGCCCAGAACAAAAAGAAGCAGATCCAGTGGCTGCCCGCAATATTTGCCGAACCGGGCCATACGATCAACAGCATGGAGTAAATGGCCTGTCCGCCGATCCATGTCTGGATCCCGAACCAACCGCAAGCCACCAGCGCGCGCAGCACCGCCGGAATGTTAGCTCCGCGCACTCCGAACGAAGCGCGCACAAACACCGGAAACGGAATTCCATACCGTGTTCCTGCATGCGCATTCAACAGCATCGGTACCAGAACGATGAGGTTGCCTAAGAGGATGGTGACGATCGCCTGAATCCAGTCCATTCCCCCCGCGATCAGGCCCGAAGCCAGCATGTACGTAGGGATGCACACGCTCATCGCCACCCACAAGGACGCGTAGTTGTAGGTACTCCAGGAGCGCTTTTCCAACGGAATGGGCGCAAGATCTGGGTTGTACAGAGACGCGTCTACCTGAGTGGGTTCCATCCGCTTCAGGATTCGCTCGCGCTAGGTGCTGAGAAGTTTCTTCAGTCTTACAGTAGTTTTGGTTAGCTGCTTCTTCAGTGCATCCACCTGCTTGGTAATTTCCAGGAGCTCTTCCTTGGCAGCTTGGCTCGCCGCGGACAGCTTCCGTGCATGCAGATGTGCCCGTTTGTCGGCCTTACCCAACGCTTTGCCGATTTTTACCGAGACTTCGGTGAGTTTGTCTTTTTTCGCCATGCCCTTCCTCCGCTGCGGTGCCCCCACATGCTACCTCAATCGGCAACAAGAATGGAGAAAGGAATTCTCAGACCGTTGAGGCTATTCGGGCTTGGGCGGGCGTGCGGCGCGTTCCTTCTTTTTCGCTTCCTTCTCTGCTTCCGACGGCGGAAAACGCTCGAATCCCTTGGATAATTCGTCATCTGTCTTCTTCCAATCCTTATCCGTGTTCACCATTTTCCGAATTAAGTAAAGCCGCCACACCAGGTCCTTGGTTCTCGGATCGATCAGGTCGATAATCAGCGAGTCTTCCTTTCCGCTCGTGGCGGACACATCGTTGTAAACCGAACTCCAATAGGAGCCGATATACGGGGAAAACGGAGCCCAATTGCCCATGGTCGTGACGTTCACCTGCCTGGAAGGGTTGGCCCAATAGCGCACCACCAGATCGGCACGTTGCCCGGGCTGTGCCTCGTGAATGCCTTTTTTCGCCAGTTCCTGGCTGATGTCGTGGTGCAGCCGGTCGTTCATCACGTCCGGATCCAGTTGCAGCATCACCAGGTTCTCCACGCCTCCGATAAAAACGAACGTTTTGTATTTCGAAAACTCGATATTCGGGTTGAAGTCAACCTCGGTTTTTGCCGGTAACGGCGTGACCGCAAATACACCGCAAAACGCCACCAGGAAAAACACACAGTGAAATGGTCGCCAACGATTCATGGAATCTGCTCCTCAGCCTTCACTTCTATTTGGAATTTGTATGGTTGAACGGTGGCATCGCGAATGCCTGGCCACCAACAACGAACATTATTCGATCTCGCGATCGACCGGCTCATTGTGAAATAGTCGAGCAAGTTCCGCATGTTCCATCACCACCGCGGGATCTTTCTGAATGGCATCGAAATACTTCTTTTGGAAGCCATCGCCCACTTCGGAAGGAGCGAAAATCTTGCGAGCCAGCGAAATGGCCACATGCGAATCCGTATCGGTCACGCCCTCGTCGTTGGCCAGTGCCTCGTCAATTCGCACCACGAACTCCGATAGATTGTGCAGCCAGGAAAACTGCGGGTCATCCACCACCAGCCGAAACAGTTCGCCCGCGCTGACGCTGCCATGCTCCTTTTCATACTCTCGTCGTTCCATGTCCAGTAGCGATTTGTGGATTCGCAGCAGGGCAACCCGCAGCGCGACGAGTTTCTGCCTCGCCGGTGTGTCTCGCGCGTCGCCCTGATTCGAATATGGATCCTTATTTTCCACCACGTAACGCTCCCGCTCTTCTATTCTGGTGCACTACCTTTGCCATGCACCACCAAATTGTTTTTGATGTTCGCTACTCCTGCAACGTTTCCAGCGCGAGCGGAGGCAAGATTCTTGTCCGAGGGGGAATCGACCGTTCCCTCCAGGCCTACGCTGCCACCCTTCACAATGATGTGAACTGGCGGAATATTTTGCGTCGCGTAACGCGCCAGAGTCGAGTCTTCATACAGCGCGCGGTACACCGCCCTCCGCAGTTCGTCATCGGAGGGCGATGCTGGAAGGACTTCGATCTTGTTCACCACCTCCCCAACTCCCTCAATGCTCTTCACCGCTGCTTCAGCGTTTTCTTTTAGACTTCTGCGGAGCACTTGGCCGGTAAGCGTCACCCTGCTGCCTTCCAGCGTGAAGTTAATCGAATCAAAAACCGAGTAGAAAGGAAGCACCGCGATTTCGTGGTGAATTTCCCTCGACAGGCTTACTGTGTGCTTTTCCTCCGATTTTGCGGCCCTGGCGCTCGCGGGAATCTGCCGTGAAAGGCACGGCACGGCGCTCGCTAACAGTAGCGATGTCACCCCGATCCGGATTGCATTTCGCTTCATGCTGGAATCTAGACGTCTGGCCGCCATCTCACATGCGGTACACTGGTAGCATACGACAGGGAATCGCGGCACTGATTCAATTGTAAACGGTCGATTACCCCTGGAGAAAGTTGACCACGTGCTGGCCATTGCTCACCGGGGCGCATCCGGCTACGCGCCTGAAAATACGTTTGCGGCTTTTCGGCGCGCCGTTGCGCAGGGCATATCCTTCATTGAGACCGACTTGCATCTCACCCGCGACGCCCATTTCGTCGCCATTCACGACGAGACCGTCGATCGCACCACCAATGGCCACGGTTCCATTCACGACATGACCCTCGCCGAAGTGCGCCGCCTGGACGCCGGTTCATGGTTCGCGAGCGAGTTTATGGGTGAGCGTATCCCCACCCTCGGAGAAATACTGGAATTCACGAAAAAGAACGATGTCGTGTTTTACCTGGAACTTAAGCCAAGCGGATTCTGGGGTGGAGAGCATGCCCTGATCAGCGGCTTGCGAGACTCGGGTGAAATTCCCCGCAGTGTGATTATTTCCTTCGATCCTTCGATTCTCGCCGCCCTGCGGAAATTCGAGCCCACCTTAATGACTGGCCTGCTCTATAACGGGCAAATCGAGAATCCCTTCGAAAAAGCCTCGGAAATTGGAGCCCGTCAGCTCGCCGTTCGCGGAGATCTCGTGACTCCCAATCTTTTGCAGGCAGCCCGCAAGAGAGACCTGCAGGTCGTGTGCTGGACCGTGAACTCTCCCGCGCACATGCGCATGCTTGCCACCGCCGGCGTCGATGGCATCATGAGCGATTATCCAGACCGCCTGCTGACGGTACTGAAGCGATAGCGCGATGCAGCGCCAGAAATTGCCCCACCGTCAATTGCTCTGCCCGCGCATCCACCCGAAGCTTTAGCTCGTTCAAGATCTGGCGAACGCGTTCCCCGCTCGCCATTGATCGAAGATTGTTGGCCACCGTCTTGCGCTTCTGCCCAAAGCACAGTTTCACAAATTCCAAAAAGTTCTCTGCCTCCGCACATGATGCCTTTGCGGCGTCGCCCGGAAACCTCAGCGTGACCAACGCCGAAGCCACTTCCGGTGGCGGACGAAATGCTGCCGGCGGTAAGCGCAGGGCAAACTCCGGGCGCGAGTAGAACTGCGTGGCCACCGAGAGATAGCCGTACGGTTTCGTGCTCGGCCGCGCGGTCAGCCGCGCCGCCACCTCCAGTTGCACCACGATATGCGCGACGTCGATCTGGTCCGCATATTTGAACAAGTGATGCACGATGGGCGAGGTGATGTAGTAGGGCAGGTTTCCGTAGATGCGCATCCGGCGCCCAGCGGCCAGTTTCCCCAAATCGGTTTCGAGCACGTCGCCCCGTGCTACCGTCAGGGTGGCCTCTTTCGCCGCCAGTCGCTGCAAACTCGTAACCAGAGGAGCGTCAAGTTCCACGGCGATCACCGGTGCCCCGCTTTTCAGTAGGTGCTCGGTCATCTCTCCATGCCCGGCGCCAATTTCAATCCAGCAATAATGTTCGCTACTCGATTGCGCGGAACCCGGCGGTTGCATGCCATGCGGCGACACGCGAATCGCCTGGGCAATCTTTTCCCGCCACCCCGGGTCGCCCAGAAAATGTTGACCGAGTCTTTGTCTCGCCATGGAATTAGTGTAGAAAGTGTAGCAGGAGACCGGGCGCAGCTTTGACACGGGAATCCGTGCTAGCATCGCGGTGAATTCCCAGCGAGAGGAGACCTGATGGCCAAGGGATACTGGATCACCTTTTACCGCTCGATCACCAATCCGGCCGCGCTCGCCGATTACAGCAAATTGGCCGGTCCTGCCATCCAGGCCGGGGGAGGGAAGTTTCTCGCCCGTGGCATTCCGGAGAGAGTCTACGAGGCGGGTCTCAAAGAACGTACCGTTTTAATCGAGTTTGAAAGCATAGCGAAGGCCATTGCCACTTTCGAGGGTGAGCGGTATCAGGAGGCCGCCAAGCTCCTGGCCGGAGCCGCCGACCGCGACATCCGTATCGTCGAGGGGCTCTGACCCCACTTCTAAGTGGCGCGGTCACAAATAGTTAGCCTCAGGTTAGGTAACTCCTAGACTGAGTGCCGCCACATACCGCAAGTTTCCTCCCGTTGTCCGTTCTAAAATCAGTAACACAGTTGCGAACTCTGTGAGGAACTGGATGTCGCCAGTGGCCCCTTTGCTGATCCTCTATGGACTCTTTGCCCTCGCCACTCCCATTCTGGTGATTGCGCTATACGTGCGCTACAGCAAGCTCCAAGGCCGCCTGAAATGTGCGGAAGAAGAAACGGAAAAGCAAGTCGCCTCCCTACGCCGCGATATTTGGGATCTAAAGAAGCAAGTCGCGGCGCAGAAAGCTGCCGCTCCCGCAACCGTAATCGATGAGCACCGTCCCGCACCCGCTGCTGAGCCACCAAAGCCTCAGCCTTCTCCCCAAGTGGTACCACCGCCGCCCGTCGTGGCCCCACCACAACCGCCTACTCCGCCAGCTACTCCGCCGCCTTCGCCTGCACCTCCACAAAAAGTCGCGCAAGTTCTTCCGCCAGCTCCCGCCTCAACCGAATTGACGCCTCCCACAAACAAAGAAGCGCACGTGCCTGCCAAACCTGCCGCACCTTCCGTGCAGGAGCCACGCACTACGCCACCTCCTACACCTCCTCCCGCGCCGCCTTCTGTGCCTTTGCCAGCTTCTCTGGAAATCAAGCCTCGCCCGCCAGCTCCGTCGAAGCCTCCCGCTGCAATTCCAATCGCCGCTTCTTCCGCAGTAGAACCCAAGAAGGAAACCACGGCAGCATCCGTGCGCGTTTCCGGAGCCCCGGCCTATTCGCCCCTTCGTGTGCCCGTCGCCAGACCGAGCATGCAGGAACGCATGAAGAGAGTTTCGGCCTTCGAAGAAGCCTTGGGAACCAACTGGCTGCAAAAACTCGGCATCGTTCTCCTGGTGTTAGGTGTTGCGTCGTTCGGCATCTACGAACTCGCCGCGCTCGGCAGTTTCGGCAAAGTACTCGTCTCCTACCTTGTCGCCGCGGCCTTGCTGGGCGGCGGCATTTTCCTCGAAAAGCGCGAGCGCTACCAGGTGCTGGGCCGAACCGGAATCGGTGGCGGCTGGGCGCTGTTTTTTTTCACCACGTACGCGCTGTATCACGTGCAAGCCATGCACGTGCTCGACTCCCTGGTCCTGGATTCCACGCTGATGTTGCTCGTCGCCGTGGCGATGGCGGCGCATACTCTGCGCTATCGCTCTCAGTTGGTCACTGGTTTGGCTTTCTTACTTGGATATTCCACCGTCGCCCTAAGTCAAGACACGGTCTACAGTTTGTCCGCCGGCGTGATTCTGGCCATTGCCCTGGTCGCCATTGTCCTCAAGATGCGTTGGTACGAGTTGGAAGTGTTCGGCCTCCTCTCCAGCTACTTGAATCATTTTTATTGGCTGTACCGCATTCTCGGAATCGAAGGTGCTCGCGGTCACGTCTTTCCGCAGTACACCGCCAGCACCGCCATGCTCTTCTTCTACTGGCTGGTTTTCCGCAGCTCTTACATCGCGCGCAAACCCGCCAACGCTTCTGAAGAGCACATGTCCACCACCGCTGCCATTCTGAATTCTCTGTTGCTGCTCGCCACCTTGCGTTTCCAGTCCGTGCACCCGGAACTCGCCTATATCGTGCTCCTCTCCGTGGGCGCTGTGGAACTGCTCCTCGGCCAGTTCATTAGGCACAGGCGCGAAGCTTTCGTCGTACTCACGGTCATGGGCTCGGCTTTATTGCTCGCAGCCGCACCGTCCCACTATGCGGGGCCAGGCAATGACGTGGCCATTCTTTGGGTCGTTGCCATGGAAGTTTTTCTCCTCACCGGCGTAATGGTGAAAGAAGTCGTCTTTCGCCGCGTCGGTTTGTTCACCGGATTATTGGTGGCGCTCTGGTTGGCGTATGCGGATCTGCGTCCGTTGCTCGAACTGCGTACGGCGCACGAGCAAGCCGTTCTTTCCGCGGCTGTGTTGTTCGGAGTATGTGCTGCCGCGTACTACTTGAACGCCCTCGGGGTCAGGCGCAAGTGGAGCGCGCTTTTTGCCGATTCTCTTGACGATGGTCTTCTTACCACGCACTCGTACCTGGGGGCCATCACCGCAGCGCTCGCCGTCTGGGCTTATTTCACTCATGACTGGACCGCGCTGGGTTTCGCGGCTTTGATGCTCGGCTTGGCGGCGCTTGCCAGGCCGTTCAAATCCCACCATTTGCAGTTGCAGTATCTCGCCTGTGGCGCCCTCGCTGCCTGGCGCACTTTCACCTTCAATCTTTACCTCACCGCTCCTACAGGCATGCACTTGAAGATGCGGCTGATCACCGTGCCCATACTGGCTGCCGCCTTCTACGCCACCGCGAAAATCGCAGCGCTGCGCGACACCGCTGAGCAGCGTACAGTGCGCGGCCTTTTCGCTTCCGCCGGAACTGCCGCACTGGCTCTTTTGATTTGGGTAGAAGCCCCGGAGTTGTGGCGGCCTGTCGCCTTCATTGTTTTTGCTATCGTGCTGGCTGAAGCTGGACGAGCGATGAAGTATCCCGCCCTGGCCTGGCACACCCACGCGATTTGTGCGCTGGCCGCCGCTACTGCGCTGACTGCGGATCCCCTCCGCCTGCATCGCTGGCATACCATGCCGGTTCACGTTTTCAGTGGCCTAGCCGTCATTGCCGGTTTCTACTGGCTAGCGTGGCGCGGCACCAAAGACGCTGACCTGCACTTGCCGGTAACGCGCGCCGCCTATACCTGGGCAGCAACCGCGCTGATGTTGTGGGCACTTTTCGAACTGGTCCACGTCCCCTGGATCGCAGTTGCTTGGATCGGTTTTGCGGTGGCGCTCGCATTAGCCGCGCGCTGGATGAACTACCAGCAACTTTCCTGGCAGGCCAATCTAGTGGCCGTTTGCGCTACCTTGCGGACGGTGCAGTTCAATTACGGGCTCGAACAGAAACTTTGGGCCGGAATCAGTCAGCGCATCGTAACCGTCTCGTTGGTTGCCGCTGGTTTGTATTTCGTCTCCCGCAAGGCTGCGCCAAACGAAGAATGGCGACGCGTCGTCACCGTGCTGCATGCATTCGCGGCTACTGGGTTGCTCGCGGCCCTGATGTACTACGAACAACCCAACGGCTGGCTGGCTCCGTTGTGGGCCGGATTTGCTATGGTGCTCGCGCTGGTGGATTGCAAATGGCAGAGCGAGGAACTTCCCTGGCAGGCACACATACTTTCCTTCCTCGCCTTTGCCCGCGCCGCTCTCTTCAACCTGCAATTAGAAACCACCTGGCATCACTGGAGCGTGCGTTTATTTTCCGTCACTCTCGTCGCGGTCATTTTTTATGCCATGGCGAGTGCAGTGCGCATGCCCGACGAATGGCGCAAACGCGATATGCACCACGCTTATTCCTGGGCTGCCTCTGTGCTGGCGTCTTTTCTCTTGTGGCATGAACTGCGCCCCCTGGGCGTCGCCGTCGGCTGGGCCGCGTTTGGGTTGATTCTCTTCGAATACGGCCTGCTGCGAAAGGTTGCCCAATTCCGCTATCAGGCCTACATCGCGCTCGTCGCCGCCTTCGTTCGCATCTTCTTTGTGAATTTGACTGCGAGCCAAACCGGCGAATTCTGGGGTTCGCGTCTCTACACCATCCTTCCCCTCGTGCTGATTTTCTTCTTCCTTTATGCGCAGCTCCCGGGCAAGAGCGAAGGCCAGGAAATCTCCGGCGACCGCGCCTTGCACGCCGACGTTCTGCTCGCCTGTCTCGGAACCGCCGCCGTCGCGGCGCTGCTGCGCTATCAATTTATCGGCGAATGGGTCGTCACCGCCTGGGCCGCCCTGGCCCTGGTGCTCTTTGCCGTCTCCTATTTCCTCGATCGCGAACTCTTTCTCTATCAAGCCATGGCGCTTACCCTTCTCACCTTTACCCGAGGAGTGGCCCACAATCTTTTCGGTAGCGGCTATTTCAGCGAGGGCGACTGGAAAGGTCGCTACTTCGTCGTGGGCACCGCGGTGGCCCTGTTGCTGGCCAGCTTGGCCTTTGCATTTCCGCTGCGCAGGCACTTCCCGGGCTTGGGCAACAGTACCCGGGTGCGCCCACTGATTTCTGCCATGGTTCGCAGGCCTGAACAACTGCAATTCTTCGCGGCTACGGTGCTGCTCTGGCTGATGCTCACCGTGAAGATGAACGCTGGCATGAAGACCGTGGCGTGGGGCATTGAAGCCGTCGGCATCATCGTGCTCGCATTGCTCGCCAGGGAACGCAGCTTCCGCCTGACCGGTTTGGTGCTCTTGTTGTTGTGCGTAGCGAAAATCATGGCCCTCGATGTTTGGGGGCTGCAGGCGCGCGATCGCTACATCACCCTCATCATCGTGGGAAGCGCATTGCTCCTGGTTTCTTACCTTTATAGCCGTTATCGCGAAGCCATTCGGCAGTTCCTATGAAACGTGGTGTCCAGCTCTCCGTCTTTTCCCTCGTGCTGGTGGCCTCCGCCGCGGCCATCTATTACGCCCAACGCCGCCAGAAATCCACTCCCGTTTCCGCCAACGCCATCGTCGAACTCGCTGCCGACGCACAGCGCGACATAGCCCGCGCACCGATGCAGCTGACCCGCCTGTCCGACGACGAGGAGATCTCCATCGGCAGGCAATTGCAATCCCAATACGCGTACACCAGCAAATCACTGACCCCCGACGAAATCGTTCTGGACAACTATGTTCGCCAGGTCGGCGGAAAAGTAGCGGCGCACGCGCACCGCCCTTTGCCTTACGAATTCCACCTCGTTCCTGACCGCAACATGATCAACGCCTTCGCCCTGCCCGGCGGCCCCGTGTACATTGGCGAAGGCATGACCGACTTGATGACCACCGAAGACGAACTGGCCTGCGTCTTGGCCCATGAAGTCGAGCACATCGACCACGATCACGCTGTGGAACGTGTGCAGATCGAAGCGCAACTGAAGCATCTGGACCTCGACGCGCTCGGCGAACTCGTGCAACTGCCGATCTCTCTATGGGAGGCCGGCTACCACAAGGATGAAGAATTGGAAGCCGACCGCGAAGGCATGTTCCTGGCGGTCCAGGCAGGCTATTCGCCGTATGGCACCGTGACGATGATGGAGAGTTTCGCAAAGCTCCACAACGAGTATGTGATTCACGCCGAGTCGCCGCAAGACGAGCTATCGCAACTGGCGGTGCAGTCCCTCGAAGGCTATTTCCGGAGCCACCCACCCACCAGCGAACGCCTCGAGCAGGCCCACCGCCTCATCGCTGAACAGCATTGGCAGCCGCTCAGCGAACAAAAGCCTTTTCACCTCGATTACACACTGCACAACGGTGAGGTCGTCACTCCCTGACCGCCAGCCTTCATCAATGTAACGGACAAACCGCGTTCTTCGTCGTATGCTCAGATTCACGGTTGCAGTTCTGTCGCGCTTTTGCATTTTGCGATTTGCCTCGAGCTTTGCCCTGTGGAGGCCTTTCATGAAAGCGGCGCTCCGTTCCCTGCGTTTCTGGCTCTCCCTCAACTCCGTTTTTGTGCTCCACTGTTCCCTCGTCGCGCCAACCATTGTCGCCCAACAGCCCTCCCCCGAAATCACCACGGAAGAGAAGCCCACCACCTTCAAACTCCGCGTCAACCTTGTGCAGGTCTACGTGGTCGTGCGTGATGCCAAGGGCAACGCTGTGCCCGGCCTGAAAAAAGAGGACTTTCGGCTTCTCGATCAAGGCAAGCCACAGGTCATTACCAACTTTGCCGTGGACTCGCCCGAAACTCGCCTGCAGCGGGTCCAGGCCGAAGCGAAAGTGCAGTCGGAACAAGGGACCGGCGTACCGAGCCTGCCGAACCACTTCATCGCCCTCCTCTTCGACGACACCCACATGATCGATGCGGATCTCATGTATGCGCGAAATTCCACCATCCAATTCTTGGACTCGCTCGGACCGCAGGACCGCGTCGCTTTCGCCTCCACTTCTGGCCAATTTACTCAGGAATTTTCCGAGGACAAAGACGCGCTAAAACGATCGTTAACCAGTCTCTCCGCGCGCCCCAACCTCACCGATGTTTTGGGCCAGTGCCCGCGGGTCAGCTATTACTTGGCTCATCTGGTTGACACCGTGAACGACCAGGATGCCTTCCAGGTGGTTCTGGAAGACACGCTGCAATGCGCCTTTGGCGGTGACAAGACCAGTGCACAAATGGCTGGCTCCCTGGCGAAATCGGCCATCCGTCAAACCGTTGCCATGGCCCAGGCCGATAACAATTCCGTTTTCGACCATATGCAAGCGGTCTTACGGCGACTGGCCGGAATGCCCGGCGAACGCACCATGATTTTTGTGTCTTCCGGTTTTTCTCTGACCGAAGATCGCACCCGTTTCTCTAAGCTGATTGATCTGGCCACCACCAACCGGATTCCCATCGACACTCTGGATGCGCGCGGGCTGTACATATCCGGAGTAGGCAATATTAGTGCCGGCGGCATTCCCAACAAGCCCATCACTACAACCGTTTCTCCCACCAGCGTTACTGGCCCGTTGGGCTCCAGGACTTCCGCCGGCGTGAATTTAGCGGGTCAACAAAATGCCAACTTCCGTGCTCAAGCGCAAGATGAACTCACCTTCGTGCTCCAGGAATTCGCCGATGGCACCGCGGGCACTTTCGTCCAGCACACCAATGACCTCGCGGGCGGTATGCAAAAAATGGCTACGCCGCCAGAGTTTTCCTATGTCCTCGCGTTTTCCCCACAGAATCCCAAACCCGATGGAAACTTTCACAAGCTGAAAGTGGAGCTCACCGGCAATCAGAAATACGAGATCAACGCCCGCCGAGGCTATTACGCTCCAAAAAAAACAGAGGATCCCGAGGAGTTTGCCAAGGGCGAGGTCGAGCAAGCCGTATTTGGCCGCGACGAAATCGCGGATATGCCTATGGAGTTGCGCACGCAGTACTTCAAGAAGACCGCCGACGATGCGCAACTCAGCATCATCACCCGTCTGGACGTGAAGGGCCTGCACTTCGCCAAACTCGACGACAGGAATTGCAACAAATTGACTATCGTGACCGCCATTTTCGATGGCGACGGCAATTACGTCCTGGGCCAGGAGAAAACCGTCAAGCTGAAGTTGACCACCGCCGGATACCAGCACGTCCTGAATTCCGGCCTCGGCCTGAAAACCAGCTTCGACCTCAAGCCCGGGAAATACATGGTCCGCCAGGTGGTTCGCGAGCATGAAGGAGCCCAGATGTCCGCCCGCAGCGGCGCGGTTGAGATTCCCAATTGACCCGCTATTGCGCCAGTCCGAACTTGACGACGGCCCCGTCCTCCGATAGCGTTAGAAACTCGTCCAGAACATGCGCATACTGTTCGTAGCGTCTGAAGCTCTTCCGTACGCAAAAACCGGTGGGTTGGCAGATGTGATTGAGGCTCTGCCACGCGCGCTGGTCAAACTCGGCCATGAAGTCGCCGTATTCCTGCCCCGGTACCGCGGCATCGAAATCGATTCCGTAGCGCTGCCCAGCATGACCGTCCCTCAAGGCTTGCGCCTGCGCTTTCCGGCCATCGCCAGCGGCGGCTTGCATCGCGGCGTTCGCTATTTCTTTATGGACGATCCTTTCTATTTCGACCGCGAGGGCATATACGGCAACAGGAACCAGGAGTATCCCGATAACGCCGAACGTTTCACTGAGTTTTCGCGCGCCGCGATCGAACTGGCCAAGCAGATCTGGATGCCCGACCTGTTTCATTGCCACGACTGGCAAACCGCCATGGTTCCCGTGCTCCTGCGCACTTCCTACGGCGACGACCCCGTCGTCCGAGACATTCCCGTGGTTTTCACCATCCACAACATGGGCTATCACGGCAGGTTTCCTCGCGAGGTCCTGGAGCGCGCCGGAATTCCGCCAGGTGTCTTTCATCCCGGCGGCATCGAATTCTTCGGCAACGTGAATTTCCTGAAGGGCGGCCTGGTCTACTCCGACTATCTGACCACCGTCAGCCGCAAATATGCCGAAGAAATCCAAACCTCCGAATTTGGTTTTGGCCTGGAAGGTGTCGTTCGCATGCGCGCCGATCGCTTGACTGGCATCCTCAACGGTGTGGATTATTCCACCTGGAGTCCGGACCGCGACAGCCTCATACCCGCGAAATACTCCGCGAAGAATCTCGCGGGCAAACGCATCTGCAAAGAATCGCTGGTCGACGAGTTCAAGCTCATGAAAGATGTGCCCAACCGGCCGATAATCGGTATCGTTTCCCGCTTCGCCGACCAAAAGGGCTTCGATCTCATCGCCAGAATCGCCCGCGAACTGATCCAGGAAGATGTGCTCCTCGCGGTTTTGGGCACCGGGGAGCGCCGCTACGAGGAATTGTTCCGCGCCTTGGCCTCGGATTTTCCTGGGCGTGTCGGCGCGGTCATTGGCTACGACAATCGCCTCGCCCATCTGGTCGAAGCGGGCGCTGACATTTTTCTGATGCCTTCTCGTTACGAGCCCTGCGGCCTGAATCAGATTTACAGCCTGCGCTACGGCACGGTCCCGGTCGTTCGCGCCACTGGTGGGCTCGATGACACCATCGAATCCTTCGATCTCGAACATGGCACCGGCACCGGATTCAAGTTTTGGGAGTACTCCGGCGTAGAGCTGTTGCACGCCGTCCGTCAGGCTTTGCACGACTATTCCGACGAAGGTGTCTGGAAGCGCATTCAGCTCAACGGTATGGCCAAGGATTTTTCGTGGAACACCTCAGCCGTGGAATATGCGAAACTATATGAAGCTGCCAGGGCAGCGCGAAACCAAACGGTAGTTCCATCATCTAACTAATCCAGGAAGGCGGCTGCTCGGTTGCAGCCGGTCGAGGAACATCGAAAAGCTATGGCTGAAAACATTCTCACGGTGAATGACGGGAATTTCGAAGCAGAAGTGCTAACGGCGAGCAAGGCTCAGCCGGTTATGGTGGATTTTTGGGCGGAGTGGTGCCGTCCGTGTCACATGCTGGCCCCCACGGTTGCCGAAATTGCCCAGGATTACGCGGGCAAGCTCAAGGTGACCAAACTCAATGTGGACGAAGCCATGAACTCCGCGGGCCGTTTCAACATCCGCGGCATCCCCACGCTGCTGGTGTTCAAGGACGGTCAAGTTGTGGAACAGATCGTCGGCGCGGTCCCCAAGGATCAGATCACCAAAGCGCTGGAACGCCACATCGGATAGCGTTTAGCTTACTCACTGCTCTTACAAGGATGACTGCACTTGTCGGCAAAACAGCCTACTCGCGCGCCCCGAGTACGCAAGAAGCGCCGTGCCCTTAAGCGCGAAAGCGCCTCGGCTGAGCCGCTTTCGTCTGCAAGTGTGGCGGGCGACGGCTTGGTTCGTTGCCCGTGGGCTTCCAGCCCGCTCAACACCAAATATCACGATGAAGAATGGGGCACGCCGGTGCATGACGACCGCGTGTGGTTTGAGTTCCTGATTCTCGAGGGCGCGCAAGCGGGCTTGAGTTGGGACACCATTCTCCGGAAGCGCGAGCGTTATCGCGAACTCCTCCGCGGCTTTGACCCCGGCAAGGTAACTCGCTTCGATGCGCGGAAGCTACGCGCTCTTATGCGCGATCCGGGAATCGTACGCAACCGCCTCAAGCTTGCGTCCACGGTCACCAATGCCAAAGCATTTCTTCGCGTGCAACGCGAATTCGGCAGCTTCGACAAATTCATCTGGAACTTCATCGGCGGCGCTCCGATTCAAAATCGCCGCGAGCAGCTCAAACAAATCCCCGCAAAAACCCCTTTATCCATCGCTCTCAGCAAAGACTTGCTCAAGCGTGGCTTCCGTTTTGTTGGCCCCACCATTTGCTACGCGTTCATGCAAGCCACCGGCCTGGTCAACGATCATTTAGTCACCTGCCCCCGGTTCTGCGAACTGCAGTAACTCTCGCGGGCTGGCCTCGATCGCAGGTGTACCCCTGTAACGCCCCTTGGTAGCGCCGGCTTCCAACCGGCTCTCAATCGTTCAATCGCACCCACGCTTGCGGCCGCTCACAGGTTTTGCTAGCTTTGTACCAGAGCGGGCGTCGTACAATGGCAGTATAGAAGCTTCCCAAGCTTCGGACGTGGGTTCGATTCCCATCGCCCGCTCCATAACTCACGATGATTCTGTTGTCCTTACGCCGCCAAGCCTGCTGAATAATGCCCCAGAACCAGGTGTTTTGGTCCCAACCTGGTCCCAACGGAAGTGAATTGGTCCCTCGGAGGCCACGTCCCCCGCAGTTTTTCCTCTGATTTCCTTCACGCGGAGATGTTTGCGAGGAGGCCGGAAGCAGCATGACTCGGAAAAGGAAGAGGAAAGACACGGCGCCACCGATCGGAGATCACTTGCTCACATTGCGCGAAGCGGCGGAGGTATTGCGCCTCAGCACACGCACGGTAAGGGAATACACTCAGCGTGGCGAGATTGAGGGGCGAATCATCGGCGGACGCTGGAGATTCAGGCGTGCAGACCTTGACGCTTTCTTTGCGAACGCGCGTCGTAGCTGGGATTTCGCTGGAAAGAATGATCACGGGGATTAGATGGTGAGCAGGGGCGCAGGTGGAAATCATACCCAGGGGCATAGGAGCGAAGGGCGCTTCCTCGGGCGTAGAGTGAACTGCGAACAGGTTCCGCTGCTGCCTGCAAGGGTCGTGGCCTGGATGTTGGACGATACGCGAAAGATTCCGTACCTGCTCATCTGGAAGAGCCTCTCGGATGGCACAGTTAAAGAAGCCGCTCGCATCGCGCTGCATTACGAGGCGGCCGGCCGGGGAGGGCCTGATTGGACTGGGGCCTTCGAGATCAAGCGCCACGATGGAACGCGGGATTTCATTCGCACGCTTCTGCGCACGCTCCCGCGCAATGGGGGAAGAGTCCGGCTTCTGATTTGCCCCCACTGCAGCATCCCGCGTCGAGGGCTGTACGGATGGGAGCCAGGTGGACGGTTCACCAAAAGCATCGTGCGATCAACCTGGGGGTGCCGGAAATGCAATCTGCTGCGCTACGCTTCGGAAGGCGGAGCGCTCTTGATCCGTCCCCGAGGAACGCTGGGCCTCGTATTCGGAATTGGTCACTCACCGCGCCCAGAGTCCTGGCTCCCTTACGTGTTCACCTCAACTGAAGAGGCGGAGGAAGCCGGTGTTCTGTGAATTGTCATTTGACGCGTCAGCTTTCGCGGGTGAGTCCACTTCTCCGCGAACGGCGTTAACCAGGGAGCGCCGGGTTAAACCGGCATGTTGTAGGGAATGAAAGAGTCCTACAAGAAAGGAGACAGCGACTCCATCTTGGCCCTCAGTCTTGCAGGTGGCATCGCGAGATGTCGCTTGAAGCGTAGACAGGGGCATCGGTGGGCCAGGTTATTGAGCTTCGAAAAACGCAAATCCAGGACGCCGACTCTCTCCTGATTGGAGGAAGGCATCACGGCTGTTTCGCGATAAATCGCGAGCGAGCAGTCGGTCCTGCGTAGTCTTAGAGCCTGCGCACGCTGAGAAACAACATGCACGAGAACCGGGAGACCTCTGGAGTGCCTCGGCCCGAAAGGGAACGAGGCCGGTCCGCGAAGGCGCAAAGCCAGAAGGCGGACGCGCACGCTCCGGAGGAGTCGGACCGCACCATACTATCGATGAACCAGACGAACAAAGAGGAGCGATCTTCGGCGGAGCCTGGGGAGAAAAGGGTGCGGGCCAAGGAGAACATCGTTCGACCTACCACCAGCCCGACACAGAGCGGGAAACCGGTGTCCCAGGGATTGAGCGGTGTGCGAGAAGCAGCAAAGAAAAGGAGGCAAGAACGGTTCACGGCTTTGCTTCACCATATGAGCGTGGATTTACTCCGGGTTAGCTACTACGCCTTAAAGCGGCAAGCAGCACCGGGAGTAGATGGCGTGACGTGGCAGGAGTATGAAACCGGGTTGGAAAATCGGCTTGCCGATCTACACAACCGAGTACACCGTGGAGCGTATCGAGCGCAGCCCTCACGAAGAGTCTACATACCGAAGGCCGATGGGCGGCAACGCCCGTTGGGCATCGCGGCGCTGGAAGACAAGATCGTCCAGCAAGCCGTGGTGACCATCCTCAACCAGATTTATGAGGTGGACTTCCAAGGATTCTCGTATGGGTTCCGTCCCGGACGCAGCCCGCATCAAGCGCTGGACGCGCTGACGGTGGGCATCCAAAGGAAGCGCGTGAACTGGGTGCTCGACGCCGACATTCGGGGCTTCTTTGACAACATGAGCCACGAATGGACGATGAAATTTGTGGAGCACCGCATAGCCGATCACCGGATCCTGCGCCTGATCCAGAAATGGCTAAAGGCGGGGATATCGGAGGACGGCCAGTGGTCGGAGAGTAAGGTGGGAACCCCGCAAGGGGCAGTGGTTTCACCGCTGCTCGCCAACGTGTACCTGCATTACGTATTCGATCTGTGGATCGAGGCTTGGCGCCAGAAAGTGGCCACGGGCGATGTGATCGCTGTCCGATACGCTGACGATCTGGTGGTGGGCTTCGAAAACCGAACGGAGGCTGAGCGATTCCTGGCAGCATTTCGGGAACGACTGGCCAAGTTCGGACTGGAACTACAACCGGAGAAAACACGACTGATCGAGTTTGGGCGGTTCGCCGCCCGAGATCGGGAGAAGCGTGGAGAAGGGAAGCCGGAGACCTTTACGTTCCTGGGCTTTACGCATCACTGCGGGAAGCGTCGGAGCAATGGGACATTCATCGTCTGGCGGAAAACGGCAAAGAAGCGCATGGTGGCAAAGCTGCACGCAATTAAAGCAGAACTGCGCCGCCGCATGCACGAGCCGGTTGCCGACATCGGTGCATGGCTCCAAAAGGTTGTGAACGGCTATTACCGCTACCATGCGGTTCCGGGCAACATCGATCGGTTGAGTGTCTTCGGACAACGCTTGCGACGAATGTGGCGGCTCATTCTACGCCGCCGCAGTCAACGACGTAGGTCGTGGAACCGAATAACCCGGATCTTCAAGCGATGGATTCCAGCCCCACGTGTTCTGCATCCTTATCCTATCGCTCGATTTCTCGTCACTCATCCACGGTGGGAGCCGTATGCGTAGAAGCGCCCGTACGGTTCTGTGCGGGGGGCGATCAGTGATGATTGTCCCTACCGCGTCACCTGTCGGCAAATTATCGACGAACGCCATCACGATGCTTGCGGCCTTCTGCGGCTCCCGTTGCAAGAGCAAGTGTGGCGCAGGGACTGACCTGAAGAGAGTATTCGGCCTGAGATTAGAAAACTCCTTTTTGCATGACGAGGAGAGCAGCCTGTCATGGGTCGCTTCTAAGTACAAGAGCGGTACGGTTGTTCGGCAAAGGTCATCGCGTGCATCACAATCCAGTACTTCCTGAACACGGCCACTCAATACATCTGGACTCACCCTTTGCAATGCGTGGCGCAGTTTCTGGAGAAAGTCGAAAGGTGCGTTCTGTCCGAGAAGAAAATACTCAAGAATGGTGCGGGGCGGCTTCAATCTAAAAAGCCAAGGTCTCGCAAGTGCCCTCACTGTTCCCGACCAGCTATGTATCGGACTTCCAACGAATCCGGCGCAGATGACAACAGCGGCTAGATTTGGTGGATTAGTAGCTGCGTACCAAACAGCCAGCGGAGCGGAGAACGATTCAGCCACGAGCACGAATCGTTCTGATTGAGGAACAGCCGCGATGACGAACGGACGCAAATCCGTGTACGACAGGAATCTATCAGTTGGGTAAGCAACAATAGTCGCAGTACATGATTCAGGCAGAGCCGCGACGAAATCGACAAATAGTTCTCCGGTCCCATCAAGTCCCGGAAGAAGCACCAAATGTTTGGGTGCCAAAAGGAGTGCCCTCGCCAGAGGGAATTATACTTCTGAACCTTCTAGGTCCCGATTTGTGCGTGCCGGTAAAAGGTCCTCATAGTGCCGGCCCATTTGAAGGTCGAAGTACTGATACGTACTTGGGCGATACGCCGTTAACCAGGACTTGGCCACGCTACACCCGCAGACGATCATTCTCTATATCAAGGCGGGTGAGTGACATTCCTGGTTGTCTGAATGCAGGCGAGGAGCGGCCTGCAAGGAAGCGGGAGTTAGTTGGCGGAAATGATGAGTTGAGTGGTCGCGTTGCCGCACATGCCGCTAACGGTGCCGGGGGTGCAAGCGCCGATGGAATAGGTGTAGCAACCAGGATGTTTGGCGGTGACGGTGATGGGGCGATCTGCGCCTCCAATAATGGAACCTTCGTGGTCAAAAGGATTGTCCTTACCGAAGTCGATGACGAAACCGGTGTTTTTGGAACTGGTGGAGAAAGTGACGGTGGTGCCGACCTTAATGCAGAACGCTTTGTTGGCTTTTGCGTCCGGGATACTCGGTTTCGCGGTGGCGTAGTTGCTTCCGCTGCGCCTGATATCGATGGTGCACGGCGAGGAAGCGGAGCCGCAAGTGCTGGGCTCGGCGCAAATGCTTGCGGGATTGGACGAGGAGCAAACGCCATTTTTGACTTTCTTCTTGGTGTCTTGGCCAATAATGAAACCGGCCAGGAGAAGCGAGAAGACGAACAGACAGAAGGCAGCTGCAGGATAGCGATAAACTCTCATTCGGCACCTCACGCCTTAGGGATGAAAAATCGAGAACCTCGTACACCGGCAAGCAAAGCTTTGCCGCCAGGCAATCCGCACACTCGAGCGTGTCAAATGGTTCTACTCGAGGGGGGTACCGGCCTTGTTCCAGTCGATAATGTTGGCGAGCTTCCAGGGGTTTTGGCGTAGCTGGATCTCTAGTTGGCCCTCTTTGTTGATTACTAGCTGGGCCGCCGGATAGAGAACACCACTGTTTTTGTTCTTGTCGGAATCGTTGATCTCGATTTCGCCTGCGGTAAGGTTGTATTCCTTGCTTTGCGTGCTGTAATAAGCTTCACCGAATCTGAGCAAACGGTTGGTGACAAAGCGAATTTTGCGGCCGGTCGGCGTCGGGATCAAGCGAATGAAACTCAGGTCGTAACCAATTGTGCCAGTAATGGCGATGTGGCCATCGGCCTTCATCTTGGTGAGTGCATTCACCAGGCCCTGATTTTGCCCCTTCTTATAAGCCTCAACGAGGATTGCTCTGTCCTCTTCTGTAGAGAATTGATAGATGTTAACCTTCACGTTGACTATTTGACCCAGCTGTGTGCTGGTGCCCATAGCTGTGGCGTCAATTGTTCCCACCTTCACCTTTTCGTCATTCGCGGAAAAAGCAAGGGTGACCGCCGCCAAGAGCAGAACAGCGATCAAAAGGCTCCCGTAACCGATTTTTTGAATTTTGAACTGGGAATTTCTGGGCTGTGTCATCGTATAGTCCTTCAACGCACCTAGTCCTTCAATGCACCGCTTCGCATGCTTGGATACATTAACCCTAACCACTACCCGTGGGTGAAATGCTAGTTCGTGTTGAGTCTGCACGCTGTACACTTTTGAACAGTTTGCTGAGGTTGCTTCTTCTGGTGTGCAAGTACCCACTTCGGCGGTTACGCCGTTACCGGGACCTTGCGGGGAACCTACGCAGCCAGAGACTGCACTTTTGAAATCAAATCCGAATTTTCAAACGGCAACGGGAGAACCATGCATCTACATCCTTGTTCGCGGACATGTTCCAATATTTCGCTGAACGCCTGTTCATTCGACGCCGTGACAAACAACACCGAGCACTGCGATTGCTCGAAAATTCGCAGGCCTATTTCAATTCCGGACATACCGGGCATCAGCGCCATCACCAGCAAGGTATCAGGCGGGTACTTCTTTGCTTTGCGTGAGGCTTCGGGAAACGATTTGGCAATGTTGACCTGATAACCGCATATCTTCAAGAACACGGAGAAAAACTTGACGAGTGCTGGTTCACACCCGACGACGAGGATCCTGTGTCCCTTACCGGGCTTCGGAGTCATGGCAACATTCTAGCGCGTTCAGCAGTCTAGGAAGCGCAGACCACCACCAATACCTACCTTTCCGATTGATGTCATAACGAGGTCGGCCTCACGACGGCCCGAGTACACTGTTTCGGTGTTCACCCTAACAGCGCTCGGACCGAAGGAGGCCGAATGCGAATTATAGGATGTGATTTGCACGCTCGCCAGCAAACGTTAGCGATGCTGGATACGACGACGGGAGAGATGGTGAATCTGACGCTGATGCACGAGGGCAACAACGTGCGGGAGTTTTATTCCAAGCTTCCGCGCCCGGTGCTCGTCGGCATCGAAGCCACCGGGTCGATGCAGTGGTTTCTGAACCTGATGGAGGAGTTGGGGATCGAATGCCGAGTCGGCCATCCGGCCACGATTCGAGCGGCAGAGCCCCGCAAGCAGAAACATGACCGGCGCGACGCGGATTTGATTCTGAAGCTGCTGGTGGAGAACCGTTTTCCGGCGATCTGGCTGCCAACCAAGGAACTGCTGGATCTACGGGCACTGCTCCTGCACCGGCATCAGTGGGTGAAGATCCGGACGCGGATACAAAACGCACTGCAGGCCATTGCCTTAGCGAATGGATTACGACGAGGTCCTGGTCTGTGGAGCTATGACGGGCAAGCCAAGATCGCCTTCTTGCCGTTGCTGCCCCATGCCTCCTATCGGCGAAGCGCGTTGCAGGCTCTGTACCGGAAGATGGAAGAGGAAGTCGAAAACCTGACGAAGCAAGTCGCCGAGCAAGCGGGCCAACGTTCCCGAGCACGACTGCTGATGACGCATCCGGGAGTAGGGCCGGTCACAGCACTAGCAACCGACGTATTCCTGGGCGATCCGAGGCGGTTCGTGGATGGCAAGGCGCTGGCCAGTTATGTGGGAATCATCCCGCGGGAATACTCCAGTGGAGAACGGCAGCGGCTCGGTGGAGTGACCAAACAAGGCAATCCGCTGTTGCGGTTTCTCTGGGGTGAAGCGGGTGCCCACGCGGTACGCCGCGATCCGGAGTTGAAGCGTTTTTATCGCCGCAAATTGGTCCAGAAAGGTCTGGGGAAAGCACGTGTGGCGGTGGCACGGAAGCTCGGGATCCGGCTATGGATCATGTTGCGGGACGAGATTGATTATGAAGAGTTCTGTCGTCGCGGGCAGAAGCAGCAAAGTGGTGCAGCCTGTGCGGGGATGCCAGAAACGGCGAATGGTGCGAATAGTCACCGGCCGATTGATTAGGCTACCCGCCCTCTCTGGATAGCCAGGGAGTTCGAATAACTCATCATGGTCGATGGTGATCGAAGAGATGTTTGGTGGGCAACACCGAAGTGATGAAGTGACACGGGGCTGAGCGCGTAGGGTGGACACGGATCAGAGATCGACGGGGAAACGATCAGTCGAGAAACAGAGCGCTCTGGCGCAAGCCTACGGGTGTGCCTGAGGGAGAAGACCAAAGACTCAAGTAGGTAAGAAAAGATGAAAAACCCTCTTGACAACGGCCGGCCTCGTTAGAGATACGCCGTTTAATCGGGACTTGAGCACTGATCAAAGGTCTGCTATACCGTACCGGGTATAGTATAATTTGTGTCATGAGCCATACTATCAAAGAAAAAGACAACCTGCTTCTCCGCGCTAAACGCATCCAAGGCCAAGTTGAGGCGCTCGTGCGGGCCCTCGACCAGGAACGCGATTGTTCCGAGGTGCTGCAGATCATGAGCGCCGCAAGGGGGGCCATGAACAGTCTGATGGCCGAGATGCTCGAGGGCCACATCCATAGCCATGTGCTCAACGGAAAACACCGACCTACCTCGGAACAGCTGACAGCTGCCGACGAAGTCATCGCCATGGTGAAGTCCTATCTGAAATAACTGAGTTTCAGCCCGGAGGATTGCCTTATGAACGCTGCAAGCGCAACCAGCCTGAGCCACCCTGAGGGACACGAACATGAGGAAAGCGACGATGAGCATGGTCTCGAATGGCAGGACCTTGTTCGCATCGGATTTGTAGCAGTCGCCGCTATTGCAGTTTGGTTTCGCATTTGGGAGCCATTTCCTCATATCAGCGTCATCGGCATTGCCGCCACTCTCATCGGCGGATATCCCATTTTCAAAGAGGCTTTCGAGAATATTGTTGAACGCAAAATGACCATGGAGCTCTCGATGACCATTGCCCTCCTGGCAGCTTTGGCGATCGGCGAGTTCTTCACCGTGTTGGTCATCACCGGATTTGTTCTAGCCGCAGAAGTCCTGGAAGGGCTCACCGTTGGGCGCGGGCGCACCGCGATCCGTCATTTGATTGGCCTCTTGCCCACGAACGCCATAGTCCGCCGAAACGGATCGTGGGAAGAAGTGCAAACGGGTGAAATTCGTGCTGGCGACACAGTCCTTGTGAAGCCGGGCACACGAATTCCGGTGGATGGCCTGGTTGTCGGAGGTCATTCCTTTGTCGATCAATCAACCATCACGGGAGAATCGCTACCTGCTGAGAAAACGCGGGGAGCTTCGGTGTATGCGGGCACGATTAACCAGTCCGGCGCGCTGGAAATTCAGGTGGCCCGGTTGGGCCGCGACACCACGTTTGGAAAGATCATCGACGCGGTCGAACGCGCAGAAAAGTCGCGGGCTCCGATACAGGGAATCGCCGACCGCCTGGCCGGCTATTTGGTCTATTTCGCGCTGGGTGCGGCCGTGCTTACATTCCTCGTTACGCATAATGTGCGCTCGACCATTTCCGTCGTGATCGTTGCAGGGGCCTGCGGGATTGCCGCAGGTACGCCCTTGGCAATTCTTGGGGCGATCGGACGCTCCGCACAAAATGGCTCGATCATTAAAGGGGGCATCTATTTGGAATCGCTGGCCAATATCCATACCGTGCTGCTGGACAAAACAGGGACCCTCACATACGGCACCCCTGAGGTCGTGGATACTCGGCCCGCCGCTGGAACTTCGGTGTCTTCCTTGTTGGAGATAGCATCGACAGCGGAAGTACGTTCGGAGCATCCCATGGCAAAAGCTGTTTTGAGGAAGGCGGCATCACTCGGTGTGAAGGTCGAGGAGCCGGATCACTTTGAATACGCCCCGGGTAAGGGGGTGGTTGCAAAGTGCGGCGGCGTCGAAATCATCGCTGGCAATCGGCTGTTTCTTGCGGGCCACGGCATTGAATTGCCTTCTAGCACCAATGCGAGGACGGAATCAGAGGTTGTTGTTGCGCGCGCGGGAAAATACTTAGGAACATTGCTGGTTGCCGACACACTTAGACCGGAAGCCACGAAGGCCATCCAGGATCTGAAGTCGATGGGAATGAAGACCGTGCTTCTCACCGGCGACGCGAAAGCCGTAGCCGAAGACATCGGCCGAAAGTTAGGAGTTGACGAGGTTGCCGCCGAACTCCTGCCCGAGGACAAACTGGAATATGTGTCTCGACTAACAAAGGCGGGGCAGAATGTCGTTATGGTGGGGGACGGAGTCAACGACGCTCCTGCGCTGATGCAGGCAACCGTGGGAATCGCCATGGGAGCCGGGACAGATGTGGCCCGTGAAAGCGCCAACGTGGTTCTCATCGGCAACGACCTGTCGAAGCTTGTGGAAACGCTTTCGATCGCACGCCGCTGCCACCGCATCATCATGCAGAACTTCGTCGGAACACTTGTGGTAGACACCGTGGGCGTGGGTCTCGCGGCTTTTGGCTTTTTGAATCCCTTACTTGCCGCGTTCATTCACGTCTCTTCGGAAATGGCGTTCATTCTGAATTCGGCCACGCTTCTCCCACCAATTTCCTCCGCGAACCCTTTTAGGATCCTTTCCAACCGAATTCCGCAGTCAGCTGTTGAGTAAGTCCTGATTCGTTCGCGTAACCGGAGAAGTCAAGTTCTGGAACTTTATATGATTCCATAACAATGCCGGCCCCCCTCGACCCGAGTAGACTTTGGTTATTCGACGACCAAGGGCTCGGGAGAAAGGAGCCGGACATGATGATCATAGGAGTAGATTATCACCCGAGCTTTCAGACGATTGCATTTTTGATGGAAGAGACTGGTGAGTATGGTGAACAGGAACTAAACCACAGCGATGGTGAAGCAGAGCGATTCTACAGGGAGCTAAAGGAGAGAGGAGTCAGTGTGCGGGTGGGAATGGAGGCCACCGGGCATGCACGCTGGTTCGAGCGGTTACTCGCAGAGTTGGGTTTCGAGTTGTGGATTGGAGATCCTGCGGAGATTAAGACCAAGCGAGTTCGGAAGCAGAAAACCGACCGCGAGGACGCGCGACTTATGCTGAAGCTGTTGCGGGAAAATCGCTTTCCGAAGATCTGGGTACCCAGTCCGGAAAATCGTGATCTGCGACAACTGCTCTGGCACCGGCATCGGCTGGTGCAGATGCGGACGCGGATTATGAATCAGCTGCAGGCCGCGGCGATGAACGAAGGCTATCGCTGGAAGAAAAAGCTGTTCAGCGAAAAGGGACGAGCACTGCTAGAGAAACTGTCGTTGGCTCCCTGGGCCAGTCGGCGCCGGAAAGAATTATTGGAGCTGCTGGACCAGCTGGATCCAAAGATTGCGGAGTTAACGGCAGCGGTCGAGCAAGAAGCCAGGAAAAGGCCCGAGGTGCGGCTGTTGATGACGCATCCTGGCGTGGGACCCATCACAGGGCTGGCCTACGTTCTGGTCATTGGGACGCCGGATCGGTTTCCTTGTGGGAAGAAGCTTGGCAGCTACACGGGGCTCATTCCGTGCGAGGACTCCAGTGCCGGCCGGCAACGGCTGGGACACATCAGCAAGCAGGGCAATTCTCTACTGCGCTTTTTGCTGGTGGAAGCAGCGCAAGCAGCCGCACGGTGCAACCAGGACTGGCGACGTCGGTATGCGCACCTGATGATGCGCCGGGAAAAAAGAATTGCCAAAGTGGCCATGGCCAGAAAACTCGCTGTTCGGTTGTACTGGATGTGGCGAAACAATTGGCAATATTCGCAGTTGGTTGAATTCGGTTCGAACGCGGGAAAGCTCGGAATCGTCCATGGCGTGCAGTAGGACGTCGTTTATATGATTGGGCATCCCGCTCCCTGAAAAGGGAGTTTGAAGTAGTAATCATGGTCGAAGTTTTGATCGGAGAGATGGTTGGGTCGGACTGAAGCCGCCCGATAGATTACGAACGAGCCGTGGTCGTCGATGAAGATGGTGAAAGGAAGCAAACAAGACCACTCGCAGGAGTGAATGGTGAAGTGTGCAAAGAAAGAAGAAAAAAGCTGTGGAAAGAAAGCAAAAAAGACTTGACACCGCCAGCATTGTTAGAGATGAGGCAAGTCAAGGGATCGAAGCGTCTTACTGGGAAATTTGAAGGCGAAGTAGCCTAAAGACTGCCGCACCGTGACCGACACCCGATGGGCTGATGTGACATGGTTCCTCTTGGCTACTTTACTTGGAGTTCCTGCAATAACGTCTGTCGGGCCGCCATCACTTCCATTCGCTCGTCATTTACTCGCTGGGCCGAAGGAATTGAGACCAGGATCGTCTCGCAGATCCCGTATTCCTTGGGATCCAGTTGAGCCAACCGCGGCTTTGCCAAAGCCGGGGGCAGCCGCAAGGCCGCCACCACATCGGCCATATATTTGTGGTACAAGTCAATCTGGTGCTGACTGGGAGGCATGCATTCCTTCGGCGCCGATCGCCCCATCATCGTCTCGAACAAGCCTGTGGGATCTTTCGAGCGCAACAGTTCTGCCATGTAAACATCGGCGCTTCCTTCATCCATTTCCCAGGCGAGTGCCCAATCGAATCCATCCTCCGGCAGCGCACTGACCGCAGCATATAACTGCTTTTTCTGTGAACTGTTCAGATGCCCTTGTATTGCCTCTGCCGTCAATGTCTGCATCTCCCGCATCAAGACACCCTTTGCCGTCAGTGCGAAGATCAGTGAACCACCTTTCATCAAATCCTGGGCAAACCGAATTCCTGCCACCCAGGTGCCCACGGCCGCCTGCGGATGCCCTTGCGCCATCTCTCGAATTCCCCGCAACGTATTCAATCGCCCCAAAACATGCGCCCGCGGCACAAAGGCGATCGACGCTTCCGGCCCACGGCTGTACTCCACCCCCCAATCACAATCGGGAAGCTTTGTCGCTCGCTGCATAATTCCTGTAGCAATTTCATTGGCCGCGACGATTCCGCCCAACTTCGCTTCGTTCCACGGCGCCTGACCTGTGAGAACTTTCTCCATTTCGTCCTGAATCGCTTTGTCCGCCGGTGGATCCTTTATCTCGGAAAACGCCTGCCAATAGCGCAACGCCGCATTCCGCGTCTCGGGTGGCATCTTCACTTGGCTGCAAGCGGAGCCGGCAGCCAGCAGCCACACAAACCCTATTAGAAAGATCTTCAGCTTCATCACCCTCTCCTCAATCATTGGCGAAAACACCCAATGTGCTTTGCTGTCCGCGCAAGTCCGGTAGCACACGCCTGGACTCCTCATTCAACTGCTCCTCAAATCGCTTCGGGTCCTCCAGTGCCATCTTCGTTAGGACGAGGGTGTTGGCTTTCCACTCGACTACCGGGGCCTGTTTCTGCGGCTCCATAATGTTTGTTCTCTCTTGCTCCAACTTCTTCTCGTGTCCCGCGTACCATAGCCAAGCACTCGCTGCGAGCAACACCGTCGCCGCAGCAGCCAGCCGTTTCAGCCAAACCGTGCGCGTCACCGTTGTCAGATCCAGTGGCCGCACGTCGCGCGGCCGAAAATTGCTTAAGTACTTTTCCAGCTCTCTGTTATCTTCCGGCATTGCCTCTCCTTGCTTTCCCGGTCGCTTCTGCCAACCGATCCCGCAATTTATCCAACGCATACCGGTATCGCGATGCCGCTGTATTCAAAGTGGTTTCCGTTGCCGCGGCAATTTCCTCCAGCGTCATTCCGCTCCAGATCCTCAGAAACACCACCTCTCGTTGGTGCTCTGGTAGCTCGCGTAACGCCTCCTGCAAAGCAAGTACTTCCGCTCGGTCAGCTGTTGCGTGGTTGAACCACAATTCTTTCTCTGGCATTTCTACCTCGTGCCTTCGATCCCTGAGATAATTCAGCGATGCATTTCGCACTGCCCGGTACAAGTAGGCCAGTGGAACCCGCGCCGCCAACCCTTGGCCTTGCAGCAGCCTCAGGAACACCTGCTGGACAACGTCTTCGGCGGCCCCGAAATCCAGTCCGCAAGAACACCCATATGCTGTCAGCGCTGCTCCATGTCGCTGGTAAAGTTCCTTTACCGACTCCGTCGTGAACGTGTTCGTTTCCAACGGCTCCCGCCAGAACCCCGTTTCTGTTGTTATGACACACGAATCCCACACTTTTGTCTAAGGTCCATTCCGCCGCCAATTTGCAGGTTGTGAGATGCCCTCATGCCAGCCAACAATCCCCGACATGAAAATGCGGAGACTGGCACATCTCCGTGGCTGACTCCCGAGAAGTCGCAAACCGGAGAAGTCAAGTTCTAGAACTTTATATGATTACCTGAGACCAATAGTATCGACCACCGCACGAATAGACTGATGAGCGACTCCCGTGGCTCTACCGCTCTACCTCATTAGGCGCAAACTGCACCAACTCGAAAGGAGAGGTTAAGTGCCTGAAGGGACCACATGGAGAGACGGATTTCTTCGCATCGCGAAAGTCGAGAGCCTAGCCTTCATCTTGCGCGATTGCTCCACGTTGAAAAGAAGCCCTCCCTGCTCCATGTGAATGAGATCTGCGGTGCGCCAGTCCGCACTCATGAGGCCTGTCGGGGAGTGGGAGTTCGATCCTAGCAAAAGGTGTCCGAGCTCGTGGGCCATAGCGTAGCCGAGCAGAGTTCCCGGGTCCACAAGGCTGATGCTATGGAACCCGGCGATCTTGGTATAAAAAACGGCTGCTTGGGAGCCAATGTCGCCGGCCGCGAGATAGGAAATGCCAAACACGCTGCCCTTGAAATGGGGAGGGCTATTTACGATGTGCACGTGGAGGTGTTCAGGAAAGAAAGTCTGCCCACAGGCTCTTTGTTCTTCGACGCTCTCCTCCTGGCGACCACATAGGATCCAATGGAGCTCGATCCCTGCTTGTGCGTAAATGCGAGATGCGCTCTCCTCCGCCCTGTCGGTGATGCTTGGTGGGACCCGCGCATCGTTGAAGAGGGAGACAGTGACAGTGTACGGTGGTGGCGTCTGTGCTAGTGCCGGCGTGGCCAGCAAGATGGTCGCGGCAAAGGAAAGGATCGTTTTCTCCCTCCACCCCAATTGGGGGTAAAAGGCGACGGGAACTATCAGGCCGGTGCAGTTGCTTCAGGCCAGCCTGGGCGGCGGTATAACCCAATGTCCATGTCATGGCGTTGACCTCCTCCGCTTTCGCGGTTGGGCCAACGCTCGGTCACCCTGGCTGGTACCTCAATGCACGCCCAATCGATTGCTTCGCTAGTGATTCGCTACAGATAAGTTGTTGTCGGGAGGAAGGTTGGAGCGGGCTCCTCCACAGATCGGAGTTGGAGAAGACAGCTTAAAGTGCTAAATTCCGAGGTAACAGGCGGTACTTCCCATGGACAATGCCGGCCCCTCCGCGCAGGTTGTCCGATTCGGAACCTTTGAAGGGGACTTACAGTGTGCAGAACTGCGCAAGAATGGGCACAAGGTGCCGCTGCAGGGCCAGCCGTTTCAAGTTTTTGCCATCCTGCTACAACACCCAGGTGAGTTAGTCACTCGGGAAGAGTTACGCCAGAAGGTCTGGCCCGGAGACACCTTTGTCGATTTTGACCACGGACTGAATACCGCGATTACGAAGATTCGCACGGCGCTGGGAGACGAGGCCGACAATCCCAGGTTTGTGGAGACCGTGCCGCGTCGCGGTTACCGTTTGATTGCACCCGTGGTAAGACGTGATGCAGTGATCGAAGCACCTGAACTCCCTCTCCTTCCGACTCCGGTACGGACCCTCCGCTTCGCTGGCACCAAGAGATTGGCACTCCTGGCTTCGTGCCTTTGCCTTCTCGTTCTCGCAGTGATCGTTATCCGGCTGAAGCTGCGTTCTTCACCACCCGTCCCGAAGGTTGTCGATTCCGTTCAGATTACGAATGATGGTCTACACGAGGACGCTACGCTCCAGCTCTTGACTGACGGTACGCGGCTCTATTTCCAAGAAGGCGCCTTCGTGGGGCCCAGGTCCACCATGCCTCCAGGCTTCCTCCAGAGCACTGCTCTCGTACAGGTGTCCACTCAGGGAGGGGAAACAGCCCGGATTCCAGTGGCTCTCGAAGAGCTCCTGATCTACGATTTCTCCACAGCCCGTTCCGAGTTCCTCGTGGGCGGACGGGGCAACGTCTATAAGCTTTCGCTATGGGTCTTGCCTCTCCCGACCGGACCACCGCATCGTGTCGGCAACATTCTAGCTCTGGACGCGTGCTGGAGCCCTGACGGGAACCATCTGGCCTTTGTCAAAGGCAAAGACTTATTTGTTGCCAAGCCCGACGGCAGCGAGGTACGTAAACTCGTAACTCTAGACCTCGTGGCGCATTGGATCCGATATTCGCCAGATGGAACCCGACTGCGCTTCACTGTCTTCACCCTTAGTGGACACCCCAAGGACTGGGACATTATGGAAATCGGAGCAGATGGAAGTGGGCTGCGCCGCCTGCCTATTCACGGTTGCTGTGGTAAGTGGTCAGCGGACGGAAAATATTATTTTTATCAAACAGACCGTGATGTCTGGGTTCTACCCGAACGGCGAACCATTTTTGGCGGAGTTGAGCCTGGCACGCCCGCCCAATTGACAACAGGGCCCATAACATTCGGTGCGCCGACACCCAGCGCCGACGGCAAACAGTTATTTGTAATCGGCGAGCAACCACGGATCGAGCTGGTCCACTATGAGAGCAGAACGAACAATTCGTGCCCTTTCTGGGGGGCATCTCCGCAGGAGAATTGGAGGTTTCGCCTGACGGCCAGTGGGTGACATACACGACTTTCCCAGAGTCCAATCTGTGGCGCAGCAAGTTAGACGGCAGCGAACGCCTGCAATTGACATTTCCGCGAGTGAATGCCCACGAACCGCGCTGGTCGCCGGACGGAAAGCAAATTCTGTTCACGGATGTGCCACGCAGGATGTTTATTGTCCCGGCGGACGGCGGTAGTCTGCAACAAGTGATGCCCAAGGGCGAGCTCCCAACCACCGAAGTTGGAGCCGGATCTTGGATGCCAGATGGATCCCTCATTTCATCGGGACGACATCCAGGCGTGGTACTTCTGCAGGGCCGCGGCAGCGAAACTCGCTGGGGCACGAATCGCTTTATTGCGGACAGGTTCGCACGTTCCGGAATCGCCGCGCTTACTTACGACAAACGCGGGTCGGGCAGTTCTACTGGCGATTGGAAGTCGTCTACCTACGATGATCTTGCTAACGATGCTCTCGCGGCAATTGACTCCTTGCTTCGAGACCCGACATCGATCCAAAACGAATTGGACTGCACGGACATAGTGAAGGTGGGATCATCGCTCCCGTTGCTACAGCTCATGCGCCCGGGAAGGTCGCATTTGTTGTTGCCGAGGATACGGCAGCCGGCCTTGTACGCAATCAAGATGTTTATCGCGTAAGCCACGCCATACGAGAAGCTGGGTTCACAGACGGAGAAATCAAGCAGGCCATGGCGATGTATATGCTAATGATCGATGTTGCTTGCGGGAGGAAACCTTATCGAGAACTTGAAGCCGCAAGTCAGCCGGTGCATGCAACAAGATGGTATCAATGCCCGAAAATTCCTACCTCTGTTGGTACCCGAAAGTCGGAAATCTCGACACTCTTGTTTCTGGAAACAAGTACATGTTCCTGTACTGTTGATCTACGGCGAACACGATCAGCTCGTTCCCGTTGATGAAAGTTTGGCAAAGATTGCGGCTGCGCTTGATACGTTGAAGACTTCGTACACAGCGATCATTGTCCCCGGTGCTCAGCATAACTTGACGATACAGCCGGAGCCGGGCCAACCATTCTTTTGGTGGAAATCAGCCCCCGGTTTAATTGATCTCCTTGTCGCTTGGGTACAGCAACGCGCTTCCGAACTGGTGGTTCCGTCTGGCGCTGGACTCAGACTGCCCAATATGGGCCGTGGCTCTGTTGACGTTTCCAACGTGCCCGATTGTCAGGTTACCGGAAATCAAGTGAGTACTAGTGCCGCTTGGTTCACCCTACGGACATCAGCCGCCGGAAAGAGCCTTCCGAGATACGGAGTTGTGGCCGCAAGAAGGGCACACGGAACAAAGTCACCGATTCGATCAAGACTCTGCTCAACACACTTTTATCAGAAGAAGAGCTCGCGAGATTGTGGAAGCAGAGCTTTACAGCAAGGATCCGCACGTCGCGCTCGAGGCTTTCAAGCTCGCGAATCACAATCTGTTCGGCAAGCCTGTCCAGCCAGTCGCCAGCGAAGAGCTCGCGCCGCCGATCAAGATCGATATCTCGGCAATTCCGACGTCATGTGCCGGCATGAACGATCTCGCGAACGTATGCATCGGCGATTACTACACGCCGCAGCCGAAGCAGCAGGAGTTTCACGAATCCGACGCGCGATGTGTGCGCCATGCTCCAGTTGCCTGCTGCAGAATTGCTTTGCGACTACTTTGTAATTGCTCTCGGGCAGCGACGGGGCTAGGTTTGCGAAATTAAAATATGGATAGAGTGTGGTACTCGAACGGGACAGGCGCTCCGCGTCAGAGTCTCGTTCAATTGACAAAGCCCCAGGTGGCGAGTGGTCCTGGGGCTTTCTTCTTGTACAAACCTCAGTAACGATCATTCAACGGTTGTGGACTTAGGACAACTGACGAACGGAACCTGGCATAGAAAAAAGCGATTGGTAGAAACAATCGCCCGGTGACCAATGGCCTTTTTGTTCGACTGTCTTAAGATGGCAGACAAGATTAGGCGGATGCAGCTCGCGTGCTGAGGAAGTCCTTAGCCTTTGCGATCTCGGCGTCCCATTAGCCACCGTCTGTCGTCTAGTCAAAGAATCTGCAAAATTCAAGAAAACTGGCCTGTCCATTGGTAATCCAGAAACGGTAATTCCCCTCACCGAAGGAAGCAATTCTCAGGTTTGCCGCCTAGTTGCGAGTCAAATTGACGACGTGACTGTCTCAGGCGGCATCTGGATGATTCCCCGCGACGTCCACCGCAATGAATCCGGGCACTCAAGAGGTATCACTTGAATTCACTCCCTTCCGAAACCTTTCAAAACGAAACAACTGGCGCAAAAGGTGGCGCCGCTACCAACACCCCACCTGTTCGCAAGTCCAGCGTGACCGATTGGAGTAGTACCTTCTGGCTTCGGTTCTTGGCGGCATCTGTGATGTGGCCTACTGGGAGTCAGGTCAAGTGCGACAGCCCCCGTTTTGCCCGGTAGCCACAATGAAGGAACACGTATGAAAAGAACACTTTTCGTAGGCGCAATCCTGCTTTTTGGTGCTTCGATTTCATTGACGGTGGGTGCGGAAGGGGTTACGGCGCAAGGGCCTGCGGGCGCAGGCGCGGCCGCCGCTCAGGACAGCTCGCATTCCATTAATCCGCTCAAGTGGGTCAAGAAAGATTCTAAGAATTCCACGGAAGCGCCCGAAAGCAGGAGTGACGTAGAGAAAAAGCTCACCCCCAACCTGCAAGCCCAAGCGGTGTTGGCCACTAACGCTACCGTGACCGATGCGTGCGCGTCATTCACGGCATTAGATGGATGCCTTGCTGCGCTTCACGCCAGCCACAATCTCGCAGTAGATTTCAATTGCCTCCGCGCCTACATGACCGGTGTGCACACCAGTGCGGATATGTCGGGCTGCAAGGCTGCTGACGGAGAGAAAACTCACAGCCTGGCCAAGGCCATCCATGAACTGAAGCCGGGCGCCAACGCCAAGCAAGCCACAAAGGAAGCAGAGCAGCAGGCCAAGGACGACCTGAAGGAAATCGGAGGGTAACTCCGAAGCCTGAACCGGACACTTGCGTACTGGCATGTCCGATAACGGCGTTTAATCAGGGACGCCGGGTTAAACCGGCATGTTGTAGGGAATGAAAGAGTCCTACAAGAAAGGAGACAGCGACTCCATCTTGGCCCTCAGTCTTGCAGGTGGCATCGCGAGATGTCGCTTGAAGCGTAGACAGGGGCATCGGTGGGCCAGGTTATTGAGCTTCGAAAAACGCAAATCCAGGACGCCGACTCTCTCCTGATTGGAGGAAGGCATCACGGCTGTTTCGCGATAAATCGCGAGCGAGCAGTCGGTCCTGCGTAGTCTTAGAGCCTGCGCACGCTGAGAAACAACATGCACGAGAACCGGGAGACCTCTGGAGTGCCTCGGCCCGAAAGGGAACGAGGCCGGTCCGCGAAGGCGCAAAGCCAGAAGGCGGACGCGCACGCTCCGGAGGAGTCGGACCGCACCATACTATCGATGAACCAGACGAACAAAGAGGAGCGATCTTCGGCGGAGCCTGGGGAGAAAAGGGTGCGGGCCAAGGAGAACATCGTTCGACCTACCACCAGCCCGACACAGAGCGGGAAACCGGTGTCCCAGGGATTGAGCGGTGTGCGAGAAGCAGCAAAGAAAAGGAGGCAAGAACGGTTCACGGCTTTGCTTCACCATATGAGCGTGGATTTACTCCGGGTTAGCTACTACGCCTTAAAGCGGCAAGCAGCACCGGGAGTAGATGGCGTGACGTGGCAGGAGTATGAAACCGGGTTGGAAAATCGGCTTGCCGATCTACACAACCGAGTACACCGTGGAGCGTATCGAGCGCAGCCCTCACGAAGAGTCTACATACCGAAGGCCGATGGGCGGCAACGCCCGTTGGGCATCGCGGCGCTGGAAGACAAGATCGTCCAGCAAGCCGTGGTGACCATCCTCAACCAGATTTATGAGGTGGACTTCCAAGGATTCTCGTATGGGTTCCGTCCCGGACGCAGCCCGCATCAAGCGCTGGACGCGCTGACGGTGGGCATCCAAAGGAAGCGCGTGAACTGGGTGCTCGACGCCGACATTCGGGGCTTCTTTGACAACATGAGCCACGAATGGACGATGAAATTTGTGGAGCACCGCATAGCCGATCACCGGATCCTGCGCCTGATCCAGAAATGGCTAAAGGCGGGGATATCGGAGGACGGCCAGTGGTCGGAGAGTAAGGTGGGAACCCCGCAAGGGGCAGTGGTTTCACCGCTGCTCGCCAACGTGTACCTGCATTACGTATTCGATCTGTGGATCGAGGCTTGGCGCCAGAAAGTGGCCACGGGCGATGTGATCGCTGTCCGATACGCTGACGATCTGGTGGTGGGCTTCGAAAACCGAACGGAGGCTGAGCGATTCCTGGCAGCATTTCGGGAACGACTGGCCAAGTTCGGACTGGAACTACAACCGGAGAAAACACGACTGATCGAGTTTGGGCGGTTCGCCGCCCGAGATCGGGAGAAGCGTGGAGAAGGGAAGCCGGAGACCTTTACGTTCCTGGGCTTTACGCATCACTGCGGGAAGCGTCGGAGCAATGGGACATTCATCGTCTGGCGGAAAACGGCAAAGAAGCGCATGGTGGCAAAGCTGCACGCAATTAAAGCAGAACTGCGCCGCCGCATGCACGAGCCGGTTGCCGACATCGGTGCATGGCTCCAAAAGGTTGTGAACGGCTATTACCGCTACCATGCGGTTCCGGGCAACATCGATCGGTTGAGTGTCTTCGGACAACGCTTGCGACGAATGTGGCGGCTCATTCTACGCCGCCGCAGTCAACGACGTAGGTCGTGGAACCGAATAACCCGGATCTTCAAGCGATGGATTCCAGCCCCACGTGTTCTGCATCCTTATCCTATCGCTCGATTTCTCGTCACTCATCCACGGTGGGAGCCGTATGCGTAGAAGCGCCCGTACGGTTCTGTGCGGGGGGCGATCAGTGATGATTGTCCCTACCGCGTCATAGCCGATAAGGCTACGATTTCTTGTCTTGAATGGAAGCTAGGTAGTCGCACAAGTTCTTGATGCGTCGACGCACGCCCAGTTCGTCACCGTTTTCTAGCATGGAAAACACTGGCCCCCAGATGGGCATGTCAGACGAACCGTGTGCAGAAAAACTTGGGTCGCCAGAGCGTACCACCCGGGCAACATAGTCTTCCGGGAATTTGCCATCGTGCCGAATAGCGAGTGTCCTCAGATTCGCAGGTGGGGTTTTTAGCTCCGAAGCGGCAGGGCCATGGCCTCTACCGTCGACCCCGTGACATGCGGCGCAATAATCCTTGTATGTAAGCTTGCCGGACGCGATGTCGGCCGGAACGGCCGTTGTCGGCTTGTCTTGAGTTCTGCTAGGCCAAGGCATCAGAATCAAAGCACTAACCAAGACTGTTTCTCGAATGTTCATGGACCGCCTCCATAATGGCCGGAAGCAAAGGAATGAGCGAAGCACCAGAGATGAGAGTCAGCACGATGCTGGTTTTGATTGCAAGAGTTACCGGGCGGGGCAAGGGCACCTCCTGTTAAAGATATAGTAGCCCGAGCCGACCCGAATAAGTAATCAGCCGCGCATAAAGCGTGCGTGTCGGCGAGCGCCGAAGAGGAATGTGGAGCACGCATCTTGCCTTCGAGTTCATGACCGGCTCCTGCCTCGAAATCTGGTCGGATATCGTCGAGGTCAATGCCGGGCAAGAAGTTATCGCGCACGTCCACCACTTAACCGTCCACCACATAATCTTGATGGTCGAACTTTGCACCCTCCTCGTTTTTGTCAACACTTATAGATGAAACTACCGGCAGAAGTTCACCCTCGTCAGGGCTGTTGGTGAGCATCCTCTTACGGTGTATCGAATTCCAGGATATTGCCGTCCGGGTCGTGGACCTGGAATTGTATCCGGCCAAAAAACTGCTTCGTCGGCGGGCTGTCCGGTTCGATGCCGGCCGCTTTCAATTCGTCGTAGAGCGCCTGCAGGTCCGGAGCATTCAGCTCGATATGGAACTCCTTCTCTTCCGGCGGGACCGCGACGACCTGGATATAACCCTCGCCGAACTTGATTTTTGCGAACTGACCTGGATGGTGAATCAGCACCTGCGCGCCGGGCAACTTCGTATAGAATGCGACCGACCGTTCCACGTCTGCTACGTGCAGGCTCACGCTTTGCAAAGTCACCATAAGTGAGTTCCTCCTTTTGGATGGCAATGAACGAACCTTTCCTAGGTTTCTACGAAAGACAACACAGAGTTGTTACCGGGGAAAACTGGATTTCTTTCAAAGCAGCCGACCGCCTGGTGGGCGATAAATCGCTTTACCAAACAGCAATCGGCCCCAGCAGCCGCGGGTTAACTCCTGACCGTTTCCACGGACAAGCCCGCTGAACCCCATTTTCATGCTGCTGGTGCGCCAAGGGCGCATGAATTCTTACCGGTAAAGGCCGTACCGGGACCCACTTGTATGATTACGTTTTGCTTATTCCTTTTTGTGATTGCGGTCCCACGGCCCAGGGCTTAGCAGGACACGCGAATAGTCTGTCCAAGGTATCGAAATCCGTGCTGAGCAGCCATCGCTCCGCGTCTTTCGCCTCTTTCCTATTCTCCAGGACATCAGAGATTGCTTGATTGACGACGGCGACGAACAACCGTTCCGTGGCTCGGGGGCGGAACTCATTGGATTTGCTTTGCATCAGACGCTCCTCGTTCATCATTGCTGTATTTCCTGTTGCACTCGGCGAGACGATTACGAATCGCCTCTGTATTGAAGTTCTGGTCGAGCCGGAGAGCCAGCGTCGAGCGGTGTATCGGGTGATTAAACAAGACGTAAGCGGGCAGACCATGCTCTGGTAGAGCGTCTTGGATGCCCACGAAGTCTCCTCCCGCATGTTCGACGATGACCGCCAGGAGAGTCTTGATAGCCTCGTCCGGGTTTTCCGGCGAGATTGCGGAAATCAGCGTGCCAGCCAAAGTGCGCCCCCCACTGCCTGGAACACCGTAAATTGATGGTGTTGGCGTAAAATCTGATACCACTGAAACATCGTCGGCTTCTTCATGACTGCTACCTCACCTAGGCTGCCATCCGTTCCTCGGCTACGTAACCCTGGTATTTCCAATCCGGCCTAGTATCCGGCTTGGAAAACTCCTCGACTTTCGGCTTGGGTTGCACCGCTGATTCCGCGCGGCTCGCTTCCGTCAACGCCTTCATCTTGTCGTAGTCCATACCAATAACGAGAGCAATCAGAGGACCAGACCTGCGGCCCACATAACTGCTTAAACTTTAGGACATAGCAGCTCGGAAAGCGGTTCGGCAAACCGGGATGTCAACTCAGTGCCAGCAACCCTGACACACTGCCGATTTCCGGGCACTGAGATTTGACGTGCACGCAACAATGTCCCAGTAAGAAGGGAGGTTTCACTGACAAAAATGCTGTCAAGAACTTAAACTCCAAGTGCCCGGTTGCCTGGTCTGAAAAGAGCCAGGCCGCGTGCCGAAAATCAAGGACTTAGGATTACGACGGCTATTTTCATTCTGGTGGTGCGCCCGGGGGCGCATGAGTTCTAACCGCAAAGTTGCTCCTAGTACTCCAGACTCTCGCATATTTTTCGTTACCGCCTCTTGACGACACGGGCTTAGAATCCCGCTCCATAGGAGGGACCCATGCTTCAACAACAGAATCAGACCCAATCCGCGAACTTTCGAATGGGCCTGTCAGGCACTATCGGCCACAGGCGAGCCTTGTGATACTTCCGCCACTTGCCATTGCGGCATTGTGGAAAGTGGTTCTGCGCGGTCCACGCCGAAGACGAAGCGTGGCATCGCTGCGCTCTCGAGCCAGGTGAAGAGGGTGGTGAAGGATAACAATTGGATTGGCAACTCGGCGCACTGCTAGAATTCGGTTTTTTCTCTAAGCTCTTCTCGGTCGGACAAAGGTGCAGTCAATTCAGCGGCATCCTGTTTGACGGAAAAAAAACGGCGCGAGCCATCCCCCCTCCATCGGAAATTATGGCTCAAAGTCCCGGTAACGGCGCAATCGGAGAAGTGGGTCACGGTACACGAAGATGTCCGGTTAAACGCCGACCGACGAGTCTGTACTAAATTGCACAGTTCGCAGCTGTTGCTTGTGCAAGAATGTTTCTCGTGACGAGTAAAATAGATAGCACTATGAAGGTCGAAATCGTTCACTGTCCGACGTGACAGAACAATAGTGCCAAGGTCGCGAGTCTCGTGACCCTAATCAAGCAGCGCCTAAACATTGAAGCTGTCTGTACGCCTGGCAAGACTGGCCAGTTCGACGTAATAGCGGGAGGCGAAAAAATTGCCGAGCGCGGCGGAAACTGGCTCACGCGGAGCTTTGGCGTAGGGTATCCAGACCTCGAGAAAGTGATCGAGCAGCTCGTCGAAAAGAATCGTGCGGGAACGGTCCGGTAGCTCCTGGTTTTCATGAGGTTTCGCCGGGCCGAAGACCCAAAATGACAAGTTACCGGTTTGCCGTTCTCCGGGACCCAGTTGACCATGAGTCAAATACTCGTGGCGAATGCTAGTTTTGCACCGCGTGTGCATCTTCCTTCTCGGGCCACAAGACGCTGAAGATCAGCGCCACCCCGATTCCGATCGACACTTCGGCGAATCGATGAAACGCGATCTGCCACGCTGGAGCCTCTCGTGGCTTCAAGAGGACAATCGCCAGGGTCACGCCGCCGAATCGATATGCGGGTCGGTCTGAACCCACTATCGCACACAGACATCCCAGGAAAAACACACCGGCGCCAAATATCAGCGTCCGTTCTCCAAGGTAGCTCGCCGCAATAGCTCCAACCACGGCTCCGAGCGCCGTTCCAACGAATCGCTGCAAGGAGACTGGGAGAGCGGCTCCCAGCGACGATTGCGTGATCACGACAGTAGTGATCGGAGCCCAGTAGGCCTCTGGCTGCCGGAATCGTCGCGCCACGAGTAAGGAGATTACCGCCACGGAGGCGGTTCGCACCGAGTGGATCAAAACCGGCCAGATATCCGTCTTCCTGTTCCGCATTGGCCATCGATTAGACGGATCCATCCACACCCTTGTTGCCACGCTAGACCGCAACCTCCGGCCCGATTGCTCTGGAGGATAGTATGCCCGATTAACGCTGCCGTTATGGGAGAAGTGAGTTTTAGCACGAAGATGTCCGGTTAGCACATTACCGACTTACCAGGACTTGAACATTCAACATTGACATTTTTGACTGGGCACAGGAAAAGACTTACACTGTATCATTACTGTGGTACAGTGACAGCATGCTGATACGCCTAAATCCGTCTTCAGGGGTTCCGATTTATTTGCAGATCGTCGAGCAGATCAGGCACTCGATTGAAATTGGCGCTTTGGTTGAGGGAGACCAGCTGCCCGCGATTCGCACGTTGGCCGAGGAGCTCGTCGTCAGTCCGAACACGGTCGTGAAGGCATATGACGAGCTCGAACAGGAGGGCCTGATCCGGCTCCGGCACGGGGCTGGCGCATACGTCGAGAAAGGCAACCGAGCAAAACCGCGGCTCCGCAGGTTTCGGGAAGCTTCCGTTGTCGTGAAGGAAACAGTACGAAAGCTCAGGAGTATGGGTTTTAGCGACGATGAGAGCCGTCGCCTGTTTGAAGCGGAATGGATCGAGGAGGCCGCGAGACGATGAAGGCTGCCGTCGAAACGAGGGACCTTACCAAGCGATTCGGGAATAGTTATGCGCTGGCAGGTCTGACGATGACAGTTCCGCGAGGGCATATCGTGGGTTTCCTAGGCCGGAACGGTTCGGGCAAGACCACTACAATAAAGATTCTTCTCGACGTGATCCGTCGAACGTCCGGTGAGGCGACGGTACTTGGCGAGCCCGCGGGGTCAGTCTCAGTTCGCCGCCGCATCGGTTTTCTCGGTGAGGATAAGCGACTCTACTCGTACATGACTGTGCGGGAGATAATTGCATTCACCCGTCCGTTTTTTCCGACATGGCGCGTCGAGACCGAAACACGACTGCTCTCGGATTTTGAACTTCCCCTCAATCACAAGGTCAGTGCTCTCTCAAAGGGCATGCGCACGAAGCTGGGCCTTCTACTCAACCTCTGCCGCCATTCGGAGTTCCTCATCCTTGATGAGCCGAGCGAGGGTCTCGATCCCGTAATGACCGAACAGATGCTGCGGAGCCTGGTGCAGCAGGCGGCTGACGGCACCACAATATTCTTCTCGTCTCATCAGGTTGCGGAGGTTGAGCAAATCGCCGATCACATCATAGCCATCGAAAAAGGGCGAGTCATCCTCGAGGGCTCGCTAGACCACCTCCGCCATGAGTTTCGACGTGTCAATCTCGTATTCGATGATCCTCCTCCTCCGGAAGCATTCAGGCGGGAGGGTGTGGACCGGGTCATCGTGCAAGGCAGAACTATAAGTATTCTTGCGAGCCGTAACATTGACGAGATTGCCGCGCTTGGCCCACTACTCGGCGCGAAAGCTGTTGACGTGCACTCCGTCGGCCTGAAAGAGCTGTTCCTCGAGAAGGTGAAAGAAGACCATGCCACTTCGTAAAGTCTGGCGCGAATCGCGCTCGCGGTTTTTCTTCATCCTTGTCGCACTGCTGGTGGTGACCAGTGCCAGCGTGTTCTACAACGCCAAGGCCGAGGAGGTGGTCATCGAGTCGAAGGACTTTCACGAGGCAGGAGTGCGAACGATCCGGGGCGCGCTCTTTCTATTCTGGGGTTTTTCCGCCATGTTCCTAGGACTCGGCGGTCTTCTCCGGGAGCGGTCGGTTGGGACTGTGGACTATACCTTATCCTTGCCGGTTAGCAGGACCAGATGGTTTCTGTATCGTTCTGTGAACGGCGCTCTTCAATCGATGGCTGCCGCCCTCATCCCTGCGCTTGCGGTTCCCGTCATCGCCGCACTGTCCGGTGGCGACTTTCCGGTCGGTGACGCGTTCCTTCTGGGCTTGCGTCTCGGACTCGGCGGAATGCTCTTTTACTCGATTGGGCTGCTGGCGTCAGTGCTTTTTGCTGGAGATTTTACCAGCGCCGGAATCGGAATTGCGCTCGTCTTTGCGGTGAATAATAGCACACGCGTCATTGAGTCCTTCAAGCGGCTGAGTCTGCAGGACGCGATCTTTCCAATGCCCATGAAAGACGAATACACCTACCTGATTCGTGGGCACATGCAGTGGGGCGGAATCACTCTCAGCTGTGCTCTGAGCCTCGTGTTGTCAGCGTGTGCCTGGAAGGTCACACGGGAGAGAGACTTCTGAGCGGGTAGTTCTTCTGCACACGCTGGTTTAGCGCCTGACTCTCGAGGCCGAGTCGGCGCTCACTTTGGCACTTCATTCCCGCTGTGGACCAGCACCTTTTCACGGCGCACCCGATACCCGACTGCCGCCGACGTCCAGTAAGATGTTTCTGGTCTGCGTCGCCTGATCGATGCCGATTCTGTCGGACGCCCCGGAAACGAGGCGCCCGGAGGCATCGGACAATCAATTATGAGGATTGGACAGGAGCTCGAGCTTATGCCCCTCTTACTTAATGTTGTAGGTCGCGCCCAATCCCAGGCCGGGCATGTAGACGTCGTAGACGAATTGAGCATTTCCATTCGGGCGGTAATTCACGTGGATATAGCGATACCCAACCAGCAAAACCCACTTACGGCTGAGCTTGTAACCCAGGGCTCCCGCAACCTGATAATCCGATCTCGCGGTGGCTCCGCCTGCATCTCCTAAAATAATTGCAGAAACCTTGGGCGTGAGCGCTGCTGTAATTCGCCCGCCAGCAACTGCATCCGTCCAACTCGCCGACTGAGAAAAGCCACCTGCGATCTGCACGGGTTGCAAGGTGAGGTCCGTGGAAAGATGCCAATAGCGAAACCCGAACAGCGCATCCACTTTCATTCTCTTCCCATCGGCGATTCGATACCCGATCTTGGGGGTAAGCATGGTTTCCGTCATTTGCGCTTTGACAGACTGCGCTACCTCGTTGATAGGAAGTGAGCGGTGGTCGGACAGCTTCATCCACATGAAATCGACGGGCATGATCACGCGCTTGTAGCGAGCTTCAAAAACACCACTCGCGCCGAGATTGACATACTTGAAAATTTCACTGAAATCCGCATGCACGCTGGCGTCATGGCCAAGCGCTCCGGTGGTCCCGTGAATCCCGGCGAACCAGATATAGGGAGTAACGGCGAAATGCCAGCCCTCATCCGGGCTCTCTTCCGCATCCTTGTTCTGATCCTTTGTTTGCGGCGCGGTGGTGCTCACGTCCGCTAGCACCTGGGCGCTCGCCCGGGTCGAATAAAACGATGCCGCCAACGCCAGAACGAATAATCCCGCTTTAGTTGACTTCCAGAACGAACTCATTCGATCTTCCTTTCGACTGCGAGTAAGTGGGCCTGGGTGAGCGAACGGGCTGAGGGGGCCAAGTCTGACTCCACTCGTGCGCCAGTGTCCCGGCAATCGCAAATGGAAGGAATTGTCAAAAATACCAATCAAAGAAGATTCTGGGAAGATTTTCACCGGTTCAGTCCGGTTCAGTGAGTGCCTGATAACGCCGAAAAGCAGACTTCTGAGTAAGGCGGTCAAGTTGTTTTTTCACATTTTTGTAGCCGATAATCTCACCAGACAAACGGCACGAGGCGAAATCGAGTTTGCGAACAGTATTCGGTATAGCCAGCCAATTCCTGACGAAGAACCTTTTCTTCGTTAAGCAGGCGGAGGACGATTAAGGGGATGAGCAAAGCGAAGACGGGCAGTGTGAAATACGAGCCAAGCGCCAGAGGGGTGAATAACCACATTATGCATATGCCCAAATACATGGGGTGTCGAACGACGCGATACGGCCCGTTGGAAATGACCTCTTGTTCGTGTTCGACCTGAATTATTCGAGCAGCGAAACGGTTTTTCTTCACCACCCAGAATGTTGTTAGGTATCCGCTTAAGACAATGACCTCCGATAGGACCACCAACCACAGAGGCAGGTGCGACCGGCCGTAACGGTGATCGAAGCCGGGCAACAGAAGCGCAACCAGCCACGTAACGTAAATCAGGCCCATGATCCGCCTTTGTTCGGGCACCTTCTCTTTAAGCAACGATCTTCTTTCGAGCACTTGTGGATCGCGCTTGTAGAAGTAGACGAAAACCAAGAGACCGGGCAGGAAAAGAATCCCGATGTAAACCCACGCCTGCCAAAACCGGAACGAACCCGCCGGGAGGAACAGCAAAGTTCCGAAAGTGACAAGCGCAATAGGGAAACGAATAACCAATTTTGATTTCAGACTCATCGGAGGAGGTCGTCCACAGTCAACTTCGCCGATGAGGTGGTGGATGTCTGTGTCTTATGTCAACGGTGTTTGTATCGCGCAGCACCGGATATGCCGTCAAGTCCCGAGATGTCCTACGTGTTGTATCGGAAGCGCGAGCGGGCAAGGCGCACGCACGAGCATGGTGTGTTTGCGCGCTTTCGATACAACGACTTGCACTTGAAGGAAGCCGCCCACGGTTGCGGCGGACGCGGGCCCTATGCAAATTCAATTGGTCGACCTGTAAATGATCACATCGGAATTGAACCCAAGTGACGGCTCCATGTTTCAGGAGCTTTCATTGAACATCTTGCGCAAGGACTCTGCGAAGGCTTTGATGTCAGCAATCTTATCTGGTTGCAAGCCGACCAAATCTGCCTCCTTCAGCCAGCCGTCCCGCATGAGGACTGAGAATACCCGGAGCAAGTCCGAATATCGATATTGATAAACCCGATCTACGGTTTTCCGGCTTTCCGTGAGGTACGCTTCCAACTCCCAGAGATCAGAAGGACCGGCCACGTTCACCATCCTGCGTTTAGCCTCCGCAATGATCGCCGAAAGGTTACGGCCTAGGGCCTCGTCAAAAGCTCTTCGGGCTGCTTTCTTCTCAACTGGCGTCCAATGTACATACTTTATGAATTGCTCAGGAGATTCCATCGACGTTCAAACCTCGCGAGTTAGTATCCACAATTGCGAGCAAAATCAGGGCGATGATAATCCTTAGAGACTGGCACTTCAACACCCGTGACACCTTCAAAAATTAGCCTTCCCCCGAAGGCGTACTAGCCTAGGAGCAAGATGTGTAGAGTCGAGGTGTGACGCGGTGGTTTAGGTTTAGCCTATCCGTCGCCGACACTTTCGTCTGTCGGTGCCTCAATAGCCTGACCATGCTTCCGTCTGCACACCCCGCTCATCGAACCAGATGTGCGGATTTCGTTCCGGCTCTCGGAGAAAGGTTCACGATATCGCCCGCAGGACATTGCGCGTCCGCTTGGTAAGGCAGACGGGGCCCAGCACTATGAGAAGCCAAAGCACTTCGTGAGCTGCCGGTTCTACGGGACGTACTAAGACCAACGCAT